>CBDBLS010000036.1:0-226703 GCA_965207105.1 Roseovarius sp. | reverse complement strand
GGACATATCCTCGTCCGGCTCGGTCTGACCCTTGCTGGGATGGGCCGCGTCGCCCAGCATCCAAGCGTGGCTGAGATCTTCGCGGATGTCATCGGTGTTGACGGTCCGCAGCGCACCGCCCTCCCAAAGGCCGGGGCCAAAGCTGCGCCCCTCTGCCGTGGGATAGGCTCCGAAAGACAGGTAACGCCCGGGGCCGGGGCCTGAGCTTTCCAAGCCCAGATCAGCGGCGATTTCCATAAATGGTGCTGGCATCTCCGGTGGACCAGCCGCGCGCGGCAGCGCCCGTGCTTAATGCAATGAAATCCTCAACAGGTGCGCCAAACAGCACATCCTCCAGATAACGACGAAACGCGGCCAGTGTGCTGGTGATGCGAATGCGATCCCGCGCGGTTGGCGCACGGGTCACGCCGCCGGGCTGAATGGCCAGCGTGTGGGGCCATTTGCCCCCCAACAGCCCGACGATATGCAGCAATTGCGCGCGCGCCTCGGTGGCTTGACGCAGGGCCGAGCCTTGCATCGCGGTGAAGCGAGCGATCGCATGATCATGCCAGTCGCGCCCGGCATAAGCGGGTCGTGCGAAATCAGGCATGAAGAACAGATTGAAATGGGTGAGGTGGTCGCACATGTTTTCCACCCCGTGCAGCAGGGCGGCGACCAGTGCGCCCTGTGGTGTTGGCCTGACCCCTGCTGCTGCCAGTGCCTGTGCCGCCGCCGCCGATTGGCTGATTGAGCAGATGCCACAAATTCGGGGCGTGATGGTCAGCGCGTCCTGCGGGGCTTTGCCCAGCAACATTGGCTCAAATCCGCGGAACAGCGGTGAGTTGACATAGGCCGCCGCGACGCGGCCCTCAGCCACCTCAAGCCTGATTTCCAGATCGCCCTCAACCCGGTTGAATGGGCCAACCAGCAGATTTCGGTCACTCATGATTTGCGCGCTTTGTTCTGGGGCGGCACGGTGATCCGGTCCGACACCGCGTTTTGACCGATGCGTCTGGGTGTCGCCGCCTTGGACAGCGAGGCCAGCGCCATGAACCACGCCTTGGGCATATCTGTGGGCAGACCTACGGGAATGCCAGCAAATTTCGGGGTTTCGGTGAACGGATGGCGCGGTTCTTCGAATTCGGGCGCAGTGCAGTTGATGCAGGGATACCCCGCACGCGTGCAGGACCCTTCGCCATTCCAGCCCCGGATGTTGCAATCGCCAACAGCCTGCGTGCCGACACAGCCAAGATGCTCCATCATACAGCCCAGCTGTGAGAGCTCTTCGGCGCTGGCTTTGTATTCGTAGTACTCATTCTTTGGGCAAGCATGATGCACAAGGTGGTCGGCATAGAACCGGGGGCGGCCAAGATCGTCCAAGGCGGAGGTGGGCAGGTCATCTGCCGCCAGCAACAACAGCGTTTCGCTCACCCAGTCAGGATGGGTCGGGCAGCCTGCGACATTGATCACGGGCAACCCGCTGGCGGAGGTGAACTCAGGCGGCAAGGCCCCTCCGGGATGGTTGCCATCATATTGCACCCCCACGGCCGAGGCCGGATTGCCCCCCGCCGAGGTGATGCCGCCATAGGTCGTACAGGTGCCCACGGCCATGACATGTCGGGTCCTGGGGCCAGTACGCGGACCCAATCCAACATTGAGCGGCCTGTGCCCGACAACATGTGAAACCTGCCGGTTCCCTTCGGTCCAGTGAGGATCGAGCCCTCGACAGCCAGAACGTCCAGCGCGATCTCTCCACTCTCGACCGCTTTGAGAAGGGACAGCACCTCGCCCCCCGTGGCCTCGGACAAGGCCGGGTGCCAGAGAAACTCAACACCCGCCCCGTCGAGCAAGTCAAAGACATTCGGCCCCTCGGCACAGAGCAGCGACATGGTGCAGCCGCCACAGCCTGCAGATTGCAGTCACAGCACGTTCATGTCTGCCCTCCCAGCGGCAGATCAAGGCAAAAGCAGGTGCCGGGTTTGTCGGTCTCGCAAAGGTGGAGATCGCCACCATGTTCCTGCGCGATCTTGTTTGAAATCGACAGGCCCAACCCGGTGCCTTTGCCCACCGGTTTGGTGGTAAAGAACGGATCAAAGATCGACGCCGCCACCTCGTCAGGAATGCCGGGGCCGTTATCGCACACTTTGAGCAGGGCACGATCGCCGCGCATCTCGTGAGTCACGCTCACCTGAGGATTGTCCGTCTCGGCCACCGCATCAATGGCATTTTGCACAAGGTTCATCACGATCTGCTGGATGTGGCCCGGGTTGCCGCGTGCCATAGGCCGCGCCGTGCCTTCAAACACCACTTTGACAGGGGTTTTGGTGCCGCGCACCACCCAATCCGCAGCGGTGCGGGTGGTGGTGACCAGATCAAAATCAACCGCCTCGCCCGGCCCTTCCGAGGACAGGCGGCGCAGGTCTTCGACGATATCACGCACCCGTTCTGAGCCGTCTTTGGCCCCGCTGATCGCCTCTCGCATGTTCTTTAACGCACGGTCCAGCCCCAGATCACTGCGCATCGCGATCAACTCGTCACGGCTGGCTCCGGCCTGCACCGCTTCAAAATAGGTCTCAAACCGCGTGGCGTATTTTTCCAGCGCATGGGTGTTGGCGTAGACAAAGCTGATCGGGTTGTTCAGCTCGTGCGCCACCCCCGCCACCAGACGGCCCAGCGAGGCCAGTTTTTCATTGCGCACCAGATGGGCCTGCGCCTCTTTCAGGGCCTTGTGACTGACCTCAAGTTCGGAATAGGCGCGGCGCAATTCCCCCACGGGGCGGCCCACGATCACGGCCCCCACGCTTTTGCCGCGCTCATTCAGGCGCGGTGCCACGCTAAGCTCCAACGGGGCGGCGCCCTCAGCCGTCTGGACATCAATCTCAAGGGTCACAAACTCGCGGGTTTGCATCACCTGCTGGATGACCCCCTGCAAGACCGGTCGCGAGGCATCCGTGGCCAGCGCATCGACCACCGTGCCGGGCGCGGCATCGCTAACGCCTTCCATCAAACGCTCGAACGAACCGCCCACCTGCTCAATATGCCGGTTGCGGTCCACCACGATCAACACATCCGAGACCGAGTGCAGCACCGAAGTCATGAACCGGCGCAGATCGTCCAGTTCGGTGTTCTGATGCTCCAGCTTTTCCTGATAGGCGATCAGTTCGGCATAGGTGCGGTCGACCGCCTCGATGACATCCACCCAGACCTCATCATTGATCAGCTTGTCCGTTTGCCCGGTCAGTTCGGCTGCGCGCATCGTGATCCCCTCCGCGCGTCAGCTTAGACCACTCGTCCGGCTTGTGAAACTGTCGAGTTAGGACCGGACGGATGCAGATAAGGCGCCAGGCTCAAAACGCATCCCCGGCGCGCACCGCTTGCCTAAAGTCAAGGATCGCGATTCTGCCCCGCGATAGAAAAGTCGGTATGAAGAACGCGTGTTCCCTCTTTTTCGGCGTCCTGCTGATCTTGGGCATTACTTTCTATGGGCCGTCCGGGATGGTTCAGGCCGGGAGTGATGACACGCTGTTTTCCATGGAAATCTGTGCAGATGGCGTGGCCAAAACCGTTCTGGTGAACGAAGACGGCGTTCCGGTCGAACCCACCCAAACCTGCTATCATTGCCTGACATGCTGCAATATTGCCGGGCCGCCACCGACGGCGTTCGGAGATGCAGACCTGTCAGTCACGTTGCTGGTGTCTCAAGCGCCAAACCTGTCTGTTTTCACACCTATTGTACAAAAACGAAATACCCGCCGCATGCCCCGCGCACCCCCGGTGCCGGACCTCTTAGTAATGACTGCCCAAGACCTGATCCCCTGTGACCAGGGCATGATCGGCCATAAGACAAGACGCGACGGGCGACCTCGGTTGAAGGACGCCACCGCATGAGACCTCTGCTCTCTCTCCTTAAAATCATGACGCTTGCCGCGATGGTGTTGTTTTTTGCGCACCCTGCCGTGGCCGAGACCGTTCTCAGCAAATATCTCAAGGATGTTGATGTTGCAGAACTGGTCGAGGGGGCCGATGCCTTTGGCCCGGCGCATGCGGACATCCCTGCGGTTCAGGTTCTGAAAGGCGGCGAACGCATCGGCTGGGCCTTTTTCACCTCTGATTACGTGTCGACCACCGGCTATTCCGGCAAACCTATCCACACGATGGTCGCCGTTGATGACGCGGCCCAGGTCATCGGGGTGAAGCTGGTCAAACATTACGAGCCGATTGTGTTGATCGGTATTCCCGAAAGCAAAATGCAGGCACTGGTGACCAACTTCCGGGGTCTGGATCTGGTCGCCGAGGCCGAATCCGGCGGCACCGCGCACAAGTTGGATATCATTTCCGGGGCGACAGTGACGATCATGGTGATCGACGATTCCATCGTGCGGTCAGGCCTGAAAGTGGCGCGTCAGCTAGGATTGGGCGGCTTGGCCGTTCAGGAGGTCAAAGCGCCTCAGTTTGAGATCAACCCCGAGGCAGAGGCCGCGTCTGACTGGATGAAGCTTGAGGGGGATGGCACGCTGCGCCGGCTTTCGCTGGATGTGGGGCAGGTCAACGCCGCTTTTGCCGCGATGGACGACCCGCGCGCGGGCAAACGGGCACTGAAAGAAGCCCCTGAGACCACCTTCATCGAAATGCAGGCCACGCTGGTGTCGCACGCCGCCATTGCCCGCGCCATTCTGGGCGAGGCGGTTGCCAGGAATCTGGCAGACTGGCTGGAGGACGGCGATCACGCCATCGCCATCGTCGGGCGCGGGCTCTATTCCTTCAAAGGGTCAGGCTATGTGCGCGGCGGGATTTTTGACCGCATCGTTCTGATCCAGGATGACGTCTCGGTCCGCTTCCGGGATCGAACCCACAAGCGGATCAACACCATCGCCGCCGAAGGTGCCCCGGCCTTTAACGAGGCCGACCTGTTCAAAATCCCAGCAGGAAGCGAATTTGATCCCACCAAACCGTTCCGCATTCAACTGTTGGTACAACGCGAAGTGGCCGCAATCGAAAAGGTCTTTACCACCTTCGATCTGGGCTATCAGCTGCCCGTTCAGTACCTGAGTGCCATCGCATCGCCCGCCGCTGCCGAGGTGCCCGCTGGCGTCTCTACCCTCACATCCCAGCCCGAGGCCGACGCCCATCAGGCGCTTTGGAAACGAATTTGGGCAAGTAAGCAGGTCGAGATCGTCGTCTTGTCCATCATGCTGACCATCCTGACCGGCGTGTTCTTTTTTCAGACCTATGTCACCCGCAACGAGCGCGCGTTCTTCTGGTTCCGCATGGGATTCTTGACCATCACGCTGGTTTACCTGGGCTGGTACGCCAATGCGCAGTTGTCGGTGGTCAATCTGATGGCTCTGTTCGGCTCGCTGGTGTCGGGCTTTAGCTGGCAGGCCTTCCTGCTGGATCCGCTGACCTTCATCCTGTGGTTCTCGGTTGCGGCGGCCCTGTTGTTCTGGGGGCGCGGCGCGTATTGCGGCTGGTTGTGCCCATTCGGGGCGTTGCAGGAACTGACGAACCGCATCGGGCGGGCGCTGCATATCCCGCAATGGACCCTGCCATGGGGGTTGCATGAACGCCTGTGGCCGCTGAAATACATGATCTTCCTTGGGCTGTTCGGGGTGTCCCTGGCCAGCATCGAGCAAGCCGAACGGTTGGCCGAGGTTGAACCGTTCAAAACCGCGATCATCCTGAACTTTGTGCGCGCCTGGCCCTTTGTGGCCTATGCTGCGGCTCTGCTGATCGCCAGTCTCTTCGTCGAGCGGTTCTTTTGCCGCTATCTTTGTCCGCTGGGGGCCGCGCTGGCGATCCCGGCGCGGATGCGGATGTTTGACTGGCTCAAACGCTATCGCGACTGCGGTGCGCCCTGTCAGACCTGCGCCAATCAATGCCCGGTTCAGGCGATCCATCCCACCGGCGAAATCAATCCGAACGAGTGTGTGAACTGCCTGCATTGTCAGGTGCTTTATCAATCAACCTCAACCTGCCCCGTTGTCATCAAGAAACTGAAAAGGCGCGAAAAGGTCGGCGCAGCACCCGACCTGTCACGTGCCAAACTGGGGCATCCCAACCAAGTCAAATCAACAGTCACCAACTGAAAGGACATACCATGTCTGACACAAGAAAACTGCCAATCACACGGCGCGGCCTTCTCGGGGCCACTGCCGGGGGCGCTGCCCTTGCCGGCGCGCTCAGCAGCCGGGCTTTGCTGACCGGCGGGATCGCCGGCGGGGCTGTCGCGGCCACCACAACCAGCGCCCGCGCAGCCGCCGGTGCCGAAGTGGCACCCGGTCAGCTGGATGAATACTATGGCTTCTGGTCCTCGGGTCAGTGCGGCGAGGTGCGTATCCTGGGCGTGCCCTCGATGCGTGAGTTGATGCGCATTCCGGTGTTCAACATCTGCTCGGCCACCGGCTGGGGCATCACCAATGAATCCAAGAAAATCCTGACCGAAGGCCTGACCGACAAGACCAAGGAATACCTTGCCGCCAACGGCCTTGAATTCCCGCCCAACGGGGATTTGCACCACCCGCATATGTCCTTCACCGAAGGCACATATGATGGCCGCTACCTGTTCATGAACGACAAGGCCAACACCCGTGTGGCCCGTGTCCGGTGTGACGTCATGAAATGCGACAAGATCATCGAAATCCCCAACGCCAAGGGCATTCACGGTCTGCGACCGCAAAAATGGCCGCGCACCAACTATGTCTTCTGTAACGGCGAAGACGAAGTGCCGATGGTCAATGACGGCTCGGTTCTGGATGAGCCCGAGAAGTACGTAAACTTCTACACCGCGCTGAATGCCGATGAGATGACCGTGGCATGGCAGGTGATGGTCTCGGGCAACCTCGATAACACCGATGCGGATTACGAGGGCAAATACGCCTTCTCGACCTCATATAACTCGGAAATGGGGATGACCCTGGCCGATATGACCGAGTCGGATATGGACCACGTCGTTGTCTATAACATCGCCGAGATCGAAAAAGGCATCGCCGATGGCGACTATATCGAGCTGAACGGTGTCAAGGTGATCGACGGACGTAAAGGGCAGAACAAGAAATACACCCGCTACATCCCGATCCCCAACAACCCGCATGGCTGCAACATGGCCCCGGACAAGATTCACCTGTGCATCGGGGGCAAACTGTCGCCCACCGTGTCGGTGATCGACGTGCGCAAACTGGACGCCGTGTTCAACGACGACGCCGATCCGCGCAGCGTTGTTGTGGCCGAACCTGAACTGGGTCTTGGGCCGCTTCACACCTGTTTTGATGGCAAGGGCGGCGCTTACACCACCTTGTTCCTCGACAGCCAGGTGGTGAAGTGGAACATCGAGGACGCGATCAAGCTGTATAACGGTGAAGATGTCGAGCCGATCCGCACCAAGAAGGATGTGCATTATCAGCCGGGCCACAACTCGACCGTGATGGGCGAAACGCTTGAGGCGAACGACAAATACTACATCACGATGAACAAGTTCTCGAAAGACCGGTATCTGAATGTTGGTCCTCTGAAGCCCGAGAACGAGCAGCTGTTTACCATTGATGGCGACGACATGACCCTTGTGCATGACGGACCCACCTTTGCCGAGCCGCACGATTCGATCATCGTTGATCCCTCCAAGGTGAACCCAAGCTCGGTCTGGGATCGGAATGATCCGATGTGGGCGGACGCCCGTGCACAGGCCGAAGCGGACGGTGTTGATCTGGATGACTATCAGGACACAGTGATCCGCGATGGCAACAAGGTCCGGGTCTATATGACCAGCCAGGCGCCCAACTTCTCACTGGAAAGCTTTACAGTGCAGCAGGGCGATGAGGTAACTGTCTATGTCACCAACTTGGATGACATCGATGATCTGACCCACGGCTTCACCATGGGCAACCACGGTCTGGCGATGGAAATTGGGCCGCAGGCGACCGCATCGACCACCTTCGTGGCGGCACAGCCGGGCGTTTACTGGTACTATTGCCAGTGGTTCTGCCACGCCCTCCACATGGAGATGCGCGGCCGGATGTTCGTTGAGCCGAAAGCGACCTGAGCCATGATCCGGTCCCTGACCCTTTTGCTGTCTCTGGTGATCGCGTTGCCCCTCTGGGCCGCCGAGATCCGGGTGCAGCCGGGGTCAGGGACCCTTGCAAATGCCATCGCCGGGGCCACCCCCGGCGATGTGCTGATCCTGGAACTGGGCCGCCATATCGGCGCGATCACCATCGACCGCCCGCTAACCCTTACTGGTACGCATGACTCTATCGTGGATGGCGCAGGTATCGGCACGGTGATCACGATTGATGCCTCTGATGTGTCTGTCACCGGGCTGACCGTCACCGGATCGGGGCTGGATAGCCAACACCTTGATGCCGGGATCAAAATTCTGAAGAAAGCCGACCGCGCTTTGGTCGAGGGCAACCGCCTGCTGGGCAACCTGCACGGCGTTGATGTCCACGGCGGCCATGACGCGATGGTGCGTGGCAATGAGATTGAAGGCACACAGCAACGGCGGATGAACGACCGGGGCAATGGCATCTATATCTGGAATTCCCCCGGCACCGTGGTTGAGGGCAATTCGGTGCGCTGGGGCCGTGACGGTATTTTCTCAAACACCTCGCGCACGGGCACCTACCGCAACAACCTGTTCCGCGATCTGCGTTTTGCCGTGCATTACATGTACACCAACGATTCCGAAGTGTCGGGCAATGTCTCGATTGGCAACCATCTCGGCTATGCCATCATGTTCTCGAACAGGGTGGTGGTGAAGGACAACCTCAGCCTGTCGGACATCAGCCATGGGGTGATGCTGAACTATGCCAATAACGCAGATGTGTCCGGAAATCTGGTGCGCGGTGGGGCAGATCGCTGTACCTTTATCTACAATGCCCACAAGAACCTGATCTACAATAACCGCTTTGAGGGTTGCACGATCGGTGTCCATTTCACCGCCGGGTCCGAGCGTAACGTGCTGACCGGCAACGCCTTTATCCGCAACCGGACGCAGGTAAAATATGTCGGCACCCGCGATATCGAATGGAGCTTTGAGGGCCGGGGCAATTACTGGTCGGACCATCCCGGATTTGACCTGGGCGGAGACGGTATTGCCGACAGCGCCTTTCGGCCCAACGATCTGATGGATCACATCCTGTGGTCACAACCCGCCGCCAGCCTTCTGACCGGCAGCCCCGCCGTGCAGCTGATCCGCTGGGGGCAATCGAGTTTTCCAACCACGCTGCCCGGCGGTGTGGTCGACAGCGCGCCACTGATGACACCGGCAGTGATGCGCGTCCCGCCCGAATATACCGCCATGGAGGCCGAGGCCCAAGCGCGGCGCAATGAAAGCAGCTTAGATGACTTCGGCATTAACGATCTCTCATCTCACTAAGACCTTCGACGGGGTTGATGCCCTGTCCGATGTCTCGCTTGGCGTGGAGCTGGGCGAGCGCGTGGCCCTGCTGGGCCATAATGGCGCGGGCAAATCGACCTTGATGAAGGTGATCCCTGGGCTGATCACCCCTGACGCAGGCGAAATCTCAGTTTGCGGCGTGGCCCCGGGCCATGCGACGGCCCGGGCGCGCGTTGCCTATCTGCCTGAAAATGCGGTTTTCCACTCGGCCCTGACCGGGTTGGAGCAGATCACCTACTACATGCGACTGCGCGGTGAGAATACTGCGCAAGCGATGGAGATGCTGGATCGTGTCGGATTGGCCGGGGCCGCCAAGCGGCGTATCGGCACTTACTCCAAGGGGATGCGGCAACGGATCGGGCTGGCGCAGGCGCTGATCGGGCATCCCAGCCTGTTGGTACTGGATGAACCGACCAGCGGGCTTGACCCGGTGTCGCGCCGCGATTTCTATGAATTGCTGGATGGGCTGGCCGCCGAGGGCGCGGCAATCCTGCTGTCCAGCCATGCGCTGACCGAGGTCGAGGCGCGCACCGACCGCCTGTTGATCCTGTCGGGCGGCAAGATGGTCGCCGAAGGCTCCCTGCTTGATCTGCGCCGCGAGGCGGCCTTGCCGGTCTCGATGCAGATCACGGCGCTCAATGGCTATGACACTGATATCATGGCCGCCTTCCCCGATGCGATCCGCCTGAATGGCGGGCTGCACCTGAATTGCGCGCAGGAGGACAAACTGGCCACCCTCGCCCGGATTTCCAAGCTGGAAAACAAGGTTGCCGATCTTGAAGTGATCCCGCCCAGCCTGGAAGACATCTATAGCCATTTCAGCCGGAGGGACGGCCAATGATCACCCGTATCCTAGCCACCGCCAGCACCGAAGTACGGATCGCCCGGCGCAACCTTTGGGTGCTGATCGCGGTGCTGTTGATGGTTGTCTTTTCGCTGGTTCTGTCCGCCGCAGGCTCGGCCCCCAGCGGCGATCTTGGGGCGGACCGTCTGTCGGTCGTCGTCACCTCTCTGACCTCGCTGTCGGTCTATCTGGTGCCTTTGGTGGCGCTGTTGATGTCCTTTGACGCGGTGGCGGGCGAGGTCGAACGCGGCACCCTGCCCTTGTTGCTGACCTATCCAGTCGCCCGGTGGGAGGTGCTGGCCGGTAAGCTGGTAGCGCACACTGCCATCCTGATCCTCGCCATCTTTGCCGGTTACGGTGCGGCAGCAGTTATGGCCATCTTATCCGATCCCGAAGCGGTCTCGGGCCTTGGCGCGCTGTGGCGGCTGGCCTGGACGTCGATCCTGCTGGGCGCGACCTTCCTTGGGATCGGCTATGCCCTCTCGGCCAAGGCGCGGCGTGTGTCTGGTGCGGCAGGCCTTGCCATCGGGCTGTGGCTGGGGCTGGTTGTGCTTTATGATCTGGGCCTGCTGGCAGCGGTGGTGGCCGATGATGGTGGCTTCTTCACCACAGACATCTTCCCCATCGCCCTCTTGGCCAATCCGGCCGACGCCTTCCGCTTGTTCAATCTGACCGCCGCGCAGGCAACCTCGGCGGCAGCCGGGGTCGGAGCCGCCGCCACGGCCATTCCGCCATGGCAATCGCTGTACTCGATTCTGCTGTGGCCGCTGGCCGCGCTGGGATTGGCGGCCTTTGTTTTCAGAAAGGTAGACCCATGAGATACCTCATATTGATCGCAACGCTGCTGATGGTGGCGGCCTGCAAGGAAGAGATTGTTCAGAACACCGATCCGGTGCCGATGTCAGGCGACGCGCTGGGCCATTACTGTCAGATGATCATCCTCGAACATGATGGCCCCAAGGCGCAGGCGCATCTGGCCGGTCTGCCCGGCGCGCCGCTTTTTTTCAGTCAGGTGCGTGACGCGGTGGCCTATACCCGCATGCCCGAGCAAAGCCACGAGATCCTGACCGTCTGGGTCAGCGACATGGGTGCCCCTGGCGCCACCTGGGAGACCCCCGGTGAGACCAACTGGATTACCGCCGAAAACGCTGTTTATGTCGTCGGAGGCCGCGTTGTCGGCGGGATGGGCGCGCCCGAGCTGGTGCCGTTTTCCAAACCCGAGGATGCCGCCGCCTTTGCACAGGCAAACGGCGGTGAGGTGATGGAACTGGCCGATATTCCCGACAGCGCCGTTCTGGCCCCTGTCGTTCTGGTCAATGACACCAGTGATGCCGAGTACGAAGAACGCCTGCGCGCCCTGTCGCGCAAAAACGGAGAGTAAGATGACATCCAGCCGCCGCCGTTTTCTGGCCATCAGCGCCGCCGCGATTGCCTGCCCCGGCCTTGCCGCCGCACAGCCGATCTATACGTGGGAAGGCGTGGCCCTTGGAGCGCGCGCGACCCTGCGTCTGGCCCATCCCGACGCAACCGAGATCAGTAAAAGGGTCGCAACCGAGATTTCGCGGCTGGAAGACATCTTCAGCCTCTATCGAAGCGAGAGCGCCTTGTCGCGGCTGAACAGAAACCAGGTACTGGTCTCCCCACCCTTTGATCTGTTGGAATGCCTGTCACTGGCCGGGGCGGCGCATGGCGCAAGCGATGGTCTGTTTGACCCAACCATCCAACCCCTTTGGGCCTGTTATGGCGATGCGGCAATGAACGGCACGCTGCCTGATCAGCAAGCCGTGGAAGCAGCCCGCGCGCTCACAGGATGGGATCGCGTCACGCTGGATGCTGCGACCGTCACCATGGACCCCGGTATGGCGCTCAGCCTGAACGGGATCGCGCAAGGTTACATCGCGGACCGGGTGGCAGATATGCTGCGCGCCGAGGGGCTGAACGATATTCTGATCAACACCGGTGAGTTCCGCGCTTTGGGCACACAGCCGGATGGACAGGCCTGGCCGGTCAAACTGACCTCTGGTGGCACCGTACCGCTTGTGTCCCGGGCTCTGGCCACCTCTGCGCCGCTTGGCACCACCTTTGGTCAGGATGCGCAGGTGGGCCATATCCTTGATCCGCGCAGCGGCCTGCCCTGCGCGGCACAGTGGAGCGAGATCACAGTATCCGCTAACACCGCCGCCGCGGCCGACGCGCTGTCAACGGCGGCCTGTTTGTTTCAGACCCGTAGTCAGATCGAAACATGTCTGGCGCAATTCCGGGGTGCCCGGCTTGAGGCGGCCACAACGACCTGACATCTGTCAGGCATGACGCACAAAGGCCACCTCCTTGAAAGCGGGCAAAGCCATCTTTCGAACTTGGAGCACTACTGTTCGGTTCCAGCACGAAGCGGGCATTGGTTTTAAGCCGCCCAGGTCAGGGTCGCGGGACGTGGACGAAACCGCTCTCGCGGTATTGGCGCTTGTGTCGAGGGTTTCGCGCTGATCGAAGCGCCGTGATTTTGTGAACTGACGATTCTGTTGGACGATTGGGACCTTCTCAATCTGACGATAGGAGGTTTCAATGTCAGACCAATATGTACCTGCACTGCGCCAGCGATTTCTCGAAGATATGCGGATCAAAGGGCTGCAGTCGAAAACGCAGACAATGTATTTGCGAGGGATGCGGGATTTTACGCGGTTTCTGGGTCACGCGCCGGATAGCGCGACACCGGAAGAGCTGCGGGCGTTCCAGCTCGATATGAAGGAGCGCGGCATTGGCGCACCGACCTTCAACAACCGGCTGACAGTGTTGAGTTTCTTCTTTGCGACGACGTGCCCGCGTCCCGAGATGAAGCGGCATATGCGCTATCAACGGGCGGCTAAGAAGATCCCCGTTGTGCTCAGCGCCGAGGAAGTCGCGCGTATTATCGAAGCGGCACCTGGGCCTGGGTTACGATACCGCGCGGCCTTCAGCGTGGCCTATGGTGGCGGGCTGCGCGCCAGCGAGGTCACCCATCTCAAAGTTGGCGACATAGATAGCGACCGGATGCTGATCCGGATTGAGCAAGGTAAGGGTCGTAAGGACCGGCAGGTCATGTTGTCGCCGAACCTTCTGAGCCTGTTGCGCGACTATTACCGAGAAGTGCGGCCGAGAGGTTGGATGTTCCCGGGTCGTAACCGGATCGATCCAATCTCGACGCGGCAGTTCAATCGGGCCTTTGGGGTCGCATGCGATTTTGCAGAGATCAAGAAGCAGGTGTCGCCCCACACTCTGCGGCACAGCTTTGCCACGCATCTGCTGGAGGGTGGGACCGACATCCGGGTGATCCAAGTGCTTCTGGGCCATGCCAAGCTGGAAACGACGACGATCTATACCAAGGTGGCAACCAAGACGATCCAGAGTGTCACCAGCCCGTTTGATCTGCTGGTGCGGCGGGAGGCCGGACCCGGTTAAACTAGGCTTCCATGTCTCGCCTCAAGCTGGAGGTCGCAGACATCTTCCGCGCCCATGGTGCTACCTATCGCCTGGCCCACGCCGGACACTTGAACCTACAGCAGTTAAAAGTGATGTCGGCGATAGAGAGCTGCCGGACCGCTGTGCTTGGCGGGCATGTTGCCGCTTGCACCAAATGCAGTCACCAGCACATCGCCTACAACTCGTGCCGCAATCGGCATTGCCCGAAGTGCCAAGGTGCAGCGGCGCAGGACTGGATGCAGGCGCGCATGGAAGACTTGTTGCCCATTGAGTATTTCCACGTGGTCTTCACGCTGCCATCGCAAATCGCCGACATTGCCTTCCAGAACAAAGCGGTGGTCTACGGCCTCCTGTTCAAGGCGGCGGCGCAAACTCTGCTGACAATCGCAGCCGATCCAAAACATCTTGGTGCAAAGATTGGCATGACGAGCGTGCTGCATACATGGGGATCCGCGATGACGCACCACCCGCATGTGCATATCATCGTGCCGGGCGGTGGATTGTCGTCCGATGGCAAGCGCTGGAAGAACTGCCGCTCAGGCTTCTTCCTGCCGGTAAAGGTGCTCGCGCGTTTGTTCCGCCGCCTGTTCCTCGAAGGGCTGAGCGGATTGCACAAAGCAGGCAAGCTGCGCTTCTTCGGCAAACTGGCAAAGCTGGCCGACCCCGATACCTTCGCCGCCCATCTCGCGCCGCTGCGCAAAACCAACTGGGTGGTTTATGCCAAACCACCCTTCGGCGGGCCTGAGGCCGTGCTGGCGTACTTGAGCCGTTACACGCACCGCGTGGCGATCTCAAACCACCGCCTGATCAGCGCTGATGCCAACACTGTGGCCTTCCGGTGGAAAGATTATCGCATCAAACGTGGGGACAGGATGAAGGTCATGCGTCTGCCGACGTCCGAGTTCATCCGTCGCTTCCTGATCCATGTCCTGCCCTCCGGCTTCCACCGCATCCGCCACACAGGCTTCCTCGCGAACGGCATCCGTCGCGACAGGATCGCAAAGATCAGGTCTTTATTGGAGGTTGAAGCAGACGCCATTCCGAAAGCCCATGAGGATCAAGGTGTCGATACCGACGAACGAGACCAGTCCCAGCCGTGCCCCAAATGCGGTGGCGCAATGATCATCATCGAGACCTTCATGCGGGGCCAAACACCCAAGTCCCGCGCACCGCCATGGGAGGACGCCGCATGATACGACTATCAAATCGGGTCCTTCATTACGCGGACGCCGGACCCATCGGTGCGACCATCCCGCCAAAACCTGCGCTACAACAGGCCAATGGCGGCAAAACGGGATATCAATCAGCCAAATCGGGCTGGGAAAATCGACTTATCAGCGCTGCTTGTCATCACGCAGCCGATAGTTCTGCACATCAATCACCGCAGCCATAGTACACAATCCCCATAGCACCGAAATCCGCCCACGCTTTCCTCCTTGTCACCAACTGGGTGGTTTATGCCAAACCACCCTTCGGCGGGCCTGAGGCCGTGCTGGCGTACTTGAGCCGTTACACGCACCGCGTGGCGATCTCAAACCACCGCCTGATCAGCGCTGATGCCAACACTGTGGCCTTCCGGTGGAAAGATTATCGCATCAAACGTGGGGACAGGATGAAGGTCATGCGTCTGCCGACGTCCGAGTTCATCCGTCGCTTCCTGATCCATGTCCTGCCCTCCGGCTTCCACCGCATCCGCCACACAGGCTTCCTCGCGAATGGCATCCGTCGCGACAGGATCGCAAAGATCAGGTCTTTATTGGAGGTTGAAGCAGACGCCATTCCGAAAGCCCATGAGGATCAAGGTGTCGATACCGACGAACGAGACCAGTCCCAGCCGTGCCCCAAATGCGGTGGCGCAATGATCATCATCGAGACCTTCATGCGGGGCCAAACACCCAAGTCCCGCGCACCGCCATGGGAGGACGCCGCATGATACGACTATCAAATCGGGTCCTTCATTACGCGGACGCCGGACCCATCGGTGCGACCATCCCGCCAAAACCTGCGCTACAACAGGCCAATGGCGGCAAAACGGGATATCAATCAGCCAAATCGGGCTGGGAAAATCGACTTATCAGCGCTGCTTGTCATCACGCAGCCGATAGTTCTGCACATCAATCACCGCAGCCATAGTACACAATCCCCATAGCACCGAAATCCGCCCACGCTTTCCTCCTTGTCAGATTTGTCGCCGCTGCATCTCACGATGACAACAGCCACAAACCTTAACCAACTCTGGGTGGTTTATGCCAAACCACCCTTCGGCGGGCCTGAGGCCGTGCTGGCGTACTTGAGCCGTTACACGCACCGCGTGGCGATCTCAAACCACCGCCTGATCAGCGCTGATGCCAACACTGTGGCCTTCCGGTGGAAAGATTATCGCATCAAACGTGGGGACAGGATGAAGGTCATGCGTCTGCCGACGTCCGAGTTCATCCGTCGCTTCCTGATCCATGTCCTGCCCTCCGGCTTCCACCGCATCCGCCACACAGGCTTCCTCGCGAATGGCATCCGTCGCGACAGGATCGCAAAGATCAGGTCTTTATTGGAGGTTGAAGCAGACGCCATTCCGAAAGCCCATGAGGATCAAGGTGTCGATACCGACGAACGAGACCAGTCCCAGCCGTGCCCCAAATGCGGTGGCGCAATGATCATCATCGAGACCTTCATGCGGGGCCAAACACCCAAGTCCCGCGCACCGCCATGGGAGGACGCCGCATGATACGACTATCAAATCGGGTCCTTCATTACGCGGACGCCGGACCCATCGGTGCGACCATCCCGCCAAAACCTGCGCTACAACAGGCCAATGGCGGCAAAACGGGATATCAATCAGCCAAATCGGGCCGGGAAAATCGACTTATCAGCGCTGCTTGTCATCACGCAGCCGATAGTTCTGCACATCAATCACCGCAGCCATAGTACACAATCCCCATAGCACCGAAATCCGCCCACGCTTTCCTCCTTGTCACCAACTGGGTGGTTTATGCCAAACCACCCTTCGGCGGGCCTGAGGCCGTGCTGGCGTACTTGAGCCGTTACACGCACCGCGTGGCGATCTCAAACCACCGCCTGATCAGCGCTGATGCCAACACTGTGGCCTTCCGGTGGAAAGATTATCGCATCAAACGTGGGGACAGGATGAAGGTCATGCGTCTGCCGACGTCCGAGTTCATCCGTCGCTTCCTGATCCATGTCCTGCCCTCCGGCTTCCACCGCATCCGCCACACAGGCTTCCTCGCGAATGGCATCCGTCGCGACAGGATCGCAAAGATCAGGTCTTTATTGGAGGTTGAAGCAGACGCCATTCCGAAAGCCCATGAGGATCAAGGTGTCGATACCGACGAACGAGACCAGTCCCAGCCGTGCCCCAAATGCGGTGGCGCAATGATCATCATCGAGACCTTCATGCGGGGCCAAACACCCAAGTCCCGCGCACCGCCATGGGAGGACGCCGCATGATACGACTATCAAATCGGGTCCTTCATTACGCGGACGCCGGACCCATCGGTGCGACCATCCCGCCAAAACCTGCGCTACAACAGGCCAATGGCGGCAAAACGGGATATCAATCAGCCAAATCGGGCTGGGAAAATCGACTTATCAGCGCTGCTTGTCATCACGCAGCCGATAGTTCTGCACATCAATCACCGCAGCCATAGTACACAATCCCCATAGCACCGAAATCCGCCCACGCTTTCCTCCTTGTCAGATTTGTCGCCGCTGCATCTCACGATGACAACAGCCACAAACCTTAGACAAAGCGGACGTTCATTCTGCCCCTCGGCCCGAAATCAAGGCGTAGCCGCCGGGCCAGCGCCGAACCGCCCCGTCGGGCCAGCGATTTGGTGAGGCTGTGTTCTTCCTGGACAGGGCGTACGGATTTTGCAGATATAAATTGTACCACATAGACAGCTTCAATCTCCGGCTCGTCTTGCCCTGAGCGCAGCATGGTCAATTTCAATAGAAAGTCGTCGCTGTTACTTGGGGCGCCGGGGTGCCGCATGTTCTTTCACCGACCCTCTGCGATTGCATCATGTGAAAGCGTCGTAACAGAAGGCCTTGTTCGGCCTTGCCTAGAATCCGCTCTTTATCAACTAAGCGAACGTCGCAAAGATGTCGGGTCTGTTCGTCTCTACGCATTCAGACCACCTTTCAAGAGCTTCTTCCGCTCGATGATCTGAAGGAAGTGTGGCACCGCAAAAATCTGCCCGACGAAACCTGCCTCGACCGCATTTGGTGTTGGAAACAGGTCGCGTTGGTTCTATGGACCGAACAAATGCTTGGAGCTATCGTTTCACTCACATTCACTTGCGTCCGTGCGCATTCATTATTCCGTGCATGCATTCTTTGCTTGGTGAAGCTTGAGGCGTTCCCCCAACACAGCAATGATGATTGCAGCAAGCCCCGTGATCTGGGCCGCACCAGGACGTATGCCATACACCAGCACGTCGAAGACCAACGCGGTCAACGGATACAGAAATGACAGGACTGCGACGCGTTTGGTGTCGAGTGACTGAACAGCGCCGTAAAGCAACATGTACAGCAACGCGGTATGCACGACGCCTATGATGAGCAGAAATTTCCAGCTATCAACCCCGATCCGCAGACTGTCCACGCTCGCCAACGGCAGCAAGACGATTGCACCGACTAGCAGCTGAACCACCGAAAGCAGATCCGTCGGCGACTTGGCCAAGTGTTTGGTTATCAATAATGTGATGGCGTAACAGGTCATCGCCGCCGTGGTCAGTGCGAGGCCCGTGGCATTCATAACCGCTCCGCTACCTCCCCCATGGCGACCAGCACAACTCCAGCAAATGCCATTGCCGCCCAAACAAAAGATGAAACGGGGATATTCTCGTGAAAAAGTATGGCCGACGCAAACAGGAGAACAAAAGGGTAGACATGATAAACTGTCGTAGCCATCGAAATTGAAGCATAACTAGACCTGTTTCGCAATAGGTAGATTTCTGCTATTCCAGCTTCACCGAAGCAGTGGAGTTTGCCGGAATGGCCGTACTGAAAGTTTTACGAGCACGTCCAGAGTTGTTTTTCCGCCTTTCCGGAATACGTCCGGCGGATTTTGATGCTCCGGTTTGTCAGCTTCACCCGATTTGGCTTGCCGGTGAAGCCGCGCGTTTGTCCCGAAAGAACAGACAACGGGCCATCGGGGGCGGCAGGAAGTATCGGCTGCAACTGGCGGAACAGATGCTTTTGTGCCTGATCCATTACCGCACATACGCCAGCCAAGCCTTTGTTGGCCTGCTTTTCGACATTTCCAGCCCTACAGTTTGCCGCCGCGTTCGCGCCATGACGACGGTGATGGCTGGCCATTTCGCCATGCCGGAGCGCAGGATCAAATTATCGACACAGGAAAGAAACGATCTTCTCTATCCTGTGATCGATGGTACCGAGCGCCCTGTTCAGCGCCCCGGGACGCCGTCAAGGCGCAAAGCCAGTTATTCAGGAAAGAAGAAACGCCATACAGCGTCGCACCGGATCATTACCGACGACAGGAAAAGGATCCTGGCCGTTGGTCCTGCACAGCCCGGGCGAAAGCACGACAGGCGGATATATGATGAAGCGCGCGTGGACAAGCCCCCCGGTGTGCCTGTCCCGGGCGATCCCGGTTATCCGGGAACGTCGCTGGAAGTCCCGCTCAAAGCCTCAAGGAACCATCCCCTTGCCAAAGAGCGGAAAAGCTGCAACACATGGCACGCAAAGCTGCGCATCGGCGTAGAGCATGGAATTTGCCGCATGAAAAAGTTCGGGATTTTTGCCGATACCCATCGCAATAATGGCCAGGCGGATATGATCGCAAGGAATGTAGCGGCCCTGGCAAACCTGAATTTGAAAACAGCCTGACCAAATGGGCAGGGATACCTCCGTTCAAAAACAACCGCCCTTATTGCGAATCGAGTCTACTGTAGGCCATGAAGAACAGCACCCAGTTGGCGGCCATGGTGAGACCACTCAGGCACACAGGGGAATCGCGCTTAAAGTTTGACGGTGTCCGAGAATTGGATTCTGGAGGTTTCATCAGATGATGGGGTTTCGAGATGCCAGGATTAGACAGCTGTTTCAATGCGGTGGATGATCCACGCGGCGGCAATGCTCCGCGCCACAAGTTCTGTGATTTGATGACGATCGGCCTTTTGTGCGCGCTTTGCGGTGGTGATACGGCGGTGGACATGGAACCTTTCGGACAAATGAAGGGGGATTTCCTGCGTGGGTTTCCTGAGTTGCCTCACGGGATACCTTGCCATGACGCGTATTCCCGGCTGTTTCGCGTGATGAAGCCGACGGGCTTTCAGGCCTTTTTCAACATGGCGTAATCAGGATCAGCACTCAGTTACCCCTGTTATTCTGGATGCACATGCAATTGAAAAGGAGACTGACCAATGGAATATTTTGCTGGTTTGGATGTGTCCATGGAAGAGACGCATATCTGCATTCTGGATCGTGAAGGGGCCCTTATTCGTGAAGGAAAAGCGAGCTCAACACCAAAAGCGATCGCTGACTTCCTCGCTTCTGGACCACCATGTGCCAAAGTTGTATTTGAAACGGGACGGATGGCACCAATGCTTTACCATGGGCTGACGGAGCTTGGTGTCCCGGTTGTTTGCATCGAGAGCAGGCAAGCATATCAGGCCCTTAAATCTCTGGCCGGCCACAAGACGGACCGCAATGATGCCCGCGGTTTGGCACACCTGGCGCGGACGGGATTCTACAAGCCGACCCATGTCAAATCACTGTCAGCGCACGCAATCCGGTCGCTGATCGCAGCCCGCAAGAAGCTGGTCGGACAGCGTGTGACGCTCGACAATCAGATCCGCGGTCTGGTCGTCGTCTTCGGCGTGCGGCTGCCACGAGCTTTGTCTCCGGCATTCAAAAACGCGGCGCTAAAAGTTAGCGATGGAGTGCCTGGCCTCCATGCCGCAATTTGCGGACTGTTCGCAGCACGCGAAGCAATCCTCGCGGCGGTTGCAGCCATTGATGGCGACATCAAAAAGATGACCCGCAAATCCGAAGTCTGCCAGCGCCTTATGACGGTACCAGGGGTCGGTCCGATCACAGCATTGGCCTTTGCCGCAGCAATTGATGATCCGTCGCGTTTCAGGAAATCGCGTGATGTGGGGGCGTATCTTGGACTGGTGCCGCGACGGCATCAATCTGGTGAAATCGACTACACGGGCAGCATCTCAAAGCGGGGCGACGTGCGCGTCAGAACGCTTCTCTATGAGGCCGCCAATGTGATGCTGACGCGGTATGCCGCTCCGCTCAAATTGAAGACATGGACCCTCGCAATCGGTGCGCGCTCAACGATGAGAAAGGCCCGAGTGGCTCTGGCGCGTCGTCTGGCAATCATACTTCATGCCATTATGCGAGACAAAACTGACTTCCAGTCCGCGTAAGGCTTACGAGGCGACAACGAGGATTCCTAAATCAAAGTTCCCATCTGGGACGATGCCCGAGGGAGGGCGTGAGACACGGCGCCGATTCTGTAGCAACAGCCAAGACCAACGGTATGATTGCGGTTTCAACATTGCCGACCCACACCCAGCCAACCCCATCATGAACCTCAGAGTTCGAAGAGAACAAAGGCAACCTCTGACATCAAAAGCAGGAAACTCAGGAAACACGCATTGACAGATTAGAGAACAAAGATCGTAAGACGATCGCGAAGATGCTGCGCCATGAACTTCCGCCTGGGTATCGTCGGTCGGAAGCGCCTCGGCGGCCAACGCTTGATGGTTATGTTGGTGTGGTCGATGAGATACTGCGCACAGACAAAGCCCTGATCAAAAAGCAGCGACACACGGCCAAGCGCATCTTTGAACGGCTGCGCGATGAGCATGGATATGCCGGCAGCCTGACCACGGTGACCTATTACGTGCGCGAGCAAAAACGGCGCACCAAAGAGGTGTTTGTGCCGTTGTCGCATCGGCCGGGCCATGCGCAGGTTGATTTTGGTGAGACGCTGGGCGTGATCGGTGGCGTGGAATGCAAGATCCACTTCTTCGTGATGAGCTTGCCACATTCTGATGCGGTGTTTGTGAAGGGATATCCAGCTGAGACAACCGAGGCGTTTTGCGATGGCCATGTGTCCGCCTTTGCATTCTTTGGCGGCATTCCGCAATCCATTCTCTACGACAATACCAAGATCGCCGTGGCTCGGATACTCGGGGATAAGACGCGCATCCGCACACGTCGGTTTACGGAACTGCAGTCGCATTACTTGTTTGATGACAAGTTTGGCAGACCCGCGCGAGGGAACGATAAAGGCAACGTTGAGGGCATGGTTGGATACACCCGCCGCAACTTCATGGTTCCCGCACCTCGCTATGACAGCTTTGATGATCTGAACGCACATTTGGAAGAGAAGTGTTTAGCACGTCAGGACAATACGTTGCGGGGTCACACCCAAACCATAGGCGCACGCCTGATGTCGGATTTGGATGCTCTGATGGGATTGCCCGTCGCAGAATATGAAGCCTGCGATCACGTCAGCACGCGTGCAACGTCGATCTCAATGGTGCGCTATCGCAGCAATGATTACTCGGTGCCAGTAGCCTATGCGCACCACGATGTTCATGTGCGTGGGTTTGTGCATGAGGTTATCATCGGCTGCGGCAATGAGATTATTGCGCGGCACAAACGATCCTACACATCAGCGGATATGGTCTTTGACCCATTGCACTTTTTGCCCCTGCTTGAACAAAAGGTGGGTGCCCTGGATCAGGCCGCGCCTTTGCAGGGTTGGCATTTGCCAGATGTATTTGCCACGCTGCACCGACTGCTTGAAGCCAGAATGGGTAAGCCGGGCAAGCGAGAATACGTTCAAGTCTTGCGCCTTTTGGAGACCTTCGAAATGGATGTTGTGCAAGGCGCAATCCAGCAGGCAATAGATATGGGTGCAATTGGCTATGACGCCGTAAAACACCTTGTACTGTGTCGGGTTGAGAAGCGGCCACCACGATTGGATTTGGACTTCTATCCATACTTGCCCAAGGCCAATGTCGGCACAACACGCCCATCCAGTTACATGAGCTTGATGGGAAGGACCGCGGCATGACCGAAGCCCCTCGGATTCTTCTACGGCATCATCTTAAACAACTGCGACTGCCAACGTTCCAAGGCGAGTATGCCAAACAGGCGCAGCTCTGTGCTGCAGAGAACAAAGATCACATCCACTATCTGGCGCGGCTGTGTGAGATGGAATTGATCGACCGCGAACGCCGGATGATTGAACGGCGCATCAAAGCGGCGAAGTTCCCCAGCACCAAGAGCTTGGATAGCTTTGACTTCAAGATCATGCCAAGCTTGAACAAGCCCCTGACGATGGATCTGGCACGATGCGATTACGTTAATCGCAGGGAGAACATCATCGCGCTCGGCCCGTCAGGCACGGGCAAGACACACATCGCCCTGGGACTTGGGCTGGCTGCATGTCAAAGAGGACTGAAGGTGCGCTTCACAACGGCTGCGGCATTAGTCCATGATCTGATCGAGGCTCAAGATGAGCGGAGATTGCAGCGCCTTCAAAAGCAACTGACCAGCCAGAACCTGTTGATCATTGATGAACTGGGCTTCGTACCGCTCAGCAAATCTGGCGCAGAGCTGCTCTTCGAGGTCATATCCCAATGCTATGAACGCGGCTCCATCATCATAACCTCGAACCTGCCCTTCGATGAATGGACTGAAGTCTTTGGCTCTGAGCGGCTGACCGGTGCGCTACTCGATCGTTTAACCCATCACGTCCACATCCTCGAGATGAATGGCGAAAGCTATCGGCTCAAACACAGTCGCAACAACCGAAAATAACCAGCCCGCAATCACAGTCAGAATAATGCTGGCCTTATGGCCAGCATGCGCTTTGGCACGCTTCAGCTTTGTGACGAGCACGCGTGCAAAAGCGCCACAAAACATCAACCGAAGTGGCCCATTTTTACGCCGCGACATGGACCCATTTTACTCTGCGATTGACACAAGTTTCGCGCCGACTTTGCGGCTGGCTCCGGTGAGCACCCTGCCATCGCCATTGATGGCAAAGAGATGCGACGCGGCTTTGACAAGGCCGCCGGGCAATCGAATATGAACATTGTCACGGCCTTTGCACATGGGGCACGTCTCACCCTTGGGATTACTCAGGGCGCCAGGGGCGGTGGCGGGATCCTGGCCCTGCGTGAGTTGATTGAGATGCTTGATATCCGCGGCATCACCATCACCGCAGACGCACTGCATTGTCAGCGCGGGACCTGCGAATTGATCGTGCGGGAGGGAGGCGATTATTGCCTGCGGCTCAAGGGCCATCAGGGCGGCATGTTGGCTGTCAACGGCGGAGTAAAATCCGGCCACTGGGGCGGAGCAAAAGTCGGCCAGTTTGTGGAGTGCGCCTTGGGGCGTGTGGCCACCAATCAGCAAGCACGTTCCAAGGCGCATTGGCCGTCAGGCCGATTGTTCAGTTGTCAGGTTGAAGGGTTGGCAATACGTGCGCGGCTCTGATTGAGGCGGTAGCTTTCGCCGTTCATCTCGAGGATGTTGACGTGATGTGTCAGCCGGTCCAGGAGCGCGCCGGTCAAGCGTTCGGTGCCGAATGTCTCGGTCCATTCCTCGAAGGGCAGGTTCGATGTGATCAGGGTTGAGCCACGCTCGCAGCGCTGAGAGATCAGCTCGAACAGAAGCTCGGCGCCGGTTTTGCTCAAGGGGACGAAGCCCGGCTCGTCGATGATCAGCAGTTTGACCTTGGCCAGTTTGCGCTGAAGCTGCCGGAGGCGTTTCTCGTCGCGGGCCTCCATCATCCCGTGCACGAGAGCTGCGGCGGTTACGAAGGCGGCAGGCAACCCTTTCTGGCAGGCGGTCAGCCCCAACCCGAGAGCGACATGGGTTTTGCCGGTTCCCGACAAGCCAACGACAGACTGCCCGCTTTCCGGGATCTGAGGTTCGGATTTGTTATCCGTTTCATCCTCGGGCGGGACAGGTGGTGCAGGTGGTCGCGCGATCGTGTCGTGGTGGAGCCGCGCATCTGACGATTGTTCAATGTGACGGAACGCTGGCAAAGATCCCCGCCTGGATGACCGAGGAGGGATCGGGAGAGGCGGTGGTCGTTCGTGATCCTGCGCTTTCGGTTGCGGCGCTCCTCGAGGCCCGCGCAATAGTGGATCGCTCCTTACGCTTGCCGGGCGGGGAATCATCCCCGGACAACGGAGGCGAGAATGACAGCAACCAATCCTCTTCAACTGCATCTGTTCGATGCCAGCCCCGATCCCGCAACGATCCCGCAACGATCCCGCTGGACCGCCGACGGCGTCTGCTGACGCTCACGGGAGCGCTTCTGAGCGAAGCCGCGCGCGACATGACGGACCTGGAAGACCCGTCTGCGGCGAGGGAGACACAGGATGAGTAACGTTGGCTCTGATCATCTGGCGCGCCAGGCCATCGTGTATGTCCGGCAATCGACTGCGGGCCAGGTCGCGCATAACCTTGAAAGCAAACGACGCCAGTACGCTCTTGTGGAGCACGCCCGCCAGCTTGGATGGACCGATGTAGAGGTCATCGACGATGATCTTGGCCGCTCGGGCTCCGGCGTCGCACGGCCCGGTTTCGAGAAGCTTCTCGCCCGGATCTGCGAGGGCCGTGTTGGTGCGGTGGTGTCGATCGAAGCCTCGCGGTTGGCGCGCAATGGCCGCGATTGGCACACGCTGCTGGAGTTTTGCGGTCTGGTTTCCACGCTCATTGTCGATGAAGATGGGGTCTATGATCCGCGCCATCCCAATGACCGCCTGCTGCTCGGTATGAAAGGGACCATGAGCGAGATGGAGCTGTCGATCCTTCGGCAACGGTCCCACGAGGCGCTCCGCCGGAAGGCACGCCGCGGTGAGCTGTTCATGACGGTTGCCATTGGCTACGTGCGCATCGGCCGGGATCGGATCGACAAGGACCCTGACCGGCGGGTCCAGGACGCCATTGGATTGGTGTTTGCCAAATTCGACGGGATGCGGTCCGTCCGGCAGGTACATGTGTGGCTCCGGCAAGAACAGATCTCGCTCCCGGCGGTTGTCCACGGATCGGCCGGGCGCGAAATCCGGTGGAAACTGCCCGTCTACAACACGGTCCTGCACATCCTCAACAACCCGATCTATGCCGGGGCTCTATGTGTTTGGCCGCACCGGCTCGCGCACGGTGATCGAGGACGGACGCAAGCGTGTGATTCAGGGGATACGCAAGCCACAGGAAGACTGGGATGTTTTGATCCCCGATCATCATGATGGTTATATCAGCTGGAATACCTACGAGAGGAACCAGCGATTGATTGCGGACAACGCCACAGGAAAGTTCGGCCCGGGGCGCGGTGCCGTACGGCGTGGCGAAGCTCTTCTGGCCGGGCTTCCGAGATGCGGCCATTGCGGGCGCAAACTTCACGTCGCCTATTCGGGCAAGGGCGGCAACACCGGCCGCTATCATTGCCGCGGCAGCCAGTTCAATCACGGTGGCGCGCGCTGCATCTCGTTTGGTGGCATGCGGGTCGATCAGGCAATCGGCGCCGAAATCATCGCGCGGTTGCAACCGCTCGGCATCGAGGCGGCACTCGAGGCAGAGGTGGCCCAGGGTCAGGCACATGGGGAGAAGCGCCATCAGCTTGAGCTGAGCCTGAAGCAGGCGCGCTACGAGGCCTCCCGTGCCCGGCGCCAGTACGATGCGGTCGATCCCGACAATCGTCTGGTGGCGGGAGAACTGGAAGCGCGCTGGAATGCGCGGCTTGGCGCGGTCACCGCGCTCGAGGATCAGATCAAGGCGCATGATGCGGCGGCCCTGTCGCAAAAGGCGAGCACCGCAGATCGCGACAGGCTGTTGAGCCTAGGGGCCGATCTTGAGCGTGCGTGGACAAGCCCAGGTGCTGCACCTGCCACCAGGAAACAGATCATTCGCACTCTGGTCGAGGAGATCATTGCCCGCGTTGACGGAGAGACGATCGAGCTTGTTGTCCGCTGGCAAGGCGGCGCACATTCCGCTCTGGCTGTCCGCAAGAACCGCAGCGGCCAGCACCGCTGGAGTACCGACCGGGATATCGTCGATCTCGCACGTGCGCTGGCCCGTCTCATGCCTGACAAGCTGATTGCCGCAACTCTCAACCGGGCAGGCAAGGTGACCGGCCGCGGTCACGGATGGGCGCAATCGCGGGTATGCAGTCTGCGCAATCACCATCAGATCGATGTCTATCGTGAAGGCGAACGCCAGGAGCGCGGTGAGATGACACTTGACGAAGCAGCCGAGGTCTTGGCAATCAGTGCATCAAGCGTCCGCCGCCTGATCCAGGAAGGTCGGCTGCCGGCGCAACAATTCTGCAAAGGTGCCCCCTGGATCATCAAAATGGACGACCTGGGCAGGAACGATGTCATTGAAGCAGCGGACAAAAGGCGCGGCAGCCGCCCGCCGTCTCAAAATCCGCATCAAAAAACACTTGTCTTATAGAGACATAGCGAGGTGGGCATTATGAATCAGGATCGGACGGGCCGAGCGCGATGACGTTCTCCCTGCGCTCGATCCATTCACAGCGCGCCAGTTCCAGCACCATCATCTTGTTCAGACCGGGGATGGCCGTAAAGTCGAAGCTGTCGAGGCTTTTGACGGTTGGAAACTTCGCCGACTTGATCCGGCGTCCGACCATGCGCCGTTCCCGGTCGATCAGTTCTAATTCCGTCAGCCGGGCTGGATAGCGCACATGATCCAGGCCTTCCGCCGCACAAATGCGCGCTTGCTTGTCATGCTCGCGCAGGAAGGTGGGCAGGCGCAGAGTCTTGAGGTGGTGTGTCAGCGGCAGTTCGGATGCATCCGTCATGCGTCACCTCCTGACAGAAGGCTCATACAGGAAGAAGCCGAGGTGGTGGCGATGTTGGTTCCGGGCAGGAACGGATAGACATCCAAATCCAACCTCGGGGGCCTTCGCTCGACGCGGCACAGGACGAGGTGCTTGATCGCATCGAAGCTGACCGCCCCCATTCGCAGGGCGTCTTTGACGGCAAGATGCAGCACCTCCAGCTCGAACCGTTCCGACAGGCGCAGGACCTGGACATACTCCCTTTTGCCCGCCTTGCCCTGCCGGGCTTCCAGCAAGCGCCGGAGCGTGGCGAAGGCGTCAGGCAGTTCCCAACCCTGCAAGGGCGCAGCCTGATCGAAGGACATGATCCTGCGCTCGATCAGCGGCAGGTAATGCAGCGGGTCGAACACCATGTCACCGCTGTCATAAGAGCGGGGATGATCGGCGATCACCTCAGTGGCGTAACCGATAACGACGCGGATCACGAAGCCCTTGATCCAGACCGCGCGGTGGCCATATGCGACCGGTACCGAGTAGTCGTTACCGCGATACCGCAGCACCGATGTCGATGTGACCTGGCCACTTTGCAACTCACAGGCCTCGAAGGGTGCGCCGGGCAAATCCTGCATTGCCGCCGGATCGGCTTGCAGCCGTTCGCCGATGCTGGCCTTGTGTCCGCGCAGGACATCGTCCTGCCGTTTGCGGCATTGCTCTTCCAGGTGAGCGTTGAACGCATCCCGGTCCGGAAAGGACGGGATCGGCACCATGAAGTCGCGCCGCCCGTAGCCGACCAACCCCTCGACCGCTCCCTTGTCGTTCCCCTTGCCGGGACGGCCGTAGCGATCCCGGACCACATAATGCGACAGCATTGCGCTGAACCGTTGGGTTCTTTGCCGGGTGCCGTCCGGCAGGATCCGCGCCACCAGGCAGCGGTCATTGTCATGGAGGATCGACAGGGGAACCGCCCCAAAGAAAGCAAAGGCATGCACATGCCCATCCAGCCAGGCCTCGGTGGTTGCCGCAGGATAGGCCCGGATAAAACACGCATCGCTCTGCGGCAGATCAAAGGCGAAGAAGTGCGCCTTCCGCTCAACGCCGCCAATCACGACAGGCGCTTCACCAAAATCCGCCTGCGCATGCCCGGGCGGATGGCTGAGCGGCACGAACATCTCTTTGCCAGAGCGCTTCCTGGCCCGGACGCAGTCTTTGACGATTGTGTATCCGCCATCAAAGCCGCACTCGTCGCGCAGCCTCTCAAAGATACGCTTTGCGGTGTGGCGCCGCTTGCGCGGACGCGCTTTGTCCTCAGTAAGCCATTGCTCGATCTGGCAGGTGAACGCATCCAGCTTCGGGCGCCTAATCGGCGCTGTCCGCCGATACCCCGGTGGCTCCGAATAGGCCAACATCTTCGCAACACTGTCTCGGCCAATCCCAAAATCCCGGGCAATCCGACGCCCGCTCAACCCATCCTGAAAATGAGCCCGACGCACCTTCAAATACAATTCCACGGTGAAAATCCCCCGGCCCTCCCATCAAACGAAAGGGCAAAAGTGGACGACTTTTACGCCGCCCGCGACAACACAACGACGCCGCTACCGTGGCCGAGTATTGCTCCGCCGATTACATCCTTATAAGTCAGGCGCTTATCAAGCATCCGGTCAATCGTCATGTTGATGAAGTTCATTGTGCCAGCTTTCGCCGTGTTGTGGCGAAAGGAGAACTCGTTGATATATGCGGTGCAAGTGCTTGGCACTCATGTAGTGATAGATACCGATGTAACCGCGCTTGAGCAGCGCCCAGAAGCTTTCGATGCCGTTTGTATGGGCCATATCGCGAACATACTCACCTGCGGAGTCATACTCACCTGCGGAGTGACGGACTGTCTTGTGATCGAAGCCATGATTGGGAAGGCTGCGGTAGGCTTTGAACTCATCTGTCACGACTGTTGCGCCCATTGGGGCATTGTCCTTGACGAAACCGACCAATGTCGCCGCGTTGGTGCGCTCGACAGGCTTGGCACGAACTTCACCGTACTGACCGCGCATACCAACGACACTGACCGCGCATACCAACGACCGCAACCTTGCCAACGGCACCACGGCCAGCGCGTAGTTTCTTGTTCGCGTGTTTATTGCTCTCTTTGCCGCCGATGTACGCCTCGTCAACCTGAGTGTGATCGCCCATGTCGCAGCTATCGTTGCCGTTCATCCATGTTTCGTGGATGCGCTGCGCAAGGAACCATGCTGTTTTCTGAGTTACGCCCAGTTCACGCGCCATCTGGGTGCTGGGGATGCCCTTGCGGGCGCTGGTGAGCATGTAGATGGCAAGCAACCACTTGAGCAAGGGAAGGCGGCTCTCAGCCAGTACCGTGCCTGTACGAACGCTGAAATGCTTGCGGCAAGATTTACAACGCTAAGCCATTGGCTTATCAGGGGAATCGCATGAGTTTCACGGCGCGAGGATTTGAAGCGGGAAGCGGTTGTTCCAGCCTGCCCTTTTCCGCATTCCTCCGAGGGAGTTCTCGCTTTTTGCTTTGTTGAGCAAATTCATTGCGATGTGCTTGATGACGGCGAAGTTGGCGGGTGCGTGATCTTTTCGTATCCGGCTGTCGTCATCGCGGAAGGTGACATCAAGCACCCGGTGGAGGCGGTTTTCAATTCCCCGGTGAGAGCGTACGGCATGGGCAAAGCGCGCGGCGTCTTTTGGCAGGGACGGGATGAAGTACCGCGTTTGCCGTGTCGTCTTCCCGCCACTTTCCCGAAGCGGGACGACGCGGCCAATGCTGAGCAACCCCTCCCGATGGGGATGGCGCTTTTTCAACCGGCCGATGGCGTCGCATTGGGTGTATGTTCGCGTTTCAATCCTACCCTTGTCGCCGTCAACCGTCTGTAGTGATTCTGTGTTTTCCCGATCCTGTTCTTCGAACCACAGTTTCACGTCTTCATGGAGAAGCCCCTGATTGCCCTTCAGGGCCGACACATAATCAGCACCCTTGTCACGGATTTTGCAGGCGATCTCACGTTGGCGCCCCATCGCATCCAGCGTCACGACCGCGCCCTCCAGGAAGAGCAAATCCAGGAGAACGGGGATGTCCCTGATCCCGTTCCTTTTGTGCGCGCTGGCTTGCTGGCCGGGCACGAGGCGTAGATCGTTACACCGGGCCGGGATCAGATGCAGAGGCGTTTCACCACCGGCCCTTGAGCCTCGCGCTGTCTTGCCGTCAATGGCAACGAGCGTTCCTCCAACGCGCCCGGCCAACCCGGACGCCCACGCGGCAAAGGCTGCGTTGAACTCTTCAGGATCAAGCGCCCGAAACACCGTCGAAAGCGTGTCACGGGAGGGTATGCCATGCTCAAACGTAGCCAACTTGCGCAGGAAACCCGACTTTTCCTCGCCATAAAGGGCAACATCGACAAAACTCCCACACCCCGACACCACTCCGCACAGGCTCAAAAGCGGAATCTCATCAAGTGGATACAACACCTTCGTCTCCTGGCGGGGATCAGAAATCGACGAGGCAAAAGATTGAAACAACACGGTATTTTCCAAAGCAGCGCCCTCCGGACATAAACTTTGGAAAACTGAATCAGAGATAGAAGATCAAGGCAAACCAAAAGATGCTATTCATGCGATACCCCTGATTGGCTTATGGTCTTTGCACTCAGACACATTAACAGAACCGCAGTGACCACATACGGGTACACCGCCCCATCGGCGATTTTCGAAGAACGTCCGTGCAGCTTCCTCATTTGGGAATTTCTGAAAGAACTCAAATGTGCTAAGTGTATCTGGCATGGGCCTAATTTCTCCTGTTGGGATTATACTAGCCAGAAATAGATGTAACGTCAAGAAAATTGTGGCTAGTTAAGTATATAGGCCCCATAAATTAGATACGGCGCAGGTGCCGGGCTGGATCACTTGCGGGTACAAAATAACTCTTTCTCATCCATTTCCGATCCGCCACCGTATTGTAAGCAACCTCCCCACGACAAGGACAAGAATTGATATGCCATTTGAACAAGGCAAGGCGCCGCGCCAGTCGATCGCCGTTATCGGTGCCGGTATCTCGGGTATGGGGGCGGCCTATGCGCTGGCGGATACAAACGCTGTGACATTGTTTGAGGCCGAACCAAGATTGGGCGGACATGCCCGCACGGTCATCGCAGGCAAAAACAGAGATCAACCGGTCGATACCGGCTTTATCGTCTTTAACTACGCCAACTACCCGAACCTGACAGGCCTGTTCGAGCGGCTGGACGTGCCTGTGACCCAAAGCACGATGAGCTTCGGGGCCTCCGTCAAAGGCGGGGCCATCGAATACGGTCTGGACGGTGCGCGTGCCTTTTTCGCCCAGAAACGCAACGCCCTGAACCCGATGTTTCTGGGTATGCTGCGTGACATTTTCCGCTTTAACGCCAATGCGCTGGAGGTGGCGCGCGGTCAGGACCTGACTATTGGCGAGTTGCTGAGCACGATGAAACTGGGCCGGTATTGCCGGGATTACTATCTGCTGCCGTTTTCCGGTGCGATCTGGTCCACCCCGACCGAGCAAATTCTGGATTTCCCAGCCGATACCATGCTGCGATTTTTTGAGAACCACGCATTGCTGGGCTATAAAGGTCAGCATCAGTGGTACACGGTTCAGGGCGGTTCGACCGCCTATGTCGAACGTCTTGGCCGCGCGATGCAGGCCCAAGGCGTGGCTCTGCGACCGGGATGCCCGGTTCAGGCGGTACGGCGTACCCTGCACGGGATCGAGGTGAAAGCGCCCGGCACCGATTGGGCCGCCTTTGACGAAGTGGTTTTTGCCACTCATTCCGATATCAACCTTGCCCTTCTTGTCTTACAAATAACCCGGCTCTCATGTGATTGTGGAGCCACTGCCCGGCACGTCGTTTATGACGGGCAGTGGCGGGGGTCGGACCGTTCCCCTCCCGGTCGTTGTGGACCGTCGCCGAGTATGGTCGCCCCCGTCTTTTCCGCTGACCTGAACGGATACATGGGCTTTGGGCTCGCATGACAGGACGAGGTAAGGAAAAGACATATGAACGATACCATTGGAGTCGACATCTCGAAAGATACGCTGGACGCCTTTTGGCTTTCAAAACGGAAACACAAGCAATTTGCCGACACCAAAACAGGCTTGAGGGCTCTCACCGGCTGGATACGAGAGGCAGAAGTGCCTTCAGTGGTGTTCGAGGCTACCGGCATTTACCACCGGCTGCCGGAAACCAGCCTTGCAGAGCATGACTTTTCTTTTGCACGGGTAGAATCCCCGCCAGGCACGTCGCTTCGCCGAAGGCACCGGGACACTGGCCAAAACGGATCGGGTTGATGCAGCAATGCTGGCCAGAATGGGGTCTCTTCCGGAGTTGCAAGCTGACAAGCCAAAAAGCGAAATGCTTCATAATCTCAAAGGGATGACAACCGCCCGACAGGCTCCAATCAAGGATCGGACGGCCGCAGGGACTCGGCTTGCAACCGCAACACACCCGTTGCTCGGGAAGCAGGCCACTCTGCGCCTGCGCCAGGTTGAGCGTGACATTGCGCAAATAGATGCAGCGATTGAGACGACAATCCCGGCTGACAAAGCACTCTCCGAAAAGGCTGATATTCTCATCAGCATTCCCGGCATTGCGAAAGTCACTGCATTTGCGATACTGATCGAAATGCCTGAGCCGGGCAGCTTGAGCGGCAAGCAAGCCGCGAGTCTGGCAGGCCTTGCCCCAATCTCCCGGCAATCCGGCAAATGGCAAGGCAAAGAGCGCATCCGGGGCGGGCGGGCCTGCCTGCGAAGAGCGATCTACCTGCCTGCCGTTGTCGCCACGCGCTTCAATCCGGATATGAAAGCAAAATATCACGAGATGATTGCCAAAGGGAAATGCAGGAAACTTGCGATTACTGCGGTCATGCGCAAGCTTGTGGTCATGGCAAATGCGTTGCTGCGTGACAGTCGGAAATGGACTGAAACACGGACTTGACCAATACGGATACTCAGCGATGCCAGCGCACAGGAACGCTCCGATCTGGGCGCTGTGGCCTATCAGCCCAATGATGTGGTTTTGCATGCGGATGCCTCCGTTATGCCCAAGCGGCGCGCGGTCTGGTCGTCGTGGAACTATGCCGAGGCCCCATCGAAACGCGATGGGCAGATCGACATCACCTACTGGATGAATTCGCTGCAATCGATCCCCGATGGTGATCCGCATTTTGTCACGCTGAACAGCACGCGGCCTATCCGGGACGAGCTGATTTATGATCAGGTCACCCTCAGCCATCCGGTATTTGATCTGGCAGCACTGCGCGCGCAGGAGCGCGTGCGCCTGACCAACGGGACCAACAACACATGGTTCTGCGGCGCGTGGATGCAAAATGGCTTCCACGAGGACGGGCTGACCAGTGGGCTGAACGTGGCCCGCGCAATCCTCAGCACACCCGATGCGATCCTTGCGGCCCAATGAACACGATTGATCATATCGCGGGCCAGACCTGGCATGGGCGCAAAGGCGCGGTTGAAAACGCCTTTCGCTATAGCATCGACTATGTGATGGCCAATGCCGAGGCCGAGCTGCGCACCCCCCTGGACCTTTGGGCGCAACCGTTGCGGTCTTGGATCGCTCTGGGACAGCGACCACGGTGGCGCGCCGCATAAAAGGCGGGGTGCCGCATGGGTGCGCGAGGTTCTGGCGGCCCATGACCTGCCCGCCCCCCACACGATTGAGATTCTGGCGCAGCCGCGCATTCTGGGCCATGTGTTCAACCCGGTGTCATTCTGGATCTGTCGGGACGCCGAAGGGGCTGTGCGGGTGGTCATCTCCGAGGTTGCCAACACCTATGGCGATCGTCACTCCTACCTGTGTTACCGTGACGATCTGGCACCGATCACCGCTCAGGATCGCCTGAGCGCGCAGAAGATTTTCCATGTCTCACCGTTTCAGCGGATCACGGGCAGCTACGAATTCCGCTTTGATCTGCGCGATGACAGGATCGGGGTCTGGATTGACTTCACCGGCGGCAATGGCGGGGTGATCGCCACGCTGGTGGGGCCGCGCAAACCGCTCAGCAACCGGGGGCTGGTCATGGCCTGCCTGCGCCGCCCATTCGGGTCGCGCCGGGTTCTGGCGCTGATCCATTGGCAGGCGCTGAAACTTTGGTGGAAGGGCGCGCGGTTTCGCAATCGCCCCGAACCTCCGGTGGACGAGGTCAGCCGATGACGGCCAACGCCCCTTCGCGCGCCTGGTCGCCCAAATTGCCCGCCTATACCGTCTTTGCGGCGTTTCTGGCGGCGGGTCTGCCGCTCTATATCCATGCGCCGAAGTATTACGTCGATGAATATGGCGTGTCTTTGGTCGCCTTGGGGACGGTGCTGGGGCTGTTGCGAATGCTTGATTTCGTGCAGGACCCGCTGCTGGCCCGGTTAGCCAGCGTGATGCAGGGGCGGCGTGTGCTAACTGTGCTGATCGCCGCTGTGACTGTGTTCTGCGCGATGTTCGGGCTGTTTGCTGTGACCCCGCCGGTGGCACCGTTGTTGTGGTTCGCGATCATGCTGACGCTGATCTTTTCCTCCTTCAGCTATCTGACCATTTGCTTTTACGCCCAGGGCGTTTCGGCTGCGGGGCATTTGCCGGATCAGGGGCATTTGCGGCTGACGCGGTGGCGTGAAACCGGCGCGCTCTTGGGCATCTGTGCGGCGGCGGTGGCCCCGATCTTTCTGGGGGGCATGGCGGCTTTGCTTTGGCCTTTGCCATCCTTGCCTGCGTGGCCCTTTGGGCGATGCGCGGACAATGGCGCAGCACCCCGGTCGAAGATCTGGGCGTTGCTGGCTTTGCGCCGGTATTGCGCGATCCGGTGGCGCGCCGATTGCTTATGGTGGCGCTGGTCAATGCCGCGCCTGTCGCTGTCAGCTCGACCTTGTTCCTGTTCTTTGTCGAAAGCCGTCTGAACGCCCCGGAGATGGCGGGCCCCTTCCTGTTGCTGTTCTTCCTGTCTGCCGCTTTGGCCGCCCCTCTCTGGGGCCGTGCGGCCGAACGGTTCGGGGCCAAGCAGGTGCTGTTGATCGCCATGTTCCTGGCCATCCTGGCCTTTGCGTCTGCCGTGACCCTTGGAACGGGCGATGTCTGGGCTTTTGGCCTGATTTGCGTGGCCTCAGGGGCGGCACTGGGCGCGGACATGACCCTGTTGCCTGCCCTGTTTGCCCGCCGGATGGAACTGATCTCACCCGGGGCAAGCGAGGGGTTTGGCCTGTGGTCTTTCGTGTCGAAATTCACCCTTGCACTGGCCGCTGTCGCCGCTGCTGGGCGCGGGCGGTTTTCAGGCCGAGCAAGACAATAGCGGCGAGGCGCTGCACCTGCTGAGCCTGCTTTATGGCGCGTTGCCGTGCCTGTTGAAACTTGTGGCAATTGCATTGCTTGCCACCACTGATCTGAAAGAAAGGAGACTGGCTTCATGAGCGTGTTTATCTATTTCGCCCTCGGGGCGATGACAATGTTGGCGCTGTCCCTCTTCTGGGAGCGGAAATTCGGATTTTCCGCCCAGAAGGTGACCGATTATGACACCGGTCAGCCGCAGTTCAACCTGCGCGAACATCTCAATGGCGCGATCAAATGCGAAGGCGTGATCTATGGCCCGCTGGGGCGTGTCACCTCGCGGTTCAGCGCTGATTTCGACGCGCGATGGGAAGGCAATCGCGGCGTGATGAAAGAGCACTTTCGCTATGACAGCGGCAATGCGCAGGACCGTGAGTGGCGGCTTGAGCTGGGCAATGACGGTGCCATCAAGGCCGATGCGGATGATCTGGTCGGCGTCGGCTCGGGTCAGCAAATGGGCTCGGCGGTCAGGCTGAATTACAACATTCGCCTGCCCGACGAGGCCGGAGGCCATGTGCTGGGTGTGACGGACTGGATGTATCTCACCCCCGGTGGCGACATCGTCAACCGCAGCCAGTTCCGCAAGTTTGGCATCAAGGTGGCCGAATTGGTCGCCACCATGCGCCGGGTGGACGCCGCCTGATGGAATGGCAGGGGAAACGGTATTGGCTGGGTGGGGCCAGTGAGGGCCTGGGCGCGGCACTTGCCGCCAAGCTGAGCGCGGCGGGGGCCGAGGTGATCCTGTCGGCCCGCAATGAAGACCGTCTGCACGAGGTTGCCAAATCCCTGCCCGGCAAATCGCAGGTTATCCCCGTTGATGTATCTGACCGCCAAAGCGTCGAGACTGCGGCGCAAGCCGCTGGCGAGATTGACGGCATGATCTTTCTCGCCGGGATCTACTGGCCCATCGGCGCGAAAGAGTGGAACGCCGATCAAATTGAGGCGATGGCCGATGTGAATTTTACCGGCGCGATCCGGGTGCTGGGTGCTTGCGTGCCGCAGATGGTTGCGCGGGATGCCGGCCATATCGTGATCACCGGCTCGCTTTCCGGGTTTCGCGGCCTGCCCGGCGCAATTGGCTATGCGCCGTCCAAGGCTGGTGTGATGGCACTGGCTGAAAGCCTGCATGCCGATCTGTGGCGCACGGGCGTGCGGGTGCAACTGGCCAATCCGGGCTTTATCAAGACCCGCCTGACCGAGAAGAACGATTTCAGAATGCCCTTCCTGATGACCCCGGAACAGGCCGCACAGGAGATGTTTGAACTGATGTGTGACGAGGGCGCATTTGAGCGCAATTTCCCGCGCATGTTCAGCTGGGTGTTCCGTTTGTCACGGTTTTTACCCACCTGGGCCTACAAGCGCCTATTTGCGTGAGATCAAAGACGGGGTGCCCTCGCCCTGCGCATTCTATGCTAAAGTGCTTCGTGAAAACCAGCCTCACTGCCTTTGGTGAAACGCTGCAGAACAGTCATATGTCCTGCGTTTCGCCTTAAGCGAGGGCCTTGGGTTTCAGGCGAAACGCATTAGAATACCGCCGAGGGCAGGCCACCGATGATAGAAATTTCAGTCCACAAGATTGCTCAGGTGATCCTGATGTCGCGAGAACTGGACCGCGCCGAAGGTGAACTGCGCGCCTTTATCGACCGGCTGACCGAGGACGAACAATTCAGCCTGGTTGCGGTGATGTGGATCGGGCACGACAGCTTTGCGGCTGACGAGCTGGAAGAGGCCAAAGCCACCGCCCGCGAAGAGGCCACCACCCCCACCGCCGACTACCTGCTGGGTACCCCGCATCTGTCGGACCACCTGGAAAACGGTCTGGACGCGTTGGGCCTGTCCGCCATGGATGACGAAGACGATCTGGTGCGCGGGGGCTAGTCAGGCGCAGCCTCGTCCAGCTATCACTGGCCCGCAAAGGGGCGGTGGAGCATGAACAATCTGGAACATCCTGTAAGCGACGTGAGGCTGGCTGATTGGCTGGCGCTGGAAGATCACTGGTTCGCCACTGGTCTGCTTGATCCGGACACGCGAGCGATTGGTGAACCCGCTTATCATCAATGCAACTGGAGCTACCTGATTTCGGATGCTGGCGAGAGCCTGCTGTTTGACACCGGATCAGGGCGTCGTCCCATTGCACCGTTTGTGGCGCACCATGCCGACGGGCCGGTAACGGCATTCCCCTCGCATATGCATTACGACCATCTGGGTGGGATCAACGATTTCGGCCCGGTGATCCTGGCCGATCTGCCGATGCTGCGGGCGGTCGACAAAGACGGTTGGATCACCCCCACCGAAGACATGTTTCTTGGCAGCTACGAGGATTTACCGGCCCCCACCTTCCCCGTCGGATGCTGGATCGCGCCCGGCGAGGTGTTGAATGTCGGCATGCGCCAGCTTGAGGTGCTGCACACCCCCGGCCATTCCCCTGATTCCGTGTCGCTATGGGAGCCCGAGCGCGCCCGGTTGTACGCTGCCGATTTCGTTTATCGCGGTGAGCTTTATGCACAGATGCCCGGGGATCCCTGCCGGACTACGTGCACACTCTGCGCAGCCTTCTGAAATCACTGCCCCCAAGAGGTGCAGATCGTCTGTGCCCATGGTCAGCAGGAAGGTGGCGTCTATGACATGCCTGCCCTTGGATATGGCGATCTGGAGGAGGTGCTAGGGGCGATTGGGGTCGTGCTAACCACGCCCCCTGAGGAGGGGGAACGGCGGGTAAATGATCACATGTCATTGCTGCATTCAGCGGAGAGTTTTTTAGGCTGACGTTCTACAATTGAATGTCCGCTTCGATGAAGGTTTTTCGACGCGGGTCATTGCGCGGGGTTTCGGCACGGTCTGACTGTGGCCCGTGTTGACAAACCTCTCAGGGAGGAAGCCGCGGGGGCTAGGTGCTATCTATGGGGAAAGAGTGCGGTTGGCTTTGTCTTTGACTGTCACGGACGCACCGGCTTAGGGGTTCAGGCCGGTCGTCTCCGAGTTTTGCCAGAGGATTTGCCTCGGATGGATGTCCTTTTGCGTCGTTCGCGCGGCCTGTCGGGGCGCTGCAGACGAGGTGGCTTGGCCGGCATTGCCGCAGCAACCGGTCTGGGGTGGACGGGATGGACAGGCTTTCGGTCATGCGGCCTGCCTCCGTGGTGGAGCACGAGACCGTGGAAGCTCCCCGCGCCGGAAGGTCTCGATGATGCGCATCCGCCCGCCGCAGTCGGGGCATGGCTCCCGCAATGTCATCGGGATGACATCGGCGGTGGATGCGTCTTGCTGCATTGCTGGTTGCGCGCCGAGCAACGTGCGGGTCCTGGCAAGGTTGCTTTTGCGGGTTGCGCTGGCCAACAGGCCGTAGTGACGAATGCGGTGGAACCCGCCTGGGAGCACATGGATGAGGAACCGGCGCAAGAACTCGTGCGTATCAAGCCGCATGACCTTCATACGGTCTCCACGTTTGATCCGGCAGTCTTTCCAGCGGAACACCACGGTTCGGGCATCAGCGCTGACAAGGCGGCTGTTGGAGATGGCAATCCGATGCGTGTAGCGGCTGAAGTATGCCAGTACGGCTTCGGGTCCGCCGAAGGACGGTTTCGCATAGACCACCCATTCGGACTTGCGAAACGGCGCAAGCCAGGCGGCAAATGCATCAACGTCTGCCAACCCGGCCAGATCGCCGAAGAAGGCGAGCTCTCCCGCCCGATGCAACGCGATCAGACCTTCGATGAACAGCCGACGGAACAGTCTGGACAGCACCCGGACATGCAGGAAGAACCCAGGCTTGCAGCCAACCCGACGGACGCCATCTTGCGAGAGCCCGCCTCCTGGTACGATCATGTGGACGTGGGGATGGTGCGTCATTGCCGATCCCCGGGTGTGGAGCACACTGGTCATACCGACGCGGGCACCCATACGCCTGGGATCGGCGGCGATGGTCGTCACCGTCTCTGCCGATGCTTTGAACAGCAGGCCGTGGACGGCCTTTTTGTTCCAAAAAGCGATCCGGGCGATCTCGGCTGGCAAGGTGAAGACCAGATGGAAATACTCCACCGGCAGCAGATCATCTGCCCGCGCCGCCATCCAGTCACGCGCGGCTGGTCCCTGGCACTTCGGGCAATGCCGGTTTTTGCAACTGTTGTATGCGATGTGTTGGTGATCGCATTTGGTGCAAGCCGCCACATGGACTTCGTCCCTGTTTCCGGACAGTTTGATTATTGACCCTATGCGGCCATTTTTCAAGTCATATTGTTGAACGCCTGTTGCGGCGTTTGGTATCCGATGGCGGAGTGGCGGCGCTGACGGTTGTGGAAGACCTCGATATATTCGAAGATTGCGGCCTTGGCTTCCGCCCGTGTTTTGAACCTTTGACGGTGAACCAACTCCTTTTTCAATGATGCAAAGAGGCTTTCCATTGGCGCATTGTCCAGGCACTCGCCCTTGCGGCTCATGGATTGCGCAATCCCTGCCTTTTCGATCAGCTTGCGATACTCGCCACCGGCGTACCGGCTCCCCCTGTCGGAGTGGTGGATCAGACCGGGAACAGGGCCTCTGCGACCCGGGGCCATCGTCAGGGCATCACAGCAAAGCTCGGCCCGCATGTGATCCTCCATCGCCCAACCAACGATTTCCCGCGTGGCCATGTCTTTCACGCCGACCAGCCAGAGCCACCCTTCATCCGTATCGATACAGGTGATATCGGCCAACCAAACCGTATTGGGGGTGAGGCGGTGGAACTCCTGTTCCAACAGGTTTGGCGATGGGCTCATTTTGTGATTGCTATCCGTTGTCACGGGCTTGCGGCGCTTGTTCAGGCGTGGAGACACCTTGTTTTCCTTCATGATCCGCGCCACCCGCCGCTCGGAGACGGTTTCGCCATCGGCCACCAGGTCCTGATGGATCCGCTTTGATCCGTAGCATTTCCTGCCGACTTTGAAGAAAGTCTTGATCCTGGGCGGCAGTTCCGGATCTCGAACGTCTCGATCTGCTTTACGCTGATCCCTCGCCGGTTGGTCGGCCGGGAAACCATAAAACCGGCCCCGGGAAATCGCCGGAACCCTGCAAAGCGTGGAAACCGCGTATTGAGCTTTATGGGCAGTGACGAATCTGCGCTTGTTCGTCATGGTTTCACCGCCCGTGTCGCGAAAAAAGCGGATGCTTTGTGCAAAATCTCCACTTCCTCTGTCAGGCGCCTGTTCTCCTTGCGAAGACGGGCCGGTTCCGCTGCATCGTGTAGCGCCCTAGGGTTATTGAGACACTCGTGAAGCTTATGCGGCGGCTTGGATTTTGTCCATTGCGTCACATCTGAACTGGTTTGGCGAACGGTGTCCGTGCCGCTGGATCGGCCATTCTTCGCTGTAGTCCTCCTTGAGCTTTTGCAGGGCGGCCTGGAGTTCCTCGATGGTGTCGAAAGTTCTGACCCGGAGCGGGTTTTCCTTCAGGGTTCGAATGAATCGCTCGGCGCGGCCGTTGCCTTCGGGAGCGCGGACAAAGGACGGCGAGGATTTCGCGCCCGGCCAGGCAATCCCGTTCTGGAAGTCGTGGCCGATGTACTGCGAGCCATAACACCTTCGGAATGATGCTGATTGAGAGGCTATGACCGCCTGCGCAGCCCCAAATAGCGCAGCGGGTGGTCATAGCCGTACCTCAGGTCCCTACAGTGGTTTTGCAACAAACCACACCGCAAAGGAGACCGACTATGACCGACATGTCAATCGCAGAGTAAAATGGGTCCATGTCGCGGCGTAAAAATGGGCCACTTCGGTTGATGTTTTGTGGCGCTTTTGCACGCGTGCTCGTCACAAAGCTGAAGCGTGCCAAAGCGCATGCTGGCCATAAGGCCAGCATTATTCTGACTGTGATTGCGGGCTGGTTATTTTCGGTTGTTGCGACTGTGTTTGAGCCGATAGCTTTCGCCATTCATCTCGAGGATGTGGACGTGATGGGTTAAACGATCGAGTAGCGCACCGGTCAGCCGCTCAGAGCCAAAGACTTCAGTCCATTCATCGAAGGGCAGGTTCGAGGTTATGATGATGGAGCCGCGTTCATAGCATTGGGATATGACCTCGAAGAGCAGCTCTGCGCCAGATTTGCTGAGCGGTACGAAGCCCAGTTCATCAATGATCAACAGGTTCTGGCTGGTCAGTTGCTTTTGAAGGCGCTGCAATCTCCGCTCATCTTGAGCCTCGATCAGATCATGGACTAATGCCGCAGCCGTTGTGAAGCGCACCTTCAGTCCTCTTTGACATGCAGCCAGCCCAAGTCCCAGGGCGATGTGTGTCTTGCCCGTGCCTGACGGGCCGAGCGCGATGATGTTCTCCCTGCGATTAACGTAATCGCATCGTGCCAGATCCATCGTCAGGGGCTTGTTCAAGCTTGGCATGATCTTGAAGTCAAAGCTATCCAAGCTCTTGGTGCTGGGGAACTTCGCCGCTTTGATGCGCCGTTCAATCATCCGGCGTTCGCGGTCGATCAATTCCATCTCACACAGCCGCGCCAGATAGTGGATGTGATCTTTGTTCTCTGCAGCACAGAGCTGCGCCTGTTTGGCATACTCGCCTTGGAACGTTGGCAGTCGCAGTTGTTTAAGATGATGCCGTAGAAGAATCCGAGGGGCTTCGGTCATGCCGCGGTCCTTCCCATCAAGCTCATGTAACTGGATGGGCGTGTTGTGCCGACATTGGCCTTGGGCAAGTATGGATAGAAGTCCAAATCCAATCGTGGTGGCCGCTTCTCAACCCGACACAGTACAAGGTGTTTTACGGCGTCATAGCCAATTGCACCCATATCTATTGCCTGCTGGATTGCGCCTTGCACAACATCCATTTCGAAGGTCTCCAAAAGGCGCAAGACTTGAACGTATTCTCGCTTGCCCGGCTTACCCATTCTGGCTTCAAGCAGTCGGTGCAGCGTGGCAAATACATCTGGCAAATGCCAACCCTGCAAAGGCGCGGCCTGATCCAGGGCACCCACCTTTTGTTCAAGCAGGGGCAAAAAGTGCAATGGGTCAAAGACCATATCCGCTGATGTGTAGGATCGTTTGTGCCGCGCAATAATCTCATTGCCGCAGCCGATGATAACCTCATGCACAAACCCACGCACATGAACATCGTGGTGCGCATAGGCTACTGGCACCGAGTAATCATTGCTGCGATAGCGCACCATTGAGATCGACGTTGCACGCGTGCTGACGTGATCGCAGGCTTCATATTCTGCGACGGGCAATCCCATCAGAGCATCCAAATCCGACATCAGGCGTGCGCCTATGGTTTGGGTGTGACCCCGCAACGTATCGTCCTGACGTGCTAAACACTTCTCTTCCAAATGTGCGTTCAGATCATCAAAGCTGTCATAGCGAGGTGCGGGAACCATGAAGTTGCGGCGGGTGTATCCAACCATGCCCTCAACGTTGCCTTTATCGTTCCCTCGCGCGGGTCTGCCAAACTTGTCATCAAACAAGTAATGCGACTGCAGTTCCGTAAACCGACGTGTGCGGATGCGCGTCTTATCCCCGAGTATCCGAGCCACGGCGATCTTGGTATTGTCGTAGAGAATGGATTGCGGAATGCCGCCAAAGAATGCAAAGGCGGACACATGGCCATCGCAAAACGCCTCGGTTGTCTCAGCTGGATATCCCTTCACAAACACCGCATCAGAATGTGGCAAGCTCATCACGAAGAAGTGGATCTTGCATTCCACGCCACCGATCACGCCCAGCGTCTCACCAAAATCAACCTGCGCATGGCCCGGCCGATGCGACAACGGCACAAACACCTCTTTGGTGCGCCGTTTTTGCTCGCGCACGTAATAGGTCACCGTGGTCAGGCTGCCAGCATATCCATGCTCATCGCGCAGCCGTTCAAAGATGCGCTTGGCCGTGTGTCGCTGCTTTTTGATCAGGGCTTTGTCTGTGCGCAGTATCTCATCGACCACACCAACATAACCATCAAGCGTTGGCCGCCGAGGCGCTTCCGACCGACGATACCCAGGCGGAAGTTCATGGCGCAGCATCTTCGCGATCGTCTTACGATCTTTGTTCTCTAATCTGTCAATGCGTGTTCTCTAATCTGTCAATGCGTGTTCTCTAATCTGTCAATGCGTGTTCTCTAATCTGTCAATGCGTGTTTCCTGAGTTTCCTGCTTTTGATGTCAGAGGTTGCCTTTGTTCTCTTCGAACTCTGAGGTTCATGATGGGGTTGGCTGGGTGTGGGTCGGCAATGTTGAAACCGCAATCATACCGTTGGTCTTGGCTGTTGCTACAGAATCGGCGCCGTGTCTCACGCCCTCCCTCGGGCATCGTCCCAGATGGGAACTTTGATTTAGGAATCCTCGTTGTCGCCTCGTAAGCCTTACGCGGACTGGAAGTCAGTTTTGTCTCGCATAATGGCATGAAGTATGATTGCCAGACGACGCGCCAGAGCCACTCGGGCCTTTCTCATCGTTGAGCGCGCACCGATTGCGAGGGCCCATGTCTTCAATTTGAGCGGAGCGGCATACCGCGTCAGCATCACATTGGCGGCCTCATAGAGAAGCGTTCTGACGCGCACGTCGCCCCGCTTTGAGATGCTGCCCGTGTAGTCGATTTCACCAGATTGATGCCGTCGCGGCACCAGTCCAAGATACGCCCCCACATCACGCGATTTCCTGAAACGCGACGGATCATCAATTGCTGCGGCAAAGGCCAATGCTGTGATCGGACCGACCCCTGGTACCGTCATAAGGCGCTGGCAGACTTCGGATTTGCGGGTCATCTTTTTGATGTCGCCATCAATGGCTGCAACCGCCGCGAGGATTGCTTCGCGTGCTGCGAACAGTCCGCAAATTGCGGCATGGAGGCCAGGCACTCCATCGCTAACTTTTAGCGCCGCGTTTTTGAATGCCGGAGACAAAGCTCGTGGCAGCCGCACGCCGAAGACGACGACCAGACCGCGGATCTGATTGTCGAGCGTCACACGCTGTCCGACCAGCTTCTTGCGGGCTGCGATCAGCGACCGGATTGCGTGCGCTGACAGTGATTTGACATGGGTCGGCTTGTAGAATCCCGTCCGCGCCAGGTGTGCCAAACCGCGGGCATCATTGCGGTCCGTCTTGTGGCCGGCCAGAGATTTAAGGGCCTGATATGCTTGCCTGCTCTCGATGCAAACAACCGGGACACCAAGCTCCGTCAGCCCATGGTAAAGCATTGGTGCCATCCGTCCCGTTTCAAATACAACTTTGGCACATGGTGGTCCAGAAGCGAGGAAGTCAGCGATCGCTTTTGGTGTTGAGCTCGCTTTTCCTTCACGAATAAGGGGCCCTTCACGATCCAGAATGCAGATATGCGTCTCTTCCATGGACACATCCAAACCAGCAAAATATTCCATTGGTCAGTCTCCTTTTCAATTGCATGTGCATCCAGAATAACAGGGGTAACTGAGTGCTGATCCTGATTACGCCATGTTGAAAAACCGCGCCGCTTCTCGGCCAGACATACCGTCCTTCAAACAAGCACGGCGCACACGACTATAAATATCCACAGAATACATCTCCCGCCCTCCGAATAAACGAAGGGCACAAACTGGCGGACTTTTACTCCGCTACAACTGCGATATGCAGCCGCTTCTGTGGCCCAATATTGCTCCGCGTTTTACAGCCTCGATAAGTGAAACAAACACCGCCGAATAGACGTCACCAACACCAACCGAATTGACTGTTTCTCCGAGCAAAGTGGACTTCGTCCCTGTTTCCGGACAGTTTGATTATTGACCCTATGCGGCCATTTTCCAAGTCATATCTTCGAACGCTTGTTTTGGTGTTTTATAACCGATGGCGGAGTGACGCCTCTGCCGGTTGTGGAAGACCCTGATATATTCGAAGATTGCGGCCTTGGCTTCCGCCCGTGTTTTGAACCGCCGACGGTGAACCATCTCCTTTTTCAATGATGCAAAGAAGCTTTCCATTGGGGCATTGTCCAGGCACTCGCCCTTGCGGCTCATGGATTGCGCAATCCCTGCTTTTTCGATCAGCTTGCGATACTCGCCACCGGCGTACCGGCTCCCCCTGTCGGAGTGGTGGATCAGACCGGGAACAGGGCCTCTGCGACCCGGGGCCATCGTCAGGGCATCACAGCAAAGCCCGGCCCGCATGTGATCCTCCATCGCCCAACCAACGATTTCCCGCGTGGCCATGTCTTTCACGCCGGCCGGATAGAGCCACCCTTCATCCGTATCGATACAGGTGATATCGGCCAACCAAACCGTATTGGGGGTGAGGCGGTGGAACGCCTGTTCCAACAGGTTTGGCGATGGGCTCATTTTGTGATTGCTATCCGTTGTCACGGGCTTGCGGCGCTTGTTCAGGCGTGGAGACACCTTGTTTTCCTTCATGATCCGCGCCACCCGCCGCTCGGAGACGGTTTCGCCATCGGCCACCAGGTCCTGATGGATCCGCTTTGATCCGTAGCATTTCCTGCCGGCTTTGAAGAAAGTCTTGATCCTGGGCAGCGGTTCCGGATCCCGAACGTCTCGATCTGCTTGCCGCTGATCCCTCGCCGGTTGGCCGGCCGGGAAACCATAAAACCGGCCCCGGGAAATCGCCGGAACCCTGCAAAGCGTGGAAACCGCGTATCGAGCTTTATGGGCAGTGACGAATCTGCGCTTGTTCGTCATGGTTTCACCGCCCGTGTCGCGAAAAAAGCGGATGCTTTGTGCAAAATCTCCACTTCCTCTGTCAGGCGCCTGTTCTCCTTGCGAAGACGGGCCGGTTCCGCTGCATCCGCCTTCCGCCGCCGCCTGGCTTCAGCTGAGCCGAACGCTTCGATCTCAAGCCGCCAGGTCTTCAACTGTGTGCCGGTGATACCAGGCTCCCTGGCAACGCTGCCCTGTGTCGCGCCCGGTTCATAAACCCGCTCAACCGCCGCTGCCTTATACTCGTCCGTATAGTTCCGTCGATGGTGTCCCATTTCGTGCCCCTTTCATGGACAGGGGTAAAGTACCCCAGTGTCCGGAAACAGGGACGAAGTTCAGACATACCAGGTTACCGCACCAAATAGGGTTTGCGTTTTGATTGCTGCAAGTCGGCCTCATTCTGCGAGACCGGAAAATCGCCCATCAGATAGGGGTGCATCCCCTGATTTTTCAGGTTTTGCAGGAACTGCCCAAACCCGCTCAGGTCAGACATCCGCGGCACCTCGGCCAGACCGCGTAGATTTTGCTGTCCGATTTCGTCGATGATCGTCTGCAACGGCTCCATCGGGGCCTCGATAAACTCGGCCATGGCCCAGATCCGCACCCGCGCCTTGGTCCAGGACGACCGCAGACACGTCAGATGTTCACTTTCGATCTGTTGCAACTGCGCCGCCTCTTGCCGGATATCCGAGAAATTGCGATTCGATTTGAACAAGGGAACGGCCCAAGCCCCGGTGATCACCGAGACCTGCGCATTCGGGTCCTTGATGATCTCCCACTCGATCTTTTGATTGTCGCGTGGGCCAAACTGAAAACACTGGCGTTGTCCACGGGTGTTCCAGATCAGATTGGCCAGAAACGCGCGCGGATTGTAATCGCGCAGCGCCGCACTGTCACTCAGCGCGCCGTTCAGCACGGTCTGACCTTCGGAGAATTCGGCCGCTCAGGTCCGAAAAGATGGCCATGCACCCGGGTGCCGGTGGTCTTGGTCAGCCATTCCTCGAAATTCTCGAAAAGATCGCTAAATCCCTCAAACACAGAATACTGCGCACAGGTCAGCCCGTTTTCGCGCGTTTCAACCGGGAAGCGGCTTTGCATGTAAAGACCCGGACGCCCGCGCGTGCGTCGCTCAACCGCTTTGGCAAAAATGCGGTCGATCTTGCCGGGGTTCGGCTCGGTCCGGTTCATCGCGGCCGCCGCATCGTTCAGAAACGCATCATAAAGCCGATTGGCGAAAGGCCAGATTTTGCGCGCCACAAAGCAATCCGAGCGGCGCAACAGCTGAAGGTGGTCATCATAAAAGATGTGCGGCTTGCCCTGATAGTCAAACTTGGACAGGGTCAGGGACCGACTTTCGATCTGGCGCGAATATAGCCGCGCGAGGGTTTGAAAATAGCTTTCATCCGGGATCCAGACCTTGCGGAAATAATCGTCATAGGTCTTGCGCTCGGGGTCTTCCAGAATGGCTGACAGGGTCTGGCGCGTCAGGCACCACCACTGACTGCCCATGTGCGGCACGATGCCGTTGGGAATGCGGCGCTTGTATCGCAGGGTGCGTTGCAGGGCGACGTATTTGTCAAACATCCAGCGGTTCTTGCGCCACGAAAACGGAAATCGCAGAGTAAAGCGTTCCTGATCCAGCCCGCCGATGGTCCAGGGGACGTCGGCAGTGGTGGCGGATTCAATGAAGTCCGTGTGCGGGCGATCGCCCAGATACTCGATCAACTCATGCACCGGGCGCAGCGGCAGGCAGGACCCGGAGGTCAGATAGACATGCCGCACGTCGGGAAACTCATCCAGCATGATTTGCGAGGCTTCCTGCGTGGCGGCCACAAGACCCCAGGTACCCCAGTCACAGCGATGGCGCGTGGCAAAGCGCACATCAGGCAGATCGGACAGTGCCTTTACAAAGGCATCATAGGATTTGCGGGACACGGATTTGTCGGCATGGATCACCAGGGGACATCCGGCAGCAGACCAATGGCGGGCAATCTGCTCGGCGCGGCCAAAGGCCGTATGCACCAGCATGATGATCCCAACACGCATGTCCGACTGCCCTTCTCTCATGCCCAGTTGCCCTTGGACATCAGCCCAAGGATCTCAAGTTGTCGCCAGTTTATATATTTTTCCGACCATTTGCACCAAAGGTCTGGCGTGTCCGAAAATCTTTCGGCGTAGGCCTTGTATTCGACACTGGCAGAATAGTGCTGTCTACGGGTCAGTTCCTCGGCCGCCTTCACGGTAAACGTATCCAGAAACTTGGCATGAAGCAGCACGCCGCTGGCGCGCTCGCCGCCCCATTCGTCATACGTCAGGTTCAATCCGCGCGGCAGCAACATATGGGTCGAGCTGACATAGCTGTAGCGCTTGTGCCATTTGACCAGTGGGATTTTATTCAGCGTCGGCGACTTCTTGGGTTGATTGGGGAAGAACACCCGCGACCGGGGGCCGCCTTGAATCCACAGATTGCCATATTTTTTATTCTTCTCGATCATATAGTTGCCAAGATCGAACCACGACGCAATCTCAAGCGGATCTTGTCCCAGACGATAAGGCACCGCATCAATCCGGCCCTTGGGATACATATCCAAAGGCTCAATTAGCATTGATTATGCGTGGCGTGTTACAGGCAGGATGCCTGCTGCTGCGGCAAGTATCGCGCGCGGCGTTTGGTGGCTCGGAAGGACGGCAAGGTGGAACCACCGAAGGCAGCTGTCCAGGTATTTGCTCGCGATGCCCCGATGGCGGCGCGGAAAGGTCTTTAACCGCTCATGCCGACTGTTCACGGTTTGAATGTGCAATTCACCACGGACACGTTCTCCGGCGGTCCGGTCGAGACTTTCATGGCTGACGCCCGTTTCTGCGGCGCAGGGCGGGTAGCCGGTGCAGCCATCGGTCACCGGGAGAGCGTCCCCATCAAGACGTGGCTGCAGAACCGTTTTGAGATGTTCGGCTGTCACCGCAGGCAAGACAGCACTGATGGCGGTGCCTGATCGGTCGACCGCAACGGGGACCGGAACCTGCTCCTCCGACAATCCGGGTTTCGAGGCCTTTCCCCCGCGTTTGCGGGCTTTTCGAGAGAGATTACGCTCCCCTTTCCGGCTGCGCGGAAAGAACGTCCCGTCGGCTTCGACGATTCCGCACAGCCTGACCGCACCGACCGTTACGGCCTCGGGAAAGCGATGACGCCAGCGAAAAGCTGTGGTGTCGGCCACCATACAACGCCCGTCGGACGCCTTTACCGTTTCGCCGTCGCGCAGGGAAGCTGCGAACCCTGCCCATCTGTCCCTGTGGCGCAAGCGGGCAAGCGGCGTCCCGGTCAGCGCGTTGAAGGTTTTGCGACAGCCTTTGCAAAAGAACCTCGTCAGGCCACTTGCATGGCCCCTGATGATCGCACCGCCCGAAGCACAGTGCGGACAGATACGCCCCTCGCGAACATTCGCCTCAGGGAGATCGATCACGCTTTCCAGCGACGAAACCCCGGCAACGAGCCGTCCGGTTTCAGCCCGTTGTTTCGATGAAAGGTCGTCGGTCTCGTTGAGCCACACCAAAAAAGCTTGATGATCCATGTGCCGCACCCCATAATTTTGTTCATGGTGTGTTCTATTACAGGTTGGCACGCATAATCAATGCTAATTGAGCCTATCCAAAAGCATTGCGCCAAAGGATTTCACCTGTGACACATCCAGCCAGTCGGTCAACGCCCGGATGGGCCGTGTATCACAAAACGGGTAAACAAAAAACTCGTCCGGGTCGACCACGAGGGTCCAGTGGCCATGGCCATATCTCTGTTGCAGCCAGTTCAGCCAATCCACACCAAAACGCGCGCGTTTATAGCTGGTATTGGTGCTCCACAGGGACACGTCTTCCTGATCGGCAAGGTATTCGCGCCCACCATCGGTGCTGCCATTATCGACCATGAGGAAATGCGACACGCCCAGATCGCGGTAATACTTCATGAAGTACGGCAGACGCACATATTCGTCGCGGAAGCTCGAAAACAGAAGGATATCGCCGGGCTGAATTTTCTGGGTGCGGTCCTCGACACTGCTCAGCGCAAAATGCTTGCGGAACGCCCGCACTTTCGCCTGTTTCCGGCGCAGTCGCATTCGATATGACTGCCACAAGCTCACGCTGCGTCTCCTAACTCAAACCGCAGTTTCAATGCACTGTTTAGTCTCTGACACTTAATTAATTCTTTTTCGAGGAGAATTGTTGCCCATTTGGAAACAAATATGCACCAATCCACGGGAAATCCAGTGTTTTTGCGCGCGCTCATACCCAGTTCCCTTTCGACATCAGGCCCATAGCCTCAAGTTGGCGCCAACTGATCAGTTTGGTCGAGCCTTCGCACCACAGATCAGGATTGCCGACCAGACTGTCGTAGTACGTCTCGTACAGGGTGGAATTGGCAAAATGTTCCTGCCGCTCTTTCTCTTCGGCAGACTTCTCGACAATCGTGTGCAGGAACTTGGTGTGCAGCAAAACGCCCGAGGTTTTTTCGCCGCCCTAGTCGTCATAAACATGGTTCAGACGGCGCGGCAGCAACGAGTGAGTCGAACTGACATAAGCGTAACTGCGCCGCCATTTGACCAGAGGTGTCTTGTTCATCGTGGGGGCGCGGCGGGGGCGATCAGCAAAGAAGTGACGGGCACGCACGCCGCCTTGAATCCACAGGTTCTGCAGGTCGGGCTTTTTCTGGATCATGTAATTGCCGCCATCAAACCAGCTGAGGATCTCAAACGGATTCTCCCCGGCCTCATAGGTCTGTGCATTCAGCGGTCCCTTGGGGTACATGTCCAGCATCAGCGCCCCGAATGACCGCCGCTCATGCGTCTCAAGCCACTCGACCAGCGCAGGCAAAGGCCTTGTGTCGTAATGCGGATAGATCAGGATTTCATCGGCATCGACGGTCAGGCACCAATGCCCGCCCGCATATTGACGTTGCAGCCATGTCAGTCAATCCATGCCAAAGCGCGACAGCTTGTAACTGTCCGGAGCGGTCCATAGCGACACATCGGGTTGCGCGGCGAGATAATCGGCTGTGCCATCATCACTGGCGTTGTCGACGATCAGAAACTGGCCAACACCCAGGGCGCGGTAATGATCCAGAAAATGCGGCAGGCGCGCCATTTCATTACGTATAGTGGAAAACGCCAGGATATCGCCGGGCGCGATCTGGGCAGTGCGGTTGATAACCGGGGCGATCTGACGGCGTTTGCGAAGCGAACGAAACAACAGGCGGCGGCGTTTCCAACGCAACCGGTAAGCCAGTGCAAGCTCGTTCAGCCTGTCCATATCCACGCCTGTATTCTGCCGCCCTGATGCGCAGATTCGGCGTTATTTGTCATAATGTCCAGTTTGGTGCCACCGCCACGCATCCGCGATCATCTGATCCAGGGTCGAACGTGTGGGCTTCCAGCCCAGCTCAGCCTCGGCCCGGGTCGATCCCGAGACCAGCTTGGCGCAATCGCCCGCCCGGCGCGGCCCTTCAACCATCGGCACGTCCTTGTTGGTAACGGCAGCCGAATGATCCACCACCTCGCGCACCGAAAACCCGGTGCCCGTGCCCAGATTGAACACACGGCTGTCCTTGTCGTCCTGCAGCCAGTTCAGGCCCAGAACATGCGCCTCGACCAGATCCATCACATGCACATAATCCCGGATACATGTGCCGTCGGGCGTATCGTAATCCGTACCAAAAATGGTCAGCGCATCGCGTTTGCCATCAATCGCATCCAGCATCAGCGGGATCAGATGGGTTTCGGGTTGATGAAACTCGCCCACCTCGCCTTCGGGGTCGGCCCCGGCCACGTTGAAATAGCGAAAGATCACATGGTTCAGGCCATAGGCCACTTCAAAATCGCGCAGAATATCCTCGATCGCGCGCTTCGACGCGCCGTAGGCATTAATGGGGTATTGCGCGCTGGATTCATCCAGAACCACATTGTCCTGATCCCCGTAGGTGGCGCAGGTGGATGAGAACACAACTTTCTTACAACCCGCCGCCACAGCCGCCTCAAACAGACATAGTGACCCGGCCACGTTGTTATGCCAGTACATCGCCGGTTCACGCATGCTTTCGCCGACCTGGCTAAGGGCGGCAAAATGCATAATGGCCTCGGGCTGATAGGCGGCAAAGACCTGATCCAACCGGGCGCGATCTGTCAGATCGCCTTTCTCGAACGGGCCGAATTTGACCGCATTCTCCCAGCCGGTACACAGATTGTCATAAACGACGGGGGTGAACCCCGCGTGTTTCAACACTTTGCAGGCGTGCGAGCCGATATAGCCCGCCCCACCTGTGACCAGTATATTTGTCAAAGATCGCCCCCCGGCAGATTACTGTGCCGCTTTCTTGGCGTGGATGATATTGTTCAGATAACCCCAAAGATCGTCGCGCAAATCGTCGCGCTCCAAGGCAAAGGCGACGGTGGCCTGCAGGAAACCGGCCTTTGAGCCACAATCAAACCTCTGGCCCTTGAAACGGAAGCCAAACACCTCTTCGCCCTCTTCGCGCGCATCCGCGATGGCATCGGTCAGCTGGATTTCGCCACCCGCGTCGGTTTTCTTCTTGTTCAGCTTCTGCAGCACGGTGGGTGTCAGGATGTAGCGGCCAACAACGGCCAGGTTAGACGGCGCTTCACCCATCTTGGGCTTTTCCACCATCCCTTTGGTCGACACCAGCGCGCCCATATCTTCCTTGATATCCAGCACCCCGTAGGACGAGATCTGCTCGTCCGGCACTTCCATGGCCGCAACCATGTTGCCGGGGTTTTCCTCGAAGGCCTCGACCATCTGCGCAAGGCAGGGCTTTTCAGCGGCAATCAGGTCATCCGGCAGGATCACGGCAAAGGGCTCGTTCGCGATCAGACGGCGGGCACACCAGACTGCATGACCCAGACCCAGCGGCTTGTGCTGGCGCATATAGGCAATTTCGCCGCTGTCCATATTGGTGTTTTTCAGGATTTCCAGAAGGTCATCCTTGCCCTTGCGGCGCAGTTCCTGCTCCAGCTGGGGGGCGTTGTCGAAATAATCTTCCAACGCGCCCTTGCCACGCGAGGTGACAAAAACGAACTCTTTGATCCCAGCTTCGCGCGCCTCATCAATGGCGTATTGCACCAGAGGCCGGTCGACCAATGTCATGATTTCCTTTGGAACCGATTTGGTCGCTGGAAGAAAACGAGTACCCATACCGGCGACGGGGAAAATCGCCTTGGTTACCTTGTTACGCATTGCCTGCTCCTTAACGTATATTTTTGGCCACAATACACCAAAACAACGAACTGTGAATTTCAATCATGGGAAAATCCAAGTTTTTCACCCATTTTTGATCCTCTAACCGCAATCAGCGGCGCAGTCGGGTCAGTTCATACCCATTTCTGCCATCATCTTTTCCAGTTTCGGTACATCTTCGGGGTTGTTCAACTCCCAGAACTGACGGCCTCGCGCCTGAACTTCGACACATAAGATCGCCCGCCGGTTTTCCAGAAAGCGAAGCTGCTCCAGCCCTTCAAGCTGCTCCAGGGGACCGGCAGGCCAGCTGCGATACTCTGACAGCGCGGCAGGTCGATAGGCATAGACACCGGCATGGTGAAACACAGGTGTCTCATCCTGCACACCGTAAATTTGCCCAGTATAGGGAATCACCTCTTTCGAGAAGTAAAGCGCATGGTTGGTACAGCCAAACACGGCGGTGGTGCCGCCAACACGGCCATTTGCCCGATCCTCAAGAAATCCGTTGAGCGCGGCACCGTCACAACGCAGAACCGGCGTGGCCATATCAGCGGTCGGATCACCGCGCAATCCGGCCACCAGATCCTCGACAAACCAGTGCGGCGTCAGGGGCGCATCGCCTTGCAGGTTCACAACGATTTCGTGGGTCTCATCCAGCCGGTCCAGCGCATCGGCGCAGCGTTCGGTGCCGTTGGCGCACGCCTCCGAGGTCATCACAACCTCGGCGCCAAATCCTTTGGCCGCATCGCTGATCCGATCATCATCAGTAGCCACCACAACCCGGTCCACACCCGCCACCTGAATGGCGGCTTCCCAGGACCTCTGAATCAGGCTTTTCGCCTCGCCTGATGCACCAGTCAGTGTCACCAATGGCTTGCCCGGATAGCGGGTTGAGGCATAGCGCGCAGGGATGACAACCAGAACGCTCATGACGCGGGCTTCAGATCGACAGCGGGCGAATAGGCGATGAAAAACGGATTGGCGTACCCTTCCTTGCCGTAGGTCAGGGGGGAATGATCATCAAACCGCACAACCGCGCCGCCCGCGCCACTCAACACAGCATGGCCTGCGGCGGTGTCCCATTCCATCGTGCGGCCCACCCGGGGGTAGATATCCGCCTCGCCCGTGGCGATCAGGCAGAATTTCAGAGAGGACCCGGCACTTTTCATGTCCTGAACAGCGTATTTGGCAATGTACTCATCGGTGGCCTGATCCCGGTGCGATTTGCTTGCCACCACCATCAACGCCCCGTTGTCGGGGTCTGAAACATGAATGGCTTGGGTCGGTCCCACCACATCCCGCGCCAGATCGCCGGTTTCCTCCACCGCCGACCCATTGGCCAAGGTAAAGAACATCCGGTTCTTGGCAGGCGCATAAACCACACCTCGCGTCGGCACGCCGTTTTCCACATAGGCAATGTTCACGGTGAAATCGCCACGCCGGTGGATGAATTCCTTGGTGCCATCCAGTGGATCAACGATCAGGAAGGTATCGGCCCGTTCACTATGCGAGGCCGATTGTTCTTCGGTGATCAGCACCACATCGGGGAATTCGGCGCGCAGCCCGGCCGAGATCAACGCATCCGCAGCCTCGTCTGCCTCGGTCACCGGGCTGTCATCCGACTTCACTTTGACGTCAAAATCATCCGCCGAGTAGATCTCCATGATCTTCTCGCCCGCTTCCAGCGCCAGTTTGCGCATCACATTGGCCAGTTTTTCGTAATCCAAGACACTGCTCCTGTTATCAAACGCGCCAAAACACGCATGTATTGCCCAGTGGGATTTGTCCCCTTATGATACGCCGGTAACGGGACAGCAAGAAATCCGTGTCACAAAGCCCAGAAGCGGACCAGAGCAGGTAAATCATGTTTCACAACGTCCAGACGCGATCGACCCTGCAATCGGTAATCACCACAGGCGAGTTGATTTACCACGCAACGGTCCGGGAGGTGCGCAAGGGCCATAACAACGCCTTTGTGGCGCTTGCCTCCAACATCCTGGTGGCGGTGCTGTTTGTGATGGCATTTTACATTATGTTCGTCATGCTTGGCATCCGCAGCGCGGGGCTGCGCGGCGATTTCCTGCTGTTTATCATGTCGGGGATTTTCCTATTCCTCACGCATACAAAATCGCTCAGCTCGGTTGTGGCCTCCGAAGGCCCGACCTCGGCGATGATGTTGCACGCGCCTTTGAACACGATCATCGCGATCAGTGCTGGGGCCCTGAGTACGCTTTATCTTCAGACACTTACCCTTATTATTATCCTGTTTTTCTACCATGTGATCTTTACGCCCATCACCATCGAACAACCCATCGCGGCATATGGGATGTTTATGCTGTCCTGGTTTTCGGGCGTTGCTTTGGGGTTGGTGCTTTTGTCAATCAAACCCTGGGCTCCGGGCCTCGTGGGAATCTTCACCACGGTCTATCAACGGGCCAGTATGATTGCCTCGGGCAAGATGTTCGTGGCCAATACGCTGCCCGGTTTCATGATTGCCATGTTTGATTGGCACCCGCTGTTTCACACGATTGACCAAGCCCGGGGATTTGTATTCATCAACTACATCCGGCGTAACTCGACATGGGAATATCCGCTGTATCTGGCGATGACGATGATCGTAATCGGGCTGATGGCCGAGTTTTACACCCGTCAATCCGCCTCGGTCAACTGGACAGGGGTATCGCATGAATAGCATCTTTTGGTTTGCCTTGATCTTCTATCTCTGATTCAGTTTTCCAAAGTTTATGTCTGGAGGGCGCTGTTTTGGAAAATACCGTGTTGTTTCAATCTTTTGCCTCGTCGATTTCCGATCCCCGCCAGGAGACGAAGGTGTTGTATCCACTTGATGGGATTCCGCTTTTGAGCCTGTGCGGAGTGGTGTCGGGGTGTGGGAGTTTTGTCGATGTTGCCCTTTAATGGCGAGGAAAAGTCGGGTTTCCTGCGCAAGTTGGCTGCGTTTGAGCATGGCATACCCTCCCGTGACACGCTTTCGACGGTGTTTCGGGCGATTGATCCTGAAGAGGTCAACGCAGCCTTTGCCGCGTGGGCGTCCGGGTTGGCCGGGCGCGTTGGAGGAACGCTCGTTGCCATTGACGGCAAGACAGCGCGAGGCTCAAGGGCCGGTGGTGAAACGCCTCTGCATCTGATCCCGGCCCGGTGTAACGATCTACGCCTCGTGCCCGGCCAGCAAGCCGGCGCGCACAAAAGGAACGGGATCAGGGACATCCCCGTTCTCCTGGATCTGCTCTTCCTGGAGGGCGCGGTCGTGACGCTGGATGCGATGGGGTGCCAACGTGAGATCGCCTGCAAAATCCGTGACAAGGGTGCTGACTATGTGCCGGCCCTGAAGGGCAATCAGGGGCTTCTCCATGAAGACGTGAAATTATGGTTCGAAGAACAGGATCGGGAAAACACAGAATCACTACAGACGGTTGACGGCGACAGGGGCAGGATTGAAACGCGAACATACACCCAATGCGACGCCATCGGCCGGTTGAAAAAGCGCCATCCCCATCGGGAGGGGTTGGTCAGCATTGGCCGCGTCGTCCCGCTTCGGGAAAGTGGCGGGAAGACGACACGGCAAACGCGGTACTTCATCCCGTCCCTGCCAAAAGACGCCGCGCGCTTTGCCCATGCCGTACGCTCTCACCGGGGAATTGAAAACCGCCTCCACCGGGTGCCTGATGTCACCTTCCGCGATGACGACAGCCGGATACGAAAAGATCACGCACCCGCCAACTTCGCCGTCATCAAGCACATCGCAATGAATTTGCTCAACAAAGCAAAAAGCGAGAACTCCCTCGGAGGAATGCGGAAAAAGGCTGGCTGGAACAACCGCTTCCCGCTTCAAATCCTCGCGCCGTGAAACTCATGCGATTCCCCTGGTCAACTGGAACGCCAAACGATAGAGGCTGGTTTAATCCACCACGCGCAGGGTCAGGTTGATACGCCCGCCTCTGGGCATCAGGGCTGAGCTTCGAAAGCGGATGCGATCCACCCCGTGATAGGTCAGACGCGCATCACCCCCCATGCGCACCACGTCGCCAGATCCCAGCCAGAGCGAACTGGTCTTGCCACCCCGTGTTTGATTACCAATCCGAAACAGGCCTTCATCACCCAGCGATATTGACAGAACTGGCCAGGAAAAATCCACCTCGTCCCGGTCCTGATGCATCCCCATGCGCGCACCTTCGCCGTAAAAGTTGATCAGACAACAATCAGGCTCACGTTCCTCACTGACCAACGCGCGCCAGATCGCCAGCACATGATTCGGAATCGCAGGCCAGGCCGTGCCGTTGGGATGCACCGCTTCATACCGATAGCCGCTGCGATCCGAATACCAGCCATATTTTCCCGCCGAGGTCATCTGCACCGACATCGGCTTGCCATAAGGTGTCTGGGGCGAAAACAGCGGTGCCACAGCCACCACCGCACGCAGATCATCCAGCAGCGCGGCCTGCATAGGCGCATCCAGATACCCCTGATAGATATCAAATCCACGGATGCATAACGTCGGTTCAGACATCAGATTCCCACCATTCTTTGCCTTCACCTGATGCATTTAGGGCAAAATTGCAAAATCCACCGGTTTCCAACGCTTGCAGGGCCAGTTTGGCCTGCCTATATACGCCGATGAAGCGCGGTCACCCTCGCGGCACCCGTTCAGTCTATCGGGTCCCGGATGCCATAACGGGTCAGGGGTCCGCACAATCGCCTTAAGGAAAAGGGATCACAAACATGGCCAAAGTCATTGGTATTGACCTCGGAACCACCAACAGCTGCGTCGCCATCATGGATGGCAGCCAGCCCCGCGTCATCGAAAACAGCGAAGGCGCGCGCACAACCCCCTCAATCGTCGCCTTCGCCGATGATGAGCGTCTGGTCGGCCAGCCTGCAAAACGTCAGGCCGTCACCAACCCCACCAACACTGTCTTTGGCGTCAAGCGCCTGATCGGTCGCCGCGCGGATGATGCGGATCTGGCCAAAGACAAAAAGAACATGCCGTTCAACGTCATTGATGGCGGCAACGGCGATGCCTGGGTCGAAGCCCGCAGCGAGAAATACAGCCCCAGCCAGATCAGTGCCTTCATCCTCGGCAAGATGAAAGAAACCGCTGAAAGCTATCTGGGCGAGGACGTGACGCAAGCCGTCATCACCGTGCCTGCCTATTTCAACGATGCCCAACGCCAAGCCACCAAAGATGCCGGCAAGATCGCCGGTCTGGAAGTGCTGCGGATCATCAACGAACCCACGGCCGCCGCTCTGGCCTATGGGCTGGACAAGGAAAACACCCACACCATCGCGGTCTATGACCTTGGTGGCGGGACGTTCGACGTGACCATCCTGGAAATCGACGATGGTCTGTTTGAAGTGAAATCGACCAACGGGGACACCTTCCTGGGTGGTGAAGACTTTGACATGCGCATCGTCAACTACCTCGCGGATGAATTCAAAAAGCAAAACGGCGTCGATCTGACCAAAGACAAGATGGCCCTGCAGCGTCTGAAAGAAGCCGCCGAGAAAGCCAAGATCGAACTGTCTTCGTCGTCGCAAACTGAAATCAACCAACCCTTCATCTCGATGGGCTCAGACGGTCAGCCGCTGCACATGGTCATGAAACTGACCCGCGCCAAGCTGGAAAGCCTGGTGGGTGACCTGATCAAAGCATCCATCAAACCCTGTCAGGCCGCTCTGAAGGATGTCGGCATGGCTGCAAACGAGATCGACGAGATCGTTCTGGTTGGCGGTATGACCCGGATGCCACGCGTGGTGGAAGAAGTTACCAAGTTCTTCGGCAAAGAGCCGCACAAGGGTGTGAACCCTGACGAGGTGGTTGCCATGGGTGCCGCCATTCAGGCCGGTGTTCTGCAGGGCGACGTGAAAGACGTTGTTCTGCTGGATGTGACGCCTCTCAGCCTTGGTATCGAAACGCTGGGTGGCGTGTTCACCCGCCTGATCGACCGCAACACCACGATCCCGACCAACAAGGGTCAGATTTTCTCGACCGCCGAAGACAATCAATCGGCCGTGACGATCCGGGTGTTCCAGGGCGAACGCGAAATGGCCGCCGATAACAAGAGCCTTGGTCAGTTCAATCTGGAAAACATCCCACCCGCCCCGCGCGGCCTGCCCCAGATCGAGGTGACGTTTGACATCGACGCCAACGGCATCGTGTCGGTCGAAGCCAAGGACAAAGGCACCGGCAAAGAGCACAAGATCACGATCCAGGCCTCGGGCGGCCTCAGCGATGAAGACATCGAAAAGATGGTCAAAGACGCCGAAGAAAACGCCGAGTCCGACAAAGAACGTCGCGAGCTGGTGGAAAGCCGGAACCAGGCCGAAAGCCTGATCAACTCGACCGAGAAATCAGTCGAAGAGCATGGTGAAAAGGTTGATCCGACCACCATCGAGGCGATCGAACTGGCCATTGCCGCGCTGAAAGACGATCTGGAAAAAGAAGACACCACAGCCGAGAAACTCAAGGCTGGCATCCAGAACGTCACCGAGGTCGCCATGCGACTGGGCGAGGCGATCTATAAGGCGCAATCCGAAGCGGGCGAAGAAGAACCGATGGCCGCCGATGAGGCCGCCGCCGATGACGACGATATCGTCGACGCCGACTTCGAAGATCTCGACGACGACAAACGCGCCTGAGGTGTGTGACGGAGTGCAAATAGGCCGGCCCGGTGACCGGGCTGGCCTACGCCATTCCGATCAAGGAGTTTCCTGATGGCCAAACGTGACTATTACGAAGTTCTCGGGCTGTCCAAAGGCGCGTCGGCTGACGAGATCAAGAAGGCCTACCGCGCCAAGGCAAAAGAACTTCACCCCGATCGCAACAAAGACAACCCCAACGCCGAAACCCAGTTCAAGGAAGTCGGCGAGGCTCATGATGTCCTGAAAGACGCCGACAAGAAGGCAGCTTATGACCGGTTTGGTCACGCGGCCTTTGGGGGCGGCATGGGGGGCGGGGGCGGACGCCCCGGCGCAGGCTTTGGCAATCAGGGTGATTTTGCCAGCGCGTTCTCGGACGTGTTCGATGACCTGTTTGGCGATTTCATGGGCAGCGGCGGTGGTCGTGGGGGCGGTCGTCAACGCGCCGCGCGCGGGGCCGATTTACGTTACAATCTGCGCGTCACGCTGGAAGACGCCTATGTCGGCCTGCAAAAAACCATCAACGTCCCCACATCTATCGCCTGTACCTCCTGCGAAGGGTCGGGCGCCGAAGGCGGGGCCGAACCTTCGACCTGTCCGACCTGTTCCGGCATGGGCAAGGTCCGCGCTCAGCAAGGGTTCTTCACCGTTGAGCGCACCTGCCCCACCTGCTCGGGCATGGGCCAGATCATCTCGAATCCCTGCAAATCCTGTGGCGGTCAGGGCCGGGTTGAAAAAGATCGCGCGCTCAGCGTGAACATCCCTGCTGGTGTCGAAACCGGCACCCGCATCCGCTTGGCGGGCGAGGGCGAGGCAGGCATGCGCGGCGGCCCTCCGGGGGATCTGTATATCTTCATCGACGTGGCCGAGCACAAACTGTTCGAGCGCGATGAGCTCAACCTGTTTTGCCGGGTGCCCGTGTCAATGACCTCGGCGGCCATGGGCGGTGACATCGAAGTGCCCACCATCGACGGTGGCAGCCGCGTGAAAATCCCCAGCGGCAGCCAGTCAGGTCGCCAGATGCGCCTGCGTGGCAAAGGCATGCCTGCCCTTCGCGGCAGCGGTAGTGGCGATATGTTCATCGAACTGGCCGTTGAAACCCCGGTGAACCTGACATCAAAGCAAAAAGAGCTGCTGAAGGAATTCGAGGCCTTGTCCGAGGATAACAATCCTGAAAGCAAAAGCTTTTTCTCGTCCGTCAAGAATTTCTGGGACAGTATGAAAAGCTGACCAAGCGGGTGCGCTGATCATAGCGCACCCGCCTTAACTCTCTGTTGATTTTAACTATTCACTAACCAAGCTCTGCCACTCTGACGACATGAGCACCTCGAACCACTTTGCCGAAATGCCCCTGCCCCTTTTTGATGAGGCGCAGGCCACCGAGGCCCTCGTGCCCGGCAAACAGCCCTCGTACATCCGCGATCACCGCAAACGCCTGCGCGCCCGGTTTCTGGACGGCGGGGCACAGGCAATGCCCGATTACGAACTGCTGGAACTGGTGCTGTTCCGCGCCATCCCGCAGCGCGACGTAAAACCATTGGCGCGCGAGTTGCTGGAAAGGTTCGGCGATTTCAACAGCGTGATCTCGGCCCCTGCCGATCAACTCAGCCAAATCCCCGGTGGGGGTGAGGTCGTGCTGTGCGAATTGAAAATCGTCGAAGCAACGGCGCACCGACTGGCGCAATCCCGTATCCTGCAACGGCCCGTGATTTCATCCTGGGACAGCGTGATTGATTACTGTCACACCACCATGGCGCATCGCGATACCGAACAATTCCGCATCTTTTTCCTGGACCGCAAGAACGTGCTGATCGCAGACGAAGAACAGGCGCGCGGCACGGTGGATCATGTTCCGGTCTACCCGCGTGAGGTGGTCAAACGGGCGCTGCAACTGAATGCCAGCGCGTTGATCCTGATCCACAACCACCCCTCGGGTGATCCAACACCCTCCCCGGAAGATATCTCGATGACCCGCAAGGTGCAGGACGCCTGCGAGGCGCTTGGCATCACCCTGCATGATCACATCATCGTCGGAAAGTCCTGCGAGCTTAGCTTTCGGTCTGAGGGCTACCTCTAGAGCATCGCGGAATTCGCTCCGAAACCCGATTCCGACTTGTTGGATTGTGCTTTAGCGCACCCAAACCTCGACCCGGGGGTTCACCTGCCGGCCCCATTCGCTGTCATCGCAAGCCATCGGCATCGCCTCGCCAAAAGCAATCGCCTCGATACCAATGCGCGCCAGGTTGGCGGTTTCAGCCGCTCGGGTCACAGCCGTTCTGACGGCCTCAGCGCGCCGTTTAGCGATCTCAAGATTTCCGGCGGATGGCCCCTGACCATCGCTGAACCCGACAAAGACCAAACGGCGGGTGTCGTATTGCCCAAGCTCCATCGAGCGGGCCAGTTGCAGCACATTCGAGCGCGATTGCGCATCCAGCCGAACCGAGCCGGGCTCAAACCGGAACGTGGTGGTTAACCGTTTCAACGGCGCCAGCGTGCTGACCATCCCCTGCAATTGCGTCAGGGTGATATCCTCGCCCGCGCGCGCGATGGCATTGGCAAAGCGATCCCCCTGAGCATTTATTTCGATCTCTTCCGGGGTCTGATCGACAAACCCCGCGCGGCGGATCACCAGCTGCGCCGAGGGATCACGCAGATAGGTCAGAAATTCGCGCACCAGCTTGGGGAAACGCCGGGCAGGCATGTAGAGAAACAAGGGTGCGGTCAGCGGATAATCCTCGGTCTTGACGCTGCGGCGGGTGGCGTTCATTTCAAACCCGCACTCACCGCGCAAGGCCAGCGGCCATGTGTTGCCGGTATCCGATCGGCTGGTCACCCCAATGGCAAAAGGATTTTCCGCAACAGCCGCCAGCAGGTCAGGTTCCGTTGCGTGGCGCACAACCCCGTCGACCAAAGGCTGCCCGGTCGGGCGCAACAGGCGATCTTCTGTGGCCTGTCCAAGCCCCGAGGCACATCCAGAAGATGCATATCTATTGGCGCATCAGGGCCCCCCAGAACGTCCCAGCTGGTGATTTGCCCTGACAGAACCTGTGCAAGTTGGGGGGTGGTGATGCCCTGAATTGGATTGGTGGGCGACACCACTGGCACCAGCGCATCCAGCGCCAGCACACGGCTGCGACCCTTATCCGTCAAATCACCCAGACCGGCCTCGCGGGCGAGGGCGTTTTCATCATCACGGACTTCGCGCAGGGACATGACGATATCGGCCTCATTGGCCAACAGATCGGCAAATCCCTCATCCGTGTTGGGCAGACGAAAGGTGAATTCACCAATCACCTGACCGGTGCTCTTTTCGGAAATGACATAGACAAAACTGCGTTGATCGTCGGTTTGCCGGTCCAGGTCGTAGCCATTTTTGATCGCGAAAGCCTCAAGCAGGCCGGGCATCAGAACGCGGCCAATCGTCGGCGCTCCGGCCAGGATAAGGCGGGCAACATATTGATCCAGATTGGGACATCCCGGGCCGTCACAAATCACGCCCGAACCGTCGACCGTCAATTCGCCATAGATCGTATCGACGCGGTAAAGTTCGCCGTCAAAGCCCAGCAGATTTCCCGAAATCTCAACCGCACCGTCGCGCGATGACAGCGTGACATCCTGCGCCAAAGCCGCAAGCGAGGTACTAAAAAGGAAAAGTGCGGCGAAGATCGCCGCACGTTTCTTTGTCATAAGATGACCTTTGAACGTGGCGGATTACTTGGCCGCGATTTTCAGGTCATTCAGAAGATTATTCAACACCAGAAAGTCACCAATCGCATTACAATTGGGCATGGCCAGAACAAGATCCTGGGTTTTCAGGGTGCCATCGGCCTTTTTCTGGATCGATTGCGCCTCGACATCACGGCCACAATTGGCGGCTGTCACCTCGGCTTCGACCCGCAGGGCCACATCACCGTCGCGTGTCATGACACCTGTGGGGAAGGTATAGACCTCGGCCATAAGGGCATCATCCAGGTCACCTGCGCCGTGACGGGTGATAAACCCACCCTGACCCAGAGCCGCTACGGATTGATCCCGCGCGGCCTCGACCGAGACATGACCCTCGGCACCGTAATCCGCGCCAAATTCGAGCGCATGAATATGCATCCCACCCTTGCCGCGCCATTGCACGATCGCACGGTCATAATATTCCAGCGACGATACCTGGGCGTTGGCCACAGCACCTTCGCCATTGGGGAAAGCCACGATGAAGATCGCGTTTTCGGACAATGCAGGCACGACAAGCTCGCTGGTGCCATCTGCGTCGGTCACCTCACTGATCATCATGCCGTTATGGTGCAGCGTGAAACGTTCATCCGCCATGCACGGCGCCGACAGAGCCAAACGCACCATCGCTGCGGCCTCGGAGGAGGCTTTCAATACGTATTCACATGCCAGATCAGGCTCGATTTCGGTAGTCTCGGGCTGCACAACCGGCTCATCTTTAAGGGCAACTTCTACAACAGGTTGCGCAGGTAATTCGGACGCGGCGGGCGCATCGGGCTTGGCGCGGGCTGCTGAGGTCAAAGTCACGTCGCCGAGATCAATGGATTGATCTTCGGACATCTCCATGTCTTTCACAATCGCCTCAGGTGCAGGCTGTGCCGGGCCACTGATCAGGCCAGCTGTGGTAACAATGGTTTGCGGGGCCGAGGGGGCCTGGCTGCTTTGCATAAAATAGCCGATGCCAAGCGCACACATCAGTGTCCCACCAGCGGTAATCAAGCGTGTCTTCTGCATATTCTCGGTCTCCACACCTTTTTAGGTATGGAAGACTTAGGCGAGAAATCAGGCCGTGTTATGACCCCATCAAGGTGTCATTCGGGCGCAGATGTGTCCGAAACCCCGGCTCAGGCAAGCCGCCCGTGACAGTGTTTAAACTTCTTGCCGGACCCGCAAGGACAGGTTTCGTTGCGACCGGGATTGCCCCAGGTGGTCGGGTCATTTTCATCAAACCCTTCCCTGGAATTCTCGGGATTGCCGACAGGTGCCGAATCCGCAGCGGGTGCCTGCATCGCGGCCTGCTGCTCTTGCATTTGCTGCACCATGGCCTGCTGTTCTTCTTCAGTCATGGGCCGGATCTGCGCAAGCTTTTGGGTCACTTCCTGACGCAAACTGTCCAGCATGTTTTCAAACAGCTGGAACGCCTCGTTCTTGTATTCGTTCAGCGGATCGCGTTGCGCATACCCTCGGAAACCAACCACGCTGCGCAGGTGTTCCAGTGTCAGCAGATGTTCGCGCCACTTGCCATCAATGGTTTGCAACAGCACCTGCTTTTCGATCAGGCGCATGTTTTCAGCCCCGAAGGAGGCCGTCTTTTCGGCCATCATCGCATTGGCCGCCTCTTCCAGACGCTCGATGACCTGCTCGTCGTCCACACCTTCTTCGTTGGCCCATTCTATCACCGGCACATCAAGGTTCAGCTGTTCGATGACAGCATCATGCAGCCCTTGGGTATCCCATTGATCCGCATACGTTTTTGGCGGCATATAGGTATCGATCAAATCGTCAATGACCTCACCGCGCATGTCCTGAATGATCTCGGACAAATCGGCGGCCTTCATGATATCCAGACGTTGTTTAAAGATCACCTTACGCTGATCATTCATCACATCGTCAAATTTCAAAAGCTGCTTACGGATATCAAAGTTGCGCCCCTCAACCTTGGCCTGAGCGCGTTCCAGCGACTTGTTCACCCAAGGGTGGATGATCGCCTCGCCCTCTTTCATGCCCAGGGTAGACAGCACTTTTTCCAACCGTTCCGAGCCGAAGATGCGCATCAGATCGTCATCAAGGCTGAGGAAAAAAGCCGAGCGCCCGGGGTCGCCCTGACGGCCTGAACGGCCGCGCAGCTGATTGTCGATACGGCGGCTTTCATGTCGCTCGGTGGCCAGAACGAACAGGCCACCGGCCTCTTTCACCGCTTGTTCATCGGCGGCATGTTCGGCCTCAATACGCTGGCGGATCTCTTCGGGATCAGCGTCGGGATCGGCTTCAATCGCCTCCATGATGGCGAAATCGACATTGCCACCCAGTTTGATGTCGGTCCCGCGCCCGGCCATGTTGGTGGCGATGGTCACAGCGCCCAGCTTGCCCGCATCGGCGACGATCTGCGCCTCTTTCTCGTGCTGGCGCGCGTTCAGAACATTGTGCGTGACACCTGCATCGGTCAGCATCTGGCTCAGCATCTCGGATTTCTCGATCGAGGTGGTGCCAACCAGAACAGGCTGTTTCTTTTCGTGTGCTTCCTCAATCGACTCAATCACCGCTTTGAATTTCTCTTCGGCGGTGCGGTAGACGGCATCATCCTCATCTGCCCGCGCGATGGGGCGGTTGGTGGGCACTTCGACCACACCCAATCCATAGATTTCGGCAAATTCCTCGGCCTCGGTCGCCGCCGTGCCGGTCATGCCAGCCAATTTGTTATAAAGACGGAAATAGTTCTGGAAGGTCACCTGTGCCAGCGTCACGTTTTCGGGGCGGATGTCACAGCCTTCCTTGGCCTCAATCGCCTGGTGCAACCCTTCGGACAGACGCCGTCCGGCCATCATCCGGCCGGTGAATTCGTCGATCAGCATCACCTCACCGTCGCGGACAATATAATCCTTGTCGCGCGCAAACAGCTTGTGCGCGCGCAGACCCTGATTGACGTGGTGCACAATCGTGGTGCTTTCGGGATCATAAAGCGACTGACCCTCTTCCAGCAGTTCGTTTGAAAGCAGCAGGCTTTCAAGGAACTCGTTACCCTCGTCGGTGAAGGTGACGTTGCGGTTCTTTTCGTCCAGCGTGAAATGATCGTCCGTCAACTCCGGGATCAGCTTGTTGATGGCGATATAAAGATCGCTACGGTCCTGCGCCGGGCCGGAAATGATCAACGGGGTCCGCGCCTCGTCAATCAGAATCGAATCGACCTCGTCCACGACAGCAAAAAAATGGCCCCGCTGGCTGACCTCGGTCAGCTCGGATTTCATATTGTCGCGCAGATAATCAAACCCAAGCTCGTTGTTGGTGGCATAGGTGATATCTGCGGCGTAGGCGGACTTTTTCTCATCATCGGGCTGCTGGGGGTAGACCACGCCCGTAGACAGGCCCAGGGCGGAATAGACATTGCCCATCCACTCACTGTCGCGCCGTGCCAGATAATCGTTGACGGTCACGATATGTACCGCCCCACCAGTTAACGCGTTGAGATACGCCGGGAAGGTGGCGACGAGGGTTTTGCCCTCACCCGTCTTCATTTCGGCGATGTTGCCTTCGTGCAGGAAAATCCCACCCATCAACTGCATGTCAAAAGCCCGCAGGCCCAGGGCGCGGCGCGCCGTCTCGCGGCAATTGGCAAAGGCTTCAGGAAGCAGGGATTGCAGGCTTTCACCGCCGGATACACGGGCGCGAAACTCAGCCGTTTTTTCGATCAGGCCATCATCCGAGAGGGTTTCAAACTCGGCCTCTAATGCATTGATCTTCTCGACCAGAGGGCGCGTCGCCTTGATCTTGCGGTCATTCGGAGTGCCAAAAATCTTTCTGGAAACTGTTCCCATACCCAGCATTTGTATTCCGTTCCGGTGTTTCGCTTTATCGTGAAAGGCTATTGCTTGCCCCGCCCGTCGCGTCACCCTAAAACATGCGCAACGTGGCATCCTTGCCTTGGTCTTAGGGCGATGTAAGCGCCTGCCGTAACAGTGTCAACGTTGCGCGCCTCTGCGGTGCCGCCCTTCGTGCCCGTAAAGGAACTCATCATGCGTCTTCACCTTCCGAAATTGCCGGTTTTTGCCATGGTAGCGGCCACCACATTGGCCACGATCGTCCATAGCCAGGAGGCACCGTCGCCGGATCAGGTGGTGGCAACGGTTAACGGTACCGAGATCACTCTGGGTCACATGATCGTGCTGCGCGCGGGCCTGCCCGAGGAATACTCGCGAGTGGCCCCGCAAACCCTGTTTGACGGCATCCTGAACCAACTGGTGCAACTGATGATCGAGAATGAGACCCGCGCCATTACCGCCAGTGAAGTGATCGGCACTGTGATGCAAGATGCGGTCAATGATGACACCATTCAATCGGCCTATGATACCCAATATGACGCCGTCGCGCCCTCCACAGAATTTAGCGCCGCCCACATTCTGGTTGAAACCAAGGATGAGGCCAAAGACCTGATCGCCAAACTGGACGACGGGGCCGAGTTTGCCGCCCTCGCCCGCGAGTTTTCCACCGACCCGTCGGACCCCGGCGGCGGCGATCTGGGTTGGTTTGGCGCAGGCGTGATGGTGGCACCATTCTTTGACGCGGTCGTGGCGCTGGAACCCGGCGAGGTTTCGCCCCCCGTCAAGACCGATTTCGGCTGGCATGTCATCAAGCTGAACGACACCCGTTCCAAAGAGCGCCCCGATCTGGAGTCGGTACGGACACGGCTGGAAGATGGCTTGCGCAGTTCGGCGCTGGACGCGCATATCACCACACTTGAAGCCGCTGGCACAGTTGATCGCCCCAACCTCTCGGGAATCGATCCCGCGATCCTGAACGATCCCAGCATTTTGGAGCAGTGAGATGGGCCAGACACCCGACAAATCACCGCTGGCTCCCGACGGGTTTCCCGATCTTCCAGTGATCGGCGGGGTGCGCTTTGCCACAGCCAGCGCCGGGGTCAAATATGAGGGCCGCACCGATGTGATGCTGGCCCATCTGGCACCCGGCACCACGATCGCCGGGGCGTTCACCCGGTCCTCAACCCGCTCGGCCGCGGTGCTGGATTGTCAGGACAAAATCGCATCCACCAGCGATCAAGGCGCAGCGATCATCGTCAATTCCGGCAACGCCAACGCCTTTACCGGTCGCAATGGCCGCGAGTCAGTGACCGCCATCACCCAGGCCGTTGCCGATACCCTGTCCCTGCCCGAGGCGCGGGTCTTTTCCTCCTCGACCGGTGTGATTGGCGAACCCCTGCCTCATGACCGGATCAATGCCAAGCTGACCGAGTTGTCGCAGAGTCTGGATGAAACCGCCATCGAGGCTGCGGCCCAGGCCATCATGACCACCGACACCTTTGCCAAGGGCGCCGGAACCATTGTGACGATCGACGGCCAGCAGGTCAGGATCGCGGGCATCGCCAAAGGCTCGGGCATGATCGCGCCGGACATGGCAACGATGCTCGTCTACATCTTTACCGACGCCGTGGTGGACCAGCCAGCGCTGCAATCTGTCGTCACGGCGCTGAACCGCACAACGTTCAACTGCATCACGGTTGACAGCGACACATCCACCTCGGACACGTTGCTGGTCGCGGCAACGGGGGCCTCGGGCATCCGCGTGACAGAAGACAGTGTTGGGTTCATGGAAGGGCTGCGGCAGGTGATGCTGGATCTGGCCCATCAGGTTGTGCGCGATGGCGAAGGCGCGACCAAGTTTGTTGAGATTTCCGTCACCGGCGCTTCCAGCGATGCCGACGCCCGCATCCATGCCTTGTCGGTCGCAAATTCACCCTTGGTGAAAACGGCGATTGCCGGCGAAGACGCCAACTGGGGCCGCGTGGTCATGGCCATCGGCAAGTCAGGCGCACCTGCGGATCGCGATACGTTGTCGATCCGGTTTGGCGATATCCTTGTGGCCGAAAACGGCTGGGTAAATCCGGATTATGACGAAGCTGAAGCCTCAGCTTATATGAGAAATCAAGTGCTTACGATCCAGGTTGACCTTGGCCTTGGTGGCGGCACCGCGCGGGTGTGGACCTGCGATCTGACCCATGGCTACATCCAGATCAACGCGGATTACCGGTCGTGAAAACTGTTCTGGTTTCTGCCGTGGCGCTGATCGACGTCGACGGGCGCATCCTGCTGACCCAGCGCCCCGAGGGCAAATCCATGGCCGGTCTGTGGGAATTTCCGGGCGGCAAGATTGAACCCGGCGAAACACTCGAACACGCCCTGATCCGCGAATTGCAGGAGGAACTGGGCATCGACACCTGGGCCAGTTGCCTGGCGCCGCTGACGTTTGCCAGCCACAGCTACGATGATTTTCACCTTCTGATGCCACTGTTTGCCTGCCGTAAATGGGAAGGCACGCCGCGAGGTAAAGAGGGGCAGAATTTGAAATGGGTCCGCGCCCGTGATCTGCGCGATTACCCAATGCCTGCTGCCGATATCCCGCTGATTCCGATCCTTCGCGATTGGTTGTGACAAACGAAATTTCCATTTTTGTCGCCAGAATGAAATAAAATTATCCAGCCGTCTCGCGAATCGGATATGGTTAGTTCATCCGGGCCGATGATTGCCATCATATCGTGCGAACCGGATGTCTAAACGTGTCAACTTGGGGGGAGACACATGATCCGAACAATTCGACTTGGAAAGTATATTTCTGTCCAAGGGATTTGCGTACGCACCCTGCCTGACGGGCAGATGGAAGTGCGTGTGGGGGATCGGATATTCTCGGGAGTACCGGTGAACAAAGCGGCTTAGCCGAAGCGTGAGCAAAAAAACGGCGGCAGGTCTGTGAAGAACCCTGCCGCCGTTTTTGTGTCTATGGCATGCGCCGCGAATCAGTCCAACTGACGTTCGACCTCTTCGCGCTCGAAAATCTCGATCACGTCATCGGCGCGGATGTCATCATAGTTCTCAAACGCCATCCCGCATTCCTGACCGGATTGAACCTCGGGCACTTCGTCTTTGAAGCGCTTCAGGGTTTTCAGCGTACCTTCGTGGATCACCACATCGTCGCGCAGCAGGCGCACACCGGCCGAGCGGCGCGCGACCCCTTCGGTCACCAGACAGCCCGCAACTTTGCCAACACCAGTGACTTTAAAGACCTCCTTGATCTTCGCATAACCGATGAAGTTCTCGCGAATTTCCGCGCCCAGCAGGCCCGAGGCCGCCGCTTTCACATCATCCACAAGATCGTAGATCACCGAGTAATAGCGGATCTCGACGCCCTTCTGGTTCGCTGAACTCCGCGCAGGCGCGTTGGCCCGAACGTTGAAGCCGATGACAGGCGCACCTGACGCTTCGGCAAGGCCGATATCGGATTCCGTGATCGCTCCGACACCGGAATGCAGCATGCGCACGCGCACCTCTTCGTTGCCGATTTTCTCCATCGCCTGAACGATGGCCTCGGCGCTGCCTTGCACATCGGCCTTCACGAGGATCGGCAGTTCCCTGACGTTCTCGTTTTCTTTGGCCTGCGCCAACAACTGTTCCAAAGATGTCCCGGCACCCGCAGCCGCACGGCGCTCCTTGGCCGCCTTCTCGCGATATTCAGCGATCTCGCGGGCCTGTGCATCGGTGTCGACCACGTTCAGAACATCGCCCGCCTCGGGCGTGCCATTCAGGCCCAGAACCTCAACCGGGACCGAAGGCCCGGCTTCTTTCACGCGCTCACCACGGTCATTGATCAGCGCACGGACCTTACCGTACTGCTCGCCCACAACAAAGATATCGCCTTGTTTCAGCGTACCTTTTTGCACCAGAACGGTGGCAACAGGGCCACGACCCACATCCAGCTGCGCCTCGATCACGGCACCTTCGGCGGCGCGTTCGGGGTTGGCTTTCAGCTCCAGAATCTCGGCTTGCAGCGCGATCGCTTCCAGCAGTTCATCAAGGCCCTGACCGGTAATGGCCGACACTTCAACATCCTGCACTTCGCCGGACATTTTCTCGACCATAACCTCGTGCTGCAACAGATCGGTGCGCACTTTGTCAGGGTTGGCCTCGGGCTTGTCGACCTTGTTGATCGCCACGATCATCGGCACTTCGGCGGCCTTGGCGTGGTTAATCGCCTCAATCGTCTGGGGCATAACGGCGTCATCTGCCGCCACAACCAGCACCACGATATCTGTCACCTGAGCGCCCCGCGCCCGCATCGACGTAAACGCCGCGTGGCCGGGTGTATCCAGGAAGCTCAGAACCGAGCCGCCTTTGGTAGTCACCTGATAGGCACCGATATGCTGGGTAATACCACCCGCTTCGCCGGCCACAACCTTGGCATCGCGGATCGCATCCAGAAGCGACGTTTTGCCGTGATCCACGTGACCCATGATGGTGATCACCGGTGGGCGTGGTTGCAGATCGTCATCAGAATCATCGACCGTGTCGATTACGTCTTCGACGTCAGCGTCGGAAACGCGCATAACCTTGTGGCCAAATTCTTCGATAATCAGTTCGGCGGTGTCGGCATCAATGCTCTGGTTTTGGGTGACCATCATGTCGTTGTTCATCAACGTCTTAATGACGTCAGTGACACGTTCGGCCATACGGTTGGCCAACTCGGACACAACAATGGTTTCCGGCAACTGCACGTCACGGATGACCTTTTCACGCTCTTGCGTCCCGCCCATCGCCTTTTGGCGTGCGCGTTCCTGCTTGCGCTTCATCGCGGCCATCGATTTCTGACGGCCACCTTCGCCACCAGACAGGGCCTGGTTCAGCGTCAGCTTGCCCGAGCGGCGGCCATCATGCTGGCCTTTGCCACGACCACGTTGATCGCGATCCTTGGATGGTTCCTGTTTGCGCGGAGCCGGGGTCTGACGCGCAGGCGCGGCGCGACCGGCGGCGGCAGGCTCTTCCGGCACAGCAGCGGCAGCAACAGCCGCTTGCTTGGCCGCATCTTCGACCTCGCGACGCTTGCGATCTTCCTCGTCGGCTTTGGCCTTGGCCTTTTCGGCGCGCTCTTTTTCCTCGGCCTCGTTGGCCTCGGCTTCGGCGCGGCGGCGCATACGGTCCGCTTCACGAGCCTTCTCTTCGGCTTCACGCTTGGCAGCGTCTTCAACTTCGCGGGCCTTGGCGGCCTGAAGTGCCTTCAAACGGCGCTCATGTTCAGCATCGGAAATGCCTGCAGGCCGCTTGCCCGGATCGCCCGCCGTCCTGGGTTTACCGGCAGCGCCGGGTGCTGCGCCCGGTTTGGGCACAACTACGCGCTTACGCTTGGTTTCCACCACGACGTTCTTGGTCCGGCCATGGCTGAAGCTTTGCTTCACGTTCCCCGCACGGGGACCGCCACGCACACCCAAAGTTTTCTTTCCGTCGTTGTCGCTCATCTATCTCAACTTCCTTTCCGGCGGGTCTTTTCGCCGTCCGAGACGCGCAGGCCCTTAAGCCTTGCCGCCTCCTCTACAACACGTTGCGACAAACCGCCAGCACGCAGTGCGGCGTGAATTGTTGTTTGTCGCCCAAAGGCCCGGCCCAGCTCGTCTGCTGTCATCCAGCCTATGAATGAGCCGCGGTGAGGCGTGCTCAATTTGGATTTTCCGCGTTCTGATCCGTCACTTGCCTGAATCAGAACCGTCGCTTCTTCTTTGCTCAGCCAGTCTTTGACCTTTTCATATCCGGCCACGGCGTGACCGCCCTTACGAGCCAGGCTGATCAGGTCCACAACACGGCGCGCCAACATGGATTCGATCAGGTCCGACAGACCCTCGGGCAATGTCACCGGTTGGCGCGCAGCCCGGGCAAAAAGCCCCTTGGTCGCGGCTTTGTCGATTGCGCCGCGATCCGCCGAAATCCAGACCCCACGGCCCGGTAGTTTTTCGGCGATATCGGGCACCATCTGAGCATCCGGGCCCACCACAAAGCGGATCAGCCCGAATTTCGGCTGTACCTCACCCGTGGCAATGCACTTGCGTTCAGGACCGTTTTCCCGGTCTTTGGATTGCCCAGCGCCACCCATCAGGTACCTCAGAGGCCTGAAAAATCAGGCCTCAGCCTCCTGATCGTCTTGGTCGGCGTTGAGTTCTTCTTCGTCGGCTTCCAGATCGGCGGGGTCAACCCAGCCCAACATGATGCGCGCGGTCATCACAAAATCCTGTGCCTCTTCCAAAGACACCTCAAACGCTTCCAGCAGGCCATCATCTTTGACCCGCTCACCGTCGACCGTGGTCCAGCCGCCAGCCAGTTCCCAGTCGGCGCAGGTGGCAAAATCTTCCAGCGTTTTCACGCCATCTTCGGCCAGTGCCTGTACCATTTGGGGGGTCAGGCCTTCAAAATCAATAAGGCTGTCCTCGGCCCCCAGTTCGCGGGCTTTCGCCAGTGCCTCTTTGGCTTTCGCCTCAAGCACATCGCGGGCCCGGGCCTGTAGTTCCTTGGCGGTGTCTTCGTCAACGCCGTCAATCACCAGCAACTCGTCGATTTCGACATAGGCGACTTCTTCGAGGTTAGTGAACCCTTCCGAGACCAGAAGCTGCGCAAAGAACTCGTCTAGATCCAGGGCGGCCATGAACAGGTTGGTGCGTTCCTCGAATTCCTTCTGGCGACGCTCCGAATCTTCGGCTTCGGTCATAATGTCGATATCTAGGTTGGTCAGCTGGCTGGCCAAACGCACGTTCTGACCACGGCGGCCAATGGCAAGCGACAGCTGCTCTTCGGGCACGACCACTTCGATCCGCTCGGCCTCTTCGTCCAGAACCACCTTGCTGACTTCGGCAGGTTGCAACGCGTTCACAAGGAAGGTGGGCTGATCTTCGTTCCACGGGATGATGTCGATCTTTTCGCCCTGCAGTTCGTTCACCACGGCCTGCACACGAGAGCCGCGCATACCAACGCAGGCCCCAACCGGGTCAATCGAGTTGTCATAAGAAATCACGGCAATCTTGGCGCGCGATCCGGGATCACGGGCAACGGCTTTGATCTCGATAATGCCATCGTAAATCTCGGGCACTTCCATCTTGAACAGCTCGGCCATGAATTCAGGCGCGGTGCGGCTGAGGAAAATCTGCGGCCCACGGGCCTCGCGACGCACATCCTTGATGTAGCAACGGATGCGGTCATTGGGGCGATAGCTTTCGCGGGCGATCTTTTCGTTCCGGCGCAGCATCGCTTCGCCACAGCCCACATCGACGATGACGTTGCCATATTCCTCGCGCTTGACCACACCGTTGATGATGGTGCCGGCACGGTCCTGGAATTCTTCAAACTGACGATCCCGTTCGGCTTCGCGGACTTTTTGCAGGATCACCTGCTTGGCCGACTGCGCCGCGATCCGACCCATTTCGACCGGGGGCACTTCTTCGACAAAGGTGTCACCAACAGCCGGGTCATCCAGATATTGCTTGGCCTGATCGACGGTGAACTCGGCCTGATAATTCTCAAGCTCTTCTTCCTCGACCACGGTGCGTACGCGGGTGAAAGTGGCTTTGCCGGTCTTGCGATCAATGCTGACCCGGATGTCCATCTCGGACCCGTAACGGCTCTTCGCGGCGCGGGCGAGGCTTTCTTCCATCGCTTCGACCACCAGACCGGGGTCGATCATTTTTTCGCGGGCCACGGCCTCAGCGGTTTGCAGCAGCTCAAGCTGGTTGGCTGATGTGATTGCCATGGGTCAGTCCTCCTCGGAACCGGTTTCAGTTTGAATATCGTCAAAATTGTCTTCGTTTAAAGTGCCCGCATCCTTGCGCGCCTTCAGCATGTCTTTGATCAGCTCGTCGGTCAGAATCAGCTTAGCCTCGGCCAGCCAGTCAAATTGCAGGCCAATCGTGCCCTCGGCCACATTGATCAGAACCTCGTCACCCTCGATCCCGGCCAGCATCCCCTTGAACCGCTTGCGCCCGTCGATCAGCTCGGCTGTTTCCAGCTTGGCCTCGTAACCTTCAAACGCCTCAAAATCCTTCAGGCGCGTCAGCGGTCTGTCGATTCCGGGGCTGGAGACCTCAAGATTATAGGCCTCAACAATCGGGTCTTCGACATCCAGAACGGCGCTGACTGCGGTGCTGATCGCGGCGCAATCATCCACCTCGATGCCGCCATCGGGCTTGTCGGCCATGATCTGCAGGGTCGCTGTTTCACCACCCATCAGCCGCAGGCGCACCAGCTCATACCCCATATCCTCAAGAACGGGGGTGATGATCTCGGCCATCCGGCGATCAATCGCAGCTTTGGCAATCAGGTCGTTTGACATTTTATCCAGGCACAAAAAAACGGGCGCGCGGCCCGTTGGAATTTCCGGTGGAGCCTTCGGTGTGGACCCGAACGCGCCGCTGTTAAGAGGGATATAGCCATCCGTAGGTGAGTCTGCAAGGAGATAAAAACAGGGACGCGCACCATCAATGTCGCTAAGGTCAGGGAGTTTGATAACACTGGGGAATTTAAAATGTCTGTTCCGGAAATGGCCCAAGCCTATGCCGATGCGTGGAGTTCAGGTGATGCAGATGCTGTCGTGTCGTTTTATCGCGAAGACGGTGCCATCACCATCAATCGCGGCGACCCCATTGCGGGGCGCGCGGCGCTGTTGGAAATGGTCGGCGGCTTTCAAGGCGACTTCCCTGATCTGCACCTGACGGTCGAGCACCTTCGCATAGCGGGCGATCACGTGATGTTCGGCTGGCTGTTGGAAGGCACCCATGTTGAAACCGGCAAGTCGGTTAGTGTGCCAGGCTGGGAAGAATGGGATCTGGATGAGAACGGCAAGGTCAAAACCTCGCTGGGCTGGTTTGACGCCGCAGAGTATGACCGGCAGGTGCAGGAAGGCGTCTGACGCTTAGTGAGGTTGCGATTCCAGCATTTGCGCCGAGGCCCGCCGCGTCAGCACCATGCGGCGGGTTAACGCCATGATAAAGATCGCCGTCATGATCAGCACGATGGTTGGTGCCGGTGCGCTGTCGAGGAAGAAGCTGGCGTAGGTGCCCAGCAGCATTGAACTCATGCAGACCAGAACCGAGACCCATAGCATCGTGCTGAACTTGCGCACGATCAGGAAGGCAATCGCCCCCGGCGCGATCAGCAAACCGATGGCGAGGATCAGGCCCACAGCCGCCAGCGTGGCGACAATGGTGAGCGACAAGGCGGCCAGCAACCCGTAGTGCAACCAGCCCACGGGCAGCCCGGCGGCCTGAGCCTGTGCGGGATCAAAGCTGTGCAGCAACAGGTCTTTCCATTTCAGGATCAGCACCAGCGCAACGCCAGCCGAGATAAGGCCCGCCGTCCACAGCTCGTCCGTTTCGACCCCCAGCATGTTGCCAAACAAGATGTGGTCGAGATGCATGTTCGTCTCAATCGAGACATACAGCACGATGCCGATGCCAAACATGCCCGAGAACACGACGCCCATCACCGTGTCCTGCTTGACCCGGCTGTTGCCCCCCAGATAGCCGGTTGCCAGCGCACAGGTCATGCCCGCCGCAAACGCTCCGATGATCAGCGGCAAACCAAGGATATAGGCCAGCACGATCCCCGGCAGCACCGCGTGGCTGACCGCGTCACCCATCAGCGCCCAGCCCTTCATCACCAGAAAACACGACAGCAGGGCGGTCGGCACCGACACAAGGATCGAGATCAGAAAGGCGTTTTGCATGAAGGCAAATTGAAAGGGCAGCAGCCAGTCCATCACAGCGCCTCCGCTGGACGTTCGATCAATGCCTGACGCGCCCGTCGTTTGGAGGCCAGAAGCCCATGTTTCGGGGCAAAGACAAAGGCAATCAGGAAAATCAGGGTTTGCAGGGTCACGATGATCCCGCCGGTGGCACCATCCAGAAAATAGCTGATATAGGCACCGAAAAAGCTGGTCAGCGATCCGATCAGAACCGAGGTCACGATCAGCCGGGGAAAGCGGTCACACAGCAGATAGGCCGTTGCCCCCGGCGTAACCACCATGGCGATCACCAGAAATGCGCCTACGGTTTGCATCGCCGCCACGACTGACGCGGACAACAGGATAAAGAATACGGCTTTCAACAGGTCGGGGCGCAACCCAATGGTGCGCGCATGGCTTTCGTCGAAAAACGTCACCATCAGGTCGCGCCATTTCAACAGCAATATGCCCAACGTCACAAAGCCGATGATGGCCAGCTGCAACGTATCCTCGGGCGTGATCGCCAGGATGTTGCCCATGGTGATGGTCTGGATTGAAATCGACATCGGGTTGATCGACACCATGAAAAGGCCAAAGCCAAAGAAGGACGTAAAGATCAGCCCGATGATCACATCCACCTTCAGGCCAGACCGTTCCGACAAAAACAGCATGGCTCCCGCCGCCAGCCCACCGGCAATAAACGCGCCCAGCGCAAAGGGCAGGCCCAGCATGTAGGCCCCGGCCACCCCGGGAACGACCGAATGGGACAGCGCGTCACCGATCAAAGACCAGCCTTTCAGCATCAGGTAGGCCGACAAGAATGCACAGACCCCGCCCACCAGCGCCGAAACCCACATCGCATTGGTCATATAGTTATAGGCGAAGGGCTCCAGCAGGGTGCTCATTCATCGTCGCCTTTGGTGGTCTGGGTCTTCTCATCGTATTGCACAAACGGGCGCTCATCATCCGTCAGGATGGTCACCTCGCGGGTATCGCCGTCCTCGTGCAGCGCATCGCCGCCAAGGGTGAACCGCCGCAACACCCCGCCAAAAGCCTGTTCCAGATTATCGCGGGTAAACACCGTCTCGGTCGGGCCATAACCCAGCACGGTGCCTTTGACCAAAATCGTCCGGTCGCAAAACTCCGGCACCGAGCCAAGGTTGTGGGTCGAAACTAACATCACCCGGCCTTCTTCCTTCAACTCGCGCAGCAAGGCGATGATCTGTTCTTCGGTCTTTACGTCAACGCCGGTAAAGGGTTCGTCCAACAGGATCACCTGACCATCCTGCGCCAGGGCGCGTGCCAGAAAGACACGTTTGCGCTGTCCGCCCGACAACTCGCCAATCTGGCGTTTGCGGAACTCTTGCATATTCACGCGCTTGAGCGCCTGATCAACGGCCTCGTGATCGGCGGCGCGGGGACGTCGCAGGAATCCCATATGACCATAACGGCCCATCATCACGACGTCCTCGACCAGAACGGGGAAGGCCCAATCGACCTCTTCCGCCTGAGGCACATAGGCCACCAGATTGTTGCGCAGGGCGTCTTTCACTTCGCGACCCAGTATACGGATCTGTCCACTGGCAGACGGGACAAAGCCCATAATCGCCTTGAATAGGGTCGATTTACCCGCGCCATTGACCCCCACCAATGCGGTCACAGTGCCGCGTGGGATTTCAAAGCTGGCGTTCCACAGCGCGGTGTGGCCGTTGCGATAGGTAACCGTGACGTCGCGCGCCTCAATCCCCTGCGCGGCTTCAGCCGCCCCAGTGTCGGGCGCTTTCAGATCGCTGGTATCAAGCATGGCACGTCTCGCTTTTCATCTCGTCGGGCCTCAAATGGCGACACCCCCGCAGCCAGTTGGTGCGAGGGGTCTTTGCAACGGGTGTCGGACCCGCGATTTAGTTCGTGGCGGCGCTCAGACCATCGGCCACGGTTTGCGACGTCACTGTCAGCAGGTCCAGATAGGTAGGCACCGGCCCATCTGCCTCGCTGAGCGAGTCGACATAAAGCTCACCGCCATAGGACGCGCTGGTTTCACGCGCCACCTGTTTGGCGGGGGCGGTGTTGACCGTGCTTTCGCAGAACACCACCGGGATATTGTTGTCACGCACCCCGTCGATCACCTTGCGCACCTGCTGCGGCGTGCCGTTCTGATCGGCGTTCATCGGCCAGAGGTACAGATCTTTCATCCCGAAATCGCGCGCCAGATAGCTGAACGCGCCTTCGCAGGTAACCAGCCAACGGCGATCCGCTGGAATATCGGCCACCGCGGCGCGCAAAGGTTCAATCGTGGCGCGTATCTGCGCCTTATAGGCGTCGGCATTCGCCATATAGACTTCGGCATTGTCAGGATCTTGTGCGGCCATGGCGGCAGCGATGTTGTCGATATAGATGATCGCGTTGCCCAGACCCATCCAGGCATGGGGGTTGGGTTTACCCTCATACGAGCCCGAGCCGATGTTGATCGGATCAACCCCGTCGGTCAGCGTGGCCGAGGGGATATCGTCCATGTTCGACAGAAACTGTTCAAACCACAGCTCAAGGTTCATGCCGTTCCACAAGATCAGGTCTGCATCGGACGCGCGCACAATGTCTTGCGGCGTGGGCTGGTAGCCGTGGATTTCCGCGCCCGGCTTGGTGATCGACACCACATCGGCGGCCTCGCCCGCCACGTTCTGCGCCATATCGGCCAGCACAGTGAAGGTGGTTACAACTTTCATCCGCTCGTCGGCAATGGCAGGAGCAGCAGCCAGCGCAACCGCGCAGCCAATCGCAAAAGACTTCAGACGTATACCGGGCATAGACCTCTCCATCAAAGGGGCTGTTGAGATTAAGATGCGAACCATTCGCAACTTCACCCAATGTAAATGCGAGTCACTCGCAACTTGTCAAGTTAAAATGAGAATGAGTCGCAATAAGAGGGCCTTTTATGGCACCGAATGTGTAAAATACCCCGATTCTGGATAAGGTTGATTTGTTGAGAGGGGGTTCACGAACGCGTCGCGTCGTGATTCAAGATCGTATCTGCAACAATACGGTCGATCCCTCCCATGTCCCTGTCCACCACCGCGCTCTTTTGCTGTCTCGCCGATTTTGCTGAAACCTTTGAAGACCGGGAACGCCATCGGCTAATTCCGACATCGCGCAAGAGGCGACGCGCTGGCAAGTTGTCATTGGGCGAGATGTTGTTCATCATGGTGCTGTTTCACCTCTCCCCGTTCAAGGATTTCAAGCACTTCCGGGTGCATGGAGTCGAACAGAAATATCGTGACTGCTTTGGTGAGCTGCCCTCGTATGGGCGCTTTGTTGCCCTTATGCCGCGTCTCCCTGCACCGTTTTGCGTGCTGATCCACAACCTGTCGGGCCAAGAGACAGGCGTCTACATCGCCGACAGCACCAGGCCGGCAGTCTGTGCCAATCCGCGCATCAGCCGTAACCGGACCTTCAAGGGCCTTGCCGCACGCGGGCATTCGACCATGGGCTGGTTCTTTGGCTTCAAACTACACGTGGTGATGAACCATCGCGGCGAATTGATGGCCGTGAAAATCACACCGGGCAACACGGATGATCGTGCACCACTGACGGAAATGGTCACCGGACTGGAAGGAAACCTCTTGGCAGACAAGGGCTGCATCTCGAAGAAACCCTTCGCAAAACTTTGGAAACAGGGGCTGCACCCGATCACCGGCATCCGTCGAAACATGAAGAACTGTCTGATGCCGATCATGGATAAGCCGCTGTTACGAAGCCGGTTTATCGTTGAAACCCTCTTTGGCAGGCTCAAATCCGAAATGGGTCTGGAGCATACACGGCACCGATCCCCAACAAACGCATTCGTTCACATCCTATCCTGCCTGGTAGCCTATGTGCCCGGCAAAACCAAAGTCAGAATGAAAAACACCGCTTATCCATAACTCGGGTTAAAATGCAATTTAGCCGCGAGCCAGCTTGTCCATGATTCGCACCAGTTCGGCGCTGATTCCCGGCTCGGACAGAGCGTGACCGGCCACCGGAATCATCCGCAAATCAGCATTCCCCCAAGCCTTCGCCAGAGAGTATGCCCCCTGCGGCGGGCAAATCATGTCATACCGCCCCTGCACAATGGTGCCGGGCACCGTGTTGAGACGCTCAATATTTTTCAGGATATGGCCATCCTCGTCCAGAAACCCGCCATGGGTGAAGTAATGGTTTTCAAGACGGGCAAAGGCGTGGGCATAATTCGGCGGGCTTTCCCCGCCCCGCCCGCTGGAGGTGACCGTGGCCAACGCGTTCTCCCAGCTGGACCATGCCTTGGCATGGCGCGTCTCATCCGCCTTATCGCCGGAAAACAGCCGCCGATGGTAGGCCCCGATCATATCGCCGCGTTCATCCTCGGGGATCAGATCCTGAAACCGTGCCCATGTTTCGGGCCAGAACCGGGCAGCGCCCCCACCATAAAACCAGTCCAGCTCTCCTTTGGTCATCAAGAACACGCCACGCAGCACCAGATGGCGAGCGCGATCCGGGTGGGTCTGCCCGTAAATCAACGCAAGGGTCGCGCCCCAGCTGCCACCAAAAACGGTCCAGCGATCAATACCGAAATGCTGCCTGATCCGTTCGATATCCGCGACCAGATGCGAGGTGGTATTGGCCTCGACCGAGGCATGGGGTTTTGAGCGTCCACAGCCCCGTTGATCAAACAGAATGATTCGGTAGACGGTGGGATCAAAATAGCGCCGCATCGCCGGGCTGCACCCGCCGCCGGGCCCGCCATGCAGCACAACCACCGGAATCCCGTCAACGCGGCCCGATTGTTCCACATAAATCTGATGTCCGTCGCCCACATCCATCATTTGCCGGTCGAAAGGTTCGATTGGGGGGTATAGATACTGAAGTGCTGATTTCTGGTCCGCGATTTTATCCATGACCAACCTATATAGTCCATTAGGCCCAAAAGAGCATATGGAGAGCAAAATGCAAACCGCTCAGACAACGATTGACCCCGGGGAAGTCGCCAAATTCGAGGCAATGGCCGCCGAATGGTGGGATCCGAATGGCAAATTCAAGCCATTGCACATGCTGAACCCCTGTCGGCTGGATTACATCACACGCCAGATCGCGGTCGAGTATGATCGTGATCTGACCGGCTCGGCGCCCTTTGCGGGCCTGCGCATTCTGGATATCGGCTGTGGTGGTGGCTTGCTGGCCGAACCGATGGCACGTCTGGGGGCCGAGGTGGTTGGAGCCGATGCCGCGCCGCGCAACATTCCCATCGCTCAAGTCCATGCTGAGCAATCAGGGTTGGAAATTGAGTATCGCCATACCACTGCCGAAGACATGGCCGCCGCAGGCGAACAGTTTGATGTGGTGCTGAATATGGAAGTGGTCGAACATGTGGCTGATCCGCTGACCTATCTGACGGCCTGTCGTCAGTTGCTGAAACCCGGCGGGCTGCACATCTGTTCCACGATCAACCGCAATGCCAAAAGCTTTGCCATGGCGATTGTCGGCGCCGAATATGTGATGCGCTGGCTGCCCAAGGGCACGCATGAGTGGAACAAGTTCATCACCCCGGACGAGCTGTTTGAATTGATGCGCAACGCAGGGCTGGACCCTGTGGATCGCAAAGGGTTCGTGTTCAATCCGGTCAGCTGGCGGTGGTCGCTATCGGACAAAGATCTCAGCGTGAACTACGTTACAGCCAGCATAAATCGCGGTTAGCGGCCATGTCTTTGGGATTTTTTTGGCATCTGACCCAGACCAAATATCCAGCGTGCGTTCATAGCTACGCTTGGGCCAGCTTCGGGCTCAAGGCGACGTTAACCAGAGCGTTTCGACTTAATGCCGTGCCTCAGGCCCAATTCGAAACGCTTTAATCTGACTTTCTCTGGAAGTCGGCGACGAGGTGGTCAAAGCTATCGGGCTCAGTCTCATGGCAGATTTCATCAGCGATAAATCGCAAAAGCCAGGGTTGGGCACTTCTGGTCCAAATATGGGCGATAGGAGATATCTGGCGGATGTCATCCAGCGAACCTCCCTTCACACTGAGTGTGTCCGACCCGCCAAGGAAGGCATGATATATGCGCGTGCCGCAATCTGGGCAAAGGGTGCAGACCTTTTCATTTCCACTGTCACCGCGAGTTTTCCAAGTCGACAGAGTACCGGATGTTAGTCTGAATGCATCCGCCGGGAACCAAACAGACATTCCAAAAGCGCTGCTGGATTGTTGTTGGCAGTCCGTACAATGACAACAATAGGCAACAACCGGCTTGCTTCTGATCTCGTATCGAATTGCGCCGCATTGGCAGCCCCCGGAATACGTCATCGCATTATTACCCATGTTTCGGCAATTGGTGCTCACACTATGAGCTCGTCCGGGTAAACACCAGATGCTGCATTAAAACATGTACGGCAGCTTCGTCTGCAGCATCGACCCCTGATTTCTTAACCATAGCGATTCAGGTCCTCAGCAAAACGCTTTAGCCTTCATCCCCCAGCTTGGCGCGCAGCTTGCGCATGACGGGCAGGGTGGCGCGCACCTTCTCCTCGCCCAGCTCACTCACCATTTCCGAGATCAGCGGCGTGATCGCGGCCAACGCCACATCGCGGGCCTGACGCCCTGCCGGGCTGATCGCGATCATCTTGCGGCGCGCATCATCCCAATCAGGGCGGATATGCACATAACCCGCCCATTCCAGCTTGCTCAGCGTGTTCGTCATGGCCCCGCGCGTGACGTGAAACACCTTGGCCAGTTGCGCCGGTGATTTCTCGTCTCCTGTGCGCGCCAGATGATTCAGAACCGAAAAATACGAGATTCCCATACCCTTAGGCAGCACCCGGCCAAGGCGGTTGCGCAGCAATTGCTCGTTCGTGAGGATTTCACTGAACAGGGCAACAGCCAGGGAATTGCTGTTCTGGTCGCTCATTCAGGGCCATCAACTTTCATCATCTGCATCATCGCAGGGATGCTCTGGCGCGATGTTGCCACTTCTGCAAGGTCCAGATCAACGGATATGATGCCACAGGCAGCACCGCCATCGGCCAGAACCCGACCCCATGGATCAATTGCAAGGCTATGGCCATAAGTTTGACGGGCGCGACCCCGGCTTGCATGATGCTGTCCGGTTTGGGCAGGCGCAAGAATATAGGCCCCGGTTTCAATCGCCCGGGCGCGCAGCAAGGTTTCCCAATGCGCCGCGCCGGTTATCGGGGAAAACGCCGAAGGGACCGTGATCACCTGCGCACCGGCCTTTGCCAGCTGCCGATAGAGCATAGGAAAGCGCAGGTCATAGCAAATCGTCAGGCCGAGGAGGCCAAAATCCGTATCAGCCACAACCGCGCGGTCACCAGGACGATAGCCTGCCGATTCGCGGTAGGTTTCCGCCTCGGACACGGCAACATCGAACATGTGTATCTTGTCATAGCGCGCGACGATCTTGCCCTCAGGGGTGATCAGGAACGAGCGATTGGCAAATCGCCCGTCCGGGTCATCGGTTTTCAACGCCAGAGAACCGATCAACACCCAGATGCCATGATCCTTGGCCCGTGCTGTCAACGCCGCCAATGTCGGATCATCCGCTTCGGTCTGCAGCACTTCGGCCTGCCGGGTGCGGCTGGCCGATACGCAATTTGTCACCTCGGGCGTCAGGACAAATCCAGCGCCATCCGCCACCGCGCGATCCAGCAAATCGCAGGTGACAGGCAGGCTCGCCTGCGGATCGTCACTGCTGGTCAGTTGAAGCAGAGCAGTTTTCATCGCCATCAGGCCTGCAACAACGCGTCCAGCTTGCCCGCGCGTTCCAACGCATAAAGATCGTCACAACCACCCACATGGGTCTGACCCACAAAAATCTGCGGCACGGTGCGTCCACCATTGGCGCGCTGGATCATCTCGGGTTTGCGGCCTGGGTTGGTCAGCACGTTGATCTCCGAAAAATCGACGCCCTTTTCTTTTAGCAGCCGCTTGGCCGCATGGCAGAAACCGCAAAGCGGCGAGGTATAGATTTCAACTGGTTGCATCGGTCAGGTCTCGCTGGGGACATTTCGACCTACTTAACCATCCTTGGCCACCCGCGCCAGTGTCAGCACACAAACCCGTGAGGCCCCTGCCCCATGGCACGCCTGTGTGGCCGCCGACAGGGTCGCACCGGATGTCATCACGTCATCCACCAGCAACACATCGCGCCCGGCAATACGGTGTCTGCGCTTTGGATGCACGGTGATGGCGCAATCCAGCGTCGCGAAACGCTCGTTCTGGCCCAGACCATTCAGGCTGGGTGTCGGGCGGGGCCGTTGGAGCAGATCAGGGCAATGATCATGGTCAACTTCCCGCGCCAGCGCCGTCGATAACAAGGCAGCCTGATTGTAAGTGCGCTTCATCATCCGCAGCCAATGTAAAGGAATCGGTGCGATCAGCATGTTTGGCGTCAAAAGCGGCTGGGCAGCGCGGGCCATCCATGTGGCCGCCGGGCGCAGAATCTCGTGCCGGTCGCCATGTTTCAATGCCAGAACCAGTTGACGGCCCCGATCCTTGTAAACCAAGGCAGCCCGCCCGCTGTGCCAGGGTCGGGCGATGCGCATGCACTCATCACAGTGTTCGGCCTCACCTTCATCCTCGCCGGGCAAAGGCACGCCGCAACTGTCACAACACAAGCCCGAGATAAACGGCGTGTCGCGCCAGCATGGTCCGCATAATCCAAACTCGCTCTCCACCTGAATGCCGCATGTCGTGCAGCGCGGCGGATAGATCATCCGCAAGGCTGTTTGAAGAGCCGTTGTCTTCACCCTATTGTCCCCAGCATGACACATTCCCTGACTGATCGCAGCGCCCTGATCCAAAATCGGAGTCGCGCCACCCGCGCCCCAGCCCTGTTTCTGCATGAACAGGCTGCGGATGAGATTAAGGATCGTCTGGAACTGGTTAATAAAACCTTTACCGCGCCGGGCATTGTGGCAGGGATACCCGATATCTGGCAGATGGCATTTCCCGATGCTCTGTGCGTGGCCGATGACGACACGCTGGCCCTGAAAGAGGCCGCCCATGATCTGGTCATTCACGCCATGGCGCTGCATTGGGCCAATGATCCGGTGGGCCAGATCATTCAGGCGCGTCGTGCACTCAAACCTGATGGGTTGTTTCTGGCGGCGCTGTTTGGCGGCGAGACCCTGCATGAATTGCGCGCCTCGCTGGCCCAGGCCGAGGCGGACCTATACGGCAGCCTGTCGTCCCGCATTGCACCGATGGGGGAAATCCGCGATCTCGGGGCGCTGTTGCAACGAGCAGGATTCGCCCTGCCGGTGGCCGATACTCTGCCCCTGACCGCCAGCTATGCCAGCCCCCTGCATCTGATGCGCGATCTGCGCGCCATGGGCGAGACCAATGCACTGTCCGGTCGGGTCCGCACACCAATGCGACGCGCCCTTCTCTTGCGTGCCTGCGAGATCTATCAAGACAGCTTTGGGCAGGAAGACGGCCGCATCCCGGCCACGTTCGAGCTGATCTTTCTGACCGGGTGGAGCCCGGATGACAGTCAGCCCCAGCCGCTGCGCCCCGGCAGCTCCACCGCCCGTCTGGCCGATATGCTGGGCGCAAAAGAAACACCGCTGAAAGATTGACGATCCGGCCCGAACGGTTATGTCCAATCCCAACACAGACATGCAAGGACGCTTCACCATGCTCGATGCTACAGCAACGGCCCGGCCCAGCCACGCACAGGCAGACCACCCCGCGGTGCCTAAGGCAAAGACCGGTATTCTGCTGGCCAATCTGGGCACGCCCGACAATTACGATTACTGGTCGATGCGCCGCTATCTGAACGAGTTCCTGTCAGATCGCCGGGTGATCGACTATGCGCCGTGGAAATGGCAGCCCTTGTTGCAGCTGATCATCCTGACGAAACGACCCTTCACCAGCGGGGCAGCCTATAAATCCATCTGGAACATGGACAAGAACGAAAGCCCGCTGATGACGATCACGCGTGATCAGACTGCAAAGATGTCCGACGCGTTGAAAGGGCGGTATGGCGACGATGTGATGGTCGATTTCTGCATGCGCTATGGCAAGCCGTCAACCAAATCCAAGGTCCGCGAAATGGTCGATGCCGGATGTCGCCGGATCCTGTTTTTCCCGCTTTATCCGCATTACGCCGGGGCCACGTCGGCGACCGCGAATGATCAGTTCTTTCGCGCGCTGATGGAGGAAACATGGCAACCGACCGCCCGTGTGGTCGAGCCCTATTTCGAGAACCCCCTATATATCGACGCGCTGGCTCAGTCGGTTGAGAAAGCCTATGGCGAGGCCGAAACCAAGCCAGAAATCCTGGTGGTGTCGTATCACGGGATGCCCAAACGCTATCTGATGCAGGGCGATCCCTATCATTGCCAATGCCAGAAAACCACGCGCCTGCTGAAAGAGCGGTTGGGTTGGGATGACACCGAGATCAGAACGACGTTTCAATCGGTGTTCGGCCCCGAAGAGTGGCTAAAACCCTACACGGTCGAAGAAGTCGCGCGGCTTGCAGAAAACGAGGGTAAGAAACGAATCGCTGTGATGGCCCCGGCCTTTTCCGCCGATTGCATCGAGACGCTCGAAGAAATCAACGAAGAGATTCGCGAGAGCTTTGAAGAGGCCGGAGGTGAGGAGTTTACTTATATTCCCTGCCTCAATGATCAGGACGCTCACATCGCAGCGCTGACCGATGTTGTTCAGACAAACCTGAAAGGGTGGCTGGACTGACACGCCGGACTGGTGACTGACGTCACAATAGAGAACAGCGGGATCGACCTAGATCGGGCCACAAAAAAAAGGCAGTGGAAAACCACTGCCTTTTTTAATTTGAGCTGTGCTGAAATTAGTCAGCAGCAACAGCCGCAGCAACGATAGCCAGCAGAACCAGCGGAATCCAGATGCCAGCAGCCGAAGAGCTTGCAGCAGCTTCTTCAACGATGACCGGTGCTTCCATGACAGGCTCTTCCATGTTGCCGGCGTAACCAGTTGTGGCGGCAGCGGCAAAAGCGGCGGCGAGAACGAGTTTCTTCATATTATCCTCCAGATGAAGGCCTGTACGCATTTCTATGCGGCAAGCACTCAAGACTTAACCTCGTGCGGTTATCTAATCAGCTATCAACAGCCAATGCAAACGCTTCTCGAGACAATTCAGCAACATCTCGCCAAATTATCGTCAAATAAGCAACACTTGCGTGCCCACTTTCGACAAGGCGAAAAGCTCGGAAATGTGCTGATTGTAAAGGCCGATGCACCCATTCGATGATTGCCGCCCGATCTTGCGCGTGTCGTGGGTGCCGTGAATGCGATAATACGTCCAGCTCAGATACAACGCATGCGTGCCCAGCGGATTGTCGGGCCCCGGACCGATAAAGGCAGGCCAGTCGGGATTGCGCTGCAACATCGACGGGGTCGGGCGCCAGCTTGGGCCTTCGACCTTGCGGGTGACTTTCGTACGCCCACGCCGAGTCAGTTCTTCTGTCAGGGGAACACTGGATGGGTAAAGCTTGTAGGTGCCATCCTCACCCCAGTAATGCAGAGCACGCGAATCGATATCGACCAGAATCGCGCCGTTATTCAGGTTTGAAAAGTAAGGCTGCCAGTCCAGCGCCCGAAAGCTGGAAATGTTGCGTCGCACCGTGGTGTCGATATCACGCTCAATCTCAACTGTACCGTCACCATCTACGTCCTGCGCAAAGGCGGGGGCACCAATAGCCGCCGCTGTTCCGGCCAGAAATACGCGCCTGTTGAATCTCATTTTGTCATCGCCAGACATTTTCACTCTCCCGTGAGCCATTCACAATCTCGTTAGAATATATGGCGCGAAAGTCGCAATTCAAACAAGCGTTATTCAGCATTCTTACGCCCAACTGGGTTTGAAAGACAGTACAAGCCGGGCTAAAGCGTTATGATCAATAAATTGGGTGAGGCACTGTCATAATGCGTATTTTCGTTTTGCTGTTCGCGGCAGTTCTGGCGTTGTCGGCTTGTGCCGCGCCTGCGCCACAGCTGGGTTCAAATGGCAAACCGCTGCCAAAACTCTACAAGATCCGATCAGGCGACACCGCAAAGATTCAATTCCGGATGCTCGATTCGATCAACTCGCTGCGCCAGGCCTCTGGTCAAACGCCCGTTGTGCTGGATTCCAAGCTGACCGCCGCCGCAGCCACGCATGCGCGCGATATGTCGATCCAGAACCGGCCCTGGCACTTTGGCTCGGACGGATCGTCTCCGATCGACAGGATCAATCGCGTCGGATACCCGGGCACTCTGGTGGGTGAAAACATCTCGGAAACCTATGAGACCGAGCTTGAGACCCTGGCCGCATGGATGGACAAGCCCGACACCCGTCGCGTCATCCTGTCTCCGGACGCCCGCAATATGGGATTTTCCTGGCTGCAGGAAGATAACGGAAAAATCTGGTGGACGCTGGTCCTGGGCACCTAAGACGTTTCGAGAAAACCTGCCAAACCGGTCGAACGCCCCGCCTAGGGCCTGATCGTCACCAGCGTGCCGTTTTTCACCATCGCGTAAATCTGCTCCATCTGGCGGTTGGTGACCGAAATGCAACCGGCGGTCCAGTCCGGGCGGCCCACACGTCTCTCACCATTGGGCTGACCGTGGATAAAGATATCGCCGCCTGGGTTTTTGCCATGCGCGCGCGCAAAGGCGACGTCCTTCACATTTGGGTATGAAATGCCTAGCGACAGATGGAATGCGCTGTTCGGATTGCGCCGGTCGATGCGATACACCCCCTCAGGCGTCTTGCCATCACCCTCGAACTGTTTGTGTCCTTCGGCTGTAAACCCCAGATCCACATCATAGGATTTTAGCACCCGATCCTTGTGGAACAGATACATTTTGCGAGTCTCTTTTTCGATGAGAACGTGGGTGACTTGCGGACCATTATAGCTTTTGAACTTACTGGGCGCGCCGCACCCCGCAAGACCAACTACCAACAGAACGACCGCGACGAACTTGAAGATGTTCATTTCTGCTTACCTGATTTGACTGCTCGGCAAGGGTATAGCCCAAATACAGCTATTTAAGGTAGCGTTTTCGCATCACTTAGCTGTGACGCGCGCGAATGCCGCAACCAGTTCAACATGCGCCGACCAGCGGAACTGATCCACCACCTTTAAACGTTCAAGCCGGTAGCCGGCATCGCAAAGCGTTCTGGCATCCCGCGCGAAACTGGTTGGATTGCACGACACATAAGCCAGCATAGGGATCGACGAATCTATCAACCGCGCCACCTGCGCCTCAGCCCCCGCGCGGGGTGGGTCAATCACAGCCGCCTCAAAATGTGCCAGTTCGTCGGGTTCCAGCGGACGGCGGAAAAGATCGCGCGCCTCGGTGGTGAGAGCGCACAGTCCTTCGACCCCGCGCCAGGCCTTGTCCATCGCGTCCGTCATCGCCGAATCGCCCTCAACAGCATGCACTGCGTGATCAGTGGCCAAAGGCAGCGCAAATGTGCCGCATCCTGCAAAAAGGTCCACGACATGGCCCGCCCCTCGAACAATATCTGCGACTTCTTCCAGTAAGGCCGCCTCACCCTCAACCGTGGACTGCAGGAAGGCCCCCGGGGGCGGTTCGACACTGGCCTTGCCAAAGATTTGCACGGGCGCACGCCGGGTGACGATGCGTTCGCCCTCCCAACTGAGGCGCGCAAGGTCATGGGTCTGGGCCACACCCGCCAGTTCGATCCGCAACGATCCATCCAGCGGTTTGCCCCCTTGCACCGCCGCATCAACCCCGGCACCGGACAGCGTCAGAGTCACCGACAAGGCCTGCTTTCGACTGGTACCGACCTGGGCCAGCGCCTCAACCGCCGGACGGGCCGCAATCAGATCGGGATGCAACAAAGTGCAGTCGGGTATCTCGATAATCACGTCCGAACCCTTGGCATGAAAGCCCGACATCGCCCCCTTCTTGGTGCGCCGCGCTGACAGTGTCGCCCGTCTGCGCGATTGCGGCGGCGAAATATGCATCGGGACAAACTCGGCAGTGAGCCCATGCGCCTCAAGGGCGTCACGCACAACATCGGCTTTCCACTGCTCCAGAAATCCATCCGAGGCATGTTGAAGCTGACAGCCCCCACAGGATTTGAAATGCCGACAGGGCGGTGACACCCGATCCGAAGACGGCGTTATGATCCGGGTGTTTGCCAGGGTCTGCCCATCCAGATCGCCAGTCACCACCTCGCCCGGTAACGTAAGCGGCGCGTAAATCGGGCCATCGGCGATCCCGTCACCCTTATGCCCAAGTCGGCGGATCACTACCTCGGTCATGACCCCGCCAACAATTCCGCGCGCGATAATCTACAGTGAGACTTCAGCCACTCTGCCTCAAGCGCCCTGAGCCTTTTGCCCAGCGGCGGGCCCGAATAATCTGGCATCAGATCGGCGGCTGTAATCGGAAACTCCGCTGTGGCACCAAGCTTCAGCCGCTCGGCCTCCACTGGATCAAACGGGCTTTCCAGCAGGGCAGGGCGCAGCACCAGAACCGACAACCCGGTGTCATACCCCAGCCGGTAGCCCAATTCGATCGCCGGGGTTGGCGCGCCCACCTGATCGCGCAAGAGGGTCACTTGCTTGGCCTCTGCCTTGCTCAACCTCAACGGATCCGCCACATCCTGCCCGCCAATCGCCGCAAGACGGCGCATCGCATCCGGGGTCAGCTCAAGCTGTTGCTCCAAATGCACAAGCGGTGCCAGCGCGCGATCCTCGGCGCCGGGCAAAATCACCTGCAGCACACCGGTGCTGCGCATTGCGGCCATAGCCGGTGCCGGATCAGGGGCACCCAAAAGGCGTGTCACCTCGCCACCGACACGTTCGCGCGACAGTGTTTCCAGCCCCTCAAGATGGCGGGCAATGGCATCCAGCGCCTCGGTATCCATGCCACCCTCAGGATCGCCATACCACGCATGGAACCGGAAAAACCGCAGGCTGCGCAAATAGTCCTCTTTTATGCGTTGCGCAGGGTCTTCGATAAATCGCACCCGGCGCGCGTGCAGGTCATCCAATCCGCCAAGAGGATCAATCACCGTGCCATCCGCGCGGGCATAAAGCGCGTTCATCGTGAAATCGCGCCGCCGTGCATCCTGTGTCATGTCCCTGGCAAAGGCGACAGTGGCATGACGGCCCGTGGTCTGCACATCCTGGCGGAAGGTCGTGATCTCGTGGGGGATGCCACCGGACATAACTGTAACGGTGCCATGGTCGATCCCGGTGGGGATGGCCTTCAACTTGACCGCGCGCGCCAGATCCATCACCTGATTGGGAAGGGCGTCGGTGGCAATGTCGATGTCCTTGACCGGCGCATCCAATAGCGCGTTGCGCACGCACCCACCGACGAAAAACGCCTGATGGTCTGCTTGCTCCAACGCCGCAAAAACTGCTTGTGTGGCCGGAACGTCAATCCAGTCGCCGCTGATCTTCATGACCGGTCCACCGCATCGGCCAGCGCCCACAAAATGCGCGCCGTCGCCCCCCAGATGTAATAGGGTCCGAAAGGAACTGTGTAATAGTAACGCAGACTGCCCCGCCATCGCCGTGCCTGAACCGAGTAATTTGCCCGGCACATCACGTGATCCAGCGGCACCTGAAACACATCCTCTACCTCGCCCGCCTCCGGCACAGGGATGAAATCATCGCGCACCCGGGCAACCACCGGCGTGACGACAAATCCGGTCACAGTTTCATGGGCAGCCATGGTGCCCAACACCTCGACATTGCCCGTATCAAGGCCGATTTCCTCATCCGCCTCGCGCAGGGCGGCGGCGATCACATCGGCATCACCCTCATCCTGCTTGCCGCCCGGAAAGGCGATTTGCCCCGGATGGTGTTTCAGCGCCGAGGATCGCTTGGTCAGAATCAGACGCGCCTGATCCCCCTGCATCAACAAAGGGACAAGCACACCGGCAGGACGCAGACGGCGGCCTGGCGGCAACACCACGTCGGGGTTCAGATCGTAATCCGACGACGCATTGCCGGGCGCGGCCGCCAATGCGGTGCGGATGGGATCAAGCGAATCAGCCATCCCCACCGGCAGGTTCCTCGACCTCAAACCCTACAGATTTAGGGTCCATCCGATAATGCGCACCGCAGAATTGGCAATCAGCCGTCACCAGACCCTCATCCGTGGTCATCTTTTCGATGTCGCGGGCCGAGTAAATCGACAAGCTGCTGCGCACGCGGTCTTCACTGCAGGTACAACCGAATTTCACCGATTGTGCGTCAAACACACGGGGGCTTTCCTCGTGAAACAGGCGGACCAGAAGATCGGTCGGCGCCACAGAGGGACCAACCAGTTCCAGCTGCTCAACCGTGTCCAGCAATATGTTGGCGCGGGTCCAGTTTTCACCCTCGTCACCATCGAGGATATCCGCTGCATCCAGCAAACCACCCTCGCCCGAGCCGCCACCCGTCGCAAAGGGAGAGGTCTTTGGCATATGTTGCAACATGACACCGCCGGCGCGCCAATGCTCACTACCGCCCGCCTCGGTCGAGCGGCCAAAGCTGAGGGCGAACCGTGTCGGCAACTGCTCGGACTGGGCAAAATACGCTTCGGCGCAGGCGTTCAGACTGTCCCCGGCAATAGGGGTGATCCCCTGATAGGGAGTGTTGCCTTTGCCCTGATCGATCAGCACGGCGAAATACCCCTCGCCCACCTGCTCAAACGGGGTGCCATCTGTCAGACGGTCGGCATCGAAACTGGCATAGGCGCGGATACGCGCGGGTTCGTCCTCGCCTTCCGGAGCAAGGTAATCGGTGGCGATCATCCGCACCGGGCCTTTGGATTGCACCTGCAGCGACAGCTTCCAGCGAAGCTTGATCGTCTGGCCGATCAACGCGGTCAGCAAGGCCATTTCGGCCACCAAAGCCTCAACCTGCGCAGGGTAGTCATGCTGTTTCAGGATACCATCCAGTACCCCATCCAACCGCGCCACGCGGCCACGGATATCTGATGCGTCCAGCTGGAACGGCAAAACGGTGTCGTCCCAGGCGATTTTCTGTCCAAGTGTCATGGGGTTTCCTATTGCGCCGGTTCTTGGCATATCGCGTCTATATAGGCAGGGCAAGGCGGGCTCCAAGGGTGGCAGGATGATCAAACGTTACGGCAAAAGCCCCACGTCAGGGGTGCGCTACCAAAGACGGCCCGGGGTCTATGCGATCCTGCCGCGTGATGGACAGCTGTTGCTGACCTATCAGGGCAATCCGCATTTTGAGGTGCAATTGCCCGGTGGCGGGATTGATCCGGGCGAGTCGCCCATTCATGCGCTCCATCGCGAAGTGATGGAAGAAACCGGCTGGTCCATTGGCCAGGCCCGGCGTCTGGGCGCATTCCGTCGGTTCACCTATATGCCGGAATATGACATGTGGGCCGAAAAGCTGTGCACGATCTATATGGCACGCCCCGCCATGCAGGTCGGCCCCCCGACCGAGCCGGATCACACACCGCTTTGGTCCAGCCCGGCACAGGCGATCAATGACCTCTACAATGACGGTAATGACGGTGACGCCGATTTTGTCAGGCGCTTTACTGGCTAGAAGTTCCGGGGGCTTGGCTTGAATTCCAGCAATACAGCCGAGACATCATCACCGAAATCCTGATCGCCCGCGAATTCCGTCAGTTTCCAGACAATGGACTCTAGACAGGCCATGCTATGTGTCTGGCGCAACTGCCCCATCATCTTGGCAATCCCGTCATCGCCAAACAGCTCACCCTGGGGATCGGCACATTCGACAATCCCATCCGAATGAATCATCAGCCGATCACCGGCAGACAACGTCACCTCAAATTCATCATATTCAGCGCCTTCAATCAGACCTACGGGCAAACCGCCAACGCCGATCATTTCCACCCGTCCGTCAGCGCGCTGCAACGCCGGATAAGGATGCCCGGCCTGCGCCATCACGATCCTGCCGGTATCAGGGAAACATCCGCCAACAGCATAGTGAAATAGTGCTCGGTCTCAATCTCGTTCAGGATCAGTTGATTGAGCATCGCAATTGTTTCCGCGGGCGGGCGCGGTACATATGTACCCAAGGGCGTGCGTTTGAGCGCCACATTCTGATCCGGGGCACTGGCTGACAGGTACCCGGCCAATCGCGCGGTCATCAAGGCCGAACTGATCCCGTGACCAGACACATCAATCCCGTAAATCCCGATGCGCGTGTCACTGACCGGGAACATCCCGACAAGATCACCGCCCACATGGCCACTGGAGTGCAGCATCAATGACAGTTCGGCATAGCCAAAGTCGTGATGCCAGTCGCGGACCAGCGATTGTTGCAGCTTCTTGGCCTCAATCAGATCGTTGTCCAGCGAGTCATAGAGCGATTGCAACTCGTCCAAGGTCGATTTGACCAACCGGTTCTTCTCGGTCAGTTCCCGCTCCATTCGCAGAATGCGTTCACCGGCGGCGATGCGCGCGCGTAACTCGGCGGCATTGATTGGCTTGGTCAGGAAATCGTCAGCCCCGGCATCAAGACCCCGGGCAATGTCGTTCTTTTCACTCTTTGACGTCAGAAGAATGAAGTACCCATAGGTGTCACGGGACAGCTCTCTGAATTCACGACAGAACTCTGGCCCGCTCATCCCCGGCATCATCCAATCGCTCAGCACCAGATCGGGCGGCACGTCACGGCACAGATCCAACGCCGCATCGGCGCAATTGGCCTCGCGCACGGAAAAACCCCAGCGTTTGAGATAGGCGCTGACGATACGGCGCTGCGATCGGCTGTCATCCACAACCAAGACATCTTGGATGACACCGGGATCGTCGAGGGGCCTGGCGGGGGTTTTGACCTGGGTTTGCACGCTACTCACTCTTACATTTTTGCCATGCCTAGAACGTCAGGTTTAATGACAGGTGAATGTTAAAATTGCGCAGAATTTTCCAGCGGGCCGACAGGGTTTCTTTACCTTAGGCTCAGGGGAATCGCATGAGTTTCACGGCGCGAGGATTTGAAGCGGGAAGCGGTTGTTCCAGCCTGCCTTTTTCCGCATTCCTCCGAGGGAGTTCTCGCTTTTTGCTTTGTTGAGCAAATTCATTGCGATGTGCTTGATGACGGCGAAGTTGGCGGGTGCGTGATCTTTTCGTATCCGGCTGTCGTCATCGCGGAAGGTGACATCAAGCACCCGGTGGAGGCGGTTTTCAATTCCCCGGTGAGAGCGTACGGCATGGGCAAAGCGCGCGGCGTCTTTTGGCAGGGACGGGATGAAGTACCGCGTTTGCCGTGTCGTCTTCCCGCCACTTTCCCGAAGCGGGACGACGCGGCCAATGCTGACCAACCCCTCCCGATGGGGATGGCGCTTTTTCAACCGGCCGATGGCGTCGCATTGGGTATATGTTCGCGTTTCAATCCTGCCCTTGTCGCCGTCAACCGTCTGTAGTGATTCTGTGTTTTCCCGATCCTGTTCTTCGAACCACAGTTTCACGTCTTCATGGAGAAGCCCCTGATTGCCCTTCAGGGCCAGCACATAGTCAGCACCCTTGTCACGGATTTTGCAGGCGATCTCACGTTGGCGCCCCATCGCATCCAGCGTCACGACCGCGCCCTCCAGGAAGAGCAAATCCAGGAGAACGGGGATGTCCCTGATCCCGTTCCTTTTGTGCGCGCCGGCTTGCTGGCCGGGCACGAGGCGTAGATCGTTACACCGGGCCGGGATCAGATGCAGAGGCGTTTCACCACCGGCCCTTGAGCCTCGCGCTGTCTTGCCGTCAATGGCAACGACCGTTCCTCCAACGCGCCCGGCCAACCCGGACGCCCACGCGGCAAAGGCTGCGTTGAACTCTTCAGGATCAAGCGCCCGAAACACCGTCGAAAGCGTGTCACGGGAGGGTATGCCATGCTCAAACGTAGCCAACTTGCGCAGGAAACCCGACTTTTCCTCGCCATAAAGGGCAACATCGACAAAACTCCCACACCCCGACACCACTCCGCACAGGCTCAAAAGCGGAATCCCATCAAGTGGATACAACACCTTCGTCTCCTGGCGGGGATCAGAAATCGACGAGGCAAAAGATTGAAACAACACGGTATTTTCCAAAACAGCGCCCTCCAGACATAAACTTTGGAAAACTGAATCAGAGATAGAAGATCAAGGCAAACCAAAAGATGCTATTCATGCGATACCCCTGACCTTAGGCTCAATTAGCATTGATTATGCGTGCCAACCTGTAATAGAACACACCATGAACAAAATTATGGGGTGCGGCACATGGATCATCAAGCTTTTTTGGTGTGGCTCAACGAGACCGACGACCTTTCATCGAAACAACGGGCTGAAACCGGACGGCTCGTTGCCGGGGTTTCGTCGCTGGAAAGCGTGATCGATCTCCCTGAGGCGAATGTTCGCGAGGGGCGTATCTGTCCGCACTGTGCTTCGGGCGGTGCGATCATCAGGGGCCATGCAAGTGGCCTGACGAGGTTCTTTTGCAAAGGCTGTCGCAAAACCTTCAACGCGCTGACCGGGACGCCGCCTGCCCGCTTGCGCCACAGGGACAGATGGGCAGGGTTCGCAGCTTCCCTGCGCGACGGCGAAACGGTAAAGGCGTCCGACGGGCGTTGTATGGTGGCCGACACCACAGCTTTTCGTTGGCGTCATCGCTTTCCCGAGGCCGTAACGGTCGGTGCGGTCAAGCTGTGCGGAATCGTCGAAGCCGACGGGACGTTCTTTCCGCGCAGCCGGAAAGGGGACCGTAATCTCTCTCGAAAAGCCCGCAAACGCGGGGGAAAGGCCTCAAAACGCGGATTGTCGAAGGAGCAGGTTCCGGTCCCCGTTGCGGTCGACCGATCAGGCACCGCCATCAGTGCTGTCTTGCCTGCGGTGACAGCCGAACATCTCAAAACGGTTCTGCAGCCACGTCTTGATGGGGACGCTCTCCCGGTGACCGATGGCTGCACCGGCTACCCGCCCTGCGCCGCAGAAACGGGCGTCAGCCATGAAAGTCTCGACCGGACCGCCGGAGAACGTGTCCGTGGTGAATTGCACATTCAAACCGTGAACAGTCGGCATGAGCGGTTAAAGACCTTTCCGCGCCGCCATCGGGGCATCGCGACCAAATACCTGGACAGCTGCCTTCGGTGGTTCCACCCCGCCGTCCTTCCGAGCCACCAAACGCCGCGCACGATACTTGCCGCCGCCGCAGGCATCCTGCCTGTAACACGCCACGCATAATCAATGCTAACCCGAATTATTCTTGAGGGGTTGGTGATGGTAGCGTAACCTTTTGGAAAGCTGTATTTTTGCTGTCGATGCGAAAAAGCGCAGTTTTCAGGAGCCACACCTCACCATGAAGCGGTTTACCCCGGCCGCGCCGGTTTTGTCACCCGTGAATGGCAAGCCTGTGCCGCTCAATTTCGACGGCGCGGAGATGAGTTCCGATGCCGGCCTGGCGCTTTTGCGGGAGGTGGAACGCCGGCACGACATGGCGGGTCTTCTGTCGTCCTGCCTCACGGACCTGCGCGATCCCGGGAAGGTCAGGCATAGCCTGGAGGACATCATCCGTTTCCGGATCATGATGATTGCGGCGGGGTATGGGGATGGCAATGACGCCGCTGATCCGCGCCATGACCCGTCCTTCAGGATCGCGCCCGAGCGCAACCCGGAGACGGGTGCGGCGCTGTGCCCGCAGCCCACAATCCCGCGGATGGAAAACCTGCCCGACGTGCGTGATCCGATCCGGATGGCACGCAGCATGGTTCGTTTCCATCGCCAATCCTTTGCGCGTGTGCCCGGGCAGATCGTGCTGGACATCGACGACACTTTTGACGCGCTCCACGGGCACCGGCAGTTGCGCCTGTTCAACTCATACCATGATGAATATGGCTTCCAACCCATCGTCGTCTTCGATGGTGATGGACGGTTGGCCGGGGCCTTGCCGCGCCCGGCGCGCCGCCCCGGGGGGGCGGAAAGCGCCGCACATCTGCGCCGCTTGATCCGGGAGATCCGCAAGCACTGGCCCAGGACCGGGATCCTGCCGCGCGCGGACAGCCATTATTGCGGGCCAGAGGTTCTGGACCTGTGTGACCGGCCGGGCCTGCGCCATGTCTTTGGCCTGAGCCGCAATGCGCGCCTTCAGGAGGAGGTTCAGGCGTTGGAGGCATCGACGGCAACCCGATATGCGCGCAATGCCGGCCAGAAGGTCAGACGGTTCAAAACATTCGCCTGTGCGGCTGGGTCCCGGTCAAAAGCCCGCCGCGTGGCAGCCCGTGTCGAGGTCAGTTCCCGGGGGCGGGACACTCGTTACATCGTGACCAATCCCGACGGCGGGCGTGGCAGGCATCTCTGCGGGAAAATCTATTCTGCCCGTGGTCAGGCCGAGAACCACATCAAGGGATGGAAGACCCATCTCGCCTCGGACCGTACCTCCTGCACCAGGGCGTCAGCCAATCAGATGCGGCTTGTGCTGCATGGCTGTGCCTGTTGGATCTGGTGGACACTCCGGGCCGCTTGTCCAAAACGGTCCCGATGGCGGCATGCCCGGTTCGATACCCTGCGCCAGCATCCGGTCAGTCTCGCGGCAACCATCGTCGAGAAAAAACCGGGATCGTGATGACATTGCCGGCTTCATGCCCGCGCAAGTCGCTGATCGGCCTGTTGCCTGGGGCACTGCCGCCGCCTCACCCTGTCTGACGCTGATCAACACGCCCCGCCCACACAAAAAACCAACCGCCAAATTACCAAACCGCCAGACAGGAGCGCCCGATGCAAAATCAGGGCGAAGATCAACCATGCCGCATCAAATTGGAATGGTTGCCAACAAAGCATCAGGTGCCAAAACAGGGCGCTCGTGAATTTTTGCGGCTAATTGAGCCTTACCTTATGTCGCCACGCTATCCGGTAACTTTCTGGAGGATCTAGGATGATCGACTGGACCCGTGTCTCTGAGTTGCGCGATGAAATCGGCGCAGAGGATTTTGGCGAGATTGTGGAAATCTTTCTCGAAGAGGTCGAGGAAGAAATCAGCGCGTTGCGCGATGGCGTTGAAAATGAGGCGCTTGAGGCGAAATTACACTTCCTCAAAGGGAGCGCGCTGAACCTTGGCTTTGCCGATTTTGCAACGATTCTGTCAGGCCGGAGAAAAGGCGGCTTCGGCCGGGTCTTATGATGAGATTGATCTGTCAAAGGTCGTTGGGTGCTATGAAGCGTCAAAGGCTAACTTTCTGGGCGCACTTGAGGCAAAATTCGCAACCTGAGGCGTTTGGGATTGCACCAATAGCTGCAAAGAGCAAAAGCACTCTAGATCAGGAATTCTGACAGCACCGGATCGTTTGTGATGTCACGGTATTCAAATCCATCCGCCTCAAGCCGCGCGAACAATCTTTCAAAATTCGCCGGGTCTTTGGTTTCGATACCGATCAGGACTGACCCGAAATTGCGTGCTGATTTCTTGAGATATTCAAACCGCGCAATATCGTCATCTGGTCCAAGGCTGCCCAGGAAATCCTTCAACGCACCGGGGCGTTGCGGCATCCGCAGAACAAAGTACTTCTTCACACCGGAATAGCGCAGCGCGCGTTCTTTCACTTCGGGCAGTCGCTCAAAATCGAAATTGCCACCGGATGTGACACAGACCACTGTTTTACCGCGAATCTCGTCGGCCATGTCTTTCAACACGTCCACAGATAACGCGCCCGCAGGTTCCAGCACGATGCCCTCGATGTTCAGAAACTCGATCATCGTGGTGCACAGCCGGTCTTCGCTGACAGTCCGGGCCTCCGATATCGGCAAATCCGCCAAACGCGCAAATGTCTTGTGCCCGATCTGCGCCACGGCCGCACCGTCGGCAAATGTGTCCACATGCGGGAGTTTCACGGGTGCTCCGGTCTCCAGCGCCGCTTTCAAACAGGCCCCACCCGATGGCTCGACCACGGTAATCCGAGAGCCATCACCCACATAACTGCGCACGCCCGCCGACAACCCGCCCCCGCCAACCGGCATAATGATATGATCCGGCATCCCGCCCAGCGCCTGTTCAATCTCAACCGCGACCGAGGCCTGGCCTTCAATCACATCCTCATCATCAAAGGGCGACAGGAAATGCCCATGGGCCTCGGCGCAGTAGCCTTGAGCCGCATGCAGCGTGTCGTCAAAGTAATCTCCGGTCAGACGGATCGTTACGGCATCGCCACCAAAAGTTTGGGTTTTCAGAACCTTCTGCTGTGGTGTGGTGATCGGCATAAAAATAACGCCCTTCACCCCAAGATACCGGCACATGAACGCCACGCCCTGCGCATAATTTCCGGCACTGGCACAAACAAATTGGATCGTGTCAGGATGCGCGGCCAGATGCTTGCGCATCGCATTGAACGCGCCGCGCAGCTTGTAAGATCGCACCGGTGTGAGGTCTTCGCGTTTCAGCAAAACCTCGGCACCATAGTATTTCGACAAATGATCGTTGCGCTGCAACGGCGTGGCGTCAAACACGTCGCGCATGGCGACCTCGGCGGCGCGGGCTTGGTCCTGAAAACGGGTCATCCGGCCTGAGTGGCGCAACCGCCCGGGTTAGTCAATCGGGCGATTTTCGACATAATGGCCATACAAGGTGGTCAGGATCGACAGGTTGACCATGGCGAAAATCACACTCAGCGCCACGCCGATCCCTTTGCCGAAACCAGGCACCAGCCCGATCAGCTGAATCAACAGGCTCACAACAGTTGCTATCACGACAAGCGTGGCAATTGCGCCCGGCTCTTTGCTGGTCGATTGCCACGCACCACCGGGTCCAGTCATACGTATGGGTTTTCCCACCGCACCAGAGGGTAGAATAGCGGCAAACCGAAAAAACAAATAACTCCCAACCAGACCCAGTATCGCAGAAAACGCCATGGCATTTGTGGGGGATCTAACAAAAGAAAGCCCCATCATAAGGAATGGAACAAGAACCGCAGTGATCAGCAAACCCAACAACAGTGAGCGCCCAAAATAGCCAAGCGCCAAACCAGTCGATATTTTGGGAATCCAACTCTCTGGATGTTCTTCCAGAAGGACAAAACGGTGCCAGTTCACTGCAATCAACCACAAAAGGAGAAATCTCAGGCCCAGTCCGGCTGTAGGTCGCGGCACTTGGCCTTGAGTATTGAAAAAGGGGCCAACAAGCAGAAGCGCTGCCAACAAAGCCAGCAAAACCGGGACAAGACAGATGCGCAAGGCTTCTTTTCCATTGCGCAACACCATGAGCACAGAATGCTCGAACAACTTCCAGCCCTTCATGACAAACCTTCTGATTGAATAACAACAACGCGCTACACGTATCATGGTGGTGTTGCAGGTCAACCAACACCACCTTGCCCGCCCCTGGGTTTCCGGCTATGTCGCAACCGTCACTTATCGGGGAACCAACATGTCCGCACCCAAGAAAGTTGTCCTGGCCTATTCCGGCGGTCTGGACACGTCGATCATCCTGAAATGGCTGCAAACCGAATACGGCTGCGAGGTGACCACCTTTACCGCCGATCTGGGTCAGGGAGAAGAACTGGACCCGGCCCGTGACAAGGCCGAGCTGCTTGGGATCAAACCTGAAAACATCTACATCGAAGATGTCCGCGAAGAATTTGTGCGTGATTTCGTCTTTCCGATGTTCCGCGCCAATGCGGTCTATGAGGGGCTCTATCTGCTGGGCACCTCCATCGCACGTCCGCTGATTTCCAAACGGTTGGTCGAGATTGCCGAGATGACCGGAGCCGATGCGGTCGCCCATGGCGCCACGGGAAAAGGCAATGATCAGGTCCGGTTCGAGCTGGCCGCTCATGCGCTGAACCCCGAGATCAAGGTGATCGCGCCCTGGCGCGAGTGGGATCTGACCAGCCGCACCAAACTGATCGACTTCGCCGAAAAGAACCAGATTCCGATCGCCAAAGACAAGCGCGGCGAAGCGCCGTTTTCGGTGGATGCCAATCTGCTGCACACCTCATCTGAGGGCAAAGTATTGGAAGACCCGGCCGAGGCCGCTCCTGATTACGTTTATCAGCGCACCATCCATCCCGAGGATGCGCCCGACACGGCCGAATTTGTCGAGATCGGTTTTGAAAAGGGTGATGCCGTCAGCATCAATGGCGAGGCGATGAGCCCCGCAACCGTGCTAACCAAACTGAACGAGCTGGGCGGCAAACACGGGATCGGGCGGCTTGATCTGGTCGAAGGACGCTTTGTCGGCATGAAGTCGCGTGGGATTTACGAAACCCCGGGCGGTACCATCCTTTTGGAGGCGCACCGTGGCATCGAATCCATCACGATGGATCGCGGCGCGATGCATCTGAAAGACGAGCTGATGCCGAAATATGCCGAGCTGATCTATAACGGCTTTTGGTACAGCCCCGAGCGCGAGATGCTGCAGGCCGCGATTGACGCCTCGCAAACCCATGTCACCGGCACGGTGCGCCTGAAGCTCTACAAAGGGTCCGCCCGCACGGTTGGTCGCTGGTCGGATCACTCGCTCTATTCCGAGGATCATGTAACGTTCGAGGATGATGCAGGGGCCTACGATCAGAAGGACGCCGCCGGGTTTATTCAACTGAACGCTCTCCGGCTCAAGCTGATTGCGGCGCGGGATCGTCGGCTGAAAGGCTGATTTCAACTTCATCGTCGGGCCCGGCATCGTCCGGGCCGTCCTCGGACACATCATCCTCATGCAACCTCTTGGCGGCCTCTTTGGCTTTGGCCGTCAGTTGGTCCAGCCGCCCTTTCACCACATAGCCACCCGCAGGGTTGTACTCCACCACCTGTGGGACGATCCGTTGCAAAGGTTCGACCAGCCGCGCAACACCGTGAGTATTGGGGACGTCGACCACACCGTTCTTCACGAGTTTTGAGAAAAGCTGTCGGGCCGTTCCGGGCCTGATCTTGAAGGTTTCCGAGATCATCTCGGCCGAAACATCGGTTTTCGCATGGGCCAAAGCCACGGCGAAAATGTACTTGCTACGGTTTGCCTGCGCCGCCGCCGCTGCTGCCACACCGGACACTGGCACCGCCGCAGCAACGCCTGTTCCGACCACCATTTTTCCAAAACCACGCCTGTTCATGGCTTCGATATGGGAGTTTATCGGTGGAATTTTACGGGGAAAAGATCAGATCTTGTGTCGTTTCAGATGTTCATAGGCGGGCATCGCAGCATCACACAGCGACTGTTGATCAGTCTCTAACAAAGGCAAATCTCCCTCTGCGGCGGCAAATCCGGTCGAGCGATGAACCGCCCCATACCAATGCTTCGCCCAAACCCCATCTTGCGCATGTCCCCCTGCGGGCCAATGCAGCATCGCGTCGTCCCAGGGCAGGCCCAGCACCTCACAAAGTCGCCTCAACATCCCTTCGGGATCGCTACGGATATCATGGCTGTCGATGACAATCGGCTTGGCTCCCGCCTCGGTCAGCTGATCAAACAGTTCGGCCTGCTGGACAAAGCCGATATCCGCCAGCGTCGGGTTGTCATATTTGGCCGAAAAACTGGCTGCGACACGGGCGGGATGGCGGATCAGGAAAACGTCGGTGACCTGATCAATCCAGTCACGCGGCATGCCTGCGATCATATGTTGTGACATGTGTTTTTGATAGAAATGCGTCTTGCCTTGCGGCACTGGCCCCAGAAGATCGCTGACAACATCTGCGGGGTCAGCGGGTTGCGAGGCGATGATCTGATCCCGCATGGGATGCTCAAACCCGGTCTGGGTCAGATAGGCAGAATAAAACGGCTCATCAACAACAGCCATATCTGCCCGAGCGCCGAAGGAGTACATCATCGCCGTCGACAGATTGCGCGGCCCGGACCACATTGCGATACGCATATCAGATCGTTTCCTGCTGGATGAGAGATTTGTATAGCTCTTGAATGCGGGTCGTGATCGGCCCTTGCTGACCCTCGCCAATCATGCGCCCGTCAATCTTTCCGACCGGCGTTTGTGCCCCGAACGTCCCGGTCAAAAACGCTTCGTCCGCGCCGTAGGTATCAACCAGCGAATAGTTCCTCTCATGCACCGGGATGTCGTTGGCGCGGCACAGGTCGATTACCTTCTGGCGAGTGATACCGTTCATGCAGTAATCGCCGGTACTGGTCCAAACTTCGCCCTTGCCGACAATGAAAAAGTTGCAGGCGTTGGTGGTGTTCACAAATCCATGGATGTCCAGCATCAATGCCTCGTCCGCCCCGGCCTTTTCGGCGGCGATGCAGGCCAGAATGCAATTCAGCTTGGAATGGGAATTCAGCTTGGGATCCTGCGTCATCGGCAGGCCACGGATATGAGGCACCGTGGCCAGGTTGATGGGGCGGGCGATCTTGGGCGTGGAATGCTCCATGATAATCGTCATCGTCGGCCCTTGCTGCGACAGGGACGGATGCTGAAATGGGCGGGTTTTGACACCGCGTGTCACCATCAGTCGCGCGTGGGCATCCGTGGTCATTTCATTGGCTGATTGTGTGTCTAATACAGACTGAAACACCTGTTTTCGGGTCATACCGATGTCCAGATCAATCGCCTTGGCCGCCTCGAACAACCGATCCAGATGCTCATTCGCAAAGGCCCATGTGCCGTTATAAAGCCGCAACCCCTCCCACACGCCATCGCCCAGCATAAAACCGCTGTCATACACGCTCACCAGCGCCTGATCCTTCGGCACAATCCGACCATTCAGCCAAATCTGGATGCTGTCATTACGCGCATCCTCTGCCGCTTGGTGCGTTGTTTGATGGTCGGTCATGGCGTCCCCTTTTTTCGCGAGGCTAGGCACCGTAACAAACCATGCCAAGAGGTAAAATCGTTTCACCAAGCTGTGACATCGCAGGGTTGTGAATTTGCCAGCGCGGAAATTCAGGGCAGACAGGGGTTAGAAACGGAGGGTTGTTTCATGGAACTCAAATTTCGGGAAATCAAAGCGGCCATGCTGGCGGGTCTGATCACTATCGGCCTTATGGCCCATGGCGGCGCGGCCAAGGCAGCAGGCAGCGAAGAATTGGTGGTCGCCGGGGGATGCTTCTGGTGCGTCGAATCAGATTTCGAGTCAGTGCGCGGCGTAAAAGAGGTGGTCTCGGGCTATACCGGCGGGACCAGGGATAACCCGACTTACAAGCAGGTGACCAAAGGGGGCACCGGCCACTATGAGGCAGTAAAAATCACCTTCGATCCTGGCAAAGTGTCACGCGATCAGCTGCTGAACCTGTTCTTCCGCTCGGTCGATCCGACAGATGCCGGAGGGCAGTTCTGTGATCGCGGCGATAGCTATCGCACCGCCATTTTCGTCTCTGACTCAGCGCAAAAAGCCTCGGCAGAGAAAGCCAAGACCGAAGCGCAAGCCGCTTTGGGCCGCAAGATCGTCACCCCGATTTTGCAGGCATCGCCCTTCTTTGAAGCCGAGCAATATCATCAGGATTACTATAAGGGCACCAAACTGGTGGTGACCCGCTTTGGCCCTAAAAGGCAATCATCGGCCTACAAGGCTTATCGTGTGGCCTGTGGGCGGGACGCGAAAGTGAAAGCGCTTTGGGGGGCCGACGCGCCCTTTGCCAAGAAATACACCAACTATACTCCTTCGCCTGAATTGGCCTGAGATTTTGAGCCGGGATCAGTTTGTAATCTTTCAGGCCGGGGAACGAGAGTCCCGCACCGGAAAAGGCAAACCGCCACTCCGTCACCGTCGGACCGATATCAGGTATCCCGCAGACCAATCGGGTATCATAGCCTGGATCCGGAAGCAAAAACGCGCGCGCACGCTTTCTCACGGGTGCGTCCACTTTACGGCGACGGCAAATCGCTTCAGGCGCCGCGCGGTCCCCGCATGTGAGGCGGCAGTGTTTTATGAGGCCATGCCAGGATGATGCACGTCCCGATGCAAAACGATACGGGGCGAATTGGGCCGGATTTTCAAGCCGGGATCAGTTTGTAATCCTTGAACGGGACAACGCGGAAGTTGTCTGTGACGGTGTCCCGGAACCCGGTCCATTTTGCCGGTAAGGTTTTTCGGAAGAAGTCAGGAATGGCCTCTGTGAACTGATCGAATGTGGCGTAGTGACGATTGTGGGTGACCCATTTGTGCATGACGCCCCGGAGACGTTCAATCGGATTGAGGTGGGGTGCATATGGCGGCAAAAAGTGCAGCTTCACACGGCGTTCAGAACTCTCGAGCCAGGGCTGGAGTATTTTGGCGTGGTGATAGCGGGCGTTGTCGGGAAAGACATGGATTGTCGCCATGCTCGGGTTGTTGCGCTCCGGCTTTTCCAGCATGGCCCGTGTTGTTCGGGCATTGATCTTCCCGCCTTCCACAAAGGTGAACCGGAACGTTTCAGGATCGAGCGCGCCCTGAATATTGAGGCGCCTGCGCCCCGATGTTGCCTTCAGGGCCGTCTTTTGCCCCTTCGGGAACCAGCCATGGGCGGGACGGCTCCGATGCTCCGGATGCACAGCATCGGAGAAGACCACCATCTCATCCGCCCCCAACCCGGACAGCAAAGCTTCATACATGGCGATAAACGCCGCCTGTTTGACTTCATCGGCCTGTGTGCGCATTCCGATTTAACCCGGCCACTCAAACCGGGGCATCCGGCCACCCCTGATCCGGGGGTTTGGCGTCTGTTTTGAGGCGATCTTTAACTGGCTACCTTGCCGTTCTTTTTGAATGGGAGGTGGCGCGATGCAGAGATTGTCGATGCGCAAGATACGGGAAGCCCTGCGGCTTCGAGCAGATGGATTTTCAGGGCGTCAGGTGGCGCAGAGCCTGTCGTTGGGGCGTGCGACAGTATCGGAGTATTTCCGGGGCGCGGATGTGGCCGGATTGGTCTGGCCTTTGCCCGATGATCTGTCTGATGTTGATCTTGAGCAGCAGATCTTTCCGCATCAACCTGGCGCGTCGACGCGGGCGATCCCACAACCCGATTGGGCTTATGTTCACGCGGAACTTCGTCGCAAAGGTGTGACACTGGCATTGCTGTGGGAAGAGTATCGCGGCGTCTATCCCGATGGCTACGGATACAGCCGGTACTGCGAACTCTACACCCGCTGGGAGGGTCGCTTGTCGCCGGTGATGCGTCAGCGCCATCCTGCGGGTGAGCGGCTGTTTGTCGATTACGCGGGACACACGGTCGATGTTGTTTACCCTGAGACGGGCGAAGTGCGCACCGCCCGGATCTTCGTCGCGGCCCTTGGGGCGTCGAACTACACCTATGTCGAGGCAACCTGGACCCAGAGCCTGCCGGACTGGATCAGCAGCCACGTCCGCGCTTTTGCATTCCTCGGTGGTGTGCCTGTGCAGGTGGTCCCTGACAATCTCAAGGCCGCCGTGATCAAAGCCTGTTTCCATGATCCAGCGATCAATCGCACCTATGGGGATATGGCGGCACATTACGATACCGCCGTCGTTCCTGCGCGACCGCGTAAGCCGAAGGACAAGGCGAAAGTCGAAGGTGCTGTTTTGCTGGCCGAACGCTGGATTTTGGCGCGCCTGCGCAACCAGACATTCTTCAGCCTGGATGAGTTGAACGCGGCGATCCGGCCCCTGCGTGATCACCTCAACAGCAAGGTCACCCGGCACCCTGGGGCCAGCCGCCGGGCTTTGTTTGAGACACTGGACAAACCCGCGTTGAAGCTGCTGCCCGCAGAACCATACGTCTATGCGGAATGGAAACTGCGGCGCGCGGGGATTGATTACCACATCGATGTGGACCGGCATTACTACTCGGTGCCGCACCCGCTGATCAAACAGAAGCTATGGGTGTGCGTCACCGCCCGTACCGTCGAAGTCTTCCATAAGGGTCAAAGGGTTGCTGCCCATGCCAGAACATCGGGAAACCGTCAGCATTCCACCATCCGGGATCACATGCCGCCCAATCACCGGTTCCGGGCGGACTGCTCGCCCGAGGTGATCCGCACCCGCGCTGCCCGGATCGGTCCCCATGTCGCGACGTTCGTGACGCTCATGATGGGCAAGCGCCGCCACCCCGAACAAGCGTATCGTGCCTGCCTCGGGGTGCTCAAATTGGCGCGCGGCTTTGGCAATGATCGTCTTGATCGCGCCTGCGAACGTGCCCTCGAGATCAATGCCTACAGCTACTCATCCCTGCATTCCATTCTGAAGAATGGTTTGGATCGTCAACGCCGCCAGCCCGCCACGGACGGCCCCACGATCACACACTCCAATATCCGTGGCGCGGGATACTTCCATTGAAGAGGACAAAATATGCTTGATCATCCAACACTGGATCAGCTCAGAACACTCAGGCTCGACGGCATGGCAGAAGCCTTTGCCGAGATGCAGACACAGGACGGCACCGCCGACCTGACCCATGCTGAATGGCTGGGGTTGCTGATCGACCGTGAAGCCACCAGTCGAGAGACAAAACGCTTTGAAAGCCGGATGCGCACCGCGCGCCCGCGCCATGTCGGGGCTGCCCCAGAGGACGTGGATTACAAAACCCGTCGAGGTTTGGACAGGGCGCTCTTCCAGAGCCTGCTCACCGGCAAATGGATACGCGACAAACGCAACCCGATGATCACAGGCCCCTGCGGTGTCGGCAAAACCTGGTTGGCCTGCGCTCTGGCGCAAGCGGCCTGCAGAGAAGGTACAACCGCCCTCTACAAGCGCACGACGCGTCTGTTCGACGAATTGGAACTGGCCCACGGTGATGGGCGCTTTCCTCGTCTGTTCAAAGCGCTGACCAAGACGCAACTGCTCATTCCGGACGATTGGGGACCAGACCGGCTCAATGCCAGCCAACGACGTGATCTGATGGAGATCGTCGAGGATCGATATGGCACCGGCTCAACCCTGATCACCAGCCGGTTGCCCATCGGCACATGGCACGATGTCATCGGCGAACCAACCTTCGCGGACGCCATCCTCGACCGCCTCGTACACAACGCCTGCCGGGTCGAGCTGGAAGGCCAATCGTTCAGAAAGCAGGAGGCCAAATCAGGTGACGAAACCGCCGCGAAATGATAGTTGAAACCTCAAGCCTCAACGCGGCGCGCCAAAAGTGACCGGATGCCCCGGTTTAGGTGGCCGGATGTTGTCGGAATGACCGGCCGCATAGACCGGAATGCGCACCTGTGCAGGCGGCAATCGTGGCTTTTTATACTCAAACCCCGGACGACGCATCAGCCTGGCGGCTCCCGAGGAACTGTAGCTCTGCCCGTATTCCGCCGGAACATACGCACAGACCTCGTCTACGTTCCGTGCCGGGTTTTCGGTGAAACGGGCTTTCAGCCCCTGCTCCTGCGTAACACTCAAGTGTCCCTGCCGCTGGCTGTAATCTTTCAGGCCAAAGAACGACAGCCCCGCACCGGAAAAGGCAAATCGCCACTCCGTCAAAACTGTCGGGCCAATATCAAGTATCCCGCAGACCAATTTGGCATCATAGCCCGCATCCAGAAGCAAAAACGCACGGGCACGCTTCCACACAAGTGCGTCCACTTTACGGCGACGACAAATCGTTTCAAGCGCCGCGCGGTCCTCGCATGTGAGGCTGAATGTCTTATGATGTTTGACCATGCCAGGAGGATGCACGTCCCGATACAAAACGATATGCGGCGAATCGACTCACCGACAAAAATTCTCAGGTCAATTCAGGCGGAGGAGTATAGGTCAGGAATTCGGTCACCTCGGTCGCGGTCGGGACCGCTTCGGCCGTGCCGGGGCGTTGCACCTGAAGCGCCGAGGCCGCTGCAGCGCGATGCATAGCATCCTTGGGCAACAACCCCTGATCCAAACCCGCCGCGACATATTCGATGAAACAGTCCCCGGCGCCGGTGGTATCCACCGGGGTCACGGCGAACGCAGGAACATGGGTGATCTCTCCATTCTCGATCCAGTCTGCCCCATCCGCACCACGGGTGATCAAAAGCTGGCGGACAGGAAGATCATCAAGCGAAAGGCTTAATTCAGTTGTCAACTGCACGGCCTCAACGGTATTCATCACGAGAAGGTCGAGAAAGGGCATGACAACCTGCACCGCCTCGGCCGAGAACGGTGCCGCAGAATAGACGACGTACAAACCCGCCTGATGGGCCATTTCTGCGGCCGCAACCTGAAGATTTGTCTCATTCTGAAGCAGGAAGATATCGCCAGGAGACGCGACAGAAATAGCCATCTCAAGCCGGTTTAGAGACTGTTTTTGATTTGCTCCTGGATAGATGACAATGGCATTTTCGCCCACAGCATCGACATTGATGATGGCATGCGCCGTAGGCGTATCGACCGTGATAATCCGGGTTGTGAGAACCCCGTAACCGATCAGCGCCTCAACCGCCCAACCGCCATCGGGACCGACTGCGCCGATATGGCTGACCTGTGATCCGGCCTGTGCAGCCGCAGCAGATTGATTGGCCCCTTTGCCGCCCAAGCCACGCGACATGCTCTGCGCCGCCAGCGTTTCACCGGGCGCAGGCAGATGGGGAACGCGGTAGATGTAATCAGCGTTGATCGAGCCAAGGTTAAAGATCATCGCCGCGCTCCTTGATCTTCAATCGACCTTACACGCAGCGAGAATAGCCATGTTCAGGACATCATTTGACGTCGAGGTCAGCGAACATATCTGGATCGAGGCATCCACACCAGTCAGGATCGGCCCAATCACCGTCGCCCCTGCCATTTCCTGCATCAGCTTGACCGAGATTGAGGCCGAATGGCGCGCCGGGACGACGAGGATATTCGCAGGCCCGGTCAGACGCTGGAACGGATAGTTGTCCAGCGCCGCCTGCACATTCAGCGCGACATCGACCGTCATCTCGCCTTCAAACTCGAAATCCACACCACGTTCTTCCAGCACCTTCGGTGCCATATGCATTTTCTCGGCCCGTTCCGAACGCGGATATCCAAAGGTCGAGAAACTCACAAACGCCACACGCGGCTCAAGCCCCAGATGGCGCGCCACGCTGGCCGAGCGTTCGGCGATATTCGCCAGATCGTATTGATCGGGCCATTCATGCACCAACGTATCGGAAATTAATACGATTCGGCCCTTATGCAGCAGCGCCGTCACGCCAACCGCACCTTGCTCGGCAGTGGCATCAAACACGTGGTTGATGAGATCCAGCACATAGGCCGATTTCCGCGTCGCCCCGGTGACAAGACCATCGCCATGCCCATGCGCCAGCATCAGGGCCGCAAACACATGGCGATCCCGCGCGGCAAGACGGTGCACATCCTGACGATCAAACCCTTTGCGTTGTAGCCGGGAATAAAGAAAGCGTTTGTAATCCCACAGGTATTCGGAATTGGCGGCATTGACGATGTGCAACTCGGACGTGGCATCGCCCATGCCTACGGCTTCCAGCTTGGTGCGCACATCGGCCTCACGGCCAACCACAAGCGCCTCACCCAGACCGTTGCGTTGATATTGCACTGCGGCGCGCAATACGCGGGGGTCATCGCCTTCGGCAAAGATCATCCGTGCCTGCGCATTGCGTGCCCGCGCGTTGATCGAGCGCAACACGGTGGCAGTGGGATCAAGCCGCGATTTCAACGCCAGTTCATAAGCTTCCATATCCACCAGCGGGCGACGGGCCGCGCCGGTATCCATGCACGCCTTGGCCACGGCAGGCGGAATGGTGTGGATCAGGCGCGGATCAAACGGCGCGGGAATGATGTAATCGCGCCCAAAGGCCAGCTTGCGACCATAGGCCATCGCCACTTCGTCGGGCACATCTTGGCGCGCCAGCTTGGCCAACGCCTCGGCACAGGCGATCTTCATCTCGTCATTGATCGCACGGGCATGCACATCCAACGCGCCCCGGAACAGATAGGGGAATCCCAGCACGTTGTTGACCTGATTGGGATAATCGCCGCGCCCGGTGGCGACGATGGCATCCTCACGCACGGCATGAGCCTCTTCCGGTGTGATCTCGGGATCGGGGTTGGCCATGGCGAAAATCACCGGATTATCGGCCATCGAGGCAACCATGTCTTCGGTCACGGCCCCCTTGACGGACACGCCAAGGAACACATCAGCGCCCTTCATGGCCTCTACCAACGTGCGCATATCGGTGTCCACTGCATGCGCCGATTTCCACTGGTTCATGCCTTCTTTGCGGCCCTGATAGATCACGCCCGTAGTATCACAGGCGATGCAGTTCTCGTGCCGCGCGCCCATGGATTTCAACAACTCGATACAGGCAATCCCGGCGGCCCCGGCACCATTCAGGACGATCCTCACATCCTCGATCAACTTGCCCGAGATATGTAGCGCATTGATCAGCCCTGCCGCACAGATCACGGCCGTGCCGTGCTGATCATCGTGAAAGACCGGGATATCCATCTCTTCTTTCAGCTTCTGCTCGATGATGAAGCATTCCGGCGCCTTGATGTCTTCCAGGTTGATCCCGCCAAAGGTCGGGCCCATCAGGCGGACAGCATTGATAAAGGCATCGGGGTCTTCGGTGTCCAGCTCGATATCGATTGAGTTCACATCGGCAAAGCGTTTGAACAGAACCGCCTTGCCCTCCATCACAGGCTTGGAGGCCAGCGCACCCAGATTGCCCAGCCCCAGCACCGCAGTGCCGTTAGAAATGACAGCCACAAGGTTGCCCTTGTTCGTGTAATCATAGGCCGTTTCCGGGTTCTCTTCGATGGCTAGACAAGGGATTGCCACACCAGGAGAATAGGCCAGCGACAGATCGCGCTGCGTTGTCATCGGAACAGTAGCGGTGATTTCAAACTTGCCGGGGGTCGGTTCAAGGTGAAAGGCCAACGCCTCTTCGGGGGTAAACTTGGGTCTGGGCATTGGCCAACCTATCAATATCGCATTTCCATCGTGCATAGCTGGCCTTTTGAGCAGGCTCAACCGGAACGCGGTTTTGGCTTTCGCACAGGTCCTTGCGTTTGTAAGGTTTGCGGCAATGCATGGGGGACACACGTGACATCTGCCAAATCTGCCGTGACGCCAATGATGGCCCAGTATCTCGAACTGAGGGTCGGCTATCCTGACGCCCTGCTCTTCTACCGGATGGGCGATTTTTACGAGCTGTTTTTTGACGATGCTGTCGCCGCATCCGAGGCGTTGGATATAGCCCTGACCAAACGTGGCAAGCATCTGGGCGAAGATATCGCCATGTGCGGCGTGCCGGTGCATTCCGCCGAGGGCTATCTGCTGACGCTGATCCGCAAAGGATTCCGCGTGGCCGTCTGCGAGCAGATGGAAAATCCAGCCGAAGCGAAAAAACGCGGGTCGAAATCGGTGGTCAAACGCGATGTCGTGCGACTGGTCACACCCGGAACGCTCACCGAAGAAAGCCTGCTGGATGCGCGGCGACACAACTACCTGGCCGCCTTTGCCGAAGTGCGCGGCGAGGGCGCATTAGCATGGTCTGATATCTCAACCGGGGCGTTTCATGTGACACCGTTGGCGCGTGTGCGGCTGGGCCCTGAACTTGCCCGTTTGATGCCCAGCGAGGTGGTCATCGCTGATGGATTTGATGCCGATTTGGGCGAAATAGTCTCTGAATCCGGTGGGTCGCTGACCCCGCTGGGTCGCGCAGCGTTTGATAGCACCGGTGGCGAAGGACGGCTTTGCGCATTGTTTGGCGTCGACACCTTGGAGGCTTACGGACAGTTTACCCGTGTTGAGATGGCAGCAATGGGTGCCATCGTCGAATATCTGGAAATCACTCAAAAGGGCAATCTGCCCCTGCTGCGCCCACCTCAACGTGAAGCGCAAGGGGGCGTCATGCAGATTGATGCCGCAACCCGGCGCAATCTGGAACTGACCCATGCCCTCAGCGGTGGGCGCGCCGGATCCCTTTTGTCAGCGATTGACCGAACTGTCACAGCAGGCGGCGGACGCTTGCTTGAGCGGCGGCTTTCCAGCCCATCGCGCAATCGGGATGTGATTCAGAACCGCCTGGAAGCCGTCAGCTTTGCCATCGATCACACCCGAGTGTCGAGCGATCTGCGCGACGCATTGCGCAAAGTGCCCGATCTGGATCGCGCGATCTCGCGACTTGCGCTTGATCGGGGCGGTCCACGTGATCTTGCCGCTATTCGTAATGGCTTGGAACAAGCCGAGCATATTGCCAACAGCCTGCCCAGAGCTGATTTGCCCAATCTGCTGGGCGAGGCCACCGCCGGATTGCACGGACACGAAACTCTTTTGGCCCTGCTAGACGACGCCCTGATTGCCGAACCGCCATTATTGGCACGTGACGGTGGTTTCATCGCGCCCGGCTATGACGCCGAGCTCGACGAGGCCCGAAAACTACGCGACGAAGGACGCGGTGTGATCGCCGGAATGCAAAGCGAATATGCCAAACTGACCGGTATTCAAAGCCTCAAGATCAAGCATAACAACGTGCTGGGGTATTTTGTCGAAGTGACGAGCACCCATGCTGACAGAATGCTATCGCCCCCGCTGAACGAAACCTTCAAACACCGCCAGACCACGGCCAATCAGGTTCGGTTCACGACCTTGCCTCTCAGTGAAATGGAAACCAGGATTCTAAATGCCGGAGGCCGGGCAATCGAGATCGAAAAACGGCTCTATTCAGGCCTGAAAGGCGCGATTCTGGATCAATCTACCGAGATAGCACAGGCCGCACGCGGGCTCGCTGAGCTGGATCTCAGCGCGGCGTTGGCCGATCTGGCCACGGGCGAAAACTGGTGCCGCCCGAAAGTCGATGATAGTCGGGCATTGCATATCGAAGGCGGACGGCATCCTGTCGTCGAACAGGCCCTGCGCCGGACGGGCGAGCCTTTCATTGCCAATGATTGCGATCTTGGCAGGGACAGCGATATCTGGCTGCTGACCGGGCCGAACATGGCCGGTAAATCAACCTTCCTGCGACAGAACGCTCTGATCGCCTTGCTCGCACAAATGGGCAGCTTTGTGCCCGCCAGCTCGGCCCATATCGGAATGGTTAGCCAATTGTTCAGTCGGGTTGGGGCCAGCGATGATCTGGCGCGTGGGCGCTCTACCTTCATGGTCGAAATGGTGGAAACCGCCGCGATTCTAAACCAGGCCGAAGATCACGCCCTGGTCATTCTGGATGAAATCGGGCGCGGCACGGCCACATATGACGGGCTAAGCATCGCCTGGGCGACGCTGGAACATCTGCACGAGGTCAACGGCTGTCGCGCATTGTTCGCCACGCATTATCACGAGATGACCAACCTCAGCGACAAGCTGGACAAGGTCGATAACGCCACCGTGGCCGTGAAAGAGCATGAAGGCGACGTGATCTTCCTGCACGAAGTGCGGCGCGGGGCCGCCGATCGCAGCTATGGTGTGCAGGTCGCCAAACTGGCCGGACTGCCCAGCGCCGTGATTGAACGGGCCCGGGTGGTTCTGGATGCTTTGGAAAAAGGCGAACGGGAAGGGGGCCAGGCAAGAGAGGCTTTGATTGACGACCTGCCACTGTTCGCCGCGACACCTCCGCCGATGTCAGCACCAGCACAAGAGTCCGAAGTAGAAGCGCGTTTGGCGAGCGTTTTGCCAGATGAACTAACGCCGAAAGAGGCGCTGAGCCTGATCTATGACCTCAAGGCTCTCGTGAAATGATCATCGACCGCGATTTTGGGATTCCACTGCCGGATGGCACCCGCCTGTCCGCCAAACTTTGGATGCCGGCCAACGCTAAAACCGACCCTGTTCCGGCCATAATCGAGTATTTGCCCTATCGCAAAACCGATGGCACCGCCGCGCGGGATGATACGATGCATCCGTGGTTCGCCGCCCGGGGGTATGCTTGTTTGCGGGTTGATCGGCGCGAATGCGGTGACAGCGAGGGGCTATATGATGATGAGTATTCCGAACGGGAATTGCAGGACGGTGTCGATCTGATCCACTGGGTAGCGGCGCAGCCATGGTGCACCGGGCGCATCGGAATGCAGGGCATTTCGTGGGGCGGGTTCAACGGTGTTCAGATCGCAGCGCGTGCGCCTGAACCACTAAAGGCCGTGATCAGCATCGGCACCACCGCCGACCGGTATCACGACGATATCCACTACAAGGGCGGCATCCAGATTGGAGAAAACATCGGCTGGGCCGCGACGGCAACGTCCTGGTTCTCGATGCCGCCTGATCCGGAACTGATGGGCGGCAATTCCTGGCGCGATACTTGGTTGAGACGTCTTGAACAAACGCCTTTCGTGGCGGAACGCTGGACCAGGCATTCGGATCGGGATGACTATTGGAAGCACGGCTCGATCTGTGAAAGCTATGATACGATCAACGCTGCCGTTCTTGTATTGGGCGGTCTGCATGATGGATATCGCAATGCAATGTCCGCGATGCTCAAAGGGATCAGCTCTCCGGTACAGGGCATTGTCGGTCCGTGGGGCCATAAATATCCGCACATCAGCCATATTGCCCCTGCAATTGATTATCTGAACATCGCGCTGCGCTGGTGGGATCGGTGGTTGAAAGAGATCGACAACGGGGCCGATACGGACCCAGCCTATCGCGCCTATGTGATGGACAGCGTCCGACCTGATCCCGCCCTTCGTGAACGACCGGGTCAATGGATCGCCGAACCGACCTGGCCATCACCTGATATACATGTCGAGACCCTGCCGTTTGGAGAGGGTACCTTGGGGCGCGAAGGGCCATTTTCAGCCGAAATAGAGACTGATATGGCTTGTGGGCGCGCGGCGCGTGAGTTCTTTCCGTTGGCTCAATTAGCATTGATTATGCGTGGCGTATTACAGGCAGGATGCCTGCTGCTGCGGCAAGTATCGCGCGCGGCGTTTGGTGGCTCGGAAGGACGGCAAGGTGGAACCACCGAAGGTAGCTGTCCAGGTATTTGGTTGCGATACCCCGATGGCGGCGCAGAAAGGTCTTTAACCGCTCATGCCGACTGTTCACGGTTTGAATGTGCAATTCACCACGGACACGTTCTCCGGCGGTCCGGTTGAGACTTTCATGGCTGACGCCCATTTCTGCGGCGCAGGGCGGGTACCCGGTGCAGCCATCGGTCACCAGGAGAGCGTCCCCATCAAGACGTGGCTGCAGAACCGTTTTGAGATGTTCGGCTGTCACCGCAGGCAAGACAGCACTGATGGTGGTGCCTGATCGGTCGACTGCAACGAGGACCGGAACCTGCTCCTTCGACAATCCGCGTTTTGAGGCCTTTCCCCCGCGTTTGCGGGCTTTTCGAGAGAGATTACGCTCCCCTTTCCGGCTGCGCGGAAAGAACGTCTCGTCGGCTTCGACGATCCCGCACAGCTTGACCGCACCGACCGTTACAGCCTGAAGAAAGCGATGACGCCAACGAAAAGCTGTGGTGTCGGCCACCATACAACGCCCGTCGGACGCCTTTACCGTTTCGCCGTCGCGCAGGGAAGCTGCAAACTCTGCCCACCTGTCCTTGTGGCGCAAGCGGGCAAGCGGCGTCCCGGTCAGCGCGTTGAAGGTTTTGCGACAGCCTTTGCAAAAGAACCTCGTCAGGCCACTTGCATGGCCTCTGATGATCGCACCGCCCGAAGCGCAGTGCGGACAGATACGCCCCTCGCGAACAGTCGCCTCAAGGAGATCGATCACGCTTTCCAGCGACGAAACCCCGGCAACGAGCCGTCCGGTTTCAGCCCGTTGTTTCGATGAAAGGTTGTCGATCTCGTTAAGCCACACCAAAAAAGCCTGATGATCCATGTGCCGCACCCATAATTTTGTTCATGGTGTGTTCTATCACAGGTCGCCACGCATAATAAATGCTAATTGAGCCTTTCCGTTTGGATTTGGGCCCGGTGAGCTGCCTGACGATCAAAGTCACGATGACGCCTTGTCGGCCTGTTTTGATACCGATGTTTTGACGGAAGACCGGATCGTTCTGGGGCCGCCAGAGGTAAGGTTGCGCCTGAAGGCTGACAAACCACATGCGCAAATCGCCGTACGGTTATGTGATCTGCGCCCCGATGGGACGTCGAATCTGATTGCGCTGGGGCTTCTCAATCTGCGACACCGCGACGGGTTTGAGGCCAAACGCGATCTGGTGCCGGGCGAGAGTGTTGACGTTTCGTTGAAACTGGATCAAACGGCCTATCGCCTTCCAAAGGGGCATCAATTGCGACTGGCGATCTCGGGCAGTTATTGGCCTTTCTGCTGGCCCGAGAGTGAACCGTTTAACCTGACAATAACTGCCGGTTCCCTGCACCTTCCGATACGGAATGGAACTCCAACAGACTGGCATTTTGATTCACCAACCGAAACCACCCTGAGGACCTATCGACAGTTAAAGCCGGGCCATGAAGGCAAATCCTGGAACGAGAACCCTGACACGGGCCATATCACGCTTGAAATTGTGGGCGAACATCCACGAGTAGAGGATGAAGAAACCAGATGTCAATCGCAGAGTAAAATGGGTCCATGTCGCGGCGTAAAAATGGGCCACTTCGGTTGATGTTTTTGTGGCGCTTTTGCACGCGTGCTCGTCACAAAGCTGAAGCGTGCCAAAGCGCATGCTGGCCATAAGGCCAGCATTATTCTGACTGTGATTGCGGGCTGGTTATTTTCGGTTGTTGCGACTGTGTTTGAGCCGATAGCTTTCGCCATTCATCTCGAGGATGTGGACGTGATGGGTTAAACGATCGAGTAGCGCACCGGTCAGCCGCTCAGAGCCAAAGACTTCAGTCCATTCATCGAAGGGCAGGTTCGAGGTTATGATGATGGAGCCGCGTTCATAGCATTGGGATATGACCTCGAAGAGCAGCTCTGCGCCAGATTTGCTGAGCGGTACGAAGCCCAGTTCATCAATGATCAACAGGTTCTGGCTGGTCAGTTGCTTTTGAAGGCGCTGCAATCTCCGCTCATCTTGAGCCTCGATCAGATCATGGACTAATGCCGCAGCCGTTGTGAAGCGCACCTTCAGTCCTCTTTGACATGCAGCCAGCCCAAGTCCCAGGGCGATGTGTGTCTTGCCCGTGCCTGACGGGCCGAGCGCGATGATGTTCTCCCTGCGATTAACGTAATCGCATCGTGCCAGATCCATCGTCAGGGGCTTGTTCAAGCTTGGCATGATCTTGAAGTCAAAGCTATCCAAGCTCTTGGTGCTGGGGAACTTCGCCGCTTTGATGCGCCGTTCAATCATCCGGCGTTCGCGGTCGATCAATTCCATCTCACACAGCCGCGCCAGATAGTGGATGTGATCTTTGTTCTCTGCAGCACAGAGCTGCGCCTGTTTGGCATACTCGCCTTGGAACGTTGGCAGTCGCAGTTGTTTAAGATGATGCCGTAGAAGAATCCGAGGGGCTTCGGTCATGCCGCGGTCCTTCCCATCAAGCTCATGTAACTGGATGGGCGTGTTGTGCCGACATTGGCCTTGGGCAAGTATGGATAGAAGTCCAAATCCAATCGTGGTGGCCGCTTCTCAACCCGACACAGTACAAGGTGTTTTACGGCGTCATAGCCAATTGCACCCATATCTATTGCCTGCTGGATTGCGCCTTGCACAACATCCATTTCGAAGGTCTCCAAAAGGCGCAAGACTTGAACGTATTCTCGCTTGCCCGGCTTACCCATTCTGGCTTCAAGCAGTCGGTGCAGCGTGGCAAATACATCTGGCAAATGCCAACCCTGCAAAGGCGCGGCCTGATCCAGGGCACCCACCTTTTGTTCAAGCAGGGGCAAAAAGTGCAATGGGTCAAAGACCATATCCGCTGATGTGTAGGATCGTTTGTGCCGCGCAATAATCTCATTGCCGCAGCCGATGATAACCTCATGCACAAACCCACGCACATGAACATCGTGGTGCGCATAGGCTACTGGCACCGAGTAATCATTGCTGCGATAGCGCACCATTGAGATCGACGTTGCACGCGTGCTGACGTGATCGCAGGCTTCATATTCTGCGACGGGCAATCCCATCAGAGCATCCAAATCCGACATCAGGCGTGCGCCTATGGTTTGGGTGTGACCCCGCAACGTATCGTCCTGACGTGCTAAACACTTCTCTTCCAAATGTGCGTTCAGATCATCAAAGCTGTCATAGCGAGGTGCGGGAACCATGAAGTTGCGGCGGGTGTATCCAACCATGCCCTCAACGTTGCCTTTATCGTTCCCTCGCGCGGGTCTGCCAAACTTGTCATCAAACAAGTAATGCGACTGCAGTTCCGTAAACCGACGTGTGCGGATGCGCGTCTTATCCCCGAGTATCCGAGCCACGGCGATCTTGGTATTGTCGTAGAGAATGGATTGCGGAATGCCGCCAAAGAATGCAAAGGCGGACACATGGCCATCGCAAAACGCCTCGGTTGTCTCAGCTGGATATCCCTTCACAAACACCGCATCAGAATGTGGCAAGCTCATCACGAAGAAGTGGATCTTGCATTCCACGCCACCGATCACGCCCAGCGTCTCACCAAAATCAACCTGCGCATGGCCCGGCCGATGCGACAACGGCACAAACACCTCTTTGGTGCGCCGTTTTTGCTCGCGCACGTAATAGGTCACCGTGGTCAGGCTGCCAGCATATCCATGCTCATCGCGCAGCCGTTCAAAGATGCGCTTGGCCGTGTGTCGCTGCTTTTTGATCAGGGCTTTGTCTGTGCGCAGTATCTCATCGACCACACCAACATAACCATCAAGCGTTGGCCGCCGAGGCGCTTCCGACCGACGATACCCAGGCGGAAGTTCATGGCGCAGCATCTTCGCGATCGTCTTACGATCTTTGTTCTCTAATCTGTCAATGCGTGTTTCCTGAGTTTCCTGCTTTTGATGTCAGAGGTTGCCTTTGTTCTCTTCGAACTCTGAGGTTCATGATGGGGTTGGCTGGGTGTGGGTCGGCAATGTTGAAACCGCAATCATACCGTTGGTCTTGGCTGTTGCTACAGAATCGGCGCCGTGTCTCACGCCCTCCCTCGGGCATCGTCCCAGATGGGAACTTTGATTTAGGAATCCTCGTTGTCGCCTCGTAAGCCTTACGCGGACTGGAAGTCAGTTTTGTCTCGCATAATGGCATGAAGTATGATTGCCAGACGACGCGCCAGAGCCACTCGGGCCTTTCTCATCGTTGAGCGCGCACCGATTGCGAGGGCCCATGTCTTCAATTTGAGCGGAGCGGCATACCGCGTCAGCATCACATTGGCGGCCTCATAGAGAAGCGTTCTGACGCGCACGTCGCCCCGCTTTGAGATGCTGCCCGTGTAGTCGATTTCACCAGATTGATGCCGTCGCGGCACCAGTCCAAGATACGCCCCCACATCACGCGATTTCCTGAAACGCGACGGATCATCAATTGCTGCGGCAAAGGCCAATGCTGTGATCGGACCGACCCCTGGTACCGTCATAAGGCGCTGGCAGACTTCGGATTTGCGGGTCATCTTTTTGATGTCGCCATCAATGGCTGCAACCGCCGCGAGGATTGCTTCGCGTGCTGCGAACAGTCCGCAAATTGCGGCATGGAGGCCAGGCACTCCATCGCTAACTTTTAGCGCCGCGTTTTTGAATGCCGGAGACAAAGCTCGTGGCAGCCGCACGCCGAAGACGACGACCAGACCGCGGATCTGATTGTCGAGCGTCACACGCTGTCCGACCAGCTTCTTGCGGGCTGCGATCAGCGACCGGATTGCGTGCGCTGACAGTGATTTGACATGGGTCGGCTTGTAGAATCCCGTCCGCGCCAGGTGTGCCAAACCGCGGGCATCATTGCGGTCCGTCTTGTGGCCGGCCAGAGATTTAAGGGCCTGATATGCTTGCCTGCTCTCGATGCAAACAACCGGGACACCAAGCTCCGTCAGCCCATGGTAAAGCATTGGTGCCATCCGTCCCGTTTCAAATACAACTTTGGCACATGGTGGTCCAGAAGCGAGGAAGTCAGCGATCGCTTTTGGTGTTGAGCTCGCTTTTCCTTCACGAATAAGGGCCCCTTCACGATCCAGAATGCAGATATGCGTCTCTTCCATGGACACATCCAAACCAGCAAAATATTCCATTGGTCAGTCTCCTTTTCAATTGCATGTGCATCCAGAATAACAGGGGTAACTGAGTGCTGATCCTGATTACGCCATGTTGAAAAACCGCGCCGCTTCTCGGCCAGACATACCGTCCTTCAAACAAGCACGGCGCACACGACTATAAATATCCACAGAATACATCTCCCGCCCTCCGAATAAACGAAGGGCACAAACTGGCGGACTTTTACTCCGCTACAACTGCGATATGCAGCCGCTTCTGTGGCCCAATATTGCTCCGCGTTTTACAGATGAGCTTCGGCTAGGGCATAAACCTTGCCCAAGGATGACATGAATTCAGACAAACGAGGATCGTCAGGGGCGAACTTCATACGCCCCCAGTTCATCTGGGCGATAGCCATTGGCATGGTCCTTTGTTGCGCAGGCCCCGGGGTTTAGCCGTCAGGAGTCAGCGGTTGGGTGTAGTCCCCTTTGACGCGGTGTAAAACGCGGAGCAATATTGGGCCACAGAAGCGGCTGCATATCGCAGTTGTAGCGGAGTAAAAGTCCGCCAGTTTGTGCCCTTCGTTTATTCGGAGGGCGGGAGATGTATTCTGTGGATATTTATAGTCGTGTGCGCCGTGCTTGTTTGAAGGACGGTATGTCTGGCCGAGAAGCGGCGCGGTTTTTCAACATGGCGTAATCAGGATCAGCACTCAGTTACCCCTGTTATTCTGGATGCACATGCAATTGAAAAGGAGACTGACCAATGGAATATTTTGCTGGTTTGGATGTGTCCATGGAAGAGACGCATATCTGCATTCTGGATCGTGAAGGGGCCCTTATTCGTGAAGGAAAAGCGAGCTCAACACCAAAAGCGATCGCTGACTTCCTCGCTTCTGGACCACCATGTGCCAAAGTTGTATTTGAAACGGGACGGATGGCACCAATGCTTTACCATGGGCTGACGGAGCTTGGTGTCCCGGTTGTTTGCATCGAGAGCAGGCAAGCATATCAGGCCCTTAAATCTCTGGCCGGCCACAAGACGGACCGCAATGATGCCCGCGGTTTGGCACACCTGGCGCGGACGGGATTCTACAAGCCGACCCATGTCAAATCACTGTCAGCGCACGCAATCCGGTCGCTGATCGCAGCCCGCAAGAAGCTGGTCGGACAGCGTGTGACGCTCGACAATCAGATCCGCGGTCTGGTCGTCGTCTTCGGCGTGCGGCTGCCACGAGCTTTGTCTCCGGCATTCAAAAACGCGGCGCTAAAAGTTAGCGATGGAGTGCCTGGCCTCCATGCCGCAATTTGCGGACTGTTCGCAGCACGCGAAGCAATCCTCGCGGCGGTTGCAGCCATTGATGGCGACATCAAAAAGATGACCCGCAAATCCGAAGTCTGCCAGCGCCTTATGACGGTACCAGGGGTCGGTCCGATCACAGCATTGGCCTTTGCCGCAGCAATTGATGATCCGTCGCGTTTCAGGAAATCGCGTGATGTGGGGGCGTATCTTGGACTGGTGCCGCGACGGCATCAATCTGGTGAAATCGACTACACGGGCAGCATCTCAAAGCGGGGCGACGTGCGCGTCAGAACGCTTCTCTATGAGGCCGCCAATGTGATGCTGACGCGGTATGCCGCTCCGCTCAAATTGAAGACATGGGCCCTCGCAATCGGTGCGCGCTCAACGATGAGAAAGGCCCGAGTGGCTCTGGCGCGTCGTCTGGCAATCATACTTCATGCCATTATGCGAGACAAAACTGACTTCCAGTCCGCGTAAGGCTTACGAGGCGACAACGAGGATTCCTAAATCAAAGTTCCCATCTGGGACGATGCCCGAGGGAGGGCGTGAGACACGGCGCCGATTCTGTAGCAACAGCCAAGACCAACGGTATGATTGCGGTTTCAACATTGCCGACCCACACCCAGCCAACCCCATCATGAACCTCAGAGTTCGAAGAGAACAAAGGCAACCTCTGACATCAAAAGCAGGAAACTCAGGAAACACGCATTGACAGATTAGAGAACAAAGATCGTAAGACGATCGCGAAGATGCTGCGCCATGAACTTCCGCCTGGGTATCGTCGGTCGGAAGCGCCTCGGCGGCCAACGCTTGATGGTTATGTTGGTGTGGTCGATGAGATACTGCGCACAGACAAAGCCCTGATCAAAAAGCAGCGACACACGGCCAAGCGCATCTTTGAACGGCTGCGCGATGAGCATGGATATGCCGGCAGCCTGACCACGGTGACCTATTACGTGCGCGAGCAAAAACGGCGCACCAAAGAGGTGTTTGTGCCGTTGTCGCATCGGCCGGGCCATGCGCAGGTTGATTTTGGTGAGACGCTGGGCGTGATCGGTGGCGTGGAATGCAAGATCCACTTCTTCGTGATGAGCTTGCCACATTCTGATGCGGTGTTTGTGAAGGGATATCCAGCTGAGACAACCGAGGCGTTTTGCGATGGCCATGTGTCCGCCTTTGCATTCTTTGGCGGCATTCCGCAATCCATTCTCTACGACAATACCAAGATCGCCGTGGCTCGGATACTCGGGGATAAGACGCGCATCCGCACACGTCGGTTTACGGAACTGCAGTCGCATTACTTGTTTGATGACAAGTTTGGCAGACCCGCGCGAGGGAACGATAAAGGCAACGTTGAGGGCATGGTTGGATACACCCGCCGCAACTTCATGGTTCCCGCACCTCGCTATGACAGCTTTGATGATCTGAACGCACATTTGGAAGAGAAGTGTTTAGCACGTCAGGCCGATACGTTGCGGGGTCACACCCAAACCATAGGCGCACGCCTGATGTCGGATTTGGATGCTCTGATGGGATTGCCCGTCGCAGAATATGAAGCCTGCGATCACGTCAGCACGCGTGCAACGTCGATCTCAATGGTGCGCTATCGCAGCAATGATTACTCGGTGCCAGTAGCCTATGCGCACCACGATGTTCATGTGCGTGGGTTTGTGCATGAGGTTATCATCGGCTGCGGCAATGAGATTATTGCGCGGCACAAACGATCCTACACATCAGCGGATATGGTCTTTGACCCATTGCACTTTTTGCCCCTGCTTGAACAAAAGGTGGGTGCCCTGGATCAGGCCGCGCCTTTGCAGGGTTGGCATTTGCCAGATGTATTTGCCACGCTGCACCGACTGCTTGAAGCCAGAATGGGTAAGCCGGGCAAGCGAGAATACGTTCAAGTCTTGCGCCTTTTGGAGACCTTCGAAATGGATGTTGTGCAAGGCGCAATCCAGCAGGCAATAGATATGGGTGCAATTGGCTATGACGCCGTAAAACACCTTGTACTGTGTCGGGTTGAGAAGCGGCCACCACGATTGGATTTGGACTTCTATCCATACTTGCCCAAGGCCAATGTCGGCACAACACGCCCATCCAGTTACATGAGCTTGATGGGAAGGACCGCGGCATGACCGAAGCCCCTCGGATTCTTCTACGGCATCATCTTAAACAACTGCGACTGCCAACGTTCCAAGGCGAGTATGCCAAACAGGCGCAGCTCTGTGCTGCAGAGAACAAAGATCACATCCACTATCTGGCGCGGCTGTGTGAGATGGAATTGATCGACCGCGAACGCCGGATGATTGAACGGCGCATCAAAGCGGCGAAGTTCCCCAGCACCAAGAGCTTGGATAGCTTTGACTTCAAGATCATGCCAAGCTTGAACAAGCCCCTGACGATGGATCTGGCACGATGCGATTACGTTAATCGCAGGGAGAACATCATCGCGCTCGGCCCGTCAGGCACGGGCAAGACACACATCGCCCTGGGACTTGGGCTGGCTGCATGTCAAAGAGGACTGAAGGTGCGCTTCACAACGGCTGCGGCATTAGTCCATGATCTGATCGAGGCTCAAGATGAGCGGAGATTGCAGCGCCTTCAAAAGCAACTGACCAGCCAGAACCTGTTGATCATTGATGAACTGGGCTTCGTACCGCTCAGCAAATCTGGCGCAGAGCTGCTCTTCGAGGTCATATCCCAATGCTATGAACGCGGCTCCATCATCATAACCTCGAACCTGCCCTTCGATGAATGGACTGAAGTCTTTGGCTCTGAGCGGCTGACCGGTGCGCTACTCGATCGTTTAACCCATCACGTCCACATCCTCGAGATGAATGGCGAAAGCTATCGGCTCAAACACAGTCGCAACAACCGAAAATAACCAGCCCGCAATCACAGTCAGAATAATGCTGGCCTTATGGCCAGCATGCGCTTTGGCACGCTTCAGCTTTGTGACGAGCACGCGTGCAAAAGCGCCACAAAAACATCAACCGAAGTGGCCCATTTTTACGCCGCGACATGGACCCATTTTACTCTGCGATTGACAGTTGTTTCGATGAAAGGTTGTCGATCTCGTTAAGCCACACCAAAAAAGCCTGATGATCCATGTGCCGCACCCCATAATTTTGTTCATGGTGTGTTCTATCACAGGTCGCCACGCATAATAAATGCTAATTGAGCCTTTGGTTTTGGCGGCAGACTTATGCACCATCATCTCGCGGGTCTTGCTAACTCATTGTGCCTTTTTCCTTTAGGTTGTGTGTGGCGTGTAGGGTTCGTTGCGGGTCAAGACTGCCCAGACGATCCGAGCTGTCTTGTTGGCCATTGCGACGGTTGCTACGCGCGCTGGTTTGCGTTCCAGCAGTGACGTCAGCCATTTGCTTGCTCTTTCAGGGTGCGACTTTGTCTGCCGGACGAGCGACGTCATGCCGACGACTAACAAGGATCGTAAGTATTGATCGCCCATCTTGGTGATGCGCCCGAGTTTCTCTTTGCCGCCACTAGATTTGTTCGCGGGCGTCAGGCCCAGCCAAGCCGCAAATTCGCGACCATTTCGGAACTGGTGTCCGTCACCAATACTGGCGATGATCGCGGATGCGGTAACAGCGCCAACGCCTGGGATTGTACGCAACAACCTCACTCGTGCGTCTTCCTTTGCGACCTGCTTCAGGCGGTCTTCGTACCAACGGACCCGAGCATGCAGTGCCATAAGATGTTCGCATAGGTTGTGGATTACTTCGTTCGCGATGTCAGGCAGGTCTAAAACTTCGCCAACCAGTATGTTCTCGGCAAAACCTATGATCCGAGCAAGACCTTTCGCGATATACACACCAAACTCGGCAACCATTCCACGTAGACCATTGATAAGTTGGGTGCGCTGGCGAACCAGGAGGCTCCGCGCTCGGTGGACTGACAATAGGGACTGCTGTTCGACCGTCTTGATCGCCACAAACCTCATTGTGGGTCGTGTAACAGCTTCGCATATCGCTTCGGCATCAATCGCGTCAAACTTGCCCCGCTTCACGTATGGTTTCACATACATCGGTGGAATCAACCGAACGTCGTGGCCAAACTTCGTCAGTTCACGTGCCCAATGATGCGCGCTGCTGCAAGCTTCCATGCCAATCAGGCAAGGTTCGATCTTGGAGAAGAAAGGTAGCAATTGTGCCCGTCTCAAAGGGCGATTGAAGGCGACCTCGTCGTCTTGGGTTATCCCGTGAACCTGAAAAACGTTCTTGGCCAGATCAAGGCCGATTGTGGTAACTTGCATTGGGTGGCTCCTCCTATAAGCAGATATGAACATCTGCAGTATGGCGCATTGCGACGCCGATTGGAGCAGGAGCCATCCACCCCATCAGCTTCAAGCCATACCTTGTGAAGGCCTTGGGACTGCTTTATCAGTGGCGTTTTTAAAGGAGTTCTAAATGAGGAATGAATATACCGAAGGTGAAATTCGTATGGCTACTTTGGTGGCTTTGAACGCATCAAAGACAGGAAGACTTACAACAACTAAACTGATCAGTGCACTGACAGATTCAATGAACCCAAGTGGAACAGATGCTCAGGTGGCTCAGGAACGTAATGATACCTACTTCTCCCAAAAAGTGCGCAATCTAATTAGCCACCGTGATAACGAAACCAGCTTAATGAGCCAGGATTACGTGGTTTATAACGCTGAAAATGAAACACTTACCATCACTGTTGCAGGCAAAAAATTGTGCACGATCTAACCTTTTAGGCGCGTTTTGTATCCAGTTGGGAGCCATTTTAGCTCAGTGGCTCCCATGTGTTGTTTGTCCCATACAAACCATGCATAAGCAGTCGTTCCAGAGCCTTTGATTTCGACGTTACGGGGATAGAATGTAATACGCTCGCTAAACACCCAAACTCTGCTTGGGGGGGCAATGTCGAAAATTTCTTTTTGCCGTTTGCCGCCTTCAAGAAAGGCAAGTCTAAGAAGAAACGTGTACTTATTAGATACTAGGCTTTCTGCGTGATGGACAAACGCCTCAGCACTATGAAACGGCGGATTTGTAATGATGTTATCTACGGATCTGTGTGTGTTTAGAAAGTCTACGCCACCTTGCCCGTACTCCCGATCATAAAGGTCTGAACTATAAACCTCGTTTCCTAAGGTTTTCAGCACTTCAGACATAGCACCGTCACCACAAGCGCACTCCCATATTCCACCCTCAAATTTTTCATTGTCGATTAGGGTCTGTTGACAATCATCGTGTTGCAATGAGCATGGCACAGAGGTGCCAGTTGGCAGCGTAGCTTGTATCAGTCTTGTCGTATCGCGTTGCTATGCCTCTGAATTCCTTGATCTTTGCGAAGTAGTTTTCGATGAGATGGCGCCACTTGTACATGTGGGTATCGTAGTCCCGTTGAACTTTTCGGTTCGATTTGGGCGGGATGACAGCGGTTGCGCCACGCTCATCAAGGTCTTGCAGGAGCCAGTCGGCGTCGAAGGCTTTGTCGGCCAGCAACGCCCCAAAGGAAGCCCCCTTGATCAGAGGAGCGACCCCCTTCATGTCGTGTGCCTGTCCCGGCAAAAGCAGAAACCGGAACAGGTTACCGAGCGCATCGACCAAGGCCACGACCTTGGTCGTCAGTCCGCCGCGAGAGCGTCCGATAGCCTGGTGTTGAGTCCCCCTTTTGCGCCCGAAGCCTTCTGATGAGCTTGAACAATCGTCCCGTCGATAAGGGCATATTCCAGGTCCGGCTCGCCACTCATGGCATTGAAAAGACTCTCGAACACGCCGTTCCTGGCCCATCGACGAAATCGCTTGAACTGGCTGTTCCAGTTGCCAAACTCTTTGGGCAAATCCCGCCATGGGGACCCTGTGCGTACGCGCCATAATACTGCTTCCATAAACCGGCGATTATTGCGCGCGGTAACACCCGGATCGCCTGCCTTGCCCGGTATAAGCGGCTCAATCTTCTCCCAAAGCTCATCGGAAACAGCCAAACGATTTGCGTCCATCAACACCTCCATTTTGGAAGCTTGAATCAGACTTCAGGCAAAATGGGAACCCCGAATGTCAACAGGCCCTAGAACCTGGGTTGCCCATTCCGGTGTCGGGTAGAAATCGGGACCGTCAATATCAGCTATTCTCTTGGTTGTTGGCTGAGGCGAAAGAAGGAGTTCTTTTTGCATTGTGGCCTCTCAAATGGCTTCTGGGGTAGATGTGCTCTGTGTGGCTAGGCACTACAGATCGTGACTGCTTCTGTATACCGTTAGATTGTTCCAGAGGGTCGCTATGAATAGGTTTCGTCTTTCGGCACTCTCGCCATCTAATACCAACGGCCCAATTAATTGACCTTTATGCATTCTCGATCTGTGATTGAAGTTATGCGTTCAGGGTCGTTCGCAAAGAAGTTCCAGGCCTGGGCGCATTTTTCGAGGATGTCTTCATATGTGTCGAAGACAGAGATAGCGGGTTTGTTCGACCGCAGATAGGCCCAAACGTTTTCCATTGGGTTCAATTCCGGTGAGTATGGGGGCAGTTTTACGAGTGTCATATTATCTGGCACCTGCAAGCATTTTGCTCCGTGCCAACCAGCCCCGTCGATGATGAGCAAGGCATGTGCGCCGGGTGCGATTGTCTTTGCGATCTCATCGAGATGCAGCCCCATTGCTTCGGCGTTGACGTAAGGCAGGATCAGCCCAGCCGCCGTGCCACAGGCAGGACAGGCTGCGCCGAAGATATAGCTCCATTTGCAGCGCGTATCACGTGGTGCGCGCGGGCGGGTTCCACGCCTGGCCCATTTGCGGGTGAGGGGTCCTTGCTGCCCGACGCGGGCTTCATCCTGGAACCATACCTCAAGCGGCTTCCCCTTTGCATGTTTTGGCAGGGTATCGGCTATGAGGCTGGCAAAGTTTTTTTAAAAGCTTGCTGTGCAGCGGGATCAGTTCCGGGAGGCTCCGGGCGCACGGAAAGGCGACGAAAACCATGCCTGGCTGGATACTTGCCAATCGTACGTTTGGACTTCGTCCCTGTTTCCGGACAGTTTGATTATTGACCCTATGCGGCCATTTTCCAAGCCATATTGTTGAACGCCTGTTGCGGCGTTTGGTATCCGATGGCGGAGTGACGCCTCTGCCGGTTGTAGAAGACCTCGATATATTCGAAGATTGCAGCCTTGGCTTCCGCCCGTGTTTTGAACCGCCGACGGTGAACCAACTCTTTTTTCAATGATGCAAAGAAGCTTTCCATTGGCGCATTGTCCAGGCACTCGCCCTTGCGGCTCATGGATTGCGTAAGCCCTGCTTTTTTGATCAGCTTGCGATACGCGACACCGGCGTACCGGCTCCCCCTGTCGGAGTGGTGGATCAGACCGGGAACAGGGCCTCTGCGACCCAGGGCCATCGTCAGGGCATCACAGCAAAGCTCGGCCCGCATGTGATCCTCCATCGCCCAACCAACGATTTCCCGCGTGGCCATGTCTTTCACGCCGGCCGGATAGAGCCACCCTTCATCCGTATCGATATAGGTGATATCGGCCAACCAAACCGTATTGGGGGTGAGGCGGTGGAACGCCTGTTCCAACAGGTTTGGCGACGGGCTCATCTTGTGATTGCTGTCCGTTGTCACGGGCTTGCGGCGCTTGTTCAGGCGTGGAGACACCTTGTTTTCCTTCATGATCCGCGCCACTCGCCGCTCGGAGACGGTTTCGCCATCGGCCACCAGGTCCTGATGGATCCGCTTTGAGCCGTAACATTTCCTGCCGACTTTGAAGAAGGTCTTGATCCTGGGCGGCAGTTCCAGATCTCGAGCGTCTCGATCTGCTTGCCGCTGATCCCTCGCCGGTTGACTGGCCAGGAAACCATAAAACCAGCCCCGGGAAATCGCCAGAACCCTGCAAAGCGTGGAAACCGCGTATTGAGCTTTATGGGCAGTGACGAATCTGCGCTTGTTCGTCATGGTTTCACCGCCCGTGTCGCGAAAAAAGCGGATGCTTTGTGCAAAATCTCCACTTCCTCTGTAAGGCGCTTGTTCTCCTTGCGAAGACGGGCCAGTTCCGCTGCATCCGCCTTCCGCCGCCGCTTGGCTTCAGCTGAGCCGAACGCTTCGATCTCAAGTCGCCAGGTCTTCAACTGTGTGCCGGTGATTCCAAGCTCCCTGGCAACGCTGCCCTGTGTCGCGCCCGGTTCATAAAGTCGCTCAACCGCTGCTGCCTTATAATCGTCCGTATACTTCCGTCGATGGTGTCCCATTTGGTGCCCCTTTCATGGACAGGGATAAAGTACCCCAGTGTCCGGAAACAGGGACGAAGTTCAATGAGCAGCTGGTCCCCTACGACGTACAAGACCAGGAACCGGCCTTCGTACAATTCCGCGCTGAAGCAGCGCGGTTCGCTTTCTATCCGGTTTGATCCCGAGATGCCGTGGCACGCGCCTCCGACAGGCAAGCGCGGCCGTCAGCGCGAGTTCAGCGACGCAGCGATCCAGGTTTGCCTCACGATGAAGGTGCTGTTCGGCATGCCCCTTCGTCAGACGACCGGGTATGTCGAAAGCTTGTTGCGGCTGGCGGGGCTCGACTGGAAAGTGCCGGACTTCAGCACGCTGTGTCGCCGCCGGAAGACGTTGAACGTCGCCATCCCTTACCGTGGCGGAACCGGGTCACTGCATCTTCTGATTGATGCCAGCGGGATCAAGGCTCCCTCTCGGCAGCATCCTGCGGATGCGCCTGCCGGGCAGTGGAGGGCGAAGGGGAGTGGAACGCTCGCAGGCATGGCGGGACCAGAAGACGCCTTTGGCGCAGGCTCCACCTCGATATGGACGAAGAAACACTGGAAATCCGTGCAGTCGGGGTCACAACGGGCAACGTCGGCCATGCGCTGATGCTACCCGAATTGCTGGACCGGATCCCACCCGATCAAGAGATCGCCACTGTCACCGCCGATGGCGCATATGATACGCGTAAATGCCATGATGTTATCGCGGCGCGCGGAGCCGACGCCATCATTCCGCCGCGCAGGAATGCCCAACCATGGAAACCGAACCCGGCAGGCGCTGTTGCGCGAAACGAGGCCGTAAGGGCCTGCAAGTATCCGGGCAGAGCGCTGTGGCGGCGGTTGACCGGATATCACCGCGGAGCCGCGCGGAAACGAAGATGAACTGCGTCAAACTACTTGGCCAGGGCCTCATGGCTCGAGACTTCGATCGGCAGGTCGCTGAGCTCCGGGTCCGTATCGCGGTGCTCAACCGCTACACAGCTCTTGGCATACCCGTCACAGAGGCCGTAGGATAAATCCGTCCGGGGAAAGGGAAAGTGCGCTCATAACCCGATTTGTGCAACAAGGCCGTGCACATCGCCCCTTGTGCACTCATGGATGTGGCTGCCAGCAAGGGATCGAGAGCCACCCCGCAAGGGGAAACCGAAACCCTGATGGGGCGCTGGAAGACGGTCATTGGGCCCGGACCCAAGGCGAGGGCGTTCGGAAATCAGAAGACCGGGGCCGGGATTGGCGTCCGTGTGCTCAACCGAATGACCGGACCTGGCCGTCCCGATTTCGAACGCACCGCCTCAGATCCGTCTCGGGCAGGGCGAGGTCCGGGCTACTCAGTCTTCATGCAACAACGCCAGCCTGAGGCAGTCTGACCTCTTGTCTTGATCACGGCTTTGTTATCAAGTCCTGCTGTCATTATTGGTCAGCAAAGGGGCGTGAATGGATCGGTTCGATCTGGGGCAGCATTGCAAAGCAATCAGCACGACATCGGATAGGGCGCAATACTGGTTCGATATGGGGTTGAAGTGGTGTTACGGGTTCAACCATGAAGAGGGTGTGAAGTGCTTTCAAAAAGCTCTTGAATTTGATCCTGATTGCGTAATGGCCCACTGGGGCATCGCCTATGGCACCGGACCGTTCTACAACATGCCCTGGCGGGATTTTTGCCCGGAAGAAGCCGAAACCTGTACCGCTTTTTGCCACGGACATGTTCAGAGGGCCCGAGAGGGAGCGGCGAACGCGACCGCGCTGGAAAACCGGTTGGTGGAGGCGCTGGCGATGCGGTTCCAAAAGCCATATCCGGTGGAACCTGAAGAATTTGACCGGTGGGACGGGGATTATGCCGACGCAATGCGCAGGGTCTATTTCCATCATCGGGACGATCACGATGTGATGGCAATTTTCGTCGAGGCAATAATGACGCGCACGCCCTGGAAATTGTGGGATGTGCACACCGGCCTGCCTGCAGCCAATGCGGATACTTTAGAGGCGCTGGAGGTGATCGAGCGATCGATTGCCATGCATGATGCCGCCGGAACGCCACAGCATCCGGCCATTTTGCACCTGCATATCCACGCAACAGAAATGTCGGACACGCCCGAACGCGCGATGCGGTCGGCGGACATTCTAGGCGAAACCTGTCCGGATGCGGGACATATGAACCACATGCCGGGCCATACCTATGTGTTGTGCGGGCAATATGAAAAGGCGCGCATTGCGAGCGAAAAGGCGATCCGGGCCGATGAAATCTATCTGGATTATGCGGGTCCATTCAATTTCTACACCACGGCACGGTGTCATGATCTGCATCTGATGATGTATACCTGTATGTTCATGGGGCAGTATCGGCCAGCGATGGACGCCGCCGATCAGATGTGCGCAACATTGAGCCCCGAGGTTCTGGGCATTCTGGGCCGTCCGCAGATGACCACCACGATGGAGGGGTATTACTCTACCCGGTTGCATGTGAAGGTACGGTTCGGGCGCTGGCAGGAGATTGTGGAAGAGCCCATGCCGCCGGACCCGGATCTTTATCCGGTGACGATGCCGATGCACCATTATGCCAAGGGGGTGGCACATGCCGCGCTCTATCGGTTTGATGAGGCAGAAGATCAAAAACGGGTGTTTTACGAGGCCGTTGCCCGGGTGCCGGAGGGGCGAAAATTTTTCAACAATGAGGCTGTGGCCGTTCTGGCGATTGGTGAGGCAATGCTGAACGGTGAGCTGGAATATCACAAGGGCAATCATGCGGTGGCGTATAATCATCTGCGCGAAGCGGTGCGGCGGGATGATGCGCTGGCCTATTCAGAACCCTGGGCCTGGATGCATCCGCCACGGCACGCATTGGCGGCACTACTGGCAGAGCAGGGGCATTACGATGAAGCCGAAGAGGTGTATCGCACTGATCTGGGGCTGAATGAACAATTACAACGCTGTGCGCGGCACCCCGGCAATATTTGGTCTTTGCATGGGCTGGTGGAATGTTTGCGCCGCCGTGGGGAGACAAAAGAGTTGCCGGGGTTTGAGCAGCATCTGGCAGAAGCACAGTCGCGGACGGATGTGGCGATTACCTCATCCTGCCTGTGCCGGGCCATGACGGCCTGTTGTGGGGCGGGTTAGAGTATCGTTCACCAATAAGGAGGCTGAACGGGATCTGCGTATGGACAAAGTGCGGCAGAAGATTTCGGGCTGCTTCAGGGCTATGCGGGGGCACAGACATTCCGGTGCCTGCGCACCGTCACATGCACCGCACAAAAACAAGGCCGGTCGGTCATTGAAACACTGATGAAATCGCCGGATCGTCTGATCACCGCAATGCGCACCGGGCGGAAACAGGCGTTGAGCCGCGCGGGGAATTGTCCGAGGTGGATCTGCGTAAACGGCGCGGGGTTCTGAAGGACGGAATTTACGCCTGTCTCAAGGTGAACTGATCGATAACCCGCCAGCGAGCCGCCCATAGACCGCTTGCCCGACCAGTCCGCGGATCCGGTGGTCCTGCCCTGTCGGCTGTCGCGCGACGCCGCCGAAGCCGGATCGGTCATCCCCCACCCTAGAGTTTTTTGAGACACCGTTCAAGACATGACCCAAGGGGATGATTGAGGTGTATCATGACGGAACAAAGGAAGGTTGAGCGCGAAGGATCCGGAGCTGCGGAGACTTCACATATCGCAGCGGATCCGGCTCCGGCCCGGCGACGGAGACTTACGGCTACACGCAAGCAAGAGGCCGTTCCGCGCGTTCTTCGCGGCGAAGATGTTGAATTGGTTGCACGTTCGTTTGGTGCGACAGCTGCGGATGTCAGCGGTTGGCGGGATGCATTTCCCGAAGGAGGGTCATCAAACCTGAAGTACCGTCCGCGCGACGTGCGCGATGAGGAGATTGACCGTCTGCGGGCCAAGGTGGGTGAGATCAGTCGGCAGGTTGCCGTCTTCATCGCGGTTGACCATTGCCCGGCGGGCTGCGTCGGCATTCATGCCGCCATTCGAGGTACTCGCTTCGAAGCCCTTCAGCCGATCCGCCAGGGGGTGCGCGAATGCTTCGGGGCCATCGGAAAGGATGTGGCTCCTGGCCTGACCATCCGCCATGACAATGGCCCGCAGTACATCAGCCACGACTTCCAGAATGAGATTGCCTGGCCGGGCGCGAAATCCTCGCCGTCCCTTGTCCGCGCTCCCGAAGGCAACGGCCGCGCCGAGCGATTCATTCGAACCCTGAAGGAAAACCTGCTCCGGGTCAGAACTTTCGACACCATCGAGGAACTCCAGGCCGCCCTGCAAAAGTTCAAGGAGGACTACAACGAAGAATGGCCGATCCAGCGGCACGGACACCGTTCGCCAAACCAGTTCAGATGTGACGCAATGGACAAAATCCAGGCCGCCGCATAAGCTTCACGAGTGTCTCAATAACCCTAGGGCGCTACAGTCAGTCCGGGCGCATCATCAAGTTCGCGCATCACCGGGAGACCGCCATCCGAAGCGAACTGCGTGCCCGGAAACTCCAGCCACACCCGCTGTCAAAACCCACCCGGTCACCCCGCTCGGAACCCGCACTCGCATCGTCGTCACCACCCCGATACACATCGAAAATGCCGCGATCAGGGACAGTGAACCCGGCGGTTGGCCCGGTGAATGCGGCCATTGAAGTTCCGGCCTGAATACCCGAAACGGATGATGAAATACGCCTGCAGAGACTTCCCGTGTATCCGGGGGTATATCCGCCCGGGTAAAGCGTCTCTGTTGAAAACACCGGTTTTCAACCTGCTGATAACACGGCATAAAACCGCTCCAAATCTGCAGGGGACAAAACCGGCAGTGTGGCTGGCTGTGCGGTCGGTATGCTGCTAACCAGTCTCCCCCGGATTTCTCCGGAAATTCAGGGAAAAAAGCAGGGAAAAAGCAGGGGAAAAACTGCCCGGGTACAGGAACCTGTCTGTGGCAGTGTGCAGGCCCGCAATTTCCTGCCGGACTCCTGTTCCTGTATGGAATGTTCCTGTGTGGAACCGGCCTGCGGTCGGCGGGCAGGGCAGGGCTGTCCATGGTGTCGTTCCCGGCCTTGCCTGCGGTGGCGTTGCAGGGCGGACCGGTCCGGCACATGTCAATCCGGTCATCAGCCACCGGCATCCCGACATCTGTCCGGATGAAACCCGGGGTCGCGCAATTCCCCCGGCCCGGGCCGGAGCAGGTCCCCGTCCCGGCCTGCATGTTCGGCCAGGCTCTTGTCAGCAACAATATACGCGGGGCGCCGCTCATCCGGGAGACCGGGCAGCCGGATGCAGGGCACAACATCCATGCCCGTCTCCCGCGCCGTCGGCACACGGTCCTGCCCCGGCAATAACGGTGTTGCCCCCGGCGAACAGGACGGGACCGGTAAAACCGGACACCCTGATCGACGCCGCGATCTGCCGGACCTGATCCGCAGAACGGGTGCGGGAATTCCGCGTGCAGGACCGGAGCGCGCCACGTCGCGCGAAGGTTTTTTTGCCGCTGGGCATGCCGGACCTCCCGACGGTTTTTTTCAGCGCCGGTATCGCGCAAATTCCGGCGCGACCCCTCCGGCGGTTTCCCCGCGCGTTTCGGGAGGGCCATTTCGTTTCGAGCCCAGGGGCCATTTCGTTTCAGATGACCCGTCGGAAAAAATTCCCGAATGGTTACAATCGGTTGTCGGCGGCGCAAATCTGAAACGAAACGAAATGCAAAAAAATCGGCACGCAGAAGTAGGCAAGTGCGGCACATAACACCCACAAGCCGTCCCCGCCGGGAAGGACCCGTGATTTCCGAGCAACGGGCGCGGCACCCGGTGGCAGCCAATACGCCGTTGGCGATACCTATAGAAACCATTGCCGGGTAGCCTGGAGCTATGTGCATGTGCTGCTTGAGGCGGTCATTATTGGCGGCGTCCGGTTCGGGGCACTGTCATCGGATTTGTTTATCTCTGCCATCGACCGGGCATGGCTGATTTCCGCAGGAACAAGAACCTGACAGAGCGGGAACTTTTCGGTGCGTTCGGAACGCTGAACAGTATGTTACAGGCACTGACAGTCGCGACAACGGGAAAACTGCCTGATCAGGCACCAGCTCAAATGGTTCGTGAACCCGTGGAAAACGCCAAATCCGGTGCAGCCGGGCTTGACCAATGTCGCTCCATGCTGGAAGTCACTGATCATGCGGATAACCAAAACAGAAATTGCTCGAGCAATCGGCGACCCGGCTTACTTCAAGCGCGGCGTTTCGTATTATTCAAACAGAAGGGTTTTGACCATTCAATTAGACGGGAGTGATCGGGTAACCGGCACCGTTGCGGGCTCGGGAGGCCGGACCTACTCGGTTGACGCTAAAATGCGGGGAACCGCAGATGGTCGGCTGTCTGATGTTGATGGTCATTGCTCATGCCCGGTCGGGTATAATTGCAAACATGTTGTAGCCGTGCTGCTGGAGGCCGCGCACAAGGGGACTGATATCACCCTGGAGCCTGCGCCGCCCGGAGAACGGGGCCGCACTCTACCGAACGTTCAAGCCGGACTTCCCGGTCCGGTGTCATCTTGGCTCGACGGGTTGGACGCCCCTGGAGAAACCCGGCCTTTCGAAACAAAGTCGAAACCTTCCGGTAATGAGGTGTTTTACGTCTTTCGACACAGCTTCGACCACCGGGCCGGGATTGTACCGGTCAAAGCCTATGTAAAGAAAGACGGCAGTATCGGGAAAAACGTTCAGGAATATAGTGGACATCATCGTCTTTCGCGTGCTCCGGCAGGCACCAGCCTGGAAGACGCGGTTATTTTCGCGCAATTGGAGTATCTTTCGGCCCACACCTATCCGGCACAGTTCAACTGGCCGGAAGGAGAAGCCCTCGGCGGCTTTCTACAGCAAGTCGTTGCAACGGGCCGCGCCAGGGCAGAAGATGTGCGTGGTCCGCTGCTGCAATGGGCAGAGCCGAGACAGGTTGCCTTTGAATGGCACCTTGATGCCCATAGCGACCAGACGCTTGCGGCCAGGGACGCGAGCGGACGGTCGCTGGCTCTCCTGCCATTCCCGGACCCGGTCTTCATTGACAAAGACGCCGGTGAATGTAATCGGCGGAGCAATACTCGGCCAGGGTAGCGGCGTCGTTATGTTGTCGCGGGCGGCGTAAAAGTCGTCCACTTTTGCCCTTTCGTTTGATGGGAGGGCCGGGGGATTTTCACCGTGGAATTGTATTTGAAGGTGCGTCGGGCTCATTTTCAGGATGGGTTGAGCGGGCGTCGGATTGCCCGGGATTTTGGGATTGGCCGAGACAGTGTTGCGAAGATGTTGGCCTATTCGGAGCCACCGGGGTATCGGCGGACAGCGCCGATTAGGCGCCCGAAGCTGGATGCGTTCACCTGCCAGATCGACCAATGGCTTACTGAGGACAAAGCGCGTCCGCGCAAGCGGCGCCACACCGCAAAGCGTATCTTTGAGAGGCTGCGCGACGAGTGCGGCTTTGATGGCGGATACACAATCGTCAAAGACTGCGTCCGGGCCAGGAAGCGCTCTGGCAAAGAGATGTTCGTGCCGCTCAGCCATCCGCCCGGGCATGCGCAGGCGGATTTTGGTGAAGCGCCTGTCGTGATTGGCGGCGTTGAGCGGAAGGCGCACTTCTTCGTGTAAAACGCGGAGCAATATTGGGCCACAGAAGCGGCTGCATATCGCAGTTGTAGCGGAGTAAAAGTCCGCCAGTTTGTGCCCTTCGTTTATTCGGAGGGCGGGAGATGTATTCTGTGGATATTTATAGTCGTGTGCGCCGTGCTTGTTTGAAGGACGGTATGTCTGGCCGAGAAGCGGCGCGGTTTTTCAACATGGCGTAATCAGGATCAGCACTCAGTTACCCCTGTTATTCTGGATGCACATGCAATTGAAAAGGAGACTGACCAATGGAATATTTTGCTGGTTTGGATGTGTCCATGGAAGAGACGCATATCTGCATTCTGGATCGTGAAGGGGCCCTTATTCGTGAAGGAAAAGCGAGCTCAACACCAAAAGCGATCGCTGACTTCCTCGCTTCTGGACCACCATGTGCCAAAGTTGTATTTGAAACGGGACGGATGGCACCAATGCTTTACCATGGGCTGACGGAGCTTGGTGTCCCGGTTGTTTGCATCGAGAGCAGGCAAGCATATCAGGCCCTTAAATCTCTGGCCGGCCACAAGACGGACCGCAATGATGCCCGCGGTTTGGCACACCTGGCGCGGACGGGATTCTACAAGCCGACCCATGTCAAATCACTGTCAGCGCACGCAATCCGGTCGCTGATCGCAGCCCGCAAGAAGCTGGTCGGACAGCGTGTGACGCTCGACAATCAGATCCGCGGTCTGGTCGTCGTCTTCGGCGTGCGGCTGCCACGAGCTTTGTCTCCGGCATTCAAAAACGCGGCGCTAAAAGTTAGCGATGGAGTGCCTGGCCTCCATGCCGCAATTTGCGGACTGTTCGCAGCACGCGAAGCAATCCTCGCGGCGGTTGCAGCCATTGATGGCGACATCAAAAAGATGACCCGCAAATCCGAAGTCTGCCAGCGCCTTATGACGGTACCAGGGGTCGGTCCGATCACAGCATTGGCCTTTGCCGCAGCAATTGATGATCCGTCGCGTTTCAGGAAATCGCGTGATGTGGGGGCGTATCTTGGACTGGTGCCGCGACGGCATCAATCTGGTGAAATCGACTACACGGGCAGCATCTCAAAGCGGGGCGACGTGCGCGTCAGAACGCTTCTCTATGAGGCCGCCAATGTGATGCTGACGCGGTATGCCGCTCCGCTCAAATTGAAGACATGGGCCCTCGCAATCGGTGCGCGCTCAACGATGAGAAAGGCCCGAGTGGCTCTGGCGCGTCGTCTGGCAATCATACTTCATGCCATTATGCGAGACAAAACTGACTTCCAGTCCGCGTAAGGCTTACGAGGCGACAACGAGGATTCCTAAATCAAAGTTCCCATCTGGGACGATGCCCGAGGGAGGGCGTGAGACACGGCGCCGATTCTGTAGCAACAGCCAAGACCAACGGTATGATTGCGGTTTCAACATTGCCGACCCACACCCAGCCAACCCCATCATGAACCTCAGAGTTCGAAGAGAACAAAGGCAACCTCTGACATCAAAAGCAGGAAACTCAGGAAACACGCATTGACAGATTAGAGAACAAAGATCGTAAGACGATCGCGAAGATGCTGCGCCATGAACTTCCGCCTGGGTATCGTCGGTCGGAAGCGCCTCGGCGGCCAACGCTTGATGGTTATGTTGGTGTGGTCGATGAGATACTGCGCACAGACAAAGCCCTGATCAAAAAGCAGCGACACACGGCCAAGCGCATCTTTGAACGGCTGCGCGATGAGCATGGATATGCCGGCAGCCTGACCACGGTGACCTATTACGTGCGCGAGCAAAAACGGCGCACCAAAGAGGTGTTTGTGCCGTTGTCGCATCGGCCGGGCCATGCGCAGGTTGATTTTGGTGAGACGCTGGGCGTGATCGGTGGCGTGGAATGCAAGATCCACTTCTTCGTGATGAGCTTGCCACATTCTGATGCGGTGTTTGTGAAGGGATATCCAGCTGAGACAACCGAGGCGTTTTGCGATGGCCATGTGTCCGCCTTTGCATTCTTTGGCGGCATTCCGCAATCCATTCTCTACGACAATACCAAGATCGCCGTGGCTCGGATACTCGGGGATAAGACGCGCATCCGCACACGTCGGTTTACGGAACTGCAGTCGCATTACTTGTTTGATGACAAGTTTGGCAGACCCGCGCGAGGGAACGATAAAGGCAACGTTGAGGGCATGGTTGGATACACCCGCCGCAACTTCATGGTTCCCGCACCTCGCTATGACAGCTTTGATGATCTGAACGCACATTTGGAAGAGAAGTGTTTAGCACGTCAGGCCGATACGTTGCGGGGTCACACCCAAACCATAGGCGCACGCCTGATGTCGGATTTGGATGCTCTGATGGGATTGCCCGTCGCAGAATATGAAGCCTGCGATCACGTCAGCACGCGTGCAACGTCGATCTCAATGGTGCGCTATCGCAGCAATGATTACTCGGTGCCAGTAGCCTATGCGCACCACGATGTTCATGTGCGTGGGTTTGTGCATGAGGTTATCATCGGCTGCGGCAATGAGATTATTGCGCGGCACAAACGATCCTACACATCAGCGGATATGGTCTTTGACCCATTGCACTTTTTGCCCCTGCTTGAACAAAAGGTGGGTGCCCTGGATCAGGCCGCGCCTTTGCAGGGTTGGCATTTGCCAGATGTATTTGCCACGCTGCACCGACTGCTTGAAGCCAGAATGGGTAAGCCGGGCAAGCGAGAATACGTTCAAGTCTTGCGCCTTTTGGAGACCTTCGAAATGGATGTTGTGCAAGGCGCAATCCAGCAGGCAATAGATATGGGTGCAATTGGCTATGACGCCGTAAAACACCTTGTACTGTGTCGGGTTGAGAAGCGGCCACCACGATTGGATTTGGACTTCTATCCATACTTGCCCAAGGCCAATGTCGGCACAACACGCCCATCCAGTTACATGAGCTTGATGGGAAGGACCGCGGCATGACCGAAGCCCCTCGGATTCTTCTACGGCATCATCTTAAACAACTGCGACTGCCAACGTTCCAAGGCGAGTATGCCAAACAGGCGCAGCTCTGTGCTGCAGAGAACAAAGATCACATCCACTATCTGGCGCGGCTGTGTGAGATGGAATTGATCGACCGCGAACGCCGGATGATTGAACGGCGCATCAAAGCGGCGAAGTTCCCCAGCACCAAGAGCTTGGATAGCTTTGACTTCAAGATCATGCCAAGCTTGAACAAGCCCCTGACGATGGATCTGGCACGATGCGATTACGTTAATCGCAGGGAGAACATCATCGCGCTCGGCCCGTCAGGCACGGGCAAGACACACATCGCCCTGGGACTTGGGCTGGCTGCATGTCAAAGAGGACTGAAGGTGCGCTTCACAACGGCTGCGGCATTAGTCCATGATCTGATCGAGGCTCAAGATGAGCGGAGATTGCAGCGCCTTCAAAAGCAACTGACCAGCCAGAACCTGTTGATCATTGATGAACTGGGCTTCGTACCGCTCAGCAAATCTGGCGCAGAGCTGCTCTTCGAGGTCATATCCCAATGCTATGAACGCGGCTCCATCATCATAACCTCGAACCTGCCCTTCGATGAATGGACTGAAGTCTTTGGCTCTGAGCGGCTGACCGGTGCGCTACTCGATCGTTTAACCCATCACGTCCACATCCTCGAGATGAATGGCGAAAGCTATCGGCTCAAACACAGTCGCAACAACCGAAAATAACCAGCCCGCAATCACAGTCAGAATAATGCTGGCCTTATGGCCAGCATGCGCTTTGGCACGCTTCAGCTTTGTGACGAGCACGCGTGCAAAAGCGCCACAAAACATCAACCGAAGTGGCCCATTTTTACGCCGCGACATGGACCCATTTTACTCTGCGATTGACAACCAGAGTCATTACTGAAAGTGCGATCCGTGAGCGGTGGGAGATCACCCGGGATGACCCCACCTCGGCTAAGGTCGAGATGATCTGGACCCGCAGCTTTGGGCGTGGGACTGGGAAGTGCGCATCAAGGTGACCGCATGCATGACCGGAGCGCGCGACGATTTTACTATCGATCAGCAGGTGCAGGCCTGGGAACGAGATACCCCGGTTTTTGACAAAACCTGGCACGCGAAAGTGCCGCGCTAGAGCTTACCAGCTGCCGGATGCCCCACCGCCGGATGATGACCCGCCACCAAAAGACGATCCGCCAGACGAACTGGAGGATTTCGACACTTTCGGGATCACCATTTCGACGGCATAGCTGCCGTCGCAATTCAGGCAAGTATACGCGACTCGCTTACGGCCCGTGCTGGTGGTGGTTGCCGAATCAAGGATCGTTGTCTCGCCTTCAAGTGTGCGATACCCGCAACTGCGACAGGCTCCGTACTTCTTGAACCAGGCCTTGTAGGCCTCGATTGTACGGTGCTGACATTCTGGACATTCCCAGACATCGTAATCAACCGATTCAAGCTGTTCTTCACGGATTTGACCCGGCTTGAGATGCTGATCGTCCCAGTGTTCTGCCAACATTTGCATTTTAGAACCGTCAACAGGGCAACAGCGAGCGCGATATCGTTTGGCACGACGATAAAGCCAATAACCGAACCCAGCCAGACCAGCGCCAATCGGATAAAGAAAATACCCCAGCGCCGAGAAAAACCGCGAGGTGGTGCCCTTGGCCTTTTGCGCTAAGGTAGTTTCGCCGGGCCACGCGCCGGTCAGATCATGGATTACAGCGGCGACACCTTTTTCGATACCTGTGCCGTAATCATCCTGCTTGAAATGTGGAATGATGGTTTTGTCGATGATGCGTTTTATCGGGGCGTTTTTGACGGTGCCATAACCCGTTCCCACCTCGCTCCGCATTTCGCGATCATAGCGCGAGACCAGCATCATCACGCCATCGTTGCGCGCTGCGTTGCCGACACCCCAATGGTTGAACAGCCCTGTGGCAAAAGATTCGATCGAGCCGTTATGGCCGTAATCAGACATCCAGCTGATGGTCACCACTGTGAATTCAATGCCAGTCGTCTCGCGAAGCTGGGTGAGGCGATCGCGAATGGTTCCTTGCTGGTCAGTGGTCAGCAAACCCGCGAAATCGTTTACATAAAGGTCGTCATAGTCAGGATATGTTTGCGCGGCGAGGGGAAGCGCTGGCAAAAAGCAGGACAAAAATGCGAGTCATGGAAATAGTTCCTGGAAATCAAAAGGGGCCGCGACCGGCCCCTGTTAGTTTACCCCGGATTTGACGACACACCTACCTGCGCCGGGCGAAGAATGCGATCATGCAACATGAAGCCTTCGGTCGAGACCTGAATAATCTCACCCGCCTTGGTGCCGGGCAGGGGGGCCTCGAACATCGCTTCGTGGTGTTGGGGATCAAACCGATCACCAACTTCGGGGGAAATGACCGTGACGCCGTGCTTGGCGAACACATTGCGCAACTCGCGCATGGTCAGCTCAATTCCTTCAAACAACGGGCCTGCGACCTGACGCTGCTCATCCGTGGCCGCCTCAAGCGCGCGTTTCATGTTATCATAGACGGGCAGCATGTCACGGGCCAGTTTCGACCCACCATAATTCTCAGCCTCGCGACGGTCCTTGTCTGAGCGTTTGCGCGCATTTTCGGCATCCGCCAGCGCACGCATGAATTTGTCCTGAAAGCTGTCCCGCTCGGAGCGCAGCGTATCAATCTCGGCCTGTTCATCCGTGATCTCGGTCATCGCAGCCTCAAATTCTTCTTCTTCAGCCTGGTCGATGTCGTCCAGAAAATCGTCTTCTTTGCGCTCTGCCATCTTCTACCTCTAACTTCGGTCGGCGATCATTTTGCCCACCAACTGCGCCGTGTAATCCACGATCGTCACAATCCGTCCGTAATTCAGGCGAGTCGGGCCAATAACGCCGACCGCGCCAATGATCTTTCGATCAGCGTTCATATAAGGAGAGACCACCAAAGAGGAACCCGAAAGTGAGAAAAGTTTGTTCTCAGAGCCGATAAAAATGCGCACGCCTTCGCCTTCGTCGGTCAGTTCCAGAAATTCGGCGATATCACGCTTGCGTTCCAACTCGTCAAACAGGCTTTTGATGCGGTCCAGATCTTCTTCTTCGGCCTCGGATGTCAGAAGATTCGACCGACCCCGCACGATCAGCCGTTCGTAATTCTCATCGCCCTTATCCCAAACTGCCAAACCGCTTTCGGCCAGTTGATGCGCCAGTTGATCAATCTCCTGGCGGCGCGCGTTGATCTGCCTGGTGATGTCGGTTTGCAGGTCACTGAGGGTTTTGCCTTCGATCAGCGCATTCAGAAAATTCGCTGCCTCGCGCATGGAACTGGGCGTTTGCCCTGGGGGCGGGGTGAAAATACGGTTTTCCACATGGCCATCGGCAAAGACCAACACAACCAGCGCGCGGTCATGGCCCAGCCCGACAAACTCGATATGTTTGATCGCGGCTTCATGCTTGGGCGCCAGAACCAGTGAAGCGCCTTGTGTCACGCCCGACAGGGCCGATCCGATCCGATCCAACGCGTCGCCCATATCATCCGAATTGCTGCCCAGAGTGGCATCAATCATCCGCCGGTCGGTGCCTTCCAGATCGCCAACCTCAAGCAGCCCATCGACGAACATCCGCAGCCCCTGCTGCGTCGGCACGCGCCCCGCACTGATATGCGGGCTGTCCAGAAGTCCCAGATATTCCAGATCCTGCATCACGTTGCGGATCGTCGCGGCGCTGACCTTTTCGCTCATATCCCGGGTCAGGGTGCGCGACCCAACGGGATCGCCCTTGGCCAGGTAGGATTCGACCACGCGGCGAAACACCTCGCGCGAGCGATCATTCATCTCGTCCAGGATTTTGCTTGCGTCGTTCATTGGCCCGAGTGTCCTGTCTGGGATGCCATTAAAGCCGCGTGTTCCCAAAGGTCAATCGGGGTTGCGAAAGGGCGGGTGCCCTTCTATCCCCTTGGGCAAAGCATGAAAGGACACAATGATGCGCCCCTCTGGAAGAGATTTAAGCGAAATGCGCCCCGTTTCAATCGAGACAGGTGTGACGAAACACGCCGAAGGCTCTTGCATGATTCGGATGGGCGACACCCATGTGCTGTGCACCGCGACGATTGAAGATCGCGTGCCGCCGTTTATCAAGGGGTCTGGCCTTGGCTGGGTGACAGCGGAATACGGGATGCTGCCCCGCTCGACCACCTCACGGATGCGGCGCGAGGCGGCGGCTGGCAAACAAGGCGGTCGCACCGTTGAAATTCAGCGGCTCATCGGGCGATCCCTGCGGGCAGGCGTTGATCGCGTTGCATTGGGCGAACGGCAGATCACCGTGGATTGCGATGTCATTCAGGCTGATGGCGGCACGCGCTGTGCGTCGATCACCGGGGGATGGGTCGCGCTGCGCATTGCGGTGAACAAACTAATGAAGGTCGGCGATGTGACCAGCAACCCGATGGTCGATCCCGTCGCCGCTATTTCCTGCGGAATCTATGCGGGGCAGGTGGTTCTTGACCTGGATTACCCTGAAGATTCCGAGGCCGGAACTGACGGCAATTTCATCATGACCCAATCCGGGAGGTTGATCGAAGTGCAGATGAGCGCCGAGGGGTCTACCTTTAGCCGTGATCAGATGAACCAGCTGATGGACATGGCAGAAAAAGGTGTCGGCGAATTGGCGGCGATGCAGATGGCAGCAGCCAATGCGTAAGTTCACGGGCGATACCCTTTTGGTGGCCTCGCATAACGCGGGGAAGCTGGAAGAGATCGCCCATTTGCTGAAACCCTTTGGCGTCGCCGTGATAGGGGCCGCTGAAAAAGGGCTGTCCGAACCGGAGGAGACCGAGAACACTTTCGTCGGCAACGCCCGGATCAAGGCGCATGCCGCAGCGAAGGCCACTGGCCGGCCTGCCTTGTCGGATGATTCAGGGATTGAAATTGACGCGCTTCGCGGTGCCCCCGGTGTTTACACCGCAGACTGGGCCGAAACCGACCATGGGCGCAATTTTATTATGGCAATGACCCGCGCCCATAATGAGATCATTGCCAGCGGAATACCCCAACCCTGGACCGCCCGGTTTTGTTGTACCCTCGTGCTGGCCTGGCCCGATGGCCATGACGAAGTGTTCCCCGGCAAGGTAGACGGGCAGATCACCTGGCCGTTGCGCGGCGATCAGGGCCATGGCTATGACCCGATTTTTGTCCCTGACGGGCATGAGATGACCTTCGCCCAGATGGACCGCTGGGAAAAAAACAAGATGAGCCATCGCGCCGATGCATTCGCAAAGTTCGTGAAGGGTTGTTTTGGCTGAGGATTGGCAAGCCGGGGGGTTCGGCCTCTATATCCATTGGCCCTTTTGCGAGGCCAAATGCCCCTATTGCGATTTTAACAGCCATGTCGCGCGTGAGATCGATCATGCCCGCTGGGCCAGGGCCTATCTCAAAGAAATGGACCGCTATGCCACGATGTTACCGGGCCGCGTGTTGAATGCCGTGTTCTTCGGCGGTGGGACGCCCAGCCTGATGGAACCAGACACAGTGGCCTCCGTTCTGGGCGCCATCAAATCCGCCTGGCCAACGGCGAATGACCTTGAAGTCACGCTTGAGGCCAATCCCGGCTCAGTCGAGGCGGGACGGTTTCACGCCTTTTCCCAGGCCGGGATCAGCCGCATCTCGATGGGCGTGCAGGCGCTGAACGACCACGATCTGCATCGCCTTGGGCGCATCCACTCCGTGGCCGAGGCGCGCGCCGCTTTTGATATCGCGCGCCAGCAGTTTGAGCGGGTCAGCTTTGACCTTATCTATGCGCGGCAGAATCAAACCGTGTCGCAATGGCGCGCCGAGTTGAAAGAAGCTTTGGATATGGCGATTGATCACCTGTCGCTTTATCAACTGACAATCGAGTCCGGCACTGCCTTTGGGGATCGTTACGCGCGAGGCAAGCTAAAGGGCTTGCCTCCTGACGATAGCGCCGCCGATATGTTTGAGGTCACGCAAGACGTTTGTGGCGCTGCTGGTCTGCCCGCCTATGAGGTGTCAAATCACGCGCGGCCCGGCGCGGAATCGCAACACAACCTGATCTATTGGCGTTATGGAGACTATATCGGAATCGGGCCAAGCGCGCATGGGCGGATCACGCACCATGGGCAACGCATCGCCACCGAAGCCTGGTCGATGCCGCAACGTTGGCTGGAAAGCGTTGAAACGGGTAAGAGTAAAAGGCCAGTAAATGCACTAAGCCCATCCGAGCAGGTCAGCGAGTTTCTGATCATGGGGCTTAGGTTGCGGGACGGGATCGACGTGAAACGATATGAAGCTCTGTCCGGAAAACCGATATCGGCGGGAACCATTTCTCATTTGCAGGAAATCGGGATGATTGAAACAAACCATAGACAACTGTGGGCGACAGAAGGGGGGCGTATGGTTTTGAACTCAGTCATCAGCGCCCTGCTTGCAGACACCTGATGCGCCTGTTGTGGCTTTGTTTTGGTCTGATTTGTGTGGGCCTTGGAGTGATCGGGGTCTTTTACCACTTCTCCCGACCGTTCCTTTCATGCTGTTGGCAACCTTCTGCTTCGCCCGCTCGTCTGAACGGTTGCACAATTGGCTGTTGTCGCATCCACGGTTTGGCCCATCAATCACCGACTGGCAGGAACGCCGCGCAATCCATCCATCGGCCAAACGCCTTGCAACACTGTCGATCATGTTGGTCTTCGGTATATCTCTGATCGCGGCGTTTCCTCTTAAAATTATTATAATTCAAGGTGTTACGCTAAGCGCAGTACTGATCTTTATCTGGTCGCGGCCTAATCACTAGAGCTGAGCATCCGGCAAATCGTATCCAGCTGATCCAGGCTGGCATAGCGGATCGTCAACGCGCCACCCTCTTGGCCGGGCTTGTGATCAATGGCCACTTTCATCCCAAGATTGGCCGACAGATCACCCTCAAGCGCCTTGGTATCCGCATCCTTTTCGGGAGCACTGGGCTTGGCCGGTTTCTTGCCATCAGCAAAGATATTCGCCAGCGCCGATTTTGCCAGCTTTGATTTTGCCAGCTTTTCAGTGTCACGCACCGACAGATCTTTCTTGATCACCATCTTGGCCAGAGCAACTGGATTTTCGGCGGTGATCAACGCCCGCGCATGACCCGCTGACAGCTTACCATCACGTAGATAATCGCGCACCTCTTTGGGCAGGCCCAGCAAACGAACAAAATTGGCAATGTGACTGCGGCTTTTGCCCAACACTTCGGACAGTTTTTCCTGGGTGTGGCCGAATTTTTCCATCAACTGGCTATAGCCTGCAGCCTCTTCCACCGGGTTCAGGTCAGCGCGCTGAATATTTTCGATGATCGCAATCTCAAGCACTTCGGTATCGTTGAACTCGCGCACCAACACCGGAATTTCATGCAGCTTCGCCATCTGCGCCGCGCGCCAGCGCCGTTCACCGGCAACAATCTCGTAGGCTTCTTTTTTACCCGTCCGGGCCCGCACGATCAGTGGCTGAATGATTCCCTTCTCACGAATCGAAGCAGACAGATCATTCAGCGCCTCTTTATCAAAGGTTCGACGCGGCTGATCCGGATTGGGCGAGATCTTCTCAATCGGAACCATCAAATCAGGTCGGCGCGGTGTGACGTCGCTTTCGGTACTGGGCTCGGACACATCCGCCATCAAGGCAGACAACCCACGGCCCAAACCTCTTTGTTTTGATTTCTTCTCGGCCATGTCCTGTCCTTTCCCTGTTTAAGCTGCCACGCGCGTCTGATTTTCCATCAGCTCAATCGCAAGATCGCGGTAGGCTTTTGCCCCTTTTGAGGTGGAATCGTAACTGATAACGGGCATCGCGAAAGACGGTGCCTCACTGACCCGCACGTTGCGAGGGATGCGGGTGCGGAACACCAACTCGCCCAGGTTATCACGCGCATCCTGTTCTACCAGTGCCGACAGATTGTTCCGTCCATCATACATGGTCAGCACGATGCCTTCGATCCGCAGATCGGGATTGGCGGTCTGACGCACCTCTCGAATGGTGAGCATCAATTGTGACAGGCCCTCAAGCGCAAAAAACTCGCTTTGTAGCGGTACCAGCACCGAATGCGCAGCAACCATCGCATTAACAGTCAACAGATTCAGCGAAGGGGGACAATCGATCAGGATGAAATCAAGCTCGAAAGTATCCATTGCTCGCTGACGCAATGCGTCATGCAGAAGAAAGCTTCTTTTTTCGTTTGAAATCAATTCCATATCAGCGGAGCTCAGGTCCACCGTCGCCGGGATGATCGATAGGTTTTCATTGGATGTTGGCTGAATGACCCGGCTCAACTCGATCTCTTCCAGGATCAGTTCATAGGTTGTGAACTCGCGGCTATGCGCCTCAATCCCCAATCCCGTCGAAGCATTGCCTTGCGGATCAAGATCAACGATCAAGACCTTTGCACCTGCCTCGGCCAAGGCGGCGCCCAGATTAATTGTGGTTGTCGTCTTACCAACACCACCTTTCTGATTGGCAACGGCGATGATCTTGGACCCCTGGGGGCGGGTGGGATCAGACACGGGACACTCCTGTAACGCTCAAGATAACGGGGCCGGATTCAGTCTGACTATTAACAATCCGATGGCTGAAATTCCACAGGGATTGCGCCCCTTGCAATTCTTTTTGCCAGGATGCGCCCTTTAGAAGCAACCCCGTGCCAGATGGGGCCAGGTGACGATGTGAAAGCTCAAGCAGCGTCGGCAGATCAGCCAATGCGCGGGCGGAAACAACATCTGCACTCAGCGGATCAACGGATTCTATCCGGTCATTGATCACCTTGGCAAGTGCGCCTGTTTCTCGAACAACCGTCCTCAGAAAGGCAGACTTACGCGCATCACTTTCAACAAGCGTGACACGGGATGGCGATTTTCCCTGATCCGCCATGATTGCGATCACAAGCCCCGGGAACCCACCACCAGACCCAAGGTCAACCCGATGTGAAACAGGATGTGGGGCCAGTTCGAAAATCTGTGCAGAATCAAGCATATGACGCGTCCATAGATCGGGAAGCGTGGACCTGGCCACAAGATTGATACGCGGATTCCACTTTTCCAGAAGATCAGCATAGATTTGCAGCCGCGCCAATGTTTCACGTGAAACATTCAGGCCATCCGGAAGGGTCAAGCGGACTTCTCCTTCCGCCCGTGTTTGAGCCGGGCAAACAAAAGTGTCAGCGCCGCAGGCGTCATGCCGTCGATACGGCCCGCCTGGGCCAGATTTTCTGGGCGAACGGCGGCCAGCTTGGATTTCAACTCGTTGGAAAGCCCCTCAATCGACCCATAATCAAAATGGCGCGGGATTTCTTTGTCCTCGTCTCGGCGCATCGTCTCAACATCTCGTTTCTGTCGATCAATGTAATTCGCATAAAGTGCGTCTTTCTCAAGCTGCGCTCGCGTTTCGCTGTCCACATCGGTCAAGGAGTCATCCAGATCGGTAAGTGTATCGAAGTTAATCTCCGGAAAGGACAGCAATTGAAAAGCGCTTCTGCGCGCACCGTCCTGATTCACTGCAAGCCCGATATCCCTGAGCTGACGCGGCGTATACGTGCCGTCGGTCAACCGGTCGCGAGCAGATGCCAGGCGCGCCATCTTGTCATCGAACACGGCCTCGCGTTCTCGTCCCACACAGCCAAACCGCAAACCAAGTCCGGTCAACCGTTGGTCGGCATTGTCAGCACGCAAGGAAAGCCGAAACTCCGCACGCGACGTGAACATCCGATATGGCTCAGAAACACCACGCGTGGTCAGGTCGTCGATCATGACCCCAATGTAGCTTTCTGAGCGGCTGAATGTGACCGGCTCCTTATTTTGTGCAGCGAGCGCCGCATTCAACCCAGCAACCAACCCTTGCGCCGCTGCCTCTTCATAACCTGTGGTCCCATTGATCTGCCCCGCCAAATACAGCCCGGGAACGGATCGAACCTGTAATGTTGCATCCAGAGACCGAGGGTCGACATAATCATATTCAATCGCATAGCCCGGCTGCACTATCTCAGCGTTTTCAAGGCCTTCGATTGAGCGCACGTAACGCGCCTGGACCTCTTCCGGCAAAGAGGTTGAAATGCCATTGGGATAAATCAAATCGTCCCACAGGCTCTCAGGCTCCAAAAAAATCTGGTGCGACGTCTTATCCGCAAAACGCACAATCTTGTCTTCTATCGAGGGGCAATAGCGCGGGCCGATGCCGTCAATATGTCCGCCATACATGGCCGATCCTTCCAAATTTTCCCAAATGATATCATGGGTTTCCGCATTGGTATGCGTAATCCCGCATGAAATCTGTTGCTCGGTCGGACCGCGAGACAAAAAGGAAAACATCACCGGATCATCATCACCCGGCTGGTCCTGTAATATATCCCAATTAATGGTCTTGCCATTCAACCGGGGCGGCGTGCCTGTCTTCAGCCGACCAAGGGGCAGATCAAAACTGTCGATCCGCTCGGCCAGCTTGACCGAAGGCTTATCCCCCATTCGCCCACCAGGGCGCGATACGTCACCAATATGGATGACACCACGCAGAAACGTGCCAGTCGTCAGGATCACGGCGCTCGCGGTCACTTGGGATCCATCTTGCAGGACGACACCCGTCACGTGGTCCCTCTGCATCAGAAAGTCGCATGCCTCACCCTCAAGAATCGTTAAGTTTTCCTGAATCTCCGTCAATGCAAGCATCGTCTCACGATAAATCTTGCGATCTGCCTGCGCCCTAGGGCCTTGTACGGCAGGGCCTTTGCGCCGATTAAGCAACCGGAACTGGATTCCGGCAGCGTCTGCAACCCGGCCCATCACACCATCCAGGGCGTCAATCTCGCGCACCAGATGGCCTTTTCCCAGCCCGCCAATCGCGGGGTTGCACGACATCACGCCAATTCCATCACGCGACAACGTCACAAGCGCGGTCTGCACACCCATTCTTGCGGCCGCATGGGCAGCCTCGGTACCGGCGTGGCCGCCGCCAATAACAATGACGTTAAAATGTTTCACGTGAAACACTCCTCACTTGCCGAGGCAGAAGCTGGCAAAAATCTCATCCAGGATATTCTCGATATCAATGCGACCTACCAGAGAATCAAGGGCGCGAATAGCAGTTCTAAGCTCTTCAGCAGCGATATCTGCATGGCTTTCACCGTGAGGGATCAAGATTACAGCGGCGCTCAAAGCTAATGTAGCCCGCTCCATCGCCAGCTTATGGCGCAACCGCGTCGCCACGCCAACGTCGCATGATCGATTCCGTAGTGTTTCAGTGATCTGATCAATCAATTCCGCCACGCCCTGTCCCGTCACCCCGGAGATGCCCCCGCTTGGATCGTTCAGCAAATCGGCTTTTGCCAGTAAAACAATGTCTTCTTCTTCCTTCAGATCAGAGCTGTGATCCAGATCCTCCACCAAGAACACCCGCAGATCGGCCGCCACCGCGCGTTGTCTCGCGCGTTCAATACCCATATTTTCAACGATATCGTCGGTTTCACGAAGCCCAGCGGTATCCAAAAGCGTCACCGGCAGGCCGACAAGATCCATCCGCACCTCGATTACATCCCGGGTCGTCCCAGCATATTCCGACGTAATCGCTGCCTCGCGTCCAGCGAGAGCATTGAGCAAAGTCGACTTCCCAACATTCGGTGCGCCGATAATGGCCACTTCAAAACCTGCCCGGATACGTTCTGCAGCCTTAACGCCGTCGATTTCCCGCTTCAGGCCAGCTTGCGTCGCCTTGACCAACTCTGACACTTCCGGTGAAACGTCGACCGGTACCTCCTCGTCGGCAAAATCGATTGTTGCCTCAAGCAAGGCAGCCGCCCGGATAAGAGACTGTCGCCAAACCTCGGTTTGCTTGCCAAGGTCCCCGGAAAACACGCGCAGAGCCTGACGACGCTGCGCCTCGGTCTCAGCATCAATCAGATCGGCAAGACCTTCAACCTGAGCAATGTCCAGACGACCATTCTCCAAAGCACGGCGCGTAAATTCGCCCGCTTCGGCCGGTCGCAGATCAGCCATATCCGATAGCTCTGTAAGAATAGCAGAAACCACTGCGGGGCTGCCATGGCATTGAATTTCAACAGATTTCTCACCAGTGAAGCTGTGATCAGCGGCAAAAACCAAAATGAGGGCTTCATCCAGCCGGGTGCCATCTGCCCCACGTAAAACACGTAAAGATGACATCCGAGGTGCGGGAATATCTGGGTTCAGTCGCGCCAGAGCATCCCAAGACGCAGCACCAGAGATACGGATGACAGCAACACCCGCCTTACTTGGCGCGGTTGAGAGCGCAAAGATTGTATCCATCGGGGCCACCCCCCAATGATCAGGTATTCATCGAGTCGAAGAAATCCGAATTGGTCTTGGTTTGTTTCAGCTTGGAGATCAGGAACTCAATCGCATCGGTTGTGCCCATCGGATTGAGGATACGGCGCAGAACAAAGGTTTTCTGCAAGTCAATTTTATCGACTAACAGTTCTTCTTTCCGCGTACCGGACTTGAGAATATCCATCGCAGGGAAGACACGCTTATCTGCGACTTTGCGATCCAGAACGATTTCCGAGTTACCAGTGCCTTTGAATTCTTCAAAGATCACCTCGTCCATGCGGCTACCTGTTTCAATCAACGCGGTCGCGATGATCGTCAGCGATCCGCCTTCTTCAATATTCCGCGCAGCGCCAAAGAACCGCTTGGGACGTTGCAAGGCGTTCGCATCCACACCACCGGTCAAAACCTTGCCCGAAGATGGGACCACAGTGTTGAATGCCCTACCAAGTCTTGTTATTGAATCCAGCAAGATCACAACATCTCGTTTGTGTTCGACCAACCGCTTGGCCTTCTCGATCACCATTTCCGAGACGGCAACGTGACGCGTAGCCGGTTCATCGAAGGTCGAGCTGACCACCTCGCCCTTCACTGAGCGTTGCATGTCCGTCACCTCTTCGGGACGTTCATCGATCAGCAACACGATCAGATAACATTCCGGGTGGTTCGCCGCGATACTGGCCGCGATGTTTTGCAGCAGCACGGTTTTACCTGTCCGCGGCGGGGCAACGACCAGCGAGCGTTGGCCTTTGCCGATGGGAGCCACCAAATCAATAATCCGGGCGGAGCGGTCTTTGATCGTCGGGTCCTTGATTTCCATTGTCATCCGCTCGTCGGGATAAAGCGGGGTCAGGTTATCAAAGGCAATCTTGTGTTTTGCCTTCTCAGGATCTTCAAAATTAATCTCGGTCACTGTGGTCAGCACAAAATACCGCTCGGTCTCAAGCGGCTGCTTCATCTCACCAACAATCGAATCGCCAGTGCGCAATGAATAGCGACGGATCGTTTCGGGCGAGACATAGATGTCGTCGGGGCCCGGCAGGTAGTTCGCCTCGGGCGAGCGGAGGAAGCCAAAGCCGTCTTGCAGCACTTCCAACACACCATCACCAAAAACGACCCAATCTTCCTCGGCGCGCTCTTTCAGGATCGAGAACATCATCTCGCCTTTGCGCATGGTTGAGGCGTTTTCGATCTCAAGTTCTTCGGCCATGGCCAGAAGATCAGCAGCGGATTGCGCTTTGAGATCAGAGAGATTCAAACGGTCTTGGGACATGATGATACCTTTTCACCGACCGGTACACGGCGCGGAGACGTATAGCAATGGGGAAACAAGCCGCCCGGACGGGCGATAGCGGGTTATGTAAGCGCTGACGCGTCATGAGTCAATGAACGCCTAGAAGCGCAGCACAACGGCAAACACGATCAACAGCATCATGACGGTCGGCACTTCGTTCATCAGCCTGTAGGTGCGCCCCGAACAGGTGTTGGCGCCTGCCATAAACTCTTTACGCCGTAACCCCAACCAGTGATGATGCCATGTCATGACAAGAACACCAAAAATCTTGACGTAAGGCCAGATCGCTGTCCAATCGACAATACCCGGTGTGAAGACCAGCATCAGGCCAAAAATCCAGGTGGCTGTCATCGCCGGGTTCATAATCAACCGAAGAAGCTTACGCTCCATCTCCTGAAACACTTGATCACGACTATCACCTGGTTCCGACTGTTCAGCATGATAAACAAAGAGACGAGGGAGGTAGAACATCCCGGCCATCCACGAAATCACCGAGACAATGTGAAGGGCTTTGGTCCAGGGATAAAGAGAGGCGAGAAAGTCAGTCATGATCCACACTCTATGTTTTCTTTTCTCTATAAATAAAAAGAAAGATTAAAAAGGATGATGTTTAAGTAAGGCAGCCGCTGTCTGTGGATTATTTAAAACTCCACAGGATTACCAACAAGGTTTATCGGTGTGCAAAGGCCTGTAGACATCTTTTTGATATGTCACATAAATCAAATAATATTAAATACTATCAATACCTTAAATGCTGTAAACTTTTCCGTATCTGGGGATGGAACAGACAGTATCCCGGGGCAATTACACCTGTACAGGTTTCAATATTGTTCAAATCCCCAAGGGACAATTTATCGCATGATCTGCCCGCATAACGCCGTTCTGGGGAAAAACCAGCTTGGGATGGATTTCTTGGCAAAGTGTTCTTAAACACTTGTTAATTTTACACTTGGTTATCCACATGCATCCACCTGTTATCTTGGCCTCCGGTTCTGATATCCGACGATCTTTGCTGACCTCAGTACGGGTGAACTTTGATGTGATCCCGGCGCGGGTGGACTTCGTCCCTGTTTCCGGACAGTTTGATTATTGACCCTATGCGGCCATTTTCCAAGTCATATCTTCGAACGCTTGTTTTGGTGTTTTATAACCGATGGCGGAGTGACGCCTCTGCCGGTTGTGGAAGACCCTGATATATTCGAAGATTGCAGCCTTGGCTTCCGCCCGTGTTTTGAACCGCCGACGGTGAACCATCTCCTTTTTCAATGATGCAAAGAAGCTTTCCATTGGCGCATTGTCCAGGCACTCGCCCTTGCGGCTCATGGATTGCGCAATCCCTGCCTTTTCGATCAGCTTGCGATACTCGCCACCGGCGTACCGGCTCCCCCTGTCGGAGTGGTGGATCAGACCGGGAACAGGGCCTCTGCGCCCCGGGGCCATCGTCAGGGCATCACAGCAAAGCCCGGCCCGCATGTGATCCTCCATCGCCCAACCAACGATTTCCCGCGTGGCCATGTCTTTCACGCCGGCCGGATAGAGCCACCCTTCATCCGTATCGATACAGGTGATATCGGCCAACCAAACCGTATTGGGGGTGAGGCGGTGGAACGCCTGTTCCAACAGGTTTGGCGATGGGCTCATTTTGTGATTGCTATCCGTTGTCACGGGCTTGCGGCGCTTGTTCGGGCGTGGAGACACCTTGTTTTCCTTCATGATCCGCGCCACCCGCCGCTCGGAGACGGTTTCGCCATCGGCCACCAGGTCCTGATGGATCCGCTTTGATCCGTAGCATTTCCTGCCGACTTTGAAGAAGGTCTTGATCCTGGGCGGCGGTTCCGGATCCCGAGCGTCTCGATCTGCTTTACGCTGATCCCTCGCCGGTTGGCCGGCCGGGAAACCATAAAACCGGCCCCGGGAAATCGCCGGAACTCTGCAAAGCGTGGAAACCGCGTATCGAGCTTTATGGGCAGTGACGAATCTGCGCTTGTTCGTCATGGTTTCACCGCCCGTGTCGCGAAAAAAGCGGATGCTTTGTGCAAAATCTCCACTTCCTCTGTCAGGCGCCTGTTCTCCTTGCGAAGACGGGCCGGTTCCGCTGCATCCGCCTTCCGCCGCCGCTTGGCTTCAGCCGAGCCGAACGCTTCGATCTCAAGCCGCCAGGTCTTCAACTGTGTGCCGGTGATTCCAGGCTCCCTGGCAACGCTGCCCTGTGTCGCGCCCGGTTCATAAAGCCGCTCAACCGCCGCTGCCCTATACTCGTCCGTATAGTTCCGTCGATGGTGTCCCATTTCGTGCCCCTTTCATGGACAGGGGTAAAGTACCCCAGTGTCCGGAAACAGGGACGAAGTTCAGTCACTGAACCTCCTCCGACTAAAGTCAGAGGGTTCAGTGGTTCATGAGCGCCTTCGGCGCACGTTTGAATGTTTTTCCGACTAAAGTCGGAAGCTTTAGACCAGATTGTGGAAAGTAAATCGCGTACCAAAGCTGAACTTCGCGCCTTGCTGTATGAAATGCGTGGCCAGCGGCATGATCTGCTCTCTGCGGTTGTCATCTGTGAAGCGGGCAAGCCAGTCTGGCGGCATTGTGGCAAGATGCGGATGACAATGCGCACGATCACCGATAGCTATCTGGATGACTATATCGAGCGGAACTGGCACATGGTTCGCGACTCGGTTGGCGGATACAAACTGGAGGAAGAAGGCGTGCGCCTGTTTGCAAATATCAGCGGTGACTACTTCACCGTTCTGGGTTTGCCTTTGGTCGAGCTGTTACAATATCTCGGATTACGTGGAGCGATCGAGCAATGAGTGAATCCAAAATCCCTTTGGCCGGTGTGATCGGATCACCTGTCGCCCATTCAAAGTCACCGCAACTGCATACCCACTGGCTGAAAACCCATGGTTTGCCCGGACATTACATTCCGATGGATGTTAGCTCTGATGATCTGGCGGGTGTGATACGCATGTTGCCCAAGATGGGGTTCGTCGGTGTCAACATTACTGTCCCGCATAAGGAAAAGGTTATGGAGCTGGCCGATCTGGTGACGGATCGTGCGATTCTGATCGGCGCGGCGAACACGCTGATCTTTCGCAAAGATGGCAAGGTGCATGCGGACAACACCGATGGGTATGGATTTGTTCAAAACCTCAAGCAAAGCGCACCAGGCTGGAATGCCAAGGCTGGACCGGCTGTAGTGCTGGGCGCAGGTGGGGCAGCGCGCGCGGTTGTTGCGTCCCTTTTGGATGTTGGTGTGCCAGAGATCCTGATTTCCAATCGCACACGGGTGCGTGCCGAAGCGCTAAAAGCTGATTTTGGCAAACGCCTGCGCGTTTACGACTGGGTGCAGGCCGGAAATATGCTTGAGGACGCTGCGACCGTGGTGAACACCACATCATTGGGCATGATGGGAAAACCATCTTTGCGTGTTCCGCTGGACGGATTGCGAAAAGGAGCCCTGGTTACGGATATTGTTTATGCCCCGTTGAAAACCCGCCTGTTGATTGAGGCGGACCAGATGGGGTGTGTCACTGTTGATGGGCTGGGGATGTTGTTGCATCAGGCGGTCCCGGCGTTTGAGCGTTGGTTCGGTGTGCGCCCAACGGTTGACAGCGCGACACGGGCGGCTGCGCTCCGATGACCTATTGGCTGGGTCTGACTGGCTCAATCGGGATGGGCAAATCCACGACTGCTCAGATGTTTGTCGATGAGCGATGCGCGCTTTGGGATGCCGACGCCGCCGTGCACAGGCTTTATGCCAAAGGCGGTGCCGCCGTTGCCCCGATGCAAGCGGCCTTCCCGGATGCGATCAGCGATGGCCAGGTGTCCCGCGACCGTCTGAAAGAAATCATCGCTGCCGATCCATCCGCGCTTTCCCGGATCGAGGCGATTGTGCATCCATTGGTGGCTGCGGATCGTGCCACGTTTCTGCAAACAAGCAGCGCTGACATCACCGTTCTGGATATCCCCCTTCTGTTTGAAACCGGGGCTGAGACCCAGATGGATGCGGTTGTGGTGGTCAGCATCGACGCAGAGACACAGAAAACCCGCTTGATGCAGCGCGCCCAGATGAGCTCCGAACAGGTTCAGGCGATTCTGGACAAACAGACCCCGGATGCGGAGAAACGTGCCCGTGCCGATTATGTGATCATAACCGACACGCTTGAGCATGCCCGCAAACAGGTGCAAGCTGTGGTCAAGCAGATCAGGGCAGGGCTGTAACATGCGCGAAATCGTACTCGATACCGAGACGACGGGGTTTGAACCCGAGCAGGGCGACCGGATCGTTGAAATTGGCGCGGTCGAATTGTACAATCACATGCCCACCGGTCGTACCTATCACCAATATATCAACCCGGAACGCGCCATGCCCAACGAGGCGTTCGAGGTGCACGGGCTGGGCGATGATTTTCTACGCGACAAACCAGTTTTCGCCGAGATCGCAAAGGCCTTCGTGGATTTTGTACAGGATGCGAAACTGGTCATTCACAATGCCAGCTTTGATATGAAATTCATCAATGCCGAACTGGGCTGGGTCAAGAAACCAGCCATCCCGTTTGAACAGGCGATTGATACACTGGCCATCGCGCGCAAGAAGTTTCCCGGCTCACCCGCCTCACTGGATGCACTGTGCCGCCGTTTCAACATCGATAACTCTGCGCGGACACTGCACGGCGCCCTGCTCGATTCCGAAATCCTGGCCGAGGTTTATCTTGAGCTGATTGGCGGGCGGCAACCGGACTTTGCCCTGTCGTCTGCCGGGACAAATGCGGGCGGCAATAAGGGTAGCGCGGGCGACTGGCGTCCCGCGCCCCGGCCCAACGCATTGCCGCCCCGCATCAGTGAGGACGAGGCGGCAGCGCATCAGGCTTTTGTCGAAACGCTGGGCGATGATGCGCTTTGGCGTAAGCTCTCTTAAGCGTTTGGGACTGCGGGTTCTTCTGCAGTGGCGGCCTGACGACGGGCAATCTCGCTGCGGTAAAGCTGTACGAAATCAATGTTTTCCAGATTCAGCGGCGGGAAGCCGCCATCGCGGGTTACGTCGCTGACGATGCGCCGGATGAAGGGGAACATCATCCGCGGGCATTCGATCATCAGAAACGGGTGAAGCTGATCTTCTGGCACGCCTTCGACGTGGAATACGCCGACATAATCCATCTCAAGTACAAACAAGGCTTCTTCGGTGCCCTTGTTCTTGGAATTGATGTTCATCTTGGCCGAGACTTCGTACTGATGTTCAGCACCGCGTTTCTTCGGCTCAAGCTTGACGCCGATTGTGACATCGGGCTGAACTTCACCGCCGCTGCCGCGCTGGGCCAGGACGTTTTCAAATGACAGATCCCGCACGAACTGGGTCAGAATGTTCATCTTGACCGCTGGCACCTGCGCCTGTTGGTCGGGTTGCGCGCCGTTGGGTGTTGGGTCTGCTGCGCCGTTTTCGTTTTCAGCCATGAGAGGGTACTCCGAAGGAAATGTTATCTGTTGGCGCTCCCTTAGCAGGAAGGCCGGGTGGCCTCAATGCTTGGTCCAGCCCGAGGGGCGGTGGGAGGGTGATTTGGGGGCGTCCACCTCGGTGTATTCGGCGTCAATCACGCTGTCATCTCCAGGGGTGTGGCGCGGATTTTGCGGATGGCTCCCCATAACAAACCGCTGCACCGTCACGCGTTTGCGCAGATATGCAAACACGGCGCTGCGCACGGGCGGCATCAGCAGGGCAAACCCGACCGCATCGGTGAAAAACCCCGGTGTCAGCAAAAGCGCGCCCGAGACCAGAATCATCGCGCCATGTGCCAGTGGCTCGGACGGGTCTTCCAGCCGCGAAAACGAACTGCGCAGGTTGTTTATCGCCATCGCGCCCTGGGTTTTCACCAGAAAGGTTCCAAGAATGGCGGTCAGCACGACGATTCCCAATGTGGGCCACAAACCAATCACCCCGCCCACCTGTATGAACAGGGCGATTTCAATCAATGGTACAGCCAGAAAGGCCAGAAACAGCCACATGGGCATTCCTCCTTTGTTTTCCCGGTCCGGTGGTGGACTTGACAGGGACACTCACCTACATAAGTCCCAACAACACATGTTACCATGCCCAGCCAGAGATGAGGTACCTATGAATTCGCCATTGCTGCAGCTTCTGGTTCTTGCCGGTATCGCTGTATTCCTGATCCTGCGGCTGAAAAGCGTGCTGGGCACCCGTGACGGATTTGAAACTCCGCCTGATCGTCAGGGCCCCGCTGATGACACCGCAAGCCGGCGTGCCGATTTTGAGGTGATTGATGGTGGCCCCGACCGCGATATCGTGGATCACGTGGAAGAAGACAGCGATGCCGCTGGCGCGCTTGCCGATATGAAACGGATCGAGCCTGGCTTTGGTGTGACCGATTTCCTGGGTGGTGCCAAAGGTGCTTATGAAATGATCCTGATGGGGTTTGAAAACGGCAAGCTGGATGAGGTCACTCCGTTTCTGTCCGAGGACGTGTACGAGGCTTTTGCCCAGGTCGTTGATGCGCGTGAGGAACAGGGTCTGACGATCGACGCAGAATTTGTTGGCTTACGTGAAACGTCGCTTGCGGATGCAGGTTTTGATCAGGATACCAACACCGCTCAGATCAGCGTCAAGTTCGTGGGCGAGCTGATTTCGGTTGTCCGCGATGCCACTGGCGAGATCGTTGAAGGCAAACCAAGTCAATCCAAACGCCAGAAAGAAATCTGGACGTTCGAGCGTAAAATGGGCACCGGCGACCCCAATTGGCGGCTTGTTGCCACGGGCGAATGATCAGGCTCTGGGCGGCGGCATCTGCGATTTGGCTGTCCCTTGCGGGCGGCCTTTTTGCCGAGGACACCACCCATACCATCCTGCGATTTGACGATCTGAACGGCTGGGACGCCGATGATCACGCCGCGGCGCTGGATGTGTTTCTGAACACCTGCCCTGATATGCGCGATCCGGATTGGCAGTCTCTTTGCGCACTGGCTCAGCAAAAACCAGATGCGAAATCTTTCTTTGAGTTGTTCTTTCGCCCCGTGCTGATCGAGAATGGCACCCGGTCTCTGTTCACTGGTTATTTTGAGCCGGAACTGACCGGATCCCTGTTCCCTTCTGCGCGCTATCGATATCCGCTGTATCGTGAGCCAAACGTCTCGAAAGTGTCCAACCCCTGGCTGACCCGGCGGGAAATTGAAACCGGGGATTTCATGACCGGGAAAGGCTACGAGATTGCATGGGTCGATGATCCGGTCGAGCTTTTCTTTCTTCAGATCCAGGGGTCGGGGCGGATCAGGCTGCCGGATGGGTCGGTTATCCGTGTCGGCTATGGCGGATCGAACGGGCATGAGTATCGCTCGATCGGGGTCGAACTGGTCCGGCGCGGGATTTATAAGGCGCATCAGGTCTCGGCGCAGGTGATCAAGAATTGGGTCAAGCGTAACCCGGTCGAAGGCCGGGAGCTGCTCTACCACAATCCGACCTATGTGTTCTTTCGCCGGGTCGATGAAGCCCCTGCCTCGCGGGGGCCATTGGGGGCGATGAACCGCTCGATCACGACACAGCGGACGATTGCGGTTGATCCGGCTTTTTTCACTTTGGGCTCGCCGGTCTGGATCGAGAAGGGCGGCGATGGCCCGATTCGTCGGTTGATGATTGCGCAGGATACCGGATCGGCGATCAAGGGCCCGCAGCGTGCCGATATTTTCTTTGGCACAGGCGACGAGGCCGGGCGCGCCGCTGGCCGGTTGAAAGATCCGGGGCGCATGTTGGTGTTGCTGCCGATTCAGCGCGCTTACGCGATGTTGTCGGAGCATCTCTGATGAGCCGTCGCCGGTTGCGCCCTGACGAGGTCGAGCTGTGGCGCAAAGTGGCCGATACCACGCACAAGCTGCACCCGGATCGCAAGATAACAGACCTGTCCTTGCCCAAACCCAAACCGGTGAAACCGACACGTGCGCCTGTAGAGCGGTTCGCGTTAGGCGAGAGGGTCAACGGAAAGATGCCGGGTCATGATGTGATGCCCGGCGTGCGTGATCGCGTCGCCACAGCCCCCTTGCAGATGGACAAGAAGGTCTTTGGCCGCCTGAAGCGTGGCAAGCTGGTGCCCGAGGGCAAACTGGACTTGCACGGGATGACCATGGATCAGGCGCATCCGGCTCTGACCCGGTTTATTCTAAGTGCGCAGGCCAGCGGCAAACGTCTGGTTCTGGTGGTCACCGGCAAAGGCAAGCATCGCGATGATGGCGGCCCGATCCCCACACGTCTGGGAGTCTTGCGCCATAATGTGCCGCAATGGTTGGCGCAACCGCCCTTGGCGCAGGCCGTTTTGCAGATCAGTGAGGCGCATCTGAAACATGGCGGCGGCGGGGCGTATTACGTCTATCTCAGGCGCACGCGATAGATCGCCTGCCCGACACCGATCACCATCATCACGGTGGCAAAGACGAAATATGCGGCCACCCACAGATATTGCGTCTCGATCCCCACGCCCAGATCAATCCCCAGTCCGGTGATCCCCGGCCTGATGGCCGATCCCAACACCATAACCGCTGCGGCCATTGCCTTGATCGATCCCAGATGCCGCGTGCCGAAAAACTCGGCCCAGAACGCATTGGGCAACGTGGTGTTGGCTCCTGTGGTGATCGCCAGAAAGAAAAACCCCAGCAGCATGGCAGAATAGCTTTCTGCATAGGCAAAGACGACGAAGGACGCGACCATCGGGACCTGAAACCACGGGATCAGGCGCGGTGTCCCGATCTTGTCCAAGGCCCAGCCCGAAACCACCATCGCGACGATGCCAACCACTGTGTAGAACGGGAACATGGCGACGAATTCGACATGTGTCATCGCTTTGACTTCGGCGAAATGCACCTGGTGGAAGAAGAACGCTGTGTTGAACGCGCCGGGCCCCAGAAGCGCGGGAACCATGAACCAGAACAACGGTGTTTTGAAGGTTTCATTGCGGGTCCAATGGCGCGTACCCATGCCCAGTGATTGGTCGGACTGCGCCATGGATTGCGGCGTTCGTTCTTGGCGCAACAACATCAGAAGCACTGGAATGCCCAGCACCGCAATCAATGCCGCCACCCCCCACAACATGCGCCAGTCGTAAATCACCATCAGCGCCACAAAGATCAGCGGTAAAACGGCTTCGCCCAGGGCAAATCCCAGCGTCGCCATCGACAGCGCCTTGCCTCGAGAGGCGATGAACCAGCGGCCCATGGCAACCACGGCGATGTGGCTCGTCATGCCTTGCCCGGTGAACCGCAGGCAGAAGATGACGAGCGGCAAGAGCCACCACACAGGATTCAGCGCCATGAACAGGCAGGATATCATCAGCATGATCAGGATGATCGCCCCCAGTGCGCGCACCCGGAACCGATCGGTCAGCCCGCCCGCCCAGATCATCACAACAGCCGAGGCGGTGGTGCCAAGCGCATAAATCCCGCCCCACTGGCCGTGGCTGATCTGGAACGCTTCACGGATTTCTCCGGCAAAGATCGAGATGAAAAACGTCTGCCCAAAGCTGCTGAGAAAGGTCAGCAACATCCCCGCGCTCAGCCAGGGCGCATTTTCGCGAAGAAAAGCGAGAATCGTCATAGTCCTCTGTCACCTGAAATTCAGGGCAAAGGAAGATAAATCTGATGGTTACCCCGCTTTGGGGATGATGCGCGCTCCAGTTTTTCAGAGCGGCAATAACATCATGTAACTGTCGGCCCTTATCGGTCAGGCTGTATTCCACCCGCGGCGGGACCACGGCATAAACCTTGCGATGAACGATACCGTCGGGCTCGAGTTCGCGCAGTTGTTTTGTCAGGCTGCGTTGGGTCACGCCTCCAACGCGTCGGGCAAATTCGTTGAACCGAAGGGTGCCGTTCATCAGATGATAGATGATCAGGCCTTTCCATTTGCCCGCGATCTGTTCCAAAGCCGCTTCAACCGGACATCCATCAGAGCAATCATACTTCTCGAACCTTGCGGGCGTTCCGCCTCTTGATGATTTCACAGTATCCATTTTGTACCTATATGCCAAAAACATGCGTACTTGCGTGATTTTACACGAAGGATCATATGCCTCTTGTAAAACGCGGAGCAATATTGGGCCACAGAAGCGGCTGCATATCGCAGTTGTAGCGGAGTAAAAGTCCGCCAGTTTGTGCCCTTCGTTTATTCGGAGGGCGGGAGATGTATTCTGTGGATATTTATAGTCGTGTGCGCCGTGCTTGTTTGAAGGACGGTATGTCTGGCCGAGAAGCGGCGCGGTTTTTCAACATGGCGTAATCAGGATCAGCACTCAGTTACCCCTGTTATTCTGGATGCACATGCAATTGAAAAGGAGACTGACCAATGGAATATTTTGCTGGTTTGGATGTGTCCATGGAAGAGACGCATATCTGCATTCTGGATCGTGAAGGGGCCCTTATTCGTGAAGGAAAAGCGAGCTCAACACCAAAAGCGATCGCTGACTTCCTCGCTTCTGGACCACCATGTGCCAAAGTTGTATTTGAAACGGGACGGATGGCACCAATGCTTTACCATGGGCTGACGGAGCTTGGTGTCCCGGTTGTTTGCATCGAGAGCAGGCAAGCATATCAGGCCCTTAAATCTCTGGCCGGCCACAAGACGGACCGCAATGATGCCCGCGGTTTGGCACACCTGGCGCGGACGGGATTCTACAAGCCGACCCATGTCAAATCACTGTCAGCGCACGCAATCCGGTCGCTGATCGCAGCCCGCAAGAAGCTGGTCGGACAGCGTGTGACGCTCGACAATCAGATCCGCGGTCTGGTCGTCGTCTTCGGCGTGCGGCTGCCACGAGCTTTGTCTCCGGCATTCAAAAACGCGGCGCTAAAAGTTAGCGATGGAGTGCCTGGCCTCCATGCCGCAATTTGCGGACTGTTCGCAGCACGCGAAGCAATCCTCGCGGCGGTTGCAGCCATTGATGGCGACATCAAAAAGATGACCCGCAAATCCGAAGTCTGCCAGCGCCTTATGACGGTACCAGGGGTCGGTCCGATCACAGCATTGGCCTTTGCCGCAGCAATTGATGATCCGTCGCGTTTCAGGAAATCGCGTGATGTGGGGGCGTATCTTGGACTGGTGCCGCGACGGCATCAATCTGGTGAAATCGACTACACGGGCAGCATCTCAAAGCGGGGCGACGTGCGCGTCAGAACGCTTCTCTATGAGGCCGCCAATGTGATGCTGACGCGGTATGCCGCTCCGCTCAAATTGAAGACATGGGCCCTCGCAATCGGTGCGCGCTCAACGATGAGAAAGGCCCGAGTGGCTCTGGCGCGTCGTCTGGCAATCATACTTCATGCCATTATGCGAGACAAAACTGACTTCCAGTCCGCGTAAGGCTTACGAGGCGACAACGAGGATTCCTAAATCAAAGTTCCCATCTGGGACGATGCCCGAGGGAGGGCGTGAGACACGGCGCCGATTCTGTAGCAACAGCCAAGACCAACGGTATGATTGCGGTTTCAACATTGCCGACCCACACCCAGCCAACCCCATCATGAACCTCAGAGTTCGAAGAGAACAAAGGCAACCTCTGACATCAAAAGCAGGAAACTCAGGAAACACGCATTGACAGATTAGAGAACAAAGATCGTAAGACGATCGCGAAGATGCTGCGCCATGAACTTCCGCCTGGGTATCGTCGGTCGGAAGCGCCCCGGCGGCCAACGCTTGATGGTTATGTTGGTGTGGTCGATGAGATACTGCGCACAGACAAAGCCCTGATCAAAAAGCAGCGACACACGGCCAAGCGCATCTTTGAACGGCTGCGCGATGAGCATGGATATGCCGGCAGCCTGACCACGGTGACCTATTACGTGCGCGAGCAAAAACGGCGCACCAAAGAGGTGTTTGTGCCGTTGTCGCATCGGCCGGGCCATGCGCAGGTTGATTTTGGTGAGACGCTGGGCGTGATCGGTGGCGTGGAATGCAAGATCCACTTCTTCGTGATGAGCTTGCCACATTCTGATGCGGTGTTTGTGAAGGGATATCCAGCTGAGACAACCGAGGCGTTTTGCGATGGCCATGTGTCCGCCTTTGCATTCTTTGGCGGCATTCCGCAATCCATTCTCTACGACAATACCAAGATCGCCGTGGCTCGGATACTCGGGGATAAGACGCGCATCCGCACACGTCGGTTTACGGAACTGCAGTCGCATTACTTGTTTGATGACAAGTTTGGCAGACCCGCGCGAGGGAACGATAAAGGCAACGTTGAGGGCATGGTTGGATACACCCGCCGCAACTTCATGGTTCCCGCACCTCGCTATGACAGCTTTGATGATCTGAACGCACATTTGGAAGAGAAGTGTTTAGCACGTCAGGCCGATACGTTGCGGGGTCACACCCAAACCATAGGCGCACGCCTGATGTCGGATTTGGATGCTCTGATGGGATTGCCCGTCGCAGAATATGAAGCCTGCGATCACGTCAGCACGCGTGCAACGTCGATCTCAATGGTGCGCTATCGCAGCAATGATTACTCGGTGCCAGTAGCCTATGCGCACCACGATGTTCATGTGCGTGGGTTTGTGCATGAGGTTATCATCGGCTGCGGCAATGAGATTATTGCGCGGCACAAACGATCCTACACATCAGCGGATATGGTCTTTGACCCATTGCACTTTTTGCCCCTGCTTGAACAAAAGGTGGGTGCCCTGGATCAGGCCGCGCCTTTGCAGGGTTGGCATTTGCCAGATGTATTTGCCACGCTGCACCGACTGCTTGAAGCCAGAATGGGTAAGCCGGGCAAGCGAGAATACGTTCAAGTCTTGCGCCTTTTGGAGACCTTCGAAATGGATGTTGTGCAAGGCGCAATCCAGCAGGCAATAGATATGGGTGCAATTGGCTATGACGCCGTAAAACACCTTGTACTGTGTCGGGTTGAGAAGCGGCCACCACGATTGGATTTGGACTTCTATCCATACTTGCCCAAGGCCAATGTCGGCACAACACGCCCATCCAGTTACATGAGCTTGATGGGAAGGACCGCGGCATGACCGAAGCCCCTCGGATTCTTCTACGGCATCATCTTAAACAACTGCGACTGCCAACGTTCCAAGGCGAGTATGCCAAACAGGCGCAGCTCTGTGCTGCAGAGAACAAAGATCACATCCACTATCTGGCGCGGCTGTGTGAGATGGAATTGATCGACCGCGAACGCCGGATGATTGAACGGCGCATCAAAGCGGCGAAGTTCCCCAGCACCAAGAGCTTGGATAGCTTTGACTTCAAGATCATGCCAAGCTTGAACAAGCCCCTGACGATGGATCTGGCACGATGCGATTACGTTAATCGCAGGGAGAACATCATCGCGCTCGGCCCGTCAGGCACGGGCAAGACACACATCGCCCTGGGACTTGGGCTGGCTGCATGTCAAAGAGGACTGAAGGTGCGCTTCACAACGGCTGCGGCATTAGTCCATGATCTGATCGAGGCTCAAGATGAGCGGAGATTGCAGCGCCTTCAAAAGCAACTGACCAGCCAGAACCTGTTGATCATTGATGAACTGGGCTTCGTACCGCTCAGCAAATCTGGCGCAGAGCTGCTCTTCGAGGTCATATCCCAATGCTATGAACGCGGCTCCATCATCATAACCTCGAACCTGCCCTTCGATGAATGGACTGAAGTCTTTGGCTCTGAGCGGCTGACCGGTGCGCTACTCGATCGTTTAACCCATCACGTCCACATCCTCGAGATGAATGGCGAAAGCTATCGGCTCAAACACAGTCGCAACAACCGAAAATAACCAGCCCGCAATCACAGTCAGAATAATGCTGGCCTTATGGCCAGCATGCGCTTTGGCACGCTTCAGCTTTGTGACGAGCACGCGTGCAAAAGCGCCACAAAAACATCAACCGAAGTGGCCCATTTTTACGCCGCGACATGGACCCATTTTACTCTGCGATTGACAGCCTCTCAGACCACCACATGTCAAAGAGGAAGCAACATCATGAGCCTGACGATCCTTGCCCAAATCACCGCAGTTCCCGGCAAAGAAGCACTTGTACGCACCGAGCTGGAGAAACTGGTCGATATCACCCGCGCCGAGGCTGGCTGCATCCAATATGACCTGCACATCGACAATGAGGTGCCCGGATTTTTCGTCTTCTATGAGACTTGGAAAAATCGCGAGCTGTGGCAAACCCATATGAATGCACCGCATCTTGCGGCCTATATGGCAGCGACAGAGGGTGCCGTCACCGCTTTCACTCTAAATGAAATGACCAAGATTGTATAACGCATCACGCGCATTTCCTCTGTCCCAAATCAGAACGATCAAAGGAAACCCAAGATTATGACCTATTATTCGGTGTTAGCTGTGACCCCCACCACCACCGCGTGGATTGCCGACTACCTGCCCGCCGCCAATGCGCTTGTTGCCAAACATGGCGGTACATATCTTGCGCGTACGGCCAGTCACCAGCAACTGGAGGGCGTGGAGGATATAGGATCGTTATCGAATGGCCTTCGAAAGATGCCGCTGTCGCCTTTATGAGTGATCCTGATTATGTACCGCATTTAGAGGCCCGCACCGCTGGTTCAAACAGCGTTCATTTTCTGATCGAAGGGAAAGATGACCTTGCCTGAATCACAGCGAAAAACGATTCTGATAACCGGGTCCACTGATGGTATAGGCCTGAAGACAGCCGAGTTACTGGTCTCTGCCGGACATAATGTGCTTCTTCACGGGCGGAATGCAGAGAAGTTGAAAGCGGTTGAACAGACCTTCATGGCATCGGTTGGCGAGGGCACCGAGCGCGGATATGTCGGCGATCTGTCAGATCTGTACGCTGTCGAGGCGCTTGCTACAGCTGTGATCAATGATGTCGATCGGCTGGATGTTCTGATCAACAATGCCGGTGTGCTGAAGGCCCCCAGTACCGTCACGGCATCCGGCCTTGATGTCCGTTTTTGTCTAAGGTTTGTGGCTGTTGTCATCGTGAGATGCAGCGGCGACAAATCTGACAAGGAGGAAAGCGTGGGCGGATTTCGGTGCTATGGGGATTGTGTACTATGGCTGCGGTGATTGATGTGCAGAACTATCGGCTGCGTGATGACAAGCAGCGCTGATAAGTCGATTTTCCCAGCCCGATTTGGCTGATTGATATCCCGTTTTGCCGCCATTGGCCTGTTGTAGCGCAGGTTTTGGCGGGATGGTCGCACCGATGGGTCCGGCGTCCGCGTAATGAAGGACCCGATTTGATAGTCGTATCATGCGGCGTCCTCCCATGGCGGTGCGCGGGACTTGGGTGTTTGGCCCCGCATGAAGGTCTCGATGATGATCATTGCGCCACCGCATTTGGGGCACGGCTGGGACTGGTCTCGTTCGTCGGTATCGACACCTTGATCCTCATGGGCTTTCGGAATGGCGTCTGCTTCAACCTCCAATAAAGACCTGATCTTTGCGATCCTGTCGCGACGGATGCCATTCGCGAGGAAGCCTGTGTGGCGGATGCGGTGGAAGCCGGAGGGCAGGACATGGATCAGGAAGCGACGGATGAACTCGGACGTCGGCAGACGCATGACCTTCATCCTGTCCCCACGTTTGATGCGATAATCTTTCCACCGGAAGGCCACAGTGTTGGCATCAGCGCTGATCAGGCGGTGGTTTGAGATCGCCACGCGGTGCGTGTAACGGCTCAAGTACGCCAGCACGGCCTCAGGCCCGCCGAAGGGTGGTTTGGCATAAACCACCCAGTTGGTTTTGCGCAGCGGCGCGAGATGGGCGGCGAAGGTATCGGGGTCGGCCAGCTTTGCCAGTTTGCCGAAGAAGCGCAGCTTGCCTGCTTTGTGCAATCCGCTCAGCCCTTCGAGGAACAGGCGGCGGAACAAACGCGCGAGCACCTTTACCGGCAGGAAGAAGCCTGAGCGGCAGTTCTTCCAGCGCTTGCCATCGGACGACAATCCACCGCCCGGCACGATGATATGCACATGCGGGTGGTGCGTCATCGCGGATCCCCATGTATGCAGCACGCTCGTCATGCCAATCTTTGCACCAAGATGTTTTGGATCGGCTGCGATTGTCAGCAGAGTTTGCGCCGCCGCCTTGAACAGGAGGTCGTAGACCACCGCTTTGTTCTGGAAGGCAATGTCGGCGATTTGCGATGGCAGCGTGAAGACCACGTGGAAATACTCAATGGGCAACAAGTCTTCCATGCGCGCCTGCATCCAGTCCTGCGCCGCTGCACCTTGGCACTTCGGGCAATGCCGATTGCGGCACGAGTTGTAGGCGATGTGCTGGTGACTGCATTTGGTGCAAGCGGCAACATGCCCGCCAAGCACAGCGGTCCGGCAGCTCTCTATCGCCGACATCACTTTTAACTGCTGTAGGTTCAAGTGTCCGGCGTGGGCCAGGCGATAGGTAGCACCATGGGCGCGGAAGATGTCTGCGACCTCCAGCTTGAGGCGAGACATGGAAGCCTAGTTTAACCGGGTCCGGCCTCCCGCCGCACCAGCAGATCAAACGGGCTGGTGACACTCTGGATCGTCTTGGTTGCCACCTTGGTATAGATCGTCGTCGTTTCCAGCTTGGCATGGCCCAGAAGCACTTGGATCACCCGGATGTCGGTCCCACCCTCCAGCAGATGCGTGGCAAAGCTGTGCCGCAGAGTGTGGGGCGACACCTGCTTCTTGATCTCTGCAAAATCGCATGCGACCCCAAAGGCCCGATTGAACTGCCGCGTCGAGATTGGATCGATCCGGTTACGACCCGGGAACATCCAACCTCTCGGCCGCACTTCTCGGTAATAGTCGCGCAACAGGCTCAGAAGGTTCGGCGACAACATGACCTGCCGGTCCTTACGACCCTTACCTTGCTCAATCCGGATCAGCATCCGGTCGCTATCTATGTCGCCAACTTTGAGATGGGTGACCTCGCTGGCGCGCAGCCCGCCACCATAGGCCACGCTGAAGGCCGCGCGGTATCGTAACCCAGGCCCAGGTGCCGCTTCGATAATACGCGCGACTTCCTCGGCGCTGAGCACAACGGGGATCTTCTTAGCCGCCCGTTGATAGCGCATATGCCGCTTCATCTCGGGACGCGGGCACGTCGTCGCAAAGAAGAAACTCAACACTGTCAGCCGGTTGTTGAAGGTCGGTGCGCCAATGCCGCGCTCCTTCATATCGAGCTGGAACGCCCGCAGATCTTCCGGTGTCGCGCTATCCGGCGCGTGACCCAGAAACCGCGTAAAATCCCGCATCCCTCGCAAATACATTGTCTGCGTTTTCGACTGCAGCCCTTTGATCCGCATATCTTCGAGAAATCGCTGGCGCAGTGCAGGTACATATTGGTCTGACATTGAAACCTCCTATCGTCAGATTGAGAAGGTCCCAATCGTCCAACAGAATCGTCAGTTCACAAAATCACGGCGCTTCGATCAGCGCGAAACCCTCGACACAAGCGCCAATACCGCGAGAGCGGTTTCGTCCTTGTCGTCAATACCATTGCGCCTTATGTGTTGACGCGGTGGCTGCTTCCGGTAATCGGAAACACCGGGCGCGTGATCAACCTGTCTTCGGCGGCGCAGGCCCCTGTTGATCCGGCCATGCTGACCACATATGCCGCCCAATCTGATATGGACTCCTACGCCCAAAGCAAACTCGCCCTGACCATGTGGTCCCGGCATCTGGGCGGACGAGTTGGGACCGAAAGGCCCCGCAATCATTGCGGTCAATCCCGGTTCGATGCTGGGCAGCAAGATGGTGAAAGAGGGTTTTGGTGTGGTGGGCGGTGATATCCGTATCGGTGCAGACATTCTGATCCGGGCTGCCCTTTCCGATGAGTTTGCATCTGCCTCGGGGCGATATTTTGACAACGACATGGGCGGGTTTGGAACGCCTCATCCCGATGTCGAAGACCCGGATAAGTCCGCGGCGATTGTTCACGCGCTTAAAGCTTGGCTCTGAAACCCGGCCAACCAAACGTGATGCATAAGTCGGTGCAGAAGGTCCTGCTTAGGGCGAGGTGGCTTTACCCAAAAGCAGTCGGTCGCATCAGAGAACGTAACGCGACAGATCGGCCGATTTCGCCAGCTCGCCGAGGTTCTCTTCGACGAAGGCAGCATCCACCGTCACCTTGTCGCCCGCACGATCAGGCGCAGTAAAGCTGAGCTCTTCAAAGACGCGTTCCACCACGGTGTAAAGGCGGCGGGCCCCGATGTTTTCAACCGACTGGTTCACTTCGGCGGCGATGCGGGCGAGGGCGGCGATGCCATCCTCGGTAAAGCTGACCTCAACCTCTTCGGTACCCATCAGAGCGGTGTATTGCCGGGTCAGTGCATTATCCGTCTCGGTCAGAATACGCACGAAATCTTCTTCGGTCAGGGCACGCAGTTCGACACGGATGGGCAGGCGGCCTTGCAGTTCGGGCAGCAGATCGGACGGCTTGGCGATGTGGAACGCGCCCGACGCAATGAACAGGACATGATCGGTTTTCACCGCACCGTATTTGGTCGACACTGTTGTGCCTTCGATCAAAGGCAGCAGATCGCGCTGAACCCCTTCGCGCGACACATCCCCGCCGCGCGCATCTGCCCGGGCGCAGACCTTGTCGATCTCATCCAGAAAAACGATGCCGTTCTGTTCGACCGCTTCAAGCGCGGCCTTGTTGACGATCTCATCATCCAGCAGTTTGTCAGCCTCGTCGCTGACCAGAATCTCATAGCTTTCGGCTACGGTCATCTTTTTGCGCACAGTGCGACCGCCAAAGGCTTTGCCAAAGATATCGCCCAGATTCATCATGCCCATCTGGTTGCCGGGCTGACCGGGGATATCCATCATCCCGCCCATCGGGTTGGATGTGTCGGCAATCTCCAACTCGATTTCGGTGTCGTCCAGCAATCCGTCTTTCAGCTTTTTGCGGAACATATCACGGGTGCCTTCGCGCGCCTCGGTGCCGGCGATGGCGTCGATCACACGTTCCTCGGCCTGGGCGTGGGCCTTGGCCTTGACGTCCTCGCGCATCCATTCGCGGGTCTCGATGATCGCGGAATCCACCAGATCGCGGATGATCTGTTCCACGTCGCGACCGACATAACCGACTTCGGTGAACTTGGTCGCTTCGACCTTAATGAACGGCGTGCGGGCCAGTTTGGCCAGGCGACGGGAGATTTCGGTCTTGCCCACACCGGTCGGCCCGATCATCAGGATGTTCTTGGGATACACCTCGTCGCGCAGATCATCGGCCAATTGCCTGCGCCGCCAGCGGTTGCGCAGGGCGACGGCGGTGGCGCGTTTGGCGTCTCTCTGGCCGATGATGAACCGGTCCAGTTCCGATACGATTTCGCGGGGGGTCAGATCGGTCATGATGTCTCCGAATAAGGGGGCAGCCGGTGTTTCCCCGGGAAGTTTGGCAAGGCGTGCATCAATTTGACCCGCAAGCTGGTCCAGAAGGTGCCGAGATAGGTTACGATCGCGCCAAGAACAAGCATCAGTGTCGGGATCGACAGATCGCCGTCGCCTGTCCCCATGACCCATAAGATCACTGCGGCCAGATAGCCAAGGCCCGCTGTCAGGAACGAGCGGCGGTCGATAATCAGGGCGAAAATCGTGATCAGGATCAGACCGAGCGTGGTCAACAGCATCCCGGGCGCGCCTGGCACGTTGTAGACAGTCATCATCACGGTATTCACCAGTGCCGGGGCGGCCAGCAGGTGCAGCCAGAACGCCGAGCGGGCCATGCGCCCCACACGATGCGGATCGCGCATGTCAAACCAGATGCCAGCGGCAAAGGCCAAGAGACCAAAGATCATCGTGCCAAAGGCTATCCCGCCACCTTGGCGCAGATCGAACAGTGTTTCCCAATCCGAGCCCGCCATCATGTCGTCCGGCGTGATCGTTCCGGTGATGCCAAAGACCACAGCCAGGCCGAACAGCCCCGCGATGAACATAGAAAATGGTACCCGGAACGAGCGGTAATGAAACAGCATCGCTGCGATTCCCAGAATGCCTGTAAACGCGATCACCCAACCTTCATCAGGCAGCCCGACTGTGTCGATCACCCAAACGATAAAGCCGCCGATGCCGATGCTGTATCCCGAGACCAGAACAATAGAGGGCAGGGTCATACGGCGTTTGAGGGTGAAATAGGTCCCCGCAAACCAACATAGCGCGGCAAGGCCCAAAGTGATCGCAAAGATACCTCCGATGGCGGCGGCAAATGCCATGGCGCTTGAAATCAGAAGAACCAGACCGACGGAAATGAAGATCTCGGCAAAACCTTTAAACAGCTCGAACGGTTCATCTTCGGGTAGGCCTTTGGCCAAACGCCCGGCGCGTTGATGTGCCAGTGCGCCAAGGCGCGCGGCCTGTGCTTCGTCAATGATCCCGGCGGCGGTGGCAGCGCGCAGATCGTCCTCGGAGATGGTCATGATTTGGAGATCCGTTCAACGGTCAGGTTGCCGTTGGTGTAAACGCAGATATCAGCGGCGATGGCCATGGCGTCGCGGGCGACCTCTTCGGCGTTGCGTTTGCTGTCCATCATGCCGCGCGCGGCGGCCAAAGCATAGTTCCCGCCCGACCCGATGGCGGTCACATCGTGTTCCGGCTCCAACACGTCGCCCGCCCCGGTGATCACATAAAGCTCGGCCCCGTCAGAGACGATCAGCATCGCCTCCAGCTTTTGCAGGTACTTATCGGTGCGCCAGTCCTTGGCAAGCTCGACAGATGCACGTTGCAACTGCCCGGGCGTGGCTTCGAGTTTGGACTCAAGTCGTTCAAGCAGGGTGAACGCATCCGCCGTCGATCCGGCAAAGCCAGCCACCACGTCATAGCCACCGGGGGACAGGCGACGCACCTTGCGTGCGGTGCCCTTGATCACGGTCTGACCCAAGCTGACTTGCCCGTCACCTGCGATGACAACTTCGCCGCCTTTGCGCACAGCAATGATGGTGGTGCCGTGCCAGCCGGGGAATTGATCCTCTGCCATAGATATACCCTTTCTTACTTGGGCCTATATGGCGTTTGCGTCCGAGGGTCGCAAGAGAAAGGGTTTTTGGCGCGGATCGGTCCGGTTAACAAGCCGTAGGCCCCATCCTTGGGCTGGCGATTGGGTGACGTTGGCGCTTCGTTCATTCTAAGTACGGGTTTGGCGGTCATAAAGCGTTCCAGAACATCTGTCGGGATCGCCACCCCGGGGGCTGAAGATAGCTCTCATCCACAAAAAGAAAAAGGGCCCCCGAAGCCACCCCTTGAAATCACTATGCTGAACAGGCTCAGATCGATTCTTCGATCCAGCTTTGCAGCGCGGCTTTGGGGGCGGCACCGGCGCGGTTCGATACCACTTCGCCATTCTTGAATATAAACAGCGCAGGGATGCTGCGCACGCCCATGGCAACGGCCGAGTTCGGGTTGCTGTCCACATCAACTTTTGCGATCTTGATCTTGTCGCCCATCTCGGCAGCCAGTTCTTCCAGAGCGGGGCCGATCTGTTTGCAGGGGCCACACCATTCGGCCCAGAAATCCACCACAACGGGGACATCGGAATTTTTCACTTCGGCATCGAAGGTTTCATCGGTAACGGCAACGGTGGCCATGGATTCTCTCCTAAAGGGGGGCAATGTCTCGGGAGTCGAACCTAGGTAGGCGCGGGCGCGGCGTCAAGATATCTGGGTGTTCAGCAGCGCATCTGTCACAAGATCGTGTGTCAAAGGCATAAGCGTTGCCGTGCGGGTCCACAGAATCGCGGTGTCGATCTGGTGGTTGGGATAGATGATCTGCAACGCATGGGCATAGGCGCCCATCTGCCGCAAAAGCCCGTCGGGGCAAGTCTCGGGCGCGCTGGGCGTCATGGTATTGGTTTTGAAATCAATCGCGGTGATCTGCGTGCCAGAGATAATCAGCCGGTCAATCACCCCATGGATACGTCGATCCTGCAGGCCGGTCAGGTTGGCCGTGATCGGAACTTCGGCCAAAGCGTTGCGATCAAAGACAGAGGCCAGCGACGGGGTGGTCAATACCTGGGCTGCCTCAGACAGCAGTGTCGGATCGGCCTCTTCGCCGAGGATCTGATCGGCGATATCAGGCCAGTCGCCCTGTGGCCAGTCAGGCAGGATTTCCAGCAGGCGGTGAATCTGGTGACCGCGCAGTTTCGCCGCGTCTTCGTCCAGCCCATCGTCGCCGGGCAATGCCTTGGCCCCGCCCAGATCAGAAGGCCTGAGTGTGTCTGGTGCCGGATCAACTGATGGCGCAGGTTGCTGAAACAGCATGGGCAACGGGGGCAAAACCATCTCATCGGGCGTCACAGATTTGGTCTCTGTTCCGGCCCATTCACCGTGGGACAGGCGTAATCCTTCGCCCAGACCAAACATCTGCGGCACCGCCCCGGCTTCGGTCATGCCACCGCGAATTTTATCATGCCAGCTGTCGCCGTTTTTTCCCAGATCGCCAGCCGCCGCGACGATCAGCCATTTTTCGGCCCGGGTCATGGCGACATAAAGCAGGCGATCCCGCTCTGCCCGTTCGCGGGTTTTGGCGTCTTCATTGGCGTCAAGAATGGCGCTGGGCGCCTCGTCCGAAGGCGTCCGCCACAGGGGTGTGCCGTCTTTGACCACCAGTTGATCACGCAGGCGGATATCGCGCCTGCCGCTATCGGGCAGAATCACAATCGGCGCTTCCAGCCCCTTGGCCCCATGCACCGTCATGACCCGGATGCGGTTCCCGGCGCTGTCCATCTGGCGTTTGATTTCCAGATCGTCGGTTTCCATCCAGATCAGAAACCCGGTCAGACTGTCCACGGCATGGCGTTCATACGCCATCGCTTGGGCCAGCAATGCGTCAATCCCGTCTTCGGCCTCGGGCCCGAGGCGCGACAACAGGTGGTGACGCCCGAGATGGCGCGTCAAAATACGCTCGATCAAATCATAGGGGCGCAGGAAATCGGCCTGTTTCAAAAGATCGCGCAGGATCAGCATCGTGTCAGGGAATTCGTCGGCACGATCGCGCATTTCGGCCCAGAGGTATTTTTGCTTCCGTCCCTGCGCCAGTGCATAAAGCTGTGTTTCGCTCCACCCGAACAGCGGGGATTTCAGCGCCACCGCCAGAGAAAGACTGTCCTCGGGGGTGGCAAGGAACGAGAGCAAAGCGGCCAGATCGCGCACGGCCAGTTCCGCGCCCACCTTCAACCGGTCTGCTCCGGCGACCGCCAGATCCTGATTTTTGCACTCGCGGATAATCTCGTGAAACAGATCGCTGCGCCGCTGCACAAGGATCAGGAAATCGCCCGGTTGCACAGCGCGCCATCGATAGGGGCCACCGTTTTCGGGATCCAGTGGCAGCGGCGTGCGCGACTCAATCATCGCCTTGACGGAGCCTGCTATTTCGCGGGCCAGCAAAACAGATGGATCATTGGCCGCCTTCACATCAACGGGGTCGTGCCAATCGGGTTTGTCTTCTTTCTCAGGTGGCGGGATCACCGGCCAAAGATCAACCCGACCGGGCATGTCCGATTTGAACGCTTTATGAGACTGTTCCGGCGTGAAACCGCTTTTTTCACTCTGGCTGAACGTGTGGTCTACCAACGACAGGATCGCATGGGACGACCGAAAAGAATAAGCCAGTTCCATCTGTTGCAGGGGCATTTCACTGGCTGAAAGGCGTTGGGCAAATTCGGCCTGCATCCGATCAAATTCGCGTGGATCCGCCCCCTGAAAGGAATAGATCGACTGTTTCTTGTCACCCACCACAAAGATTGTGCGCAGCACATCGGTCCGCGCGCCTTGCCCACTGGTGAATTCCTGCGCAAGACGTTCGATCACCTGCCATTGCACCGGGCTGGTATCCTGCGCCTCATCAACCAGAACATGATTAATACCGCGATCCAGCCGGAACAGGACCCAGGCGGCCACATCCGGATCAGTCAGCAGATCGCGCGCGCGCAGGATCAGATCGTCAAAATCCAGCCAGCCGCATGCCTGTTTGGCAGCGTCATAGGCAGGCAGGAAAAGTTGAGCAAAGGCATGCAAGGCGCGGGTTTTGGCGATGGCCTGCACGGTCAGGCGCGCGGGGCGTGCGGCTTCAACCCGGTGCATCCATGCTTCGATCCCCGGCATATGCCCGGCCAACAACCCCTGCCCATTCTTGGTAGGGAAACTGCCGATCTTGGCGGTGAAGGGTTCTTTTGCAGATGCACCGGTTAGGAAAACGCTCTCCAGCCGGGGCAGGGTACTTGCATCCAGCTGAGTGATCTCGGCCAGCTTGGCCGCCGCCTTCTGATCATTCGCACTGCTTGATCCAAGTGTTGTGATCATCGCCTCCAGCAGCGGTTGCTCGTCACCAATAAAGGCAAGGTTGGCAATGTCGCCCATGGTCAGATCGGCGGGCTGGCCAAACTGGTCTCCCAACATTGCATCGCTCAGGGCATCGGCGAAATGACTGCGATGACGGACTATTTCGGCAGTCAGATCGGCGAAACTCTCGCCGGTATAATGCCGTGCCATGGTATAGAGCGTCTCGGCATTTGGGCCTGCGGCGATCTCTTCGACGATCTCGCTGCGCAGCAGGGCGGCTGTGCGCTCTTCCATCTCGGTGAATTGCAGGGTGACTCCGGTCTCCAAGGGAAAACGGCGCAAAAGCGAGGAACAGAACGAGTGGATTGTCTGAATTTTCAACCCCCCCGGCGTTTCGATCGCGCGGGCAAAGAGGCGGCGGGCATGGCGCAGATCATCGCGGCTAAGATCGGCATCAATGCCAAGTTCGCGTAGCTGATCGCTCAGCGCGGCATCGGGCAACATCGCCCAATCGCCCAGACGCCGGAACAGCCGATTCTGCATCTCGCTGGCGGCGGCCTTGGTGTAGGTCAAACAAAGGACGTGCTGGGGATCGACATGATCCAGCAACAGCCGCGCGACCCGGTCGGTCAGAACCCGGGTCTTGCCCGAGCCGGCGTTGGCCGACAACCAGGTAGAGCGGTGCGGTTGCGCCGCCGTGATCTGGTGCTGTGTCGCTTCATTGCGCTGCATCTAACCAGCCTCGCTTTTGTCGGGGTCGGTGGTGATGTCCCATTCGCCAAACCGCGCCAGTTGATCGTAGTCACTGGCGGCATCCTTATTGCGCATGGCCCGGCGCGCGGTATAGCCGGTGGTGGGGGCAGAGTATTTCGTGATCAGCGTCTCGAATTCCTGCCAGACCTTTTCGGGGGGTTCCTCGGTCAACGGCGCGGCGACTTCTTTACCACCCGAGGCAAGGCCAATGAAAATCGCCCGCGCCACACGTGCTGCCGCCAGATCGCCAAAACCCGACCTTTCGGCAATCGCAGCTTCCAGCAAAAGCTGACGATCAAAATGCAGCTGCTCGTCTTTGGTCGGGGGCGTGCCGGTTTTATAGTCATAGATATGCAGGCTGCCGGTCTCATCTATATCAATTCGGTCGGCTGTGGCGGTGAGGGTGAAATCAAGCGTATTGATTTTGGCACTGCCCCTGGCCTCAAACGCGATGGGTGTGGCGGTCAGACGTCGGGCCGCTTCGGTTTCGACAAACCAACCGGCGACGCGATCAAGACGGGCCAGCCAGGTGGCGCGCGCCTCAGCCCATGGGACGTTTTCTGTCAGATCAGAGACGGCTTTTTGCATCAATAGCTCTTTTGTGCAGGTCTCGGGCGCGTCTTTGGTTTCACGGATGAAGCTTTCCAGGACGCCGTGAAGAACAATCCCACGCAGCAATGCATCCGGGGCTTGCATCAACGGATCAAGCGGGCGCAGGTTCAGCACATGTTTGGCATAAATGGCGTAAGGATCGCGGATCAGACGCTGAATTTCGGTGACCGAAAGCTGGCGTGGCCGCGCATCGGATGGCGGGCAAGGCGCTGGGCGTGGGGCGGGATCGACCGGATCAGGGGCCTCCAGCGCACGGGCCAGCGCCAGCCATTCGTCGCCGCGCGCGCACATGTCTTCCAGAGCGGCAACGCCGCCTTGGTCGGGCAAACCTGACAGCAGATTGGTCAGCCGATTGACCCAGCGGGAGGGCACCGTTTCCGCATCATCCGAACGGATCGAGCGGGTCAACCAGACCTCAGGCGCGCCCGCCGCTTGTTGGAAATCATGCGCCGACAGGCCGATCCGCCGTTCGGGCAATAGCAACCCGGCCTGATGGCGCAAGGCCCGGTTCAGCCAGGGATCGGGATCGGGCATGCCCGGCCAGTTGCCTTCGTTCAGCCCGGCAAGGATCAGCAGATCGGCACCCTGCACCCGCGCCTCAAGCGTCCCCCAAATCAGGATATAGGGATGCGGTGTGTCAGGATTGCGCACCTCGTGCCGGGACAGGATGGCGTGAAACAGGCTGGCATAATCACGCGCGCTAAGCGTACCACCATGCGGGGCCTCATCGCTTAACGCTGTTGTGGCACTCAGGGCTTCGCGCCCGGCCGTATCTTTCCACAGCTCACTGTCGCCCTCGGGCTGGCATCCGGTGGCGATCTGTTCGGCAACGTCCAGATGGGTGGCGACGCGGGTGGCAAGGGGCTGATCTTCGCGGGTGTCATGGCCACAGAAACACCGCGAAAGCCAAGTGGCCCAGGCCTCGGCCAAAGCGTCTTTTTGCTCCGCCGCCCAGGATGTGAAGTCGGCTGCTTCTGGAAAGGGAGGACCATTCCGGCGCAAATGTAATTCCAACTCGCGGGTCAGCCGCAGATGCGAGCCGCGACCGCCGCCGCTATGGGTCAGCGGATGTTTGAGCAGGGTCAGCAGCGTGCCAGCGGTCAGCGGTTGCCCAAACAGATCGGCGACATGACGCAGGAACCGTCCCGGAGGTGACAAGTGCAACGGTTGCCCGGCACTGTCATCGGGCAGAATGGCCCAGCGATCCAGCGCGGCAGTCACCTGCCGGGTCAGGGTACGATCAGGCGTGATCAGAGCGGCGGTTTGCCCGTCTTCGGCGGCTTGGCGCAAACGCATGGCGATGGCCAGCGCCTCGGCCCGGGAAGAGGGCGCTTCGATCAAGGTGACATCCTGAAGCGCCGGGGTCAGATCACCAAGGTCGGACCCGTCGCTGAGCCATTGATCGGTAACCGGAGCTGGGCGCAGAGCCAGTGACATCACCTTGTTGCGGGCCGGATTGGCTGCGGGTGTGTCATGCCAGCTTTTAACCTGATCCGCGTTCAGCTTGAGGTCCGATATTAACCGATGAAAGCGATATTGCGGATGATCCTCGGATTGCAACGCATCGCCCAGCGCACTCCAGACCGGCGCGGGCATGTCAAAGTCAAACCCCGGCAATACCAACGCTCCCTGCGGCAGACGGGCCACCGCTTGCATCAGAAGCTGCGTCGCCCCGCGTGACCCGGTGGAGCCAGCCACAATAATGGGATGATCCGGCGGCGCATCCTGCCAGCGCGCAACCAGCTGTTCGATTACCAGACGCTGACGCGCTTCGACGTCTGGCTGATCGCTTTCAGCATCAAAATAGTGCCTAACAATGCCCAAAAAGGTCTTTATGCGCGCCCAATGCCCCGATTGATCGGTGATGTCCAACGCCTCGATTGCATCGGGTGACACGCCTTCGCCCTGCATTTCATCCATCAGACTGGCCAGGCTGTCTGCCAGATCAAACAGGGATGAGCGCGGCGCCAGATCAGGCTGTTGATCCAGAAGACCGGCGACCAGTTGTGTAAGGTCCAACCGGCGCCGAAGGGGCGGAATGGCGGTTGGGATATGCCCCATGCCCCAGCCTTCACCAAGATCAGTGACCAGATTGATGCGTGGCAACAGGCCGGGAGGGCCTTGGTCAAACAGTGTACGGATACGCCGGGCCATGCGCCGTGTGTTCACGATCAGCTGAACGCGCGCCATTTGCTGAGGAGGCTGGCCTTTGAGATGTGTGTGCAAACCGGAAATCAACGCCCGGGGAAAATCCACGCCCGGCGGGAGGCCAAAGACCCGGGGGGTGTCTGAAGGGTCAAACATCGGGCTGATCCAGCATCGCCTCGGCCACAGAAAGCCCTTCGGGGCGACCAACATCACACCACCTACCGGGATACGGCAGCGCGAAGAGACGGTGATTTTCCAGCATCCTGTCCCAGAGCAGGTTCAGGGAAAAGCTGTGGTCCGGAACGTCATGCAACCCATCTGTCCTGATGATCTGCACACCAGAGTAGATCAGGTCGGGGCCACGGCTCGCCCGGCCTTGGGCGTCGATCAGAAAATCGCCAGTGCCAGCATGGCCTTCGGCTTGATCGGGCGGGATGCAGAGCAACAACGCGTCCATCTGCGTTGGGTCCCACATGTCGGCCAGCAGTCTGAATGGGTTGGGGCCGCGCCAGATCGCATCGGTGTTTGTGGTAAAGACCGGGCCATCGCCCAACAGCGGCAGAGCATTGCGCAGTCCGCCACCTGTTTCCAGAATGTTGGGTTGTTCATACGACAGCAACACATTGCGCCCTGCCAGATGGAGCGCAAGCTGATCGGGCCTGTAGTGCAGGTTCACGACGGTTTGCAGCGTCCCAAATGCGTCGACAACATCCAGCGCGTGATCAATCAAAGCTTTGCCCGCCACTTTGATCAGCGGTTTGGGCTGATCCGCTGTCAAGGCACCCATGCGCGTGCCAAACCCGGCGGCAAACATCATGACTGAAGTGGGATGGTCGCGCATTTGTCTTTCAAAGCTTTCAGGATTTCATCGGTTGGAACGGGCAAATGAGTGTGCACCAGGTTGGTAAGTTCTTCTAGGGCCGGATGCGCCAGGTCACGTTGCAAAAGGCCCCAGACCCGCGGGATTAAATCGACATAATGTGTCTTGCCATCCCGCACGCAGAGCCGCGCAAACACACCCAGGATTCGCAGATTTCGTTGTGCGCCAAGGGCGTGATAGGCGGCGGCGAAGTCGCTGTGATCCTGTTGGGTTTTCTGCACATAGCGCGCGATCATCTGCGTTTCGATACTTGGGTGTACGTCGCGACGGGCATCTTGCAGAAGAGAGACCAGATCATAGGCCGCATGGCCCAGCATTGCGTCCTGAAAATCCAGAAGGCCGACACGCGCAGCGCCCGGGCGATCCGGTAGCCAGAGCAGGTTTTCGGAATGGTAGTCGCGTTGGATCAACACGGTCTGAGTAGAGGCCAGCGTGTTCAGCACCGTGGTGATGGCCGCGTGGAACTCCGCACGGGCGGTCACGTTCTCACCTTCAATGGCGCTCAGATACCAATCGAACGCCAATGCCGCCATGTCGGCCATAACCGGCACGTCATAAGGCGCGAGGCCGGAGGGCGGGGTATGTCGATGGAGTTCCGATAGAAGATCAGTTGCGCAGGAATAGAGGCTGTTTTCCATCTCGGGGCGCTTTGGGATGACCCGGGCAAACAGATCATCACCAAGATCTTCAAGCAGAATGAACCCTTGCGCCTCATCTGATGCCAGAATGGCCGGGGCGCTCAGGCCGACGCTGCTGAGATACTCCGCGATATGCAGGAAAGGACGGATGTTCTCGCCCTTTTCCTTCGGGGCGTCCATCACCACGGCGGTGCTGCCATCGCCGGTCAGGCGCAGGTAGCGCCGGTTTGAGGCATCCCCGGCCAAAGGTCCGACCTTGGCATCGCCCCAGCCTGCGGCAGCGATAAACGCATGGATGGCAGCGTCGCGATCAGGCATCAGTAAGGCCCTTTAAAATGTCGCCCCAGCGTGGATCGTTCCAGCGCAGATCAAGCTGGCGGGTGTCGTCTTGATCGCCCGGCACAAGCGTGATGCTCAGGGTTTGTGACGGGGCGAGATCGTCCAGACGGTCGGGCCATTCCACCAGGCAAATCGCGTCTTCAAACGCCTGTAACAGGCCAAGCTCTTCGATCTCTTGCGTGCTTGTCAGGCGATAGAGATCGGCGTGCCAGATTTCGCCCCATTGACATGGATAGGTCTGAACCAGCGTGTAGGTGGGCGAGGGGACATCCTCGGGTGTTGCCAACGACGCCTGAATCATCGCGCGCGCAAAATGGGTTTTCCCGGCCCCTACATTCCCGGACAACAAAATAGTGTCGCCCGGACGCAGATGCGGGGCGAGGGCACAGGCCATCTGGCGGCTGTGATCTGGTGACAAGGAGGACAGTGTGAGCATGTGCGGATCGGGCATGGCCCAACACTACACGCGCGCCTCCGACCCGCAAGCCGCTTTACGAGGCGGCCTTGACCTCAAGATTGCGGCGGGCTTGTTGGAGAGGGGAGAAGACCAACATTTTGATCCCGCCTGACAGCGGTTTCAGCTCGCACAGAAGCGGCGATCCCGTGGGATGATCCAAAGTGATCTGCGCCGGTTTGCTGGCCCGATCCTTCAATAGTTGTTGTTCGAATTCCAGCCATGGCTCTCCCGCCTGCAAACTGTCACGGCAGGCAGAGAGAAGATCGCGCAGCGACATATCCGCAAAGCTGGTATCAGGATCCACATGCAGCAAATCCGTGCAAGGCTGGTTGCAGAACATCAACAAATTGCCGGGCGAGATAATGGCGACAGCCGCATCTATGTGATCCAGAACCGATTGGCGCAGATCAATCTGGGTGCGGAATCGCCGGGTCAGGGATATCTCGGCCGAGATATCCTCAAACAGAAACGCCACTGCGCCATCAGGGTGGGGGCGTCCGGTGACCTTGTAAGTCAGCCCGGTCGGCAGCGTCCAGATTTCCTGATAGAGCCCGGTGTTGGCCTGAGCTACGACATCGCGGATTTGCGCGCGCCAGTCGGCGTAATTCTTCGGCTCGGGCATCACCTGCTGTTCACGTAACTGGTCAAATACATCCATCAGATCGGGGCGCGCACTGAGAAAGCTTACCTGCACCCCGGTCAGATCAACCAGAGCCGGGTTGAACAGCGCCAGTTGACTGTTCTTGTCAAAGATGGCGAGGCCGATAGTGAGGTTGGCAAAGGTCTTGGTCAAGGTCTGTACAAATTCGCGCTGGACGGTTTCGGCCTGAATAATCGGCGTGATATTGGTGGCGAAATGCAGCCGTTGATCGCCATCTTCCCGCGTGCGCAGTTCGTACCAGCGGGTGGTGACATCATCGTTGCCCTGCACTGAGATGCGCGTGTCTGCGAGGGTTTTGACGCGCGGTACCTTGCCATCTGCGTCCCAGATTTCAGCGCAGGCTTTGTTCTGCCACACGACCTTGCCGTCAGGCTGGGTGCGCCAGATCGGATCGGGCGCGGCGTCAAGGATCGACCCGGCGCTGTGTTCGGATTGGCTGTCGGTTCTCGTATCGTGCCATGCAGCCGCCGAATGGGCGGTTTCGTCGGCCAGGAAGATGCGTGTTTGCTCGCCTGTGCGGGCAAGATGCAAAGAGGACCCATCGGCCTGAAAAACCACCTGTTCTGCTTCGGGCAGAGTGTCCAGATCGTCAGGCAGGCCCTCAAATCGCGAGGACAGCCAACAGTGTAGCCCGGGCCAGTCTTCTATCACCTCGAAAGCTTTGGAGGGGTTTGTGACGTCGTGATCAACCAATGTATTGCCGTCAAACAGGAAATGGCTGCGCGGTGCCTCAGCCGTCAGATGATCGTGTCCGGGTTTGCGACGGGCTACCAACTTGCCCGTAATCCACAGCACAAAGGCCGCACTTACGACCGAGATCAACAGCAGAGCCACCCATTGCGGCAAGGTCAGCAAAGTCATCCCCAGTCCCCTTTTGGCGATTAACTGTCTTAGGGTGCGTCGCCTTGGTTAAGGGAAGGTTAAGATAGCGGGTTAAACTTCGATTGGCCGGTTCTCCCCCAAGGCGCGCCGTGTGGGATGATCGGTGTTTTCCAGCATGGAACGTGGCCATATTACTTCGACAAAGGCTCCGGTTCGTTCGGAATGGCTGGACATGATGGCAAAGGAATCCGAGCCATTGGCAAAGCTTAGCTCGGCTCCTGATCGTTCCAGCAGCGTTTTGGCAATGAACAACCCCAGCCCCATGCCCTCGTATTCGGGGCGGCGAGGATCGGTATGATGTCCCCGGGACCGCACAAACGGCTCGCCAATACGACCCAGCAGGTTCGCCGGATAACCCCGCCCGTCATCCATGATGCGTACGTCGATCGTGTCGGCGTCCCAGGTGCTTTCCACCCAGACGTTATGATTGGAAAAATCGACGGCGTTCTGGATCAGATTGCGCAGCCCATGGATCACTTCGGCCTGCCGCAAAACGTTGGGTTGGGATTGCAGAGCGCCTGATTCGACGCCGTGATCAAAATGAATGGTCTTGCCGCGTTCAAGATGCGGATCGGCGGCCTCTTCGATCAGCGCAGTCAGAGGGACCTCGCGCATGTGCAGATCGTCTTTGCCCGCGCGTCCCATGGAATGCAGGATATCGCGGCACCGATCTGCCTGTTCGCGGATCAGAAGGGCATCTTCACGTAGCTCATCATTGTCATCCAGCTCTTCGGCCAACTCTGAGCTGGTCAGCTTGATGGTGGCCAAAGGCGTGCCCAACTCATGCGCAGCGGCGGCGACAACCCCGCCCAGATCGGTCAGCTCTTGCTCGCGCGCCAGCGCCATCTGGGTGGCCTGCAAGGCGTTGGACATCGCGTTGATCTCTGTGACGATCCAGCGGGAATAGACGCCAAGAAAGATAGCCGCGATGACGATGGCAGCCCAATTGCCAAACAAGAACACATCGGGCACCCTCAGGATAAACCCCTCGGCGGTGCGCAGGGGCATGTAATATTGCGTCAGGGCCGTGGCGATGGCAATGGTGATCAGCCCCAATAGCAGGGTCGAGCGGGACGACACGGCCGAGGCCGAGACAATCACCGGCCCGACAATCAGGACCGAAAACGGATTGTTCATCCCGCCTGTCAGATACAGCATCAATCCCAATTGCAGCATGTCATAGAGCACGATCAACAGTGTCTCACGCTCGGTCAGGCGTTTGTTTTCCGGATAGATGAAACTGGCCGCCAGATTGGTGATGATCGTCACGCCGATCACCAGATAGCAGAGCCCCACATCCAGCGTCAGATTGTAGAGCCGCTGGGCAATCACCAGCGCCGCGATCTGACCAGTAATAGCCCACCAGCGCAGCAGGATCAGCGTGCGCAGCCGAATCCAATTGTCATTTCGCGGAGATGTGATCAGGCTTTGAGAGTTTTCGCTCATCTGCGTCTTCGCGTCCCGTTGTATGTTCTGGGAGCAATGTTAGATGTGCTTGGGACACCCGCCAAGGCCAAAGCATCCGGAGATCAGAATGACCCGCATTATCGCTATCGCTGCCAGTGTGGCCATTATCGGCCTTTTGATCGGCGTCTATATGGTCTCAAATCAGGATACGGCGAGCAATGATCCCTTTGGTCAATGTCGCTCGGCCCAGGTGGCGGGCGGATCGTCACAGATTGGCGGCCCGTTCGAACTGGTGTCTGAAACCGGTGAGACCGTGACTGACAAGGATGTGATTGATCAGCCCTCATTGATCTACTTCGGGTATACATTCTGCCCCGATGTCTGCCCGCTGGACAACGTCAGAAACGCCGAAGCGATCGAGATCCTGGAAGAGAGGGGTGACATCGTCAAACCCGTCTTTATCTCGATTGACCCCAAACGGGATACGCCCGAAGTGATGGCCGAGTTCACCGATTACATGCACCCCCGCATGCTGGGCCTGACCGGTAGCCCCGAGCAGGTGAAAGCCGCCAGTCAGGCGTACCGCACCTACTATCAGGCGCATGAGCCCGAAGATGGCGATGACGAGTTCTATCTGGTTGATCATTCCACCTTCACCTACCTGGTGCTGCCCGAGCAGGGCTTTGTTGAATTCTTCCGCCGCGAAATCAGCTCCGAAAAAATGGCCGAAACAGTTTCGTGTTTCGTGAATGCTGCCAGCTAATTACAGCCATCGTTTGACGGGTGACTCAGGCCGGGATAGAACGGTTTGACGTAAGCGCGGCGAACAGGAGACTTCATGGGCGGGCATGAACTGAATATCGGTGACGATCGGTCGTTGCTGCTTGTCGATGATGATGAACCTTTTCTGCGGCGTCTTGCCAAGGCGATGGAAAAGCGTGGATTTGATGTTGAAACTGCCGGGTCCGTCGCGGCGGGTCAGGCAATCGCCACGGCGCGTCCGTCGGCCTATGCGGTTTGTGATCTGCGTCTGGAGGATGGCAACGGGCTGGATGTGGTCGAAACCATCCGCGAAAAACGCCCCGACAGCCGGATTGTGGTTCTGACCGGCTATGGCGCGATTGCCACAGCTGTGGCGGCTGTGAAAATCGGCGCGACGGATTACTTGTCAAAACCAGCTGACGCAACCGATATCACCAATGCCCTTCTGGCCAATGGAGACGAGCTGCCTCCGCAGCCCGAAAACCCGATGAGTGCGGATCGTGTGCGTTGGGAGCATATTCAGCGGGTCTATGAGCTGTGTGATCGCAACGTGTCTGAAACGGCGCGGCGGCTGAACATGCACCGCGGTACTCTGCAGCGGATTTTGGCAAAACGCTCCCCCCGGTGAAACCAAGAAAATTCGCACGAATTTTCTATGCCTTCGGCAAGGATATTTTTTGCAAGAAGAAGCAGGGTTAAAGATCGAAACGTTTGCTGATCTTGTCCACGATTGTGCCATCGTCCAGTACGACATCCCGGTCCAGTTTGTAATCTTCGTACCCTCGGCTTTGCTAGTATGCCAGCCCATCTGTCAATCGCAGAGTAAAATGGGTCCATGTCGCGGCGTAAAAATGGGCCACTTCGGTTGATGTTTTGTGGCGCTTTTGCACGCGTGCTCGTCACAAAGCTGAAGCGTGCCAAAGCGCATGCTGGCCATAAGGCCAGCATTATTCTGACTGTGATTGCGGGCTGGTTATTTTCGGTTGTTGCGACTGTGTTTGAGCCGATAGCTTTCGCCATTCATCTCGAGGATGTGGACGTGATGGGTTAAACGATCGAGTAGCGCACCGGTCAGCCGCTCAGAGCCAAAGACTTCAGTCCATTCATCGAAGGGCAGGTTCGAGGTTATGATGATGGAGCCGCGTTCATAGCATTGGGATATGACCTCGAAGAGCAGCTCTGCGCCAGATTTGCTGAGCGGTACGAAGCCCAGTTCATCAATGATCAACAGGTTCTGGCTGGTCAGTTGCTTTTGAAGGCGCTGCAATCTCCGCTCATCTTGAGCCTCGATCAGATCATGGACTAATGCCGCAGCCGTTGTGAAGCGCACCTTCAGTCCTCTTTGACATGCAGCCAGCCCAAGTCCCAGGGCGATGTGTGTCTTGCCCGTGCCTGACGGGCCGAGCGCGATGATGTTCTCCCTGCGATTAACGTAATCGCATCGTGCCAGATCCATCGTCAGGGGCTTGTTCAAGCTTGGCATGATCTTGAAGTCAAAGCTATCCAAGCTCTTGGTGCTGGGGAACTTCGCCGCTTTGATGCGCCGTTCAATCATCCGGCGTTCGCGGTCGATCAATTCCATCTCACACAGCCGCGCCAGATAGTGGATGTGATCTTTGTTCTCTGCAGCACAGAGCTGCGCCTGTTTGGCATACTCGCCTTGGAACGTTGGCAGTCGCAGTTGTTTAAGATGATGCCGTAGAAGAATCCGAGGGGCTTCGGTCATGCCGCGGTCCTTCCCATCAAGCTCATGTAACTGGATGGGCGTGTTGTGCCGACATTGGCCTTGGGCAAGTATGGATAGAAGTCCAAATCCAATCGTGGTGGCCGCTTCTCAACCCGACACAGTACAAGGTGTTTTACGGCGTCATAGCCAATTGCACCCATATCTATTGCCTGCTGGATTGCGCCTTGCACAACATCCATTTCGAAGGTCTCCAAAAGGCGCAAGACTTGAACGTATTCTCGCTTGCCCGGCTTACCCATTCTGGCTTCAAGCAGTCGGTGCAGCGTGGCAAATACATCTGGCAAATGCCAACCCTGCAAAGGCGCGGCCTGATCCAGGGCACCCACCTTTTGTTCAAGCAGGGGCAAAAAGTGCAATGGGTCAAAGACCATATCCGCTGATGTGTAGGATCGTTTGTGCCGCGCAATAATCTCATTGCCGCAGCCGATGATAACCTCATGCACAAACCCACGCACATGAACATCGTGGTGCGCATAGGCTACTGGCACCGAGTAATCATTGCTGCGATAGCGCACCATTGAGATCGACGTTGCACGCGTGCTGACGTGACCGCAGGCTTCATATTCTGCGACGGGCAATCCCATCAGAGCATCCAAATCCGACATCAGGCGTGCGCCTATGGTTTGGGTGTGACCCCGCAACGTATCGTCCTGACGTGCTAAACACTTCTCTTCCAAATGTGCGTTCAGATCATCAAAGCTGTCATAGCGAGGTGCGGGAACCATGAAGTTGCGGCGGGTGTATCCAACCATGCCCTCAACGTTGCCTTTATCGTTCCCTCGCGCGGGTCTGCCAAACTTGTCATCAAACAAGTAATGCGACTGCAGTTCCGTAAACCGACGTGTGCGGATGCGCGTCTTATCCCCGAGTATCCGAGCCACGGCGATCTTGGTATTGTCGTAGAGAATGGATTGCGGAATGCCGCCAAAGAATGCAAAGGCGGACACATGGCCATCGCAAAACGCCTCGGTTGTCTCAGCTGGATATCCCTTCACAAACACCGCATCAGAATGTGGCAAGCTCATCACGAAGAAGTGGATCTTGCATTCCACGCCACCGATCACGCCCAGCGTCTCACCAAAATCAACCTGCGCATGGCCCGGCCGATGCGACAACGGCACAAACACCTCTTTGGTGCGCCGTTTTTGCTCGCGCACGTAATAGGTCACCGTGGTCAGGCTGCCGGCATATCCATGCTCATCGCGCAGCCGTTCAAAGATGCGCTTGGCCGTGTGTCGCTGCTTTTTGATCAGGGCTTTGTCTGTGCGCAGTATCTCATCGACCACACCAACATAACCATCAAGCGTTGGCCGCCGAGGCGCTTCCGACCGACGATACCCAGGCGGAAGTTCATGGCGCAGCATCTTCGCGATCGTCTTACGATCTTTGTTCTCTAATCTGTCAATGCGTGTTCTCTAATCTGTCAATGCGTGTTTCCTGAGTTTCCTGCTTTTGATGTCAGAGGTTGCCTTTGTTCTCTTCGAACTCTGAGGTTCATGATGGGGTTGGCTGGGTGTGGGTCGGCAATGTTGAAACCGCAATCATACCGTTGGTCTTGGCTGTTGCTACAGAATCGGCGCCGTGTCTCACGCCCTCCCTCGGGCATCGTCCCAGATGGGAACTTTGATTTAGGAATCCTCGTTGTCGCCTCGTAAGCCTTACGCGGACTGGAAGTCAGTTTTGTCTCGCATAATGGCATGAAGTATGATTGCCAGACGACGCGCCAGAGCCACTCGGGCCTTTCTCATCGTTGAGCGCGCACCGATTGCGAGGGCCCATGTCTTCAATTTGAGCGGAGCGGCATACCGCGTCAGCATCACATTGGCGGCCTCATAGAGAAGCGTTCTGACGCGCACGTCGCCCCGCTTTGAGATGCTGCCCGTGTAGTCGATTTCACCAGATTGATGCCGTCGCGGCACCAGTCCAAGATACGCCCCCACATCACGCGATTTCCTGAAACGCGACGGATCATCAATTGCTGCGGCAAAGGCCAATGCTGTGATCGGACCGACCCCTGGTACCGTCATAAGGCGCTGGCAGACTTCGGATTTGCGGGTCATCTTTTTGATGTCGCCATCAATGGCTGCAACCGCCGCGAGGATTGCTTCGCGTGCTGCGAACAGTCCGCAAATTGCGGCATGGAGGCCAGGCACTCCATCGCTAACTTTTAGCGCCGCGTTTTTGAATGCCGGAGACAAAGCTCGTGGCAGCCGCACGCCGAAGACGACGACCAGACCGCGGATCTGATTGTCGAGCGTCACACGCTGTCCGACCAGCTTCTTGCGGGCTGCGATCAGCGACCGGATTGCGTGCGCTGACAGTGATTTGACATGGGTCGGCTTGTAGAATCCCGTCCGCGCCAGGTGTGCCAAACCGCGGGCATCATTGCGGTCCGTCTTGTGGCCGGCCAGAGATTTAAGGGCCTGATATGCTTGCCTGCTCTCGATGCAAACAACCGGGACACCAAGCTCCGTCAGCCCATGGTAAAGCATTGGTGCCATCCGTCCCGTTTCAAATACAACTTTGGCACATGGTGGTCCAGAAGCGAGGAAGTCAGCGATCGCTTTTGGTGTTGAGCTCGCTTTTCCTTCACGAATAAGGGCCCCTTCACGATCCAGAATGCAGATATGCGTCTCTTCCATGGACACATCCAAACCAGCAAAATATTCCATTGGTCAGTCTCCTTTTCAATTGCATGTGCATCCAGAATAACAGGGGTAACTGAGTGCTGATCCTGATTACGCCATGTTGAAAAACCGCGCCGCTTCTCGGCCAGACATACCGTCCTTCAAACAAGCACGGCGCACACGACTATAAATATCCACAGAATACATCTCCCGCCCTCCGAATAAACGAAGGGCACAAACTGGCGGACTTTTACTCCGCTACAACTGCGATATGCAGCCGCTTCTGTGGCCCAATATTGCTCCGCGTTTTACACCCATCGGCATTGTCGGCGCGGATGGTGGCATTGATCCATGAACAGCCTAATACCAGCGGCCTTAATGTCTGACTCACTTTTGTGATTTCAAATTTACTGCATTTCTGAATCAATGGCCTCCAGAAGCAAGGAGGTGCTCATGGGTGGGGCAGTCAAGATTACGCGCACAGATATGTCCGCGCAAGATTTGCGTTGTGCTGCAAAGCGAACCAGGGATGGTCGTGTTGTCCGTCGAATACTCGCCATAGCGCTGGTGCTTGACGATGTGGATCGCGCAACAGCGGCCCGTAGCAGCGGTATGGATCGCCAAACTCCCAGAGACCGGGTGCATCGCTACAATGCAGAGGGCCCTGGTGGGCTTTCTGATCGGTGTGGCAAGGGTGCAAAACCACGCCTGTCCCTGGAGCAACAGGCGCTGTTTGTGGCTTGGGTTGAGGCTGGGCCTGACCCGGCAAAAGATGGCGTAGTGCGGTGGCGCTGTGCCGATTTGCAGGTCCGCGTTGAAGAAGAATTCGACGTAAAGCTACATGAACGTACGATTGGCAAGTATCCAGCCAGGCATGGTTTTCGTCGCCTTTCCGTGCGCCCGGAGCATCCCGGAACTGATCCCGCTGCACAGCAGGCTTTTAAAAAAACTTTGCCAGCCTCATAGCCGATACCCTGCCAAAACATGCAAAGGGGAAGCCGCTTGAGGTATGGTTCCAGGATGAAGCCCGCGTCGGGCAGCAAGGAACCCTCACCCGCAAATGGGCCAGGCGTGGAACCCGCCCGCGCGCACCACGTGATACGCGCTGCAAATGGAGCTGTATCTTCGGCGCAGCCTGTCCTGCCTGTGGCACGGCGGCTGGGCTGGTCCTGCCTTACGTCAACGCCGAAGCAATGGGGCTGCATCTCGATGAGATCGCAAAGACAATCGCACCCGGCGCACATGCCTTGCTCATCATCGACGGGGCTGGTTGGCACGGAGCAAAATGCTTGCAGGTGCCAGATAATACTACACTCGTAAAACTGCCCCCATACTCACCGGAATTGAACCCAATGGAAAACGTTTGGGCCTATCTGCGGTCGAACAAACTCGCTGTCTCTGTCTTCGACACATATGAAGACATCCTCGAAAAATGCGCCCGGGCCTGGAACTTCTTTGCGAACGACCCTGAACGCATAACTTCAATCACAGATCGAGAATGGATAAAGGTCAATTAATTGGGCCGTTGGTATAACTGACGGGCGGCTATACAGCTTTGTTCAAACAAGGCTGATCCGATGCCCATTTTAGTGCGCCCGACCTCGGTGAATGTACCGATATCACAAGCGTCAGGTGGCGGTTTTTCATGCGGTTCGATCAGCTGAAACCCAAGAAGCGCCCCATTGTCATCTTCTGCCAGCAATCAGGCGGCCCGGCCCGGATAAGAGCCCATGAACGCGAGAATATCGGATTTGGAAATCGGCACTGTATGCGCCGTGGTGCCACCTTTAACGATGATCGCATTCAGCAACTCGGCCATCGGCGCGGCATCCAATCCACCGGCGTTTCGAATATGGATCATGTCATCTGCTCCAGCAAATCATGGTGACGGGCGGTAAATCCCGCGCGCACCTGCATCGGTGGGCGCAGCAGAATATCAAGATCAGCGATCAGCGCGGCATCCGGTGCGCCAAAGAACCTGTTGGCCTCTTCCACTGTGAACCCGGCGATCCGCGTGGCTTCCATCCAGGCGCTGATCCTGTCGGCCTTCTTGATCTGCCGTTTGATCTGGGCCGGGATCGTGGCGGGCAGACCAAAACGGATATGGATCGCCGCAGTCAGGCGCTTGTCCAACTCGTCATAGCCCGGGCCAACCGCGGATTTCACCGGCGAGATCATGTCACCAATCACATATTCGGGTGCATCATGCAGCAAAGCGGCCAATTGCCATTTTGGCAGGGGCTTGGCTGTCAGTCTTGTGTAGATCTGTTCCACCAGCAGGGAATGCTCGGCCACTGAGTAGGCGTAATCGCCGTCTGTCTGTCCGTTCCAGCGCGCCACAAAGCTGAGGCCATGGGCGATATCTTCGATCTCGATATCCATCGGCGTCGGATCCAGCAGATCAAGACGCCGGCCCGACAGCATCTTTTGCCAGGCGCGGGGGGGCTTGGGGGGCATGATGGTCTCTCCTGAAGCTATGCTCTGAATACGGGCCCTGCGCAGAGCATGCAATCTGTCGCGGCCAAGGCACAAACCAGCTGCAAGGGCCAATTGCGCATTGCCGTAGGGCAGGTGCAATGCTATCTGCCGCTCAAACAGTTGTTTCGAGGAGCCGAGTGATGGCGAAAGACTATGTAGTTAAGGATATCGCATTGGCGGCGTTTGGCCGCAAAGAGTTGGATATCGCTGAAACCGAAATGCCGGGCCTGATGGCGCTGCGCGATGAATATGGCGACAGCAAGCCGCTGAAAGGCGCGCGGATCGTGGGCAGCCTGCACATGACCATTCAGACCGCTGTTCTGATCGAAACTCTGGTGGCGCTGGGTGCGGATGTGCGCTGGGCCAGCTGCAACATTTTCTCAACCCAGGATCACGCGGCCGCAGCGATTGCCGAAGGTGGCACACCGGTGTTTGCCATCAAGGGCCAGACACTGACCGAGCATTGGGATTATCTTGATAAGTCCTTCATGTTCCCGGAAGGTGCCAACCTGATCCTCGACGATGGCGGCGACGCAACGCTGTATGTTCTGTTGGGCGCACGCGTTGAAGCAGGCGAGACCAACCTGATCGAAGTTCCCACCTCGGAAGAGGAAGAGGCGATCTTTGCCCAGATCAAAAAGCGCATGGCCGAAACCCCCGGCTGGTTCACCAAAACACGCGATGCAATCCAAGGTGTGTCGGAGGAAACAACCACCGGTGTTCACCGTCTTTATGATCTTCACAAGAAGGGCCAACTGCCCTTCCCCGCGATCAACGTGAACGACTCTGTGACCAAGTCCAAATTCGATAACAAATACGGCTGTAAGGAATCGCTGGTCGATGGCATTCGCCGTGCCACCGACACCATGATGGCCGGTAAAGTTGCCGTGGTCATGGGCTACGGCGATGTTGGCAAAGGCAGTGCCGCGTCGCTGCGCGGTGCCGGTGCTCGTGTGAAAGTGACCGAGGTTGACCCGATCTGCGCCCTGCAGGCGGCGATGGACGGCTTTGAGGTTGTTGTGCTGAAAGACGTTGTGTCGAACGCTGATATCTTCATCACCACCACCGGCAACAAGGATGTAATCCGCATTGAGCATATGCGCGAGATGAAGGACATGGCGATCGTCGGTAACATTGGTCATTTTGACAATGAAATTCAGGTGGCAAGCCTGAAGAATCATAAATGGACCAACATCAAAGAGCAGGTGGATATGATCGAGATGCCTTCGGGCAACCGTCTGATCCTGCTGTCCGAGGGTCGTCTGCTGAACCTTGGCAACGCCACGGGCCACCCGTCCTTCGTAATGTCGGCGTCCTTCACCAACCAGGTGCTGGCGCAGATCGAACTGTGGACCAAAGGCGACGAATACGACAACGAGGTCTACATCCTGCCCAAGCATCTGGACGAGAAAGTCGCCCATCTGCATCTGGACCGGATCGGTGTGAAACTGAGCAAACTGGACCCCGAACAGGCCGCCTATATCGGCGTCAGCCCCGAGGGACCCTTCAAGCCCGAGCATTACCGCTACTAAGCAGTTGGCTCAATTAGCATTGATTATGCGTGGCGTGTTACAGGCAGGATGCCTGCGGCGGCGGCAAGTATCGCGCGCGGCGTTTGGTGGCTCGGAAGGACGGCAGGGTGGAACCACCGAAGGCAGTTGTCCAGGTATTTGGTCGCGATACCCCGATGGCGGCGCGGAAAGGTCTTTAACCGCTCATGCCGACTGTTCACGGTTTGAATGTGCAATTCACCACGGACACGTTCTCCGGCGGTCCGGTCGAGACTTTCATGGCTGACGCCCGTTTCTGCGGCGCAGGGCGGGTAGCCGGTGCAGCCATCGGTCACCGGGAGAGCGTTCCCATCAAGACGTGGCTGCAGAACCGTTTTGAGATGTCCGGCTGTCACCGCAGGCAAGACAGCACTGATGGCGGTGCCTGATCGGTCGACCGCAACGGGGACCGGAACCTGCTCCTCCGACAATCCGGGTTTCGAGGCCTTTCCCCCGCGTTTGCGGGCTTTTCGAGAGAGATTACGGTCCCCTTTCCGGCTGCGCGGAAAGAACGTCCCGTCGGCTTCGACGATTCCGCACAGCTTGACCGCACCGACCGTTACGGCCTCGGGAAAGCGATGACGCCAGCGAAAAGCTGTGGTGTCGGCCACCATACAACGCCCGTCGGACGCCTTTACCGTTTCGCCGTCGCGCAGGGAAGCTGCGAACCCTGCCCATCTGTCCCTGTGGCGCAAGCGGGCAAGCGGCGTCCCGGTCAGCGCGCTGAAGGTTTTGCGACAGCCTTTGCAAAAGAACCTCGCCAGGCCACTTGCATGGCCCCTGATGATCGCACCGCCCGAAGCACAGTGCGGACAGATACGCCCCTCGCGAACATTCGCCTCAGGGAGATCAATCACGCTTTCCAGCGACGAAACCCCGGCAACGAGCCGTCCGGTTTCAGTCCGTTGTTTCGATGAAAGGTCGTCGATCTCGTTGAGCCACACCAAAAAAGCCTGATGATCCATGTGCCGCACCCCATAATTTTGTTCATGGTGTGTTCTGTCACAGGTCACAGGCTGGCACGCATAATCAATGCTAATTGAGCCAAGCAGTTTTGCTGCAGTTCCGGATAAGACAATGAAAACCGCGCGCCACATGGATGGAGCGCGGTTTTCTTTTGTGCCAGTCTGCGTGGTCCATATCTTGCCGAAGCAACCGGCCAGGACGGTCGTCCGCTTGCATCTGGGCCGCATCGGCATGAAGCTGATCAGATTGGTTTTGAATAAGCAGGTGACATCGGAGTCAAAGTGGATGGTTGGGTCAAATTGGAGCACAAACGTTACCAAACTTGCTTTTGCTCTGTGCGTTTGTCTTGCGATGGGTGCCCCGGCCAATGCCGAACCTACCGTCATCATTGTTGAACAGCCCTATCCAGTCGATGCCACCACCGCTGGCGGATTGGTTCGACAAATGAGTACCCGTGGGCGGATCGGATTTTGGGCCTTCACCCGCGGCTGGGTGTCCTGGAAGGGACAATGCGAGGTCACGGTAAAGATCAGATATACGCTGCCCGAACACACTAATCCGGACACCATGAACCCCGAGTTGCGCGCGAAATGGACCCGGATGAAGACCGCCATGCGTCGCCATGAAGAAAAACATGGCCAGCACAGCATCAATGCCGGGCGCGAGATCGAACAGGCCGGGTGTCAGGGCGGTGTTGCGATCCTGCGGAAATGGCGCCAGCAGGACAAAGCGTATGATGCGCGCACGCGACATCTTAAAAAACCGTTCCGGGTTGAAGCCCGCCAGTGCGCGGTGGAAACAGCCTGTGCCACGGTCGCGCCATGAAGGGCAGCGGCCGTTCGCTTATCGGTGGTCCCGGCGCTGTCGGGAACCCCGTTGAAAAACGTGGCCCATGGGTTGATGCGACCTTGAGAGTGGTGACGCTGCCTTGCGGTGATCCCGGTTGGGAAGATGACGGATTTGCATAGCCCACGCCCTTTTGTTGCCAACAGGAGGATCAACGATGGCAAAGCAAAAGACCCGCAGGACTCCAGCGATCGAGGCCATGAACATCGGTGCCGCTGCCGTTGATATCGGCTCGCGTGAACACATGGCTGCAGTCAATCCCGACGTGACGGACGCACCGGTGCGTGCGTTTGGCACCTTCACCCATGACCTGCATGATCCTGCTGACTGGTTCAAAACGCACGGTGTCACCGGCGTTGCGATGGAATCCACCGGCGTCTGTTGGATCCCGGCCTATGGGATTTTGGAGCGGCACGGCTTTGAGGTCATTCCGGTCAACGCGCGCTATGCCGGGAACGTACCCGGGCGAAAATGACTTCTATCAGTCCAGGGTGCCGGAATGTGATCGTCATCTTGAGGCAACGTTGGCGACACCGGGCTCGGATAACGAACACGACCCCGGCCAGCTGTCCCGTCCACGGACAAGGACCAGGCAGGTGAGCACGCCGTCATTTGATGTCCGGGCAGCGCTGTTCGGTGTCCCTGGCGTTGATCTGACCGGGATCCATGGGACGGGGCCTTCATTATCACTCAAACCGGTTGGAGAATGTGGAACTGACCTGCGCGCGTGGCCAGGCGCCAAACACTTCACCTCCTGGCTTTGTCCCGCACCCGGGAACAAGATCTCCGGCGGCAAAGTGCTGTCTTCCCGGACGCGACGATCATCAAGTCGCGCCGCTGCGCTTCCGCGATTGGCGGCTGTCACCATTGGGCGCAGCGATACCGCTCCCGGGGCATTTTATCGACGGCCGGCAGCAAGAGCGGGAAAGGCCAGGGCCGTCACCGCGACCGCGCGCAAGATTGCTGTTCTGTTCTGCAACACCCTCCGACACGGCATGACCTACAAGGATCCAGGCGCGTCCCATTATGAAGAACGATACCGCAATCGCGTGCTCGGCAATCTCAAACGACGGGCCAGGTCATTTGGGTATGATTTGCAGGAATTACCTGCAGAGGCCGACATGGCTGTTTCTGAGTGTCTGATCAGAAATGAGTTGAGTGAATTCAACAGGTTGTGATTCTGTTCGGTTATGAAATTGAACGGAGATCACAATGGCCTGGACTGAATTCACCCGTGCGCAGCATATGCGCGAAACAAAGTGCTATCCAAGTGATTTGACCGATGCTGAATGGAATATCGTGCGGTCATTGTTACCCGGCCGTAACCGCCCTGGGCGTCCGCGAAAGGTGCATTTGCGTCGGGTCTGGAATGCGATTCAGTATCTTGCCGCCGCCGGGTGCGCATGGTCGCTCCTGCCGAAGGACTTTCCTGCGGTCTCGACTGTGCGTTACTATTTCCACCTCTGGCGAGATGATGGCCTGCTGGCCCGGATCAACCGCCACCTGGTCGCGGCCGTGCGCCTCGCGGCAGGCCGCGATGTGCAGCCGACAGCCGGTGTGATCGACAGCCAGAGCGTTAAAACCTCTGAAAACACGTCCCTTTCCGGCTACGATGCGGGCAAGCGGATCAAAGGTCGAAAACGCCACATTATCACTGATACCTGTGGCAATCTGATCGCATGCGAGGTCCATACGGCCAACATTCAGGATCGTGACGGTGCGCCCGGGGTCTTCGCCAGGCTCCGCCGTGAGGCCCCGAAACTGCGCCACATGTTCGCGGATGGCGGCTATGCCGGGCCGAAGCTGCGGGGTGCCCTCGTGCGCCTCGGACGCTGGACGCTACAGATCATCAAGCGCTCCGACACCGCCGGGGGCTTCGAGGTGCTGCCACGCAGATGGGTTGTGGAACGCACCTTCGCATGGCTCGGTCGCTGCCGTCGTTTGGCAAAGGATCGGGAGAAATCCATCGAAAGCGCCGAGGCCTGGCTGCTCATCGCCCACATCAGGCGCGTGACCCGACTACTTGCAACAGATTGAAATCCTTCATCCCATTTTGAAGGCTCAATTAGCATTGATTATGCGTGGCGTATTACAGGCAGGATGCCTGCTGCTGCGGCAAGTATCGCGCGCGGCGTTTGGTGGCTCGGAAGGACGGCAAGGTGGAACCACCGAAGGTAGCTGTCCAGGTATTTGGTTGCGATACCCCGATGGCGGCGCAGAAAGGTCTTTAACCGCTCATGCCGACTGTTCACGGTTTGAATGTGCAATTCACCACGGACACGTTCTCCGGCGGTCCGGTTGAGACTTTCATGGCTGACGCCCATTTCTGCGGCGCAGGGCGGGTACCCGGTGCAGCCATCGGTCACCAGGAGAGCGTCCCCATCAAGACGTGGCTGCAGAACCGTTTTGAGATGTTCGGCTGTCACCGCAGGCAAGACAGCACTGATGGTGGTGCCTGATCGGTCGACTGCAACGAGGACCGGAACCTGCTCCTTCGACAATCCGCGTTTTGAGGCCTTTCCCCCGCGTTTGCGGGCTTTTCGAGAGAGATTACGCTCCCCTTTCCGGCTGTGCAGAAAGAACGTCTCGTCGGCTTCGACGATCCCGCACAGCTTGACCGCACCGACCGTTACAGCCTGAAGAAAGCGATGACGCCAACGAAAAGCTGTGGTGTCGGCCACCATACAACGCTCAGCGGACGCCTTTACCGTTTCGCCGTCGCGCAGGGAAGCTGCAAACTCTGCCCACCTGTCCTTGTGGCGCAAGCGGGCAAGCGGCGTCCCGGTCAGCGCGTTGAAGGTTTTGCGACAGCTTTTGCAAAAGAACCTCGTCAGGCCACTTGCATGGCCTCTGATGATCGCACCGCCCGAAGCGCAGTGCGGACAGATACGCCCCTCGCGAACAGTCGCCTCAAGGAGATCGATCACGCTTTCCAGCGACGAAACCCCGGCAACGAGCCGTCCGGTTTCAGCCCGTTGTTTCGATGAAAGGTTGTCGATCTCGTTAAGCCACACCAAAAAAGCCTGATGATCCATGTGCCGCACCCATAATTTTGTTCATGGTGTGTTCTATCACAGGTCGCCACGCATAATAAATGCTAATTGAGCCATTTTGAATCAGACCCTGAGAGTCTGACTCAAAAGTTTATGTTTGAACAGAATGCCTTGCTATCCGCCTTGTCAAGAGACGAATACCGGCAACCAAAACCCATGCTACGGAACTTTCAACGGTTGCCTCCCGATCTTTTGCCAAACGACGGCAACGTCCCGGCCACGCGAATGTTCGCTCGACACCCCATCTTCGTGGTGGAAGAACGAACCCCTCGGCTTTGTCAGGGCGCTTGACAATCTCCAATGTCCATTTTCCCTGCAGGGCCAAAGCATCCCGACGCTTTGGCCCTGCATATCCTGCGTCCGCAAAGATGTGCCCCAGCTGCGGGAAGCGGATGCGCAGTGCTTTGAGAACATCCACAGCACCATCCCGATCCTGTATATCGGCGGCGTGAACAAGGATCGGCAACAGGAAACCTTGCGTGTCTGTCACGATGTGACGCTTGCGCCCTTTGATCTTTTTGCCCGCATCAAAGCCTGAAATGCCGCCGCTTTCCGCTGTTTTTACGCTCTGGCTGTCAATAACGCCCGCAGTGGGGCTCGCCTCACGGCCCGACAATTCGCGCGCCGCCATCATTGACAGATGGTTGATCCGGTGTAACAGAGCGTTGTCGCGCCAGTCGTAAAAACAGTTCTGCACAGTCGAGATCGCCGGGAAATCCCGCGGGATCATGCGCCACTGACATCCCGTGGTCGCCATATACATAATCGCGTTCACAACACGGCGCGGATTCGTCTTGCGAGGGCGACCACCTCGCTTCGCGGCAGGTAACAGGGGCCGAACAAGCGCCCATTCCTCCATAGTTAAATCGCTTGGATAAAAGCCCGTTTTACGCCTGTGCTCCGCGCGGGTGATGTCTGTCAACGTCATGGGACCCTCCAGGTTCTTTCAAAACCAATGAATCATAAACACGTGATATCACTCAACTATTTTTGGAACAGCCTCTAAGGAAGCGCTGCAATCGACGGTAGGTGCTTTCAACCCTGGCCTGCGTCGGCATCTCACCGCAAATGTGGCTCAAATTGACGGTTCGAACGCTGGCAATCCCAATCACCGGAAGGCAGAGTGTTTCGAGGCGACTATTGCTCAGCGACAAGCCATCGGATAGTTTCGCCGAGTATCCGTATTGGTCAAGTCCGTGTTTCAGTCCATTTCCGACTGTCACGCAGCAACGCATTTGCCATGACCACAAGCTTGCGCATGACCGCAGTAATCGCAAGTTTCCTGCATTTCCCTTTGGCAATCAGCTCGTGATATTTTGCTTTCATATCCGGATTGAAGCGCGTGGCGACAACGGCAGGCAGGTAGATCGCTCTTCGCAGGCAGGCCCGCCCGCCCTGGATGCGCTCTTTGCCTTGCCATTTGCCGGATTGCCGAGAGATTGGGGCAAGACCTGCCAGACTCGCGGCTTGCTTGCCGCTCAAGCTGCCCGGCTCAGGCATTTCGATCAGTATCGCAAATGCAGTAACTTTCGCAATGCCGGGAATGCTGATGAGAATATCAGCCTTTTCGGAGAGTGCTTTGTCAGCCGGGATTGTCGTCTCAATCGCTGCATCTATTTGCGCAATGTCACGCTCAACCTGGCGCAGGCGCAGAGTGGCCTGCTTCCCGAGCAACGGGTGTGTTGCGGTTGCAAGCCGAGTCCCTGCCGCCGTCCGATCCTTGATTGGAGCCTGTCGGGCGGTTGTCATCCCTTTGAGATTATGAAGCATTTCGCTTTTTGGCTTGTCAGCTTGCAACTCCGGAAGAGACCCCATTCTGGCCAGCATTGCTGCATCAACCCGATCCGTTTTGGCCAGTGTCCCGGTGCCTTCGGCGAAGCGACGTGCCTGGCGGGGATTCACCCGTGCAAAAGAAAAGTCATGCTCTACAAGGCTGGTTTCCGGCAGCCGGTGGTAAATGCCGGTAGCCTCGAACACGACTGAAGACACTTCTGCCTCTCGTATCCAGCCGGTGAGAGCCCTCAAGCCTGTTTTGGTGTCGGCAAATTGCTTGTGTTTCCGTTTTGAAAGCCAAAAGGCGTCCAGCGTATCTTTCGAGATGTCGACTCCAATGGTATCGTTCATATGTCTTTTCCTTACCTCGTCCTGTCATGCGAGCCCAAAGCCCATGTATCCGTTCAGGTCAGCAGAAAAGACGGGGGCGACCATACTCGGCGACGGTCCACAACGACCGGGAGGGGAACGGTCCGACCCCCGCCACTGCCCGTCATAAACGACGTGCCGGGCAGTGGCTCCACAATCACATGAGAGCCGGGTTATTTGTAAGACAAGAGGGGTCCGTCAGCCGTTGAAAGAACTCAACAAATACCGGTGTCGGTTCGCCCAGTGCCTGTGGGGTCGATCCGTATAGCTTGTCATAATCATACGCCATGAGCAGAACCTACAGGTGCGATTGGCAAAGAGCTATACCGGAGCTACGCCAAAACCCGAAACTTCTCATGAGTTATGACGCGAAAATTGTCTGAGACTTGGCTTCGGAATGTTTTCCACTCGTTTGGTATGGTTACGCGGAAGAACTTCAGGATTGCATTCGCAAACTGTTTTTGGGTTGGGTAATGATGATTGTGCGTCACGAACTGGTGCATGACAGCCCATAATCGTTCAATGGGGTTCAGGTGCGGGCAGTATGGCGGCAACTGGATAAGGTGGATGCGGCAATCTGGCCTTGCGAGAAACGCCCTGACATCCGGCCCTTTGTGATAGGGCGCGTTGTCCCAGATGACGTGGATTAATCGCTTGTCGGGGTTGCGCGTTTCAATCTTGGCTAGAAGCTGCGTGGCACTGACACCGTCGACGGTGGTTGGCTCGACAAAGGGCGCGTCGAAGGTTTCAAGGTTGAGCCCGCCATGGATATTCACACGGCCTCGCCCAGCAGTGGTCGGGACTGCGGGGTTTGAGCCTGCCTTCACCCAGCCATATGCAGGCTTTGTCTGATATTCTGGGTGGACGGCATCAGCGAAATAAACGGCTTCATCAGCGCCAAGCTCGGTCATCAACCGCTCGTACATCGTAATGAAGCTGGCCTGTTTCTCGACAGATACACCCCGTGGCAGGGCCTTGGGTTTGCGATACTCAAACCCGAGCCGGGCAAGAAGCTTGATGCAGCCAGAATGCGAGTAGCGCAGGCCAAATTCTGTTGAAATATGGGCTCTTATCTCAACTGTCGAACGGCAGAAGCGACCGTTCAGCCAATCGCATAATGCAGCCTCTTGATCTGGGGCCATACGAGATTGACCCCCTTTCCAGCCATCGGCGGCAAGCGCGTCCCAGCCGCTTTCACGGTAGGTTTTGTGCCAGCCACGAATGGTGTCGTCGTCCAAATATAGAAATTCCGCGATTACTTGACAGGACTTCCCGTCATCCAGCAAAAGGAGCGCATTTGCACGCCGTGCAATCCCATGATCTTCGCGTTGACTGCGCACACAGGACTCAAGCTCAAGGCGCTCCGTGGGAGAAAGAAAGTTGGGACGGATCATGCGGCTAGCTGAATCGTTCTACGGTCAGACGTCAACCCGTCAAAAGTCGGGTGCTCGAGGACTCTGTGTATAAGTGAAATATTCTGGGACTGGTGTCGCAGCAATTCGGCTCAGTTTCGCTTCAACTGCCGCAACAGGTCCACCGACGGAAACCCATCCGGTGCAACCCCGATGGATTGCTGAAACGCCTTGATCGAATTCGTCGTGTTCGGCCCCAGGATCCCGTCGATCTTTTCCAACGGGTAGCCTTTGCGCTTCAACCGCCGTTGAATCTCCTTGCGCTGCTCGAACGTCACCGGCGTATATCCGCGCGGCCAGCTGGCCTGAATCGCCGGGCCGCCGCCGATCCGGTCGCCCAGATGCCCCACGCCAATCGCATAGGCATCGGCATTGTTGTACCGCTTGATCACATCGAAGTTCTTGAACACCATGAATTTGGCCCCCGCAGGCCCTGCTGGCATCAGAATGCGGGCCGAGCCGTGATTGGGCGCCGCTTTGCCATTCATCGCCACCACGCCACGTGCGGCCCAGTCCGAGGGCATCCGCTTGGCTGAGGTTGTGCCAAATCCCTTGGGCACTTTTACCTCAACCCCCCAGGGCATGCCTTTGACCCAGCCAAATCGCTTGAGATAGGCCGCAGTGGAGGCCAGCGCATCCGCAGGATTGTCCGACCAGATGTCGCGCCGCCCGTCACCGGTGATATCCACTGCATAGGCCAGATATGAGGTGGGGATAAACTGCGTGTGCCCCATTGCGCCCGCCCATGATCCGGTCATGTTGCGTGGGGCCACATCGCCCGATTGCAGGATTTTCAGCGCCGCAATCAGCTGTTTTTCAAAGAACGCACCGCGCCGCCCGTCATAGGCCAATGTCGCCATCGACTCGATCAGGTTCAGATCGCCCATCCGCGTACCATAGCGGCTTTCCAGCCCCCAGACAGCAGTCACGACCTCGGCCTCGACACCATAGGTGCGCTCAATCGTCTGCAAGGTCCGCTTGTGTTTGCGCAACGCTTTCTTGCCTTCGCTGACCCGGTCGGGCGAGGCGGCAGAATCCAGATAATCCCAAATATTGCGCTTGAATTCGGCCTGATTGCGATCTTTGTCGATCACGTCCGCATTATAGCGCACACCGCGAAAGGCCCGATCAAATGTGTTGCCCTTGATGTCTTGCGCCAGGGCGCGCCCGCGAAATCCCTTGATCCAGTTCTGGAACTTGGGATTGGACGAGGCCAGGATCACATCACCCTGGCTCAGCCCCTCGGGGCGCAATGCCGGGCGCACCGATCTCAGCGGAACGTCCTTGACCACGACCAAGGGCGTGATCGTGCCCGGTCGCAATACCGGCCTCAGCGATGTATCGACCGGCGCCGCCTCGGCGGCTACGGCTGTGAGAAGTCCTGTGATTGCAAGCCCAAACGCACCTATACGCATTGCCCGGCCCCTTATTATTGATTATTGTTTTCGCTACTCTAGCGCGAAATGGCCAAAATCAAAAGACAGGATCGCCGCGCAAGGCAACCGATTGCCGATGACATATGCGCCGTAATTCAGCCGATCAGGATCTGCGCATTGACGGCCCCGATCTGATCGCGCGGGCCACCCCTCACAAAAAGGTCAACACAGCTGGCCTGAAACTTGCGTACACTGCTAAAAACAAGGGAGCGCAGAATGAACAAAGCAAAAATAGCCACTCTAGTCGACCTGCCAGATCGCAAACCACAATATGCTTTGGTGGGTGAGGTCGATCTGGTGATCGTGCGGTTTGATGAGGATATCTCGGTCTTTTATGGCCGATGCCTGCATCTATGGCCGATGCCTGCATCGCGGTGCGTTGATGTCGGATGGATTTGTCAGTGGCGACAACCTGATCTGCGGCGTGCACTACTGGGATTATCGGCTGGATAGCGGCGTGTCGGAATACGCCAATGACGAGGCGCTGCCCAAGTTCAAATCCTGGGTCGAGGACGGTGATATCTGGGTGGACGCCGATGAGGTTACCGCTTGGGCGCTGGAGAACCCGCAGCCCTTTGATCGGGATGCCTATCTGGGGCTTTATGCCGATACCAGCCACGGCAGCGAGGAAGAGCCCTACACCGGTCTGATCCAGAAATACGCCAAGGACGGTCTGACCAAGACGGGCCATCATGGGGCCGTTGAATCCATGGGCGTGCCGCGCACTCAGTTGCCCGACTGGGATGACATTCAGATTCTGACCGCACAGCTTTACAAGCCGCCATTGCTGGACGAGGACCCGGTTGGCACCGAGGTGGTGATCGGCCCCAACGCGCAAAAACCGTGTGGGGTGACAAACTAAATGCGTAATCCTGTCCAGCCCGGTCCAGCCCGGTCGGGGATTGTAAAAGGGCTTTGAAACAGGCGTTTGAAGCGGTTTTGACCGGGCGCGATTACAGAGGCACTGTTTTGGCTCCGCGACGGCAAAATGCGCAATCCGGACGCCTTTTGATCTGGAATGGCCCGGAAACGGGCTTTTTCAGGTGCTGGCGAACAGGCCCGGAACGGCTGGACTCCACGTCGGATTTACGGGGCGTTCGAGCCCCTGTTTTTCGGGGTAAATCCTGCACGCCGGGCGCGGGCGGCAAGCCCGTCCCATCCCCGTTCAGAGCCCGTTCAACAGGCTGTGCACAGGGCGTTGAAGGTGGGGGTCATGTGCTGTCGACGGGAGTCGGATATCATAGCCGGGATGTCCGGGGCAATCGGGCCAGATCTGTAATGTTTCCGTATCGGCCAGGGCGATGGCCGCGTCATGGGCCATGCCCTGTTTGCGTGCTGTGTAACAGGCGTCTGCAAACCCGGACTGGGCCGCGGTCCGCTCGTCGAGCAGGAGATCGGGCCAGTCCACGCCCGCCCTGTGTTGGATGCCGTCGAAGACGGGCGGCAATGTGGAGCGCAGGGGCTCATCGAGGATCGCCGCGTAGCTGTCTGCAAGCATGAACAGGAAGTCGCGCGGGTCATGGGCGGGATCATCGAGAAAGATCACCAGGCCTTCCCGGCTTTTATCAACCGGCGGCGGGCTGGCGAGTGTCGCCGCGATTCCGGGCACGGAGGAATGATCGCCCTCCACGGTTCCTGCGGTATCATCCCAGACAATGGTGCGCAGGTCCCGCCCGTAGAGGCGGTCCGGCATGCGGATGGTATGGATGGCCATTGGTGGTCTCCTGTCCGTCAGGGGGGATCGTAGTGGAAAAGCAATCCGAGGGCCAGGTCCAGCATTTCAGGATCGTCCCGCACCAGCTTGTCGAGATCGATATCAATGCCATCCTTGCCTGCCAAAGGGTGGAAGAGCATCTGGAAGGCGCGGGTCATGACCTCGATGGCGGGGCGGTCCGGATCATAGTCAAGACCTGTGAGCATCGGAGCTCCGTATTCCCGTCCGAAGCAGGGATCGACATAGTGATCCTTGCGTCCGGTGCCCGTGCAGGGATCAAGCGGGACCACAGCGTCGCGTGTGCCATCCACACCTGTGGTCCGCCGGATATGCAGGTCCTGAAACAGCCGGTCAATCTCCGGCATGGCCGCTTGCAGGTGGTGGATATATTCATGGGTGGCGTTGCCGGGGTCGCGAGAGGTAATGACCCATGCGCTGTCATCGGTTTTCACAAGACCGGGCCGTGTTCGCGCTGCGGGGCGTCCTCGATAGACGGATGGCGCATAGGATCCGCCGGCCTCCAGCAGATTGCCGGCGGCGCGCAGGGGCGCGATATTGGCGCGCGCCACCCAGGTGGCCGGAAACCGCAGAGAGGCGGCATGCACGGCCTGTGCGGCGGCCTGATCCGCGCCTGTCTCCGGTGTTGCCGGGCTGATCAGCGCGCCGGTCTGTCCAGCCGCGCGTGCGGATGCAGGGCCCTGGGCGACGAGGCCGCGCAGGTTATCGGCAAAGCCGGCATCATCCGGTGTCAGTCCGGTGGCGGTGACGAGGGCCTGTCGCGTTACGCGCCCGCGCGCAATCCATTCCGTCACGTCCGATGTGGCGGCGCGCGCCAGCGCGGGTGGCGCGCCCGCCAGTCTCTCCCGGAGCAGGGTGCGGGTCCGGGCCACAGGATCGGCGGTGCCTGCGTTGTGATCAAAGCCCGGGCTTGTCCCTTTCGGGATGTGTCTGATCTCACCTGCGCGCGCGTTGCTCCACGGCCGGGTTTCCCGCCAGCCTGCGGGCGGCGGCGTGACGTGATATCCGTAGCGCTCAAGACCGGCCTCGGAGAGCGATTGCACGGTGCAGCGGCACCGCCAGCCATTGGGTGGAAAATGTGTTTGCCAGAATGGGTGATCCCAGGGCAGCACAGTGCCGTGCCGTGCGGCGTGGAGCGGTCGGATGCGGGCGTCAAGCACGCCGACATAGCGCAGCCAGGGACGCCGGTCGGCAAGGCGTGTGATCCGCTGCCACTTCCCCGCAGCAACCGCCATGCGGATATTGGTGTCATAGATGATGCGCAGGCGGCGCGGGCTTCCGAGCCGGGCCTCACGGGTCTCGCCGGTCAACGGGTCCGTCATGGTCTTGCGGCCCCACCATCCCCTGGCGATCAGCAGCGGGGCAAGATCGCGCTGGAAGGTCTCGAAGGTCTGCCCTTCGGCCAGGGCTTTGTCGACGGCGGCGCGGATATCGGTCAAAATGTCCAGGCGCATCACCTTCGCGACAGTGAAGGAGCGGGCGTGCCATGCGGCTTTTGTGTCGCGCCAGTCATAGCCGATGTGGTAGCCTTTGGCGCGGAAAAACTCCACCGCCTCTTCGGGGGGCACATCACGGATATCGGGGGGTGGATCAGCCATGGCTGCCGGTCATGGTCCCGATGATGTCGGCGACATCCTGAGTGGCAGTCATCATGTCTCTCCCCCGGGTCCGTCTTTACCGGCCTCCGCTATTTGTGCGGCTGCGCCGGCGCGCCCGAGGCTTGCGGCGATCCGTTGCGTATCCATGGCATCAAAGAGATCACCGCGTCCCAGCGTTTCCTGAAGACCGGCAAAGTCGGATGCTTGCCTGACGGCCTGGATCACGGGATTCGCCGCCGGGGTCATCATCGCCTCCCAATCGCCCAGCAGGGCGGCGGTCGCCGGATCCACCGCATCGTCATCCGCGCTCCCGGCAGCGAGGCGTGCCGGTGCTGCAGGTGTTGCGGGCGGCGTCCCGGCGGGCCCGTCGGCAGGGGCGGATGTCTCTTCCCACTGACCGCCATAGATGTCCTCGACATAGGCCCTCGTTGGCCGCAGTCCCGAAGCTCCGGCAATGGTCGCGTCGCGACGCGCCCGCGCTTGCAGATCTTCCGGCGGGCTGAGATCCCGACGCAGGCGCGGCACGGCGGCACCGGGAAAGTTCCAGTGTGTGAGCCATGTGGCGATGGTTGTTTGCAGTGCCGCACAGATGCGCCGCGCATCTGCGGCCACGAGCCGCTCAAGGATCTTCAGATGTGCCGCGCCCGTGCCCACATGCTGGCCGATCTCGGCGGTGGCGTGCTGCCCGGTGATGGCGTCTGCAAGCATGCGGTCCATCCGCAGGAGAAAGTCGGCATAATCGGCACCGGTGCGTTTGGAGCTTTCGAGAGGCTCGATATCCTGCCCCTCGCGCAGAGAGATAGAGGCCCCCGTCGCCAGCGCCTCCGTTGCCTCCAGCGCCAGTCTGATCTCACTGTCGGGCGCGTTTGCCCTGTGCCTGGTGATTGCAACCGGCGAGGCAAATCGCTCCGGCGCCAATGCCCACATGCGCACGGTCTGTTGCTTGAACCAGATCGGCCAGAGGCACCAGTTGCTCAGACCCGGTCCGTGTGGCCAGCCACCATTGGCGCGGGGCGCGCGCACCAGAACAAATTTGGCATCCGGCAGGGGAATGCCGCCCGGTGCCGCCCGGGTCAGCAGCAAAGGCATATGGGTCTGTGCATCCCATCGGATGATGCGGGGTGAGCGGGGTCGTAAATCCGCCAGACGTACCTGACTTCCCGAAACATCCCAGATGCATTCGGCAATCGACCATCCGTACCAGGCGGCATAGGCCAGTTCGCGACAGATGCTGTCGATTTCGATATTTGCAAATCGGGCCGCCAGATCCCCGGCCGCCATACGGTCCCGACGCATTTTCCCGCCGGGTTCAATTTCGAGCGGGGCCGCGAGACCCATCTCGATCCGTTGTCCCAGCAGCGCACGCACCTTGGGGTTCTGCAGTGCCGCCTCCGCCGCACTCAGGTCGGACGATCCCGTGCGCCATGCCCCGGGATCACGGCCAATGCCATCGCTCCAGGCGGCGCTCCGGTTCCATATCGGGGACCCCCCGATCCAGCTTTGTTGCGGAGCCGTGATCTCGTCGGTCTGTGGTCGGTTTGGTATATCCATCGCTCTCACCTCATCGCACGGCCAAGGGCTGACCAGGCGACACCGAGAGTGACATCGATCTCATGGCCTGAGCCCGGTCCATCCATCACACCGTGCCGTCCCGCCCCGACCCGGGCCTCGAAGGGGCCTGCGGTGTCGGCGGCGGCGGTCACGGCCAGCGCCATGGCCCAGAAGCGGTCAGCGTGACCATCCGTGCCGGAACGATCCGCTACAAGACGCGGTGCGCCGGTGGCACCGGGCTCAACACGTATCGCGTGCAAATCGTTTCCAAGCGCGTCATCGGCCGGAATGCGTATCCGGCGATCCTCGAAGGCCTCCCGCAGGCGTGTCGCCACATCAAGCCGACGCGACGCCGACATCTGCACCCCTTCCACGGTCAGGGTGCCGTGATCTTCCTGATACTGTTCAACAGGAGCCTCACCCATCCCGGTCTGATCCACCGCGATCCGGAGCGGGCGATGGATGCGCACGAGGCGCGCGAGTTCGGCCCGCTGTTCGGAAAAGGGCGCATCCCGCAATGTCACCATCCGGCGGAGCCAGAGCAGACCGCCCGTATCCTCGATCACAGCGGCCACCCAGAGATCGCGACGGCGCGCAATGTCGACTCCAATGAAGGTTGGAGACCCTGTGCTGTTTTCCGGACGGCCCGCATCCCTGTGTTCCGCCGCGCGCACCAGGTCCCATGTAATCCAGGCTCCGCCACCTGCGGATGGTATGCAGTCGAGCTCTTCGGCGGCAAAGCGGCCATATTGGGCGCGTATGCCAGCCTCCCATGCCCCTGCCGCCCCGGGCGTAACAGGCTGCCGCGTGATCGCGGCGATCCGCTCATAAAGGCCCTGAGCCAGGGCGTCGGCCAGTGTTACACGCTGCACAGTGCCGGGTTGGCGGGCTTCGCGGATATCGCGGCAGAGCGTGTTGAAGGGCGAGGCCTCGCCGTTGTGGGTGGAAATGATGCGCACCCGCCCGCCCCATGTCCGAAACGCCAGCGCGGCTTTCAGCACTTCATCAAGATCATCGACAAACGCGGCCTCATCGACCACGGCCACATCGCCTGGCCGGCCTTTCGAGCGAAAGGCCCTCGGGCTCGATGTCATTGCAAATATCTGCCGCCCCGAGGCCATACGCAACCGGAACGCCTGAATGTCTGTGCCTTCGTTGTCGATCAGGACTTCACCGGCGGCGTGGGCGGCAATCCCGAGATCGCCGGCCCAGCCCGCGCAGTCATCGATGAAGCCACGCGTCATGTCGCGGGCATAGCTTTGATAGTAGACATCGCCGCGTCCCTCGCCCGCATGCATGACCGCATGATAGGCCTCGGCCCATGAAATGCCGATGCGCCGGGATTTCTCGATGACGGCCAACCCGGTCCGATCCTGGACCCATCTGCGTTGATACGGCAAAAGATCCCGCCCGCTCATGCAGTCACCTCCGGTGCTGCGGGTCCGCCTTCCACAGCCGCCCGGGTCGCGGCGGCCACCTCGGGGCTGAGACCTGCGCGACGCGCGGCGGTGGTGGCGCGCTCGCCCCCTGCACGGCGCTCCTGCGCAGCCAGGCGCCGGCGCTCATTTTCCGACAGCGCCTCCCGCAGGCCGGACGAGGCCATCAGATCTTTCAGCATACGCCCCAGAAAATGCAGATCCCGGGGCGAAATATCCTCTCCGGCCTCCTTGAGGCGGGCCTTCGTGGCCTTGAAGGCCAGCGTGGTGATCATCTCGAAGAGTGCCGAATGACGGCGGGCCTCATCCTCCAGCCCGACCTCCCCTATCCATTCCGCAGCCCAGCCGGAGGCTTCCCGCTGCAGCTGTGCAAACTCGCGGTGCTCCGCGCCGTATTCAATGACGGCGCTTTTGCCGACAGAGATTTCAATACCGGCCCCGGCGATGCGCGTATTGAGGCCCTCCGTGATCTCCCGGTAATCCGAGTGACCCCGGTCCATGAGTTCCTCGCGCAGCCAGTCCTGCAAGGCGGCGGGCAGGAGATCGATTTTGCGGCGGCGCATATCAACCCGCCTTCGGCACCGGCCGGCGCACGCCGTCCTGCCGCGCCCGGCCAAGAGCAACATCCAGACCCTGCGGCGTGATCGTGACGACCAGGAACCCCTCGTGATCCTCGATCCCGACAAGGTCTTTGTCGCGCAGCCAGGCCAGGTCGGCCGCCATGGCCTCACGGCTGGTCACAATGCCCACCCCGTTGGCCACCTCGTAGAGGATCTCTCCATTCGAGCGGTGGTCCGAACAGGCTTGCAAATGGATCAGCACCGCAAGGCGGCGGTGCGCGTTCAGGGTATCGGTATAGGAGCTGCTCATGAGGCCTTCCCGTTCAGAAGATGTTCATTCAAAATGGCGACCGTCCGGGTCAGGGTGTCCGTCGCCGATTTGCTGCCGTCGAGAATTGTTTTAATCTCCCGGACATCGCCGCCTTGCGGTTCAAGCAGCAATCGCAGCGCGGCGAGGTCATCCCGGGTGGCAAGCGACGGAAAGGCGGTCTCCAGCGATCTGATCCGCTGGTCGTGCTTCTCTGTCTCCTCCCGCATGCCGCTCATGCTTTTCTCAACCGTTGTCAGCAGGTGACCGTGCCGCGTGACATCTTCGCGCAATCCACCGGCGTCGCTCTCGATCCTTTCAACGCGGCCCTCCAGCCTGGTATGTGACGCGGTGCCGGACGTATCGCCATTGCCCCGGAAAAAGCCCATGCGCTTCAATCCAAGAGCCGCTCCACCCAGAAGCGCGATAATAGCGAGAATGGAGGCGAAGGTCTGCCAGTGTTCCGGTGTCGGCGTCATTGTCTGCCCTGTTTTACTGATTGCACGTCAGTCTATCAGGGCGCGTTGCCCTTTGGCACCGGACCATGGTCCGCCAGAGCCTCGATGATCCGGTGCCTGCGCCGCCTTCACCCAGGCCAAACAGGCGTCATGCAGGTCTTGCCCATGGCCGATGATGCCATGGAGCTGGATCTCGACGACACTCCGCGCCGCCTGCGGGATATCCACCACACCGTTGTTTTCGGGAATTGCAGTCGTAATGACCATATCAATATCCTCTCGCCGCACTGCAACCTGGTCCAGTAATGCCGTAATAACCTCTCGCCGCACTGCAATCTGGTCCAGTAATGCCGCAACAGCCTCGTTGTCGCTCATCCCCGCGATCTCCCGCTCTGTCTGATGTATCGGCGCGCGCTGCGCTCTGTGATGCGCAGCCGCTCTGCAATCTGCGCAGATGTAAGGTTCCGGCGCGCCAGCCAGGACACCACCTGCCGCCGCGCCATCGGGATATCCAGCACATGGCCCCCAAAGGCGGTTATGAGTGTCCGGGCCGCATCCTTTCCAACACACGCCGCAAGCCCGTGCCCGCCCATGCTGTCAAGCCGCGACGGCACACGCCACTTCCGCCCGCCATAGGCGAGTGCAATGGCGTAGGCTGCGTCCCTGCCGATATGATCGGCGATCTCCGGCAATGACCCCGGCAGGGCGGAATGAGCAGTGCTCATGACAGAGACAACTCCGTCTGACGGGCGCGGGGACACAGAGGCAGATACGGAGACTGCACCGCAGTCGATATCCGCCCCTGCGCCATCCCGAACGTCTCCGGATTGATCTCGACCCCCGTAAAGCCGCGCCCGGCCTGCACCGCCGCCATGCCTGTTGTGCCGGATCCCATAAACGGATCACAGATCGTCTCGCCGGGCTGGCTGAAGAGGGCGACAAGGGCCGCCATCACCGGCACGGGCTTGGAGCCCGGCAGGCCGCCTTTGGCGGTGTTACACGTCAAAACGCCCCGCTGCCCACCGCCATTCCAGCGCCGCCGCCCGGATCCCGCCCAGGCCACAGCAATGCACTCAAAGCCCCGCGCCGGGCCAATACCGGCAAACTGTGGTGCCGCATCCGGCTTGATCCAGGCCATGGTGCCGTGCCAACGCGCCCCGGCCCCCGTGAGCGCATCATGCCAGGGGCGTACCCCCTCGGCCAGACAGAACACCAGCACCCACCCCGCCGAGCCCGCCACCATCGCCTGCGCGGTTGCCTCCCGGATGGACTCTACGCCGGCATAAGGGACAGGGCGCGGCGCGCCCCGTCCATCTGTACGGGCTATGGTGCCCCTGGCGTGATGCGCGTGGTGGACGTCCTCGTAAGGAGGATCAGTGATGATGTGATCAAAACCCGCGCCCCGATCCGCCACAAGGCGCGGCAGCACCTCAAGGCAATCACCGCAGTGTAGATCGGGATCAGACCTGTCGATCATGATGCATCCCCTCCGTTCGTCTCACCGGCTTCGGCCCGGGCCAGGCTACCATTCGGCACCTCGTTCCATTCCCTGCCGTCGAGCATGCGACCGGCACGCTTTTTGCCGATCCGGACGATTGTTGGCCAGGCGCCAAAATCGGTCGGGTGCCCGCCGAAATGGAGCCGGCCGCGGTCATCGACCGTCCGCACATTACGGAAATACTCTTTTGCGAAATGGAGCCTGCCGCCGTCATCGACCGTCCGCATCGACAGGTGATCTGACAGTCCGGCGAGCGTAAAATCATCGTCGGGGCCGCGATACTCGCCCCACTGCTTGAAAAAAAACGGAATCCCGGCCGCCACGCATTGATCGCGCAGACCGCGGGGCCAGGCCGGGTGCATGGCCCCGGCGAACGGTCCGCTTTCCCCGCCGCAGATAACCCAGTCAAGCTTCCCCCAGTCCGGTTCGGCACCGTGAACCGGGTGGATGTCCGACTGTCCCCGCAGCGCATCAAAGAAGTGATGCGGCAGATATTGGTCATCGACGTCCTTTGTCCCGCGAAAGATATCAAGCATGTCAAGTCGGGTCAGATCGACCGGCTCCAGCATCGGCTCTGCGCTGACAAAACGGAGGGCCGCCGGCGTGGCCAGCAGGTGGGGGATATTTTGTCCTGCCGTTTTCCGCGACCCCGCGCTGGTGCCCAGCCAGACGTGGAGCCAGCCATCGCCCCAGTCCGGCGGCAGCATCCCGCCCGTATTCTGCGGGCGCTTCGTGAGCAGTTGCCAATCCAGTTGGTCGCATTCGCGAATGAGCGCCCAAAGATCATCGCGCCAGTCGGGGTTCACCGCGTTGTCGAAGACATCGCCCAGGGAAGCGCAGAACACCCGCTGTCTGCGTCCGTGGGTGGCCTGGAAGGCGTCTGCCTGTGCATTCCAGCGGCGCGGCTTTTTCCAGTTCGCCGCACTTGTCCGGCGGCGTGGTGCCTTTGGCCCCCAATGGGTGCCGCCCGTGAAGCGCACATCCCGCGCTTCGGCGTAGCAGTGGTCGCATTCCGGCGCGACCTTCAGACAGCCTTCCCATGGATTGAACGTGTGATCGGTCCACTCGATCCTCGATTTTTCAACCATCACGCCTCGCCTCCGTTCGTCTCGCCGGCTTCGGCCCGGGCCAGCATTGCTTTCAGCGCGCGGATCACATCCGTGATACAGCCCGTGTCGGTGAGCGCATCCACATCCACAGGGATAAAGGACCAATGCGCCCCGAAGCGGGCCCGGATAAAAGCGTTGAGCCCGGCCCGGCCCGTTTTGTTCAGGGCACCCTTCCGGCCCAGCTCGGACCAGAGGGCATGAATGAGCCGCAGATCGGCGCGCGGGGCCGGCGGATGGCGGTGGCCGACCCCTTTTCCCCCCCGCCCCTGCGCGGCGTTCAGACGATCAAGCAGGCGGCGCAGATCAGCGCCACCCATGTCCCGCATGGACGCCTTGCCGGTCACGGCCATCTGCATGTCGTGGCGGGCCTCCTCATCCAGGCCGACCGCACGGCAGGCCCGCATCAGGCGGGCACGATCATCTTTGGCGGGGCGGGCCATGGCCTTATCCCGCCTTCGCCAGATCGACGGTGATCGCTTCCCAGGCCGCGTCCGGCGTGGCGCGGTGATAGCAACGGATGTATGTTCTGGACCCGACAGGGCGCATGGCGGCGTGGATCGCCGCCATAGCCCGCTGCCAGCGCCCATCCTCGATATCGAGCCGCAGCAGTGCGTAAATCCCGCTGCGGCTTATCTCGCCTTCCCTGTCCACCTGGAAAGCATGGGAGACGATGGCGCGTATCTCGTTCCGGCTGTCCCTGGCCCATTCCGCCAGGCACTTCTCTACGAGATCACGTGCGATCTGAAGCTCTGGCCCAAAGGCGACACGCTCGGCGATCTGCACCTGAACCCTATATGTCCCGTCATAGCTGAGATAGGTGCGGTTGCCCTTTACCGACCGCCGGGTGTGGCCGCCATATTCCTGTTCCAGCAGCGCGTCAAAGCCCCCGATGTCGTCAAAACAATGCACCCGAAAGCGGCTTATCCGCTGTGACAGATCACCCGCATAGCCGATAATCCTGCGCACCATCTCATCCTGCAGCTCATCCTGCGGGCGCACCATGGCCCGGGGCGTCAGACGCCCCCGACCATCGCGCATATAGATCTCGCCGTCGATCTCCACGCGGCCCGCGCTGTCCGGCACATTCTGCGTATCGCTGTTTTGCCGATCTGTCATATCTGTCTCCCTTGTCTTGTGCTGTTACGCTCCGCCCGCCGCCGCTCCGGTCATGTCACAAGGGGCGATGGCATCCCGCCCATCGGCGCGCGCAATCATGAACGCCCGTGCCAGCAACCGCCGCAGTGCATGCATTCCACCCGGGCCGGTCGCGGCGGCCAGTGCCGCCTCCCGCTCTGCACGCTCCGGTGCCCGACCCAGAACGCCCGTGACCAGCGCCGTGACATCCATCTGGCCCGGTGCCGTGAGCCCGGCCCGGATACCGATCCGCCCCGTCACCTGCGGACAGCGCCCAAGCGTCATACGGATGGTGTCGTCGCCGACAAGAGCCAGACCGGCACCGGACAGATCCCGCAGCCCGCGCAACGCATCGACAAGCCGGGCCGAGAGGTGCTGCGCCTCGTCTATAGCCAGCAAGGCCTGCCGCCCCTCCAGCCGTGCAAGGATCGCGTCCTCCATCTCCAGCGCTGTGCGCCGCCCGTCCGCATCCAGCGTCCGGGCAATCCGTCCGTAAAGACCCGCGAGAGACGTAATGCCGCAGGTCACGGTCAACAGATGGACGCCGGCCCGTGTGTCCGCATAGCGACGCAGAGCCCGGCTTTTGCCCGTACCTGAACGCCCATGGATCAAGACCACGTCACCCGTGGCCTGCGCATGGGCCAGCGTGGCCATCACCTCACCCGTCACGCCAAGCTCGGCATGGGCGTCGAGACCCGCGGGAAGCAGTGTGTGCTCCCGTGCCTCGGCCCGGGTCTCGAGCCAGAGACGGGCCTTGCCCGCCAGCCTGTCGTTGTCACCCTCATGCCTGCCATTCAGCCAGCGGTTGAACATTGCGGTTCCGACACCGATACCGCGTGCCGCATCTGTCTGGCTCAGACCGTATCCGGCCATCTCTGCGGCCACCGCGCGGTGCAGGGCGTCGAGAGGCGGCGGTGACGCCGGATCTTCCGTTTCCGCAGCATCCGAATGCAGCCGGGCTATCTGTCTGGTCATTTTGTCAGTCTCCCTCCGGGAGATACAGCCTCTTCAAAACGTCGCTGAAGGGTGCCGGTGGACCCGTGCGGGTCGCAGCCTGCCGGCTTGCCTGCGCAGCCTTCTTCGCCCTGCCCGATTGTTCGAGTGCCGGCGTTTCATGGCGCACACCGCCCTGTGGCAGCGCCACCACCTTGCCTGCGTCGCGCCCGGCCGCCTCAAGCACCTCATCCATCGCGCGGCCCGGGGCGTGGCCCTGTCCAAGATCCCGCGCCCGCCTGCGCGCCGCGCTGTCCCGTTTCCGGGCATCGGCCTTCGCTTGTGCCGCAACAGCCGCACGGTCCACACCGATCCGGTCAGGATCCACAGCCATGCACAGGAAGGTGCCGTCCAGAGCGAACACAAAGAGATGTGCCGGATCGCCCGGGTCCATCCGAACCTCGACACGTTACCTTTATCCGTGAGCCGAACTCCGGCGCGATATAGTGCCGCCCGCCCACCGAGATCCGCTCTTGCCTATGGATCGCCGCCCGCCACCGCCGATGGGCTCCGCCAGCAGCGCGTCCAGCGCACGCTCATCGGGAATACGCCGCAAGGGGGCCGTCCAGCCCGCGACCCGGGCAAAGGGGCTCTCACCCGTGCCGCTGTGGCTGCGCCGCCCGTAGACAGCCTCACACCACAGATCGCATTTCTGCTGAAGCGCGGCGGCGGTGAGACTGACACTGAACGTCTCCCGATCTCCCTCACCCCGCCGCGCGGCAAAGGACCTCTTCGCCTCAAGCCGCTTGCGATCCGCCACGTTGTGTCCGACAAACCCCGGCAGATACGCAAACAGATCCCGCGTCATCGTGCCGAAAAACCTCTCGATAAAGGGCTTCGCCTCCGGCGTGTAGGGGGGCAGATGTCATGATCCACACCCAGATCGGCGAGCACCCGGGACAGATGTCTGGACGTGTAGTCCCTGCCTTCATCGGTCCGGACCGTTTCCGGCACACCCCAGGCGATCATGCAGGCCCGCAAAAGCGCGCAGATCGCCGTCGCCCGACTGCTCGCCACCACCAGCACACGCCCGCGCCGGGGCCACACATCAATCGCCCCCACCAGCGTGTGACGCCCGTCACTGCACATCACGTCCGCAGGCGTGCTGTCCAGCTCCCAGACCATATTGGGGGCATCCGCTCCCGCCGCGCGGCTGCCAAAGGCAGGGGCGCGCCGCGAGCGATGTCCGTCCGGGTCGCTCACAGCGGAAAGCGCGCGCGCGCCTGTGACTTTCAGATCGCCCAGGCAGCGCTGCACCGAGCGCAATGACGGCGCCGCGCCGTGGCGTGTCGCCAGAACCCGCACCACATGGGGGGCCGTCAGATGGGGCCCATGCTCATAGAGCAGCGCTTCCACGCAGTCCTGCATATGCGGCGACAGGGCCTGTCGCCGTGCGCCACCCTGCTGACCCGACAATGCTCCGGGGCGATCCGCAAAAGGCAGCCCCGCCACCGCCGCACGCCAGCGTCGCACGCTGTATACAGACGTGTCTGCCCGGGCTGCAGCCTGCGCATCGGCCTGCGCCCGCGCCATACCCAGTGCCGCCAGCCGTTCGGAATGCGCCACCGCATCAAGCCGTGCCCGCGCCACCGCCGGATCAGCGGAGCGGCTGCCCTGCGTCACAGAGTCCGGGCGCACAGGGGCGGCAGGCCCGGCGCGCGCCGGTGTTTTGTGATTGCGCAGGCGGAGGCGGAGGCGGGTCATGATGCTGCGGTGCGACCCGGTGCCGGTGCCGGTGCCGGTTCAGCACCCTCATCCCGCCCGACCGTACCGGCGTCGTGACGGTCGGCGGGACTGCCGGAGAGCGCGTCAAAGGCCTGCCCTATCCGCTCGAACAGGGATCGGTGCGGGCAACGATGCCGTTCATCCGGGCTTCAAGGGACGGGGCGAGCCTGCGCCGCGCATTGCCGTGCAACGTGCCCGCAGCCCGACCCAGGTCTTCGCTTGTGACCGCCGCCAGGATACGCCTGCACCCTTCAAGCATCATCCTGCCGCCCGCCTCGATCTCCGCCCGGGTATAATCGATCACACCCCGCGCTTGATCCGGGGCCGCATGGGTGGCCTTGAGCGCCGCGACCTGCCGTTCCGCCGCGCGCGTCGCACCGCGCTCATGCAGCACCCCGCGCAGCCGGTCGACCGACCACGAATACAGCGCGGCCTCCGACAGGGCCGCCTCCGCTTCCCCGGGGTCAAGTTTCGCGACTTCGGCGTGATGCGACCAGCTCAAACCCTCCCGGCGTCGTGACGGTTCGATCCGGCGCGCAACCGAAGCCCGGTTCTTCAGGGTGCCCACCGGAATATCGAGTTCCGCCGCCAGGCCGGTCATATCGCCATAGGAGGTCTCCCGACCCGCTGCCCAGTCTCCCATCTGCCAGGCCAGACTATCGCGCGCGCCGTCCAGCTCCCGCTCCCGCTCCACAATCTTCCGGCCCTCGTCAAGCCAGTCCGCGTCGATACGTGCCCTGATGGCTTCCCCTGTCTCGATCATGAGCCGATATCCTTCGCTACCTGTCTATGCCCCCGGTCCCGTGGGCCTTGTTCCTGCGGGGCAGGTCTCACCATCCGGTAAAACCAGATGCGCCCGCCCGTGTTGAAGTCACGTCCCTGTCGACAGACAATCCGCGCTCCGTTTTCGCGCAGCTCCGCCACCACCGCATTCACCGCGCAGACATCCGCGCCCGTCACGATCTCCCGCGTCGAATGCTCGCGCCCGTCCCGCAGCAATGCATGCACCCGCCGAAGCCGATCCGAACGGATGAGGGACGCCGCATGCATCATGCCATCCCCACGGGTGCGTCCGCAGCGAGCCCCTCAAGCACCCCTGTCGCCATCAGGGCGGTATCATCACAGACCGCCAGACGCTCCTTCGCGCGCTTGATGCCGTGATGGAGCGTTGTGTGATCCCGCCCTCCGAGAGCCGCCCCGATAGCGGTCAGGGGCGCGCCTGTCAGCGCCGCCGCCAGCAGCATGGCCAACTGCCGCGCCCGGACCACCCCGGCGGTACGACCCGCGCCGCGCAGCGTGTCCGCGTCCAGATCGGCAACGTGCGCCGTCCAGACGATAATCCTTGTGACCGCACGGGTCCGGCAGCCGGACAGCCGTGTCACGGGGCCCAGTCCCTCAAGCGCCGCCCTCAGCTCCGCCCGCCGCCCTGTGTCTGCAGTCCCGGTTGGCAATCGGGAGGCGTGCAATGCGCGCTCCGCCCGGTCCATATGCCCGGCAGTTTCCAGGGCATGCGCCTGTGCAACCGCCACGCGCAAAAGCCCGATCAGCTCACGGGCTGTATCGGTCGCACCGGTCGCACCGGTCGCACCGGTCGCACCGCGCGCGCTGTGCTGATCCATCCTGCGCAACAACGCGGCCGCACCACCAAGCGCGCGCCGCATCTCCCTGAACTCCGCCAGCGCGCTCATCGGGTGCCCCCGAGCGCGTGACCAAACAACAGGAACATCCAAAGCACACCGAAAAGCGAAACCACCCCGATCAAATCCCCCAGCCAGTGATCCTCCAGCCGCGCCACCGCGCCGCACAGGCCCCGCCAGAAGCCCCCGACCCGCGCAAGACAGGATCTGCGCAGGGTCGGGGCAGGTGCCGCCACGAAAACGGACAATCGTGGCGGAGACGGGTGGCGGTGCCCGGTGGACCTCATGTGACACCTCCCGGAACACGGTCCAGCAACCACAGCGCGGCGGTCAGAACAGCCGCCGGCGGGACGGTAATGATCCCGGTGTCGTGACGATTGGCCCGATCCAGCACAAGCCGGTATATATCCCGCCGATCAAGCTGAATTGTCGTATGTCCCGGCGACAGTGTGGCCATGCCCGCGTCAGGAGTGGCGCGGATATCCCAGCGGTTTATTCGAAGGGTCCCGCTCACCGGTCCCGCTCCGGGCCGCTTCAGACCGTGTTCGGCGTCCATCCTGCCGCCAGGCCCGGGACAAGCTGCGCGACGCGGGCCGCCAGGGTGTCCCGGCAGTCCGGACAAAGCTCCACCATGCCCGGTACCGATCAGATCAACGGCTCCGGCGGGGCGTTTGTCTTTCGGCAGAGGATCCCAGACATTCATCCTGATCGAGGCCCCTCCACGCATTGTCGCCCTGAACTCCAGATCCCCGTCTGCCTGCATGACCAGCAGCAGCCTGCCCTCGTCGGGGCCGCGACCCGCCTTCGCAAAGCAGCGCTCTGCGATGATGGAGCGTTCGAAAATCTCCATCTGCGCCGCCGCCGTGAAGCTCAGGCGCGCCGCAGACGCGGTTTTCGAAATCCACAGGGAAAATGATATGCCCGTTCTGGCGGTGTGCGTTTCGGGTGGTGCAACGTCAGTGAAGGACATGGCTATATGCTCCTGGATTTGCCATCGGGGACGGTGCCGGGGCCATCCGCCGCGACACCAGTGGGTTTTTCGAGGGGCTTGCGGGACATGGACAGCACCTGCCCAAGCCGCTTTTCGGCGTTCACACAGCGACCGTCCTCCCGTCCCGGCGTCGTGACGATTGGCGGGGCCATCCGCCTCCCAAACCGGGACAAGCTGCGCGACGCGGGCCGCCAGGGTGTCCCGGCAGTCCGGGACAAAGCTCAACCATGCGCGCGCAGGCAACCGCGTCCGCGTTCATAAGCCCGTCATCAACGGCGCAAGAGCGCCAGCTCGTAAATCCCGGCTCCCGCGACCCCGCATCTATCGCAGCGCCCGCTCATGCCGCATCCCCGGCTTGCGGGGCTGCGGGAGCCGCAGCTAGGCCCGCAGGAGAATCAGGCGCAGGCGCAGGCCGGGCAATGTCGTCGGGCCACGCAAGGCCGGAGGGCCAGTGGTCGGAAAACCATTGGAAGGTCGTAGTGGAGGTTGCTGTGCGGCAGTCTCCACCACGCTTGAGGCGATCAAAGAAGTCACCCTTCCTGAACACCCGCATCGAAACACCCCAATGAGTAATTTTTGCGTGATCGCCGTAAATCGTGGCCAGTGTGATGAGATTCTCCAACATAGCTTTATTAAGCTACACTGTGAATACCAAGTCAGCCTTATAAGGTCAAACATGTTGATTGTTACGCGTAGCCCAATTCGGCTAGCCTTGCGGCATGACTTGGAAGAAAACCATAGAAGGTGCCCTAGAGCGAGACGG
>CBDBLS010000035.1:0-26043 GCA_965207105.1 Roseovarius sp. | reverse complement strand
GCGCTTCACAACGGCTGCGGCATTAGTCCATGATCTGATCGAGGCTCAAGATGAGCGGAGATTGCAGCGCCTTCAAAAGCAACTGACCAGCCAGAACCTGTTGATCATTGATGAACTGGGCTTCGTACCGCTCAGCAAATCTGGCGCAGAGCTGCTCTTCGAGGTCATATCCCAATGCTATGAACGCGGCTCCATCATCATAACCTCGAACCTGCCCTTCGATGAATGGACTGAAGTCTTTGGCTCTGAGCGGCTGACCGGTGCGCTACTCGATCGTTTAACCCATCACGTCCACATCCTCGAGATGAATGGCGAAAGCTATCGGCTCAAACACAGTCGCAACAACCGAAAATAACCAGCCCGCAATCACAGTCAGAATAATGCTGGCCTTATGGCCAGCATGCGCTTTGGCACGCTTCAGCTTTGTGACGAGCACGCGTGCAAAAGCGCCACAAAACATCAACCGAAGTGGCCCATTTTTACGCCGCGACATGGACCCATTTTACTCTGCGATTGACATTTTACGGCGTCATAGCCAATTGCACCCATATCTATTGCCTGCTGGATTGCGCCTTGCACAACATCCATTTCGAAGGTCTCCAAAAGGCGCAAGACTTGAACGTATTCTCGCTTGCCCGGCTTACCCATTCTGGCTTCAAGCAGTCGGTGCAGCGTGGCAAATACATCTGGCAAATGCCAACCCTGCAAAGGCGCGGCCTGATCCAGGGCACCCACCTTTTGTTCAAGCAGGGGCAAAAAGTGCAATGGGTCAAAGACCATATCCGCTGATGTGTAGGATCGTTTGTGCCGCGCAATAATCTCATTGCCGCAGCCGATGATAACCTCATGCACAAACCCACGCACATGAACATCGTGGTGCGCATAGGCTACTGGCACCGAGTAATCATTGCTGCGATAGCGCACCATTGAGATCGACGTTGCACGCGTGCTGACGTGATCGCAGGCTTCATATTCTGCGACGGGCAATCCCATCAGAGCATCCAAATCCGACATCAGGCGTGCGCCTATGGTTTGGGTGTGACCCCGCAACGTATCGTCCTGACGTGCTAAACACTTCTCTTCCAAATGTGCGTTCAGATCATCAAAGCTGTCATAGCGAGGTGCGGGAACCATGAAGTTGCGGCGGGTGTATCCAACCATGCCCTCAACGTTGCCTTTATCGTTCCCTCGCGCGGGTCTGCCAAACTTGTCATCAAACAAGTAATGCGACTGCAGTTCCGTAAACCGACGTGTGCGGATGCGCGTCTTATCCCCGAGTATCCGAGCCACGGCGATCTTGGTATTGTCGTAGAGAATGGATTGCGGAATGCCGCCAAAGAATGCAAAGGCGGACACATGGCCATCGCAAAACGCCTCGGTTGTCTCAGCTGGATATCCCTTCACAAACACCGCATCAGAATGTGGCAAGCTCATCACGAAGAAGTGGATCTTGCATTCCACGCCACCGATCACGCCCAGCGTCTCACCAAAATCAACCTGCGCATGGCCCGGCCGATGCGACAACGGCACAAACACCTCTTTGGTGCGCCGTTTTTGCTCGCGCACGTAATAGGTCACCGTGGTCAGGCTGCCGGCATATCCATGCTCATCGCGCAGCCGTTCAAAGATGCGCTTGGCCGTGTGTCGCTGCTTTTTGATCAGGGCTTTGTCTGTGCGCAGTATCTCATCGACCACACCAACATAACCATCAAGCGTTGGCCGCCGAGGCGCTTCCGACCGACGATACCCAGGCGGAAGTTCATGGCGCAGCATCTTCGCGATCGTCTTACGATCTTTGTTCTCTAATCTGTCAATGCGTGTTTCCTGAGTTTCCTGCTTTTGATGTCAGAGGTTGCCTTTGTTCTCTTCGAACTCTGAGGTTCATGATGGGGTTGGCTGGGTGTGGGTCGGCAATGTTGAAACCGCAATCATACCGTTGGTCTTGGCTGTTGCTACAGAATCGGCGCCGTGTCTCACGCCCTCCCTCGGGCATCGTCCCAGATGGGAACTTTGATTTAGGAATCCTCGTTGTCGCCTCGTAAGCCTTACGCGGACTGGAAGTCAGTTTTGTCTCGCATAATGGCATGAAGTATGATTGCCAGACGACGCGCCAGAGCCACTCGGGCCTTTCTCATCGTTGAGCGCGCACCGATTGCGAGGGCCCATGTCTTCAATTTGAGCGGAGCGGCATACCGCGTCAGCATCACATTGGCGGCCTCATAGAGAAGCGTTCTGACGCGCACGTCGCCCCGCTTTGAGATGCTGCCCGTGTAGTCGATTTCACCAGATTGATGCCGTCGCGGCACCAGTCCAAGATACGCCCCCACATCACGCGATTTCCTGAAACGCGACGGATCATCAATTGCTGCGGCAAAGGCCAATGCTGTGATCGGACCGACCCCTGGTACCGTCATAAGGCGCTGGCAGACTTCGGATTTGCGGGTCATCTTTTTGATGTCGCCATCAATGGCTGCAACCGCCGCGAGGATTGCTTCGCGTGCTGCGAACAGTCCGCAAATTGCGGCATGGAGGCCAGGCACTCCATCGCTAACTTTTAGCGCCGCGTTTTTGAATGCCGGAGACAAAGCTCGTGGCAGCCGCACGCCGAAGACGACGACCAGACCGCGGATCTGATTGTCGAGCGTCACACGCTGTCCGACCAGCTTCTTGCGGGCTGCGATCAGCGACCGGATTGCGTGCGCTGACAGTGATTTGACATGGGTCGGCTTGTAGAATCCCGTCCGCGCCAGGTGTGCCAAACCGCGGGCATCATTGCGGTCCGTCTTGTGGCCGGCCAGAGATTTAAGGGCCTGATATGCTTGCCTGCTCTCGATGCAAACAACCGGGACACCAAGCTCCGTCAGCCCATGGTAAAGCATTGGTGCCATCCGTCCCGTTTCAAATACAACTTTGGCACATGGTGGTCCAGAAGCGAGGAAGTCAGCGATCGCTTTTGGTGTTGAGCTCGCTTTTCCTTCACGAATAAGGGCCCCTTCACGATCCAGAATGCAGATATGCGTCTCTTCCATGGACACATCCAAACCAGCAAAATATTCCATTGGTCAGTCTCCTTTTCAATTGCATGTGCATCCAGAATAACAGGGGTAACTGAGTGCTGATCCTGATTACGCCATGTTGAAAAACCGCGCCGCTTCTCGGCCAGACATACCGTCCTTCAAACAAGCACGGCGCACACGACTATAAATATCCACAGAATACATCTCCCGCCCTCCGAATAAACGAAGGGCACAAACTGGCGGACTTTTACTCCGCTACAACTGCGATATGCAGCCGCTTCTGTTCTCTAATCTGTCAATGCGTGTTTCCTGAGTTTCCTGCTTTTGATGTCAGAGGTTGCCTTTGTTCTCTTCGAACTCTGAGGTTCATGATGGGGTTGGCTGGGTGTGGGTCGGCAATGTTGAAACCGCAATCATACCGTTGGTCTTGGCTGTTGCTACAGAATCGGCGCCGTGTCTCACGCCCTCCCTCGGGCATCGTCCCAGATGGGAACTTTGATTTAGGAATCCTCGTTGTCGCCTCGTAAGCCTTACGCGGACTGGAAGTCAGTTTTGTCTCGCATAATGGCATGAAGTATGATTGCCAGACGACGCGCCAGAGCCACTCGGGCCTTTCTCATCGTTGAGCGCGCACCGATTGCGAGGGCCCATGTCTTCAATTTGAGCGGAGCGGCATACCGCGTCAGCATCACATTGGCGGCCTCATAGAGAAGCGTTCTGACGCGCACGTCGCCCCGCTTTGAGATGCTGCCCGTGTAGTCGATTTCACCAGATTGATGCCGTCGCGGCACCAGTCCAAGATACGCCCCCACATCACGCGATTTCCTGAAACGCGACGGATCATCAATTGCTGCGGCAAAGGCCAATGCTGTGATCGGACCGACCCCTGGTACCGTCATAAGGCGCTGGCAGACTTCGGATTTGCGGGTCATCTTTTTGATGTCGCCATCAATGGCTGCAACCGCCGCGAGGATTGCTTCGCGTGCTGCGAACAGTCCGCAAATTGCGGCATGGAGGCCAGGCACTCCATCGCTAACTTTTAGCGCCGCGTTTTTGAATGCCGGAGACAAAGCTCGTGGCAGCCGCACGCCGAAGACGACGACCAGACCGCGGATCTGATTGTCGAGCGTCACACGCTGTCCGACCAGCTTCTTGCGGGCTGCGATCAGCGACCGGATTGCGTGCGCTGACAGTGATTTGACATGGGTCGGCTTGTAGAATCCCGTCCGCGCCAGGTGTGCCAAACCGCGGGCATCATTGCGGTCCGTCTTGTGGCCGGCCAGAGATTTAAGGGCCTGATATGCTTGCCTGCTCTCGATGCAAACAACCGGGACACCAAGCTCCGTCAGCCCATGGTAAAGCATTGGTGCCATCCGTCCCGTTTCAAATACAACTTTGGCACATGGTGGTCCAGAAGCGAGGAAGTCAGCGATCGCTTTTGGTGTTGAGCTCGCTTTTCCTTCACGAATAAGGGCCCCTTCACGATCCAGAATGCAGATATGCGTCTCTTCCATGGACACATCCAAACCAGCAAAATATTCCATTGGTCAGTCTCCTTTTCAATTGCATGTGCATCCAGAATAACAGGGGTAACTGAGTGCTGATCCTGATTACGCCATGTTGAAAAACCGCGCCGCTTCTCGGCCAGACATACCGTCCTTCAAACAAGCACGGCGCACACGACTATAAATATCCACAGAATACATCTCCCGCCCTCCGAATAAACGAAGGGCACAAACTGGCGGACTTTTACTCCGCTACAACTGCGATATGCAGCCGCTTCTGTTCTCTAATCTGTCAATGCGTGTTTCCTGAGTTTCCTGCTTTTGATGTCAGAGGTTGCCTTTGTTCTCTTCGAACTCTGAGGTTCATGATGGGGTTGGCTGGGTGTGGGTCGGCAATGTTGAAACCGCAATCATACCGTTGGTCTTGGCTGTTGCTACAGAATCGGCGCCGTGTCTCACGCCCTCCCTCGGGCATCGTCCCAGATGGGAACTTTGATTTAGGAATCCTCGTTGTCGCCTCGTAAGCCTTACGCGGACTGGAAGTCAGTTTTGTCTCGCATAATGGCATGAAGTATGATTGCCAGACGACGCGCCAGAGCCACTCGGGCCTTTCTCATCGTTGAGCGCGCACCGATTGCGAGGGCCCATGTCTTCAATTTGAGCGGAGCGGCATACCGCGTCAGCATCACATTGGCGGCCTCATAGAGAAGCGTTCTGACGCGCACGTCGCCCCGCTTTGAGATGCTGCCCGTGTAGTCGATTTCACCAGATTGATGCCGTCGCGGCACCAGTCCAAGATACGCCCCCACATCACGCGATTTCCTGAAACGCGACGGATCATCAATTGCTGCGGCAAAGGCCAATGCTGTGATCGGACCGACCCCTGGTACCGTCATAAGGCGCTGGCAGACTTCGGATTTGCGGGTCATCTTTTTGATGTCGCCATCAATGGCTGCAACCGCCGCGAGGATTGCTTCGCGTGCTGCGAACAGTCCGCAAATTGCGGCATGGAGGCCAGGCACTCCATCGCTAACTTTTAGCGCCGCGTTTTTGAATGCCGGAGACAAAGCTCGTGGCAGCCGCACGCCGAAGACGACGACCAGACCGCGGATCTGATTGTCGAGCGTCACACGCTGTCCGACCAGCTTCTTGCGGGCTGCGATCAGCGACCGGATTGCGTGCGCTGACAGTGATTTGACATGGGTCGGCTTGTAGAATCCCGTCCGCGCCAGGTGTGCCAAACCGCGGGCATCATTGCGGTCCGTCTTGTGGCCGGCCAGAGATTTAAGGGCCTGATATGCTTGCCTGCTCTCGATGCAAACAACCGGGACACCAAGCTCCGTCAGCCCATGGTAAAGCATTGGTGCCATCCGTCCCGTTTCAAATACAACTTTGGCACATGGTGGTCCAGAAGCGAGGAAGTCAGCGATCGCTTTTGGTGTTGAGCTCGCTTTTCCTTCACGAATAAGGGCCCCTTCACGATCCAGAATGCAGATATGCGTCTCTTCCATGGACACATCCAAACCAGCAAAATATTCCATTGGTCAGTCTCCTTTTCAATTGCATGTGCATCCAGAATAACAGGGGTAACTGAGTGCTGATCCTGATTACGCCATGTTGAAAAACCGCGCCGCTTCTCGGCCAGACATACCGTCCTTCAAACAAGCACGGCGCACACGACTATAAATATCCACAGAATACATCTCCCGCCCTCCGAATAAACGAAGGGCACAAACTGGCGGACTTTTACTCCGCTACAACTGCGATATGCAGCCGCTTCTGTTCTCTAATCTGTCAATGCGTGTTTCCTGAGTTTCCTGCTTTTGATGTCAGAGGTTGCCTTTGTTCTCTTCGAACTCTGAGGTTCATGATGGGGTTGGCTGGGTGTGGGTCGGCAATGTTGAAACCGCAATCATACCGTTGGTCTTGGCTGTTGCTACAGAATCGGCGCCGTGTCTCACGCCCTCCCTCGGGCATCGTCCCAGATGGGAACTTTGATTTAGGAATCCTCGTTGTCGCCTCGTAAGCCTTACGCGGACTGGAAGTCAGTTTTGTCTCGCATAATGGCATGAAGTATGATTGCCAGACGACGCGCCAGAGCCACTCGGGCCTTTCTCATCGTTGAGCGCGCACCGATTGCGAGGGCCCATGTCTTCAATTTGAGCGGAGCGGCATACCGCGTCAGCATCACATTGGCGGCCTCATAGAGAAGCGTTCTGACGCGCACGTCGCCCCGCTTTGAGATGCTGCCCGTGTAGTCGATTTCACCAGATTGATGCCGTCGCGGCACCAGTCCAAGATACGCCCCCACATCACGCGATTTCCTGAAACGCGACGGATCATCAATTGCTGCGGCAAAGGCCAATGCTGTGATCGGACCGACCCCTGGTACCGTCATAAGGCGCTGGCAGACTTCGGATTTGCGGGTCATCTTTTTGATGTCGCCATCAATGGCTGCAACCGCCGCGAGGATTGCTTCGCGTGCTGCGAACAGTCCGCAAATTGCGGCATGGAGGCCAGGCACTCCATCGCTAACTTTTAGCGCCGCGTTTTTGAATGCCGGAGACAAAGCTCGTGGCAGCCGCACGCCGAAGACGACGACCAGACCGCGGATCTGATTGTCGAGCGTCACACGCTGTCCGACCAGCTTCTTGCGGGCTGCGATCAGCGACCGGATTGCGTGCGCTGACAGTGATTTGACATGGGTCGGCTTGTAGAATCCCGTCCGCGCCAGGTGTGCCAAACCGCGGGCATCATTGCGGTCCGTCTTGTGGCCGGCCAGAGATTTAAGGGCCTGATATGCTTGCCTGCTCTCGATGCAAACAACCGGGACACCAAGCTCCGTCAGCCCATGGTAAAGCATTGGTGCCATCCGTCCCGTTTCAAATACAACTTTGGCACATGGTGGTCCAGAAGCGAGGAAGTCAGCGATCGCTTTTGGTGTTGAGCTCGCTTTTCCTTCACGAATAAGGGCCCCTTCACGATCCAGAATGCAGATATGCGTCTCTTCCATGGACACATCCAAACCAGCAAAATATTCCATTGGTCAGTCTCCTTTTCAATTGCATGTGCATCCAGAATAACAGGGGTAACTGAGTGCTGATCCTGATTACGCCATGTTGAAAAACCGCGCCGCTTCTCGGCCAGACATACCGTCCTTCAAACAAGCACGGCGCACACGACTATAAATATCCACAGAATACATCTCCCGCCCTCCGAATAAACGAAGGGCACAAACTGGCGGACTTTTACTCCGCTACAACTGCGATATGCAGCCGCTTCTGTGGCCCAATATTGCTCCGCGTTTTACAGCAGAGAGGCGCGCGCTGTATTCAACAAAGGCAAAGGCCAGCACGACCGCCAGCAGCACGTAAGGCACAATCGCGCGCAGAAACTTTGCGCGAAGAGAGCGTTTTCGTGCCATTGGGGATCAAAAACCGTTGTCTTGGATGATCCGGGCGACGGTCCCATCGGCAGTGATCGTGGCAAGGCCAGCGTTGAAATCCGCCATCAGGGTTTCGTGATCCGAAGTCGATTTTGGAAACACAAGGTATTGAATTTCGCTGTTTATAGCCGGTTCGAGCCATTCAAGGTCAGCGATTGGTGCACCAAGTTCGGTTGTCAGGGTATGGATTGCAACGGCCCTGTCGCTGACGATCAGATCGATCCGGCTGCGCATGAGTTTGCGCAGGTTTTCGACGTTGTTGTCGGCCGGAATTGTCACGAGGCCTGCCTCTTCAAACTCCGGTGGCACAGCATAGCCGCGAACGATGCCGATGCGCCTGTCCTTCAGGTCTGCAAGAGCGTCGAAGTCAATCGCGGTGCCCGACTTCCTGAGAACCCGATCTTGTTGGGTGGCAAAGGGTCGGAATAGGCAAAAAACTCTGTGCGGTCTTCGCGATACCAGACTGTGAACAGCCCATCGTATCTTCCCGCCTTGGTCGATTCCATCGCCCGCGCCCAAGGCAGGAAGGTCACCTCAATCTCATACCCGCTCTCGGCGAAAGCGGTGGCGATGATTTGGGTGATGAAACCCTTCCCCTCCATCGTTTCGCTGTAATAGGGCGGATACTCGGTTGATGCGAGTTGCACGACCCTGTCATTCGCACTTGCAGAGCAAGCCGCAACAACCATGCAAAGCGTTGCCAAAAATCTGATCATCAAAATAGCTCCCCCAGTGAGCAGATTGCATGCTCGGCTTCTGTTCTAGCTGAGCAGATGTAACCCGACGCCTGCGGAAGAAGGCAATCACCCGGCAACACCTACACACCCACGATAATTCGTGCGAACACAGGGCGGAGATTGGCCCAAGTTGACGCTACGTCCCATACCATGTTTATGGTATTGGCAAGGGCGGCTGAACTCTCACAATTCGTGGACCTGAATTTGTCCAAGCTCAATTACTCAAGAACCGACCAATTGGCTTTGCCCACGCCGGGCGCAACGGATTGTGCTATGAAAACAGCGCCAGCAAGGATCATAGTCATCGAAGACGATGATGCGATGCGCAAATCGCTGGTCGAGAATATCGCCGTCGAGGCAGACCTCGAAGTTGTCGCTCAATGCGCCACGTTCAAGGAAGGGGCCGTCGGCAAACAGTCCTTCGAAGGGGTCTCGTGTAATTCAGGTATGACAATGATTGATTTGTCGTCGTTTTGACTGATTTTCCGCTGATTTTTTGGGAATATTCGGATTTTTGACGGACTCCTCCCGTTTGTCAGGCGGACAGGATCGGGACCTTTTCGACTCCGGGGCGGGTCAGGCGTTTGAGGTTGTGGCCGATCGCCTGCATCGCCACCTGAAACCGCACCTTGGCCTGCCCTTTATATCGCACACGATTTGAACGTTTGGAAAACACCCGCTCGCAAGGCATGCGCAAATGGGCATACCGGCGATCCCTATCGGCATCCTTGCCTTTCATATTGCGCTTTTTGATCGTCGCATTATGGCAACCCTTGCGCTTTGGCGCTGCCTGTGCCGGTTGAGTGCAATACCCTTTGTCGCCAAAAACCGCACCCTGATCCGCACAGACATGGCGCACGCCCCGGGCATCCGTCACATTCGCCGGCGTGGCGGCAACCCTGTTGATCAGAGCAGACTGCATATCAACACCGGTGTGCTCTTTGCAGCCATACCGGAATTTGTCCCTGCCCTTGGCCCCAAAGCGCGCCTGTGGGTCCGCGGCCACCTGGTCCGCCGTCTCATTGTTGAACTTTTCCAGGCCCCTGGCGATGGCTTTGTCGCGGTCATCCCGGGTAGATAGCTTCGAGACCGACTTGCCGGCATCAACAAAGGCAAACACCTCGCGGATCAGGCCTGCCTCTTTCAGGCCGTCGCGCAAACGGTTGAACAGGTCCATCAATCGCTTCGTCCCCGGGCGTTGGCGGAAATCGCCGAAGAATGAATGGTCGGGCGGGCGCTCACTCAAGGCAAATGCGCAAAACCACTTGCCCCCCAAATTCTCTCGCATGAACCGTTCCATCCCGCAGTCCGGGAGGCCTTCTGTAAACTGCAAAACAAGCATCCGGAACGCGCGTTCAGCCCCCGGTTCAGGCCGCCCGCGATCCGAATAAAGCGCGACCAAAGGGCCGGACAAAACCGCCAGGTCCACCACCGCCTCAAAACGACGACAGGGGTGATCCTCTGAAACCGGCCCATCCAGTGATGTAAACATCTCAACCTGATTACGACCCATAAAATCCTCCGTTCCAACATCAAAATTCATTGAATCAGAACCACAACTATAAATCCACAAAATAAGACACTTTCCCGACAGGCCCAGGAAGGCAAATCGGCCATTCGTGACGTGACTGCGGATATCATCGTGACTGATCTGCGCTTGCCCGATGGTCATGGGAGCGATCTGATCCGCATGGCGCGCCGGGACAGACCCGATGCCGAGATCATGGTGATCTCGGTCCTAGGCGACGAACAAAGCGTGGTCGGTGCGATCACGGCAGGGGCAACCGGGTTTCTGCTGAAGGACTCCCGCCAGATGGATCTTGTAAAAGCCATTCGCGAGCTGCTGAATGGACAGTCACCGATTTCGACCTCGGTGGCGCGGTTCATCATTCAGATTGTGCAGAAAGACGAAACCGAAGAGGCGGAAGAGAGCATTCTGACCAAACGTGAATTGGATATTTTGTGGGGTATTGCAAAGGGATACACTTACAACGACGTTGCTGAGCGGTTGGAGATATCCAGCAATACAGTGCCGTCCCACATTAAAAACATTTACCGAAAGCTGGAAGTGAACTCTCGCAGTGAAGCAGTTTTTGAGGCCATTCAGCGCGGATGGATCAACATCTCTTGACGCGCCCTAGCACACGTCAGATGAGCCCGTCTTACTGGCTTTTCGCCCTAGCAGTTTTTTTTCATCGCCGCTGTTCTGGCGTTTGAACTGATGCCTCTGCCGCGTGATGCGAAACCTATTGAAAAACCGTTCCGGGTTGAAGCCCGCCTGTGCGCGGTGGAAACAGTCTGTGCCACGGTCGCGCCATGAAGGGCAGCGGCCGTTCGCTTATCGGTGGTCCCGGCGCTGTCGGGAACCCCGTTGAAAAACGTGGCCCATGGGTTGATGCAACCTTGAGAGTGGTGACGCTGCCTTGCGGTGATCCCGGTTGGGAAGATGACGGATTTGCATAGCCCACGCCCTTTTGTTGCCAACAGGAGGATCAACGATGGCAAAGCAAAAGACCCGCAGGACTCCAGCGATCGAGGCCATGAACATCGGTGCCGCTGCCGTTGATATCGGCTCGCGTGAACACATGGCTGCAGTCAATCCCGACGTGACGGACGCACCGGTGCGTGCGTTTGGCACCTTCACCCATGACCTGCATGATCCTGCTGACTGGTTCAAAACGCACGGTGTCACCGGCGTTGCGATGGAATCCACCGGCGTCTGTTGGACCCCGGCCTATGGGATTTTGGAGCGGCACGGCTTTGAGGTCATTCCGGTCAACGCGCGCTGTGCCGGGAACGTACCCGGGCGAAAGACCGACGTCAGTGATGCCGGTTGGCTGCGGCGGTTGCATTCCTGCGGTTTGCCACGCGGCAGCTTCCGACCATCGGCCGGGATTGCCACCCTGCGGGCGTATCCACGCCAACGGGAACGGTTGGTGGAATATGCGGCGGCCCACATTCAACATATGCAGAAGGCACTGATGGAGATGAATCTGCAACTGCACCATGTTGTCTCCGACATCACCGGCGTGACAGGCATGCGGATCATCCGTGCAATTGTCGCGGGCGAACGGGACCTGGATGTGCCGGCGTCTTTCCGTGATGTCAGGTGCCGTGCATCTGTCGAAACGATCAAGGCCGCCTTGAACGGCAATGACCGCCCGGAACACATCTTTGCACTGACCCGGTCATTGGCGCTTTATGACTTCTATCAGTCCAGGGTGCCGGAATGTGATCGTCATCTTGAGGCAACGTTGGCGACACCGGGCTCGGATAACGAACACGACCCCGGCCAGACTGTCCCGTCCACGGACAAGGACCAGGCAGGTGAGCACGCCGTCATTTGATGTCCGGGCAGCGCTGTTCGGTGTCCCTGGCGTTGATCTGACCGGGATCCATGGGACGGGGCCTTCATTATCACTCAAACCGGTTGGAGAATGTGGAACTGACCTGCGCGCGTGGCCAGGCGCCAAACACTTCACCTCCTGGCTTTGTCCCGCACCCGGGAACAAGATCTCCGGCGGCAAAGTGCTGTCTTCCCGGACGCGACGATCATCAAGTCGCGCCGCTGCGCTTCCGCGATTGGCGGCTGTCACCATTGGGCGCAGCGATACCGCTCCCGGGGCATTTTATCGACGGCCGGCAGCAAGAGCGGGAAAGGCCAGGGCCGTCACCGCGACCGCGCGCAAGATTGCTGTTCTGTTCTGCAACACCCTCCGACACGGCATGACCTACAAGGATCCAGGCGCGTCCCATTATGAAGAACGATACCGCAATCGCGTGCTCGGCAATCTCAAACGACGGGCCAGGTCATTTGGGTATGATTTGCAGGAATTACCTGCAGAGGCCGACATGGCTGTTTCTTGGGAAGAAGGCGTTGTTCTGCGGTGAGGCATCTGATCAAGGCGCTGTTTGCGGTCGCGCTGATCGGGTTGATCGCGGCGGTGTTTCATCCTGACACCCCGCTTCCCGATGAATGGAATCCTACCACGCCCCTGCGCGTCAATTCCCCGGTCACATCGTTGACCGGTTGGAAACTGCAGGCCGCGCTTGACAATGACGCGCTGTGTCTGGCCATCCTGCAAGACGCCGCCACCTATCAGCCGCAGCCTCCGCTTGAAGATAGTGCAGAGTGTTTCATCAAACCCCGCGTTTCGCTGAGCACAGTTGGTCCGGTGACGCTGGCACCGGTCGAAACCCGTTGTCAGACTGCCCTGCGCGTGGCGATGTGGGAACGTCATGGCCTTCAGGCAGCCGCACAACGCCATATGCAAACCGATGTGCGGGAGATCCGGCATTTTTCAAGTTACAGCTGCCGTCAGATGCGGACCACTTCGGGGGATCGCACCAGGATGAGCACCCATGCCACCGCCGATGCGCTGGATGTGTCCGGTTTTGTTCTGGCAAATGGTGAAACAGTCGATCTCAAACGCGACTGGCCGGGCAGCGGGCCGAATGCCGCCTTCCTGCGCGATGCGTTTGAGGCGGCCTGCCTGTGGTTTCCCGTCGCCCTTGGCCCGGAATTCAACGCATTGCACGCAGATCACTTTCATCTGCAGACCCGGGGCTGGGGTCTATGTCGTTGAGTTCCCCCGTCTTATTCGGGTTCAGGGAAAATATGCTGCTTTGCGCAGGTTTGGGGGGAGAACGGTCCAAGTTTTCCCTTTGTGTGCACAGGTTCTGACGTTATCTTTCTGCCAACGTCTCAGGTGAGGCGGTAACTTTAAAAAAAGCCGGCACAATGCCGGCATAGCTGGGAGAAGTATGTATGGGACGTCGTGACGATCTGATCGCAACATATGCAGATGATCTGCGGAACAAATGTGGGATGCAGCCGGACATGGATCTGTTGACCAAAGTTACAATCGGGTGTGGGCCCGCGATTTATGACGCGGATGCCTCGACCGTTGCGGCCGGGCAAGAGCACGAGCTTGAAACCGTCAAGAACAACTTCCTGATCAAAAAGCTGGGCCTGTCGGATGGTCCGCAACTGGATGAGGCGATCAACAGCGTGATCCAGACTTATGGCCAGTCCGAGCGCAACAAGTACCGCGCCGTTGTCTATTACATGCTGACCAAGCATTTCGGCAAAGAGTCGATCTACGGGTAAGCCCAGACTCTGTTTTCAGTCTTCAAACGCCCGCCGAATCCGGTGGGGGTTTTGTGTTCGACCGCAAAAACACACTTGTTTTGAAGGGCATTCTAACGACTTGGAATTTGCAGAATCGCGATTAAAAGCGTATCAAACTATATAGCAGGCTAGGATGGCCGAGCCCTTTATCAGATACACGTGTGGTGCGTAGGGAGCACGTGGGGAAGTGGAGGGTTCGGGCAATCGCCTGGACCCTCCACCGTTTCCGAACATGTAGATCAGGCGTCAGTCGCTTTAAAACAGCGTCAGCACCGCCCCCATGACAGCACACCCAAATGTGGCATAGCCGCCATCAATGATCGTCAGCTTGAAGGGTCTCCCGCCATAACCATTGTTGATCATGATCCAGGGCGAGATGAAAAACAGCCCGATCCCAAGCCCCGATATCAGGCCCTCGCCCAAGGTATCTATGCCTGACAGGCTGAACACATGGCGCATCATCCCTGACACGACCAACATAGCGACAGCCGCCATGATATAAGGTGTAGCGGATTCGTTTACGGGCCTGCCGTTCTCATCCACTTCAATTCCCGCGGCTTCGACCCATGGTTTGCTTAGTGTCATGTACCAGACCGCCCCAAAGGCAAAGCCAGCCACAGCTGCCACGATAACATTCAGGATTTCCATTGCGCGTCTCCATCCAGTTTGTTTCCAATCCCATGATGGCCCGTTTTATCGCGTCCGCCTAGTCTGAAACACCCGCCATGGCGCAGACCACCTGCCACTCGTGCTCTGTCACCGGTTGCACCGACAGGCGCGAGTTCTTTACCAGAACCATGTTTTCCAGCCGGGGGTCGGCCTTGATCATCTCAAGCGTGACAGGCGTTTTCACGGGGCCGATGGCCTTGATGTCCACGCATTCCCAGCGGGGATCGTCGGTGGTGCTGTCGGGATGCGCTTGGGCAATGACCTCGACAATGCCCACCACGGATTTCTCTTTCATGCTGTGATAGAAAAAGCCGCGATCGCCCACCTTCATCTCGCGCATGAAGTTGCGGGCCTGATAGTTGCGCACGCCATCCCATTCTTCGCCCGCCGCGCCTTTGGTCACCTGATCGTCCCAGCCCCAGGTGTTGGGTTCGGATTTAAACAGCCAGTAGCGCATCCTCAGATCACCTTCTTCCACGGGATCAACTCGACCGAGTCAAACAGTCCGGCATGGGCATAAGGGTCATTATCGGCCCAATCGCGTGCGGCCTGCATATCGGCCACGTCCAACACCACAAGTGAGCCGATCATTTGTTCGGCCTCGTCCAGCAGGGGGTCCGCCTGACTGACCACGCCGGTCGATTTCAGATAGGCCACGTGGGCATCGCGGTTATCAAGCCGGGTTTGCAGCGCGCCGGGCTTGTCCCGGCCAATCAAAGCGATCAGCATTCGTTTTCCTTTATGACTTTGGCGGTGAGCATAGTCGCAGGCTGATCCGCCTGCAATTTGCCAATTACCAAACCGTCCGTCCCGGTCGGCCAGATCTGCAGTGATTTCTGATTTGTGATTATCGTCAGCGGCCAGAGTCCTGTAAGAGACTAAGAGGCTGTTCCAAAAGTAGTTGAGTGATATCACGTGTTTATGATTCATTGGTTTTGAAAGAACCTGGAGGATCCCATGACGTGGACAGACATCACCCGCGCGGAGCACAGGCGTAAAACGGGCTTTTATCCAAGCGATTTAACTATGGAGGAATGGGCGCTTGTTCGGCCCCTGTTACCTGCCGCGAAGCGAGGTGGTCGCCCTCGCAAGACGAATCCGCGCCGTGTTGTGAACGCGATTATGTATATGGCGAGCACGGGATGTCAGTGGCGCATGATCCCGCGGGATTTCCCGGCGATCTCGACTGTGCAGAACTGTTTTTACGACTGGCGCGACAACGCTCTGTTACACCGGATCAACCATCTGTCAATGATGGCGGCGCGCGAATTGTCGGGCCGTGAGGCGAGCCCCACTGCGGGCGTTATTGACAGCCAGAGCGTAAAAACAACGGAAAGCGGCGGCATTTCAGGCTTCGATGCGGGCAAAAAGATCAAAGGGCGCAAGCGTCACATCGTGACAGACACGCAAGGTTTCCTGTTACCGATCCTTGTTCACGCCGCCGATATACAGGATCGGGATGGTGCTGTGGATGTTCTCAAAGCACTGCGCATCCGCTTCCCGCGGCTGGGGCACATCTTTGCGGACGCAGGATATGCAGGGCCAAAGCTTCGGGATGCTTTGGCCCTGCAGGGAAAATGGACATTGGAGATTGTCAAGCGCCCTGACAAAGCCGAGGGGTTCGTTCTTCCACCACGAAGACGGGGTGTCGAGCGAACATTCGCGTGGCCGGGACGTTGCCGTCGTTTGGCAAAAGATCGGGAGGCAACCGTTGAAAGTTCCGTAGCATGGGTTTTGGTTGCCGGTATTCGTCTCTTGACAAGGCGGATAGCAAGGCATTCTGTTCAAACATAAACTTTGGCTCAATTAGCATTGATTATGCGTGGCGTGTTACAGGCAGGATGCCTGCGGCGGCGGCAAGTATCGCGCGCGGCGTTTGGTGGCTCGGAAGGACGGCAAGGTGGAACCACCGAAGGCAGCTGTCCAGGTATCTGGTCGCGATGCCCCGATGGCCGCGCGGAAAGGTCTTTAACCGCTCATGCCGACTGTTCACGGTTTGAATGTGCAATTCACCACGGACACGTTCTCCGGCGGTCCGGTCGAGACTTTCATGGCTGACGCCCGTTTCTGCGGCGCAGGGCGGGTAACCGGTGCCGCCATCGGTCACCGGGAGAGCGTCCGCATCAGGACGCGGCTGCAGAACCGTTTTGAGATGTTCGGCTGTCACCGCAGGCAAGACAGCACTGATGGCGGTGCCTGATCGGTCGACCGCAACGAGGACCGGAACCTGCTCCTTCGACAATCCGCGTTTTGAGGCCTTTCCCCCGCGTTTGCGGGCTTTTCGAGAGAGATTACGGTCCCCTTTCCGGCTGCGCGGAAAGAACGTCCCGTCGGCTTCGACGATTCCGCACAGCCTGACCGCACCGACCGTTACGGCCTCGGGAAAGCGATGACGCCAACGAAAAGCTGTGGTGTCGGCCACCATACAACGCCCGTCGGACGCCTTTACCGTTTCGCCGTCGCGCAGGGAAGCTGCGAACCCTGCCCATCTGTCCCTGTGGCGCAAGCGGGCAGGCGGCGTCCCGGTCAGCGCGTTGAAGGTTTTGCGACAGCCTTTGCAAAAGAACCTCGTCAGGCCACTTGCATGGCCCCTGATGATCGCACCGCCCGAAGCACAGTGCGGACAGATACGCCCCTCGCGAACATTCGCCTCAGGGAGATCGACCACGCTTTCCAGCGACGAAACCCCGGCAACGAGCCGTCCGGTTTCAGCCCGTTGTTTCGATGAAAGGTCGTCGATCTCGTTGAGCCACACCAGAAAAGCCTGATGATCCATGTGCCGCACCCCATAATTTTGTTCATGGTGTGTTCTATTACAGGTTGGCACGCATAATCAATGCTAGGGCCTGTTGACATTCGGGGTTCCCATTTTGCCTGAAGTCTGATTCAAGCTTCCAAAATGGAGGTGTTGATGGACGCAAATCGTTTGGCTGTTTCCGATGAGCTTTGGGAGAAGATTGAGCCGCTTATACCGGGCAAGGCAGGCGATCCGGGTGTTACCGCGCGCAATAATCGCCGGTTTATGGAAGCAGTATTATGGCGCGTACGCACAGGGTCCCCATGGCGGGATTTGCCCAAAGAGTTTGGCAACTGGAACAGCCAGTTCAAGCGATTTCGTCGATGGGCCAGGAACGGCGTGTTCGAGAGTCTTTTCAATGCCATGAGTGGCGAGCCGGACCTGGAATATGCCCTTATCGACGGGACGATTGTTCAAGCTCATCAGAAGGCTTCGGGCGCAAAAGGGGGACTCAACACCAGGCTATCGGACGCTCTCGCGGCGGACTGACGACCAAGGTCGTGGCCTTGGTCGATGCGCTCGGTAACCTGTTCCGGTTTCTGCTTTTGCCGGGACAGGCACACGACATGAAGGGGGTCGCTCCTCTGATCAAGGGGGCTTCCTTTGGGGCGTTGCTGGCCGACAAAGCCTTCGACGCCGACTGGCTCCTGCAAGACCTTGATGAGCGTGGCGCAACCGCTGTCATCCCGCCCAAATCGAACCGAAAAGTTCAACGGGACTACGATACCCACATGTACAAGTGGCGCCATCTCATCGAAAACCATTTCGCAAAGATCAAGGAATTCAGAGGCATAGCAACGCGATACGACAAGACTGATACAAGCTACGCTGCCAACTGGCACCTCTGTGCCATGCTCATTGCAACACGATGATTGTCAACAGACCCTAATTGAGCCTAAACTTTTGAGTCAGACTCTTAGAAAAAGGGGACAGCATCATCGAATACGTTCTTATCCTGATCGCCCTTGTGGGTTTCGGATACGCATTGCTAGCGGAACAGCTGGGAAAGGGTATCGTAACACCCCCCATGGTCGCGATCGGGCTGGGATTGGCCTTGGCTGCGATGCTGGCGGGCGAGGGCGTCCATCTGGAACACATCCTGCATCTGGTGGCCGAGACCACGTTGGTCATCGTGTTGTTTTCGGATGCGGCCATGGTCAAGGCGCGCGCGCTGAAAGAAGGTTTCGCGCTGCCCCTGCGCATGTTGCTGATCGGTTTGCCGCTGGCGATGCTGTTTGGCTATGTGGTTAATCTGTTTCTGTTGCCCGGCTGGCCGGTTTGGGAACTGGCCCTGTTGGCGGCGATTCTGGCTCCAACCGATGCGGCCCTGGGGCAGGCGGTGGTGACCAATCAAAATGTACCTGAACGCCTGCGCAACGCTCTGACGGTTGAAAGTGGTGTGAACGATGGTCTGGCCTTACCAGTCGTGTTGTTCTTTGGCTGCCTCGCCGTGGGCGGTCTTCATGACAATGTGCAAACCAGTTGGGTGGTGTTTGCCGCCAAACAGATCGGTCTGGGCAGTCTGGCCGGGGCGGCGATAGGCGCTGCGGGTGCGTTTCTGATGACCCGAGCATTGCGCCGGGGTTTGACCAACGAGGTGTTCGAAGGGATTGGCGTTCTGGCGCTTGCCGCTTTGTCCTACCTTGTATCGACCGAGATTGGCGGAAACGGATTTCTGGCCGCGTTTGTTGGCGGGCTGACCTTTGGGTTGCTGTTTGAAAAACGCTGCAAATTCGTGCTGGAATTTCTGGAGACCGAGGGTCAGTTGCTTGTGTTGGGCACCTTTGTTCTGTTGGGAATCGTCATTGCCCCCGCCTTGGTTGAAAGCCTCACGCCCAGTTGGATTCTGCTGATCCTGTTCAGCCTGTTTGTCACACGCCCCTTTGCGATCTGGCTGTCGCTGATCGGGTCACGCACCACCCCATCCGAGCGGGTGTTTCTGGGGTGGTTCGGCCCCCGCGGGTTGGCGACGGCTCTGTTTGCCTTGCTGGTCTTACAGAATTTCGAACGCCTGACACATGGGCATGACATCCTTCTGATCTGCTTTCTGGGCGTGCTGATCAGTGCGGTGCTGCACGGGGTGTCAGCCTCGCCTATTGCAAATCGCTTTCGCAAAGCCGACCCTGACGGCACACCAATACCGCAAGAAACGGAGGCATCATGATCTTTCGAAACATCGGGACACCATCATGACGGGTGCCGAAACCCTTATCCTTCTGGTGCAGATCTGGGGCGGCATCGGGGTTGTCGTCTCGATCGCCTTTCTGACCGTCGGCCTGAGCCAGATTGATGAGGACGCACGCGGCGCGGTCACGTTTCGCCCGCTTCTGTTGCCGGGTATTCTGGTGCTGTGGCCGTTGGTTTTGTGGCGTTGGTGGGTGCTGGCCACCGGGCGGGACAAATGGCCGCTGCGCCACGCACCGCCCCGACGCAGTCACCGGGTGGTGGCCTTCGTGATGGCGGTTCTTATCCTGCTGACCCTGCTCACCTCGTTCTCGATCCGTCAAACCTGGCCAGCCAACATAGCCCCGGTCCAACTGCAAGAAGGGGCCGCGCAATGAGTGTGAAATACATCCCGGTTCAGTGGAACCGATTCAAGTATATCTATGACGCCGTGGTGCTGGCGGCGATCATGGGGTTCCTTTGGGTTTTCGTGAATCTGACCCCCGGCATCCTGGGCTACGATCCGGCGATCAATCCGCAAATCCACAACATGCGCGCCTTTGGGGCCTGTGCCTTTTTCCTGATGACCGCGATCCTGCTGATCGGGCCTTTGGCGCGACTTGATGCGCGGTTCATGCCACTGCTGTATAACCGTCGGCACATGGGCGTTCTGACCTGTTTCGTGGCCTATACCCATGCCGGGTTTGTCATCGGCTGGTATTTCTCTTTTTCACCTGCGGACAAATACGCGGCTGTTCTGGGCACCAACACAGCCTATGGTCAACTTCTGGGTTTCCCTTTTGAAAGCTTTGGCATCTTCGCGCTGCTCAGCCTGACAATTCTGGCCGTCACCAGCCATGATTTCTGGCTGAAATTCCTGACGCCCCGTATATGGAAGGCGCTGCATTACCTGATCTATCCGGCCTATATCGCGGTTGTGGCCCATATCGGGCTGGGTGCCTTGCAGAACCAGCAAAATCAGACCTTCGGCATTCTTGTCGTGATCTGCGCCGGGAGTGTGGCGATCCTGCATCTGTTGGCCTCTCGCCACGAACGCAAGGTTAGTGACCCGGTTTCGGTCGAGCAGGCCAGGGATGCATGGGAAAGCATCTGCGCTGTTGGCAATATTGATGAGGGCCGCGCCAAGGTCGCCCGCCTTGCCAATGGTGATCGCGTCGCGGTGTTTCGCCATGACGGCAAACTATCGGCCATCGCCAATGCCTGCGCGCATCAGAACGGGCCGCTGGGCGAAGGGCGGATTTTGGATTGTCTGGTGACCTGCCCCTGGCACGGGTTTCAATACGACGTTACCAATGGCCGCTCGCCCGCGCCATTCACCGAAAAGGTGCCGACCTATAATATCCGGCTGAATGGAGAGATGGTCGAGGTTGATCCTGATGCCAACCCACCCGGCACGCCCGTAGAGCCTTTGGTGATCAAGACGGAGGTGGCGACATGAGCGATCAGGACAAACCTTTCTTTGTCGGATATCTCAGCGTTCCCAAAGGGCTGGTGCTTTTGCTCACGGCGGTGGCGATCTGCACGGTAGCCGCCTTTGCCGCGCTGGCCTTTGCGGTGGGTGGCACGCAGGATGCGCCGGAAGACGCCCGTATTCGGGGTGATTTCGGACGTCAAACCGTCACCGGTGTGCTTGAGATGCAGCCCTATCCGATGCTGCATGTCACCTCAGGCTCGGAGCAAATCGATGTGGGCGAAACACTGATGATGTCCGGGGCCGGCAAATTCGGAGTCGCCGCGCAGGCTGAAAAGATCGGTGGTGCCGGGGCCGAGGTGACGGGCGTCATCCTGAACCGTGGCAGTATCCGCATGCTGCAGATCCCCAACCGCAACCGCGATATCAAAGCCGCCGAGGTGGCTGATCCGGTGCCAGAACCCGTCGATCTGGGGCGCTGGCGTTTGGCGGGTGAAATCTGCGACGGCAAATGTCTGACCGGCGCGATGCGCCCCGGTCGCGGACTGGCTCACAAAGCCTGCGCCGAGCTGTGTCTGATCGGCGGCGTACCCCCTGTTTTTGTCATCTCGCAACCGGTTGAGGGCCAGGAATTTCTGATGATCGGATCGGCAGATGGCGGCCCGATCACCGATGTCCTGCTGGATCGGGTCGGGGTCTACATCTCGCTGGACGGACGGATTGAAAAGCGCGGTGGGATACTTGTGTTCCTTGCCGACGAGGAAACGTTGGAGGTGCTGCCATGAGACGCGCCCTCTCCATCCTGATCGTGATCTGCGTTGCGATTATCCTGCTTTACGTATCGCGGTTCTGGCCTGTTGAACTGTGGGGGCGGCGTGGCCCGCTGGGTGAGTTGGGGCTTCGGCCTGGCGGCGGCATGGTGCAATTCTGGCTGCGCGGCACGCCGCTGGCGGCAGTTTGATCTGATCATCTGGGTTGTGGGCAGTTTCCTGATCCTCAGTTGGACAGAAAAACTGGTACAGCGCGTGTCACCGGCCAAGGCCTAAGCGCGCCTTGCAACATTTTCACACGCGGAATTTAGTTGCGAACCGGTCGCGCGCGCCGCAGTAACACCCTGACGTAAGCATGAGGGTTCAGATGAGCGATACGGCGATGCGGGCCGCAGATGTATTGGCCAGACGGCTTTACGCAGCCGGGTGCCGGTGGGCCTTTGGCATGCCGGGCGGCGAGGTTCTGACTCTGATTGACGCGCTGGAACAGGCGGGCATCACCTTCGTTTTGGCCAAACATGAAAACGCTGCCGGGTTCATGGCCGAGGGCACGTACCACCGCACCGGCGCGCCGGGTATCCTTGTGGCCACGGTAGGGCCCGGTGCGTTGAACGGCATCAACTCGGTCGAAAATGCGCGGCAGGATCGCGTGCCGCTGATCGTTCTGACCGGCGCGGTTGATGCCGATACCGCCGAGACCTATACCCATCAGGTGCTGGACCAACCCCAGGTTTTTCGCCCCATCACCAAGGCCAGCTTTACCCTGTCTGCAGGCGCGGCCCATGTGATTGCCGACAAGGCCGTGACCCGTGCGGTCGAAGGTCGACCCGGCCCTGTGCATATCGATGTGCCGATCTCGGTTGCCGATGCCCCGGCGCAGGGAGAGGGTGTATTGCGTCCCAAGGCCCTGCCGATGCGCCCGGCTGAGGCCCCCGATTTCATCGCGGTCAAGCAGGCGCTTGCCGGGGCAAAGCGGCCTTTGATCCTCTGCGGTGTGGATGCGATGACCGAAGGGGCCGAGCAAGCGGTACAAGATGCGGTCGAGGCGCTGAAAGCCCCGATCATCACAACCTATAAGGCAAAGGGGATCGTGCCGGAAAGCCATCCTTTGTGTCTGGGGGGTGCCGGGTTATCGCCCAAGGCGGATGACACCTTGCTGCCCTTGGTGCAGGCCGCCGATGTCATTCTGGCGATCGGTTATGATCCGATTGAAATGCGCGTTGGATGGCAAAACCCGTGGGACCCGGAAACTCAGGTGGTGATCGATATCACCGCCGAGCCGAACCACCATTACATGCATCAGGCGAGCCATAATATCATCGGGGACTGTGCCGCGTCTGTCGCTGCGTTGTTGCCTGACACACCATTATCAAACGTTTGGCCTGATAATGAACCCTCCACCGCCCGCGCTGCGCTGACGCAGAGTTTCGCGCGCCAAGGCGACTGGGGGCCGGATGCGGTGATCTCGATCTGTCGCGAGGTATTGCCGGACGACACGCTGGCCACCGCCGACAGTGGTGCGCACCGGATTTTGCTCTCGCAAATGTGGCAGTGCGAATTTCCCCGCGCGCTCACCCAATCTACGGGCCTGTGCACGATGGGCGTTGCCGTGCCCCTGGCGATGGGCCAGCAGATTGTCGAACCGGATCGCACCGTGGTGTCATTCTCGGGGGATGCTGGCTTTCTGATGGTCGCGGGTGAGATGGCCACTGCCGCCGAACAAGGGCTGAAAACCATCTTTGTGGTCTTTGTCGATGCCAGCCTTGCGTTGATCGAGCTGAAACAACGCCAGCGGCAGATGCACAATCGCGGAGTGGATTTTGGCCATGTGGATTTTGCCAGCCTCGCGCGTGGGTTCGGTGGACAAGGTCACACGGTGACAGACGAAGCCGAGCTAAAGGCTGCGCTGGCCGAGGCGCAATCTGCTGAAACCTTCACCATCATCGCCGCCGAGATCGACAGGAAATCCTATGACGGACGCTTCTGAAGCCAAAAGCCCAGGTGCCTTGGATGGGCTGGTGATCCTCGATCTGACCCGCATTCTTGCCGGACCGACGGCGACGCAGATGATGGGTGATCTGGGCGCGACGGTGATCAAGATCGAGAACCCAAAGACCGGCGGGGATGACACCCGCGGCTGGGGCCCGCCCTATGCGGAAACGCCGGATGGCAACAGCGATCTTAGCGCCTATTTCATGTCCGCCAACCGCAACAAATATTCGATCCCCGCTGATCTTTCGACCGGGGAAGGTCAGGCGCTTGTACGCGCCATCGCGGCTGAGGCCGATGTGGTGATCGAGAATTACAAACCCGGCGGGCTGGCCAAATACGGGCTGGATCACGACACGCTGTGCGCGGCACACCCCAAGCTGGTCTATTGCTCGATCTCGGGCTTTGGACAGACCGGACCCAACCGCGATACGCCCGGCTATGATCTTATGGCGCAGGGCTATGGCGGGATCATGTCACTGACCGGTGCACCCGATGGGCCGCCGATGAAAGTGGGCGTGGGCATCGCCGATGTGATGTGCGGGATGTATGCGACGATTGGCATTCTGGCGGCGCTGCGTCACCGAGACGCGACAGGAGAAGGCCAGCATATCGATCTTGCACTTGTCGATGCGCAGATGGCCTGGCTGATCAATGAGGGCACTAATTTCCTGACCTCGGGCAAGCCGCCCCAGCGGCGTGGCAATGCCCATCCCAACATCGTGCCCTATGATGTCTTCGCCACCAAAGACGGCCACGTGATTATCGCCGTGGGCAATGATCAACAGTTTCAACGCTTCTGCATCGCGCTTGATCGGGCCGATCTGGCCGGGGATGCGCGGTTTACCACCAACCCGGATCGCATCGCCAACCGTATAGACCTGTCACAAACGCTGTCACAAACGCTCGCAACCCTCTCATCCGGGGCGATTATTGAAACATTAGAGGGTGTTAAAGTACCCTGTGGGCGGATTCACACCGTCGCTGATGCGCTTGGATCGGATCAGGCCGAGGTGCGGGACGTAAAAGTGACCATCCCGCACGACGAAACAACCGGTGGATCGGTGCAACTCCTTGGAAATCCACTGAAATTATCCAAAACACCAGTAACGTATCGCCGCCCGCCCCCCCGATTCGGACAGGATGCCAATGCGCTTAAACCTCTGATCCCGGGGCTTAAGTTGCCCATTTTAAAGGCGGATTGACGTAAGAAACCTCACAATACAGTGACGCGTGATCACCTTCCCGCAGGCTAGCGGTTACGTGATGTGCGTTAACAAGACGACACGGGTAAATCTGAGGGGCCGCAGCAGGCCTGCGACCCGCCTTGTAGGATTGATAATGTATTACGATATTTGCACCGCTCCAGTCAGTTTGACCCGTTCCGCGTCGATAGACCACTGGAACAAGATGGTCCGCGCCTTCCTTGCGCATGGGACCCAGGCCCCGGTTCATCTGGGTGCGCTGCTGGAGGCCGAGCCCGATTACGCGATGGCGCTGGCGGCGAAAGGCCTGTTCTCGATGATGATGGGACGGCGCGAGCTGGTGGAGGTTGCACGTCAGGCCCACACCGATGCGGTTGCCGCCCTTGCGCAGGGCGGCGCCAATGAACGGGAACGTCTGTGGGTCGAGGCGCTGGGCGTTTGGTTGAACGATAAACCAAGCGAGGCGATCCGTTGCATGGAGCAGGCGCTGCGGCTAACCCCGGCAGATACGCTGTCGATGAAGGTCAGCCACGCGATCCGCTTTATCCTTGGCGACAATCACGGGATGCACCGGTCGCTGGAACGCGTGATCGGGGCGCATGGTGCCGATCACCCGCTGCGCGGTTTCGCGCTTGGCTGTCTCAGTTTTGCACAGGAAGAAACCGGCAGCTACGGTGAGGCCGAGGCCTCGGGTCTTGAAGGCCTGGCACTGGCCTCGGATGATGCCTGGGGGATGCACGCGGTCGCACATGTCTATGACATGACCCATGATACGCTGCGCGGGATCAACCTGATCGAAGGGCATACCGCTGCCTGGGATCACTGCAACAATTTCCGCTTTCATGTCTGGTGGCACAAGGCGCTGCTGCACATGGATCGTGGCGAAATGGATCAGGTGCTGGCGCTTTATGACACCAAGATCCGCGATGAAAAAACCGACGACTACCGCGATTTTTCCAATGCCAGTTCGTTGCTGATGCGGCTGGAGCTGGAAGGCGTGCATGTCGGGGATCGCTGGGGCGAATTGGCCGATCTGGCCGAACAGCGCAGCGGGGATGGCTGTCTGGTTTTTGCTGATCTGCACTACATGCTGGCGCTGTCCGGCGACAAACGCCCTGATGCTGCGGCACGTCTGGTGGCGCGGGTGGCCCAAAGTGGCGGCCAAACCGGTGACATGGCTGGC
>CBDBLS010000034.1:0-114977 GCA_965207105.1 Roseovarius sp. | reverse complement strand
AGCACCGATGGTTGGAAGGCGGTTCTGGACCCGGTGATTGGCAGATATACCACGCGCGACCTCATGCGGTTCTTCCGCGCTGACGCCGCTTAAATGATCCCCGTGATCTATACGGCGCTGGAAGAGGCGGGTTATTTCCATGCCATCCGCTTGGCGGGCAATGATCTCACCCCCACTGGTTACCCTCATGTTGCATCGCGATCAGCCAACCAAACCTTCTGCGTTCCCTTATATCCTTTGCCCTTGCTCTGGCAACCACAGAAGACACAAACAGGTAGTGCGACAACATCTCTGTGAACATCTGCGTCAGGCGGCGACGGCGACCCGCCTCTGGCAACCAGACAGCTTTCGTTGTCGTAAACCAGCGACAGCGGCACCGCGCTAAAAAAGGCAAAGGCATGAACATATCCGTCCATCCACGCCCCGAATGTGGCGGCGGGACAAGCGCGGATATAGCACACGCCGCTCCGGGGCAGATCGAAGGCAAAGAAGTGTTTCTGTTCCACGCCCCTCGGGAACAACAACCGCCTCGCCAAAATCTGCCTCGGCGTGGCCCGACGGATGCCCCATCGGACTGAACCTCCTTCGACTAAAATCAGAGGGTTCAGTGGTTCATGAGAGCGTTGTTGAATGGAGACTGATTAGCCCGGGCCTCACCCTGCCCGAGACGGATTTCAGGCGGTGCGTTCGAAATGCCCGTTCCTGGCAGCGCCTTCCTGCTCGCCGTGGGTCGGACTTACGGAGCTGTCCATGTCCGGCACGACGGACTCCAACCCGTTTCGGTCATGGAAACGGTCGATCCATTGGCCGTTCAGATCAGCCGGTGCAGCCAGGTTTTCGGGCATGGCCAGCGTATCGGTCTCCAGCCGCCCATCTGCGAGGCCGGGGCTGCCTGCGCATCGACCGCGCGCCCGCCCACGATCCGGCGCATGACGGGATCGTGGGCGAGACGGCCAGCGTCATTCAGGCGCTTGTCGGAATACCTGATACATTGAGTATCCCCCGACGCGTTGAAATCCCCGATTTCAGGCAGCGTCGGGGGATACAGGTTTTTTCGAAAGTGCTGTCCTCGTAGCCGGCGACCCGCCCATGGGCCGCTTGCCGGAACAGTCCATCAAGCCGATGGACAGTGTTCTTGCCCCGACGGCTGTCGCGCAAGGCGCATCTCGCGGGATCAGAGAGACCGAGCGCGTCATCAAGTTCGCGCATCACCAGGAGACCGCCATCCGAACTGAGCCGGGTGCCCCTGAACTCCAGCCGCACCCGGCTGCCAAATCCACCCGGTCACCCCGCCCGGAACCCGCGCCCTTTGGATGATCCATAAAACCCGCCTCGCATGTCAACGGCGGAGTAAAATCCGGCCACTGGGGCGGAGCAAAAGTCGGCCAGTTTGTGGAGTGCGCCTTGGGGCGTGTGGCCACCAATCAGCAAGCACGTTCCAAGGCGCATTGGCCGTCAGGCCGATTGTTCAGTTGTCAGGTTGAAGGGTTGGCAATACGTGCGCGGCTCTGATTGAGGCGGTAGCTTTCGCCGTTCATCTCGAGGATGTTGACGTGATGTGTCAGCCGGTCCAGGAGCGCGCCGGTCAAGCGTTCGGTGCCGAATGTCTCGGTCCATTCCTCGAAGGGCAGGTTCGATGTGATCAGGGTTGAGCCACGCTCGCAGCGCTGAGAGATCAGCTCGAACAGAAGCTCGGCGCCGGTTTTGCTCAAGGGGACGAAGCCCGGCTCGTCGATGATCAGCAGTTTGACCTTGGCCAGTTTGCGCTGAAGCTGCCGGAGGCGTTTCTCGTCGCGGGCCTCCATCATCCCGTGCACGAGAGCTGCGGCGGTTACGAAGGCGACAGGCAACCCTTTCTGGCAGGCGGTCAGCCCCAACCCGAGAGCGACATGGGTTTTGCCGGTTCCCGACGGGCCGAGCGCGATGACGTTCTCCCTGCGCTCGATCCATTCACAGCGCGCCAGTTCCAGCACCATCATCTTGTTCAGACCGGGGATGGCCGTAAAGTCGAAGCTGTCGAGGCTTTTGACGGTTGGAAGCTTTGCCGCCTTGATCCGGCGCTCGACCATGCGCCTCTCCCGATCGATTGGTTCCAGCTCGGTCAGCCGGGCTGGATAGCGCACATGATCCAGGCCTTCCGCCGCACAAATGCGCGCTTGCTTGTCATGCTCGCGCAGGAAGGTGGGCAGGCGCAGAGTCTTGAGGTGGTGTGTCAGCGGCAGTTCGGGTGCATCCGTCATGCGTCACCTCCTGACAGAAGGCTCATACAGGAAGAAGCCGAGGTGGTGGCGATGTTGGTTCCGGGCAGGAACGGATAGACATCCAAATCCAACCTCGGGGGCCTTCGCTCGACGCGGCACAGGACGAGGTGCTTGATCGCATCGAAGCTGACCGCCCCCATTCGCAGGGCGTCTTTGACGGCAAGATGCAGCACCTCCAGCTCGAACCGTTCCGACAGGCGCAGGACCTGGACATACTCCCTTTTGCCCGCCTTGCCCTGCCGGGCTTCCAGCAAGCGCCGGAGCGTGGCGAAGGCGTCAGGCAGTTCCCAACCCTGCAAGGGCGCAGCCTGATCGAAGGACATGATCCTGCGCTCGATCAGCGGCAGGTAATGCAGCGGGTCGAACACCATGTCACCGCTGTCATAAGAGCGGGGATGATCGGCGATCACCTCAGTGGCGCAACCGATAACGACGCGGATCACGAAGCCCTTGATCCAGACCGCGCGGTGGCCATATGCGACCGGTACCGAGTAGTCGTTACCGCGATACCGCACCACCGATGTCGATGTGACCTGGCCACTTTGCAACTCACAGGCCTCGAAGGGTGCGCCGGGCAAATCCTGCATTGCCGCCGGATCGGCTTGCAGCCGTTCGCCGATGCTGGCCTTGTGTCCGCGCAGGACATCGTCCTGCCGTTTGCGGCATTGCTCTTCCAGGTGAGCGTTGAACGCATCCCGGTCCGGAAAGGACGGGATCGGCACCATGAAGTCGCGCCGCCCGTAGCCGACCAACCCCTCGACCGCTCCCTTGTCGTTCCCCTTGCCGGGACGGCCGTAGCGATCCCGGACCACATAATGCGACAGCATTGCGCTGAACCGTTGGGTTCTTTGCCGGGTGCCGTCCGGCAGGATCCGCGCCACCAGGCAGCGGTCATTGTCATAGAGGATCGACAGGGGAACCGCCCCAAAGAAAGCAAAGGCATGCACATGCCCATCCAGCCAGGCCTCGGTGGTTGCCGCAGGATAGGCCCGGATAAAACACGCATCGCTCTGCGGCAGATCAAAGGCGAAGAAGTGCGCCTTCCGCTCAACGCCGCCAATCACGACAGGCGCTTCACCAAAATCCGCCTGCGCATGCCCGGGCGGATGGCTGAGCGGCACGAACATCTCTTTGCCAGAGCGCTTCCTGGCCCGGACGCAGTCTTTGACGATTGTGTATCCGCCATCAAAGCCGCACTCGTCGCGCAGCCTCTCAAAGATACGCTTTGCGGTGTGGCGCCGCTTGCGCGGACGCGCTTTGTCCTCAGTAAGCCATTGCTCGATCTGGCAGGTGAACGCATCCAGCTTCGGGCGCCTAATCGGCGCTGTCCGCCGATACCCCGGTGGCTCCGAATAGGCCAACATCTTCGCAACACTGTCTCGGCCAATCCCAAAATCCCGGGCAATCCGACGCCCGCTCAACCCATCCTGAAAATGAGCCCGACGCACCTTCAAATACAATTCCACGGTGAAAATCCCCCGGCCCTCCCATCAAACGAAAGGGCAAAAGTGGACGACTTTTACGCCGCCCGCGACAACACAACGACGCCGCTACCCTGGCCGAGTATTGCTCCGCCGATTACACTCCGTTGCGCCGGTTGGTCTGCTGGCTGGCAGGTTCACCGTGTGCTTCATAGCCCGGATGCTCGGTCAACTCAGCCCCCAACATCCGCTCCATCGGCCGGACCTTCAGCTCTTTCATCAGACCCTTGTCGCCAAGTAAATCTCTGGGTCGTTCAACACCGCTAGGCATCTCGTCCGGTAGTTCCTTGGAAATCGTCATTATCGTCATGCTCCTTCAGTTTGGAAGCATGGACCGAATTACTCATACACAGAAGACAGGACACTCTCCCTTGCCGCGGCGTGGCGTGATTTTCTCTTTTCTTTCCGATCAATACCTCTTACACGGTGCCATCCCCGGGTGATCCGGGGCCACTCTCCATGGACCTTGCTGGACGACATCCCGGCTTGTGCCCACAACCCTCTGATCAAAGGAGATCCCGATGTCGATTACAGCCGAAGAAAAAGCCCGCGTGATGAAAGAATACGGCACCAAAGACGGCGACACTGGTTCGCCCAAAGTTCAGGTTGCTATTCTGACCTCGCGGATCACCACTCTGACCGAGCATTTCAAGACCCACAAGAAGGACAACCACAGCCGTCGTGGCCTTCTGAAAATGGTTGCTCAGCGTCGTAAACTTTTGGATTACCTGAAAGGCAAAGAAGAGGACCGTTACAAGGACCTCATCAAACGCCTCGGTATCCGCCGCTAAAGGTTTCGTTCCTCGCGGAACAGTGAACGCCCGTCTCGTCAGAGGCGTGCGTTTTTTTATGGCTCAATTAGCATTTATTATGCGTGGCGACCTGTGATAGAACACACCATGAACAAAATTATGGGTGCGGCACATGGATCATCAGGCTTTTTTGGTGTGGCTTAACGAGATCGACAACCTTTCATCGAAACAACGGGCTGAAACCGGACGGCTCGTTGCCGGGGTTTCGTCGCTGGAAAGCGTGATCGATCTCCTTGAGGCGACTGTTCGCGAGGGGCGTATCTGTCCGCACTGCGCTTCGGGCGGTGCGATCATCAGAGGCCATGCAAGTGGCCTGACGAGGTTCTTTTGCAAAAGCTGTCGCAAAACCTTCAACGCGCTGACCGGGACGCCGCTTGCCCGCTTGCGCCACAAGGACAGGTGGGCAGAGTTTGCAGCTTCCCTGCGCGACGGCGAAACGGTAAAGGCGTCCGACGGGCGTTGTATGGTGGCCGACACCACAGCTTTTCGTTGGCGTCATCGCTTTCTTCAGGCTGTAACGGTCGGTGCGGTCAAGCTGTGCGGGATCGTCGAAGCCGACGAGACGTTCTTTCCGCGCAGCCGGAAAGGGGAGCGTAATCTCTCTCGAAAAGCCCGCAAACGCGGGGGAAAGGCCTCAAAACGCGGATTGTCGAAGGAGCAGGTTCCGGTCCTCGTTGCAGTCGACCGATCAGGCACCACCATCAGTGCTGTCTTGCCTGCGGTGACAGCCGAACATCTCAAAACGGTTCTGCAGCCACGTCTTGATGGGGACGCTCTCCTGGTGACCGATGGCTGCACCGGGTACCCGCCCTGCGCCGCAGAAATGGGCGTCAGCCATGAAAGTCTCAACCGGACCGCCGGAGAACGTGTCCGTGGTGAATTGCACATTCAAACCGTGAACAGTCGGCATGAGCGGTTAAAGACCTTTCCGCGCCGCCATCGGGGTATCGCAACCAAATACCTGGACAGCTACCTTCGGTGGTTCCACCTTGCCGTCCTTCCGAGCCACCAAACGCCGCGCGCGATACTTGCCGCAGCAGCAGGCATCCTGCCTGTAATACGCCACGCATAATCAATGCTAATTGAGCCTTTTTTATTGTATTCTACGCTACGCTACGCGGCATAGCTGCCCTTTATCGCAGGAAAGGATACGACCGATGGAAAACTACGCAGACCTGATGTTTCAGGGCGCGGTTGCGGATTTGCAGAAGGCTGAGGGCAGTTTCGACAAATATCACAAGCTTTATCCGCACCGCACGCAAGAGGGTCTGCGCGATCAGGACAAGGCGTTTATCAGCGAACGCGACAGTTTTTATATCGCCAGTACCAGCCCCGATGGCTGGCCCTATATCCAGCATCGCGGTGGACCGCGCGGGTTTCTGACCATCGTCGGTGAAACGAAACTGGCCTGCCTGGACTATCACGGCAATCAGCAATTCATCACCATGGGGCACCTTGTGGCAGATAACCGTGTGTCGCTGTTTCTGATGGATTACATGAACAAAGCCCGGCTTAAGATTCAAGGCCACGCCAGCCTTGTGCCATTGGCCGAGGCTGATCCCGCGCTTGTGCGCCTGCTTGCGCCGGAAGGCACCAAGGCCGAGCGTGTGCTGACTGTCGAGATCACCGCGCTTGACTGGAACTGTCCGCAATACATTCCACAGCTTTATCCCGCAGATGTGGTGCAGAATGTGATCGGGGGCCGGATCGGCGCACTTGAGGCCGAGAATGCCGCGCTCAAGGCCAGACTGGCAAAGCTGGACGGCGCATAGGCGCACGGAAAACACCAGTGAAGGGGATTGGAATTACCCCATAACGCGCCAGAGAAACCTGACTCGACTATCCACGTCAGGTCCTCTTTAGTACCCGGTTGATGCGGCCCTCGTTGGACACGTCCGGCAATGCCGCGAGGGTTTTGACCCTGAAGTGGTGTTTCATGGCTTGGCCTTCGATATTGTTCAATCCGCGTTTTGAACATCCTTAGCGAATTTCGTTTCACCCACGCAGATCATCCTTCTATGCTTTTGATCCATTGCAGCTGAGAGATGTGCCGATGGAAGATCAACCTGTATAGGAACCGACTTCAATGGTCTTAGAGGCTGTTCCAAAAGTAGTTGAGTGATATCAAATGTTTATGATTCATTGGTTTTGAAAGAAACTGGAGGATCCCATGACGTGGACAGACATCACCCGCGCGGAGCATAGGCGTAAAACGGGCTTTTATCCAAGCGATTTAACTATGGAGGAATGGGCGCTTGTTCGGCCCCTGTTACCTGCCGCGAAGCGAGGTGGTCGTCCTCGCAAGACGAATCCGCGCCGTGTTGTGAACGCGATTATGTATATGGCGACCACGGGATGTCAGTGGCGCATGATCCCGCGGGATTTCCCGGCGGTCTCGACTGTGCAGAACTGTTTTTACGACTGGCGCGACAACGGTCTGTTACACCGGATCAACCATCTGTCAATGATGGCGGCGCGCGAATTGTCGGGCCGTGAGGCGAGCCCCACTGCGGGCGTTATTGACAGCCAGAGCGTAAAAACAACGGAAAGCGGCGGCATTTCAGGCTTTGATGCGGGCAAAAAGATCAAAGGGCGCAAGCGTCACATCGTGACAGACACGCAAGGTTTCCTGTTGCCGATCCTTGTTCACGCCGCCGATATACAGGATCGGGATGGTGCTGTGGATGGTCTCAAAGCACTGCGCATCCGCTTCCCGCGGCTGGGGCACATCTTTGCGGACGCAGGATATGCAGGGCCAAAGCTTCGGGATGCTTTGGCCCTGCAGGGAAAATGGACATTGGAGATTGTCAAGCGCTCTGACAAAGCCGAGGGGTTCGTTCTTCCACCACGAAGACGGGGTGTCGAGCGAACATTCGCGTGGCCGGGACGTTGCCGTCGTTTGGCAAAAGATCGGGAGGCAACCGTTGAAAGTTCCGTAGCATGGGTTTTGGTTGCCGGTATTCGTCTCTTGACAAGGCGGATAGCAAGGCATTCTGTTCAAACATAAACTTTTGAGTCAGACTCTAACGTCGCAGGCTTTTTTATCCCCACCATTGCTTTTGCCGAGTTGAAAGCCCTGTTCAACGAACGGGGTGACATCGGCTCGACCCGGCTTTGACCCGGGAACAGCCGGCCTTGCGGACGGGCCTCGCGCCAATAGGCCCGCAGCAACTCCAGCAGAGATGGCGACAGCATCACGTCCCGGTCCTTGCCGCCCTTGCCCCGCTCGACGTGGATCAGCATGCGGTCACTGTCGATGTCCCGGACCTTCAGGTTGGTCACCTCGGAGGCGCGCAGACCGGCACCGCAGCCAATGCTCAAAGCAGCCCGATACTTCATACCCGGTCCCGGTGCCGCCGCCGGAACCGCCGAAACCTCCTCGATGCTCAGAACAATCGGGAGCTTGCGCGGCTCGGTGCGGAACTGCATGTACTTCTTCATGTCCTCGCGATCACAAGTCATGCCGAAAAAGAACCGCAACGCTGTGATCCGGGCGTTGTAGAGCGAAGGTGTGACCTCAGTGTCCGTCATATGAAGCTGACAGGCGCGCAACTCCTCCGGTTTCGCGGTGTCCGGTGAGCGCCCCGGAAATGCAGTGAAATCCTTGAGCGCCCGGATATGGGCTTTCTGTGACGTCTCCGCCATCCCGCGAATACGCATGTCCTCGATCATCCGCGCACGCAGCGGGCTCATCTTCTCCTGTGTCATGGGAACCTCCTGTCCAATTGAGAAAGCTCAATCGTCAGTCAGATCAGTCACATCGCAAAATGCGCGGCATCAGTGAAGTTGTCGTCCGTTAGCCACACGCGCCAATGCCGCGAGAGCGGCTTAGTCCATGTCCGCAGTGCGGTCGTCCAATCTGGTCAGATGCTGCGCTGTCGATAAAGGTCCGCGCTGGGTAATCCACATCGCCGCGTCCACGTCTGCGACGAACGGCAGCTAATGGGATGTACCGGCTGCTTCACCCAGCAGGTTAGGCTTGGCCTACTTCTGCACGATGGAGAAGTAGCATGACTAAGAACAGATTTGATGAGCTGATGTCGATTGGCATCGATATTGGCAAATACACGTTCCACATTGTGGCTTTCGATCCAGAAGGCCAGTTTGTCAATCGCAGAGTAAAATGGGTCCATGTCGCGGCGTAAAAATGGGCCACTTCGGTTGATGTTTTGTGGCGCTTTTGCACGCGTGCTCGTCACAAAGCTGAAGCGTGCCAAAGCGCATGCTGGCCATAAGGCCAGCATTATTCTGACTGTGATTGCGGGCTGGTTATTTTCGGTTGTTGCGACTGTGTTTGAGCCGATAGCTTTCGCCATTCATCTCGAGGATGTGGACGTGATGGGTTAAACGATCGAGTAGCGCACCGGTCAGCCGCTCAGAGCCAAAGACTTCAGTCCATTCATCGAAGGGCAGGTTCGAGGTTATGATGATGGAGCCGCGTTCATAGCATTGGGATATGACCTCGAAGAGCAGCTCTGCGCCAGATTTGCTGAGCGGTACGAAGCCCAGTTCATCAATGATCAACAGGTTCTGGCTGGTCAGTTGCTTTTGAAGGCGCTGCAATCTCCGCTCATCTTGAGCCTCGATCAGATCATGGACTAATGCCGCAGCCGTTGTGAAGCGCACCTTCAGTCCTCTTTGACATGCAGCCAGCCCAAGTCCCAGGGCGATGTGTGTCTTGCCCGTGCCTGACGGGCCGAGCGCGATGATGTTCTCCCTGCGATTAACGTAATCGCATCGTGCCAGATCCATCGTCAGGGGCTTGTTCAAGCTTGGCATGATCTTGAAGTCAAAGCTATCCAAGCTCTTGGTGCTGGGGAACTTCGCCGCTTTGATGCGCCGTTCAATCATCCGGCGTTCGCGGTCGATCAATTCCATCTCACACAGCCGCGCCAGATAGTGGATGTGATCTTTGTTCTCTGCAGCACAGAGCTGCGCCTGTTTGGCATACTCGCCTTGGAACGTTGGCAGTCGCAGTTGTTTAAGATGATGCCGTAGAAGAATCCGAGGGGCTTCGGTCATGCCGCGGTCCTTCCCATCAAGCTCATGTAACTGGATGGGCGTGTTGTGCCGACATTGGCCTTGGGCAAGTATGGATAGAAGTCCAAATCCAATCGTGGTGGCCGCTTCTCAACCCGACACAGTACAAGGTGTTTTACGGCGTCATAGCCAATTGCACCCATATCTATTGCCTGCTGGATTGCGCCTTGCACAACATCCATTTCGAAGGTCTCCAAAAGGCGCAAGACTTGAACGTATTCTCGCTTGCCCGGCTTACCCATTCTGGCTTCAAGCAGTCGGTGCAGCGTGGCAAATACATCTGGCAAATGCCAACCCTGCAAAGGCGCGGCCTGATCCAGGGCACCCACCTTTTGTTCAAGCAGGGGCAAAAAGTGCAATGGGTCAAAGACCATATCCGCTGATGTGTAGGATCGTTTGTGCCGCGCAATAATCTCATTGCCGCAGCCGATGATAACCTCATGCACAAACCCACGCACATGAACATCGTGGTGCGCATAGGCTACTGGCACCGAGTAATCATTGCTGCGATAGCGCACCATTGAGATCGACGTTGCACGCGTGCTGACGTGATCGCAGGCTTCATATTCTGCGACGGGCAATCCCATCAGAGCATCCAAATCCGACATCAGGCGTGCGCCTATGGTTTGGGTGTGACCCCGCAACGTATCGTCCTGACGTGCTAAACACTTCTCTTCCAAATGTGCGTTCAGATCATCAAAGCTGTCATAGCGAGGTGCGGGAACCATGAAGTTGCGGCGGGTGTATCCAACCATGCCCTCAACGTTGCCTTTATCGTTCCCTCGCGCGGGTCTGCCAAACTTGTCATCAAACAAGTAATGCGACTGCAGTTCCGTAAACCGACGTGTGCGGATGCGCGTCTTATCCCCGAGTATCCGAGCCACGGCGATCTTGGTATTGTCGTAGAGAATGGATTGCGGAATGCCGCCAAAGAATGCAAAGGCGGACACATGGCCATCGCAAAACGCCTCGGTTGTCTCAGCTGGATATTCCTTCACAAACACCGCATCAGAATGTGGCAAGCTCATCACGAAGAAGTGGATCTTGCATTCCACGCCACCGATCACGCCCAGCGTCTCACCAAAATCAACCTGCGCATGGCCCGGCCGATGCGACAACGGCACAAACACCTCTTTGGTGCGCCGTTTTTGCTCGCGCACGTAATAGGTCACCGTGGTCAGGCTGCCGGCATATCCATGCTCATCGCGCAGCCGTTCAAAGATGCGCTTGGCCGTGTGTCGCTGCTTTTTGATCAGGGCTTTGTCTGTGCGCAGTATCTCATCGACCACACCAACATAACCATCAAGCGTTGGCCGCCGAGGCGCTTCCGACCGACGATACCCAGGCGGAAGTTCATGGCGCAGCATCTTCGCGATCGTCTTACGATCTTTGTTCTCTAATCTGTCAATGCGTGTTTCCTGAGTTTCCTGCTTTTGATGTCAGAGGTTGCCTTTGTTCTCTTCGAACTCTGAGGTTCATGATGGGGTTGGCTGGGTGTGGGTCGGCAATGTTGAAACCGCAATCATACCGTTGGTCTTGGCTGTTGCTACAGAATCGGCGCCGTGTCTCACGCCCTCCCTCGGGCATCGTCCCAGATGGGAACTTTGATTTAGGAATCCTCGTTGTCGCCTCGTAAGCCTTACGCGGACTGGAAGTCAGTTTTGTCTCGCATAATGGCATGAAGTATGATTGCCAGACGACGCGCCAGAGCCACTCGGGCCTTTCTCATCGTTGAGCGCGCACCGATTGCGAGGGCCCATGTCTTCAATTTGAGCGGAGCGGCATACCGCGTCAGCATCACATTGGCGGCCTCATAGAGAAGCGTTCTGACGCGCACGTCGCCCCGCTTTGAGATGCTGCCCGTGTAGTCGATTTCACCAGATTGATGCCGTCGCGGCACCAGTCCAAGATACGCCCCCACATCACGCGATTTCCTGAAACGCGACGGATCATCAATTGCTGCGGCAAAGGCCAATGCTGTGATCGGACCGACCCCTGGTACCGTCATAAGGCGCTGGCAGACTTCGGATTTGCGGGTCATCTTTTTGATGTCGCCATCAATGGCTGCAACCGCCGCGAGGATTGCTTCGCGTGCTGCGAACAGTCCGCAAATTGCGGCATGGAGGCCAGGCACTCCATCGCTAACTTTTAGCGCCGCGTTTTTGAATGCCGGAGACAAAGCTCGTGGCAGCCGCACGCCGAAGACGACGACCAGACCGCGGATCTGATTGTCGAGCGTCACACGCTGTCCGACCAGCTTCTTGCGGGCTGCGATCAGCGACCGGATTGCGTGCGCTGACAGTGATTTGACATGGGTCGGCTTGTAGAATCCCGTCCGCGCCAGGTGTGCCAAACCGCGGGCATCATTGCGGTCCGTCTTGTGGCCGGCCAGAGATTTAAGGGCCTGATATGCTTGCCTGCTCTCGATGCAAACAACCGGGACACCAAGCTCCGTCAGCCCATGGTAAAGCATTGGTGCCATCCGTCCCGTTTCAAATACAACTTTGGCACATGGTGGTCCAGAAGCGAGGAAGTCAGCGATCGCTTTTGGTGTTGAGCTCGCTTTTCCTTCACGAATAAGGGCCCCTTCACGATCCAGAATGCAGATATGCGTCTCTTCCATGGACACATCCAAACCAGCAAAATATTCCATTGGTCAGTCTCCTTTTCAATTGCATGTGCATCCAGAATAACAGGGGTAACTGAGTGCTGATCCTGATTACGCCATGTTGAAAAACCGCGCCGCTTCTCGGCCAGACATACCGTCCTTCAAACAAGCACGGCGCACACGACTATAAATATCCACAGAATACATCTCCCGCCCTCCGAATAAACGAAGGGCACAAACTGGCGGACTTTTACTCCGCTACAACTGCGATATGCAGCCGCTTCTGTGGCCCAATATTGCTCCGCGTTTTACAGGACCCGAAGCCGTACTGGCATACTTCAGCCGCTACACGCATCGGATTGCCATCTCCAACAGCCGCCTTGTCAGCGCTGATGCCCGAACCGTGGTGTTCCGCTGGAAAGACTGCCGGATCAAACGTGGAGACCGTATGAAGGTCATGCGGCTTGATACGCACGAGTTCTTGCGCCGGTTCCTCATCCATGTGCTCCCAGGCGGGTTCCACCGCATTCGTCACTACGGCCTGTTGGCCAGCGCAACCCGCAAAAGCAACCTTGCCAGGACCCGCACGTTGCTCGGCGCGCAACCAGCAATGCAGCAAGACGCATCCACCGCCGATGTCATCCCGATGACATTGCGGGAGCCATGCCCCGACTGCGGCGGGCGGATGCGCATCATCGAGACCTTCCGGCGCGGGGAGCTTCCACGGTCTCGTGCTCCACCACGGAGGCAGGCCGCATGACCGAAAGCCTGTCCATCCCGTCCACCCCAGACCGGTTGCTGCGGCAATGCCGGCCAAGCCACCTCGTCTGCAGCGCCCCGACAGGCCGCACGAACGACGCAAAAGGACATCCATCCGAGGCAAATCCTCTGGCAAAACTCGGAGACGACCGGCCTGAACCCCCAAGCCGGTGCGTCCGTGACAGTCAAAGACAAAGCCAACCGCACTCTTTCCCCATAGATAGCACCTAGCCCCCGCAGCTTCCTCCCTGAGAGGTTTGTCAACACGGGCCACAGTCAGACCGTGCCGAAACCCCGCGCAATGACCCGCGTCGAAAAACCTTCATCAAAGCTGCTTTCCTATCATCCAGCCCAAATGGCAGATACCGTGTACCTAAAAATCACTCTGAGCCCAACATGCAACTGTTGTACTGTACAATCTAGGACAGGATTGCTAATTGGACAGTTCCTGCAAATCATTGCAACTTCAAACTAGAAAGGTGGTGTAAACCACATGCAGGTTAGTGTTCGCGACAACAATGTCGATCAGGCCCTCCGGGTTCTAAAGAAAAAGCTCCAGAAGGAAGGCGTTTTCCGTGAAATGAAGCTCAAGCAACATTTCGAGAAACCGTCCGAGAAAAAGGCGCGCCAGAAAGCCGAAGCGGTCCGCCGTGCCCGTAAGCTGGCACGCAAGAAATTGGAACGCGAAGGATGATGTAATTCATTCCTCGACACTGAAAGAACAGAACCCTCGTTGTCCGATGGCAGCGGGGGTTTTACGTATCAGCAGGCTATTTGTGTAAATGGACAACCCAAGATATTGAAGTCCCAATCCGACCGTCAGCTTCAAAAAGCATGAAGGTCCTCAATGGGCTGCAAGCATCGATCGACGGCTAGGGATAGGTCCTGGAGATCACTGGCTTCAAATGGCAAGCCCTGTCACCTAAAGTTCTCGCCGAAGATCCACATCGCGTTACCCGCGTCTAAACACTGTCCTGCTCCACGGATTTTGAACCCGGGTTTTGCCGGTGGTGATGTCTATCTTTAAATTGATCGTCTTGGGTTTTCTGGCGCTGAGGTGGCGGGAAGGACGCTTGGGTCTCTCTGAAAGCCAGAGAAGCGTCAACTTGGGGATTGTGGCCTCAACGATGATTGTTATTGTCGCTATCTCCCTCCCAATTACTGCGCTGTCATAGCTCCTATTGGAGCGGCCCCTAGTTGCACAGTGTAGCGCCCTAGGGTTATTGAGACACTCGTGAAGCTTATGCGGCGGCCTGGATTTTGTCCATTGCGTCACATCTGAACTGGTTTGGCGAACGGTGTCCGTGCCGCTGGATCGGCCATTCTTCGTTGTAGTCCTCCTTGAACTTTTGCAGGGCGGCCTGGAGTTCCTCGATGGTGTCGAAAGTTCTGACCCGGAGCGGGTTTTCCTTCAGGGTTCGAATGAATCGCTCGGCGCGGCCGTTGCCTTCGGGAGCGCGGACAAAGGACGGCGAGGATTTCGCGCCCGGCCAGGCAATCCCGTTCTGGAAGTCGTGGCCGATGTACTGCGAGCCATAACACCTTCGGAATGATGCTGATTGAGAGGCTATGACCGCCTGCGCAGCCCCAAATAGCGCAGCGGGTGGTCATAGCCGTACCTCAGATCCCTACAGTGGTTTTGCAACAAACCACACCGCAAAGGAGACCGACTATGACCGACACGACTATTGCACAATCCGAGTATTGCACAATCCGAGCCTGTCTTGGTGGCTATTGATATCTCTAAAGCACGCCATGAAGTCCTGGTTGCCGTTCCTGGCAAGAAGCGCCGCCGCCGACTGACTGTTCTGAACCAACTGGCCGATTTCAACCGGTTGATCGTAAGTCTGTCAGAATACGGCCGTCCTGTCCGCGTGGCATTTGAAGCCACCGGTAATTACCACCGTGCCTTAGCTTATCATCTGGCAACAGCAGGTTTTGAGATGAAGCTGGTGTCGTCGGTGGCCCTGGCGCGGACCAGAGAAGCTCTCAACAACAGCTGGGACAAGAACGACCCAAAAGACGCCCGGGTCATCCTGCACATGATGGAGATCAGAAACGAGCGGTTTTACCACGATCCCCTCCTGCGTGGCACCAATGACATTCAGGAGTTGTCCAAAACCCACGATATCGTTTCCAAGTCGAAGACCGAGCTCCGGCACCGGGTGCTGACGCATTATCTGCCCTTATACTTCCCTGAAGCTGACCGCTTTCACCGCAGCTCGCGCAGCGACTGGTTCTTTGCCTTTCTGGAATGTTATCCGTCACCCCATTTTATCTCGGCCATGAGCAAGGACGCATTCATCGCAGACGCTTGGGCCGTCGTTGGCCGCAGGGTCGCAAAAGAGCGTTTACCTGCAGATATTTACGAGACCGCAAAGACATCTGTGGGGCTGCCCGTTGCCCCAGAATCCGATGCGATCAGGATGTTCCGCCTGATCCTTGGCGAAGGCCGAAGCCTGATCGCACAACGCAACGAGATTGAAGATCGTGCCGTCGCACTCCTCAAAGATCATCCCGACTATCAATTACTTACCTCGATCCCCGGGATCGGTCCCATCAACGCTTTGACCATCTTAGCCGAAGCAGGTGATTTACGCCGCTTCGGGCATCACCGGCAGTTCCTGAAGTTCTGCGGCATGGACCTCGCCACAATCCAATCCGGCACTTTCCGCAGCCAAACCAAGCTGTCAAAATACGGCAGCGCCCGCCTGCGCCGTACCCTCTGGATGGCCGGTCAGGTCGCCATCTTGCAGCGCGCCAACAGCTTTCGTGACAAGTTCGAGCGTTACATCGCCAAGGACCGTCACAACACCCATTTGCGCCGTAAGGCGTATACCGCAATCGCCGCAAAGATGGCCCGAACCGTTCATGGGATCATCAAACACGGCGAGCCATATCGTCCCTTTTTTGAGGGGTGATCGACAGCAGCGGGACCTTTCTCTGTAAGAGTCTGACTCAAAAGTTTATGTTTGAACAGAATGCCTTGCTATCCGCCTTGTCAAGAGACGAATACCGGCAACCAAAACCCATGCTACGGAACTTTCAACGGTTGCCTCCCGATCTTTTGCCAAACGACGGCAACGTCCCGGCCACGCGAATGTTCGCTCGACAACCCGTCTTCGTGGTGGAAGAACGAACCCCTCGGCTTTGTCAGGGCGCTTGACAATCTCCAATGTCCATTTTCCCTGCATATCCTGCGCCCGCAAAGATGTGCCCCAGCCGCGGGAAGCGGATGCGCAGTGCTTTGAGACCATCCACAGCACCATCCCGATCCTGTATATCGGCGGCGTGAACAAGGATCGGCAACAGGAAACCTTGCGTGTCTGTCACGATGTGACGCTTGCGCCCTTTGATCTTTTTGCCCGCATCAAAGCCTGAAATGCCGCCGCTTTCCGTTGTTTTTACGCTCTGGCTGTCAATAACGCCCGCAGTGGGGCTCGCCTCACGGCCCGACAATTCGCGCGCCGCCATCATTGACAGATGGTTGATCCGGTGTAACAGACCGTTGTCGCGCCAGTCGTAAAAACAGTTCTGCACAGTCGAGACCGCCGGGAAATCCCGCGGGATCATGCGCCACTGACATCCCGTGGTCGCCATATACATAATCGCGTTCACAACACGGCGCGGATTCGTCTTGCGAGGGCGACCACCTCGCTTCGCGGCAGGTAACAGGGGCCGAACAAGCGCCCATTCCTCCATAGTTAAATCGCTTGGATAAAAGCCCGTTTTACGCCTGTGCTCCGCGCGGGTGATGTCTGTCCACGTCATGGGATCCTCCAGGTTCTTTCAAAACCAATGAATCATAAACACATGATATCACTCAACTACTTTTGGAACAGCCTCTAAGGGCCGTGGAGGCGGTTTTTGACCTCGTAGATAATGTTCAGGCCTTCTGCTCAACGACCCAAAGAGCTCGTCTTAAGGACGGTGAGAGCCGCAAAAGCGTACTCTGTGTTTGTTATGGGAGAGACAGTTCGTTGACCAAAACGCCAAACTGAGACATGCTTCAAAGGTGTCGAGACATCTCGATGCGACAATAACCTGATGCCAAATCAGCCGATCATTCCGCCCATAGGACGTTGTCATGGCGGATGGTCAGGCCAGGAGCCACATCCTTTCCGATGGCCCCGAAGCATTCGCGCACCCCCTGGCGGATCGCTCGAAGGGCCTCGAGGCGAGCACCTCGAATGGCGGCATGAATGCCGACGCAGCCCGCCGGGCAATGGTCAACCGCGATGAAGACGGCAACCTGCCGACCTGTGCCAGGAACGGTCCCCGTCATATCCGTGCCCCACATCTCATCGATGTTGTCCGGGATGATCGTGCCGTCATGGGCACGGGGGCCATGGGCGGGCCCATGGCATGGCTTCGCACAAAGCCCGTTCTCCCGCATGAGCCGGAGCACCCGCGCCTTCGAGGTTCGAATGCCCTTGCAGCGCAGACGTGCCCGGATCTTGCGGTGGCCCTCGCCATGGAACCTGCTGTCAGTGATCACTTGTTTGATCCTCTCGACCAGATCAGCGTCAGACATCGCTCCCCGAGGACCAGGGCGGCGGCGCGGCGCGGGTTCCGCCGGAAGCGGGCGCAAGTCACGATACACGCTTGCGCGGCCCACTCCCCAGACCCGGCACACCCGGGAAACGCCGTAGGCTTTGCCCGTGGAGATCGAGATGACGGCACTCATCGTTTCGACCTCCGGCGCCCGAAAGGGTGGCCCGCCTCCATCTTCGCGATCTTCTCATACAGAAGTTCGTTATCCATGGTGATCTCACCCACCCTGGCCCGCAGACGGTCAATCCCCTCATCGCGCACGTCGCGCGGACGGGACTTCAGGTTTGATGACCCTCCTTCGGGAAATGCATCCCGCCAACCGCTGACATCCGCAGCTGTCGCACCAAACGAACGTGCGACCAATTCAACATCTTCGCCGCGAAGAACGCGCGGAACGGCCTCTTGCTTGCGTGTAGCCGTAAGTCTCCGGCGCCGGGCCGGAGCCGGATCCGCTGCGATATGTGAAGTCTCCGCAGATCCGGATCCTTCGCGCTCAACCTTCCTTTGTTCCGTCATGATACACCTCAATCATCCCCTTGGGTCATGTCTTGAACGGTGTCTCAAAAAACTCTAGGGCGGGGGAGACCCATAATCGCCATTACGCCACGTTCAACCAGTTCACCGAGGCCATTTTCAACTTCTTCCGCCAAACCCTACCCGACAAATGGCGCGATTTTCGCGACACTGTTACCGACAATTTCAGGATCGTTTCTCTCAGAGTCTGATTTAAAACCAATTGAACGCTCTCAATTCCTTGCGAGGTGGCGTGTGACGCGACGGATGTGGGCGATAAGCAGCCACCCTTCGGCGCTTGCGATGGATTTCTCCCGGTCCTTTGCCAATCGACGGCATCGTCCGAGCCAGGCGAAGGTTCGCTCGACCACCCATCCACGGGGCAAAACTTCGAACCCTTCGACCGTATCAGAGCGTTTGATGATCTGGACGGTCCAGCAGCCAATGGCTTTCAGCGCGTCTCGTAATCCGGACCCTGCATAGCCTCCATCGGCGAATAGATGACCCGGCGTGGGATAGCGGTTCGCGACAGTCGCCAGCACGTCAGGCGCGCCATCCCGGTCTTGAATACCGGCACTGTGGACTACGAAGCCAATGAGCAATCCGATGGTATCGGTCACGATATGGCGTTTGCGCCCCTTTATCCTTTTACCTGCGTCATAGCCTCCAACCCCGCCACTTTCCGTTGTTTTTACGCTCTGATTGTCGATGACCCCCGCTGTTGGCCGGGCCTTGCGACCCTCAGCCAGTCGCGCGCTTCTGACGAGCCCACGGTTTATCTCGTCCAGCAGGCCATCCCTGCGCCATGAATGGAAACAGCCACGCACCGTGGAAACCGCCGGGAAGTCATTGGGCAACATACGCCACCGGCAACCGGTTGTCGCGATATAAAGGATCGCGTCAAACACATCACGCAAATCAATGGTACGGGGTCTGCCCGTTGTTCTGCGCGCCGGGAGTAAAGGGACGATTACTGCCCATTCTGCATCGGTCAAATCACTTGCATACCTGCCGCCTGCGCGCTCATGCTGGCGGCGGGTGAGGTCTGTCCAAGCCATAAATATCTCCGTTCAGCTATCAAACCGAACAGAATCACAACCTACTGGATTCATTCAACTGGTTTTAAATCAGGCTCCCAAGGAATACAAGCTGATCTGACCTCAAATCTTCTGGTCAATTCGGTCGCGGGAGTATATCTAACTGCTGACCATCCCCATCGATCGAAACAATAATGCGGTCTCGTTTCAGTGTCAGCGTACACCACACCATGTGTTCTTCAAGGAAGATCGTTGTTGGTTTGTCCAGTTCCATAAAGCCAAAGAACGTGAACGGGATCTCAATGGAGTTATTGCCTGTTTTTTGAGGCAAAACTTGAACCGTTTGACTATCTGATTTCCGTTCTCCGATTGAAGTTTCGATAAGCACGACGCCATCCTTGAAGCCCCCAGCTTTCTCTCTTTTTTTGTCAGCTGCCGCGATTAGCGCATCAGTGCTTATCCCTTCAGCCTCTGTGAGTGCGCGCAGAATTTCAAAGACATCAGCAAGCTCTTCAACCCGATGCTCTGCCCCAGTAGCTGCGCGGTATTCAAGGGCTTCCTCAACCAATTTACTAACCAGAAATTTCGTTACCTGCGATTCAGGCATGACCTTCGTGGTTCCTTGCTCTTTGCTCTCCCGGATCCGTGCCGGAATCTTGTCACGAACAAGTTTACCCATAGACGCAGTATTGCGGACCTTTGTGTATGATCGTGCACCTTTCGCGATAATCGAGCATCCGTTTTTCTGAAGCTGGTAATAGGCATGTGCCAAGGGTGATCCCGCCAAAATGACTGGAACGTTCTTCTCTCGACAGACGGTCGCGACCTCTTCTAGGAAGCCAGTGTCTCTCATCAAGTCGAGATCTGTTGGGCAAAGATCAATCGCGCTATGCCGTGTCGTCCCCAGCTCGCTGGAAGCTCTCTGAAGATCCTCTTTATTTCTAACTTGAGTAGCCTTGGGTGGAACCCGGTCTGGGTTTGACGCTTGTTCGTGAACCTTGGTCCAATACCAGGGCAGATTGAACGTGCTTCGGTCTGCGAACTCACATCCAATGAACCACATTATGTGGCAAGGCTCACCAAGGGCCTGACATATTTCCATCGAACGTGCAGCAACATCCAATGCTTCAGGACGCCTCATACACTGACTGCGTGCCAGCTCATTTTTGACCCTGACATGACTCCAACTTCCATCGTCTTTTGCCATAACAAAATAAGATTTGTAGTCTGGGTAATAGACGACGTGTTTGGTTGGAACATGGACGTCGACCTTGTCATAGGGGTAGTATTGCAACGCGTCTGCCAGCCCCCAATTTACGTGAATTTCTACGTTCGGGTCATCAGGTGCACATCTAGCCCATGCGCTTGCTCGCGATGCCATAAACCGGTGCGCTACAAAGGCTAGATCAGATGGAGCTTTTTCACCTGCTTTGATATTTTGAAGTTGCTCAAAGCACCAATTTGCCGCTTCTCGCGGGCTCAAACCTTCTGTCTTTGGCAGGTTCGTAATCTTGGGTTGACCAGCCCGAATACTTGTCCGGATTATGATTTCGTTTGGACCAATCTGATTTGCGAAATCTTCTTCAAGCTGCTTGAGTGTTGTTGCGAAGTCTTCATGTTCGATATCACCGAGCGGTAGGAAAAACAGTGTCGGCTTCACCTCCACATCCGCCGTAGCAAGCTGATTGATTGCAACCAGCTTATCCCAATCTTTGATTTGGTCCTGATCCGGTAAACGCAGAAATCGGGTAGTGGGTCACTTTGAAATATCTTTTTTGCGTGGCTTGTAAGGACCGCGCTTTTTAGGTGCGGCGTCTTCTGCCTTTTCGACCAAAGCAACGATATCTTCGACTTCCCAAGGGCTTTCGACAAGGCCAGCGGCCATTGCCGGGGTCATGCGCAGCGTCTTATGGGTGCGAACGAAGTTGTAGTGCATGAAGTGCAGAGCAACAGCGTAGGCGTGGTTCTCTGCTTTCTTTGAGAAGGCTCAATTAGCATTGATTATGCGTGGCGTGTTACAGGCAGGATGCCTGCGGCGGCGGCAAGTATCGTGCGCGGCGTTTGGTGGCTCGGAAGGACGGCAGGGTGGAACCACCGAAGGCAGCTGTCCAGGTATTTGGTCGCGATGCCCCGATGGCGGCGCGGAAAGGTCTTTAACCGCTCATGCCGACTGTTCACGGTTTGAATGTGCAATTCACCACGGACACGTTCTCCGGCGGTCCGGTCGAGACTTTCATGGCTGACGCCCGTTTCTGCGGCGCAGGGCGGGTAGCCGGTGCAGCCATCGGTCACCGGGAGAGCGTCCCCATCAAGACGTGGCTGCAGAACCGTTTTGAGATGTTCGGCTGTCACCGCAGGCAAGACAGCACTGATGGCGGTGCCTGATCGGTCGACCGCAACGGGGACCGGAACCTGCTCCTTCGACAATCCGGGTTTTGAGGCCTTTCCCCCGCGTTTGCGGGCTTTTCGAGAGAGATTACGGTCCCCTTTCCGGCTGCGCGGAAAGAACGTCCCGTCGGCTTCGACGATTCCGCACAGCTTGACCGCACCGACCGTTACGGCCTCGGGAAAGCGATGACGCCAACGAAAAGCTGTGGTGTCGGCCACCATACAACGCCCGTCGGACGCCTTTACCGTTTCGCCGTCGCGCAGGGAAGCTGCGAACCCTGCCCATCTGTCCCTGTGGCGCAAGCGGGCAGGCGGCGTCCCGGTCAGCGCGTTGAAGGTTTTGCGACAGCCTTTGCAAAAGAACCTCGTCAGGCCACTTGCATGGCCCCTGATGATCGCACCGCCCGAAGCACAGTGCGGACAGATACGCCCCTCGCGAACATTCGCCTCAGGGAGATCGATCACGCTTTCCAGCGACGAAACCCCGGCAACGAGCCGTCCGGTTTCAGCCCGTTGTTTCGATGAAAGGTCGTCGGTCTCGTTGAGCCACACCAAAAAAGCTTGATGATCCATGTGCCGCACCCCATAATTTTGTTCATGGTGTGTTCTGTTACAGGTTGGCACGCATAATCAATGCTAATTGAGCCTTTGAGAAAGCATTAGTCAAGCGCGTGAAGCGGCGCATGCCCATCCGCATTGTCAGGTTCTGGCGCTCAATGTGTGATGTGCCAACTTCGTCCATGTCAGGCTTGCCAAAGATTGCCTCTTTAATCGCACCAGTACATTCTGCAGGAGAATACTTGCGCTCATGGCCCTTTGTCCCTGTTGGGTCTCCGTATTGCTTGATCAGCATTGCGTAGTCCACATCACCGGAGAATGCGTCTGTAACGGCTTTGAGGTAAGCGCCGTGACCGTCCGTGGTCAACTGGATGCGTGTCGCAAGACGTGATGCCAGATCAAACATGAACTCACGCGCTGTTGCGCCAGAACGATCACCGATGGTGTAGGAAATCATCAGCTTGCTATCGCGATCCATTGCCGTCCATGTCCAGATGTCGCCAGCGTCGGAAGGGGCAGCTTTCGCGCCCTCTACGTTCTTTGCTTTGGCATAGCAAAAAGACCAAATTTCATCGGCCTGTACGTGCTTGGCCTCAACACCTTTGACGTTTTCGTCATGGTAGGCCGCGCAGGCTTTGCCCGCATCTTCAAGCAGCTTTGTGACAGTGTTCTTCGACACGTCAGCAATGCGTGATGTTGCGCGGATGGAGTTACCTTCCACCAGCAGGCGGATAATCAGGGCGCGGGATTTGGTGTCGAGCTTTCTCATAAGCTCAATTTAATTTCAAAATGACCTCTAGTCAAGCATTACTCAGAGAGTTCAGCTATTTTCCTCGCAAAGTTTTCCCTTACGCTTTCAGATACTTCTTCGACATCACGTGCCGCCTCTTGTGCTGGAGACAGGTCATCTTGATTGTGCCCAAAGTTGTAGAGGCCTTCGCGTTCGCGATCTGTTTCAGTGCCTCGTAAAAAATTCATCGCCCGTTCCTCCTCCCGAAAAACTTACTATTTAGGTCCGCAGGGAAGTAGTGTTTGCGCTTGACCCAAACTAGCCCCTCCGATCTTGAAATTACAGCCACATCAACGTCACCACCAACAGTTTCACGATCCCGCGTCACCTTCCTTTTCAGGCTGGTTATGTCAATCAAAGATTCCGCTAGATTTGCCAACTCTTCTTTTGGCATCGACCTTACCATATCCTTAACTTCCTGAGTGAACCTTCTGGCTGTAAAATCATCCCGCTTCTTCTTAAGTCGTTCGCTTAGGTCATCAAAATCTGGTGCTAGACCCTTTAAGACCATACCAAGTTTAGTAGCATCTTTCAGGAATGGCTCAAGAGCTAGCAGGGGAATCGCGCTTAAAGTTTGACAGCGGTTGCGAATTGGATTCTGGAGGTTTCATCACTTGATGGAGCTTCGCGATGCCCAACCTGGACAGCTGTTTCAATGAGATGGATGACCCACGCGGCGGCAATGCGCCACGTCATAAGTTCTGTGATCTTATGACGATCAGCCTTTTATGCGCGCTTTGCGGCGGCGATACAGCGGTCGACATGGAGTTTTTCGGTCATATGAAGGAGGATTTTCTGCGCGATTTTCTCGAATTGCCTCATGGCGTACCCTGTCATGACGCTTGTTCCCGTCTGTTCCGGATGATGAAGCCGACCGGTTTTCAAGCGTTTTATGACAAGTTTCGTGCCGATTTTACGGCTGGATGTGGAGAGGAACCAGCCATCGCTATTGATGGCAAAGAGATGCGACGCAGCTTTGACAAGGCCGCCGGGCAATCGAATATGAACATTGTCACGGCCTTTGCACATGGGGCGCGGCTGACCCTTGGCATCAAGCAAAGCGCCAGGGGCGGCGGCGAGATCCTGGCCCTGCGCGAGTTGATCGAGATGCTTGACATTCATGGCATCACCATCACCGCTGATGCGTTACATTGCCAGCGAGAGACCTGTGAATTGATCGTAAAAGAGGGCGGTAACCACTGCCTTCAACTCAAAGGCAATCAGGGCGACATGTTGGCCGATGTCCGGGCTTTTGTGGAAGACGAGGCTACTGATTACGTTGATGAATATAGCACTATTGATGCTGATCATGGGCGTGTGGAAGAGCGGTCATACCGCGTCCACGATGTGCCGGAATATCTGATCAATACCCATAAGTGGCCGCATCTTCAGCCTTTCGTCCATGTCGCCTCCAGGCGCGCGGTTGGCGACAAAACCAGTCACGCCGAACGGCTTTATCCGCTCTCCAAATGTCCCGCGGCTCAGGGGGCCGCCACACTGATCCGCGGCCACTGGCAAATTGAGAACAGCTTGCATTGGTCTCTCGACGTGGTGATGAACGACGACCAACACCGCGCGCGAAAAGATCACGCGCCAGCCAACTTTGCCGCTTTGAGGCGGATTGCCTTGAGCATCATCAAGGCCAATCCTGCAAAAGGATCAAATCGCGGCAAATTCAAAAAAGCGGGCTGGAGTAATGATTTCCTGCGAACACTAATCAAAGGCTTTTGAAGCGCGATTGCCCTGCAAGAGCTAGTTTTGCAGATACCTCTACCGCTTCTCGCAAGAGTTCTTGTGAGTATTGCCTTAAGCTTGGATCAACTCCGTTCACAAAGCTTTGGACCATGTCATCTTGAGCAAACCCAATAATCTCTGCGACGGGTCCGCCCCGGCCAATATCCACGGTTTTTCTTTCAGCAAGCTTAAGGCGATTATTTAAAATTCCATCAATTTCCACGTGCAAAAGGGACGGGCATATTTCATCCTCCCCATAACCTGCGAACACAAGGCCTGTGAAATAATTTGAAAACCGCGATTGGGATATAACGAGCGAAATATAGCGGTACATCAATGTTTTGCACACTTGAGTGAGATGCATTGTAAAACGCGGAGCAATATTGGGCCACAGAAGCGGCTGCATATCGCAGTTGTAGCGGAGTAAAAGTCCGCCAGTTTGTGCCCTTCGTTTATTCGGAGGGCGGGAGATGTATTCTGTGGATATTTATAGTCGTGTGCGCCGTGCTTGTTTGAAGGACGGTATGTCTGGCCGAGAAGCGGCGCGGTTTTTCAACATGGCGTAATCAGGATCAGCACTCAGTTACCCCTGTTATTCTGGATGCACATGCAATTGAAAAGGAGACTGACCAATGGAATATTTTGCTGGTTTGGATGTGTCCATGGAAGAGACGCATATCTGCATTCTGGATCGTGAAGGGGCCCTTATTCGTGAAGGAAAAGCGAGCTCAACACCAAAAGCGATCGCTGACTTCCTCGCTTCTGGACCACCATGTGCCAAAGTTGTATTTGAAACGGGACGGATGGCACCAATGCTTTACCATGGGCTGACGGAGCTTGGTGTCCCGGTTGTTTGCATCGAGAGCAGGCAAGCATATCAGGCCCTTAAATCTCTGGCCGGCCACAAGACGGACCGCAATGATGCCCGCGGTTTGGCACACCTGGCGCGGACGGGATTCTACAAGCCGACCCATGTCAAATCACTGTCAGCGCACGCAATCCGGTCGCTGATCGCAGCCCGCAAGAAGCTGGTCGGACAGCGTGTGACGCTCGACAATCAGATCCGCGGTCTGGTCGTCGTCTTCGGCGTGCGGCTGCCACGAGCTTTGTCTCCGGCATTCAAAAACGCGGCGCTAAAAGTTAGCGATGGAGTGCCTGGCCTCCATGCCGCAATTTGCGGACTGTTCGCAGCACGCGAAGCAATCCTCGCGGCGGTTGCAGCCATTGATGGCGACATCAAAAAGATGACCCGCAAATCCGAAGTCTGCCAGCGCCTTATGACGGTACCAGGGGTCGGTCCGATCACAGCATTGGCCTTTGCCGCAGCAATTGATGATCCGTCGCGTTTCAGGAAATCGCGTGATGTGGGGGCGTATCTTGGACTGGTGCCGCGACGGCATCAATCTGGTGAAATCGACTACACGGGCAGCATCTCAAAGCGGGGCGACGTGCGCGTCAGAACGCTTCTCTATGAGGCCGCCAATGTGATGCTGACGCGGTATGCCGCTCCGCTCAAATTGAAGACATGGGCCCTCGCAATCGGTGCGCGCTCAACGATGAGAAAGGCCCGAGTGGCTCTGGCGCGTCGTCTGGCAATCATACTTCATGCCATTATGCGAGACAAAACTGACTTCCAGTCCGCGTAAGGCTTACGAGGCGACAACGAGGATTCCTAAATCAAAGTTCCCATCTGGGACGATGCCCGAGGGAGGGCGTGAGACACGGCGCCGATTCTGTAGCAACAGCCAAGACCAACGGTATGATTGCGGTTTCAACATTGCCGACCCACACCCAGCCAACCCCATCATGAACCTCAGAGTTCGAAGAGAACAAAGGCAACCTCTGACATCAAAAGCAGGAAACTCAGGAAACACGCATTGACAGATTAGAGAACAAAGATCGTAAGACGATCGCGAAGATGCTGCGCCATGAACTTCCGCCTGGGTATCGTCGGTCGGAAGCGCCTCGGCGGCCAACGCTTGATGGTTATGTTGGTGTGGTCGATGAGATACTGCGCACAGACAAAGCCCTGATCAAAAAGCAGCGACACACGGCCAAGCGCATCTTTGAACGGCTGCGCGATGAGCATGGATATGCCGGCAGCCTGACCACGGTGACCTATTACGTGCGCGAGCAAAAACGGCGCACCAAAGAGGTGTTTGTGCCGTTGTCGCATCGGCCGGGCCATGCGCAGGTTGATTTTGGTGAGACGCTGGGCGTGATCGGTGGCGTGGAATGCAAGATCCACTTCTTCGTGATGAGCTTGCCACATTCTGATGCGGTGTTTGTGAAGGGATATCCAGCTGAGACAACCGAGGCGTTTTGCGATGGCCATGTGTCCGCCTTTGCATTCTTTGGCGGCATTCCGCAATCCATTCTCTACGACAATACCAAGATCGCCGTGGCTCGGATACTCGGGGATAAGACGCGCATCCGCACACGTCGGTTTACGGAACTGCAGTCGCATTACTTGTTTGATGACAAGTTTGGCAGACCCGCGCGAGGGAACGATAAAGGCAACGTTGAGGGCATGGTTGGATACACCCGCCGCAACTTCATGGTTCCCGCACCTCGCTATGACAGCTTTGATGATCTGAACGCACATTTGGAAGAGAAGTGTTTAGCACGTCAGGACGATACGTTGCGGGGTCACACCCAAACCATAGGCGCACGCCTGATGTCGGATTTGGATGCTCTGATGGGATTGCCCGTCGCAGAATATGAAGCCTGCGATCACGTCAGCACGCGTGCAACGTCGATCTCAATGGTGCGCTATCGCAGCAATGATTACTCGGTGCCAGTAGCCTATGCGCACCACGATGTTCATGTGCGTGGGTTTGTGCATGAGGTTATCATCGGCTGCGGCAATGAGATTATTGCGCGGCACAAACGATCCTACACATCAGCGGATATGGTCTTTGACCCATTGCACTTTTTGCCCCTGCTTGAACAAAAGGTGGGTGCCCTGGATCAGGCCGCGCCTTTGCAGGGTTGGCATTTGCCAGATGTATTTGCCACGCTGCACCGACTGCTTGAAGCCAGAATGGGTAAGCCGGGCAAGCGAGAATACGTTCAAGTCTTGCGCCTTTTGGAGACCTTCGAAATGGATGTTGTGCAAGGCGCAATCCAGCAGGCAATAGATATGGGTGCAATTGGCTATGACGCCGTAAAACACCTTGTACTGTGTCGGGTTGAGAAGCGGCCACCACGATTGGATTTGGACTTCTATCCATACTTGCCCAAGGCCAATGTCGGCACAACACGCCCATCCAGTTACATGAGCTTGATGGGAAGGACCGCGGCATGACCGAAGCCCCTCGGATTCTTCTACGGCATCATCTTAAACAACTGCGACTGCCAACGTTCCAAGGCGAGTATGCCAAACAGGCGCAGCTCTGTGCTGCAGAGAACAAAGATCACATCCACTATCTGGCGCGGCTGTGTGAGATGGAATTGATCGACCGCGAACGCCGGATGATTGAACGGCGCATCAAAGCGGCGAAGTTCCCCAGCACCAAGAGCTTGGATAGCTTTGACTTCAAGATCATGCCAAGCTTGAACAAGCCCCTGACGATGGATCTGGCACGATGCGATTACGTTAATCGCAGGGAGAACATCATCGCGCTCGGCCCGTCAGGCACGGGCAAGACACACATCGCCCTGGGACTTGGGCTGGCTGCATGTCAAAGAGGACTGAAGGTGCGCTTCACAACGGCTGCGGCATTAGTCCATGATCTGATCGAGGCTCAAGATGAGCGGAGATTGCAGCGCCTTCAAAAGCAACTGACCAGCCAGAACCTGTTGATCATTGATGAACTGGGCTTCGTACCGCTCAGCAAATCTGGCGCAGAGCTGCTCTTCGAGGTCATATCCCAATGCTATGAACGCGGCTCCATCATCATAACCTCGAACCTGCCCTTCGATGAATGGACTGAAGTCTTTGGCTCTGAGCGGCTGACCGGTGCGCTACTCGATCGTTTAACCCATCACGTCCACATCCTCGAGATGAATGGCGAAAGCTATCGGCTCAAACACAGTCGCAACAACCGAAAATAACCAGCCCGCAATCACAGTCAGAATAATGCTGGCCTTATGGCCAGCATGCGCTTTGGCACGCTTCAGCTTTGTGACGAGCACGCGTGCAAAAGCGCCACAAAACATCAACCGAAGTGGCCCATTTTTACGCCGCGACATGGACCCATTTTACTCTGCGATTGACAATGCATGTGTCGAAAAATTCCCGGAAGGAAGTTGTCTATACTATTGCGCCTGAATTGACCTGAAGATTTTGTAGAGAGGCTGATTCAATTTGCCGCATGGTCATACGTATCACAGCATGCACTTTGAGAGCATGAACAAGCCCCACAAAACGGTTTCGCTATCTGCCGATCAGCGCCTGGCCCTTGAGGCCATTTGCCGCCGCCGCAAGGTTGAAGCGCTTGTCTGGAGGCGCGCCCGTGCGTTTCCGCTGTTGGATGCAGAAGAAGACGCCGGAACGGTTTGCCGGATTCTGGATATCGGACCGACGGTTCTGACGGAGTGGCGGTTTGCCTTTTCCGGGGCGGGGCTCTCGTTCCCCGGCCTGAAAGATTACAAACTGATCTGATCCCGGCTCAAAATCTCAGGTCAATTCAGGCGGAGGAGTATAACATGGCTTTGTGGTGGTCAGACAAGGCCACTTTTACAAAGCCATCCGCCTTGTCGAGAGATTTAAGGTCTTCGATCATTTCCTCCAAAGCACCTTTGAGAACGCCATTGAACTTACTAGGGTCTGTTGACAATCATCGTGTTGCAATGAGCATGGCACAGAGGTGCCAGTTGGCAGCGTAGCTTGTATCAGTCTTGTCGTATCGCGTTGCTATGCCTCTGAATTCCTTGATCTTTGCGAAGTAGTTTTCGATGAGATGGCGCCACTTGTACATGTGGGTATCGTAGTCCCGTTGAACTTTTCGGTTCGATTTGGGCGGGATGACAGCGGTTGCGCCACGCTCATCAAGGTCTTGCAGGAGCCAGTCGGCGTCGAAGGCTTTGTCGGCCAGCAACGCCCCAAAGGAAGCCCCCTTGATCAGAGGAGCGACCCCCTTCATGTCGTGTGCCTGTCCCGGCAAAAGCAGAAACCGGAACAGGTTACCGAGCGCATCGACCAAGGCCACGACCTTGGTCGTCAGTCCGCCGCGAGAGCGTCCGATAGCCTGGTGTTGAGTCCCCCTTTTGCGCCCGAAGCCTTCTGATGAGCTTGAACAATCGTCCCGTCGATAAGGGCATATTCCAGGTCCGGCTCGCCACTCATGGCATTGAAAAGACTCTCGAACACGCCGTTCCTGGCCCATCGACGAAATCGCTTGAACTGGCTGTTCCAGTTGCCAAACTCTTTGGGCAAATCCCGCCATGGGGACCCTGTGCGTACGCGCCATAATACTGCTTCCATAAACCGGCGATTATTGCGCGCGGTAACACCCGGATCGCCTGCCTTGCCCGGTATAAGCGGCTCAATCTTCTCCCAAAGCTCATCGGAAACAGCCAAACGATTTGCGTCCATCAACACCTCCATTTTGGAAGCTTGAATCAGACTTCAGGCAAAATGGGAACCCCGAATGTCAACAGGCCCTAACCAAGACCCGCCCAGTTTCTCTAACGTGTATGTTGAGTGCTCTGTCAAAATTTCTATTGGCTTCAATCATTGCGCTGTGGGCAACGCTCATAAAATTCTGATCTTTGTCTCCGTCTGAAAAGCCAACTTCAGTCCCCAAATAACTAAGGAAATCTGTACGGCACTCATTTACAGTCGCGAATTTCTTGCCGCCCCTCTCTCGTCGAAATTCTTTTGCAAGAACCTCAAGCGGCAAGCCCATGAATTCAAGGCTGTTAAAAATCATTAACCCGATATGTGAGCCATCGCTGATCTCAAATATTTTGTTGGCAGTGTTGAAAATTTTTGCCCCACCGCCCGACCCAATCGTTACGGCACTGTCTGCAGCCAGTACGACTGCAGACTTGTTCATAATAGCAATTTCTGCTGTCATTTGTCGTCTTTCCAGCGGGATGCTGCCGCCTTGTGCGCAATTTCACTGCGCTGCTCCGGTGAGAGTTTTTCCGCTCTCGCCTTGCCGCCCTTCTTCCCGCCTGCGATTTGACCTGACGTATCAGGCTCATGCCTTACCTCATCACCGGTGACGATCCCCACAATCATGTGGGCAAGCTGGTTGGCGTCACGTGGTCTTTTGGGTTTATCTGTCATGGCCCTAAGATAAGCACTCCCTCGCGCGAGGGCAAACTATCTAATTTCAAAGTGACCCACTACCCAAACCCCGCAGTCCCGACCACTGCAGGGCGAGGCCGCGTGAATATCCATGGCGCGTTCAATCTTGAAACCTTCGACACACCTTTTGTCGAGCCAACCACCGTCGACGGGGTCAGCGCCGCGCAGCTTCTCGCCAAGATTGAGGCGCGCAATCCTGACAAACACCTCATTCATGTGATTTGGGACAACGCGCCCTATCACAAAGGGCCAGATGTCAGGGCGTTTCTCGCAAGACCAGACTGCCGCATCCACCTTATCCAGTTGCCGCCATACTGCCCGCACCTGAACCCGATTGAACGATTATGGGCCGTCATGCACCAATGCGTCACCCACAATCGCCACTACTCAACGCAAAAGCAGTTCGCGAATGCGATCCTCAGGTTCTTTCGAGAAACCCTGCCCAAAGAATGGAAAACCTTCCAAACTCAGGTGTCAGACAACTTCAGGGTTGTCACACACCAAAAATTTCGGGTTTTGGGTTTTGGGGTAAGTCCGGTATAGTTTGCAAAGGTTCGGCCGCTGACCAATCAAGCCATGGTTCATCGGTTGAAAAATAGAAGTCTCGGGTCACTTCTTCTCCAGCGTCCCAAAGACTGCATTAGCGACGTTAGACAACAAGCCGCTTACTCCGTCTGAAAAGTAGCCGACCAAGAAAGCCAGTGCTGGTGAGAAACTAGCTATGTTCGCCGTTCCGTTGTCTGCTCTTGCGAACAAGCCTGCATCAAACAAAGTCAACACTATAAGAGCATAAACGCCCCCAACACATGGGACCAAGAGGCGCCAATATCGGCGATCTAGATGCCATCTCCCGGTTGCGGGAGTATGGACTAGCCATTTTATGGAGAAAGTGACGCCACCGACGCAACCAGTGAAAAATGTCGCAAGCAGCTTGCAGCTAACAAAGAAGGCTGGCGGCGTCTCTCCAATTGGCACCTTGAACTCGAAGCTTGCATCGCCCAAGCCCAGAAACAACCCTGCTAATATCAGCGTTACCAGAAGCGCCAATATGAGGACGCGAGCTTCGAACTTTATCGCCTTTTGCGCTGCATCGGGGAACTTACTTTCCCACTCCCACAGCTTGCGATTGTCCGTGTACTCATCAGGTTTCGCCGGACTTGCAAAGCCTCCTGTCGGATCTTTTCGATCTTCCGGATTAGACAATAAAACACCCATTACCCTGGCCTTTATCTGGATACCTTTTTGTTGAGGACCCTATCAACAGATTGCTGCGCAATATCCTGATGGGGGTGCTGCCTATAGTCCCAGTCTGAACGGTTGCCCCGTAGACAATACACGGCACGCCTAAAAAACTGCGAACCTACGGGTTCCAGCAAGTTCTTAAAATGTCCCGTCGATGAGTCTCCAAATGCCAGATACTCACCTTCATCTGTACGGTGACCAAAGACATCGTCAAAGGTAGAGCGGTGCCAACTCTTTACGCCAAGTTGAGCGGTTGCTTGAAGCAAATCGGCCGCAGAAAAACCCGAGTCCAATATCACATGCAAGTGCGCATGGTCCACTCCGCAACCCGTGATCGATCCGCGTTTGGAAGGGCCATGTTCAAACCAAATGAAGTCTGCATCTTCACCCAATGCGTTCACAACAAGCCGCCGAATTTGCGATGCGGCAGAATTGCCAACCGCGCTTCTCTCCCAATCAGAGAAGTTCAAATAGTGTTGGGTCGGGATTATCAAATACCAGAACGGTAGAAAAGAACCCAATGTCGGGCACACGATTAAGTCCTTGTCGCGGTACAGAACGGTATCCGACGGATGCCGCTCCATCGCGTCAACCGACAAGACCATGCTGAAACGCACAGGAACTGATCCACTAAAATTTTTGCTGGCACTTTCCAACATATCTCACGCCCGCCCTAAGTTGTTTGGTGAAAATGTTATCATAGTTTTCCACCTTTTCGACAGCTGATTGCGCATTCCAGTGTGATCCGGCCACCTATACCGATAGCATCCGGCCACCCGTACCGATTTAACCCGGCCACTCAAACCGGGGCATCCGGCCACCCCTGATCCGGGGTTTTGGCGTCTGTTTTGAGGCGATCTTTAACTGGCTACCTTGCCGTTCTTTTTGAATGGGAGGTGGCGCGATGCAGAGATTGTCGATGCGCAAGATACGGGAAGCCCTGCGGCTTCGAGCAGATGGATTTTCAGGGCGTCAAGTGGCGCAGAGCCTGTCGTTGGGCCGGGCGACGGTATCGGAGTATTTTCGACGTGCTGATGTGGCCGGATTGGTTTGGCCATTGCCCGATGATCTGTCGGATGTCGATCTTGAGCAGCGGCTGTTTCCACATCAACCTGGCGCGTCGTCGCGGTCGGTTCCCCAACCTGATTGGGCCTATGTGCATGCAGAACTGCGCCGCAAGGGCGTGACGCTGGCGCTGCTGTGGGAGGAGTATCGCGGGATTTATCCCGATGGCTACGGATACAGTCGGTACTGCGAACTCTACACGCGATGGGAGGGGCGATTGTCGCCGGTGATGCGGCAGCGCCATCCTGCGGGTGAGCGGCTGTTTGTTGATTGGGGCCGTCGGCAAACAGTCCTTCGAAGGGGTCTCGTGTAATTTAGGTATACTACTGCGCCTGAATTGACCTGAAGAATTTGTAGAGAGGTTGATTCAATTTGCCGCATGGTCATTCGTATCACAGCATGCACTTTGAGAGCATGAACAAGCCCCACAAAACGGTTTCGCTATCTGCCGATCAGCGCCTGGCCCTTGAGGCCATTTGCCGCCGCCGCAAGGTTGAAGCGCTTGTCTGGAGGCGCGCCCGTGCGTTTCCGCTGTTGGATGCAGAAGAAGACGCCGGAACGGTTTGCCGGATTCTGGATATCGGACCGACGGTTCTGACGGAGTGGCGGTTTGCCTTTTCCGGGGCGGGGCTGTCGTTTTTCGGCTTGAAGGATTACAGCCAGCGACAAGGGCATTTGTCGGGGGAGCGCGAACGGGCTTTGAAAGCCCGTTTTGCCGAAAACCCGGCACGGAACGTAGACGAGGTCTGTGCGTATGTTCCGGCGGAATACGGGCAGAGCTACAGTCCCTCGGGGGCCGCCAGGCTGATGCGCCGTCCGGGGTTTGAGTATAAACAGCCACGATTGCCGCCTGCACAGGCCGATGAAGTCAAACAGGCGGCGTTTATCGCCATGTATGAGGCCCTGATGACCGAACTTGCAGGCGATGGGATGGTGGTCTTCTCCGATGCTGTGCATCCCGAGCATCGGAGCCGTCCCGCCCATGGCCGGTTCCCGAAGGGGCAAAAGACGGCCCTGAAGGCAACATCGGGGCGCAGGCGCCTCAATATTCAGGGTGCGCTCGATCTTGAAACGTTCCGGTTCACCTTTGTGGAAGGCGGGAAGATCAATGCCCAAACGACACTCTCATGCTGGAAAAGCCGGAGCGCAACACCCCAACCAAAACGACCATCCATGTTTTTGTCGACAATGCGCGTTATCACCATGCCAGGATACTCCAGCCATGGCTGCACAGCCCCGAACGTCGGGTGAAGTTGAAGTTCCTGCCGGCATACGCCCCGCATCTCAACCCGATTGAGCGCCTTTGGGGTGTCATGCACGACTGCATCACCCATAATCGCCATTACGCCACGTTCAACCAGTTCACCGAGGCCATTCTCAACTTCTTCCGCCAAACCCTACCCGACAAACGGCGCGATTTTCGCGACACTGTTACCGACAATTTCAGGATCCTTTCTCTCAAGGAATACAAGCTGATCTGACCTCAAATCTTCTGGTCAATTCGGTCGCGGGAGTATACCAACAAAAATCGTCAACGTTGATCTTATTGCAACGCTTCCCGGCCAGACAGCGCCTTTTTCACTGATTTTCTAAGGCGTGGCAATTGGGATGACACTTTGACGCTCCCAACTCAGCCAAACCGGCCCTGTATCCGGCAAGTCAGGCAGATCGCGATCGCGCGCAATCACCTTCATACGTCGCCCCGCGACCTCAACAATGCAGGTGGCCATCGCCCCGGCAAAGACACGTTGCACCAGGATGCCAGTTACGCAGGCCCCATCGGCATCGTTCGGCTGGGTGACAGAAATAGCCATGTTTTCCGGGCGTATGGCAAAGCCTGTTGCCTGTTCGGACCCGGGCGGAATACGGATTGTATTGCCATCGCTAAGCGTCAGCATTTCAGGTCCCGCCTGCCCGTCAAAGATATTGGCCTCGCCCAAAAACTCAGCAGCAAAAACGCTGGCGGGCGCGTTGTAAACCTCGCGCGGGGGGCCGGATTGCACCATGCGCCCGTCTTTCAGGATACCGATTTCGTCGGCCAGGGTCAGCGCCTCGTCCTGATCGTGAGTCACGAAAATCGTGGTGATGCCGATCTCGCGCTGGATGCGCCTCAGCTCGATCTGCATGTCGATCCGCAAGGCTTTATCCAGCGCCGAAAGCGGTTCATCCAACAACAACACACGCGGATTGGTCACAAAGGCGCGGGCCAGAGCAACGCGTTGGCGTTGCCCACCGGACAGCTCGTGCGGTTTGCGCGCGCCCAGATCATTCAACTGCACCAGCTCCAGCGCATCTTTCACCCGGCGCGTTTCCTCGGCAGCACCGACTTTGCGCACCCGCAGACCAAAGCCGATATTGTCGGCCACACTGAGATTGGGGAAAAGCGCGTAATTCTGGAACATCATGCCAATGTCACGCTTTTCGACGGGCACGTTTTCAACCGAGATGTCGCCAAGGCGGATATGCCCCGCATCCGGCCGTATGAACCCGGCGATTGCACGCAACAATGTGGTCTTGCCGCTACCCGACGGACCCAACAGCGCGAACATACCGCCATCGGGAAACTCCATCGACACATCGTCCAACGCCTTCAGCTTGCCAAAGGATTTGGTGATATGCTCCACGGATACCTGCGACATCAGCGGCGTCCTCCGAAATTTGAAAACCGCGCAGCCACCAGCATGATGGCCATCGACACAACGATGATCAGGGTCGAGACCGCGTTGATTTCCGGCGTGAACCCCTTGCGGATCGAGGTGTAGATCAGAACCGGCAAGGTCGTATCCCCCGGTTCAGACAGGAAATAAGACACCACGAACTGATCAAAGCTGACGGCAAAAGCAAACAGCGCGCCAGCAATGACGCCGGGCAAAATCCACGGCAAGGTGACGCGCCATGTGACCGTCCAGCTTGAGGCCCCAAGCGAGCGCGCCGCCTCTTCCAGCGTTTTGTCAAACGTCGCCAGCCGCGCCATGACCACGACGATCACGTAAGGCAACGCCAGCGCCACATGCCCGATCAGAACCGAGGGCGTGCCCCGACCAATCCCGATGCCATAGAAAAAGATCAGCATCGCCGTGCCGGTGATCAGCCACGGGATCGCGATGGGCGGAAACAACAGCACCTGAAACAGCGTCTTGCCTTTGAATTCGTAGCGGAATAGCGCGATAGCTGCCGCTGTGCCCAGCCCGGTGGCGATGACCGTGGTGATCAGGGCAATGACAATAGATCGGACCGCGGCGGCTTTGATCTCGGCATTCTCGGACAAGTCACCATACCACTGCGTCGAGAACTCGAACGGCAATTGATAATAGGGCGAGGCGTTGAACGACATCAGCGCCATGATGAAAATCGGTGCGTAGAGAAAGATCAGGATCAGGGCCAGCCAGGCGCGGCCCAGATGGGACAACCAGCGCGCGCTCATGTCTGGGCCCTTCGCAGGATGGGGGAGAAGACCGCAAGGATCACCAGCACCACCGCCAGCAGGATAAACGACAGCGCCGCACCCAGGGGCCAGTTGAACACCGCCACAAACTGATCCTCGATCACCGTGCCGTAATAGGTGCCGAACCGCCCGCCCAAAATCCGCGGCTCCATGAACGAGCCAACCACCGGCACAAAGACCAGCACCGCGCCCGCCAGAAGGCCGGGCAGCGACAAGGGCAGGATCAATCGCCACAGGATCGTGCGTTTCCTGGCCCCCATGGAGCGGGCTGCGTCGATCAGATTGTCGTCAATCGCCTGCAGCGCCAGATAGGTCGTCAGGATCACGTAGGGCAGATAGGAATGCACCAATCCGATCACGACGGCGGAGGGGGTGAACATCAACCCCAGCCGCACGTCAAACGGCAGCACCGCATTCAGCGCCAGATTAAGCACACCATTGCCGCGCAATACAATGGCCCAGGAAAATATCCGCACCAGTGAATTGGACCAGAACGGCAGAATAATCAGCAAAAACAGGGCCTCGCGCGAGCGCCCCTTGATCACCTTGGCCAGCACATAGGCGCAGGGGAAGCCGATCAACACGCAGACCGCGGTGACCGTCAGGCCCAGTTTCAGCGACTTCCACAGCAAGGTGGCATAGGTGCCGGTCTGGAAAAACGCCTGGTAGTTTTCAAGCGTATACTCCCACTCGGCCCCGCCAAAGGGCACGTCCGAGAGCAGACTGAAATACAGCATCGCCGACAGCGGCAGAAAGATCGCCGCTGTCGACCACAGATAAGCGGGCGACAACAGGAGAGCGGCGCGCACCCCGTCCCGGTTGAAAACCCGTATCATCCCGCCCTACACGGCACGTTACTGCGCGGCCTTCAGTTCTTGCCAAAGCGCCAGATAGGACTCGCGGACCTCGTCCGATACAGGCTCCTGAAACTGCACAAGGGCTGCCACTTCCGGATCGCCCAGAACCTTGCGGTTGAACGCGTCCTCGGACAACGCCGCAGCGGCAGCCGAGTTGGCCGAGGCAGGCGCGCCCTCGGCGTCCCAGCGCACGTAGAAGGCGGGATCGATCATCCAGTCGATGAAGGCATGTGCGGCCTCTTTGTTCTCGGAAGTGGCAGGGATCGACAGACCATCCAGCCAGCCAATCGCGCCTTCCTCAGGCACCACGAACTGCACCGGCAGGCCAGCGGCTTGCGACCGCGCGGCGGACCCGGACCAAAAGGTGGCCATGTCCAGCTCACCGGCGGCCATAAACTGGTTCCAGTCGTTTTCCGAACCCCAGAAGGTGCGGATTTGTGGCATGAGATCCGCAAGGGCGGTTTTGACGGCATCGAGGTCTTCGATATTGTTGATGTCCTGCCCGGTGGCCAGGGCGGCCAATTGCACACTTTCCAGCGCATCGTCACGGATCGACACACGGCCCTTATAGGCCTCATCCCACATCACCTTGATTGAGGTCGGAGCTTCGGACACCGAAGACGTATTGATCGCAAACGAGGTCAGGCCCCAGGTCCACGGCACACCGTGCAATTCACCCCCGGCATTCAGTGCGGCGTTGGCCAGAAAATCAGGTGCGACATCACCGATATTGCCCACCATCGAGGCATCAATCGGCCCGATCAGCCCTTCTTCCTGTGCTTGCGGGGTGAAGGCGGCATTGATCAGCACCACGTCATAGGCGCCGGGGTTGGTGCGCAGCTTGGTCAGCATTTCCTGCTCGGAATTGAAATACTCATGCACCACCGTGTGACCCGTGGCCTCGGTAAACTCGGCAACGGCCCAATCCAGATCGGTGCCATAGCCCTGCCAGTTCAGAACGCGGATTTCATCGGCCATCGCACCGCTGGCCGCAAGGGCCAGAACCGAAGCAAAAAGCGTGGGTTTGAGATATGTCATCGAAAGTCTCCTCTGTCAGGTCTGTGTCAGGGCTGGCCTGGATGCCAGCCTATGTCATGTCTTCGATACGTGCGATTTCGGCACGGTTTGGGGCGGAGGCGGGACCCGGTCGGGTGGTCGACAGGGCCGCAGCGATATTGGCGATGCGGGCGGCATCAATTGGTTTCTTACCCAGTAGCAGCGCCGCAACAAAGGCCCCAACATGTGTGTCGCCCGCGCCGTTGGTGTCAATGGCCGCGACAGGATAGCCCGGCAAATGCGCCGCCTCTGTGCCCATCGCCAGCACACAGCCTTCGGACCCGATACGCACAATGGCTCCACCATTGGGGCGGTTTTTCGCCAAGATCAACGCCGCCTCTGCGGTGTCGCTTGTGTCGGTCAGGGTTTCCGCCTCGGCCTGGTTCGCGCTGATCCATGTGGCGCAGGACAGGACCGCGCTCAGAGCGTCTTTCGGCAAGGCCGCCACAACCGGGGATGGGTCAAACACCAGCCCGTTGATGGGCCTGTTGCTAAACAAGCCGGTGAAGGCCGGGCAAGAACCCGAATAATGCAGCGCATAGCCTGACAGGATTTTCCACGCATAATCCCCCAGTGGCAGCGCGGTCAGGTCAGCCAGTGAGACATGTCCCTCGGCCCCTTCATGGGCCACAAAACTGCGTTCCCCATCGGGTTCGATCAGGACAGTACAGCAGCCCTGATCACGCTTTGGGTCCGGCGTTTGCAGCGCGGGGATGCCTTCAGCGACCAACCCCATGCTGACCATCTGCCCAAACGGTCCGGTGCCGATCGCGCCGCCATAATGCACCTCGGCGCCCATACGCGCTGCGGCCACCATTGCGTTGAACCCACCCCCGGGAGTGGTCTGAAACCCAGTGACAATGGCTTCGCCACCCCGTTCAGGCAGCGCCTCAACATTGTAGATCACATCGACAATCACGCCGTGGAGCTGGAGGATGCGCGGAGGGGTGCTCATGCGGGTATCCCTTTGCACCGCAGGGCCAGAAGGCCCTCGACGATGCCGTCAATCTCAAGGCCATTGGCCGCGCGCAGGGTCGTTACCTTGTCCTGTGGAAGTGCTGTCGCGCCCGAGGCTCCCCCGGCCATCGCGCCGGCCATCGCGCCGATCGTATCGGTGTCATCGCCGATATTGGCGGCCATCACCGCCGTCGCCCACACATCGCCAGCGCCCATGAACAGCAGCCCAAAGGCAGATGGAACAGCGTGATGCGAGGCAACCGAGGTGCCCACCGCATCGGCGAACACGTCGATGTCCGGGCCGGTTTTGGCCAGCGTCACCGCCGCCTCAATCCGCGCTGTCATATCGGGCGCGCCTGCGGGATGCCCGCGTTTCTGTCCTTCGGCGGTGGCCCGCAAGGCGACATCAAAAGCAGGCACCATCCCCGCGCCCTCCAGCAGCGCGCTGATCATGGCGGCCACGGCACTGGCCCCGGCAATCGCCTCGCCCGTGTTATGGGTCACACGGCTGGACAATTCGACCCGGTCAACAAACGCCGTGATATCATCCGCCGCTGTGGCAATCCCAATCGGGGCCACGCGCATCGCCGCGCCGTTGGTTGTGCCGCCCTTCGATGCCTCGTCCGGATCAACCCCAGCCAAAATCGCATCCAGCGCCGCCTTGGTGGACGGACCCAGAAGATCGCGCAGACCGCGACGGCGGATGTCAGCCTCCCACGCCAGCAGATCGTTGGCCCAACCCACAGGATCAAACCCATCCGGTTCGGCGATCAACCTCTTTGCCAACAACAGGGCCTGTTCGGTGTCATCCGTCACCTGCGCGGCCTTCAGGCCATGGGAAAACGGGTGATCCTCGAACGGCGCGATGAAATCGGTAATCGGGCCATAATGCTGCGCAATCTGTTCGCGCGCCAGCGTTTGTGACGGCATCCCCAGCGCATCACCCAGCGCAAGCCCCCAGAGCGCACCCCGCGCGCGGTCGGTCAGGGACAAAGGCGAGGCATCAGACATTGGTGGCATCTCGAATGGCAAGCAGAGCCGAAACCTTATCGCAATCCACGGGGGATGAAAGCCCTGCCGTACAATCGTCGCACCCTGCCAGTTTCGATTGACCATACTGGCGAAAGCTGCCAGCAATACCGTCGCAAACGAAGGGCTGCGCGAACCCGTGAAACAATCACGATTCATCAAATTCGGGATGCTGTTCCCGGCATTGACCTGGCTGCTGACTCAGTTTGCCATGATAGGTCTGATGGGGGCTGCGCCCGCCAATGCGATGCAGATCGAGATCTGCTCGTCCTATGGCACCACGCAGATCCTCATTGATCCAGACACCGGTGAGCCGGTTGAGCAAGTCGCGACGGGCGGATGCGATTGGTGTCAGTCCTTCGGCGTCGCGATAGATATCGCCGCACGGGGCAACACATCCTGGAGTGCGCTTGGATGCGGCTTTCAAACCCGTGCCTCGATGGCTGCCGATCTGGACCCGCCTCTGCGCCTGACCGCCTCTTTTCAAAGCCGCGCGCCCCCAATCCTTTGATCTCACTAACCTGAATCGAACCAGAAACCGCCCGCAATGGCGGTGACGTCCTCATGTGACTCAAAGGAAAGACCTCTGCGTGATTGCGCTATTTGGGGATTTATTGATTTTTGAGCCGACTTTTGGGTTCCGCCTCTGGATTTGAGGCGGATTGGTTTTGCGGGTTTGGTTTACGCGATTGCCTGGGTTTGTTGGTTGAGAGTTATTTTGTTTGCGGCCTTGAGGAGGTTCTGCGAGATGGCGGCCATGACCATCTGCGCATGGGTTTTAGCGACACCAAAGTAGCGCGCGCGGTGTAGACCGAAGAGACGTTTCATCGTGCCAAAGCACTGCTCAACCCGGAACCGACGTTTGGAGATTTGCTTGTTGAAACGTTTCTCGAACTGGCGCAAAGGGCGGTTCCGTGCAGCCTTGCGCATGATGCCATCGCGGTGCTGTCCTTTCATGGCGGCTCTGTTGGCTTTGCCCGCGCAGGCCTTGTCGGCCAATACGCGCTGCGCACTGGCCCCCTTGATCATCGTTTTGAACTCCGGGCTTTCGCCCGCATTGGCGGGCGTGACATGCACCTTGTCGATGTACCCCTCTTCGTCTGTGCGGGCAAAACCCTTGAAGCCCAGCGTGCACTTTGAGCCCTTCTTCACCCAGCGGGCATCCTTATCTGCGCTGTAGTGCACATCCGGGTTCTCCTGTGTGTCGCCTTCTTCGCGATCCTGCGGCGCCTCGATATGGGTCCGCGGGCGGGCGGCGCTCTCTATCAGGGTTGCGTCGATAATCGCCGCCTCGGCTGCCTGGAGCTTGAGGCCGTGTTTCTCGATCTGTCGGCAAACCTCGGCGAGAAGATCATCATAGACACCAGCGTGAACCAATGCATTGCGAAATCGACAGTGGGTGGTCTCATCTGGCACAGGGCCATGTAGATCAAGCCCGCAAAACAGCATGAAATCCAGCCGGACCTTTAAGGCACGTTCAAGCTTCGGGTCCGACAAGCCATGCCACTGACCCACTAACAGGCACTTGAACAAAACAAGAGGTGTATAGCCGGAAGGGCCCAAACCAGACCGTCCAGGACCGCGGTTCAGAATGGCGGAAAACTCACCCCAGTCCAAAAGCGCATCGATCTTGAAAAGCGGGTCTTCAAATCCAATCCGATCCGTCGCTTCACGTAAAAACAGGTCCATATCGCCATCCAAATCCGATTGGCCTAAAGATATCAAAATCTAAAGTTTGGCGGAACCCTGAATTATGCAGAGGTCTTAAGGAAAACCGATGCTCACATCTTTCAGACGCGGCTTTGCCGCTGCCGCCCTTGTGGCCTCTTTCGCCCCGCCCGTCTGGGCGGGTACCATCACCGTGACCGACACGCTGGACCGCAGTGTTGAAATTCCGGAAAACCCTGAACGCATCCTGCTGGGGTTCTACTATGAAGACTTCATGGCCGTCGGTGGCCCGGACGCCTATGACCGGGTTGTCGCAATCTCGAAAGACACTTGGGAGGGCTGGCGCAATCTGCAATGGCAGACCTATGCCGCCGCAATCCCGCGCCTGAACGATCTGGTCGATGTGGGCGAGGTAGAGGCCGGAACCTTCTCGCTGAAGCGGTCATTGCCGCCGAACCTGATGTGGCCCTCATGGCGGCCTGGCAATACAATGCCCTGGGTGAGATGGCGAGCCGGATCGAGGCCGCAGGCATCCCGGTTGTGGTGCTGGATTACAACGCGCAAACGGTTGAAAAGCACGTCGCCTCCACCCTCTTGCTGGGACAGATCATGGGGGCCGAAGACCGCGCCCAAACCCTGGCCGATGAATATGCAGGTCAGGTGGGAGCGATCGTGGAGCGTCTGGCATCGATCCCCGAGGGCAGCGCACCCAAAGTCTATGTCGAACTGGGTCGCAAAGGTAAGGACGAGATCGACAATTCATACTCCAACACCCAATGGGGCAGCGTGATCAATCAACTGAACGCGACCAACATTGCAGATGGTCAGATCAGCAACTGGGGACAGTTGAGCCCGGAATATGTGTTATCGCAGAACCCGCAGGTGATCCTGTTGGCGGGCTCGGGCTGGGCCGGGCGCGATCAGGCCGTGATCATGGGGCCGGGCGTGGACAGCGCGCTGACCCATGAGCGCATGGCGGCTTATATGGACCGTCCCGGCTGGGCCGATCTGGATGCGGTGAAAAACGGCGCCATATTTGGCATCTATCACGGCGGCAACCGCACGCTTTACGATTATGCCTTCCTGCAGTTTCTTGCCAAGGCGATGTACCCCGAGGAATTTGGCAATCTTGACCCGCAAGCCTCGCTGGACCGGTTCTTTGAGACCTATATGCCGATCGCCTTCAAAGGCACTTACATGACGCAACTGCCATGATGCAGATCACCCCGGAGCAGGCAGAGGTTGCTCCGGGACATTCCCGGATGCCCCGGCGGCGCAGGCCTACGGGCGGATGATGGCGCGCCGTTTGGCGTGGCTGGGGGCCACGGCGGCGGTGCTTGCTGTGTTGGTGATCATCGACATTCTGACCGGCCCGGCGATGCTGAACGTAGGTGAGGTGCTGCGCGGATTGTTTGCGCCGGATAGTGCCAGTTCGACCACCCGCATCATCGTGCAGGATATCCGCCTGCCGATGACCCTGATGGCCGTTCTGGTGGGCACGTCCCTTGGCACGGCAGGGGTGCATATGCAGACCATCCTCGGCAATCCCCTATACGCTGGGCTTTTCTGCGGCGGCAGGCTTTGGCGCGGGCCTTGTCATTCTGAGCGGCATCACCCTGCCCCTGGTGCCCTGGCTGACCGTCCCGCTGGCAGCCTTCGTGATGTGCACGCTTGCAGCGGTGATTGTTTTCGCCTTTGCCCGGATACGCGGGATGAGCCCGGAAATCATGGTGTTGGCCGGGATCGCGACGCTGTTCATGTTCCAATCGGCGCAAAGCCTTGTGCAATATTTGGCCTCGCCCGAAATCCTGCAATCCATCGTGTTCTGGCTGTTCGGATCGCTGCTAAAGGCCAACTGGACGAATGTGCCGATTGTCGCGACGATCTTTCTGTTCGCCAGCCTCGCGGTGCTGCCCAACCTGTGGCAACTCACGGCCCTGCGGCTGGGCGATGCGCGCGCGGCGGCCATTGGCGTCGACATGCAATGGCTAAGGATCAAGCTGTTTGGTCTGGTCGCCCTGTTGACCGCAGGCGGTGTGGCCTTTGTCGGCACGATTGGCTTTGTCGGGCTGGTGGCCCCGCATATCGCCCGCATGCTGGTGGGCGAGGATCAACGCATCCTTTTGCCCATGTCGGCCCTGACCGGCGCGATCACCATGACCGGAGCCTCGATCCTATCGAAACTCGTCTCGCCCGGCGGGGTAGTTCCCATCGGCATCGTGACCGCACTGATCGGTGTGCCGTTCCTGTTTTTCCTGATCCTCAGACATCAACGGAGGCATTGGTGAGCTTGTTCATCCACGATTTTTCGGTGTCCTATGGGCGCAACCGTATCCTGAACGGCATCACCGACAGCTGGCCCGCCGGGCAGGTCACCGCGCTGATCGGCTGTAACGGTGCCGGAAAAACCACGTTGCTGAAAGCAATGGCAGGGCTGCAAGTCTCGAAAGGAGATATCGCCCTGTCAGGTGCGTTATTGACCCCGGCTGAGTGTCGACATCAGATCGGATACATGCCGCAGGATCTGGGGGCGATCTCGTCACTGACGGTGTTGGAAGTTGTGCTGCTGGGTCGGGTGGGCACGCTGAAAATGCGGGTGCCGTCCGAATTTGTGGACCAGGCGATGACGGCGCTGGAGGTGTTCGGCCTGACTGATCTGCGCGCCCGGGGGCTGGACGAGATCAGCGGCGGGCAACGCCAGTTGGTGTTTCTGGCACAAGCCCTGTTTCGCGCGCCCAAAGTGCTGCTGTTGGACGAGCCGACCGCCGCGCTGGACCTGCGGCATCAACTGCTGGCGCTGGAACGGTTGTGTGAACACGCCAGATCCTCCGACACGATCATCAGCGTGGCGATGCATGATCTGAACCTGGCCGCGCAATTTGCCGACCGGTTTCTCGCGCTTGAAGGGGGCCGTGCGGTGACATCCGGCACTGCGCCGGAAGTCCTGACCCCTGACATCTTGCGCCTGATGTACGGCATCGAGGCCGAGGTAAGCGAAGGTCACGACGGCTGTCTGCGCATCTATCCGCTGCGGCGGCGGCCTTAACCAATCGAGATGTTTCGCGAAGTTCATCGAACACAGACCGCCCGGCCTGAAAAACAGTGATGTCTGTTCAGCGCGGCCATACCGCAGTTGCGGTATGGCGCTGGTGCATTGCTTTGCCAGACTTTGGGACGAGTGACAAAACCGTCTGAGAGGATCCATGAAAATCATTTCTTGTGCAGCAGGTCTGAGCCTTCTGGCATCTGCCGGTCTGGCCGGAGAGATTTGCGATATCAACACCGAGCTGTCGGTCACGCATGACTTACTAGAGCGCAGCGTGATCCTTGTGGAGTATGGGGATGTCCTTATTCGCGCGGCGAGCGGAACGGTGCGCTGCGAGGAGCTTGCCGAGCAAGGGCGTCTGGCATGCTATGTCGATATGCCCGCAGAATTGCTGGTCGACGCGCCGGATCGCGCCCTGCAAGCGATTGTGTTTCACACCGACGTACCAGCCGAGGCGCATATCTATCCCACAGGTGACCTGAGCTGCGCATCTGTCGAGGAATTCGATAAATACCATTGATTTGCGCCTCTAAAGCGTTCCGCCTTGAACCTGCATCACGGGTTTAAGGCGGAACGCCCACACCATTGATATGTCTTGCAGCGCCTCACCTTTCCCCTGTCTCAGATAAAGGGTGTGACGCTTTAGAGATGCGCAGGCCAGATATCAGGGTCGGAATGCAGCAGGGTGTGCCCCCCGTCCGGCACCTGAATAAGCTCCGCGCCAACTGTATCAGCGAGAGCCGACAAGGCCTTTGGCGGTACATTGCGATCTTCTTGCCCGGCAACAAATTTCACCGGCACCGACAGGCGTGACAGATCGGCATCCCAGGTTTTGGACGAGAGACGTGCATCCGCCAGAAACCCGTCCGGGCCATGTTCGACGTGCCAGGCATGACCGTGCCAGAACAGGCGCTGCATCTCGGGATTGGATTGCATAAGGTCCCGGTCGAAAGGCGAAGTCTTGAAGACGATATTGCCAAACCCTTGCGGGCCTTGCCGCAAAATGCGCTGCCCTCCCAGCAAAGCAAGATACCGTGCCGCCGACGGGTTGAGCCGTGACAGAACGGAAAACACACGCGTTTCAGCCGGCAACGCCATCAGATCTGCCCAGCGCAGCAGCGGTGGTACGGGCGCGATGCAGGTGACAGACCCTACTCTTTCGGGGATACGCTGTGCCAGCCACAGGGCGAAAGGCACACCAAGATCATAGCTGAGAATATCCAGTTGGGTCATGCGAAAATGGTCCAGCAGCGCCTCCAGATCACCGACCATACCGTTCAGGTCTGTGCGTGCATCCAGCCGGGTTTGCCCATGCCCCGCCCGTCCCGGCGCAACGATCCGGCGATGAGACAAAGCCTGCAGAGCCTTGGCATGCAGACGTCGCCCACCCAGGCAGCCATGCAGAAACAAAAGCGGCCGCCCTTCGACCGGGCCGGTGACTTCGACGTCCATGGCACGGCCACTTGGCAATTTGATCATGTAGTTGCCTTGCAACTGTGCACTGCGTTCAGACTGGATGTGGTTTACAGTGGCAATCAGCCCATAGACCAGATGCACAACGTCGCTGATCCCATGGGTATCGGTCTTTTGACAGATGGTGTGCAATTGGGTTCTGACCGTGTCGGGCGAGCGGTCGCGGCGCCGCGCAATCTCTTTTGGGGAATTGCCCTGAAACAAAAGCTCGACGATATCGACCTCGGCTTCGGTCAGCGCAAACCCGTCTCGCAGCAAAGGGGCAATGGCGCTGTTCCATTGCACCAGGATCGCAAAGGCATCAATCGTGCCATCATCCGCATATTGGGCCAACACCAGTACCGGACGCGGGCGCGGATCGGCAAACAGAGTGAACATTACCTGAGATCGCCTGCCCGAACAGAGCGATTTCAGAACCGATCGCCCGCTTTCGCCGAGGCGCTTATAGAGGCTTTCCCCCGGTGACAGGCTAAAAAGTGAAATCGCGCGCGCCGATCCCCCCAATACGCGCCCTTTGCGGCTTATGCTGAACCGCACTTCGGTTGTACCCTGCCCGGCAGCCGCGGCCTGATGGGCGGTTGTGGTCGCATCGGCAAAATCCGGAGAAAGCGCATCAATACCGTTGGCATTGGGGGCGTGTATCAACCCATCGACCTCGTCCAGGAGAGAGTCGAACAGATCGCTTCGTGAGACGGATTCAAAAATCAGGCTGCGTACCCGCGCAATCCGGGAATCTGTATCGCTCATGCGACCGCCAGATGTCTGGCCATACCCTGATCACGGTATGGATTGCTTCTTGTGATGCACGATACCCTCGCAGTCACTGATTTCAAATCCTCAAATTTACAGTCCCTCGGGATCGCCCAAGATTAGAAATACTTCATTTTGAAACGCATCAGACTTTTACAAAAACATTTATCACGGGATGCATCGGCATGGCCGGTGCATCCCACAATTTTACCGTAACACCACCCTCAATCATAGTGATGGATGCGTCAGGGTCCATTTGGAGCCAGATCGACAGCGTTCACAAAATCAGCATCGCCCAGCAGGTCGTCAGCGACGTTCTCCCAGCAACCCAGACAAGTGGCAATCTGGGCCTCGGGGCATATAGCCATAGCCGCAAAGGCGATTGTTCAGTCGGGCCGCCGAAGTTGCCCCCGGCGGCTTAGGCCCCCTTTGCGGTCAGCATGGCGTATCTGCGGCAACGAGCAACGTCTGGTTCGGATTAACCGTCAAACAGCCGCAATCCTGTCCAGTGGCTGTTTCGCCATCGAAATCTATCGTGCATTGGCCGCCATCTGAGGAAAGCTTGGCGGAACTTCCCAGGTAATAAAAGGTCGTGCTGATGGTCGCAGGTGTCGCTTTGCTTCCGATGGAAATCGATGCGACCGACCCTCCACTGCTGTCAATTAAGACCCCACCATCCGCCGCGGTTAACGTGGCGGTCTTGAGTTCGGAGGTGCCGGAGCCGGTCACAAATGTCCACAAGGGCGCATAGTCCTTGATAGTGACGTTCACGTTTCCGACTTCTGGCGCCGCCGTCAAATAGATTGTCGAAGGTGACGCCAGATCCAAATCCTGCAAGGGCAGCAGTGCAGAAGGCGGCGTCGCCTCGGTCATTGACGTATCGTAAAGCCCATCCATGGTTCCGGTTGCACTGGCAGGCACAGGGACAGAGTATTGCGTTGGCGCAACTACAGCCTGCGACGTCGCATTATAAAGCTGATAGGGTGCCGCATAGGTGATAGCCGCGCCCGTGGAATTCAAAGCAGGCGCTGTGCCATTGACGATTTCAGACCATGCGGGGGGCGTGCAGGTGGGGGCGGCGGCGGTCGTCCGGGTCAGGCTGACGGTGTAAAGGGCGCAGCCCTCATCCGGGCAGGACAGCAGCTCGGATCTTTGCGGCGTGGCCTGCTCATCTGTATAGCAGGCCGTGTTCAGAAGCGTGGTGATATCATCGGTATCACTGTATTTCAGAACCCCTATGATGTCGTCCCGGCGTTTGGTGTAATTTGCCTGGTCACACGTCCCGAAGGGTGGCGTAATCGTCTTGGTCGCGGGGGCTGCTTTGGCCTGGTACATATTCAGGTAGAGCATCCCACTGTCTGCATCAAAGTAGTACCCTTCGGTAAAGGCACCGGGCGTGGTCGCGCTAAAATTCGCCTTGAGTATGGTCTCAAAATTCGTGTTGAGGTTGGTTTGTGCATCGCTGGGCGTTGCAGGATAGGCAGCAACGGTCGTGCCAGAAGCGGCGCAATCCGCGAATGCAGCGGAGCCCCCTGAAAAAACATCCGGGCACGACGATTTGGTATCATTAACGCCGTAATCCCCGCTGAGGTATTTCGAGACCTGCAGATAGTTTTGCGCAGAAGGCCATTGTATACTACTGCGCCTGAATTGACCTGAAGAATTTGTAGAGAGGTTGATTCAATTTGCCGCATGGTCATACGTATCACAGCATGCACTTTGAGAGCATGAACAAGCCCCACAAAACGGTTTCGCTATCTGCCGATCAGCGCCTGGCCCTTGAGGCCATTTGCCGCCGCCGCAAGGTTGAAGCGCTTGTCTGGAGGCGCGCCCGTGCGTTTCCGCTGTTGGATGCAGAAGAAGACGCCGGAACGGTTTGCCGGATTCTGGATATCGGCCCGACGGTTCTGACGGAGTGGCGGTTTGCCTTTTCCGGGGCGGGGCTGTCGTTTTTCGGCTTGAAGGATTACAGCCAGCGACAAGGGCATTTGTCGGGGGAGCGCGAACGGGCTTTGAAAGCCCGTTTTGCCGAAAACCCGGCACGGAACGTAGACGAGGTCTGTGCGTATGTTCCGGCGGAATACGGGCGGAGCTACAGTCCCTCGGGGGCCGCCAGGCTGATGCGCCGTCCGGGGTTTGAGTATAAAAAGCCACGATTGCCGCCTGCACAGGCCGATGAAGTCAAACAGGCGGCGTTTATCGCCATGTATGAGGCCCTGATGACCGAACTTGCAGCCGATGGGATGGTGGTCTTCTCCGATGCTGTGCATCCCGAGCATCGGAGCCGTCCCGCCCATGGCCGGTTCCCGAAGGGGCAAAAGACGGCCCTGAAGGCAACATCGGGGCGCAGGCGCCTCAATATTCAGGGTGCGCTCGATCTTGAAACGTTCCGGTTCACCTTTGTGGAAGGCGGGAAGATCAATGCCCAAACGACACTCTCATGCTGGAAAAGCCGGAGCGCAACACCCCAACCAAAACGACCATCCATGTTTTTGTCGACAATGCGCGTTATCACCATGCCAGGATACTCCAGCCATGGCCGCACAGCCCCGAACGTCGGGTGAAGTTGAAGTTCCTGCCGGCATACGCCCCGCATCTCAACCCGATTGAGCGCCTTTGGGGTGTCATGCACGACTGCATCACCCATAATCGCCATTACGCCACGTTCAACCAGTTCACCGAGGCCATTCTCAACTTCTTCCGCCAAACCCTACCCGACAAACGGCGCGATTTTCGCGACACTGTTACCGACAATTTCAGGATCCTTTCTCTCAAGGAATACAAGCTGATCTGACCTCAAATCTTCTGGTCAATTCGGTCGCGGGAGTATGGAGTATATCGAAGATTTCTTGACGCTCGCAACAGAGGCGTCGGTACCGACACAAATCCCGATCCGGTTTATAAAATCCGTGTCCTGAGGGCGCATCGCTATAGCTGAGCATCAGATCGACAGAGGTCGCATTCATATACCCACCCGTCGATGTCAGCGCGTAACCCATATTGTTCATAACCGTCGTTTCAACGACACCGGAATTGCCGCCCCGACCGTTCATCGTTGTCTGTGCCGGGTTTGCAGAGGGTACCGCAAGATCACGGGTGATGGTCAACGGTGCCAATGCGCCGGAACTGGTCGTCGCTGTCACATTTAGCGTTGCGTATTTATGAGGCGACATCAAAGCAGAACTGATTGCATTGTTGCGCCCGCGAGAGGCCCCCTCATCAACCGTGTAAGGTGTCTGATAGTAGCTGTTGTTGCTTAGCGAGATTGGATAGTGGTTGGGATTCTGATCTGTGATGCATGTGTCTCCGGCGGCGTTTGCGCAGACAACATACCCCGAAAGCGTCGCATCCCTGTCAATCTGAACGGCCTGTTTGTCGCCATCCTGGATCGGGTCAAAATTGCTTATCGGGGTAAAGATCTGATGTTTGAAGTTCACATTCTCCCAGCGGTTTCCAACCGCATATTGGGTCGGTGGGACCGACTGTTTGTTGGCCGGCAGCCAGGAAAACGCCGCATCGCCCTGAGCGCCGTAATGTCCGTCGCCGCCCAGAAGCGGGCTTTCTAGCTGCGCGGCATTCTGATAATTCATCATGCGATGAGCATTGATCAGCGTAACCATGTGTTGCGTGGCTTGGGTGCCGTATGTGTTTGACGCATTGTCATAGGGGTACGCGCTTGTCGGGTCGGCGCGGAAATTGACAAATCGATTGCCCTCCAGCCGCGCCGGACCATCATAAAACATGTAGCCCTGAAAATTGAAATCCGGGCGGATGACACCGTAAAGCTGCGAAAGTGCGACCGTTGTAACGCGCGGATTGAGCGTCAAGTTCGCACATTTGGTCTGTTCGTTGCTCTGTTCCAGTGGCAGGGCCGTCGTCGCTGTCAGATCAGACGCAGCGCCGGAATACGTGCTGTAGTATCCTTCGCAATCGGAATATCGGCCAACATTATTGTTGGTGACCCCTGCAAACGATGAATTGCGCACCATCCCCCAGAACCCTAGCAGGTTGGCTTCGGGCCCGCCCCCGCCAACCAGGGTCATGCCGTTTTTCAACGCACTGAAACGGCCGTTATTTATGGCCGCAAATGCCCCGCGATACCAAAATGCCTTGTTTTCGATCTGAGTCATGGTCAGCCCGTCAAAAACCACCACCGGTGTTTGTTCCGTTGGGCTTAAACCGTTTGTTCCTATAGGAGGCGTTGGGGCTGGAACCACGCCAATCACAGGGAACCCATCTGCGAAATCCAAACCGGCGACGGCGCCGTTATAGCATCCATGCCCGCGATTACCTGTGAAGACAGGATATTTGTCGGGGCGGTGCATCGTGTTTCGTTCAGAAAATGAATCAACATCCTGGCGCACAAACCAATAGGCGCTGCCCAGAAGCGGGCACCCGGCGACAGAGTTATTGGCGATGACGTTCGGGCTGTCCTCCTTGCCGACAACGCCGCCAAAGGTTGTGATCCAAAATCCGCCCGGCGCGGGCGTGTCCAGATAAGCGCCTGTATTTGCACCTGAATTTGACGCATCTGCAACATTTGAGGGGTCATAATCCAACCCGCCACCATGAACCAGATAATCGCCCTGCCAGAGTGTACTCCTGCCGACCGGAGCACCGCTTGAATCCGTCACAGGGGTTCCGGTGGGCGCATATTGCATATTGGCGGCCGTCGCCCCGGTCAGCAGATTGCGGATGATCTGATTGCCGAAGATATTGTAGCCGTCTTCCAGTGTAATCGGCGGAGCAATACTCGGCCAGGGTAGCGGCGTCGTTGTGTTGTCGCGGGCGGCGTAAAAGTCGTCCACTTTTGCCCTTTCGTTTGATGGGAGGGCCGGGGGATTTTCACCGTGGAATTGTATTTGAAGGTGCGTCGGGCTCATTTTCAGGATGGGTTGAGCGGGCGTCGGATTGCCCGGGATTTTGGGATTGGCCGAGACAGTGTTGCGAAGATGTTGGCCTATTCGGAGCCACCGGGGTATCGGCGGACAGCGCCGATTAGGCGCCCGAAGCTGGATGCGTTCACCTGCCAGATCGACCAATGGCTTACTGAGGACAAAGCGCGTCCGCGCAAGCGGCGCCACACCGCAAAGCGTATCTTTGAGAGGCTGCGCGACGAGTGCGGCTTTGATGGCGGATACACAATCGTCAAAGACTGCGTCCGGGCCAGGAAGCGCTCTGGCAAAGAGATGTTCGTGCCGCTCAGCCATCCGCCCGGGCATGCGCAGGCGGATTTTGGTGAAGCGCCTGTCGTGATTGGCGGCGTTGAGCGGAAGGCGCACTTCTTCGCCTTTGATCTGCCGCAGAGCGATGCGTGTTTTATCCGGGCCTATCCTGCGGCAACCACCGAGGCCTGGCTGGATGGGCATGTGCATGCCTTTGCTTTCTTTGGGGCGGTTCCCCTGTCGATCCTCTATGACAATGACCGCTGCCTGGTGGCGCGGATCCTGCCGGACGGCACCCGGCAAAGAACCCAACGGTTCAGCGCAATGCTGTCGCATTATGTGGTCCGGGATCGCTACGGCCGTCCCGGCAAGGGGAACGACAAGGGAGCGGTCGAGGGGTTGGTCGGCTACGGGCGGCGCGACTTCATGGTGCCGATCCCGTCCTTTCCGGACCGGGATGCGTTCAACGCTCACCTGGAAGAGCAATGCCGCAAACGGCAGGACGATGTCCTGCGCGGACACAAGGCCAGCATCGACGAACGGCTGCAAGCCGATCCGGCGGCAATGCAGGATTTGCCCGGCGCACCCTTCGAGGCCTGTGAGTTGCAAAGTGGCCAGGTCACATCGACATCGGTGGTGCGGTATCGCGGTAACGACTACTCGGTGCCGGTCGCATATGGCCACCGCGCGGTCTGGATCAAGGGCTTCGTGATCCGCGTCGTTATCGGTTGCGCCACTGAGGTGATCGCCGATCATCCCCGCTCTTATGACAGCGGTGACATGGTGTTCGACCCGCTGCATTACCTGCCGCTGATCGAGCGCAGGATCATGTCCTTCGATCAGGCTGCGCCCTTGCAGGGTTGGGAACTGCCTGACGCCTTCGCCACGCTCCGGCGCTTGCTGGAAGCCCGGCAGGGCAAGGCGGGCAAAAGGGAGTATGTCCAGGTCCTGCGCCTGTCGGAACGGTTCGAGCTGGAGGTGCTGCATCTTGCCGTCAAAGACGCCCTGCGAATGGGGGCGGTCAGCTTCGATGCGATCAAGCACCTCGTCCTGTGCCGCGTCGAGCGAAGGCCCCCGAGGTTGGATTTGGATGTCTATCCGTTCCTGCCCGGAACCAACATCGCCACCACCTCGGCTTCTTCCTGTATGAGCCTTCTGTCAGGAGGTGACGCATGACGGATGCACCCGAACTGCCGCTGACACACCACCTCAAGACTCTGCGCCTGCCCACCTTCCTGCGCGAGCATGACAAGCAAGCGCGCATTTGTGCGGCGGAAGGCCTGGATCATGTGCGCTATCCAGCCCGGCTGACCGAGCTGGAACCAATCGATCGGGAGAGGCGCATGGTCGAGCGCCGGATCAAGGCGGCAAAGTTTCCAACCGTCAAAAGCCTCGACAGCTTCGACTTTACGGCCATCCCCGGTCTGAACAAGATGATGGTGCTGGAACTGGCGCGCTGTGAATGGATCGAGCGCAGGGAGAACGTCATCGCGCTCGGCCCGTCGGGAATCGGCAAAACCCATGTCGCTCTCGGGTTGGGGCTGACCGCCTGCCAGAAAGGGTTGCCTGTCGCCTTCGTAACCGCCGCAGCTCTCGTGCACGGGATGATGGAGGCCCGCGACGAGAAACGCCTCCTGCAGCTTCAGCGCAAACTGGCCAAGGTCAAACTGCTGATCATCGACGAGCCGGGCTTCGTCCCCTTGAGCAAAACCGGCGCCGAGCTTCTGTTCGAGCTGATCTCTCAGCGCTGCGAGCGTGGCTCAACCCTGATCACATCGAACCTGCCCTTCGAGGAATGGACCGAGACATTCGGCACCGAACGCTTGACCGGCGCGCTCCCGGACCGGCTGACACATCACGTCAACATCCTCGAGATGAACGGCGAAAGCTACCGCCTCAATCAGAGCCGCGCACGTATTGCCAACCCTTCAACCTGACAACTGAACAATCGGCCTGACGGCCAATGCGCCTTGGAACGTGCTTGCTGATTGGTGGCCACACGCCCCAAGGCGCACTCCACAAACTGGCCGACTTTTGCTCCGCCCCAGTGGCCGGATTTTACTCCGCCGTTGACAGTGCTGCCCGTCATGTAGACGGTCACCTTGTTTTCAGCCGAAATAGGTGTTGCAACCGACCCGATCTGAAATGTTCCACCATCGATCCAGAAGGATTGGGCATAAATTTCGGTCGCTTCACTCAGCTCCGCATCGGCAATGCAAAGCGCTGTTTTTGACCCGATGATGACCGGGGGCAATGGCGCATCAAGGGATCCAATGCTTCCCGTGATTTTGTACAGGCTGGTTGACGTTGTCCCGGGTGGCAAGGTGCAGACCTCAGTTCCACCTGCTGGACAGGTACTGCTTAAGTCGGTCGCTGCTGTGAGATCGCTGCAAATATCCGCAGCTTCTGCTTTATGATATCCAAGCGATACGAAAGCACAGCTCAGTATACAAACCACTCGCGCTGAAATGCCCATTTTAAATTCAACCTTAAATTGCATCGTTTCGCTGACCATGAAACATAGAATCTCATCGGTCAACCTGTTGCCCGATTGGATGGTTGAGGGCTCTTAAGGTATGGACCCGAAAATACGTGACACGCGCGCTGGCAATAACGCGAAACGAAGCCGCATCTCTGAGGGATAAACTGTCGAAGCGTCGGTGTTGGCAGAATTTGTCACCGAGATCCCATGTTGCCTGCAGGCAATGGCCATAATCCGAGGAAATCGCAATCTCAGCAGTCATCTCGTAGACCGGGTCGCGCGCAAAGGACGCAATTTCGGCACGGCCCGTTCCAAGAATGTATTTGACCGGACCTAGCAATCCATGGTTGCATTGCGAAACTCAAATATTAGGAAAAGCTGATGGTTGACTCCCTTCGCAAAAGCAACGTGACCTGGCTCACTGGTGACCGAGCCAAGGCGTCTGCCTTTCGTAATTATCTGAAATCCTTACCGAATGTCAGCGCGGACAGCGTTCCAATCGCCATTGCTGAGCTTGACCGATGGGTTAATGCCAGCGATCTCAGCACGGCCGCCAATCAGATGTTCCAGGAAGCGATTGACGCAGGCCATTACGATGACCCCCTTGGCGAAGGCGCGATAACGGACTGGAATGACTTCATTGTGCAGCTTGCGAAAGCTGTCCAGTTTGCGCCGATGTTCTTTGTGGTCGATGCAGACAGTTCTGACGCCGCCCCGGATTCTGACAAAGCGGCGGGCCTTGTCGGGTTTCCGATCAACGCGCTTGTAAATTGGCCCATGGCAACACGCGCCGGCGATCTGGTGTTTCGGAACTCAGAGTTCAACGTCCACATGAAAGCCGTGTTGGATTCCTGGTCGGAAACGCTGCAACAGCTTGGTTCAACCAATGTACTGGACCCGGAGTTTGTTCACCACGAGCCACCGGCCATCGGCTGGCTGAACCCGGACGCACTTGTGCAGGTGAACGCCGTCGCATTGTCAGCAAGCGGTCAGGCGGTTTGGCCCGGCAAGGACGGTCGTGGTCAGTTGCATCCTGATCCAGTGCAGCAGTTTCAGGACATCTTTAATGTGAAAGAACCCAGCGCCCCAAAGATGGGGTTCGTGTCCTGGGATGACTTCTTTACCCGGACATTCAAAGAGGGTCAGCGGCCAGTACCCACCGACCCGCCACCCGGGGCCGTCCTGAACGCATGTGAATCCGGACCGCTGCAATACATCAAAGATGTGTCCCTGACCGGCACATTCGAAGCGAAAGATCAGGCCTATTCGCTGAGCAACATTTTTGGTGAACGGCAGGACCTGGCCGAACACTTTGTAGGCGGTTCGATTTATCAGGCCTTCCTGAGCGCCCTCAGTTATCACCGGTGGCACGCCCCGGTCTCGGGCACGCTTGTCGAGGGTTACGTGATCGACGGAAGCTACTACTGGGAGAACCCCTATGAGGGTTACAAGGCCGCACCGGGCCAGGCGGATTCGTCGGCGCCCAATTTCTCGCAACCCTTCCTGAGCGCGGTCGCTGCGCGCGGTGTCATGGTTATCGATACACAAGACCTCGGCCTCGTTGCCGTGGTGACCATCGGTATGGCAGAGGTTGGATCGAACCAGATCACCGCAAAGGTCAATCAACCGATCACTGCCGGTGATCAACTGGGCATGTTCCATTTCGGCGGTTCAACCCATTGCCTGATATTCGAGAAAGACATCGAGGTGACATTCGCCGAGAACGTGAAGGTGACGGATAAACCGAACTACAGTTCCAACAATGTGGCCGTGCGATCACTGCTGGCAACCGCGAAACGCGTTTGAACGCATGGATAAGACCCGGTTTTGAACACCTGCGTGGGCAGTCCGCCGACTGGATGCCGACCTCATCAAGGCTTCATAGTTTTGAACGGCAGTTCTGATGGACGAGGTGCAGCACCGAGGTGCGGCGATGGATAGCCACTTTGGGCCGATCTCGACAGCCGGACAGGTAATCACCGGGGCAATGCTGCACCGCCTCCTTCAGCCGGTGAGAGTACGATTTGACGGATGCTGCGCAAAACAACAAGCAGCATCCGGGAAAGCTCCATAGGCGCAACTTCGGTGATCCTGCCGAAATCGGACAGGAAAACCTAGCGAGCACAGGATGTCGAACGTTGTCCTGCAAATGGTGAGGGCGATGTCCGTCGACATCTGGCAACTGCGCACAGACCAGCGAAAACGGACCACCGGACTATCAGATTTTACGCAAGTATGCCCAAGAGACATACCCCTTTAGCCCGCGCGCGCGCTGCAAAGAAACACGGCACCAACGCGTGCTGCCGGTTTGCTGACAGCTATGGACACGCAAGACGGTTCCATTCGGCAGACCAACGATCACGCTGTAACCCGTTCCGGGCCCACCCCGCAATTTCAGCATATCATCACCTTCGACGCCATGAACCTCGTATTGTCCAAGCGAAGCTGCCTCTGATGGTCCAGCTTGCCAAACACTTCCCAGCAAGACCACCACCAGCATGACAAAGGTACTTGTGCGCATCGAGTTCTCCTGTTTTTTCGCCTCAACACCAAGTGTAACCTTTCGGGTCAATGAAAGGAACACCTTCGCCACAGCGAACCGCAGCTTTGGGAGAGCCGGAGGCGGCATCTCTCCCCACCCTTAAGATCCGGTCTGCGCCGCCCGCAGCATCTCTCCCCACCCTTAAGATCCGGTCTGCGCCGCCCGCGTGCAGTATCAAAGCGATGTCGATCTACGGGCCTGCTATCGGGACGTCAAACCGCGAAACTCACTTTTCGGCCATCGCGAATGGTTACGAAAAGCCAGTCGACGGACAAGCCGTTTTGGAACCGCCCGCATATCCCGCATATACAGTTTCGCGAAACGACGATGTGCTGACAGGTTTGCAAGCTGTGGATGGCTCTGAAAATGGTCGCCGCAGGCCGCGCAGTCAGAGACCGGGCAAAGGCATCAGGCGGCGTCTTTAAGGCGCAATTGATCCGAGACCCAGTTCAGAACGGCGGCGCGCTCCATAGGAAGATCACAGCACAGTTCCGCGCCGAACTCGGCCCATTGTTCAACGTATGTCGGGCGCACGGCAGTCAGGATGGGAACGCCAAGCCCAAGCGCAACCGAAATCAGATCACGAAACCCGCGCCCGTCGCTCTCACCGCGCCCGAAACGGTTGAGTATCAGCAGATCGGCCCCTTGCGACAGTTCGTCGGCCAGAAAGGCGGAACATTCGGCCAGGGCACCGGGATGCAGACGGCAGCCGTGTGATCCGTTGCCCAAGGGTTGTGAGATACGGAAAACGCGGGTGCTGCCGATAGTGGTCAGGTCCATGTCGGCACAATGGCATTCCCCGATCTCAGGCCCTCTGGTTTGCAGAGCGCCGCGCACAATCAGGCCTTGGCGACCAAGTGTTTGACTGATGTCGGACAGCAGGCCGTCGATATCGCCGGTCTCGAATTGAATGGCCGCCAAAGGAACAGGTTGCATCGTTTTCTCCGCGCAGTCAGAATTTTCCGGGCGGCCAGTATCTGACCGCCCGGACCTGTGTTTTACCGTCAGTTCGCGTCCGAGGCGTTCTCCATCAGGTAATCCATCACCAGTGCCGCTTCTGTCTCATCCAGACCGGCGCGGGGGAACATCGACGGCGTGATGCCTCGCCATTGTTGCCGGGTGTAATGCGTCACTTCACGCGGGGCATGGCAAACGGTGCAGCGCTCAAAGAAGATCTTCTCGCCCGGGGTCATATCGGCCATCAGCGCCTCTGTCAGGTCATAGAGACGCTCGAGGCCCAACACATCGTCATCGATGGCGGCAATTTCCATATCCTTGATGATGGCAGGCGGATCATAGGCCATGTTCGGGCCTTCGGGATCTTCGCATTTGCGCATCTCCACCAGAGAAGTGTTGGCGGTGGTGGCCTCGGACAGACCCGAGGCGCGTTGTGTCGAGGTGACAAAGTTCACCAGCCCCGAGTTGCAGCGTCCCTTGCTGTTGTAAAACGCGGAGCAATATTGGGCCACAGAAGCGGCTGCATATCGCAGTTGTAGCGGAGTAAAAGTCCGCCAGTTTGTGCCCTTCGTTTATTCGGAGGGCGGGAGATGTATTCTGTGGATATTTATAGTCGTGTGCGCCGTGCTTGTTTGAAGGACGGTATGTCTGGCCGAGAAGCGGCGCGGTTTTTCAACATGGCGTAATCAGGATCAGCACTCAGTTACCCCTGTTATTCTGGATGCACATGCAATTGAAAAGGAGACTGACCAATGGAATATTTTGCTGGTTTGGATGTGTCCATGGAAGAGACGCATATCTGCATTCTGGATCGTGAAGGGGCCCTTATTCGTGAAGGAAAAGCGAGCTCAACACCAAAAGCGATCGCTGACTTCCTCGCTTCTGGACCACCATGTGCCAAAGTTGTATTTGAAACGGGACGGATGGCACCAATGCTTTACCATGGGCTGACGGAGCTTGGTGTCCCGGTTGTTTGCATCGAGAGCAGGCAAGCATATCAGGCCCTTAAATCTCTGGCCGGCCACAAGACGGACCGCAATGATGCCCGCGGTTTGGCACACCTGGCGCGGACGGGATTCTACAAGCCGACCCATGTCAAATCACTGTCAGCGCACGCAATCCGGTCGCTGATCGCAGCCCGCAAGAAGCTGGTCGGACAGCGTGTGACGCTCGACAATCAGATCCGCGGTCTGGTCGTCGTCTTCGGCGTGCGGCTGCCACGAGCTTTGTCTCCGGCATTCAAAAACGCGGCGCTAAAAGTTAGCGATGGAGTGCCTGGCCTCCATGCCGCAATTTGCGGACTGTTCGCAGCACGCGAAGCAATCCTCGCGGCGGTTGCAGCCATTGATGGCGACATCAAAAAGATGACCCGCAAATCCGAAGTCTGCCAGCGCCTTATGACGGTACCAGGGGTCGGTCCGATCACAGCATTGGCCTTTGCCGCAGCAATTGATGATCCGTCGCGTTTCAGGAAATCGCGTGATGTGGGGGCGTATCTTGGACTGGTGCCGCGACGGCATCAATCTGGTGAAATCGACTACACGGGCAGCATCTCAAAGCGGGGCGACGTGCGCGTCAGAACGCTTCTCTATGAGGCCGCCAATGTGATGCTGACGCGGTATGCCGCTCCGCTCAAATTGAAGACATGGGCCCTCGCAATCGGTGCGCGCTCAACGATGAGAAAGGCCCGAGTGGCTCTGGCGCGTCGTCTGGCAATCATACTTCATGCCATTATGCGAGACAAAACTGACTTCCAGTCCGCGTAAGGCTTACGAGGCGACAACGAGGATTCCTAAATCAAAGTTCCCATCTGGGACGATGCCCGAGGGAGGGCGTGAGACACGGCGCCGATTCTGTAGCAACAGCCAAGACCAACGGTATGATTGCGGTTTCAACATTGCCGACCCACACCCAGCCAACCCCATCATGAACCTCAGAGTTCGAAGAGAACAAAGGCAACCTCTGACATCAAAAGCAGGAAACTCAGGAAACACGCATTGACAGATTAGAGAACAAAGATCGTAAGACGATCGCGAAGATGCTGCGCCATGAACTTCCGCCTGGGTATCGTCGGTCGGAAGCGCCTCGGCGGCCAACGCTTGATGGTTATGTTGGTGTGGTCGATGAGATACTGCGCACAGACAAAGCCCTGATCAAAAAGCAGCGACACACGGCCAAGCGCATCTTTGAACGGCTGCGCGATGAGCATGGATATGCCGGCAGCCTGACCACGGTGACCTATTACGTGCGCGAGCAAAAACGGCGCACCAAAGAGGTGTTTGTGCCGTTGTCGCATCGGCCGGGCCATGCGCAGGTTGATTTTGGTGAGACGCTGGGCGTGATCGGTGGCGTGGAATGCAAGATCCACTTCTTCGTGATGAGCTTGCCACATTCTGATGCGGTGTTTGTGAAGGGATATCCAGCTGAGACAACCGAGGCGTTTTGCGATGGCCATGTGTCCGCCTTTGCATTCTTTGGCGGCATTCCGCAATCCATTCTCTACGACAATACCAAGATCGCCGTGGCTCGGATACTCGGGGATAAGACGCGCATCCGCACACGTCGGTTTACGGAACTGCAGTCGCATTACTTGTTTGATGACAAGTTTGGCAGACCCGCGCGAGGGAACGATAAAGGCAACGTTGAGGGCATGGTTGGATACACCCGCCGCAACTTCATGGTTCCCGCACCTCGCTATGACAGCTTTGATGATCTGAACGCACATTTGGAAGAGAAGTGTTTAGCACGTCAGGACGATACGTTGCGGGGTCACACCCAAACCATAGGCGCACGCCTGATGTCGGATTTGGATGCTCTGATGGGATTGCCCGTCGCAGAATATGAAGCCTGCGATCACGTCAGCACGCGTGCAACGTCGATCTCAATGGTGCGCTATCGCAGCAATGATTACTCGGTGCCAGTAGCCTATGCGCACCACGATGTTCATGTGCGTGGGTTTGTGCATGAGGTTATCATCGGCTGCGGCAATGAGATTATTGCGCGGCACAAACGATCCTACACATCAGCGGATATGGTCTTTGACCCATTGCACTTTTTGCCCCTGCTTGAACAAAAGGTGGGTGCCCTGGATCAGGCCGCGCCTTTGCAGGGTTGGCATTTGCCAGATGTATTTGCCACGCTGCACCGACTGCTTGAAGCCAGAATGGGTAAGCCGGGCAAGCGAGAATACGTTCAAGTCTTGCGCCTTTTGGAGACCTTCGAAATGGATGTTGTGCAAGGCGCAATCCAGCAGGCAATAGATATGGGTGCAATTGGCTATGACGCCGTAAAACACCTTGTACTGTGTCGGGTTGAGAAGCGGCCACCACGATTGGATTTGGACTTCTATCCATACTTGCCCAAGGCCAATGTCGGCACAACACGCCCATCCAGTTACATGAGCTTGATGGGAAGGACCGCGGCATGACCGAAGCCCCTCGGATTCTTCTACGGCATCATCTTAAACAACTGCGACTGCCAACGTTCCAAGGCGAGTATGCCAAACAGGCGCAGCTCTGTGCTGCAGAGAACAAAGATCACATCCACTATCTGGCGCGGCTGTGTGAGATGGAATTGATCGACCGCGAACGCCGGATGATTGAACGGCGCATCAAAGCGGCGAAGTTCCCCAGCACCAAGAGCTTGGATAGCTTTGACTTCAAGATCATGCCAAGCTTGAACAAGCCCCTGACGATGGATCTGGCACGATGCGATTACGTTAATCGCAGGGAGAACATCATCGCGCTCGGCCCGTCAGGCACGGGCAAGACACACATCGCCCTGGGACTTGGGCTGGCTGCATGTCAAAGAGGACTGAAGGTGCGCTTCACAACGGCTGCGGCATTAGTCCATGATCTGATCGAGGCTCAAGATGAGCGGAGATTGCAGCGCCTTCAAAAGCAACTGACCAGCCAGAACCTGTTGATCATTGATGAACTGGGCTTCGTACCGCTCAGCAAATCTGGCGCAGAGCTGCTCTTCGAGGTCATATCCCAATGCTATGAACGCGGCTCCATCATCATAACCTCGAACCTGCCCTTCGATGAATGGACTGAAGTCTTTGGCTCTGAGCGGCTGACCGGTGCGCTACTCGATCGTTTAACCCATCACGTCCACATCCTCGAGATGAATGGCGAAAGCTATCGGCTCAAACACAGTCGCAACAACCGAAAATAACCAGCCCGCAATCACAGTCAGAATAATGCTGGCCTTATGGCCAGCATGCGCTTTGGCACGCTTCAGCTTTGTGACGAGCACGCGTGCAAAAGCGCCACAAAACATCAACCGAAGTGGCCCATTTTTACGCCGCGACATGGACCCATTTTACTCTGCGATTGACAGGACGGTCTGACAATCACCCGCGAACAGCGCGCGGTCTCGAAGGTGGGGATCATCCTGCTGACCGGACGCGACGATCAGGTCGACAAGATCGTCGGGCTTGAGATGGGGGCGGATGACTATGTCACCAAACCCTTTGACAAGCGGGAACTGGCGGCGCGGGTCAAGAACCTGCTGGCGCGCATCAGCGATCTTGGTCAGGCGCCCGAGGGGCCGCCAGCGGTCAGTGAATTTGGACAGTGGTGTTTTGATCGGATTCGCAGACGACTTGTCTCTGCCGCCCGGACAGAACCCCTGACAAAGGTCGAGTTCGATCTGATGAAAGTGCTCGCCGATCATCCCGGTCTGACCTTGCGGCGGGCGCGGATTTCCGAGCTTTTGGGAAGGGGCGCAATGCGCTCGAATGACCGGATGATTGACGTGGTGATCGGACGGTTGCGCAAAAAAATCGAAGCAGACCCGGCCAATCCCGAATGGATTTTGACGGTGCACGGCGAAGGTTACCGGTTCGTCGATCCCGCCTCGCTTGTCTGAAGTGCCTCGGTCTCAAGGGAGGCAGCAAGGGAGGCAACAGCGCCCCTGCCCGCCGCCATCGCCATCTCAATCAGATGGCCATCCGGATCCTCTGGCGTCTTTTCGACCTGGTCGAGTGCCGCGCAGAATGTGACAAGACCGAAATGCGCCGACGCCCCTTTCAAACGATGCGCGATCTTGCTGCGTTCTTTTCCTTTGGCCGTTTCCAGGTGGCGCAGGGTTTCAGGAATGTCTGACATCAGGTCTTTTGCCGCTTCCAGTGCAACCTCGGGCCCAAGATCGACAATGACCTCGTGCAGATGCGCCAGCACCTCATCCGGGGCGGAAGGGGCCGAGACCGCGCGGCGACATATGCCAGCAGATCGGACAGCACATGCGGCGAGACGGGTTTGGACAGAATGCGCGCCACGCCAAGCCGGTGGCGTTCGTCGGGGCTGTCGTCAAGTGTATGGGCGGTGACGGCCGCCAGCACAGCACGCGTACCCGCCGCATTCAAACGCGCCGCAACCGCCGCACCGTCCATATCAGGCAGATCGAGGTCAATCAGGATGAGGTCAAAATCCCCGGTCTCAGCCATCAACAGGCCCTGTTGCCCGGCCTCGGACTCACTCACAGAACAGCCCATCCGCTCCAGATAACCGCGTAGTACCATGCGATTGACCGGATGATCCTCGATCACCAGAAGCTCAAGGCCGAAACTGTGCAGAGGTACCGGCTCGCGACGCTCGACAATCTGTGCAGGGTCGCCCGTCTCGACCGGGACGGTCAGCTTGAAATGGCTGCCCACTCCGGGTTCACTTTCGACTGTCAGTGTGCCGTTCATATCCGTGGCGAGCTGGCGTGCAATCGCCAATCCCAGGCCAGTTCCTTCAATGCTTGCCTGATAGACCTCGGCAGCGCGGGCATATGTCTCAAACACCTGCCCCAGTGTTTCCCGGCTGATGCCGATACCGGTGTCAATTACGCTGACGCAAACCATTGAGCGCCCGGTACCTTCTTCAATCTGATGCCCGACACTCAGCGAGACATGCCCCTGTTCGGTGTATTTGACGGCGTTCGACAGCAGGTTGTTCACCACCTGCCGGATGCGAATCATATTGCCAAACAGCGCCGGTGGAACCGGCTCGATCAGGTCCACAACCGCTTCCAGCCCCTTCGGCGCGGCCAAGGCGGCAAGCTGCTGAGCAAGCTGACTGGTCAGATCGCGCAGGCTGAAATGTTCTGGATTGCTGTGCGCAGCGGGATCTTCGTTGCTGGAATAGACCAGGATGTCATTGGTGATGTCCATCAGGTCATGGGCCGAACTGAGAGTCTGACTCAAAAGTTTAGGCTCAATTAGCATTGATTATGCGTGGCGTGTTACAGGCAGGATGCCTGCGGCGGCGGCAAGTATCGCGCGCGGCGTTTGGTGGCTCGGAAGGACGGCAAGGTGGAACCACCGAAGGCAGCTGTCCAGGTATTTGGTCGCGATGCCCCGATGGCGGCGCGGAAAGGTCTTTAACCGCTCATGCCGACTGTTCACGGTTTGAATGTGCAATTCACCACGGACACGTTCTCCGGCGGTCCGGTCGAGACTTTCATGGCTGACGCCCGTTTCTGCGGCGCAGGGCGGGTAACCGGTGCAGCCATCGGTCACCGGGAGAGCGTCCCCATCAAGACGTGGCTGCAGAACCGTTTTGAGATGTTCGGCTGTCACCGCAGGCAAGACAGCACTGATGGCGGTGCCTGATCGGTCGACCGCAACGAGGACCGGAACCTGCTCCTTCGACAATCCGCGTTTTGAGGCCTTTCCCCCGCGTTTGCGGGCTTTTCGAGAGAGATTACGGTCCCCTTTCCGGCTGCGCGGAAAGAACGTCCCGTCGGCTTCGACGATTCCGCACAGCCTGACCGCACCGACCGTTACGGCCTCGGGAAAGCGATGACGCCAACGAAAAGCTGTGGTGTCGGCCACCATACAACGCCCGTCGGACGCCTTTACCGTTTCGCCGTCGCGCAGGGAAGCTGCGAACCCTGCCCATCTGTCCCTGTGGCGCAAGCGGGCAAGCGGCGTCCCGGTCAGCGCGCTGAAGGTTTTGCGACAGCCTTTGCAAAAGAACCTCGTCAGGCCACTTGCATGGCCCCTGATGATCGCACCGCCCGAAGCACAGTGCGGACAGATACGCCCCTCGCGAACATTCGCCTCAGGGAGATCGATCACGCTTTCCAGCGACGATACCCCGGCAACGAGCCGTCCGGTTTCAGCCCGTTGTTTCGATGAAAGGTTGTCGATCTCGTTAAGCCACACCAAAAAAGCCTGATGATCCATGTGCCGCACCCATAATTTTGTTCATGGTGTGTTCTATCACAGGTCGCCACGCATAATAAATGCTAATTGAGCCAAAGTTTATGTTTGAACAGAATGCCTTGCTATCCGCCTTGTCAAGAGACGAATACCGGCAACCAAAACCCATGCTACGGAACTTTCAACGGTTGCCTCCCGATCTTTTGCCAAACGACGGCAACGTCCCGGCCACGCGAATGCTCGCTCGACACCCCATCTTCGTGGTGGAAGAACGAACCCCTCGGCTTTGTCAGGGCGCTTGACAATCTCCAATGTCCATTTTCCCTGCAGGGCCAAAGCATCCCGACGCTTTGGCCCTGCATATCCTCCGTCCGCAAAGATGTGCCCCAGCCGCGGGAAGCGGATGCGCAGTGCTTTGAGAACATCCACAGCACCATCCCGATCCTGTATATCGGCGGCGTGAACAAGGATCGGCAACAGGAAACCTTGCGTGTCTGTCACGATGTGACGCTTGCGCCCTTTGATCTTTTTGCCCGCATCAAAGCCTGAAATGCCGCCGCTTTCCGTTGTTTTTACGCTCTGGCTGTCAATAACGCCCGCAGTGGGGCTCGCCTCACGGCCCGACAATTCGCGCGCCGCCATCATTGACAGATGGTTGATCCGGTGTAACAGACCGTTGTCGTGCCAGTCGTAAAAACAGTTCTGCACAGTCGAGACCGCCGGGAAATCCCGCGGGATCATGCGCCACTGACATCCCGTGGTCGCCATATACATAATCGCGTTCACAACACGGCGCGGATTCGTCTTGCGAGGGCGACCACCTCGCTTCGCGGCAGGTAACAGGGGCCGAACAAGCGCCCATTCCTCCATAGTTAAATCGCTTGGATAAAAGCCCGTTTTACGCCTATGCTCCGCGCGGGTGATGTCTGTCAACGTCATGGGACCCTCCAGGTTCTTTCAAAACCAATGAATCATAAACACATGATATCACTCAACTACTTTTGGAACAGCCTCTGAGGGCCGTATGCGCACGTGCTTTGCGGGTTGGGTCCGTCTCATCGCCCTCAAGCAGTTGCAACATGCCGACCACTCCGTTCAGAGGTGTGCGGATTTCGTGGCTCATGCGGGCCAGAAACCCGGACTTGGCCAGATTGGCGGCCTCGGCGCTGGCCCGGGCGGTGTTGGCCGTGTCCATCTCGCGCATCATGTCCTGGGTCCGCGCCATCACGGCCTGTTCCAGATGGCCGCGCAACCTGGCCCTTCACCGGCTCTGCGGCGCAGGATGTTCAGCGATTTCTCCATGCGCCCAATCTCGTCATGCCCGGTGATGGCGATGGGCGTGTCGTGATTCCCCCGCGCCACCGACACGATGTTGCGCGCCACCTCTACCAAACGACCGACAAGTTCGCGGCGGGCATAAACCCATGCAAGACCTTCGATCAGCAACACCAGAACAGCCAGCACCATGAAGGCGCTCGATACCTGTCGGGCAAAACGGTCCGGGCGCGCAATTTCTGCCATGCTGGCACGCTGAACCGCGGCACTGGTTCGACGGGCGTGTTCGGCCAGGGCCGAGACCCGTTCGCGCAGCGCCATCTGGCCAAGGCCGATCTGTGTTTCAAGCAGGATCTGTCGCTGACGAAGATCAACCACCCCACCGGCGCCAAGTTCAGCGCGCTGTAGATTGACCAGGCTCTGCGCTGTGCGGCGTCCCAATTCCGTGGGCAGGTATGGGATGCGCCGATCAAAAAGCGACATTGCGGCTTCGATCCGTTGCTGTGCCGCCTGGATGTCTGCAACTGTTGCGATGTTGGGGATATGCTGTAGCTCCAGATCAATCTGGACGGTGGCGTGGATCAGCTCGGTCAGCCTGTCATACGCAAAGAGATATCGGTCCGCCAGCGTATCAAGTCTTTCGAGCAGCTGTGTTTCCGGGTCGGAATAGATATCCGCTATGCCCGCTGTGATACGCAGCCGCGCCAGATCGCCTTCCGACTCGGTCAGGCTTTTCATGTTTTCACTGGCCTGGGCAATAGCTGTAGCACGTTGTGCCAATTGATGCTCAAGCTGCATGCTGTCGTGGGCATCCCGCGAGATGCTGACAACCACATCGCGAAGCGCGGGCGTGTCCTGTCTGGCCACAACAGGAGCTGTGATGCCAGCCGCAACGCGCAGTTGCTCAAGCTCGGCAATGTCGGTTTCAAGGGCATCGACGGATTTCAGCAAAGCGGCCGTAAGCTGATCAAGCGAACCTGGCGTGTCGGCCTCGGCAAATCCGGCAGCAAGCGAACCGAAGGCATCCGCTTCGGCCAAAGACCGTGACGCCAGTTCCAGCGCCGGGACGTTACGCGCGGCCAGTTCCTCGTGACTTCGGACCAGATAGCTGTTGACCGCAATCGCCGCCGCGCTCACCATTAACGCAAGGACCGCCATCACGGACAGAACGCCTATGAGCTTTGTATCAAAACGGCTTCACCACATGGGGCGACGTTACGGGAACCCCATTACAAGGGCAATTGTCGCGGCGCTGCTCGGTATGGTCTGCTTGGTCGCACCTGATCGCCCCGTTGCGGCGGCGGATCAAACGGCGGCGCTGACATTTTGTGTTCTGGTTCCACATTTCAAGGATGAGTACTGGCTCAGCGTTGGCTACGGCCTGGAACGCGAGGCTGCAAAGCAGGGTGTCGCCCTGCTTCTCTATGAAGCGGGCGGCTATCAATCCCGTGAAAATCAGATTCGGCAATTGCGTAATTGTGGCGCGCGCGGTGCTGACGCGATTCTACTGGGGGCGGTGACGTCGGATCATCCTGACCTTCTGTCGGCCATCTCAGAGGTTAGCCAGGACGCCCCTGTTTTCGGTCTGGTCAACGAGCTGCACGCGCCCGAGCTGAGCGCATCCATTGGTGTGGATTGGGAGGATATGGGCCGGGTTCTGGGCGAATATCTGGCGGCCCGGCACGCTGGGGATATTACGCCGAGAATGGCTGTTCTGGTGTCGGGACCAGCCGAGTCCGGCTGGACCGGCCCGCTTGAGGCAGGGCTGCGGCGTGGGCTTGAGCAAAGCAGCCTGAAACTGATCGCAGTGTTTGGTGCCGATACCGGGTTGCGCCAACAACTGGCGCGGGTCGAAGATGCGCTGGAGCAATATCCCGACCTAGATTACCTCATCGGCAGCGCACCTGCCACCGAGGCCGCCATCGGCGTGCTGGAGCGGCACGTTCAACGCAAACGCCCGTTGCTTGTGTCCACTTACATCAGCCATACGGTCAAACGCGGCCTGATGAACAAACAGATACTGGCAGCCCCATTTGATGACCCGATCGCCTAGGGCGAGATCGCTATCGCAACAGCGGTTGGCTATTTATCTCAAAACGCCCCGCTTGCCCCCGACGGCCCCGACATTGTTTTACTTTCCACAATCTGGTCTAAAGCCTCCGACTTTAGTCGGAAAAACATTCAAACGTGCGCCGAAGGCGCTCATGAACCACTGAACCCTCTGACTTTAGTCGGAGGAGGTTCAGTTTCGGACTTTCAGGATGTTTCGGCGGTGGCCAAGCTGTCGCCTTCCAACTACTTTCCAGCCATCGAGTGAAAAGCCATCGGCCAGAGATTGCGCCTTATTTGGAAGAATTGACGTCCAAGAGAGTAAAGTTAGATCTGAGTGTCACAATGGCAGGCGCAGGCGAATAGCGGCCATCTGAACTTTTTGCAGCAACAGTTAAGCCGGGCTGCACTAAATCGCTTCGCGATAGGGCGCTTGCTGCGGGCGTTTGGTTGCACAGGGATACGTTGCGCGGGTTTTGAGGTCGGGTGTCTGCTGTTTGTCGAGGTGATTTTGCCTCGATTGACAGAGGATTTCCCATGAACATTCAGCAATCGACACCGCTTCGTGCACGCATGATTTCGGACATGGCGGCGCGTACGCCTGGACCTGCATCACAGACCAGTCACCTGCGTGCCTGCAAGCGTTTTGCGGCTTGGCTGGGGCGCTCTCCGGACACGGCTACAGCCGATGACGTGAAGCATTTCCAGCTTCATCTGATGGAGACAGGCACCAGCATCTGCACGCGCAATCAGACCATGACGGGCGTCAAGTTTCTGTTTCGTGTGACGCTCAGGCGGCACGATCTGGTTGCTGAGATTTTCAGCCTCAAGGAACCGGTGAAGGTGCCGCTGGTTTTGAGCAAGAAGGAGATCAAACGGATCCTGGCGATGGCACCCAGTCTGAAGGCGAAGGTGATGTTGTCACTCGCTTATGGCTGCGGGATGCGCGCGGGCGAGGTCGTTCGGCTCAAGGTTGGTGATATCGACGGCGCGCAAGAGATCATCCGGATTGTCCAAGCGAAGGGACGCAAGGACCGCAACGTAATGCTGCCCGGCGATATTCCGGGGCTTTTGCGTGATTGGTGGAAAGAACGTCCAACGGGTCAGGATAAGGATGTGCCTGGGCCAGAGCGGGTCTTGTTCCCCGGTTATCGTGGCAAACACCTTTCGGCCCGCCAGATATCTCGATTGTTCAAACAGACTGCGCAGGAGGCGGGTATCACTAAGCCGGTCACGTTGCACACATTGCGTCATTCGTTTGCGCCCCATCTGTTGGAGCGTGGCGTCGATATCCGGGTGATACAAGCACTTCCCGGTCATACTAAACTGACGACAACCGCCCGCTACGCCAGCGTTGCGACTGGGATGATTGCAGCAGTCGACAGCCCACTGGATGACTTGAACAAATCCAGACGCAGGAAAGGCAAAGCCAGGCCTTCGTAAGCCACTTTGCCTTCTCCATCGCTGGAAGTTGCGGAAATCTTCCGCACCTATGGTGCTGCGTATCGCGCCATAAATGTAGGTCACATCAGCTTTGACCAGTTCAAGGTGATGAACGCCATCGAACGCTGCCGCACAGCGGCGCTTGGTGGGCATGTGGCACGCTGCGCCGACTGCGCCCACGAGCACATCGCCTACAACTCATGTCGCAACCGCCATTGCCCCAAATGTCAGGCAGGTGCGGCAAAGGTATGGTTGGCGGCACGCGAGGCTGAATTGCTGCCAGTGCGGTACTTTCACCTCGTCTTCACCCTGCCAAAGCAGATTGCCGACATTGCACATCAAAACAAACGCGAGATCTACAATCTGTTGATGCGGGCCAGCGCCGACACGGTGATCAAAATCGCAGCCGATCCGAAGCACCTCGATGCCCGGGCCGGTATGATCTCTGTGCTGCACACCTGGGGCTCGGCCATGACGCGCCACCCGCATGTCCACATGATTGTGCCGGGCGGTGGCTTGTCTGCGGACGGCACAAAGTGGATCGCCTGTCGCAAGAACTTCTTTCTGTCCGTTCGGGTGCTATCGCGTCTGTACCGACGTCTCATTCTGGAAGGACTGGTCAAACTACACAAAGCCGGGAAGTTGCACTTCTTTGGCGATCTTACGGACCTAACCGACCAAAATTCCTTCAATGCCTTCCTCAAACCGCTGCGCAGGATCGACTGGGTCATCTATGCAAAGGAACCGTTCGCGGGGCCAAAGGTCGTGCTGGCATACCTGTCGCGCTACACCCATAGGATCGCCATTTCCAACAGCCGCCTGATCCGTTTCGATGAGCGCAGTGTCACCTTCCGCGTCAAGGATTACCGCCTTAAAGGCGCGGGTCGCCACACTGCCATGACGCTAACGACGCCTGAGTTCATCCGCCGCTTCCTGATCCACGTCTTGCCCAAAGGCCAGCACCGCATCCGCCACTACGGGTTCTTCGGGAACGGCAATCGCGCGGCCAATATCGCCAGGATCAGGCAGTTGCTCGGGGCCAACCGATCAAACAAAGATCGCACTGATGAGGACGGTCCCGGCGATACTATTGAGTTGCCCCGTGTCCTCGCGCTTCCTTGTCCGTGTTGCGGCGGGCGGTTGATCATCATCGACACAGTTGCGCCAAATCAGCACCCCAGAGCGCCACCAAAATCAAAAAGGGCCGCAGCATGAAACGCGCGCCACACATAACGAACAACACCTTCAGCCGCAGGCGACATCACCTGCGAACCCATCATTGTGCACTGATCTTGTCGTGGATAAAGCAAGAGGTGATGACGACGACAAAACACCGCGCATATCGACAAGGTGTTGGCAACGCAGACACCGTGCAAGCACAACAAGGTCTGTTCAACCAGTCTGTCAGGTCAAACCAGACGCAAGCCCAACGCGCAAATCCCCATAACAACCAACCCACCAAAGCCCAACCCCGCGATTTCCCGCTTGAGCGCTTCTCCGACGCCAAGCAACGAAACCGCGTCACTCAAACACAGCGCAAGGCGTCCGAGAAACCTACATCAAAGCTGCCTTTGCCAAACAGGTGGTGCACCACCACCCTCACGCCCCTTTAGGAATGCCCCCCTTGGCTGACTAAGGGTTTCCAGAAAATGAGTACGCGGACGACACCAAAAAAAGGCCGTTTCATCCCTGTTTCGGGCATCGACCCGGCCAGTTTCGTGAACGTAAGCGACCCCAAACGCGACCGTATGATCACTACTTTGCGGCGATGACCCACCAACGCCGCGAACGCCCCTTTGCGCAGCTCCTGTCAACCCAGGGTCAGAGCGGCTTGCCCGGGGCCAGAATACCCTCATCCTGCGCAACCTCAATCAGGTTGACGCCACCGCGTTTGCGGCCGGCGGCCAGGGCCTCCCGGAACTCGGCCAATGTTGCAACCGGCGTGCCCGTCGCCCCAAAGCTGCGCGCAAAAGCACAGAAATCCGGGTTGGTCAGCGCGGTGCCCGAGATACGATCCGGGTAATGCGCCTCCTGATGGGCACGAATGGTGCCGTAGCGGTTGTTGTTCACCACGATCGCCGTCAGGCGCAGGTTGTGATGCGCTGCTGTGGCCAATTCCTGACAGGTCATCATGAAACAGCCATCACCCGCAAAACAGATCACCTCGCGCTCGGGCGATGTGATCGCCGCTCCCACAGCGGCAGGCAGGCCATAGCCCATCGATCCCGAGGTGGGGGCCAATTGCGATCCATGCCTCCGGTAGCGATAGAAGCGGTGCACCCAGCCTGCGTAATTGCCAGCCCCGTTGGTGACAATCGTGTCCTCGGGCATCACGTTGTTCAGGTGATCAACCATCTGCGCCAAGGGGTCGTTCATGCCCAACGCATCCGGGTCGCCATAGGCCTGATACTGCGTTTTCAACGCCGCCAAATCGTGCGCAAAACGATCCGGTGCGATGGGATCCCAACACGCGACAGCCGCGCAAAAGCTTTCCATATCGGCGGTCAGGGCCAGATCGGGCTCGTAGACACGCCCCGGCTCTTCCGGAGCGGGGTAGATATGCACAAGGGATTGCTGCGGGACTGGTGGGGACAGATAGCTATAGCCACCCGTTGTCATCTCGCCCAGACGCGGGCCAATGGCGATTAGCAGGTCCGACGCGGCCAGCGCATCCACAAGATAGGGCGCTTTGCCGACAGCAAAATGGCCGACATAGTTGGGATGGGTGTTGTCGATCACCCCCTGTGCGCGCATCGACACCGAGACAGGCAGGCCCTGGGTCTCGGCAAACCGTTCCAGTGCAGCGCTGGCCTTAGGGGTCCAGCCCCCTCCACCGGCCATGATCAACGGGCGTTTGCTTGCCGCGATCCGGTCGCGCAACACCGCCAGTGCTTCCGGCGCGGGCACATAGCGCGTCGGCTCAACCCGGCGGGGGGCGGGGGGCGCAATCAGTTGATCCGTCAGCATGTCTTCGGGCAGGGCCAGCACCACCGGCCCCGGACGTCCCGACATGGCAACACGGTAGGCGCGCGTGATAAATTCCTGAAGGCGCAAGGCATCGTCGATCTCGGCCACCCATTTGGCCATCTGACCGAACATACGACGATAGTCGATTTCCTGAAACGCCTCACGCTCGGTCATGTCGCGGGCCACCTGACCAATGAACAGGATCATCGGCGTGCTGTCCTGAAACGCCACATGCACGCCTGCGCTAGCATTGGTCGCCCCGGGACCGCGCGTGACAAAGCATATCCCCGGACGACCCGTCAGCTTGCCATGAGCGTCCGCCGCCATCGCAGCACCACCTTCCTGACGGCAGATGACAAATTCGATCTCATTGCGACCATGCAGCGCGTCCAGAACAGCCAGATAGCTTTCACCGGGAACACCAAACACATGCGCGGTGCCTTGCGCCACAAGCAGATCAACCAAATGGTCAGCGGCGCGGATTTTGGGGGGGACGGACATGTCAGAATCCTTGTGATGGCGTGGATCACGGCAACCCTGCCTTTGGGTGCGTGACTTGTCCATCCTCGTTTGAAAGATAAGAGAGATACCGTGCCTCGTCCGTTAGCGGACCATCGTGGAGACCGGCCCGACGGTCATGTGATGCGGTTTAAGTCTGCAAAACCGATATGTTCCATCCGCCATTCATCAGCCTCACCAAAGCGCCAGCCTGGTGACCCTAAATCCAGACCGGAGTGTTGAAAAACGTCGCAGGTCGGCCCGTCACCCCCCTTTTCTTTTTCCATGCCAGCCCCTACCTTTCCCTCAAACCGATGGAGAGTGTTGTGACCAAAGCCAACTGATCGTTTTCCCACCTCTGAACGACATCTGAAAGGCCTTGTCATGCCTCATCCCTTCCCTGATGCGCTCACGCGCAACCCCTTGATCCTTGCTGATGGCACGCCCCATGAGGGCACTGTCTTTTTGAAAGCGGCCGTTGAACATCCGCGCATAGAGGCAGGCGATTACAGCTATGCTAGCGCCGATAAACCGCCCGCGGATTGGGCCACGTCGCTGGCACCCTATCTTTTCCCTCAGTCGCCGGAGAAACTGGTAATCGGCAAATTCTGTCAGATTGCCCATGGGGTCTGCTTTATCACCGCCTCGGCCAATCACCGTTATGACGGATTCTCCAGCTTTCCTTTCGCCATCTTCGATGGTGGCTTTGACGGCGGTCGCCAATCTCTGCCCGGTCCCGGGCCGGACACGGTGATTGGCAATGATGTCTGGATCGGGCGCGATGCGCGCATTCTGCCAGGCGCACGATTGGGTGATGGTGTGATTGTGGGCGCGGGGGCTGTGGTTGGGGGCAATGTGCCGCCCTATGCGGTGGTGGCAGGCAACCCGGCACAGGTGGTACGAATGCGCTTTGCGCGCGATGTAATCGCGCGTTTGCTGGACATCGCTTGGTGGACATGGCCCATCACGCATATTCTGGCCCATGAGGCGGCAATCTGCGGCGGGGATATCGACACCCTAAGCGCGGCCAGGCCGAACCGCTAGGTTTGTGGCGTCCAGCATGAAACGATGCTTGATTCCCACCCAAAGGTGGCTTAATCCCGACCGTGGCCATAGGGGTATAGCTCAGCTGGTAGAGCGACGGTCTCCAAAACCGTAGGTCGCGGGTTCGAACCCTGCTGCCCCTGCCATTGAAATCATTGAATAATAAGAGACCGCAAGCCGACTCCAATAGACCAGTTGGGAGTTCAGTTGGGGATTTTCGTTCCTTCTTCGTGCGCCTCCCGCTTACTAAGTGCCGCCTCTGCCAACCGGGAATCGCGGCTGAGATAGAGGGCATCAAGGATTGCCGCCACATCACGCAAGCTGTGTCCCGTGAAGGTGGCGATTTCAGCTTCACTGCATCCCGCCAGTGCGAGTCGCGTACCCGATAATACATTTCCACCCATCACCATAGCTCTTTGCGCTGGCGTTTTTAGGAATGGATTGGGCAAGGGCAGGCATTGCAGACACAGGCAGAGCGCAAATTGAGACGATAAAGAACGCCATAATCATTAGAAAGTCTGGCGACAGACGTGTCCCGTAAACTGCTCGGGGATGTTTCGGAATAGCTTTTGATCTATGATCCATCCAGTTCAAGCCCCGCGAGACAGGCCTCCGCCAGATCACGGCTTGGCGTGTCAGTCCCTGGCAGCGTCGCCCAGCCTGTATCCATCAGAGCCTGACGGCGCTTATAGGTAGAAGCGTCCTGAACGAGGAGAGTGTCCTGTCTTCTGTGTATGAGTAATTCGGTCCATGCTTCCAAACTGAAGGAGCATGACGATAATGACGATTTCCAAGGAACTACCGGGCGAGCTGCCTAGCGGTGTTGAACGACCCAAAGATTTACTTGGCGACAAGGGTCTGATGAAAGAGCTGAAGGTCCGGCCGATGGAGCGGATGTTGGGGGCTGAGTTGACCGAGCATCCGGGCTATGAACCACACGGTGAACCTGCCAGCCAGCAGACCAACCGGCGCAACGGAGCGACGCGCAAGGTGCTGAAGGGCAATGACGGGGCGGTGCCGATTGATATCCCACGTGACCGTGACGGCAGTTTTGAGCCGGAACTTATCCAGAAAGGCCAGACCCGGATCGACGGGATGGATGACAAGACTACCGGGCTTTACGCAGCTGGTTTATCAACCCGTGATATCAGCAGCCACCTTGAGGAAGTCTATGGGTTACGGGTCTCTGCCGACCTGATCAGCCGTGTCGCCGATGCTGTTCTGGAGGAGGTCCCGGACTGGCAAAACCGGGCTTTGGAGCCGGTTTACCCGATCGTTTTCCTTGATGCCCTACGTGTTGAAATCCGCGATGCCGAGAGCCGTCAGGTCAAGAACAGGGCCGTATACGTGGCCCTGGGCGTCACCCCTGATGGTGAGCGTGAGGTTCCGGGCCTGTGGATTGCCGCCAATGAAGGGGCCAAATTCTGGCTGTCCATTATGAGCAATCTCAAAAACCGGGGGCTGGAGGACATCCTGATCGCCGTTGTGGATGGCCTCAAGGGTTTCCCCGACGCTGTCAACGCGGCCTATCCAGATACCACCGTGCAAACATGTATTGTACATCCGGTGCGCCATTCATTGAACTTCTGCGGCTGGAAAGATCGCAAGGAAGGGGCCAGAAGCCTGAAGCAGATTTATCAGGCCGTAAACGACGGGGAGGCCGCCAAAGCCCTTGATGCTTTCGAGGATGAATGGGGCCAAAAATACCCCTCGATCGCCCCGGGCTGGCGGCGGGCATGGCAGGAGGTGATCCCGTTCTTCGCCTTCCCCCCGGGAATTGCAGCGCCTCGGCATCAACACTGTTTCTGACCTGCCTCAGTGTAATCGGCGGAGCAATACTCGGCCAGGGTAGCGGCGTCGTTGTGTTGTCGCGGGCGGCGTAAAAGTCGTCCACTTTTGCCCTTTCGTTTGATGGGAGGGCCGGGGGATTTTCACCGTGGAATTGTATTTGAAGGTGCGTCGGGCTCATTTTCAGGATGGGTTGAGCGGGCGTCGGATTGCCCGGGATTTTGGGATTGGCCGAGACAGTGTTGCGAAGATGTTGGCCTATTCGGAGCCACCGGGGTATCGGCGGACAGCGCCGATTAGGCGCCCGAAGCTGGATGCGTTCACCTGCCAGATCGACCAATGGCTTACTGAGGACAAAGCGCGTCCGCGCAAGCAGCGCCACACCGCAAAGCGTATCTTTGAGAGGCTGCGCGACGAGTGCGGCTTTGATGGCGGATACACAATCGTCAAAGACTGCGTCCGGGCCAGGAAGCGCTCTGGCAAAGAGATGTTCGTGCCGCTCAGCCATCCGCCCGGGCATGCGCAGGCGGATTTTGGTGAAGCGCCTGTCGTGATTGGCGGCGTTGAGCGGAAGGCGCACTTCTTCGCCTTTGATCTGCCGCAGAGCGATGCGTGTTTTATCCGGGCCTATCCTGCGGCAACCACCGAGGCCTGGCTGGATGGGCATGTGCATGCCTTTGCTTTCTTTGGGGCGGTTCCCCTGTCGATCCTCCATGACAATGACCGCTGCCTGGTGGCGCGGATCCTGCCGGACGGCACCCGGCAAAGAACCCAACGGTTCAGCGCAATGCTGTCGCATTATGTGGTCCGGGATCGCTACGGCCGTCCCGGCAAGGGGAACGACAAGGGAGCGGTCGAGGGGTTGGTCGGCTACGGGCGGCGCGACTTCATGGTGCCGATCCCGTCCTTTCCGGACCGGGATGCGTTCAACGCTCACCTGGAAGAGCAATGCCGCAAACGGCAGGACGATGTCCTGCGCGGACACAAGGCCAGCATCGGCGAACGGCTGCAAGCCGATCCGGCGGCAATGCAGGATTTGCCCGGCGCACCCTTCGAGGCCTGTGAGTTGCAAAGTGGCCAGGTCACATCGACATCGGTGCTGCGGTATCGCGGTAACGACTACTCGGTGCCGGTCGCATATGGCCACCGCGCGGTCTGGATCAAGGGCTTCGTGATCCGCGTCGTTATCGGTTGCGCCACTGAGGTGATCGCCGATCATCCCCGCTCTTATGACAGCGGTGACATGGTGTTCGACCCGCTGCATTACCTGCCGCTGATCGAGCGCAGGATCATGTCCTTCGATCAGGCTGCGCCCTTGCAGGGTTGGGAACTGCCTGACGCCTTCGCCACGCTCCGGCGCTTGCTGGAAGCCCGGCAGGGCAAGGCGGGCAAAAGGGAGTATGTCCAGGTCCTGCGCCTGTCGGAACGGTTCGAGCTGGAGGTGCTGCATCTTGCCGTCAAAGACGCCCTGCGAATGGGGGCGGTCAGCTTCGATGCGATCAAGCACCTCGTCCTGTGCCGCGTCGAGCGAAGGCCCCCGAGGTTGGATTTGGATGTCTATCCGTTCCTGCCCGGAACCAACATCGCCACCACCTCGGCTTCTTCCTGTATGAGCCTTCTGTCAGGAGGTGACGCATGACGGATGCATCCGAACTGCCGCTGACACACCACCTCAAGACTCTGCGCCTGCCCACCTTCCTGCGCGAGCATGACAAGCAAGCGCGCATTTGTGCGGCGGAAGGCTTGGATCATGTGCGCTATCCAGCCCGGCTGACCGAGCTGGAACCAATCGATCGGGAGAGGCGCATGGTCGAGCGCCGGATCAAGGCGGCAAAGTTTCCAACCGTCAAAAGCCTCGACAGCTTCGACTTTACGGCCATCCCCGGTCTGAACAAGATGATGGTGCTGGAACTGGCGCGCTGTGAATGGATCGAGCGCAGGGAGAACGTCATCGCGCTCGGCCCGTCGGGAACCGGCAAAACCCATGTCGCTCTCGGGTTGGGGCTGACCGCCTGCCAGAAAGGGTTGCCTGTCGCCTTCGTAACCGCCGCAGCTCTCGTGCACGGGATGATGGAGGCCCGCGACGAGAAACGCCTCCGGCAGCTTCAGCGCAAACTGGCCAAGGTCAAACTGCTGATCATCGACGAGCCGGGCTTCGTCCCCTTGAGCAAAACCGGCGCCGAGCTTCTGTTCGAGCTGATCTCTCAGCGCTGCGAGCGTGGCTCAACCCTGATCACATCGAACCTGCCCTTCGAGGAATGGACCGAGACATTCGGCACCGAACGCTTGACCGGCGCGCTCCCGGACCGGCTGACACATCACGTCAACATCCTCGAGATGAACGGCGAAAGCTACCGCCTCAATCAGAGCCGCGCACGTATTGCCAACCCTTCAACCTGACAACTGAACAATCGGCCTGACGGCCAATGCGCCTTGGAACGTGCTTGCTGATTGGTGGCCACACGCCCCAAGGCGCACTCCACAAACTGGCCGACTTTTGCTCCGCCCCAGTGGCCGGATTTTACTCCGCCGTTGACACCCGATCATCCCGGCAGGGAAACCTGCCGGGGAAAGGTTTTTTCAGTGTTCAAACACGCACCAGACGTCAAGTACTTGGACAAATTATGCCCTGCCCTTTTCGTACATCCTCATTAGCTGCGTATTGAATCAACTTTCACATTGCGGGACAAGGACGAAACCGCTCTCGCGGTATTGGCGCTTGTGTCGAGGGTTTCGCGCTGATCGAAGCGCCGTGATTTTGTGAACTGACGATTCTGTTGGACGATTGGGACCTTCTCAATCTGACGATAGGAGGTTTCAATGTCAGACCAATATGTACCTGCACTGCGCCAGCGATTTCTCGAAGATATGCGGATCAAAGGGCTGCAGTCGAAAACGCAGACAATGTATTTGCGAGGGATGCGGGATTTTACGCGGTTTCTGGGTCACGCGCCGGATAGCGCGACACCGGAAGAGCTGCAGGCGTTCCAGCTCGATATGAAGGAGCGCGGCATTGGCGCACCGACCTTCAACAACCGGCTGACAGTGTTGAGTTTCTTCTTTGCGACGACGTGCCCGCGTCCCGAGATGAAGCGGCATATGCGCTATCAACGGGCGGCTAAGAAGATCCCCGTTGTGCTCAGCGCCGAGGAAGTCGCGCGTATTATCGAAGCGGCACCTGGGCCTGGGTTACGATACCGCGCGGCCTTCAGCGTGGCCTATGGTGGCGGGCTGCGCGCCAGCGAGGTCACCCATCTCAAAGTTGGCGACATAGATAGCGACCGGATGCTGATCCGGATTGAGCAAGGTAAGGGTCGTAAGGACCGGCAGGTCATGTTGTCGCCGAACCTTCTGAGCCTGTTGCGCGACTATTACCGAGAAGTGCGGCCGAGAGGTTGGATGTTCCCGGGTCGTAACCGGATCGATCCAATCTCGACGCGGCAGTTCAATCGGGCCTTTGGGGTCGCATGCGATTTTGCAGAGATCAAGAAGCAGGTGTCGCCCCACACTCTGCGGCACAGCTTTGCCACGCATCTGCTGGAGGGTGGGACCGACATCCGGGTGATCCAAGTGCTTCTGGGCCATGCCAAGCTGGAAACGACGACGATCTATACCAAGGTGGCAACCAAGACGATCCAGAGTGTCACCAGCCCGTTTGATCTGCTGGTGCGGCGGGAGGCCGGACCCGGTTAAACTAGGCTTCCATGTCTCGCCTCAAGCTGGAGGTCGCAGACATCTTCCGCGCCCATGGTGCTACCTATCGCCTGGCCCACGCCGGACACTTGAACCTACAGCAGTTAAAAGTGATGTCGGCGATAGAGAGCTGCCGGACCGCTGTGCTTGGCGGGCATGTTGCCGCTTGCACCAAATGCAGTCACCAGCACATCGCCTACAACTCGTGCCGCAATCGGCATTGCCCGAAGTGCCAAGGTGCAGCGGCGCAGGACTGGATGCAGGCGCGCATGGAAGACTTGTTGCCCATTGAGTATTTCCACGTGGTCTTCACGCTGCCATCGCAAATCGCCGACATTGCCTTCCAGAACAAAGCGGTGGTCTACGGCCTCCTGTTCAAGGCGGCGGCGCAAACTCTGCTGACAATCGCAGCCGATCCAAAACATCTTGGTGCAAAGATTGGCATGACGAGCGTGCTGCATACATGGGGATCCGCGATGACGCACCACCCGCATGTGCATATCATCGTGCCGGGCGGTGGATTGTCGTCCGATGGCAAGCGCTGGAAGAACTGCCGCTCAGGCTTCTTCCTGCCGGTAAAGGTGCTCGCGCGTTTGTTCCGCCGCCTGTTCCTCGAAGGGCTGAGCGGATTGCACAAAGCAGGCAAGCTGCGCTTCTTCGGCAAACTGGCAAAGCTGGCCGACCCCGATACCTTCGCCGCCCATCTCGCGCCGCTGCGCAAAACCAACTGGGTGGTTTATGCCAAACCACCCTTCGGCGGGCCTGAGGCCGTGCTGGCGTACTTGAGCCGTTACACGCACCGCGTGGCGATCTCAAACCACCGCCTGATCAGCGCTGATGCCAACACTGTGGCCTTCCGGTGGAAAGATTATCGCATCAAACGTGGGGACAGGATGAAGGTCATGCGTCTGCCGACGTCCGAGTTCATCCGTCGCTTCCTGATCCATGTCCTGCCCTCCGGCTTCCACCGCATCCGCCACACAGGCTTCCTCGCGAACGGCATCCGTCGCGACAGGATCGCAAAGATCAGGTCTTTATTGGAGGTTGAAGCAGACGCCATTCCGAAAGCCCATGAGGATCAAGGTGTCGATACCGACGAACGAGACCAGTCCCAGCCGTGCCCCAAATGCGGTGGCGCAATGATCATCATCGAGACCTTCATGCGGGGCCAAACACCCAAGTCCCGCGCACCGCCATGGGAGGACGCCGCATGATACGACTATCAAATCGGGTCCTTCATTACGCGGACGCCGGACCCATCGGTGCGACCATCCCGCCAAAACCTGCGCTACAACAGGCCAATGGCGGCAAAACGGGATATCAATCAGCCAAATCGGGCTGGGAAAATCGACTTATCAGCGCTGCTTGTCATCACGCAGCCGATAGTTCTGCACATCAATCACCGCAGCCATAGTACACAATCCCCATAGCACCGAAATCCGCCCACGCTTTCCTCCTTGTCAGATTTGTCGCCGCTGCATCTCACGATGACAACAGCCACAAACCTTAGACAAAACGGACCCTCGCTACACGAATTTAATTGGCGGCTTTCTCAACAGATCAGAAATCCAAGTACCGCAGAGTGACCTTGATAGCTGATCGCATTTCTCATTGGAAGCAGGCACCCACAACTGCGGATGCCTAGAGTTTCATCTGTCATTGCCGCTATGCGTCGCCAGCTTTCAGCGCGGTATAATCCTCGATGGACATCCCATAGACGACTTTGTCACGCACGCCGGTTACGTCTTTGAAGAACCCCTTTTGCAGTCCTTCATGGGCATAACCGTTCTTTTCCAGCACACGAACTGCGCCGATGTTGCTGGCATAGCTCTCGGCTGTAAGCTTATGAGAACCCAATTCCTCGAATGCCAGCGCCGTCATGAACTTGCAGGCCCGTGTCGCTATGCCCTTGCGCCAGGCATGCGGCATCAGCATAAAGCCGGTCTCGTAGTTGCCCGGGTTCATCGGGCTGATCATGTTGGCGGCACTCATCCCCATGAATTGGCCGTCTTGGTCACGGATAACGACCTCAGAGGCTGTTCCAAAAGTAGTTGAGTGATATCACGTGTTTATGATTCATTGGTTTTGAAAGAACCTGGAGGATCCCATGACGTGGACAGACATCACCCGCGCGGAGCACAGGCGTAAAACGGGCTTTTATCCAAGCGATTTAACTATGGAGGAATGGGCGCTTGTTCGGCCCCTGTTACCTGCCGCGAAGCGAGGTGGTCGCCCTCGCAAGACGAATCCGCGCCGTGTTGTGAACGCGATTATGTATATGGCGACCACGGGATGTCAGTGGCGCATGATCCCGCGGGATTTCCCGGCGGTCTCGACTGTGCAGAACTGTTTTTACGACTGGCGCGACAACGGTCTGTTACACCGGATCAACCATCTGTCAATGATGGCGGCGCGCGAATTGTCGGGCCGTGAGGCGAGCCCCACTGCGGGCGTTATTGACAGCCAGAGCGTAAAAACAACGGAAAGCGGCGGCATTTCAGGCTTTGATGCGGGCAAAAAGATCAAAGGGCGCAAGCGTCACATCGTGACAGACACGCAAGGTTTCCTGTTGCCGATCCTTGTTCACGCCGCCGATATACAGGATCGGGATGGTGCTGTGGATGGTCTCAAAGCACTGCGCATCCGCTTCCCGCGGCTGGGGCACATCTTTGCGGACGCAGGATATGCAGGGCCAAAGCTTCGGGATGCTTTGGCCCTGCAGGGAAAATGGACATTGGAGATTGTCAAGCGCCCTGACAAAGCCGAGGGGTTCGTTCTTCCACCACGAAGACGGGGTGTCGAGCGAACATTCGCGTGGCCGGGACGTTGCCGTCGTTTGGCAAAAGATCGGGAGGCAACCGTTGAAAGTTCCGTAGCATGGGTTTTGGTTGCCGGTATTCGTCTCTTGACAAGGCGGATAGCAAGGCATTCTGTTCAAACATAAACTTTTGAGTCAGACTCTTAGGCTCAACCGGCCAGTCGCCAGCTTTGATCGAGGCCTGAACTTCTTCGGCTGCGGGGCCAAAGAAGCCGCGCATGGCCTCTTCGGGCAGGGGGGAGTGGAACACCAGGTCAGCAAATTCAGGATGGTTCAGCATCCCGATAATATGCTCCACATCTTGCGGGGTAATCAGCGTGATATTGTGCTGGTCATCCAATGCGATGGTCTGGCCTTGCTTAAGGTGTGCTTTAGTCATTAGACCTGTTTCGCAATAGGTAGATTTCTGCTATTCCAGCTTCACCGAAGCAGTGGAGTTTGCCGGAATGGCCGTACTGAAAGTTTTACGAGCACGTCCAGAGTTGTTTTTCCGCCTTTCCGGAATACGTCCGGCGGATTTTGATGCTCCGGTTTGTCAGCTTCACCCGATTTGGCTTGCCGGTGAAGCCGCGCGTTTGTCCCGAAAGAACAGACAACGGGCCATCGGGGGCGGCAGGAAGTATCGGCTGCAACTGGCGGAACAAATGCTTTTGTGCCTGATCCATTACCGCACATACGCCGGCCAGGCCTTTGTTGGCCTGCTTTTCGACATTTCCAGCCCTACAGTTTGCCGCCGCGTTCGCGCCATGACGACGGTGATGGCTGGCCATTTCGCCATGCCGGAGCGCAGGATCAAATTATCGACACAGGAAAGAAACGATCTTCTCTATCCTGTGACCGATGGTACCGAGCGCCCTGTTCAGCGCCCCGGGACGCCGTCAAGGCGCAAAGCCAGTTATTCAGGAAAGAAGAAACGCCATACAGCGTCGCACCGGATCATTACCGACGACAGGAAAAGGATCCATGATGAAGCGCGCGTGGACAAGCCCCCCGGTGTGCTTGTCCCGGGGCGATCCCGGTTATCTCGGAACGTCGCTGGAAGTCCCGCTCAAAGCCTCAGGGACAGGGGAATCGCGCTTAAAGTTTGACAGCGGTTGCGAATTGGATTCTGGAGGTTTCATCACTTGATGGAGCTTCGCGATGCCCAACCTGGACAGCTGTTTCAATGAGATGGATGACCCACGCGGCGGCAATGCGCCACGTCACAGGTTCTGTGATCTTATGACGATCAGCCTTTTATGCGCGCTTTGCGGCGGCGATACAGCGGTCGACATGGAGTTTTTCGGTCATATGAAGGAGGATTTTCTGCGCGATTTTCTCGAATTGCCTCATGGCGTACCCTGTCATGACGCTTGTTCTCGTCTGTTCCGGATGATGAAGCCGACCGGTTTTCAAGCGTTTTATGACAAGTTTCGTGCCGATTTTACGGCTGGATGTGGAGAGGAACCAGCCATCGCTATTGATGGCAAAGAGATGCGACGCGGCTTTGACAAGGCCGCCGGGCAATCGAATATGAACATTGTCACGGCCTTTGCACATGGGGCGCGGCTGACCCTTGGCATCAAGCAAAGCGCCAGGGGCGGCGGCGAGATCCTGGCCCTGCGCGAGTTGATCGAGATGCTTGACATTCATGGCATCACCATCACCGCTGATGCGTTACATTGCCAGCGAGAGACCTGTGAATTGATCGTAAAAGAAGGCGGTAACCACTGCCTTCAACTCAAAGGCAATCAGGGCGACATGTTGGCCGATGTCCGGGCTTTTGTGGAAGACGAGGCTACTGATTACGTTGATGAATATAGCACTATTGATGCTGATCACGGGCGTGTGGAAGAGCGGTCATACCGCGTCCACGATGTGCCGGAATATCTGATCAATACCCATAAGTGGCCGCATCTTCAGGCTTTCGTCCATGTCGCCTCCAGGCGCGCGGTTGGCGACAAAACCAGTCACGCCGAACGGCTTTATCCGCTCTCCAAATGTCCCGCGGCTCAGGGGGCCGCCACACTGATCCGCGGCCACTGGCAAATTGGGAACAGCTTGCATTGGTCTCTCGACGTGGTGATGAACGACGACCGAACACCGCGCGCGAAAAGATCACGCGCCAGCCAACTTTGCCGCTTTGAGGCGGATTGCCTTGAGCATCATCAAGGCCAATCCTGCAAAAGGATCAAATCGCGGCAAATTCAAAAAAGCGGGCTGGAGTAATGATTTCCTGCGAACACTAATCAAAGGCTTTTGAAGCGCGATTGCCCTGGCCTCAGGGACAGGGGAATCGCGCTTAAAGTTTGACAGCGGTTGCGAATTGGATTCTGGAGGTTTCATCACTTGATGGAGCTTCGCGATGCCCAACCTGGACAGCTGTTTCAATGAGATGGATGACCCACGCGGCGGCAATGCGCCACGTCATAAGTTCTGTGATCTTATGACGATCAGCCTTTTATGCGCGCTTTGCGGCGGCGATACAGCGGTCGACATGGAGTTTTTCGGTCATATGAAGGAGGATTTTCTGCGCGATTTTCTCGAATTGCCTCATGGCGTACCCTGTCATGACGCTTGTTCCCGTCTGTTCCGGATGATGAAGCCGACCGGTTTTCAAGCGTTTTATGACAAGTTTCGTGCCGATTTTACGGCTGGATGTGGAGAGGAACCAGCCATCGCTATTGATGGCAAAGAGATGCGACGCGGCTTTGACAAGGCCGCCGGGCAATCGAATATGAACATTGTCACGGCCTTTGCACATGGGGCGCGGCTGACCCTTGGCATCAAGCAAAGCGCCAGGGGCGGCGGCGAGATCCTGGCCCTGCGCGAGTTGATCGAGATGCTTGACATTCATGGCATCACCATCACCGCTGATGCGTTACATTGCCAGCGAGAGACCTGTGAATTGATCGTAAAAGAAAGCGGTAACCACTGCCTTCAACTCAAAGGCAATCAGAGCGACATGTTGGCCGATGTCCGGGCTTTTGTGGAAGACGAGGCTACTGATTACGTTGATGAATATAGCACTATTGATGCTGATCACGGGCGTGTGGAAGAGCGGTCATACCGCGTCCACGATGTGCCGGAATATCTGATCAATACCCATAAGTGGCCGCATCTTCGGGCTTTCGTCCATGTCGCCTCCAGGCGCGCGGTTGGCGACAAAACCAGTCACGCCGGACGGCTTTATCCGCTCTCCAAATGTCCCGCGGCTCAGGGGGCCGCCACACTGATCCGCGGCCACTGGCAAATTGAGAACAGCTTGCATTGGTCTCTCGACGTGGTGATGAACGACGACCGACACCGCGCGCGAAAAGATCACGCGCCAGCCAACTTTGCCGCTTTGAGACGGATTGCCTTGAGCATCATCAAGGCCGATCCCGCTAAAGGATCAAATCGGGGCAAATTCAAAAAAGCGGGCTGGAGTAATGATTTCCTGCGAACACTAATCAAAGGCTTTTGAAGCGCGATTGCCCTGCCTCAGGGAACCATCCCCTTGCCAAAGAGCGGAAAAGCTGCAACACATGGCACGCAAAGCTGCGCATCGGCGCAGAGCATGGAATTTACCGCATGAAAAAGTTCGGGATTTTTGCCGATACCCATCGCAATAATGGCCAGGCAGATATGATCGCAAAGAATGTAGCGGCCCTGGCAAACCTGAATTTGAAAACAGCCTGACCAAATGGGCAGGGATACCTCCGTTCAAAAACAACCGCCCTTATTGCGAATCGAGTCTATTGTCTTTTTCCGTTGCTAAATATGAAGGGCTTACGCCGCTGCCGCGACGGGCATGGTCATTTTCAGAGTCAATGCGCCTGATTGTTCGTGCAGGTATTCCTCAACAAACTCAAAACCGTAGCGTTCGTAGAACGGTCGCCCAACTTTGTTGTCTTTAAAAACCTCAACCCGCAGCGGGCCTTTGAGGCCAACCACGTGATCGACCATTGCGCGGCCATGGCCGTGGCCGTGATGGGCCGGGTCAAGGAACAACCCGCCGATTTCATTGCCGATCATGGCGATGAACCCGATGGGCTTGCCGTTTTCTTCGGCGACCCATGTTTCGGCATTGGGCAGATACATGTTGCGCATGGCGTCCTTGACGAATGCCACGAATTCTGACGCGAGAAACGGATGCGCAAGCGCGTTCGCTGGTTCCCATATGGCAATTAATGCGTCGGTGTCGTTGCTTGTGTATTCTCTGATCATTGTCTTACTTTCGATTTTTCTTCTGAACTGCGCGGATCATCTTATGAAGGGCTTTGTCATCCGATTTTCGCTCTGCCAGCGAGGTCGAGTTGAACCGCTCTTCGGCGACCAGTTTGTTCCATCGGGCCAGCCGATCCGGTGTGATGTTGCCCCGTTTCAATGCGCTTTGAATCGCGCAGCCTGGTTCGGTTACATGGATGCAATCGCTGAAACGGCATTGATTTGCTAAAGCTGCGATATCCTCAAACACATCGGCAATGCCGTATTGCGCATCTGTCAACTGAAGCTCGCGCATGCCCGGAGTATCCAGCAGCGCACAGCCCTCGGGCAGAAAGTGAAGCTGCCGCCGCGTGGTGGTATGCCTACCCTTGGCATCGTCTTCACGAATTGCAGCCGTCTCAACGGATTGATCATCCATCAGAGCATTTACGAGAGTTGACTTTCCAACTGTCAATCGCAGAGTAAAATGGGTCCATGTCGCGGCGTAAAAATGGGCCACTTCGGTTGATGTTTTGTGGCGCTTTTGCACGCGTGCTCGTCACAAAGCTGAAGCGTGCCAAAGCGCATGCTGGCCATAAGGCCAGCATTATTCTGACTGTGATTGCGGGCTGGTTATTTTCGGTTGTTGCGACTGTGTTTGAGCCGATAGCTTTCGCCATTCATCTCGAGGATGTGGACGTGATGGGTTAAACGATCGAGTAGCGCACCGGTCAGCCGCTCAGAGCCAAAGACTTCAGTCCATTCATCGAAGGGCAGGTTCGAGGTTATGATGATGGAGCCGCGTTCATAGCATTGGGATATGACCTCGAAGAGCAGCTCTGCGCCAGATTTGCTGAGCGGTACGAAGCCCAGTTCATCAATGATCAACAGGTTCTGGCTGGTCAGTTGCTTTTGAAGGCGCTGCAATCTCCGCTCATCTTGAGCCTCGATCAGATCATGGACTAATGCCGCAGCCGTTGTGAAGCGCACCTTCAGTCCTCTTTGACATGCAGCCAGCCCAAGTCCCAGGGCGATGTGTGTCTTGCCCGTGCCTGACGGGCCGAGCGCGATGATGTTCTCCCTGCGATTAACGTAATCGCATCGTGCCAGATCCATCGTCAGGGGCTTGTTCAAGCTTGGCATGATCTTGAAGTCAAAGCTATCCAAGCTCTTGGTGCTGGGGAACTTCGCCGCTTTGATGCGCCGTTCAATCATCCGGCGTTCGCGGTCGATCAATTCCATCTCACACAGCCGCGCCAGATAGTGGATGTGATCTTTGTTCTCTGCAGCACAGAGCTGCGCCTGTTTGGCATACTCGCCTTGGAACGTTGGCAGTCGCAGTTGTTTAAGATGATGCCGTAGAAGAATCCGAGGGGCTTCGGTCATGCCGCGGTCCTTCCCATCAAGCTCATGTAACTGGATGGGCGTGTTGTGCCGACATTGGCCTTGGGCAAGTATGGATAGAAGTCCAAATCCAATCGTGGTGGCCGCTTCTCAACCCGACACAGTACAAGGTGTTTTACGGCGTCATAGCCAATTGCACCCATATCTATTGCCTGCTGGATTGCGCCTTGCACAACATCCATTTCGAAGGTCTCCAAAAGGCGCAAGACTTGAACGTATTCTCGCTTGCCCGGCTTACCCATTCTGGCTTCAAGCAGTCGGTGCAGCGTGGCAAATACATCTGGCAAATGCCAACCCTGCAAAGGCGCGGCCTGATCCAGGGCACCCACCTTTTGTTCAAGCAGGGGCAAAAAGTGCAATGGGTCAAAGACCATATCCGCTGATGTGTAGGATCGTTTGTGCCGCGCAATAATCTCATTGCCGCAGCCGATGATAACCTCATGCACAAACCCACGCACATGAACATCGTGGTGCGCATAGGCTACTGGCACCGAGTAATCATTGCTGCGATAGCGCACCATTGAGATCGACGTTGCACGCGTGCTGACGTGATCGCAGGCTTCATATTCTGCGACGGGCAATCCCATCAGAGCATCCAAATCCGACATCAGGCGTGCGCCTATGGTTTGGGTGTGACCCCGCAACGTATCGGCCTGACGTGCTAAACACTTCTCTTCCAAATGTGCGTTCAGATCATCAAAGCTGTCATAGCGAGGTGCGGGAACCATGAAGTTGCGGCGGGTGTATCCAACCATGCCCTCAACGTTGCCTTTATCGTTCCCTCGCGCGGGTCTGCCAAACTTGTCATCAAACAAGTAATGCGACTGCAGTTCCGTAAACCGACGTGTGCGGATGCGCGTCTTATCCCCGAGTATCCGAGCCACGGCGATCTTGGTATTGTCGTAGAGAATGGATTGCGGAATGCCGCCAAAGAATGCAAAGGCGGACACATGGCCATCGCAAAACGCCTCGGTTGTCTCAGCTGGATATCCCTTCACAAACACCGCATCAGAATGTGGCAAGCTCATCACGAAGAAGTGGATCTTGCATTCCACGCCACCGATCACGCCCAGCGTCTCACCAAAATCAACCTGCGCATGGCCCGGCCGATGCGACAACGGCACAAACACCTCTTTGGTGCGCCGTTTTTGCTCGCGCACGTAATAGGTCACCGTGGTCAGGCTGCCGGCATATCCATGCTCATCGCGCAGCCGTTCAAAGATGCGCTTGGCCGTGTGTCGCTGCTTTTTGATCAGGGCTTTGTCTGTGCGCAGTATCTCATCGACCACACCAACATAACCATCAAGCGTTGGCCGCCGAGGCGCTTCCGACCGACGATACCCAGGCGGAAGTTCATGGCGCAGCATCTTCGCGATCGTCTTACGATCTTTGTTCTCTAATCTGTCAATGCGTGTTTCCTGAGTTTCCTGCTTTTGATGTCAGAGGTTGCCTTTGTTCTCTTCGAACTCTGAGGTTCATGATGGGGTTGGCTGGGTGTGGGTCGGCAATGTTGAAACCGCAATCATACCGTTGGTCTTGGCTGTTGCTACAGAATCGGCGCCGTGTCTCACGCCCTCCCTCGGGCATCGTCCCAGATGGGAACTTTGATTTAGGAATCCTCGTTGTCGCCTCGTAAGCCTTACGCGGACTGGAAGTCAGTTTTGTCTCGCATAATGGCATGAAGTATGATTGCCAGACGACGCGCCAGAGCCACTCGGGCCTTTCTCATCGTTGAGCGCGCACCGATTGCGAGGGCCCATGTCTTCAATTTGAGCGGAGCGGCATACCGCGTCAGCATCACATTGGCGGCCTCATAGAGAAGCGTTCTGACGCGCACGTCGCCCCGCTTTGAGATGCTGCCCGTGTAGTCGATTTCACCAGATTGATGCCGTCGCGGCACCAGTCCAAGATACGCCCCCACATCACGCGATTTCCTGAAACGCGACGGATCATCAATTGCTGCGGCAAAGGCCAATGCTGTGATCGGACCGACCCCTGGTACCGTCATAAGGCGCTGGCAGACTTCGGATTTGCGGGTCATCTTTTTGATGTCGCCATCAATGGCTGCAACCGCCGCGAGGATTGCTTCGCGTGCTGCGAACAGTCCGCAAATTGCGGCATGGAGGCCAGGCACTCCATCGCTAACTTTTAGCGCCGCGTTTTTGAATGCCGGAGACAAAGCTCGTGGCAGCCGCACGCCGAAGACGACGACCAGACCGCGGATCTGATTGTCGAGCGTCACACGCTGTCCGACCAGCTTCTTGCGGGCTGCGATCAGCGACCGGATTGCGTGCGCTGACAGTGATTTGACATGGGTCGGCTTGTAGAATCCCGTCCGCGCCAGGTGTGCCAAACCGCGGGCATCATTGCGGTCCGTCTTGTGGCCGGCCAGAGATTTAAGGGCCTGATATGCTTGCCTGCTCTCGATGCAAACAACCGGGACACCAAGCTCCGTCAGCCCATGGTAAAGCATTGGTGCCATCCGTCCCGTTTCAAATACAACTTTGGCACATGGTGGTCCAGAAGCGAGGAAGTCAGCGATCGCTTTTGGTGTTGAGCTCGCTTTTCCTTCACGAATAAGGGCCCCTTCACGATCCAGAATGCAGATATGCGTCTCTTCCATGGACACATCCAAACCAGCAAAATATTCCATTGGTCAGTCTCCTTTTCAATTGCATGTGCATCCAGAATAACAGGGGTAACTGAGTGCTGATCCTGATTACGCCATGTTGAAAAACCGCGCCGCTTCTCGGCCAGACATACCGTCCTTCAAACAAGCACGGCGCACACGACTATAAATATCCACAGAATACATCTCCCGCCCTCCGAATAAACGAAGGGCACAAACTGGCGGACTTTTACTCCGCTACAACTGCGATATGCAGCCGCTTCTGTGGCCCAATATTGCTCCGCGTTTTACATCCAACCCCGGACGACCCCAGAAAGGCAATTGTCTGTCCTGATTTGCACCAATCGCGCAACTTGGTTTGTGGCTCCTCTCCAAGCGCGTTCAGGGCCAAAGCCATCACCCGTTGTGAAATGGTAGATGCCGCTTGCACGTAGGGATCGGCGTCTTCGCAGAGGTCAGGCTTGGTCAATAGGATCACTGGCGTAACATCCGCCTCAAAAGCCAGCGCAACATAGCGTTCAAGCCTTGCCACGTTGAAATCCTGATTGCAGGACGTGACGATAAAGGCCGTATCCACATTGGCGGCAATCAATTGCAGCCTGCGTTCCGTTCCGGGTGCACGCCTTTTGAACAGGCTTTTACGATCAAGCATTGCGCTCTCCGCTGGGTGCTTCTGGTTCAGCAACAGCCAGTCTCCCACGGTGGCCTCTGGCCCCGGTGGAATGAGTTGATCAATGCCATCGCCAAGAATATGCAACCCATTGCGATGGACCTCGACCACGCGCACCGGTGGCGTTTCGGCCAAATCATCAATACTGGTTTGTTGTGCGAAAAACGGCTGCCAACCAAGTGTTGCCAGTTTAGACGGCTTGTGCGCCGCAGGTTTTTCCGCGCCAGATTGGAGCACGAACTTTGAATAATCCCGTATCATTGCGGTAAACTTTCATCATCCAATCCACAGCGTTGGCCAAATAGCAAAGCACCAGGAAAGGTATTCTCTAAGATTTCAACAAGATGTTTGCGTTGCACGGTTTTCATGGTCGCGCCCCTTGGACTGTGTTGCGACACCATTCATTCACTGTTTGCAGAAGGGTCAACTTCACCTCAGGCAAGGGGTAGCTCTCGTACACAGACAAATAATGCAGGGCTATTCCATCCAACATCGCCAGAAACAGCCGCGCTTGGTTTTCTGGTTCTGCAGATCCCCAACGTGCGAACCAGCCAGTCGTCATGGAAAGCAATAGCTTCGCGCGCGCTTGTTGTGGCTGATGCACAATGCTCTGCAGCTCGGGCATCAACATTAAGGTCAATTGGAGCTTCAGAAAGCGGCGCTCACCCTCAAGGTACTGGAAATAGACGTCTAAGAACCCGGACATAGACGCTTCTAATGTCTCTCGGGGTTCCCATGTTGCCGCTACAACATTCATCTTCTCTGTCGTGTCTTCAATGAGATCAAAGAGGTGGTCCTGCTTTTTCGACCAGTTTGCAGCCTTGCTAAGATGGATCAGGGTTTCATTCAGGCTGCTAATCTCATTGGTTCTGTTTTGCTGGCATAGGCCTCATCCGGGGTCAATATGCCGTGGGTCGAATGGGGGCGCTCAGAGTTGTAGTAGGCCAGCCATTTGCTGATCCCGGCTCGCATTTCTGATCCGGTCTCAAAGGCGTTCAGGTACACACATTCATATTTCAGCGACCGCCACAGTCGCTCGATCATGCGGTTGTCGCGCCAAGCGCCTTTCCCATCCATGCTGATTTTGATCTTTGCGTCGATCAGCACGTCGATCCAAGCGCCGCTGGTGAACTGGCTGCCCTGATCGCTGTTGAAGATCTCAGGTTTGCCGTATTTTGATAAGGCCTCTTTCAGGGCCTCCACGCAGAAGTCCGCGTCCATGCTGTTTGACAGCCGCCACGCCAGCACCTTGCGACTGTACCAATCCATGATCGCAACCAGGTACAGGAAGCCCCGCCGCATAGGGATATAGGTGATGTCTGCGCACCAGACTTGGTTCGGGCGGTCAATCACCGCGTTGCGCAGCAGATATGGCCAGATCTTGTGCTGCGGATGTTTCTTGCTGGTGCTGGGTTCCTGATAAATCGGAACCAGACGCATAAGCCGCATCAACCGTCGGACACGGTGACGGCCACATCCGTGATTGTTGCGCTTCATGTAACGCGCCATCTGCCGTGATCCGTACCACGGCGTTTCCAGGAACTGCTTGTCGATGATTTCCATGAAACGCAGGTTCTCAGCGCTCTCGCCCTTCGGTTCATAGTAAAGATTGGAACGCGACAACGTCAGCAACGCACACTGCCGACGCATGCTCAGCTTGTGATCCTTGCTCACCATTTTTTGCCTCGCGTACCGAGCAACCGGTGCGAGGCATCGGCCAAAAAATCCCGCTCCACAACAAGTTGACCGATCTTGGAATGAAGCTTGTCAACGTCGGCGGCGCTCACCTGCCCGGGGGCTGAACTCCGGCGCGTAAACGCTGTCGCCATGTTCTCTATCGCCGCGCGTTTCCACGTCCCTATCCGGGTTGGATGCACGCCGTATTTCTTGGACAGCTCAGCCAGTGTCATCTCATCACGGATAGCCTCAAGCGCAACCTTGGCTTTGAACTCGGGCGAATGGTTCTTTCGTTTCTTCATTTCGGATCACTTCTTTCATCATGCGATCCACCTTAACGACTGGTCCGAATTTCCGCGACCACCTCTGTCGTCGCCACTGGACCGCCGACATGGTGCTGGAGGAGGTCCTGTGACATTAACCTCCGCCGGTCGTGAAGCTCTTGTTGGCCTGTCTCCGGACGATCTGATCCTTTATGCGCTGGAAATCACGCATCCCGACCTGGCGGATGCCGTGCGGGTGGTGGCGGATGGCCGCGCGCGCGAGATCGAAGGCCAGACCTATATGGCGCTGGCGTTCTCGGTGCGTCTGGCCAGGGATGAAGAGCGCCGGGCCCCGCGTGCGGAACTGCGCATCGATAATGCAGGACGCGACATCATGATCTGGCTGGATCGCGCAGGCGGTGGGCAGGGTGCAGGTATCCGGGTCCTGCGCTGTCTGGCGGACGGAGACAGCGCCGCACGGGATCCCGACTGGGAGGCTCAATTGGATGTGCTCCAGATCAGAGCCGATCAGCAAAGCGTAACGGCGATCATCGGCTATGACCGGTTGCTTGACAGGCCCGCTGTGGGTCTGCGCCACGACCCGGAAACATCTCCCGCGCTGTTTTGAAAGGATGGAGCGCAAATGACTGACATAATCGCACTGAAACAGGGGGACACGCTGAGCCTGCCCGCCCAGGCGCATCACACACCCCCCCGCCCCGGACGGGACGGGGGGGGTTGCGCGCAACCTTGCTGACTGGACCCCTGACGCGGCCCTGTATCATGACCGGAGCGGAACACGGGCCCTGTTGACCTGCCGCGTGACCGATGCCGGTGACGGGCTGTTCACCCTCTCGGCCACCGCGCGCCAGACCGCCGCATGGCCACCGGGCAAGTGGCGTGGAGATATCACATTCACGGATGGGAATGGTGTCAAAGCGTCGACAGAGACTTTCACAATCATTCTCAAGGAGGCAATCTGATGTCCGTCACTCTCAACCCCGCAGGCGGCGGGGTCACGATCAATCCCGCAGCCCCTGTCTCATCGGATCTGTCCGCGCAGGCAGATCGTGCCGCCGCCGCCGCGACCTCCGCCGCCGCCGCGGAAAGGCGCTACAAGGCACTGGAAGCCAATCTGCACCGGGCGGGGGAAGTAGAATTGTATGTTGATGCCGGTGGCGACGACAACGCGGCAGGCACCGACGCCGCGCCGCTGCAAACGCTCACCGCCGCCCTGAGAAAGGCACCGCCAGGCGGAACGCTCACTATACATCTCAAGAGCGACATCGCTGTGAACGCATCGGTGCGCTGTCGGGCACGGATGGTTCAACTGCTCTCGGATGGCGATGACAGACGCACTCTGACCGTTCAGGCCCCGAACCCCCTTCCGGACGCCCCGGTGCGCGCGGGCGCATATTGGATCCAGATGATCGATCCGGACGCGGTCTTCTTCTTCAACATGGCGTAATCAGGATCAGCACTCAGTTACCCCTGTTATTCTGGATGCACATGCAATTGAAAAGGAGACTGACCAATGGAATATTTTGCTGGTTTGGATGTGTCCATGGAAGAGACGCATATCTGCATTCTGGATCGTGAAGGGGCCCTTATTCGTGAAGGAAAAGCGAGCTCAACACCAAAAGCGATCGCTGACTTCCTCGCTTCTGGACCACCATGTGCCAAAGTTGTATTTGAAACGGGACGGATGGCACCAATGCTTTACCATGGGCTGACGGAGCTTGGTGTCCCGGTTGTTTGCATCGAGAGCAGGCAAGCATATCAGGCCCTTAAATCTCTGGCCGGCCACAAGACGGACCGCAATGATGCCCGCGGTTTGGCACACCTGGCGCGGACGGGATTCTACAAGCCGACCCATGTCAAATCACTGTCAGCGCACGCAATCCGGTCGCTGATCGCAGCCCGCAAGAAGCTGGTCGGACAGCGTGTGACGCTCGACAATCAGATCCGCGGTCTGGTCGTCGTCTTCGGCGTGCGGCTGCCACGAGCTTTGTCTCCGGCATTCAAAAACGCGGCGCTAAAAGTTAGCGATGGAGTGCCTGGCCTCCATGCCGCAATTTGCGGACTGTTCGCAGCACGCGAAGCAATCCTCGCGGCGGTTGCAGCCATTGATGGCGACATCAAAAAGATGACCCGCAAATCCGAAGTCTGCCAGCGCCTTATGACGGTACCAGGGGTCGGTCCGATCACAGCATTGGCCTTTGCCGCAGCAATTGATGATCCGTCGCGTTTCAGGAAATCGCGTGATGTGGGGGCGTATCTTGGACTGGTGCCGCGACGGCATCAATCTGGTGAAATCGACTACACGGGCAGCATCTCAAAGCGGGGCGACGTGCGCGTCAGAACGCTTCTCTATGAGGCCGCCAATGTGATGCTGACGCGGTATGCCGCTCCGCTCAAATTGAAGACATGGGCCCTCGCAATCGGTGCGCGCTCAACGATGAGAAAGGCCCGAGTGGCTCTGGCGCGTCGTCTGGCAATCATACTTCATGCCATTATGCGAGACAAAACTGACTTCCAGTCCGCGTAAGGCTTACGAGGCGACAACGAGGATTCCTAAATCAAAGTTCCCATCTGGGACGATGCCCGAGGGAGGGCGTGAGACACGGCGCCGATTCTGTAGCAACAGCCAAGACCAACGGTATGATTGCGGTTTCAACATTGCCGACCCACACCCAGCCAACCCCATCATGAACCTCAGAGTTCGAAGAGAACAAAGGCAACCTCTGACATCAAAAGCAGGAAACTCAGGAAACACGCATTGACAGATTAGAGAACAATATCGAGGTCGACATCGCGCTGTCAGCGGCCGGGCTGCAGGAACCCGCCTTTATGACCGGCGTGGGGCAGTTGACGCTGCGCGCCTTTAACAGCCGTCTGCGAGGCCGGGAAAACGGGGGCGGCATCGCTTTAATGTCGGGGGCTGTGGTCTATGCGCTCGCCATCGAAAGCTCCTCGGTCTCCGACATGGCGGGGCATTGGATCAGCGGTGTGGCACCCGGAACACCAAAAGTCGATGCAGCCAATCTGCTGTGGTCAACCGTGGCCACCCTTTAAAAGGAGCATAAAATGAAACTCACACTCACCCACGAAGGCCTGGACTATATCAGCTATACACCCGGCGAGCTGGCGGAGGCCGGAGTTCCTCAAGAAGCCATCTCTGCGGCGCAGGCAACGATGGTCGGGCAGGAAAGCCGGCAGAAGAAGGTCAAGGCCGCACTCTCCGCCGCAGGCGGTGTCGAGGCAGGGCTGGTTGATAGCCTCGATCTGACCACTGTCGCGCTGTCCGGGCTGGCGCGCCTCGCACAGGCGATTTCCACCGCCAGTACAATCGCAGAGATCCGTGCCGCCGCTGTACCCGTCTCCAGCCTGCTTGAGGATTGGCGGGACAAAACAGTGCAGGTGCCCCTCGATGCCGCAAGTGACGTGCAAACAGTATTGAGTAAGGGGGCCGGGCGCGCAGCGGCCATCACAGCCGCATATGAAGCACAATGACACCTGCGCCCCTGGCCCCGCCGCCCGATCCATTCTGGGCGGTGGCTGCGCTGCACAGGAACCCGCCGGGAGATTGCGCGGCTTATGTTATGGCCATCCTGGAGTGCATGTTCGCGCGCACCATCTCTCTTCCCCGAAGCCCCGGGAGCCTGCGCGGCAGGGATCGGGCGATCGGTGCCGCCATTGCGGAGCACCTCGCCGTCTCTCTTGAAGGAACATCGCCGTCCGAAGGGGATGCCGTCCTGATGTGCGCCGCCGGTCGCAGGGCCTGTATCGGACATCACATCGGGCTGTGGACGCGGACAGGAGGACAGGCATATGTGCTGCATCGCATGGAAGGCCAGCGCCCGCGCCTTGATCCGCTGGCCGGTCTCAAACACCGGGGCCTGACACTGACCGGGCTGTATCGCTGGACATAAATCATGGTTGACCGTATCGGAAACCCCGGTTGCGCGCCGTTTGCAAACCGCCCGCAACCGGGATATGTGGCGGATGTCCTGCCGCACCCGCTCACCCGCGACGGGGTGCGGACTGTCACCTTGCCGGCGGGCATCTCCCTTACCCGGGCGTGTCGCATTTGCCTGCCCGATATACCGCCCGGGAGGATCGCCGCCGCTGTCAACGGGGAGCCTGTGCCGCACGCCCGTTGGGAGCAGTCTCTACCGGCAGGCGCGAAACTCGCCCTGCGCCCGGCCTTGCACGGCGGCGACAGTGATCCCGTCGCCGCCGTGCTCTCTATCGCGATTGTTGTCGCCGCGCCCGTTCTGGCACCCCATGTACTGGGTGCACTCGGTGTGACAGCCGGCACCACGGCGCTGGCCGTGGCCACCGCAGGCCTGCAGATTGTCGGAGGCCTCATTGTTCAGGGGCTCTATTCACCATCACTTCCCGACCGGAACAACACGGGAGCGCCCGATCCCCTCCACAGCCTCGCGGGGGGTCGAAATCTGGCACGACCCTATGAACCGGCCTTGCTGGTGCTGGGCCAACACCGCATCTGGCCCGATCTGGTCGCGACCCCATGGGCCTCCTATGAGGATGGGGAGCAGTACCTGCACCAGGTATTCGGCGCCGGAATAGGGGCACCTGTACTCTCCGACTGGCGCATCGGAGAAACTCCGGTCGGTCAATATGATGAAGCCACGCTCACTGTCCTGCCTCCGGGCGGCATCCTGCCCTTCGATCTCGACGTGCAGACAGAGCCGGGCGGCGGTGCGCTTGAAAGCACAGAATGGGTGCGGCGGACAACCGCAGGCGGGGTACACAGGATTGCCATTGATCTGGATGGCCAGCTTACAGGGCTGGGGGGGGTCCCGGCCTGAACCTTTAGCCCGGTCCGTCGAGATCAGGTGGCGACGGGCGCAGGATGGAGACACACCCGCCAGATCATGGTCTGTTGTGCGCATTGTGGACCTGCCCGGAATACCGGAACACAATGCGCAAAATCCGTTTCGCCGAACATTGACATATGACCTTGGGCGACCCGGGCGGGCGGTGGATGTGGAAATCCGCCGCACAGGCGAGCCCTCAACGGAGTCCAGCCATATTGACCGCATCATATGGACCGGGCTACGGGCCTTCCGGGCCGGCACGGCCGTCTTTGCGGACCAAACCACCGCTGCCGTCCGGATAAAGGCCAGCGGCCAGCTCAACGGACAGGTTGACAGCCTGTCCGCCACCGCGTCACAGCCCGTACGCGTTCGGGCCTCCGACGGCACATGGACGACTGCCGAAAGCACAAATCCGGCGTGGATATTCCGCTGGCTTGCGCTCGGCATCACAGCCGCAGACGGTCGGTTGATCGCCGGAGCCGGACTGCCAAGGAACCGCATCGACAAGGCTGCAATCACAGAGTGGGCGGCATGGTGCGATGCCAATGCCCTGACATGCTCCGCTGTCATCGACCGCCGCATGTCCTGCGCCGACATGCTCACACTCGTTGCGCGCTGCGGGCGCGCCAGCCCCACATGGCGGAGTGGAAAGCTCGGCGTCGTGTTCGATGACCCGGACACCACCGTCACAACCCTCATCACTCCCGAAAATGTCGTTCTTGGCTCTATGGGTGTCGAGTGGGCCGCCAGTCCGGCCCCCGATGAGATTGCCCTGCGCTACATCGACCCCGATTCCGATTGGCAATACCAAACCATCCGCCGGCGCGTGCCGGGTGCCACAGGCCCGGTTGTGAACACATCAACAGTGACCCTGCGCGGGGTCACCTCCTCCGGGCAGGCAGCCAGGGAGGCAAATCTGCTCGCGGCGCGCCAGCGATATCATCGGCGACGCATCACCTGGGAAATGGGGCCGGAAGGCTACCTGATCCGGCGCGGCGATGTGGTATGGATGACCCATGACATGCTGGCCGGAGGGGCCGCAGGGCGGCTCAATGGCGGCAGTGCCGCACAGATCACACTTGATCGAGCCCGGCCTGCAAGTGATGGAGATCATATCATACTGCGCCTTGCGAACGGGACGTTGCATCGGTCTGCTGCCACACCGCCTCTCCATGCCGACGCAGACAGCCCATTGCGCGACCTCGCAAGCCCGCTCCCTGACGCACCCGACGCCGATGGCCGCGGCCCCGCCGATATCCTCTATCGGATATATTCCAACAGCGCCCCGCCAGACCCCTTGCGCATCACCGTTATTGAACCAATAGACGAAGAGAGCGTGCGCCTCACCGCCATCGATCACATGGCGGAATACTATGCCGCCGAGACCTCCGATCTCACCACCCCGGATGCAACGCCGCGCGTTCAGGCGCAAAGCAGTATTCGGGCCGTCACACTGCAAGCCCGCATCATGGAGGGATCCACCCGGGTGTCCCTGTCCCTTGCCGTCGCAGGCCAATGGGCAGGCGCATCCCTTGTTTCAAACGATCCCGCAGCCCCGGAGAATATCCCCAACGGAAAACTGAATGCAGAATGGGCCACTGAACTTGCCGCCGGAGCGAGGCTCACCGTCACCATAACCCCATTGCCCGGTCCGGGTGGGGCAGGTGCGCCCGCCACATCAACCGTCATCATCCCAACCGCCACCGCGCCCTACAGATCGAGACACGACAGGAAGTGAACCCCCTGCACCGATTTGGAAGGGTGAACGTACCGTGCGCCAATCAAGTGCGCAATCAAGAAGAAAAGCGCCGGGAAAATCAACGGTAAATACCCATGTAAATACCCGGGAAAATCACGTCGATTGCGCACTTGATTGGCGTAATTGCTCATTTTGATTGGCGCGCTACAAAATTCTTCAGGTCAATTCAGGCGCAGTAGTATATTATCGAAAGGTTAACAGCCGCGAATCACTGTGGGAAGCCCCCTGATTCGTTTTTCACGAAAAATTCTGAGGGCGTCGCTTCAAGCCCACAGGTGACCGGGTCGCGGCCTCACAATGTGCGCATCCAGAATTGCAATGGATGCTCGGTCTCATGGCTCTGATCGCGATCTTTCCACCGATATTGCGCTATCACGCCGTCCAGAGGTGCATACCCCCTTTTGCGCCAGAAGCCATCCAACGGTTGATACCCATCGGGGCGAAGCGGATGATCTAGAGGGCGAACCACCCCGCAGAACGCCGAATAGCGGCGTCCAAGATCGCGGGCATGGGCCTCGCGGGCATCGAAAAAGGCGTGACCAATCCCCTGCCCCCGGTATTCGGTATTCGGTATTCGGGTAGAAGAACACTTTCGGCACAGTAGAAAATCTCGCTTAGCGGGATGTCCTTTAAAAGCAGCCGCGAACTCATCCGCGTGTTCCTCCATCGGTGAGCCGGTCGAGGCCCCCACCAGCCGGTCGCCTCAAAGGCGCCGACCAGAATGGCATTTTCGCTGTCGCGATAGGTCTGCAGATAGCGCCGCTCGTACCCCACATCACCATCGTAAAGATAGGGGAAGACACGGAACACCTCGATGCGCAGCTGCGCGAGATCATCCAGTGCGTCTTTCAACGCCGCCCCGGTGAGCCGCGCAATGCGGATCACGATACCTGCGCCGTCCAGTCAGCCAGATTGTAATAGGTCACCACGCGGGTGATCAGCCCGTCCCGCAAGGAGAAAAACGACCCCGCTGGCAGGCGGTAGGTCTGGCCATTGGCTTGGGGTAGCCCCGGATCGGTATCCAGATAGGTGCCGTTGACGATGTATTCCGCCGCCGCGCGGGTGCCGCCCTCGGCCTCAAAGATCATCATATCGGTCAAGGTCTCGCCGTAGCGAGCGTTCATATGCTCGCAAAAGGCGCGAAACTGCTCTTTGCCGCTGCGCACGTTGCCCTCGTTAACGTGATGGGCGACGTCGTCGGCCAGACAGGCCAGCATGGCATCCACATCCCCGGCATCGAACGCCTCAAAATACTGTTTGACCGTATCGTTCATAAATCGCTCCTCGGCTCGCCCCACTGCTCTTTGAGATGCGAGATAATCTGATCGCGGGTTTGGCGGTACGCCTCCAGCTTGGCGTCGCGGGTTTCGCCAAGGCCGGTCGGGTCCATGATCGGCCAATAGACAACGTCCAGATGGAACACCCGCGTCAGCTCCTGCGCGCGCCGCTGGCTGGCCGGGCTAAGGGCAACCACCAGATCGAAAGAACTCAGGTCGTCGCCCCATTGCTCCATCTCGTCAAAGCTGCGGGTGCGATGACGGTCCAGTTCGACCCCCATTTCGCGGCACACCGTCACGCTGAACCCGTCAATGTCACGCTCGCTTTTGACCCCGGCAGACTGCACATAGGTGTCGGTACCATAGAATTTCTTCATGATCCCTTCGGCAATCGGTGAGCGTGCCGAGTTGTGATCACAACAAAACAGCACCGATTGGGGAAGTTCAGACACCATGCCTGTCAGGCCCCGAAATGCAGCACGCATATCAGCGTGAACAGACGCCGTGCGGTGTCATTGTCAATATCGGCCTTGCCGCCCAGCCGTTCTTCGAGGATGCGCGCACCCTCATTGTGAATGCCGCGCCGCGCCATGTCGATGGTTTCGATCTGACTGGGCGGCATGTTCTTGACCGCATCAAAATAGCTTTCGCAGATCGCCCAGTAATCCTTGACCACTTGGCGAAACGGCGACAGCGACAGATGAAATTCAGCCGCCGGTTCTTCGGCCTCGGTGCGGATATCAAACACCAGCCGCTTTTCACGGATCGACAGGCCGACACGGTAGGGGCCCTTGGGCAGTGCGCGGTCGTCCCGTTCGGGCAGCGCAAATGTGTTGTCCTCGATCAGATCGAACATGGCGACTTTGCGCTCTTGCTCGATCTCGGGCGTGGGCGGAGGCAGGTTGGCGTCATCCAACGCGATATGGCAGATGCGGGTCATCTTGAGGTCTTTCGCACGTAATTATATCCATTGCCTAGCGCAGCCACGGAGGCGGGGCAATGCGACATGCGTTCATAGCTGCCAGAGCGAGGCGTTCAGGCCACGGCAATCAGTCGTTGAGGTGTTTCAGGCGCGCCGCGACCGACAGCCCATGCGCCTCAAGGCTTTCCGAGTGGGCCAGCACCTCGGCCGCCGGGCCAATCGCGCGTAAGGACGCCGGGGTCATCCGCGCCAAAGTGGTGCGTTTGATGAAGTCCATCACGCTGAGGCCGGATGAAAACCGCGCCGAGCGCGCCGTGGGCAAAACATGGTTCGGTCCGCCGATATAGTCGCCGATGGCCACTGGCGTCCACGCGCCAAGGAAGATGGCCCCGGCATGGGTGATCTTCTGGGCATAGCTGTCTGGATCGGGCACGCACAACTCAAGATGCTCGGGCGCGATCCGGTTTGACAGACCGACCGCCATATCCAGATCGGGTACGATGATGATCGCGCCATAGTCGCGCCAACTGGCCCCGGCAATGTCGCGGCGTTCCAGTGTCTGCAGGAATTTGGCAACAGAGGCCTCGACTGCGCGGGCCAGATCGGGGCTGTCCGTGATCAGGATAGACTGCGCGCTTTCATCATGTTCCGCCTGACTGAGCAGGTCCAAAGCCAGCCAATCCGGGTCATTATCGCCGTCCGCGATCACCAGAATTTCCGACGGCCCGGCGATCATATCGATGCCCACCTTGCCAAACACCCGGCGCTTGGCGGCGGCCACAAAGGCGTTGCCGGGCCCGGTGATTTTATCAACCGGTGCAATGGTTTCAGTTCCATAGGCCAGCGCCGCAATCGCCTGCGCCCCGCCAATGCGGTACACTTCATCCACCCCCGACAGGCGCGCGGCCAGTAAAACCAGCGGATTGGCCTGCCCATCTGGTGTGGGTACGGTAATCGCCAAACGCTCGACCCCTGCCACCTTGGCCGGGATTGCATTCATCAGAACCGAGGATGGGTAGGATGCCAATCCACCCGGCACGTAAAGCCCGGCGGCCGACACCGGCGTCCAGCGCCAGCCCAGCATCGCGCCGCTGTCGTCTTCCCAGCTTTCATCGGCAGGCATCTGACGGCTGTGATAGGCGCGGATGCGTTCGGCGGCCAGTTCCAGTGCAGCGCGCTCGACCTCGGGAACCTGCGCGATATGGGCGTCAATCTCGGCCTCGGAAAAGCGGATCGTGTCGGGCGTCAGGGTCAGCCTGTCGAACGTCTCGGTCAGTTCGATCACCGCCGCATCGCCGCGCCCCCGCACATCGGCGATGATGCCGGCCACGATGTCATCCACCTCCGGCGCATCCTCGCGCTTGGCCCCCAACAGGGCGGCGAACTGCGTTTCAAACTCTTGATCGGTGGCGTTCAGATAAATCGGCATTGGCGTTCCTTGCGCTGTCCTGGGGCGTCAAACCTTGTGACCGGGCGTCTTGCCAGAGGCGGCGCGGTAGGGGCGGGTGACATCTCTCAACGCGACCTCCAACGCCTCAACCTCAAGCCGGATCGCACCATCGCCCGCAAGGGTCAACAGCACATGGCCCGCGCCATCCTCGCCCGGTTCAAACGTGACGCTGAGCAGCGATAGGATCATGTCCGGATCCCTGCGATCGACTCCCTGGCTGGCGACTTTCAACACGTTGTCGACGGCCAGAACGGATTGCACGCGTTCGGGACCATGCCGCGCCTGCCCCTCATCCTCCCAGCGAAAGCGGTTGAGCAGCAGGGCAAAGCGATGATCCGCCGCACGCCAAGTCATTTCAATGATCGGAAACACTGCATCCTGCCCCAGAGACGAGATCACCTTGAGGTCCTCGGCGTCCATCGCGCCCAGGTTCAGCGGCGCCTCGCGCCCGTCTTCAAATGTAGCATCCATGCTCATGCGCCCTGCACCCGTTCAATTTTCGCACCCAGATTACCGAGTTTTTGTTCGACCCGCTCATAGCCGCGGTCCAGATGGTAGACGCGGTTCACGATGGTTTCTCCTTCGGCGGCCAATCCGGCAAGGATCAACGACACCGACGCGCGCAGGTCGGTGGCCATCACCGGTGCACCCTTAAGGCGTTCGACGCCGGTGACCGTGGCATGACCGCCATGCACGTCAATCTGTGCCCCCATGCGCACCAGTTCTGGCGCATGCATAAAGCGGCTTTCAAAGATTTTCTCTTCCAGAACGCTGGTGCCCTCGGCAGTGCACATCAACGCCATCATCTGTGCCTGCAGGTCGGTGGGGAAACCCGGAAACGGCTCGGTCGTGACGTCGACAGCTTTCACACGGCCATTATTGCGGGTGACTTTCAGGCCTTTCTCGGTCTCGCTCACGCTGATCCCGGCGGCGTCCAGTTTCTCACAAAACGCGCCGACAAGGTCGATCCGCCCGCCCAGGCATTCCACCTCGCCGCCGCAAATCGCCGGGGCCAGCATGTAGGTGCCCAGTTCGATCCGGTCGGTCACCACAGGGTGAGTCGCGCCATGCAGGCGATCAACGCCCTGAATGGTGATCTCGGAGGTGCCATCGCCCTCGATCTGTGCGCCCATCGCCCGCAGGCAGGTGGCCAGATCAACGATCTCGGGCTCGCGCGCGGCGTTTTTCAGAACCGTCGTACCCTTGGCCAATGTCGCAGCCATCAGCACATTTTCCGTGGCGCCGACGGAGGCGAAGCGCATCTCGTGCACCGCGCCTTTCAGGCCGCCTTTGGCCTCAGCGTGAAGATAGCCATCCTTCAATTCAATCTCAGCGCCCAGCGCCTCAAGCGCCTCGATATGCAGATCCATCGGGCGTGCGCCAATCGCGCAGCCCCCCGGCAGCGAGACAACCGCATGGCCCAGCCGCGCCAACATCGGCCCCAGAACAAGGTTGGACGCACGCATTTTACGCACGATGTCATAATCGGCGACATGGTTGTTCACATCATGGCTCGACATGGCCAGAACTTGCCCGTCCTGCATCGACGTCACCTCGGCACCCAGCGACTGCAACAGCTCGGTCATGGTCTTGATATCCGACAGGCGCGGCGCGTTGGTCAGGGTCAGCGGCTCCTCACTGAGCAACGTGGCGGGCATCAGCGTCAGACACGCGTTCTTGGCCCCCGCAATCGGGGTCTGGCCATTCAGGGGGCCATTGCCCGTAACAAGTATCGAATCCATCTGCTCTACCTTTTATCTTTATTACCCAGCGGCTTGTCATCCGCACGCGCCCGGGCCTGTGCCTTGCGCCGACCCATATTGGCCTTCAGCGCCGCCTTCAGCCTGTCTTCGCGCGTTTCACCCGTCTTTGGGGCCGGTTTGCCGGGTTTGGGTTTTGTCATGGCCCCTCTCTAACGCAGGTGTCAAAAAGGGTCCAGTTACCCCTTGCACCAAAGCGCATAAGGGTCTAATCAGCGCGTCACCACGGTTCGCTGTTGTAGCTCAGTGGTAGAGCGCGTCATTGGTAATGACGAGGTCGGGAGTTCAATCCTCCCCAACAGCACCATTTCACACTTTTTTCCAGATTGCCCACCTAACACCTTGAAAGGTAAAGTGGTTTTTATAGTTCGATACACACCTTCAGGGGTGAATGTCAGAGGCTTCGAAAATACCAGCCGAAGCACAGTTTGCCGAACAGCATAGCTCCCATTTTTGTATATATCCCAGGGCCTTGAGAGAAATTGAAGGGCGAGTTCAATACATTCTTCAAACCTACCTACATTTGGGAGCGGTTCCGCCGCCTTTTCGACCGACACGATTTTCTCACGTTCCAGTTTTTCAATCTTTGCTTCTATGGCTCTACGGATAATCTGACTCTCGGTTTCCAAGATACGGTCAACAAGTTTCAGGATGTCTTTTTCAGCAGCGTCCGCCCGACGCTTCCATTCGAGCCTTTCAGTTTGCATGAGCTTGAGACGCCCATTCCAAGCATCTTTGAACATAGCAATGGCCAGATCGACCAATTGTTGGCTGGGTTGCAGGCTTTTTAGTACGTCCTCAAAGCCAGCCTCAAACTTTGCACGCGGAACTGACTTGCTCTTCTGAGAGCAGCCGCGCGTCACACAACGATAGTAAGCTTAGTGCCTGCGGCATCCTTTTGACCAAGCCCCTGTCATGCCATTTCCACATTCACTGCACTCCACAAAGCCGCGAAGGGGAAAGTCTGTAAAACGCGGAGCAATATTGGGCCACAGAAGCGGCTGCATATCGCAGTTGTAGCGGAGTAAAAGTCCGCCAGTTTGTGCCCTTCGTTTATTCGGAGGGCGGGAGATGTATTCTGTGGATATTTATAGTCGTGTGCGCCGTGCTTGTTTGAAGGACGGTATGTCTGGCCGAGAAGCGGCGCGGTTTTTCAACATGGCGTAATCAGGATCAGCACTCAGTTACCCCTGTTATTCTGGATGCACATGCAATTGAAAAGGAGACTGACCAATGGAATATTTTGCTGGTTTGGATGTGTCCATGGAAGAGACGCATATCTGCATTCTGGATCGTGAAGGGGCCCTTATTCGTGAAGGAAAAGCGAGCTCAACACCAAAAGCGATCGCTGACTTCCTCGCTTCTGGACCACCATGTGCCAAAGTTGTATTTGAAACGGGACGGATGGCACCAATGCTTTACCATGGGCTGACGGAGCTTGGTGTCCCGGTTGTTTGCATCGAGAGCAGGCAAGCATATCAGGCCCTTAAATCTCTGGCCGGCCACAAGACGGACCGCAATGATGCCCGCGGTTTGGCACACCTGGCGCGGACGGGATTCTACAAGCCGACCCATGTCAAATCACTGTCAGCGCACGCAATCCGGTCGCTGATCGCAGCCCGCAAGAAGCTGGTCGGACAGCGTGTGACGCTCGACAATCAGATCCGCGGTCTGGTCGTCGTCTTCGGCGTGCGGCTGCCACGAGCTTTGTCTCCGGCATTCAAAAACGCGGCGCTAAAAGTTAGCGATGGAGTGCCTGGCCTCCATGCCGCAATTTGCGGACTGTTCGCAGCACGCGAAGCAATCCTCGCGGCGGTTGCAGCCATTGATGGCGACATCAAAAAGATGACCCGCAAATCCGAAGTCTGCCAGCGCCTTATGACGGTACCAGGGGTCGGTCCGATCACAGCATTGGCCTTTGCCGCAGCAATTGATGATCCGTCGCGTTTCAGGAAATCGCGTGATGTGGGGGCGTATCTTGGACTGGTGCCGCGACGGCATCAATCTGGTGAAATCGACTACACGGGCAGCATCTCAAAGCGGGGCGACGTGCGCGTCAGAACGCTTCTCTATGAGGCCGCCAATGTGATGCTGACGCGGTATGCCGCTCCGCTCAAATTGAAGACATGGGCCCTCGCAATCGGTGCGCGCTCAACGATGAGAAAGGCCCGAGTGGCTCTGGCGCGTCGTCTGGCAATCATACTTCATGCCATTATGCGAGACAAAACTGACTTCCAGTCCGCGTAAGGCTTACGAGGCGACAACGAGGATTCCTAAATCAAAGTTCCCATCTGGGACGATGCCCGAGGGAGGGCGTGAGACACGGCGCCGATTCTGTAGCAACAGCCAAGACCAACGGTATGATTGCGGTTTCAACATTGCCGACCCACACCCAGCCAACCCCATCATGAACCTCAGAGTTCGAAGAGAACAAAGGCAACCTCTGACATCAAAAGCAGGAAACTCAGGAAACACGCATTGACAGATTAGAGAACAAAGATCGTAAGACGATCGCGAAGATGCTGCGCCATGAACTTCCGCCTGGGTATCGTCGGTCGGAAGCGCCTCGGCGGCCAACGCTTGATGGTTATGTTGGTGTGGTCGATGAGATACTGCGCACAGACAAAGCCCTGATCAAAAAGCAGCGACACACGGCCAAGCGCATCTTTGAACGGCTGCGCGATGAGCATGGATATGCCGGCAGCCTGACCACGGTGACCTATTACGTGCGCGAGCAAAAACGGCGCACCAAAGAGGTGTTTGTGCCGTTGTCGCATCGGCCGGGCCATGCGCAGGTTGATTTTGGTGAGACGCTGGGCGTGATCGGTGGCGTGGAATGCAAGATCCACTTCTTCGTGATGAGCTTGCCACATTCTGATGCGGTGTTTGTGAAGGGATATCCAGCTGAGACAACCGAGGCGTTTTGCGATGGCCATGTGTCCGCCTTTGCATTCTTTGGCGGCATTCCGCAATCCATTCTCTACGACAATACCAAGATCGCCGTGGCTCGGATACTCGGGGATAAGACGCGCATCCGCACACGTCGGTTTACGGAACTGCAGTCGCATTACTTGTTTGATGACAAGTTTGGCAGACCCGCGCGAGGGAACGATAAAGGCAACGTTGAGGGCATGGTTGGATACACCCGCCGCAACTTCATGGTTCCCGCACCTCGCTATGACAGCTTTGATGATCTGAACGCACATTTGGAAGAGAAGTGTTTAGCACGTCAGGCCGATACGTTGCGGGGTCACACCCAAACCATAGGCGCACGCCTGATGTCGGATTTGGATGCTCTGATGGGATTGCCCGTCGCAGAATATGAAGCCTGCGATCACGTCAGCACGCGTGCAACGTCGATCTCAATGGTGCGCTATCGCAGCAATGATTACTCGGTGCCAGTAGCCTATGCGCACCACGATGTTCATGTGCGTGGGTTTGTGCATGAGGTTATCATCGGCTGCGGCAATGAGATTATTGCGCGGCACAAACGATCCTACACATCAGCGGATATGGTCTTTGACCCATTGCACTTTTTGCCCCTGCTTGAACAAAAGGTGGGTGCCCTGGATCAGGCCGCGCCTTTGCAGGGTTGGCATTTGCCAGATGTATTTGCCACGCTGCACCGACTGCTTGAAGCCAGAATGGGTAAGCCGGGCAAGCGAGAATACGTTCAAGTCTTGCGCCTTTTGGAGACCTTCGAAATGGATGTTGTGCAAGGCGCAATCCAGCAGGCAATAGATATGGGTGCAATTGGCTATGACGCCGTAAAACACCTTGTACTGTGTCGGGTTGAGAAGCGGCCACCACGATTGGATTTGGACTTCTATCCATACTTGCCCAAGGCCAATGTCGGCACAACACGCCCATCCAGTTACATGAGCTTGATGGGAAGGACCGCGGCATGACCGAAGCCCCTCGGATTCTTCTACGGCATCATCTTAAACAACTGCGACTGCCAACGTTCCAAGGCGAGTATGCCAAACAGGCGCAGCTCTGTGCTGCAGAGAACAAAGATCACATCCACTATCTGGCGCGGCTGTGTGAGATGGAATTGATCGACCGCGAACGCCGGATGATTGAACGGCGCATCAAAGCGGCGAAGTTCCCCAGCACCAAGAGCTTGGATAGCTTTGACTTCAAGATCATGCCAAGCTTGAACAAGCCCCTGACGATGGATCTGGCACGATGCGATTACGTTAATCGCAGGGAGAACATCATCGCGCTCGGCCCGTCAGGCACGGGCAAGACACACATCGCCCTGGGACTTGGGCTGGCTGCATGTCAAAGAGGACTGAAGGTGCGCTTCACAACGGCTGCGGCATTAGTCCATGATCTGATCGAGGCTCAAGATGAGCGGAGATTGCAGCGCCTTCAAAAGCAACTGACCAGCCAGAACCTGTTGATCATTGATGAACTGGGCTTCGTACCGCTCAGCAAATCTGGCGCAGAGCTGCTCTTCGAGGTCATATCCCAATGCTATGAACGCGGCTCCATCATCATAACCTCGAACCTGCCCTTCGATGAATGGACTGAAGTCTTTGGCTCTGAGCGGCTGACCGGTGCGCTACTCGATCGTTTAACCCATCACGTCCACATCCTCGAGATGAATGGCGAAAGCTATCGGCTCAAACACAGTCGCAACAACCGAAAATAACCAGCCCGCAATCACAGTCAGAATAATGCTGGCCTTATGGCCAGCATGCGCTTTGGCACGCTTCAGCTTTGTGACGAGCACGCGTGCAAAAGCGCCACAAAAACATCAACCGAAGTGGCCCATTTTTACGCCGCGACATGGACCCATTTTACTCTGCGATTGACAGCCTCAAACTTCGCATGAAACCCAGGGAAAGTCATAAGACAAGCCTGAGCCAGATGATGAGCGAAGACGTGACCCGGTTTGCTGGTGATCGCTACGAGCATTGCCCTGAGAAGCCCGGCTACCGTTGGGGGCAATCGAAAGTTCAGGTTGGGTTTCATGGCGGCAAGATCGACGTGGAGTGACCGGCCCCTTTTATGAGGGCCACCCTTGAGTAGGGTTTGTTCTGGTTTTGTGTGCCATTATTCGGCGGCGTAAGCAATGGGCATCGGCGCGGAGCCCTCACACAACTCAAGCGCTGGTGCCCATTGCGTTTTGTCGAAGGGCCGCGCTTCGGCGAACTCTTCGGGTGTTCGGTATTTGAGGCTGCTGTGTGGCCTCTGCGTGTTGTAGTCGATCCTCCAGTCCTCGATGATCTCCTGCGCCTCTGCGAGGCCGGTGAACCAATGCCGGTTCAGGCACTCCTCACGGAAGCGTCCGTTGAAGCTTTCCATGTATGCGTTTTGCGTCGGTTTGCCAGGGTCGATGAAGTAGAGTTGCACGCCGGTGATCGAGAGTGTCCTGTCTTCTGTGTATGAGTAATACCAGCGGCCTTAATGTCTGACTCACTTTTGTGATTTCAAATTTACTGCATTTCTGAATCAATGGCCTCCAGAAGCAAGGAGGTGCTCATGGGTGGGGCAGTCAAGATTACGCGCACAGATATGTCCGCGCAAGATTTGCGTTGTGCTGCAAAGCGAACCAGGGATGGTCGTGTTGTCCGTCGAATACTCGCCATAGCGCTGGTGCTTGACGATGTGGACCGCGCAACAGCGGCCCGTAGCAGCGGTATGGATCGCCAAACTCTCGGAGACCGGGTGCATCGCTACAATGCAGAGGGCCCTGGTGGGCTTTCTGATCGGTGTGGCAAGGGTGCAAAGCCACGCCTGTCCCTGGAGCAACAGGCGCTGTTTGTGGCTTGGGTTGAGGCTGGGCCTGACCCGGCAAAAGATGGCGTAGTGCGGTGGCGCTGTGCCGATTTGCAGGTCCGCGTTGAAGAAGAATTCGACGTAAAGCTACATGAACGTACGATTGGCAAGTATCCAGCCAGGCATGGTTTTCGTCGCCTTTCCGTGCGCCCGGAGCATCCCAAAACTGATCCCGCTGCACAGCAGGCTTTTAAAAAAACTTTGCCAGCCTCATAGCCGATACCCTGCCAAAACATGCAAAGGGGAAGCCGCTTGAGGTATGGTTCCAGGATGAAGCCCGCGTCGGGCAGCAAGGAACCCTCACCCGCAAATGGGCCAGGCGTGGAACCCGCCCGCGCGCACCACGTGATACGCGCTGCAAATGGAGCTGTATCTTCGGCGCAGCCTGTCCTGCCTGTGGCACGGCGGCTGGGCTGATCCTGCCTTACGTCAACGCCGAAGCAATGGGGCTGCATCTCGATGAGATCGCAAAGACAATCGCACCCGGCGCACATGCCTTGCTCATCATCGACGGGGCTGGTTGGCACGGAGCAAAATGCTTGCAGGTGCCAGATAATACTACACTCGTAAAACTGCCCCCATACTCACCGGAATTGAACCCAATGGAAAACGTTTGGGCCTATCTGCGGTCGAACAAACCCGCTGTCTCTGTCTTCGACACATATGAAGAAATCCTCGAAAAATGCGCCCGGGCCTGGAACTTCTTTGCGAACGACCCTGAACGCATAACTTCAATCACAGATCGAGAATGGATAAAGGTCAATTAATTGGGCCGTTGGTATAATTCGGTCCATGCTTCCAAACTGAAGGAGCATGACGATAATGACGATTTCCAAGGAACTACCGGGCGAGCTGCCTAGCGGTGTTGAACGACCCAAAGATTTACTTGGCGACAAGGGTCTGATGAAAGAGCTGAAGGTCCGGCCGATGGAGCGGATGTTGGGGGCTGAGTTGACCGAGCATCCGGGCTATGAACCACACGGTGAACCCGCCATCCAGCAGACCAACCGGCGCAACGGAGCGACGCGCAAGGTGCTGAAGGGCAATGACGGGGCGGTGCCGATTGATATCCCACGTGACCGTGACGGCAGTTTTGAGCCGGAACTTATCCAGAAAGGCCAGACCCGGATCGACGGGATGGATGACAAGATTACCGGGCTTTACGCAGCTGGTTTATCAACCCGTGATATCAGCAGTGCAGCGCGACAAACAAGGTGAGAGTCCAGCGTCAATCAAGCTGAGAACGCGGGGTGGTGTCTCGCAGGGAGGGCGTAGCCCGACTGGAGAGATGCCACCCCCGCGTTTCGCCCCAAATGGGTGGGTCTGACGGTTGTGGTCGGCTCGGATATGGATTGATTTTCCACAGAACGGGGGGTCGTTCATGCCGGGTCGTCATGTCACCGATCAACAAATGAGGCTTTTCATGACGCTCAGACAAACCCATACCGTTCCCGTGGCCGCCGCTAGGGCGGGCATCAGCCAGGCCACGGGCTTGTCTTATGACTTTCCCTGGGTTTCATGCGAAGTTTGAGGCGAAGCCAGTCACGCCATATATGGCGTGACTGGCTTCGACGGTCGCTGGATCGTGAGGGGCCTGGTTGTAATGAACCGTGCTACAGTTTGATCAGCCACCGTCTTCGCATGAGGCCTGAACGGATACGCAGCAGCTCATGGCTCTGCACGACAGGCACAGGACATCGAAGATAATGAAGGACAGCATCGGGATCGACATCTCCAAAGCGCATTTGGATGTGCATCGGATCAAGACAGGACAACATGCCCAATTCGACAACACCGCTTCCGGCTTTCGCGCGCTCAGGCGCTGGATCGGGAGCGAACAGCCACAAATCGTGGTCTTTGAACCAACGGGTGCTTACCATGCCTCCTTCGAGAAGACGTTCCCGGGCAAATTGCCTCTGGTGAAGATCAATCCACTACAGGCCCGCCGCTTTGCCCAGGCGCATGGAACGCGTGCCAAAACAGATGCCGTTGACGCGCGCATCCTGGCCACGATGGGTTCGGCGTTCGATCCGGTACCGGACAGGCCTTACAACAGGAATGAACGTGAACTCAAAGAGTTGCAGATCGCGCGGATGGCCCTGGTCAAGGACAGAACCCGGCTGTTGAACCGTGTGAAAACACAGACTCTGGCGTTCACACGCCGCCAGACAAAACCACGCCTGACGCAGGTCAAACGCCAGATCGCGGCTCTTGACGATGAACTCGGGACGCGTCTGCGTGATTGTCGGAAAAGGGCGCGCGCACATGATATTCTCCGCTCCATTCCCGGCATCGGCGAGGTCGCTGCCGTCGCCATCCTGGTCGAATTTCCAGAGATCGGAACACTGGACCGCAGGAAGGCAGCCAGTCCGGCGGGCCCCGCACCCATGACGCGACAGTCCGGGCAATGGCGCGGCAAGGCCTTCATTCAGGGCGGTCGTAAATTCCTGCGCGACGCTCTTTACATGCCGGCTCTCGTCGCGGCACGCCACAACCCTGACCTCGCAAGGAAATACTAGGCCATGATGGCAGCCGGGAAGCCTGCCAAAGTCGCTCTCACCGCGCTCATGAGAAAGCTGATCGAGATGGCAAATGCGCTTGTCAAGGCTGACCGCGAATGGTCGCAAAATTCTCCTTGATCAAGACGGATACTATCGGCTTCAAGCCGACCCAACGTTGCCATCACAGAAGAAGAATCCACGCGGCCGGCGTCGCCCTGATCCGCTGGCCGATATTTTCGACACAGAGGTTGTGCCGATGTTGCGGTCTGCACCGGGGATCCGGCCTATCGCGGTTTACGAGGATCTCCTTCGTCGTCACCCCGAGCTTGGCACCGGCATCCGCCGCACTCTGGAACGGCGGATACGGGCTTGGAACGCTGAGCACGGCCCTGAGCAAGAGGTGATGTTCCGGCAGATCCATGAACCGGGCAAGATGGGCCTGTCGGATTTTACGGCTATGGGCAAATTGGGCGTGACCATTGCCGGTGAGCCGCTGGACCATCGCCTGTATCACTTTCGGCCGGCCTATAGTGGCTTCCAGCACGCCCATGTTGTTCTGGGCGGCGAGAGCTATGTGGCATTGGCCGAGGGATTGCAGAATGCCCTCTGGA
>CBDBLS010000033.1:0-15972 GCA_965207105.1 Roseovarius sp. | reverse complement strand
AATTATTGATGTGCCGCATTTCTGTTCGGAGGCCGGGCATACCCTGGTGTCGCAGGCTGACACCGACACCCATCATATCTATCTGATCCGCAAGGCGGATAGAAAAAGGGCGGGCCTTTCAGCCCGCCCCGTGTTCACTTCGATCCAATCGACCACCAGCCGCGTTTTTTGGGCTTGGGTGGCTCGTCCGGTACCGGCTCGGGCGCCGCAACGGCCACCGGCTCGGGCACGGCCACCGGCTCAGGCGCCGCAACAGGCTCAGGGTCGGGGCACGGCCACCAAGACGGTTCTGGCTCGGGCGCTGGCACGGGGGTTGGCTCCGGCACAGGCTCGGGGGTTGGCTCCGCAGCGGTGTCCTGCACCTCTGCGACAACCGGGTCCGCCGTCACCTCGGGCACGGGGTCGGACACACCTGCATCCCTCTGCCACTGCAACAGGCTCTGACACAAGCTCCGGCGCTGCCGGGGCCTAGGACACCTCCGCCACGGGCTCGGCAGGCTGCGCCTTCTTGCGCGGGGACCGTGTGCGGGTGCGTTTGGGCTTGGGTTTGGGCTCTTCCTCGGATGTCTCCACGGGGGTCTCGCTGGCCGCCTCAGAAACCGGCGCAGTAGCTTCGGCAGCTTCGTTTGTGCTGTCCTGTGGCTCGGAGCCCTCTGTTTCGGAGGCCCCTGTTTCGGACGACCCGTCTGTGTCCCCCTCGCCGTTGCCGGACTTCCGCGGCCGCCGACGACGACGCCGGCGCTTGGGTTTTGCCTCACCATCGCCGCTGTCGGTTGTTTCGACCGCGTCTCGGACGCGGGGGCCTCGTCCTCATCCACGTCGCCCGCATCGACCTGATCCATGATCGAGGTGTCAACCGAGACCACCGGCGCCGTGGCCACAGGCACAACGCGGGTCGCTGTCTTGAATTTCTCCAGCGCGAAATCGGGGCTGACCCAGCGTCGGATCCCCTTCGATGCGCACGCTCAGGCCATACCGGCTTTCGATCTGGCGATATGCTCGCGCTTGGTATTCATCAGGAAGTTGGCGATGTCCGACGGGGCACTTGATACCAGAACTTCTTTGTGAGCGGCGCCGGGTGCCCTCCTCTTCGATCTGGCGCAAGATGGACAGGGCCATGATTGTCGTCCGAACGGATCAGGCCAGTGCCATGGCATGCCTGGCAAGGCTGCGGTCGTGGCCTCGATCATGCCGGGGCGCAGACGCTGGCGGCTCATCTCCATCAGGCCAAAGCCTGAAATCCGGCCCACCTGAATGCGCGCGCGGTCAGTCTTGAGCTTGTCTTTCATCCGCTTTTCAACGGCGCTGAATTGTTTTTGCGCCGTTCGTCCATATCGATGAAGTCGATCACGATCAGTCCGGCAAGGTCACGCAACCGCAACTGGCGCGCCACTTCGTCGGCGGCTTCGAGGTTGGTCTTGGTCGCGGTTTCCTCGATCGAGCCTTCCTTGGTGGACCGACCCGAGTTCACGTCAATGGCAACCAGTGCCTCGGTTATGCCAATCACGATATAGCCACCGGATTTCAGCTGAACAGTTGGGATTGAACATACCCACCCAGATAGCGTCTCGACCTGATAGCGCGCAAAAAGAGGCAGGCTTTCGGTATATTGCGTTTCACGTTCTTGGCGTGGGACGGCATGATCATCTTCATGAAGTCCTTGGCGATGCGATAGCCGCGCTCGCCTTCCACAAACACTTCGTCGATATCGCGATTGTAAAGATCACGGATCGACCGTTTGATCAGGTCGCCTTCTTCGTAAATTTTTGCAGGCGCAATGGACTTCCAGCGTCAGCTTCGCGGATCTGTTCCCACAAGCCGCTGAACAGGTACTCATAGTCGCGCTTGATCTCGGCCTTGGTCCGTTTGTGCACCGGCGGTGCGTACAATCAGGCCAGCGCCTTGCGGCACGTCGATCTCGCCTGGCGATCTCCTTGAGTTTCTTGCGGTCTGCTGCGTTTGTGATCTTGCGGCTGATGCCACCACCGCGTGCGGTGTTGGGCATCAAGACGCAGTACCGACCAGCCAGCGACAAATAAGTGGTCAGCGCAGCACCCTTGTTGCCACGTTCTTCTTTCACGACCTGCACCAGCAATATCTGGCGAACTTTGATGACTTCCTGAATCTTGTAGCGACGTGGGCGTGGCTTGCGCACGGGGCGGATGTCTTCGCTGTCATCTTCATCGGCAACGGATTCAATGGTTTCGTCCTTGGCCGTTGCAGTCGGCTTTGGGTTCTTCCTCGGCATCGTCGGCATCATCGTCATCCGAGGTGTCAGCTTCCGACGTTTCTTCGGTGCTGTCTTTGGCGTCTTGATCCGCCTCAGGCGTTTCAGATCCAGTTGCGTCTTCTTCCGATGCTTCAGCTGGCGTGGCCTCAGCCGGTGCGTCCGCGTCTGCCTTTTCAGCCTCAGGTGCTTCGGCTGCATCCGCTTGGGATGTTTCCGCGCTGTCGTCTGCGGAGGCGTCATCCTCAACCGGCGTTGCGGCGACCGTTTCAATCGGCGCGTTTCCTTGACAGTTTCCATGGGCGATGAGCCCTCGGTCGCGGCGATCTCGTCCGCGTCATCAAGGTCAATCGTCTCCATCCCACCAATCTCGGCATCGACTATGGTTGGTCTCCATCGGATTTTACGGCCGCGAGCCTCTGCCGATTTCGACTTGGACCGACGAACGGCGACGCGATGAGCGTCTTGGGCTTTTTCCTCTTCCTCTTCATCACGCGCTTTTTGCGCCTCGGCATAGGCCCGTTCTTCGGCCATCAACGCTTCGCGGTCGGCGACCGGGATCTGATAGTAATCCGGGATGGATCTTCGGAGAACGCAAGGAAAGCCATGGCGGTTGCCGCCATAGTCCACAAAGGCCGCCTGTAAGTGACGGCTCTACGCGCGTTACTTTTGCGAGGTATATGTTGCCAGCAAGCTGGCGTCTGTTTTCGGATTCAAAGTCAAACTCTTCGACCTTGTTTCCGTCCACCACCACGACGCGGGTTTCTTCCGCGTGGGTGGCATCGATAAGCATTTTCTTAGCCATAAGTCTTTCACTGCACGACAGCGCGAAATCAGCACTCGTCCCTGGCGGGCCGCGTGCAGATTTGGAGATCGTGTCTATTTCTGGGCGATTTGTGACGCGGCGGCAGGGTCGGGCCGGTTTCGGCCCCCTGCAGGAAGATGCTCAATGCTCTCAGCGCGCATCATCGCGGTTCTTCTCCGACACGTACGGACTCAAATCGGGACGCCTGCATCCATTCACAAGCTGCGCCAGACCTCGGCCTGCGGGCAAAGGCATCTACACTGGCCCCGTTTCCGGGGTCCAATCGGTCTGTTCAGAGGACTTGTGGATCGATCCCCTGCCAGTTTCCGTCCATACAGCGAATCTCGTTATACGGGAGAGTGACACTAATGCGCGCCATTTAGACCCGTCGGTTTAGATAAAGCCAATGTAGGTCCAATGACAATGGGGCAATCACACATCATGCCTTGAACTGGGAAATTTCAGCGCGGATCCCGAGCCACCAAGATGCCGGACAACAGCTCTGCCACAAATCAGATCGCCACATGCTGTCCCAGGTCCCGGGCAATGGCATTCTCCATGGCCAAGACCGCACAAATCCGGAATTTGAGCGATCATCGGCAGCCGGATGTTGACGGCGGCGGTGATGCCGTGGGTCACAAGTCCTCGAACGCGGCACAACGGGTGGGATCGACGGCCCAATGCCGCTGCCGGGATTTCCAGATACGGCAGCCGGATGTGGCTTGGTGGCGGACTACTTCATGCTGCCGCCGCCGTAACCTTCTCGAAAAAGCCTACACCAAAGCCTGCAACTTCAAGATGTTCCGCGTGGAACGCGGTGCATCAGTGGCTGTCGAGGTCACGACTCGGGCCATGCGATGACCGTGCATGCCGCCAATACACCCAGTGTATTCGCGCACCGTTGGTTTTGACAGTTTCACGGGTCAGTGAAAACCCCAGATCCTGCCCGTGACACGCCCGCATCGCCAGTCCATCGTTAAACGCGCACCGCAGACATCATGGTGTAGCCGACGGCGGTGATGGCATGTCAGGCCGGTGCAGGGCTTTTGCCCCACTTGTGCCGGACATTGTCATGAAAAACGCGCTGATGTGCGGGTTCCGCGCTTTGGTCCGGACCCGGTCGCGCCTAGTCCTGACTGTCAACAATAGATGCGGGGCACCCGCTTGGTCAAGATAGACCCGTCTCGCTGTCCAGCAACAGCGCCATGCCATATCAAAAATCTCATGCGTCAGGTGCTCGTCATCGAAATCAAGCGCTGACTCTGACACCGGCTGTCCGGGTCTGCGCGCTTTTGGCCAGCTGAATAACGTGTAGTCTGAAACCGTGCTTTTCACCTGAGGTTTGTTCCAGTGACAGCTCTGCCTGACTGCCAAGCGCGCGAACAGGACTACGAGGCGGACGCGGCAGCCATCGGAAGGCTCGTGTCCGATTTAACCTAAATACATATTCCGGTTCCAACGTTCATTCTTCACTCAAAAGCACAAAGGCTTTCTCAAATCGTCAGCGATCAAGTGCCCGCATGATCGGACACAGCGGGCTCTGCCGGCACCTCAAATTTGAGCGATCGCTGCAAATCTGGCGTCACCAGCATGTAGCTCCGCAAAGCCCTCTTCCGCATCGCTTCTGGTAATTCCATGCCGTACCGCCGTGTCCTCGATGCCATGGATAGGAAATGCAGATCGACCAGCAATAATCGCGCCTTGATCAGCGGTGCGAGCGTGGACACCCAGTTGCGCCAGTAAGCACGTTGAATATCCCAGATCGCCAGCACACACGGCATCGCCATGGGCTCCAGACGGACCCCAAGCACTGCGAAAGAACCCGGTCCGCTGGGCCTGCGCAATCTCGTCCACGATCTGGGGTGTCGCCCTTGCTGCGCACGAGATCCCTGCAGATCCACCGTGGAAAACGCCCCGCAACCGCGCAAAAGCTGGATCAGCACCGGTGTCCGGGTTTTCCGAAGTGCGTACGGCCTGCATTGTACGCGGCGACAGGCTCGGGCCAGATCCTCACCATAGGCCTCTCGGCGAAACGTGCCATGAATGGGGCCACAATCCTGCGCGCATGCTGACGCCGGTGACAATTTCGAACACGAGGCATGTCCCGGTCGGACTCCAGATCGACCAGAACGCCATGCTCTGACGCGACCTCGTGCCGGACCTTCGCGTCGCGACAATGTGCCGCGATGTCGAGCGGGCCCTGCGCCGCATGCGCCACAGATGTTCATAGGCCCGGTCCAGCCCTGCGAGATCGTCATCTGCGAAGAACCGGATCCGCCCGCTGTTGGCACCCAGCTTGGGCGGCGCTGGCGCATCCTGGCATAGTGCAGCCATTCCGGGCAGTGCAAACGGCGCGCAGGCGGATCAGGCTTCCTGGAGGCACAGAAGCATCGGCATCCAGGACCGCGTACCCACGGCCCATAGCAGGTATTCACAACACCTGACTCTCCCCAGGCGTTCAGACTGCACGGCTTTGTCATTGGCTCAAAGGTAATCCGACCGTTGCAGCGCTGTATTTCGCCATCTTTCTCATTCAACGTCCGGCGCGGCAGACACAGCTCTTCCATGACGCTCGCAGATTGAACCCTTTGTGGCGTCGCATCGTGTTGTCGATCAGCATGCGTTCAAACGCTTCGACATATTCCTTGAGCGGTTTGCCTTCCGTGGTCATCACCGGCTGCATCTCTTCGTGATCCGTTCATCAGCAATGAGGCGATAGAGCCGGATGCCGCGGCGCGCCTGCAACACGGCGCGTTCTGCGATGTTGATCAACTGTCGCACGTTTCCGGGCCAAGGGGCCTGCAACAGTTGTGCTGCCTCCTGTGCGGAGACCTTTGGCGCGTCGCACCCATATTCTTCGGCGAATTGATCGCTGAGACGGGTAAAGAGCGTCAGAATATCCTCGCCCGCGTTGGCGCAGCGGCGGCACCGTGATTTTCAAAGCGCCGCCAACCGGTAAAACAGGTCAGGACCGCAGCGCATCTTCGGATGTGCGCCCCTGCCTCTTGCATGTTGCAGATCCCCACAATGCGGGTCTCGGCGGGTGTGCCTTGCTCGTTGATGACGGATCAGCAAGCGGGCCTGCAGCCCTTCGCTCAGTGCTTCGATATCTTCCAGCACGAGGGTCCCGCCGCGAGCCTCTTCGACGGCCGGCAATTGCGCGTCCTCGGGCAGCATCGGACCAAAGAGGCGTTTGGCCAAGCGCGGTTTCTTCCTCAAGGCCGGCACAACTGACCAGCACAAATTTCTTGCCCGCCCGGCTGCCAACCGCGTGCAGCGCATGGGCAACCAGGGTCTTGCCAGTGCCCGTTTCACCTTCGATCAGAACATGGCCATCGGCCTGCCCCAGATCCAGAATGTCTTCTTTGCAGCCGCTCCATGACAGGGCTGGAATTGCCGATCAGCTTTCTTCATCAGCTGGCCGCCATCGCTCAACTCGCGACGCAGGGCGCGATTGTCCATTGTCACCAACGGACGCGCGCCAGTGGCGCTTTTTGGCCAGTTCACTGACATGCGATCCGGATTGAACGGCTTTTCAAGGAAATCAAATGCGCCCACACGCATCGCCTCAACCGCCATAGGCACATCGCCGTGCCCGGTGATCATGATCACTGGCAAAGCGCTGTCGCTGCCCATCAGTTTCTTGAGGAACTGCATCCCGTCCATGCCCGGCATCTTGATGTCGGAAATGACGATGCCGGGATAATCCGGGCCCAGATGCCTTGAGCGCGTCTTCGGCGCTGGCAAAAGTTTCGGTGTCGTAACCCGACAAGGCCAACCACTGGCTGATGGATTGGCGCATGTCCTGTTCGTCGTCCACGATGGCAATTTTCATGGCTTGGGTCATCTCGTCTACTCCAGGCTTATTCCGCCGCTTCAATTTTACTATTTGCATCCGCACCCTCTGACAGGATGGGAAGCTGCATTTCGAAGACACGGCCCCGCCCTGCCTGTCCGTTTCGCGCGGTGAGCCGTCCGCCTAAGGTCGTTTACAATGCCCGGACGAGATGGCAAGCCCCAGTCCAACGCCGTCGCCGGGCTGTTTGGTTGTATAAAATGGCTCAAAGAGCTTCATCGAGATCGGCAATCCCAGGTCCCCATTGTCACGCACTGTCAGCGTTGACGGTTTCGCCGGCAGACAGGATGATATCCACTTCGCGGCTCTCGTTCTGATTTGGTGGCGTCGATGCGCGTTGCGCAAGAGGTTCACCATCACTTGTTCGATACGCATGACGGTCTCCCATCACCATAAACTGGATCATCGGCGGCAAGAATCTGCGATTGATGCAAGCACCTTCGGCGCTGACGCAATTGCGGCTCCATCATCGACAGGGCTGGAGGCCAGCGCATCCCCCATGTTTACTGGGCTCAAAGGTGTCGCTGCCCCTTGCGTGCATAAGATTTCAGCTGGCGTGTGATCGCGCCCATCCGCTCGATCAGATCGTCGATCCGGCCAAACGACTGACAAGTCGCCTCTTCGGGCCGGTTTCGGCGCAGCAAAAGACCGCGCGCCCGCGAGGTAGGTTTTCATCGCGGCCAATGGTTGATTCAGCTCGTGGCTGACAGCGGCAGACATCTCACCCAAAGCCGCCAATTTCGAGCGACTGTTCAAGGGTTTGTTCAGCCACGGCCAAGGTCTTCCTGAACCCGCTCTTTCGTTCGGCGATTTCTCGCTGCAACTGTGCGAAGGTTCAGATGCGCGAAGCTCTGCCGACTCTCGCTGCAAACAAGGCCATGCCGCAACGCCGAGTCGGCCGGCTGAGCGCGTAAAACGCCAGCGCCAGTAGAATCGCGAATCCCATGATTTCGAGCGCCAGAACGCCATTTACCCGTTCGCGGACAGACGCATAGGTAGTAAAGGACGCCATGCGCCATCCCGCGAAACGGGATCCAGCGTTTCGCAGCCGCATCACCGCCCTCGCCTTGCAGAGATAGGCATCCGGCGGCAAAGCTGTCCAATCCGCGGTGGCTCGGACAGCACGCTCGATAGCGCTTTGCGGCGTTTCGCCGCATCAGCGCCGCTTCTTCTGCTGCAGCCCGCGCCAGCGCGGCTCTGTCGCCAGAACAATCGTGGCCAGAGCTGTCTGTCACCAGCACAGCCGTCGGAAATCCCGGCCCAGGCCCGTTCAAACTTTTGCAAATCCACTTCGACAACGATAACGCCCAAGCGCGTCACTGGCCAGACGTTCCACCCGGCGCGAATAGGTGAAACGGTAGAACCCGTTGGTCTCACGCGCAGCCACAGTAAAGAGCGTCGCATCCGCAGCCCGCATGCGCGTCGATAAAATAGGGCTCTGAGCTGATGGGTGCGATCCAAGCACATTGCGATCCGTCGCGGCGACTGCCCGCCCATCCCGGTCCAGCAACATCAGCGTTGGCGGCGCCGATCTCTTCTACAAAGGAAATCAGACGCTGCGAGTCGATTGGCTGATAGTCGGCAGAGTTCAAAGCCCCGATCAGGGTGACGGATCACGGGCCAGCAATTGCGGCACAATCGCGCTGCGGCGCAATTCGCTCACGCAAGTTACCTGAATAGAGCGTCAAGACGCAGCTCTGCGCGGTTGCGCGTGCGTCTCTGTAAATCGGTCGGTCAGCAGGCGATTGGTCAGCGTCCAGACGGTCACCACCGCAACCACCAGTCAGAATTCACTCAGCGCCAAGCCGCACGCGCCACCCTATGGTGCCGAGCGCTTTTCCAGACCGGAGCGTCCAACAGCGGCAGGAGCGCGATCTGCCATAAAGCTCAATCATAGGGCGCAGGGTCGCACACCGCTCAAGTCACACCGTGGTCAATTGCGCCTGTCAATTGCGCCCGAAAGAGCGCCTGCCCCGTCCGTGCCACCGTGGCCAACATCCGCTGCCCGTTCCGGATGCGGCATCATTCCCAGGACGCGTCGATTGGCGGATAGGATGCCTGCGATGTCATCGCGCAGCGAACCGTTTGGATTATCGGTATATCGAAAACGCAACGCGGTCCTCGATCGACGCAGCGTCATCCAGAGTGTTCTGCATCCGCGAAATAATTGCCATCGTGATGGGCAATCGGAATATCAATCACATCGCCCGGCATTATAGCCTTCGGTATACACCGATTGGGACTGTTCTCGACCTTCAGTCCAATGGTTTTGCAAATGTATTTCAAGCCACCGCATTGCGCAACAGCGCGCCCGGCAAAATACCGGTTTCAGTCAAGACCTGAAAGCCGTTGCAGATGCCCAGAACATATCCGCCCGCGATCAGCATGGGCGGCCTTGACCGACTGGCAAATTGGCGAATTGGCCGCAATCGCACCACAGCGCAGATAGTCGCCGTAAGGAAAAACCGCCCGGGACACCGACAATATCCACATGCTTCAGGCAGGCTTTGTATCCTTGTGCCAGACCATCTGTGACGTCCGCACCTGCCTGCCTCGAACGCTACGGCAAGGTCCCGATCGCAGTTCGATCCGGGAAAAACGACAACGGCGGCGCGCATCAGGCCATCTCCACGTCGGTAAGACTCGATCACCGTGTATTGGCCAAGCAGTTTTTCACACATCTGCAGCCACGTCGGCCTCGCTGAGTGTCCCGTCGGCCAGATCCAGCTCGATCACCTTGCCTTGCCGGACGGCATCAACGCCGTCAAAGCCCATCGCCCCCAGCGCCTGGCGGATCGCCTCGCCCTGCGGGTCCAGCACACCCGCTTTCAACATCACATGTACCCGTGCTTTCATCTGCACACCCTTTGTCTCTGACACCGCATCGCGGCCTGTTTCCGGTCACATCGACCCAAATCCCGCAGTTGCCTGCCCCAGCCGTCAGTTGATCAATGTCGGCTTTGTGATCGGCGAGGCCACCTTGGGCATCACACCCAACCGACGCGCCACTTCGGAGTAAGCATCTGTCAGGTTGCCCAGGTCGCGCCGGAACACATCTTTGTCCAGCTTCTGGCCCGTCTCGATATCCCACAAGCGGCAGCTGTCGGGGCTGATCTCATCGGCGACCACCAGACGCTGGAAATCGCCATCGTAGACGCGGCCCACTTCGATCTTGAAGTCCACCAGCTTGATGCCAACTGCCATCATCACACCGGACATGAAGTCATTGACCCGCAGCGCAAGGCTCAGAATGTCATCCATGTCCTGCTGGCTGGCCCAGCCAAAGGCCGCGATGTGCTCCTCGGTGACCAGCGGATCCCCCAGCGCATCGTCCTTGTAACAGTATTCCACGATCGGGCGCGGCAACTGGGTGCCTTCTTCGATGCCCAACCGTTTGGACATTGTGCCGGCGGCATAGTTGCGCACGATGATCTCAAGCGGGATGATCTCGCAGGAGCGCACCAGCTGTTCGCGCATGTTCAACCGTTTGAGGAAATGGGTGGGCACCCCGATCTGGTTCAGGCCGGTCATGAAATACTCACTCAGGCGGTTGTTCAGGACCCCCTTGCCCTCGATCACATCGCGTTTTTCCGCATTGAAGGCGGTGGCGTCATCTTTGAAGTACTGCACAATCGTCCCGGGCTCCGGGCCTTCATAAAGAATCTTGGCTTTGCCTTCATAGATCTTCTTGCGACGCGCCATCGGTAGCCTTTCAGAGGGGATGCCCGACCGGGCCGAGTCCCCAGCGGTAGGGGTTCTCATAGTGCAAGGGCGGCAGTATCGCAAGCAGCCTGCTCCCTCAGGGGAATCGCATGAGTTTCACGGCGCGAGGATTTGAAGCAGGAAGCGGTTGTTCCAGCCTGCCTTTTTCCGCATTCCTCCGAGGGAGTTCTCGCTTTTTGCCTTGTTGAGCAAATTCATTGCGATGTGCTTGATGACGGCGAAGTTGGCGGGTGCGTGATCTTTTCGTATCCGGCTGTCGTCATCGCGGAAGGTGACATCAGGCACCCGGTGGAGGCGGTTTTCAATTCCCCGGTGAGAGCGTACGGCATGGGCAAAGCGCGCGGCGTCTTTTGGCAGGGACGGGATGAAGTACCGCGTTTGCCGTGTCGTCTTCCCGCCACTTTCCCGAAGCGGGACGACGCGGCCAATGCTGACCAACCCCTCCCGATGGGGATGGCGCTTTTTCAACCGGCCGATGGCGTCGCATTGGGTGTATGTTCGCGTTTCAATCCTGCCCCTGTCGCCGTCAACCGTCTGTAATGATTCCGTGTTTTCCTGATCCTGTTCTTCGAACCATAATTTCACGTCTTCATGGAGAAGCCCCTGATTGCCCTTCAGGGCCAGCACATAGTCAGCACCCTTGTCACGGATTTTGCAGGCGATCCCACGTTGGCACCCCATCGCATCCAGCGTCACGACCGCGCCCTCCGGGAAGAGCAAATCCAGGAGAACGGGGATGTCCTTGATCCCGTTCTTTTTGTGCGCGCCGGCTTGCTGGCCGGGCACGAGGCGTAGATCGTTACACCAGGCCGGGATCAGATGCAGAGGCGTTTCACCACCGGCCCTTGAGCCTCGCGCTGTCTTGCCGTCAATGGCAACGACCGTTCCTCCAACGCGCCCGGCCAACCCGGACGCCCACGCGGCAAAGGCTGCGTTGAACTCTTCAGGATCAAGCGCCCGAAACACCGTCGAAAGCGTGTCACGGGAGGCGGTCAGGCACTGTTGCGCTTCATGCAGAAGCGCCCGAAACACCGTCGAAAGCGTGTCACGGGAGGGTATGCCATGCTCAAACTTGCGCAGGAAACCCGACTTTTCCTCGCCATAAAGGGCAACATCGACAAAACTCCCGCACCCCGACACCACTCCGCACAGGCTCAAAAGCAGAATCTCATCAAGTGGATCCGACATTCCCCAAGTGGCATGCCGTTGGACGTCAGGATCGCCAGCTTTCGCTTATTGATCAAGCGTTTTGGGGCCTGGACGGCGCTTGCATGGGCCCAAACGCTCGAATGCGGGCAGGTCGGTCCGCAAACCCGCATCATTCTGGCCCTGCGTCGCCGTTCTTCAGCGCGGTGGACAGACCTGTCCTGCCGCTTTCGTTCAGCTGCTGTCAGGATCGCGGTCACGCGCATATCGGCGGCGCTCGCAATCGGTGAATGGCGGCAGGAACAGCCCTGACCATTGGGCCGGTCACCGCGATCCCGGCGAGTTGGAAGGTGATGGCGCGCGCATGACGTACTACGCGGGCACCAATCCTGATCAGCTTGAGTTGCAGGCTGGTCAGCGACCGGTCGGCCATTTCCCCGGGCAGGTTGATGCAACGCAGGAAAGTGGCCGGATTACAGGCCAGTGCGTGCAATTGCAGCCGCACCTCGTTGTCGCGGAAGCGCTTGCACGACAGCCGCGTCCAGCGGAAGGCGTATTTGCCTTCCCTGATGTGCTGTTCGGCGGTGCCGCGTCGATTGTAGAAGCGAGTGACCTCATCCGGCTCCATGGGCAGGTTGGTGACAATGAAGCCCACGCGGGGGAACAGCTCGCCCGGATGCCACTCGATCCCGGCGATCACACGGCGTTCCCTGTCCCATGATGCGGCCTGATACCGGAACTCCTCGCAGAACCGCTTCACCCTGGTTTTCGAGGGACGCCCCACAGGCCGTGTCAACCGGCGGGCGATGCTGGCTTGCAAAACTGCATTCTTCTTCATCCGGATGGCGTGGAAACAGCCAGCCTCTTCCAGGCGCCCATAGAGTGCCGGGATCGCGCAGGCGGCATCGGCGCGGAAGAACCGGCCACCAGGCTTGCGGTCAGCATAGCGTGCAATCACCGGGTCGAGGACGTCCCGCCAGCCGCCGACGCTGTGAACGTTGCCATCGCGCAGGGCGCAGCGTTCCAGCATGCCGAACCGGTTGAACAGAAAGTCCGGGTGATGGCAGGTGCAGTCGAAATGCCCGTTCCAGACCGCGCCTTCCTGGTCCCCATGTGTCGGGCTGACCGAACTGTCCATGTCCAGCACGATGTATTTGAGCCCGTTGCGATCATGAAACCGGTCGATCCATTGACCGTTCAGATCGGCCAGCGCCTCCCGGTTCTGCGGCAAGGCCAGCGTCTCGGTCTCGAACCGCCCCATCCGCGAGGTCGAAGCCGCCTGCGCATCGACGGCACGGCCACCGACAACCTGGCGCATCACGGGATCGCGCGCGGGACGGTCAGCATCATTGACGTCCTCGTATCCTGCCAACCGACCGTAGACCGATTGCCGAAACAGCCCGTCGAGCCGGTGGACCGTGTTCTTACCACGGCGGTTGTCGCACATCGCAGCAGACGCCCGGTTGGACAGACCGGGCGCGTCATCAAGCTCGCGCATCACCAGAAGAAGGCCGCCATCCGAACTGAGCTGAGCGCTGCGGAATTCCAGCCGCACCCGGCGATCGAAATCCACACGATCTACACGTTGCAAGCCCGCACCCTCCGGGTGATCCATGAAACACATCCTCCACAGCAACCAACACCATGATTTATAAAGCAAATATCACGGTCAGGACAGCGAAATCAGATGTCTACTTGGGAAATGCGGGGTCAATACGTCTAGAGCATGTCGTGTAAAGGAATCACTATCTTATTGTATTTCACAGTTTTTTTGTAATCTTTTTTTCAACCTTAGGTAGATGATGTAAATTTAACTGCGACATCCTGCCAAAACCCAATGTAGACAGCAGCTTACATGTTAATGCGTCGTTCAGCCTATTTTCCGTTAGCGCCCCAACAAATCAGTTCCTCTGACGTACAGTTTCGCGAGATGCCGCAGGAGACCGTGCGCTCTCGGCAGATGACCAGGCGCAAGCCGGGGAAATCGGACGTCAAACGACCGAGTCGCCCGCTGAAAGACCGCACATTCAATCGAAGGTCAGACCGCAAGACTCGACGTCTTCGAGGTCTCTGAATCCAAGGTTGGGCAGCCGATAGTCAGACGCCAATCAAATGCCATCCTGCCGGTCGAGCGTGTCTCCAAGGCGGTCATACATTCGCAACCCGCCAACTCATTGGAAGGCCCCAAAGTGCGCAAAGGCGTGCGGATTTTGTACAGATTTTGTACGAGATTTCGGCCATATTCGCCGACTTCGGCGCGAACGCTGGCGAGTGTTTCTGCACGCTTCCGCACAACAGGCTGAAAATAGGCCATATTTTTCAGGTGGTTTTGGCGACCCCGGCAGGATTCGAACCTGCAACCTGCCCCTTAGGAGGGGGCTGCTCTATCCAGTTGAGCCACGGGGTCGGACCGGGGCCGTCATACCCCGACTTCTTCGACTTGTCATTGGGTTTGGACAAAAGTTGAAGCGCGCGATACGTTTGCGATGACATTCATCTTTTACAAATTTGGAAAGGTTGGCCTTGACGTCCGATCAGAAACGCCCGCTCACCCTGCGCGATGTGTCCGAAGCTTCCGGCGTTTCAGAAATGACCGTCAGCCGCGTTCTGCGCAATCGCGGAGACGTGTCAGACAGCACACGCGCGCGCGTCTTGGCAGCGTCAAAAGAGCTGGGATACGTGCCCAACAAAATCGCAGGCGCTCTGGCTTCCAGTCGGGTCAATCTGGTGGCGGTCATCATCCCGTCGCTCTCGAACATGGTGTTCCCGGAGGTGCTGACAGGCATCAACCAAATCCTGGAAGACACCGAGTTGCAGCCCGTGGTCGGGGTCACCGATTATCTGCCGGAAAAAGAGGAGAAAGTCCTCTACGAAATGCTGTCCTGGCGTCCGTCAGGCGTGATCATCGCCGGGCTTGAACACTCGGACGCGGCGCGGGCCATGTTGAAGGCAGCGGGTATTCCCGTTGTCGAAATCATGGACACAGATGGCACGCCCGTGGATGCCATGGTTGGCATCTCCCACCGGCGCGCGGGTCGGGAGATGGCCACGGCTATCTTCAAGGCCGGGTACAGAAAGATCGGGTTCATGGGCACAAAAATGCCGCTGGATCACCGGGCCCGAAAGCGGTTCGAGGGGTTTACCGAGGCGCTGGCCAAAGAGGGCATCGAAATCGCAGATCGCGATTTCTATTCCGGTGGATCGGCGCTCGCCAAGGGGCGTGAAATGACCAAAGTGATGCTGGAACGCTCGCCTGATCTGGATTTTCTGTATTATTCCAATGACATGATCGGAGCGGGTGGGTTGCTCTATCTGCTCGACCAGGGCATCGCTGTCCCCGATCAGATCGGATTGGCAGGCTTCAACGGGGTTGAACTCTTGGCAGGCCTGCCCCGCCAACTGGCCACGATGGACGCGTGTCGGTTGGAGATTGGTCAGAAGGCCGCCGAGATCATCGCACAGCGACTGGCAGATCCCACGGCAAATGCAGTCGAAAGCCAGATCACGCTGTCCCCCAAGATCAGCTACGGCGACACGCTAAAGCGACGCTGACCGATGCGCGTTGCACGTCTGCACAACCGCGCGGCTCGACACCTCTTTCTGGACCATCACGCATTGGCAGAGCAGCCAACCGGGTCCGCAAAGGGCCCGGCGCTGCAAGAGCTGATCGAAAGATTGGGCTTTGTACAACTGGATAGCATTCGCACCGTCGCCCGCGCCCATGACATGATCCTGTATTCCCGCAGACCAAGTTATCGCCCGACCCATCTGAAGCGGCTCTACGAAAAAGACCGCGCCCTGTTTGAACACTGGACCCATGACGCTTCGGTCATTCCGATGGCCTTCTACCCGCACTGGCATTTGCGATTTGCCCGCGACGCCGAAACGCTGCGGCACCGCTGGCGCAATTGGCGGCGTGACGGGTTCGAGAAACAGTTTGAGACAGTCCTGACGCATATCCGGGACCATGGGTCAGCCTGTTCGTCGGATGTGGGGACGGGCGAGGCCAAGACAAGCGGTGGCTGGTGGGACTGGCATCCGTCCAAGACGGCGCTTGAGTACCTCTGGAGGTCGGGGGCTTTGACGGTCGTCGGACGCGACGGCTTCCAGAAGCGCTATGATCTGACCGAGCGCGTGATTGACCAAGCCGGACAGGCGCCCCCGGATCCGGACGAAACGATAGACTGGTGTTGCAATGCGGCGCTCAATCGTCTG
>CBDBLS010000032.1:0-41850 GCA_965207105.1 Roseovarius sp. | reverse complement strand
GCCCTGGATCGCGGTGATGTCGGGCTGGGCGCCTCTGTCAAAAGACGGCGCAAATGGTCGAGATCGGTCAGCATGTCAGCCTCGTTGCATCCTTGTTCCGGGCGGTGTTTAACCGACCCCACGCCCATCACAAGTCCCTGAAAGGCCAAGGCGATGCGCAAAAACGACACGGGTGGTCTTTGGCCGGTAGCGGTGGCCTTTGCGCTTCTGACCCGCCTGCCCCTGCCGCGCCTGCCGGACGCAGCCTTTGCCCATCAGGCCCGCGCGGCCTGGGCCTTTGCGCTGGTCGGGCTGGTGGTCGGGGCTGTGGTGGCCGGGATCGGGATTGTGGCGCTCTGGTCGGGCTTGCCTGCCACAGCCGCCGCAGGGCTGGTGCTGACCGTGCAGATGGTCCTGACCGGGGCCATGCACGAAGACGGGCTGGCCGATACGGCAGACGGGTTCTGGGGCGGATACACGCCGGACCGGCGGCTCGAGATCATGCGCGACAGCCAGATCGGGACTTATGGCGTGCTTGCCCTGATCCTTGTCACCGGGCTGCGCTGGATGGCGATTGCGGCCCTGCTTGGCAGCGGCATCGCCGGCCTACTTGCGGTCGCCGCCCTGTCGCGCGGGGTGCTGCCTGCGTTGATGACCGGCCTGCCCCCTGCGCGCGGCGATGGGCTGTCGGCGTCGGTTGGACAACCGTCCTGGCGCGTTGCCCTCACGTCTCTGGCCCTGGCCTGTGTACTGGCCTTTGGGCTTTTGGGCGCCCCCGCTTTGGTGCTGCTGGTTGTGGCGTGTGGGGCTGCGGCTGGGGTCTCTGCTCTGGCCAGGGTCAAGATCGGCGGACAGACCGGCGATGTTCTGGGCGCCACGCAACAGCTCTCGGAGACCGCCATGTTGCTGACACTGGTGCTGCTGCTCTGACCGGCACTCAGCTGTGACCCAAAGTGTCGATTTTCACCGTGCGCCCGCAATGTTTGCAATGCACCGCATCGGGCTCATGGCGCAGCAGACCACAGCCCGGGCATTCATAGCGGACCTTGGCGGGCATAAAGATCGTCTGGGCCAGTCTGACAAAAAGCGCCACGCCAACCACCATCACAAAGACGGAAAAAGCTTGCCCGGCGGGGTCGTCAGCGTGATGTCACCGTAGCCGGTGGTGGTGAGCGTCGCCACCGTGAAATAGAGCGCGTCGATATACGGTGTTTGCGTGGTCTCAAGATCAACGAAGAAGACAAGAACCGCAGTTGCCGTCAGGAAGACAAACACCAGCAGGTTGATCGTGGCGATCACCGCGTCTTCGTGTTGCCGAAAGAAGTGGCTGTCGCGGCGCAGATCCACCATCAGATGGTAGGAATGGATCAGCCGCAGCCCGCGCAGGACGCGGACAAAAGTCACGTTGGTTGTCAGAAACGGATCCAGCAGCAGCGATACAATCACCACGATGTCGGCCATCGTATAGATCTGTCTCAGGAACGCGCCCCGGTCCTCCGCAATCCACAGCCGGGCCACAAAATCGCATAAAATGGCGATGCCAATGACAACGCTGGTCACGGTCAGTCCGCGCCCGTGATAGAGATGGGAGGTGGCGATAAAGAACCCGATTGTCACCGCGTCGAACAGGATCAGAAGATATCGGAACCGGACAGAGGCCGACTGGCTTCCGGTGTAGAGTTCCGAAAGCGCCCGTCTTGTCCTGCTTAGGTCTGCCGCATTCATCCCCCATCCAACATCGGCTGGCGGCTGCGCGCAACGGTCTTGCCGCCATGAAAAAGGCCGCCCCTGACGGTGCGGCCAAATTCTCAGGTCTCCGGGTCGGTTCAGGCGGCGACGCGGGACATCAGGACATCGTCCACCTGTTTGGCGGCGGAAATCTCGTCGCCCCCGCTGACGGCCGCAACCTCGCGGGTCAGACGCTCAAGCGCGGCTTCGTACAGCTGGCGCTCCGAATAGCTCTGCTCGCGCTGGTCATCGGTGCGATGCAGGTCGCGAACAACCTCAGCAATCGAAATCAGATCACCCGAGTTGATCTTCTGCTCATATTCCTGAGCCCGGCGCGACCACATCGCGCGTTTGACCTTGGCCTTGCCCTTCAATGTGGTCATCGCCCGGGTGATCACATCCGGGCTTGAAAGCGACCGCATGCCGATCTCGGTGGCCTTGTTGGTGGGCACCCGCAGGGTCATTTTGTCTTTTTCGAAGGAAATCACGAACAACTCCAGCGTGATACTGGCGACCTCCTGCTCCTCGATCGAGATGATCTGCCCAACGCCATGTGCCGGATAGACAACAAATTCGTTGGGGCGGAAGTCGAGTTTCTTCGATTTCGTCATTCAGGTCTTCCTTGTATCAGGACAAACTCAAGCGACAAAAAGCCAGAGCGGGACACTCACCATGTCCCGTCTGACCGGTCTGTTGCGCAAGTTCAACTGTCCCCGAGTGGCAATACGAGAGGGACAGGTCCGTTGAGTGATCTCATTTATGGAGGAAATATAGCATAGTTTTTGACCCATCGCCAGCCAACGTTGGGTCACGAATATGCAAAGCGCCTAAAATCAGACGCTTGCTGCTTCTTCTTCAACCACATGCCAGGGGCTGCCCACCCCTGATCATGCGAATCGTTATCCGCCTTCTCCTGCCGCCTCCGAGAAATACTTGTCCAGCTTGCCTGCCTCACCGTCGCGGTCTTCGGCGTTCGGCAACTGATCTTTCTTGGTGATGATGACAGGCCACATTTCCGAGTATTTGCGGTTGAATTCCACCCATTTGTCCATGTCCGGTTCGGTATCGGGCCGGATCGCATCCGCGGGGCACTCAGGTTCGCAAACGCCGCAATCAATGCATTCATCCGGGTGGATCACCAACATGTTCTCACCCTCATAGAAACAATCCACCGGACACACCTCGACACAGTCGGTGTATTTGCAGGCAATGCAGTTGTCGGTGACGATGTATGTCATGAGCGGCTTTCGGATTTTCGGGTCTAGGGAATAGCTAGTCCAGCCCGGCGCCTCATTCAAGCGTCTGCCGACGATAAAGGTCGAGTAGACGTCTGTCCCGTTTGGTTGGTCGGGCATTTCCTTCGACGCTCGGTTTTTTGGGAGGATTTTCCGGGTCAGGGGTCAGATCAGTGTAAAGGGTCTGCGCCTCGGCGGCGGGCCCGCGCCGATTGCCCAACGCCTCGACCTGAATGACGCGGATGGCTTTGCCCTGGGCAAAGGTCAGCACATCGCCGGGGATGACCGTCTGGGCCGCTTTGGTCGCGCGGTTGCCATTGACCCGCACCTAGCCGTCGCGGACCTGCCGCGCCGCCAGACTGCGGGTCTTGAAGAACCGCGCCTGCCACAGCCACTTGTCGAGCCGGAGTTTGGCCGCAGCTGCCTCCATACGGTTACTTCTGCTCCTTCAGCCCCATCAACGCCGCGGCAAAAGGGTTGTCGGGGTCGATGGGTTTTTCCTTGCGCGGGGGTTTGGCGGTGAACCGTTTGCCGCCTTTGTCCCCGTCCCGCCCGCGTTTGCCCTGCGGCTTGCCACGTGGTTTGCCTTTGCCCTGCGGCTTGCCGCCGGACCGCTGGCCCCGGTTTCCCTGATGGGCAGGCCGCTGGCGGCCCCAGGTGAAGGTGTAGAACACCTCCTTCTCGGGTTCGGCATCGGCGGGGGCCTTCTCTGCCTCTGCCGAGGCATCGTCGGTGGCGCCATCTTCGACCGGTGTTTCCGGCGCGGCGGCGTCCTGTTCCGGTGCGGTGGGTGTCTCTGCAGGCGCGGCAGCCTCTGGCTCTGGCTTTGGCTCTGCCTCCGCTTCCGTCGGCTGCGCGTCAGGCTCGGTCGGGCCGGCGTCAGTCTCCGGCGTGTCCGGTGCGGCGTCCTCTGCCGTCTCAGGCGCGACCTTTGGTGCGGCTTTGACCTTCTCCCGCTCGCCTTTAACGCCATGATAGCCCAGCCCCTGCATCAGATCGGCAAACTGTTCCAGCGTCATGCCGGTGATCGACAGCATGTCAGCCTTGGCCTCAAACCCACCGTGACTGTCTTCGGCGCGCAGCATATCGGCCAGCCGTTCCAGCATATCGATGCGGATCATGCGCTCGCCTGCGATGCGGTAACTGGCCATCGCATCGTGGCCCGGTGCGGCCCCGATCTGCACAGGCACAGTCACCAGACCCGGAGGCGGGGCTTCGGGGAATTCCTGCAGACCCTTGGTCAGCGACCACAGCACCAGCCGCAGCCGGGTGGGGGCGGGTTTCAGCAGGAGCGGCAGGAACACCGTGAACTGGCCAAACCGAATCCCGTGCTTGCGCAACGCGCCGCGTGCCTCCTGGTCTAGATCCTTGACCTCTTGCGCAATATCGGCGCGCGGCAGAATGCCCAGCGCCTCGACAATGCGAAAGGCAAAGCCGCGCGCCTGCCCGGTCAGCGTTTCGTCGCGTTGCAGGGCCAGCAGCGGCTCAAACAGCGCAGCCACTTTGCGGTCGGTGAAATGCTGCAACCGGCGCTGCACCTTCTGGACCACATCCGCGCCTGCGGCCTCGTCGACAAACACCTCAACCTGCGGCTTCAGCGCCTCAGCGCCGGCCACCAGCTTGCCAACCGCGTGTTCCCCCCACATCAGACCACACTGTTCGGTGAAATCGATCTCGGTGTCGGGGGCGTTGTAGAATCGGTCTGCGCGCAGGTGGAAATGCGGCACCAGTGCCTGTAACGACGCCGTCTTCAGCGTCTTGGCCTCCGCCCCGGCAGCGGCCGCCTTGTCGGGCATAAACCGGAAGCCTTCCAGCCGACCCACAAATTCGCCTTCAACGGTCACATCGCCGTTCTCGTTCACTTCGGTCAAGAGGGCCTCCTTCTGGTTGAGTCGCCGCAACAGGACAGAGGTGCGCCGATCCACAAATCTTTGGGTCAGACGCGTATGCAGAGCGTCCGAGATACGATCTTCTACAGCGCGGGTTTCGCCACGCCAATGGCTTTCATCACCAACCCAGCCCTTGCGTTGCGCCACATAGGTCCATGTGCGGATAAACGCCAGTCTCTTGCTGAGCGCATCGATGTCGCCATCGGTCCGGTCAATTCGTTTGATCTGCCGGGCCAACCAGTCGTCCGGCACGCGCCCGTTTTCGTGCAGATGGCCAAAAATTGCCTCAAGCAGCCCGGTATGTTCCGCGTGGCTGATCCTGCGGAAGTCCGGAATGCGGCACACATCCCACAACAGTCGAACCGAGGGTCCATCACTGGCGCGGGCAAAGACCTCGTCGACCTGCGCCAGCGTTTTCCAGCGCGCCCAGATCATCCGCTTCGCGCGCCTTGACCAGCGTCTCGTCCTGCGGGCTGGCTTCCAGTGCACGGATCAGGGCGTCGATGGTTCCAAATTGCAGCGCCGCGCTGCGCCAGTTCGGCTTTTTCAGCGGTGTGAAGCGATGCTCCATAATTGCCCGCGCGACCGGCGATCTGGGCCAGTTCATTGGGGGCCAGGGGGCGCATCCGCCGCCCGTCAAATTTGGTCAGCGCCGAAAACGCAACATGGTCGATGTCCAGATTCAGACCCATGCCGATGGCATCGGTGGCAACCAGATAGTCGGCCTCTCCGTTCTGATAGAGCGCAACCTGAGCATTGCGGGTCCGGGGCGACAGCGCGCCCATCACCACGGCCGCCCCGCCCTTTTGCCGCCGGATCAGTTCGGCGATGGCATACACATTGTCGACCGAGAATCCGACAATGGCACTGCGCGGTGGCATGTGGCTGATTTTTTTTGGCCCCGGAATAGACCAGCTGCGACATACGTTCGCGCGACTGAAACCGCACCTCGGGCACCAGCGCCCGGATCGGGCCCCGCATGGTGTCACTGCCCAGAAACAAGGTCTCGTGCGCGCCGCGAGACCGCAACAGCCGGTCGGTGAACACATGGCCCCGTTCGGGGTCGGCGCAGAGCTGGATTTCATCCACCGCCAGAAAGTCACAGCCCATGCCCTCGGGCATCGCCTCGACAGTGCAGACCCAGTATTGCGTGCGTGGCGGCACAATGCGCTCTTCGCCCGTGACCAGTGCCACAACCGAGGGCCCGCGCACAGCGACAATCTTGTCGTAAACCTCGCGCGCCAACAGGCGCAGCGGCAGGCCCATCACACCTGTCCGATGGGCCAGCATCCGCTCAATTGCGTAATGGGTTTTGCCTGTATTGGTGGGTCCAAGGACGGCCACGACCCGCGATGACATCGTCACCTTTTGCTCCCCGCACCCTGACCGGGGTCAGAGAGATTTGCCTTCGACTGCCGGTTTCAGCCGCTCCACGGCTTTGGTTACTTCCTCGTGATGGGGATGTATAGCCAGAACGCGGGAATAGGCCTCATAGGCGCGTCGCTCATCCCCGAACACTTCCAGTATTGAGCCCAACCCGATGATCGCGTTGTAATTGTTGGGGTTCAGCGCCAGCGCACGCTCCAGATCCGCAACCGCAGGCCCAAAGAGTTCGGCCTCGTAATAGGCAGAGGCCCGGGCATGAAACCCTTCCGCGAAATCGGGGGCATGGTCGGTCAGGGCGGTCAGATGCTCGATGGCGGCGTCAATGTCATCGAGTTCCAGCGCATCGCGCCCCCGCTTGAGCAGCAGATCCATCGCCGCCGAACCGCTTTTGCCCCAGATCGCCTGCAACTGCCGGTCAAGGCGCATGGCTTCCACCGAATCTGCCTCGGCCAGCCGGTCCAGCAGCACGGTTTCGTCAGTCTCGTCCGCCATCTGGGCGGACAAAGGTATGGAATACATGACTACGACAAAAAGTGCCGCCACGATATCTTTGAGATCGGGATTTATTACGCTCATAACACCAACCAGTGTAACGCGGTGCGCGTGAATTTCCAGACACGAGCGCTTGAACCCAGAAGAGAGTGATGATGAGCGACCTACTTGAACAGGCTGCGGCCGAACTGAACAACAAACTGGCTGACGCGACATTCGACGGATCCGCCAAATTTGAAATCACCGGCGAAGGCAGCATCGTCATGGACGCTGATGGCGCCCGTATCGGCGATGACGACGCAGATGTGACCATGACGGCCGATGCCGATACGTTCAAAGCCATTTTCGAGGGTGACCTGAACCCGACCAGCGCCTTCATGACCGGCAAGCTCACCGTCGATGGCGACATGGGCAAAGCGATGCAGCTGGCATCGGTTCTGGCCTGATGAGCCTGTCGCCGGCGCCCTTCTATCATGAGGTTGCCGGCGGGCCGCCGGACGGCGGCGCGCTGTGGGTCACGACCAGTGATCACGTGCGCATCCGGGTCGGGTACTGGCCCAAAGATGACGCCAAGGGCACCGTTCTGATCCTGCCCGGTCGCTCTGAATACATTGAGAAATATGCCTCTGGGGCCGAAGAACTGGCCGCCTGCGGCTATGCCGCGCTGGCCATCGACTGGCGGGGTCAGGGGCTGGCTGACCGGCTTCTGGATGATGCGCGCGTTGGCCATGTGGACCGGTTTACCGACTACCAGAAGGATCTGGCCGCCGCATTGCGGGCGGCCCGCCATCTGGATCTGCCCCGTCCCTGGTTCATGCTGGGTCACTCGATGGGCGGCGGCATTGGCCTGCGCGCCGTGATGGAGGGCATGCCGGTGCAGGCCTGCGCCTTTACCGGGCCGATGTGGGGCATCTACATGTCCCCCGTGATCAAGCCCTTTGGATGGATGTTGTCACATGCCATGCCTGTGGTGGGTCTGGGCACCCGTCTGCCGCCCAGCACACGGTATGAAAACTATGTGCTGGCCGAGCCGTTTGAGGGCAACATTCTGACCCGCGATCCCGAGATGTACGCAGTGATGCGCAGCCAGATGGAGCGGTATCCCGCGCTGGCTCTGGGGGGGCCCAGCCTGATCTGGTTCCGTGAGGCTCTGGTGGAATGCAAGCATCTGGCCAGCCGCCCATCCCCCGACCTGCCCTGCATCTGTTTTGTCGGTGCCGAGGAAAAGATCATCGACGTCCAAAGCTGCCGTGATCGCATGGCGATCTGGCCACGCGGTGAACTGGACATCATCCCAAATGCCGAACACGAAGTTCTGATCGAGACGCCGGAGGTGCGAAAGCACATCTATGACCGGCTCGACGCGCTGTTTTCCCGGGCGCAGGAAGGCACCGGCAAAGCCCGCAGCGCCTGATCACGTCTGACGCCGGGCCTCTGGCGCGCTAAGATGGGGCGCATGGCACGTGAACCGGTTCTGACCTTCACCGACAAAGGCCTCTATTGCCCCGCAGGCGATTTCTTCATCGACCCCTGGCGGCCGGTGGACCGCGCCCTGATCACCCATGGCCATGCCGATCACGCCCGTCCCGGCCATGCCCGCTATCTGTCAACGGACAGCGTCGCCCCGGTGCTGCGGCACCGGCTGGGGGAGATCGTGTCGGACACCGTGCCCTATGGCGCGGTCCGCCGGATCGGCGACGCACAGGTGTCGTTTCACCCCGCAGGTCATGTGCCCGGCTCTGCCCAGATACGGGTCGAAGTAGCGGGTCAGGTCTGGGTGGTGTCAGGGGATTACAAGACCGTCGACGACGGGCTGAGCGAAGCCTTTGAACCGGTGCAGTGCCATGCCTTCATCACCGAAAGCACCTTTGGCCTGCCGGTCTTTCACTGGCCACCACAGGATCAGGTGGCCCGCGATCTCAACGGCTGGTGGCGGTCCTGCGTCGCGGACGGCAAGACACCGATGCTGGGCGCCTATGCTCTGGGAAAGGCGCAGCGGCTGCTGACCATGCTGGACACCGAGATCGGCCCGGTTCTGACCCATGGCGCTGTGGAAGCCACCTGTGAGGTGTTGCGGACCCAGGGGTACCAGCTGCCCGGGACCGTCCCGGTCACGCCCGAGACCAACATCAAGGCCCATCCCGGCGCGCTGGTGCTGGCGCCGCCATCTGCGCTTGGCAGCCCATGGGCCCAACGGTTTGGCACGGTCTCAACCGGCTTTGCCAGCGGCTGGATGGCCCTGCGCGGCGTGCGACGGCGCCGAACTGCGGACTGCGGCTTTGTCATCTCCGATCACGCAGACTGGGAGGGGCTGAACCGCGCGATCCGGGACACCGGGGCGGAGCGGGTGTTTGTGACCCACGGCTATACCGAAATCTTCAGCCGCTGGCTGGCCGAGCAAGGCTATGACGCGGCGGTGGTGCAAACCGAGTATGAGGGGGAAGCGCTGGAGCAAGACGCGCAGACATGAAGGATTTTGCCCGCCTCTTCACCCAGATCGACCAAAGCACAAAGACCACGGTGAAAGTGGCTGCTTTGGCAGAGTTTTTCACCACTGCCCCCGAGACGGACAGGCTTTGGACCATTGCCCTTTTTTCAGGCCGCAGACCCAAGCGGACGATCACAACAACCCGGCTGAGGGAATGGGCCGCAGAGCGGGCGGGATATCCGCTTTGGCTGTTTGAAGAAGCTTATCCGATTGTCGGCGATCTGGCTGAAACCATCGCTTTGATGCTGCCTCCGCCAGCTGTCGAAAGCGATGAAAGTTTGTCACACTGGATCAGATATTTACGCACAGCTTCTCAACTTAAAGATGAAGACAGAAAGACAGCCATCCTGACCGCCTGGGATCAGCTGGACAGCACCGAACGCTTCTTGTTCAACAAACTCCTGACCGGCGGGTTTCGCATCGGGGTCAGCCAAAAACTCATGACCCGCCGCACTGGCACGCGCCACCGGGCGTGACGAGGCTGAACTGGCGCACCGGCTGATGGGCAACTGGACACCCGAGACAACAGACTGGCACAGTCTGATCGAGGCCGAGGACGCCAGCGCGGACGCCTCCCGGCCCTATCCGTTTTATCTGGCTTATGCGCTGGAGACCGCGCCGGAGGCCCTGGGATCCCCGACGGACTGGCGCGCGGAGTGGAAATGGGACGGCATTCGCGGTCAGCTGATCCTGCGCGACGGACAGTACTTTGTCTGGTCCCGGGGCGAGGAACTGATGACCGACCGGTTCCCCGAACTGGCCCGGGCAACAGATTTCATGCCGATGGGCACGGTCATCGACGGCGAGATCCTGGCCTGGAACGGGGCCGCGCCTTTGCCCTTCAACGCCTTGCAGAAGCGCATCGGGCGTAAGACGGTGCCCAAAACACTGCTGCGGGACGCGCCTGTGATTGTCTATGCCTATGACCTGCTGGAAGCGGACGGTGTTGATCTGCGCCAGATGCCATTTGCCGACCGACGCGCGCGGCTGGAGGGTCTTCTGGCCCGGGTACCAACCGACGCACCGGTGCGGCTGTCCCCGCAGCTGGATTTCGACAGCTGGGAGGCGCTGGCAACACAGCGCCTGCAGGCTCGTGGCGCCCGCGCAGAGGGCCTGATGCTGAAACATGCCGCCAGCCCCTATCTCTCTGGTCGCAAGAAAGGCGACTGGTGGAAATGGAAGCTGGACCCGCTGACCATTGATGCGGTCATGATCTATGCACAATCAGGTCATGGCCGCCGCGCCAACCTGTTCACCGATTTCACCTTTGCGGTCTGGCAGGGCGACGACCTAGTGCCCTTCACCAAGGCCTATTCTGGACTGACCGACGCCGAGTTCCGTCAGATCACGGCCTGGGTCCGCAAGAACACCCAGCAACGCTTCGATCCGGTGCGGCAGGTCACGCCCGAGCATGTGTTTGAGATTGCGTTCGAAGGCATCCACGAAAGCCCACGGCACAAATCAGGTGTCGCCCTGCGCTTTCCCCGCATGGCGCGGTGGCGACAGGACAAGCAGGTGCGGGAGGCCAACACGCTGGATGATCTCAGGCAGATGCTGGAGGTCTACGGCTGACGGACCTGCACTTGGCAGGCCGCATGTCGGGCCAGACAGGCGTCCCACCCTTGCGACGTGGTTGTGCCCGGCGCGCCCGGCTCCTAAGTGTAGCCAAACAGATTACATGAGGCCTCGATGTTCCAACTGTCCTTTCCCGTTCGTGATGCAAACGCTGTCGGTGGTGCCGACAACCTGGGGGATCTGCCCGAATGGGATCTGACCGATCTCTACGCCAGCGAAGATGCCCCCGAACTGACACGTGATCTGGGCTGGCTCGAAGAGGCCTGCGCCAGCTTTGCAGCCGATTACGAAGGCAAGCTGGCCACACTGGATGCCGCAGCCCTGCTGGCCTGCGTGCTGCGCAACGAAAAGATCAACCAGATCGCCGGGCGGATCATGTCCTTTGCGGGCCTGCGCTACTATCAGCAGACCACGGATGCCGGCCGGGCCAAGTTCATGTCCGACATGCAGGAGAAAATCACCAACTACACCACGCCTCTGGTGTTCTTCACGCTGGAACTGAACCGGGTCGATGATGCGGTGCTGGACGGACATTTTGCGGCCAATGCCGACCTGGCCCGCTACAAGCCCGTCTTTGACCGGGTGCGGGCGATGAAACCCTATCAGCTGTCGGACGAGCTGGAAAAGTTCCTGCATGATCTGGGCGTGGTTGGCGATGCCTGGGAGCGGCTTTTTGATGAGACCATCGCAGGGTTGGAATTCACGGTTGATGGCGAAACGCGCGGCATCGAAGGCACTCTGAACCTGCTGACCGAGCAGGACCGCAGCCAGCGCGAAGCCGCCAGCCATGAACTGGCCCGCGTCTTTGGAGAGAATGTGAAAACCTTTGCCCGGGTGCACAACACCCAGTCCAAGGAAAAGGAAATCCTTGACCGCTGGCGCGGCATGCCCACGGCCCAGACCGGACGCCATCTGAGCAATGATGTGGAGCCGGAGGTGGTCGAGGCGCTGCGCAGTGCCGTGGTGGCCGCCTACCCCAAGCTGAGCCACCGCTACTATGAGCTGAAGCGCAAGTGGCTGGGGCTGGACCGGATGCAGGTCTGGGACCGAAATGCGCCGCTGCCGATGGAAGACAGCCGCGTCGTGGGCTGGGATCAGGCCGAAAAGACCGTGATGGATGCCTATTCCGCCTTTGATCCACGTATGGGTGAGCTGGCACAGCCATTTTTCCGCAAAGGCTGGATTGATGCCGGCGTAAAGCCGGGCAAGGCACCCGGGGCGTTTGCCCATCCCACGGTCACAGACGTGCATCCTTACGTGATGCTCAATTACCTGGGCAAACCGCGCGACGTGATGACACTGGCCCATGAACTGGGGCATGGCGTGCATCAGGTGCTGGCCGCCGGACAGGGGGAAATGCTGTCCTCGACCCCTCTGACGCTGGCTGAGACAGCTTCGGTCTTTGGGGAAATGCTCACCTTCCGCAAGATGCTGGGCGGGGCCGAGACCGACCAGCAACGCAAGGTGCTGCTGGCAGGCAAAGTCGAGGACATGATCAACACAGTTGTGCGCCAGATCGCGTTTTATGACTTCGAGTGCAAACTGCATGCCGCCCGGCGCGGCGGCGAACTGACGCCGGATGATATCAACGCGCTCTGGATGTCGGTGCAGGCCGAATCACTGGGGCCGGCCTTTGACTTCATGGACGGCTATGAAACCTTCTGGGCCTACATCCCGCATTTTGTGCATTCCCCGTTTTATGTCTACGCCTATGCCTTTGGCGACGGGTTGGTGAATGCGCTCTACTCGGTCTACGCCGACGGGGACGCAGGCTTTGAGGACAAGTATTTCGAGATGTTAAAAGCGGGTGGCTCCAAGCACCACAAAGAGCTTCTGGCCCCGTTTGATCTGGACGCCAGTGACCCGAAATTCTGGGACAAGGGCCTCGACATGATCTCGGGTTTCATTGACGAACTGGAGGCGATGGAGGGGTAAGTCATAGCTGGCGACGAACGCGGCCTGTGGGGTCTTGCTGAGAGGTTGGATCAGAAGCCTGCCCCACCCGCGTCACTCGACCTGGACGTCTCGGGCGGGTTTGGTGCGGGTTGTGCTGGTCACTATCTGATAGAGTCCGCCCGCAATTTCGCAATGCACAGCCGGGCTCGTCTTTGATGGCGCATGGTCTGACAGAAAGGCATCAACGGTCGAGAGCACCGCAGCCAGAATGGCTGTCCGTGTCTGGTTCAGGTCCTCGGCGAGAGACGCCAGCCTGGTTTCGGCCTCGTTGATCTCTGCCGCGGCGCCCCCGTCCGGGAACCTGTCGCGAAAGAACGTCAGGGCGCCCGCCGCCTCGGCCTGCGCCGCTTCCAGCGCATGCAGCGTCTCAACCTTCGAATGGGCGGTCACTGGCATTGCCAATTGAAATCTTTGGACAAGATCAATCACGTCCTCCGCCCCGTCCACACCCATCTCGAACGGGGCAATCTGCCGGTATCTGGCAAACACCACCTAGCCCGAATTATTCATCAGCCTAATCCGATTTCATCCGGACGTGAAGGATTGGCCGTGCTGACGGGGATGACTTGATCTTAACTTGGAGGACGCGTTTGAGGTTGATGTTGGGGGTGAGAACGGCGGCTGATGCCGCGTTGGTCATGGGCTTTGTGCCTTGATGCGCCCCATCAGCAAGATGAGCATTGACCGCTGTGGGCAGGCCGTTGGCAGGGCAATTTTAATTCTCGATTTCAGCTGTTCAACACGCACGGCTATTTTCAAGAAGGTGCGCCGGATAGTCTCGAAGGTTGCGGTTCTAAACCGCGAACGTTTCGGTGCCGCCTGGCGCAATGATAACAGCAACCAATAAGCACCGGTGTGGAGGAACAACCGGAACTGATTGGCCTCCCAACGGTGGCAGGAGGTGCGGTCCGATCCGGTGTAGAGTTTGTGTTCCTTGATCAGGTTTTCCATCCTGCCGCGTGCACAATAGACCTTCTCATAAAGATGTTTGCCGCGTCCGGTTAAGTTGGTGACGATGAAACGGGTATCGTTGCCCAATCCGGTTGCCTCTACACGAGCGATTACCTTGCGCTCCTTCGACCAGCTTTTGGCACCGTATTGAATTTGGAAGAAACGGCGGATTTTGTCTTTTCCGCTCGATATCAGGCGTACAGCAACATCCTCACTCCATAGATGGGAGAGCACCTTTAGCCTTTTGTTTCCGGGCAGGCCGAAAATGTAGAAGCAGCCCTGTTGCTCCAGAAGATCCATGACTTCAGGCGTTCCATAGTGTCCGTCACCGCGCACAGTAATGACGATGCGGGGCCGGTTACGGCGGATGCGACGAATGACGTGGCGTAAAATCCGGGCGGCTTCCTCGCCCGAAGGTCGCTTGCCAGGGCGCAGCACAAAGCAAACCGGCTTGCCTGTTGCTGCATCATAAATATGGATCGGTTGAAAGCAGTATCCCTGTGCATGGGTGTTGAACAGGCAAAGCTGTTGATCGCCATATGTGCGGTCGGTGGTATCATCAATATCAAGGATAATATGATTAGGCACCGCGCGGAAACTATCACAGAACAGATCAATCAACATGAACCCCATACGCCCCAATTCTCGCCATGACGGCGTGTTCTCCAACCGCGACAAAGTTGGTTGGGAAGCCAGTGCATGACCACTTTCCGGCAACCGCTCGCAGGCAGTCTTCAACGCCGGATCATGGCGCAACTCATCAAGGTCATCGCAGTCTTCGTAGCCACAGCAAATTGCAAACATCCGGGAGCGGATCATGGTGGTATAATCATGGATGGTACGGTTTGCGTCACGCTTGTCATGCAAACATGAAGCAATCATGCCGGCAAAGTTCAACCTCTTCTCAATCTGACGAAGAACGAGCACGCCGCCATCCGATGACAACGCACCACCATCAAAGCGCGCAGATATTTCGTGCCGTCCCACAGGTGACAAACCGGGGAACAATAGGTTATCTTCTTGCATGGCGGGCCGGGTTTTCTGCTGGTAGCCGATGTTTTGTTCAAACACCAAAATCATACGCTATTTCAGAAGCTTGAACCATGCCCGCCAAACATATCAAGCAGCTTGATGAATAATCCGGGCTAGAAACTTCTCCTTACGCGAAACTGGGTCCATTTCCCAGGGGACCGAGATAGTTATTTCGCGGATATTGCGATTGGCGTAGCGATTGCCGGTACCAGGATCGAAGGCGAAAACGCGCAATCGGCGGGGCGGTTGAAAAGAGACGGAAGAACTCATGTCAGGCCAATTCAATAACTAACGATGGTAGCAGCCTAGCACCGAACTTGCGGTCACAACATCGCCGTCGCGGAGCTGATCCAGCATCCTGTCCAGTTCAGGGCGCTCGCGTTTCGTTCCGCTGATCCTGTCGGTAAAAAGCCTGCCAGTTCCTGCCGCTGTCAGCGCGTCAGTCTGGGCATCAAGGCTCTAGTCGTCTGTGCTGACGCGGGCGTATCCAATAATCATGCCTGACTGTGCCAAAAACCTGCCAGAACCGCAACGGTTTTGCCGGGGGTTTTTGTCTTCCCCAGGTGATTGATCTGGCGTGGGGCAGGGCAGGGCGACACAAACGATCCAGACTGTGTGAAAACCCGATAAGGATTCACGTGGACTGGCTTTGGTGGTACTTTTGGCCATGTCACATATATCCGGAATTTCGCGATCCCAGCTCTTGTTGTTGCCTGAAGCTGTGGATGATTATGTGGGCCCTGATAACCCGGTACGATTTATCGAGGCCTTCGTTGACAGTCTTGATCTTGGCGCAGCTGACTTTGGTCGAACCCAGCCCAAAGCCACCGGCAGGCCGGGGTACGATCCAGGCGATCTGCTGAAGCTCTATATTTATGGGTATCTAAACCGGGTTCGCTCCAGCCGCCGTCTGGAAGCGGAAACGCATCGTAATCTCGAAGTTATAGCCTGACGACTCAATTTTGATTCCAGTTCTGGTTTTCGAATATTTCGTCGACGGACATCCCGGTTTTCCGCCTGCAGGCCCTGGCTTCAGCCCGTTTATGTTCGATTTTGTTGAAGTCCGGACTGCAGGCCGGGAGATATTCAAGGGTGTGACCCGCCTGTGCGACAGCGGCCTGTGTGTCGGCGCGACGGTGGAAAGTCGCGCGGTCCATCACCAATACGACCTGGGGTGGCAACTTCGGGAGGAGATCACCGATCAGCCAAGGATTGAATATGTCGGCATCGACATTGGCCTCGGTCAGACCGACGCCCGGCAAGACCCCGGCAAGCAACGCCCCGATGACATTGATCCGCCCCCTGGCCTGCCGGTCATGGCTGCCATGGCAACGCTCCCCCTTGGGCGCATATCCATGGGTGCGCGGCATGTCATGGGCAAAGCCACTCTCGTCAATGTAAACGATGGAGCGGCCATCTTCCTCATATTGTGTGATTTTTTCACAAAAGACGCGCCGTGCGTCTGCGTTCCCCTTCGGATGCTGCATCACTTTTTTTTGCGTCAAACCGAGTTTGCGCAAAGCCTGCCAGATCGACTTTTGCGTCACACCGAACCGCGCAGCACGTTCATATTGACAGGCGTCCGGGTGATCCAGCACGTCCTGTGCCAGCTTTTCAGGATCGAGCTTACGCACCTTTTTGCGTTCACAGGGCCTGGGCGTAATACGCTTCGACCAACGCTTGAGCGAGGCGACCCCAATGCAGAAGCGCCCGGAGGTTTCTTCAAAGGTAAGCCCCTCTTTCTCGCGGGCTGAAAGGACATGTTGGCGGAATGAAATTGGATAGGTCATATCAAATTGTACCATAAATTTGCCGTTTGGCTATATCTGGCTGATGCGGCAATTGCAGCCCGACTTTAAAACCATTGCCGACTTCAGGCGGGATAACAGAACAGCTTTCCGCAAGGTATTCCGGGAGTTTGTGGTTCTCTGTCGCAGCCTTGATCTGTTTGGCCGCGCGTTGATCGCGGTCGATGGCGCGCGCCTGAAGGCCGTAAACAGCCGTCAGCGCAATTTCACCAAGGCTAAAATTGCCAAAGCCATGGCTGAAAGTGACGAACGGCTTGGCCGTTACCTCAAGCAGCTTGACGCGGCGGACAAAGACGACACCGTATCCACGATAGGTGTGGAGAAGCTGGAAGCGAAAATAGCTGCCATCAAAGAACGGCGGGTACGTCTTGACGAGCATAGTGCAGAACTGAACGCAAGCGGCGAGGATCAAATATCACTGACTGAACCGCCCCGGGTTTACCGGAGAGTTGTTGGTTCAAATATTAGGCTGCTTTTTCTGTGGCATTCAAGGCTTCATAGAAGTTCTCCTCTGCTTCTTGCGGGGTGATGTATCCGATTTTGCTGTGCAGGCGTTTTGTGTTGTACCAATTCACCCATTTCAAAGTTTCCCATTCGACCTGTCCGACGGATTTCCAGGGCCCCATGAAGTCGATGACCTCGGTTTTGAACAGACCGATTGTGCTTTCTGCCAGAGCATTGTCATACCTGTCGCCAACGCTGCCGACGGACGGGTCGATGCCTGCTTCGACCAGCCGTTCGGTGTACTTTATCGACAGGTATTGGCTGCCCCGATCGCTGTGGTGGATCAGGTTGTTCGCCCCGGATGGAGCCCGCTGACAGATTGCCTGGTTCAGGGCATCCAGGACAAATCCTGTTGTCATGGACGTTGAGACACGCCAGCCCACGATGCAGCGGGCAAAGACATCAATCACGAATGCGACGTAAACCATGCCCTGCCAGCTTGAGACATAGGTGAAATCACTGACCCAAAGCTGGTTCGGCATGCTTGCTGTGAAGTCGCGATTGACCTTGTCGTCCGGGCACGGTCGAGACGTATCCGGGTTGGTCGTGATTGGCTTTTGACCCCGTACAACACCCTGTATTTCCATAGCTTTCATCAGACGTTCCACTGTGCAGCGCGCGATGTCGTGATTGTTCCGGCGCAACTCATGCCGGATTTTCCGCGCGCCATATCGCTTGCCGCTATCATCGAAGGCATCCTCAATCCTCTTTCGATCCATCGCGTCCTGTCTGGCTCAGTCTGACGCCGGATCAGGATCACGGGCAATGGCCTCATGAGCATGGAAAGTGGAAGGGGCAATCGGCAGGGTTCTGTCGCAAACTTTTTGGAATATGGACCTGCTTGCCAGGCTGTGATAGACGCCGCCCCTTGAATTGGCGGGTGAGTATCAGAACGTGACGATTGACTTCAAAGGCAGCCACCATCCGAAAGACGTCATCCTATACGCGATATTTTTCTATGTCCGGTATGCGGTTTCTTACCGCGATCCGGAGGAGATCATGGCGGAGCGCGGGGTCAATGTCGACCACGCAACCCTGAACCGATGGGTTGTGAAATATGCTCCACTGATCGCGATGAACGCCCGGAAACGGAAACAGAAGACTGATGTATCGTGGCGGATGGACGAAACCTACATCAAGGTGAAAGGCAAGTGGACCTACTGTTACCGAGCCATCGATAAATTCGGCAAAACCCTTGATTTCATGTTGTCAGAGCACCGGCCTTAATGTCTGACTCACTTTTGTGATTTCAAATTTACTACATTTCTGAATCAATGGCGTCCAGAAGCAAGGAGGTGCTCATGGGTGGGGCAGTTAAGATTACGCGCACAGATATGTCCGCGCAAGATTTGCGTTGTGCTGCAAAGCGAACCAAGGATGGTCGTGTTGTCCGTCGAATACTCGCCATAGCGCTGGTGCTTGACGATGTGGACCGCGCAACAGCGGCCCGTAGCAGCGGTATGGATCGCCAAACTCCCGGAGACCGGGTGCATCGCTACAATGCAGAGGGCCCTGGTGGGCTTTCTGATCGGTGTGGCAAGGGTGCAAGGCCACGCCTGTCCCTGGAGCAACAGGCGCTGTTTGTGGCTTGGGTTGAGGCTGGGCCTGACCCGGCAAAAGATGGCGCAGTGCGGTGGCGCTGTGCCGATTTGCAGGTCCGCGTTGAAGAAGAATTCAACGTAAAGCTACATGAACGTACGATTGGCAAGTATCCAGCCAGGCATGGTTTTCGTCGCCTTTCTGTGCGCCCGGAGCATCCCAAAACTGATCCCGCTGCACAGCAGGCTTTTAAAAAAACTTTGCCAGCCTCATAGCCGATACCCTGCCAAAACATGCAAAGGGGAAGCCGCTTGAGGTATGGTTTCAGGATGAAGCCCGCGTCGGGCAGCAAGGAACCCTCACCCGCAAATGGGCCAGGCGTGGAACCCGCCCGCGCGCACCACGTGATACGCGCTGCAAATGGAGCTATATCTTCGGCGCAGCCTGTCCTGCCTGTGGCACGGCGGCCGGGCTGATCCTGCCTTGCGTCAACGCCGAAGCAATGGGGCTGCATCTCGATGGGATCGCAAAGACAATCGCACCCGGCGCACATGCCTTGCTCATCATCGACGGGGCTGGTTGGCACGGAGCAAAATGCTTGCAGGTGCCAGATAATATTACACTCGTAAAACTGCCCCCGTACTCACCGGAATTGAACCCAATGGAAAACGTTTGGGCCTATCTGCGGTCGAACAAACCCGCTATCCCTGTCTTCGACACATATGAAGAAATCCTCGAAAAATGCGCCCAGGCCTGGAACTTCTTTGCGAACGACCCTGAACGCATAACTTCAATCACAGATCGAGAATGGATAAAGGTCAATTAATTGGGCCGTTGGTATCAGAGCACCGGGATGAAGCATCGGCAACCGCATTCTTCGCCCGCGCAATCGGAAACAACGGCTTCCCCGATCGAGTGGTCATCGACAGGAGCGGCGCAAACCTTGCCGGGCTGCAGAACATGAATTGCCTCTTGCTGTTGAACGGTTGGTTTTGGTTGATCGAAGTCTTGCAGGCCAGGTATCTGAACAACATCATTGAACAGGACCACAGGTTCATCAAGAAACTGACGAGGCAAATGAAGGGGTTCAAATCCTTCTGCCCAGCCTCGGCCACACTGGAAGGCATTGAAGTCGCGCACATGATCCGCAAACGACAATTCGAGGCGTCAAGCCAATCCGCATTCCAGCAATTTGCGGCACTTGCTGGATAACTGTGTCCAGCGTCAGCTATGAATCCGCCATTTGCCAAACTTTGCGACAGAACCGTCTATCGTGGGCTCGCGATTTAGGCATGTAAATCACGCGACATAGCGTCCGCCCTCACCCTTTTCATCCTGCCCGAGCGCCGCCAAGTTGACCAAAGAGGTAGTACGCTGGTCGTTCGCGACAGCATGAAGAGATCGGCGATTTTGTTGGGGGTATAGGTCATTGGTCCCCCGCCCTAGAGTTTTTTGAGACACCGTTCAAGACTGGACTTCGTCCCTGTTTCCGGACAGTTTGATTATTGACCCTATGCGGCCATTTTCCAGGTCATATCTTCGAACGCCTGTTGCGGCGTTTGGTATCCGATGGCGGAGTGGCGGCGCTGACGGTTGTAGAAGACCTCGATATATTCGAGGATTGCAGCCCTGGCTTCCGCCCGTGTTTTGAACCGCCGACGGTGAACCAACTCCTTTTTCAATGATGCAGGGAAGCTTTCCATCGGCGCATTGTCCAGGCACTCGCCCTTGCGGCTCATGGATTGCGTAAGCCCTGCTTTTTTGATCAGCTTGCGATACTCGCCACCGGCGTACCGGCTCCCCCTGTCGGAGTGGTGGATCAGACCGGGAACAGGGCCCCTGCGACCCAGGGCCATCGTCAGGGCATCACAGCAAAGCCCGGCCCGCATGTGATCCTCCATCGCCCAACCAACGATTTCCCGCGTGGCCATGTCTTTCACGCCGGCCAGCCAGAGCCACCCTTCATCCGTATCGATACAGGTGATATCGGCCAACCGAACCGTATCGGGGGTGAGGCAGTGGAACGCCTGTTCCAACAGGTTTGGCGACGGGCTCATCTTGTGATTGCTGTCCGTTGTCACGGGCTTGCGGCGCTTGTTCAGGCGTGGAGACGCCTTGTTTTCCTTCATGATCAGCGCCACCCGCCGCTCGGAGACGGTTTCGCCATCGGCCACCGGGTCCTGATGGATCCGCTTTGATCCGTAGCATTTCCTGCCGGCTTTGAAGAAGGTCTTGATCCCGGGCAGCAGTTCCGGATCCCGAGCGTCTCGATCTGCTTGCCGCTGATCCCTCGCCGGTTGACTGGCCAGGAAGCCATAAAACCAGCCTCGGGAAATCGCCGGAACCCTGCAAAGCGTGGAAACCGCGTATCGAGCTTTATGGGCAGTGACGAATCTGCGCTTGTTCGTCATGGTTTCACCGCCCGTGTCGCGAAAAAAGCAGATGCCTTGTGCAAAATCTCCACTTCTTCTGTAAGGTGCCTGTTCTCCTTGCGAAGACGGGCCGGTTCCGCTGCATCCGCCTTCTGCCGCCGCCTGGCTTCAGCCGAGCCGAACGCTTCGATCTCAAGCCGCCGGGTCTTCAACTGCGTGCCGGTGATACCAGGCTCCCTGGCAACGCTGCCCTGTGTCGCGCCCGGTTCATAAAGCCGCTCAACCGCTGCTGCCTTATACTCGTCCGTATACTTCCGTCGATGGTGTCCCGTTTGGTGCCCCTTTCATGGACAGGGGGAAAGTACCCCAGTGTCCGGAAACAGGGACGAAGTTCAACCAGCCACATGATTGGAGTTCGAGTTTCCCGGCAAGCTCAACGCTTCGACCAAAGCGTCTCTTGCCTCGGGCCTTCTCGGCCAGCTTGAGAAACCATCAAGGTAGATCATGTGCGTCGAAGCTTTCATCCGGCACACCTCAAGGCGCAGCTTTCGAAATCCGGGGTGTCGGGTCTCCTGCCCAGACAAAGACCCAGGTATCACCTTGCCTGACATTTTGAACCATGTGGGGCCGTAACGCGACCAGGCACTGCCCTTCATCGTGCCTTGCCGAAGGGTAGAGCAACCCATTTCCTCCCGAAACAAGGACGTCACGTGCAAGGGCTTGACCAACCGGGTATGCAACCGATGGATGTTTTCAAACACCCCCGTCAGGATCTGTCACGTCATTTCCAGCCTGCCCATCGAGGGACCCCCTGTGAAACCGGGAGGTAAACCCGGCTATCAACTTTTGAAGTCCATTGCTTCGATGCTCCATCCCATAGTCGAGAACCCTGATTCGGACGGGGCTGCGTTCATGTGATCCATGGTTCCCTGTGGCCTTCTTCGTGGAACGCCGACCACCTGTCCCGTAAAGCTCCGCGTTTACAATGCCTTCGGGTATCAACCCGGCAATTTCCCGGGTCAAGTTCGCCGCCTCGATGCTGCAGGTGATATTGCCCTTCACGAAGCCGATAGTCCGCCTGCTTCCTGCACCATCCGATCAGGCGGGCGGTCCCAAACCGATCTCCGGTCAACAAAACGGAGCCTTCAGCAACCAGGGGCGAATACTTTCCAAAAGCCCGTTTTGCACACGGATTGCCCCTTTGGTTTGGCGCATACAGGCAAGGCGCGGTCCCGCATCCGCACCGATACCATCAAGGCTCGTGACGTTGACCTCTTTGGTCGATTCTCTCCGGCATCATGCAGGCGGCGAAAAAGCTCCCCTGCGTAAGCACACATCACCTCATCGGCATTGATACGGGAATTACTCAAAACCCGTGAAATGTACTGATACCGGTGGTCCACCGAGCCGATATCGCGCGGCAAGGCGGCTGCATTTCCATCAAATTGACGCTCCGCGTGTTCAAAACCACACTTGCGATCAGCGACAGACCTTCACCGCGTGACTTGTGACAGCCGGGTAAACGGTCGACAAAGTCTGCCTGAACCCTCGAATAAAGTTGGGAAAAACAATTCGTTATCGCCACGACAGCCTCCGGTATCAACAGTGGAGACTCCTTGAATCACACAAAACCGCGAAATGTCAAATCACACGGAGAATTTTGAAGGGTGGTAAGTGCCAGGCCACTTCCGCTTGCGCCGTCCCAATTGCGGATTCGCCATGTGAGGCATACCAAGCACCCCGGTCCGGTCCATTAAACCGGTTGCCAGTTGTCCGCGTGTAGCAGAACGCCGCGTTTACATAAGTCCAGCCCAACCCGTCCGCCTCAGAAAGAAGCTCGACCGGGTGCAGGCCGCCTGGCATCGGCAAGTTCAGCGACAGCCGGGATGATGTGAGCCCCCCGATCTCCTCAAGGATCGCCAGATCATCTTCATCGTCTGCCAAAGGCGCCATGGCTGGCTCATCGATATAGGCAGTGGGAACGAGTCGGATAGTTGCCGGATCAGTGAATTCGACCTCTTCCAGACCGGAGGCCCGGATCACATCCCTCCCCTCAGCGCATCAATATGCTGCCGCACTTTTATCATCGCCGGAATCCCACCTTCGCACATAACCTGGACCGGGGTTTTGCCATTGAAACCAGCTCCCTTGTTCGCTGTTTTTGGCCAGCCACAGGTCAATGGGCCATTGAACAGAAGCCGCAGACCTTTAAAGAGCCCGATAAGCAGGCTCGCCCGTGTAACCTTGTCCTGATCCAGGATACCCTTGAAAGAGCCAACCTTCATCCGGCCCCAGGTTGCGCCCGGAACATCAAACAATGCCGCAGCCTCTGCATTGGACAGACCCCATGCATCAGCCGCACGCACGACAGCCTTCACAATGGCATCAATCCTGTCTCCTTCGGCAACGGGTTGCACGATTGTTTGCTCCGGAGCGTATTGGACGGGGTTCAGCATGATAGCTCTCCATATGACCTTTACTTACATATCATATGGAGAAAGAAAGTCGAGCTTATTTGGTGAGCCCGGCCCGTTGCCGATGCTCTCCACACATCTGAACTGATCAAACCATCCTGGCCTCCGGCAGGAAACCATGACGCACAAGACAGAACCGGCTCACGGGCATTGTGGAAGCTGATGAAACCTGTGTTCTGCAAAGCCAAAAGGGCGAACGAAACCCTGCGCGCAAGGCGCGCCGCAGGGGAGGCAAGGCCGCCAAACGAGGTCTGTCGCATGAACAGGTTCCGGTCCTGGTTGCCGCTGACCGCAGCGGGGCGACAGTCAGTGTGGTTCTGCCTGCGGTCAATGTCGATACGCTGCGGTCTGCTGTCGAACCGGTCGTGGACGCGGATATCGTTTTGGTAACCGACGGACACCGCGCCTGTCCGCCTTGCGCCGCAGCACCGGGGCTGCGCCACGAAGCCCTGAACCTGTCAGGTGGGGAGCGGGTACGGGATGCCTTTCACATTCAGACGGTCAACAGCCGACACAGCCGGTTGAAGGATTTCCTGCGCCGCTGCCGGGGCGTCGCTACCGGGTATCTGGACAACTACCTGCGATGGTTTCAGCGTATTGAACCGGAGAACGCCTCGCCCCGCACTTGCCTCGCAACCGCAATCACAGGTCAATGCATACGATTTGTAAACTGAGCCTATCGAAAATGCCACGGTCAGGGACAGCGAAACCGGCGGTTTGCCCGGGGACTGCGGGTAAGGATCACTCCGGCCTGAATATCCGAAACGGATGATGAAATACGCCTGCAGAGACTTCCCGTGTATCCGGGGGTGTATCCGCCCGGGTAAAGCGTCTCTGCTGAAAACACCGATTTTCAACCTGCTGATAACACGTCATAAAACCGCTCCAGATCTGCAGGGTACAAAACCGGCGGTGTGGCTGGCTGTGCGGTCAGTATGCTGCCAACCGGTCTCGCCCGGATTTCTCCGGAAATTAAGGGGAAAATTAAGGGGAAAACTTGCCCGGGTACAGGGACGTGTCTGTGGCAGTATCTGTGGCAGGGTGCAGGCCCGCAATTTCCTGCCGGACTCCTGTTTCCCGTGTGGAACGGACCTGCGGTCGGCGGGCAGGGAACGGGTATTGCCAGGGTGGCAACCGGCCCCGATCGGCTGTCAGCTGCGCCCGTGCAGACCGGACATCGCCGACCGCCGGTTCACACCGCGCTCCGCTTGCCTCCCGGCGGACAGGACCGGACCGGTAAAACCGGACCGCCTGATCGACGCCGCGATCTGCCGGACCCGATCCGCAGAACGGGTGCGGGACTTCCGCGCGCAGGGCACGGGGTTTCAGGGCACGGGGACATCCGGCGGCAGCCGCCCGGTCTCCGGAATGCGGGCAGGACCGGAGCGCGTCCCGTCGCGCGAAGGTTTTTTTGCCGCTGGCCATGCCGGGATTCCTGCGGCTTTTTTTTCACCGCCGGTATCCCGCGAATTCCGGCGCGAACCCTCCTGCGGTTTCCCCGCGCGTTTCAGCGGGAATTTCGTTTCGGACGGAAGGACATTTCGTTTCAGATGGCCCGTTGGGAAAATTTTACGCAATGATAACAACATGATGGCGGCGGCGGAAATCTGAAACGAAACGAAATGCAAAAAAATCGGCACGCAGACATTGGAAGGCGCGGCGAATGACACCCACGAGCCGTCCCCGCCGGGAAGGACCCGTGATTTCCGAGCACCGGGAGCGGCACCTGATGGCAGCCAACATGCCGTTGGCAAGCCGTTGCATTCGTTCCCGGCGTTTCTTCGTCGCCTCTTTCGGGGGCCTGCTATAGCCCTTTCGGGTGACCCCGTATCAGGTATTCCGGGCAGCACATCAAGGATGGAAAACACGCCTTGCGCTGGACGCGACTGTCATGCAAGCGGGTCCACTATAAATTTTCCGTCAGGCTATTTCATGCCCGTCCGATTGTCTCGGAACGAGGCGTTCCGGTGCACCCGGGCATCGTTTGGGGACGAAAACGGTTGGCCGACGCGTCAGGATTGACTATGTTCGCCCCGAGCGGTGCGCCACGTGGGGAATATGGGCTTAAGCCGCGAATTTACAACAGGTTACAGACACGATCCGCACCATTGGCCAGCATCAATTATCATCCTGGTCTTTTGTCGGGAACAAGGGGGGCAGGAGCATGACGCATCCAGGCATCATGGAGCGCGCGCAGTGCATTGCAAAGAACGGGCTTACCGTAACGGAGGCCGCCCGCATCCTTTGCGTGGGCCGCCGGACCTCTGGCAATCTTTTGAACGCCCGCTCCGGTCTGTCGCCTGAAATGGCCGTGCGGCTTGAGAAGGTTTTCGGGACGCCCGCCCGAGATTGGATGCAACGCCAGCTCGACTACGAATACGCGCAGGTGATGAAGCGGGTAAACAAGATCAGGGTCGCGCCGTTTGCGCCGCCTGAGCAAGCCTTGCAGGGCAGGGGGAACGCATGAACGCCGTCGAGATCGAAGAGGCCATCTCCGCGCTCGCTGAAGCGCCCTTTGACCTGGATGGATTCCCCTATGCCTTCCTCGAAGCCTTTGGGAACAAGGCCACGACCATCAAACGCCTGCGCAGCGGTTCGTCGAACAAATCCGACAGCGGCGGCGTGCTTCAGACCAGCAACATCCACATCAGGACCTGCGCTCCTGGGCAGGTGTCACAGACGCTTGCCGCGCTGAGAGAAAGCCCTGCCACAAAGCGCGGAAAGGCCAAATTCATCCTCGCCACCGATGGACAGACACTTGAGGCCGAAGACCTCGTGTCCGATATCGCCCCCATCGTTTGCGAATACCCCGACTTCCCTGACCATTTCGGGTTCTTCCTGCCGCTCGCAGGCATCTCGACCGTCATGCAAATCCGCGAAAGCGCCTTTGACATCAAGGCGACGGGGCGGCTCAATCGCCTCTATGTCGAACTTTTGAAGGACAATCCCGAGTGGGGCACGGCGGAGCGCCGCCACGACATGAGCCACTTCATGGCGCGGCTGATCTTCTGCTTCTTCGCCGAAGACACCGACATCTTCACCAAGGCCGATCTGTTCACTTCGACCATCGACCGGATGAGCGACAAGGACAGCGGCAACACCCATGAGGTGATCAGCGAGCTTTTCCGCGCCATGAACACCGAGAGCGAGGATCGCCCCGCCGCTGGCATCGCCCGATGGGCGAATGTCTTCCCCTATGTGAACGGCGGGCTCTTCTCGGGCAGCACGGACGTGCCGCGTTTCTCGAAAATCACGCGGTCATACCTGTTACATATCGGCAACCTCGACTGGACCAGGATCAACCCCGACATCTTCGGCTCGATGATCCAGGCCGTCGCCGATGAGGAAGAACGCGGCGCCCTTGGGATGCACTACACATCCGTGCCCAATATCCTGAAGGTGCTGAACCCGCTCTTCCTCGACGGTCTGCGTGAAAAGCTGGAAGAGGCGGGGGACAATCCCCGCAAGCTCCTCAACCTGCGCAGCCGCATGTCAAGGATCCGGGTCTTCGACCCCACCCTTCAATTTATCCACACCTCCCAGAGCCAAAGCCCGCGAGAGACCGCCGGATGGTGCGCAGGCCTGCCTTGGAGGGAACAAGGGATCGTCGAGCTTTCCGGACCCCCTTTTTTCGCCGCGTTGCGCGACAAGGTGTTCTTCTTTTGCCCCGGTTGAAACGGCCCAGTACATAGCGATTGCCAGAACCAGTATGAGCGCTCCAATCGATCCGGCTTTTTGATCCGGCTTCGGGTGATGCCAAAGCCCCGGGTTTTGAAGTCGGAGAACATTGCTTCGATGCTCCAGCGCATCCCATAGTCGGGAACCCTGTATTCGGACGGGGCTGCGTTCATGGCGATGATCCATGGTTCCCTGTGGCCTTCTTCGTGGAGCACGCCGATGGCGGAGAAGACACCTGTCCCGTAAAGCTCCGCGTTTACAATGCCTTCGGGTATCAACCCGGCAATTTCCCGGGTCAGCGGTTCGCCGCCTCGATGCTGCAGCGTGATATTGCCCTTCATGCGAAGCCGACAGTCCCGCCTGCTTCCCGACACCATCCGATCAGGCGGGCGGTCCCGCAGAACCGATCTCCGGTCAACAAAACGCACGGGCCTTCAGGCAACCGGGGGCGAATACTTTCCAGAAGCCCGTATTGCACACGCCACCCGATTGCCCCTTTGGTTCGGCGCACACGCCGGGCTACAGGCAAGGCGCGGTCCCGCATCCGCACCGATACCATCAAGGCTTCGTGACCCCTGTTGACCCGGCTTTGGTCGAGAGCAGGCACAATCGTCTCTCCGGCATCATGCAGGCGGCGAAAAAGCTCCCCTGCGTAAGCACACATCACCTCGTCGGCATCGATACGGGAATTACTCGAAACCCGTGAAATGTACTGATACCGGTGGTCCACCGAGCCGATATCGCGCGGCAAGGCGGCTGCATTTTCCATCGAATTGACGCTCTGCGTGTTCAAAACCACACTTGCGATCAGCGACAGACCTTCACCGCGTGACTTGTGACAGCCGGGTAAACGGTCGACAAGGTCTGCCTGAACCCTGGAATAAAGTTGGGAAAAACAATTCGTTATCGCCACGACAGCCTCCGGTATCAACAGTGGAGACTCCCTGAATCACACAAAACCGCGAAATGTCAAATCACACGGAGAATTTTGAAGGGTGGTAAGGTCTTCGACCCTGCCTGCGGCTCCGGCAACTTCCTTGTCATCGCCTACAAGGAAATGCGCGCCATCGAGGCTGTGATCAACGAGCGGCGAGGCGAGGCCGACCGTCGCACGGAAATACCGCTGACCAGTTTTCGGGGAATCGAGCTGCGGGATTTTCCGGCAGAGGTCGCGCGGCTGGCGCTGATCATCGCCGGGTATCAGTGCGATGTAACCTATCGCGGCCAGAAAGAAGCCCTGGCCGGGTTTCTGCCGCTGGATGCGGAAAACTGGATCACTTGTGGCAATGCCCTGCGGCTGGACTGGCTGAGCATCTGCGCGCCCACGGGGACAGGCGTGAAGCACCATGCTGACGATTTGTTCATGTCGCCCGTGGATCAAGCCGAGATCGACTTCGAGAACGAGGGTGGTGAGACGTATATTTGCGGGAACCCGCCCTATCGGGACTCAACTTGGCAGAGCAAGGAGCAGAAAGACGACCTGAAAGTCATTTTTGATGGCCGTGTCAAAAGCTGGAAGTCGCTGGATTATGTGGCGGGGTGGTTCATGAAGGCCGCCGATTTTGGGCTGCACACGAAATCAAGCGCCGCGTTTGTATCGACCAATTCGATCTGTCAGGGGCAGCAGGTGCCGATCCTGTGGCCCGCGATTTTTGCCACGGGGCATGAGATCAGCTTCGCCCATACGTCATTCAAATGGGCGAACTTGGCCAGCCATAACGCTGGTGTAACAGTGGCCATCGTTGCGATTTCCAATCATGCGGGACCACAGCGCCTGCTCTTTTCGTTGAATACTGACGGTGAAGCGGTGATGAAAGACGCCGCAAATATCAACGCCTATTTGGTCGCTGCTGAAAACGTTATGGTCAGCGCGCTATCCGCGCCAGCCGATGAGCGAGCAAAGATGCAGCTTGGAAATCATCCATACTACGGCAGCGCCCTTGTTTTTTCGCATCGGGAAGGCCGTAACCTGGTCGAAGAACATCCCGAGGCAAAGAACTTCGTACGCCCCCTATACGGATCGAAGGAATTCATTTCCGGATCCCCCAGAGCTTGCCTTTGGATTGAAGACGAAACCTATGCCCGTGCTTCAACAGTGGAGGCCTTTAGCGAGAAGTTTGCAAGAGTTAAAGAATCCAGAAAGGCTGCAACCAAAGACAAGGCTGCACAAAAACTTGCCGATACGCCGTATAGATTTCGTGATCAGACGACCGCAAAATCTCATATCATAGTAGTTCCCAGAGTGAGTTCCGAGAGCCGGGCATTCTTGCCGGTCGGTTTGCTCGCTGGTGACAGCATCGTACAAGACGCAGCCTTCGCCCTCTACGACGCTCCGCTCTGGAATATGGCGCTGATCGCCTCGCGTCTGCACTGGGTCTGGATCGGCACGGTCTGCGGGCGGCTTGAGATGTGTTTCAGCTATTCCAACACTCTTGGCTGGAACACTTTTCCGGTCCCCAGGCTGACCGGGAAAAACCGCGCCGATCTGACCCGCTGCGCGGAAGATATCCTGCTGGCCCGTGAGGCGCATTTCCCTGCGACCATCGCCGATCTCTATAAACCTGACGCCATGCCCGAAAACCTCCGCGCCGCGCATGATCGCAACGACGAGGTGCTGGACCGCATCTATATCGGTCGCCGCTTTCGCAACGATACCGAGCGGCTGGAAAAGCTGTTCGAGCTCTACACCAAGATGACTGCGCCAAAAGCCCGGATGGCAGCAAGGGGGACGGCATGAGCCAGTTTGTTCTCTACAAGACCGAAGATGGCCGCAGCCGTATCGAACTGCGCCTTGAGAGCCAGACCGCATGGCTATCGCTCAATCAGCTTGCTGCGCTTTTTGAGCGGGACAAATCTGTCATCTCGCGCCACATCACGAACATTCTGGAGGATGAGGAGCTGGACGCAGATTCAGTTGTTGCAAATTTTGCAACAACTGCCGCTGACGGAAAAACCTATCAGGTCGATCACCACAGTCTCGATATGATCCTTGCTGTTGGCTACCGCGTTCGCTCGCCGCGCGGGGTGCAGTTTCGCCGTTGGGCCAGCACGGTGTTGAGTGAATATCTTATCAAGGGTTTTGTCATGGACGATGTGCGGCTGAAACAGCCGGATTTCGATTATTTTGACGAACTTCTTGAACGCATCCGTGACATCCGCGCGTCTGAAGCGCGGTTCTATAAAAAGGTGCGCGACATTCTGGCGCTCAGCGAAGATTACGACCCGCAGTCAAAAGCCGCCGCGGTCTTTTATGCGACCATCCAGAACAAGATGCTTTATGCTGTCACAGGCTTCACCGCCGCCGAACTGATCGTTGAACCGTATCTTCCTTGGGGGCCATTGCATTGAATCACAGGCTTCACCGCCGCCGAACTGATCGTTGAACGTGCTGACCCGCATGCCCCGAACATGGGGCTGACCAGCTGGAAAGGCACGCGCGTACGCAAGGGCGATGTGAAAACTGCCAAGAATTATCTGGCTGATCCGGAAATCTCCGAACTCAATCTGATCGTGACGATGTTTCTGGACACGGCGGATTTGCGCGCCAGACGCCGCCAATCCATGCGGCTGAGCGATTGGGACGCGGTTCTTGATAATTTCCTTCAGTCCAACGACCTGCCCAAGCTGCGCGATGCGGGCAGCGTCTCGCATGAGCGCGCGATCAGCGTGGCCACAGACCATTATGACAATTTCGACAATGCCCGCAAACTGGCCGAGCAAAAATCCGATCTTGATATCAGCGAACTTGAGGAGCTGGAAAAGATAGCAAAATCATCGAAGAAAGAAGATAAAGCATGAAGCCTGTCCCCTCCGTTTCCGTGACCTATGCCCAAACAGGGGCATCCACCAAATCCAACGAGCTTGGCATGCGGGCGATGCAGGAACGCGCGTTTGAGAAGCGGGGCGAGCAATATCTTCTGATCAAGTCGCCGCCTGCCTCGGGCAAGAGCCGTGCGCTGATGTTCATCGCCCTCGACAAGCTTCACAATCAGGGGCTTCGCAAGGCCATCATCACCGTCCCCGAGAAATCCATCGGATCGAGCTTTGCCGATGAGCCGCTGTCGAAGTTCGGTTTCTGGACGGATTGGCAGGTCGCGCCCAGGTGGAACCTGTGCAACGCGCCTGGCGAAGACGGCAGCAAAGCCGCCTCAGTTGGGGCGTTTCTGAAGAGCGATGACCGTATCCTTGTTTGCCCTCATGCGACATTCCGAAACGCCATCGGGAAGTTCGGGGTGGATGCCTTCGATGACTGCCTGATCGCCGTAGATGAATTTCACCACGTCTCTGCCAACCCTGCCAACAGGCTTGGCGCGCAGCTCGCCGAGCTGATTGCCCGCGACAGGGTGCATGTCGTCGCCATGACGGGATCGTATTTCCGGGGCGATGCCGAGGCTGTTCTCTCGCCCCATGGCAAGGCGAAATTCGATACTGTCACCTACACCTATTATGAGCAGCTCAATGGCTACAGGTATCTGAAAGCGCTCGACATCGGGTATTACTTCTATACCGGTCCCTATTCCGACGACATCCTGAAGGTGCTCGATCCACACGAGAAAACGACCCTGCACATCCCGAACGTGAATTCGCGCGAAAGCACGAAGGACAAGATCAGGGAGGTCGAGCATATCATCGAAGAGCTGGGCGACTGGCAGGGGACAGACCCCGCCACAGGCTTCCAGCTTGTGAAGACGCCTGACGGGCGCGTGCTGCGCATCGCCGATCTGGTCGATGACGATGCCGCCAAACGCGACAAGGTATCGGCAGCGCTCAAAGACCCCGCGCAGAAAAACAAGCGCGATCATGTAGACATCATCATCGCCCTTGGCATGGCCAAGGAGGGGTTCGACTGGATTTGGTGTGAGCACGCGCTGACGGTCGGCTATCGCTCAAGCCTGACCGAGATCGTCCAGATCATCGGGCGCGCCACCCGTGACGCGGCAGGAAAGACCCGTTCCCGCTTTACCAATCTAATCGCGGAGCCCGACGCCTCTGAAGAGGCCGTCACCGAAGCGGTGAATGACACGCTGAAGGCCATCGCCGCCAGCCTGCTTATGGAGCAGGTGCTTGCCCCGCGTTTCAATTTCACACCGAAGACGACGACCGGCGGGCCGCAGGAAGGCTTTGACTACGGGGAAGGCGGGTACGACCCCAAAACGTGCAATGTCGGCTTTAACGAAGAGAAAGGCCAGTTCCAGATCGAGATCAAGGGGCTTGCCGAACCAAAAACCAAAGAGGCCGAACGCATCTGTCAGGAAGACCTGAACGAGGTGATCACCGCCTTTGTGCAAGACAGGACCACCATTGAGCGGGGGCTCTCCGATGAAGAGCTTGTGCCTGAAGAACTGACCCAAGTGCGCATGGGCAAGATCATCAAGGACAAATATCCCGCGCTCGATACAGATGATCAGGAGACCGTGCGCCAACACGCCATTGCAGCTCTGAACCTCACCCAGAAGGCCAAGGAGGCTGCACTTGCGGAGCCGACAGCCGAAGGCACAGGAAGCAACGCCCTTATCCAGGGCGTCCGCAAATTTGCGATGGATGTGCGCGAGCTTGATATTGATCTGATCGACCGCATCAACCCCTTCAGCGAGGCTTACGCGATCCTCGCCAGGACCATGAGCGAGGAAAGCCTGAAACAGGTTGCCGCCGTCATCTCGGCGAAGAAGGTGCAGCTCACGCCCGGGGAGGCGCGTGATCTTGCCAGGCGCGCCCTGAAATTCAAACAGGAGCGGGGGCGGCTTCCGTCCATCACCTCCCCCGATGCCTGGGAAAAGAAGATGGCGGAAGGCGTGGCATTCCTTGCACGCATGAAGCAGGAGGCGGCCAATGGCTAAAGAATTCACCGAAGATGATGACGCGCTTCTCGCCGGGCTTGGCGTCGAGGTCGAAGCCAGGAAAATAGCCACCCGCACCCCGCTCGAAGAGCGGATCATCGCGGGTTTTGAAGAGATTCACCGGTTCTTCGAAGAACATGGCCGCGCGCCTCAGCATGGTGAGGAACGCGATATTTTCGAGCGTCTCTATGCCGTGCGGCTTGACCGCATCCGTGCGCAACCCGAAAGCCATGCGCTTGTCGCGTCTTTGGATCACCAAGGTCTTCTTTCTGGCCAGCCCATGGCCGTAGAGGGGGGGGGCAGACGGGCTTGATGATGATGCGCTCCTGGCCGAGCTGGGGATTGAGGTCGAAACCCCTCCGATTACCGAGTTGAAGCATGTTCGCTCAACCGCTGAAAAACGCGCGGCTGAGGAGATCGCCAACCGCGACCGTTGCGAAGATTTTGACACGTTCGAACCACTCTTCGAGCAAGTTCAGAAGGAGCTCGATACCGGTCTTCGGGAAACGCGCCCTTTTGAGCGCAAGGCGGAGATAGAGTCCGGCCGTTTTTTCATTGTTGGAGGCCAGAAGGCTTATGTCGCGGAGCGCGGTGAGGACTTTTTGACGGCTCAGGGAATGCTTGATGCCCGACTGCGGGTCATTTTCGACAATGGCACCGAAAGCAACATGCTTATGCGCTCACTTCAACGCGCATTGCACAAGGACGAGGCGGGGAGGCGGATCACCGATCCGACCGCCGGTCCGCTCTTTGCTGACCATACCGCAGATGGGGATGAGGCCAGTGGCACCATCTATGTCCTGCGCAGCAAATCATCGCTGCCAATCGTCACCGAGAACCGCGATGTCCTGCACAAAATCGGCGTGACAAGCGGTAAGGTTGAGCGGCGCATCGCCAATGCTAAGCTTGATCCGACGTTTCTCATGGCAGAGGTCGAAATCGTTGCGACCTACGAGCTTTACAACATCAATCGCAGCAAGCTGGAAAACCTGATCCATCGTATCTTTGACCCTGCGCGTCTCGACATCGAGATTACGGATCGGTTTGGTCATCCCATCACTCCGCGCGAATGGTTCCTTGTGCCGCTCTTTGCAATTGATCAGGCGGTTGAAAAAATTCGGGACGGCTCGATTGCGGACTGTCGTTATGACCCCGCACAGGCGTCTTTGGTGCTGCGTAGTTAAACCACATATGAACTTCCAGTTATCGCCCCAGAGCATTGACGCCCTCGCCGACATCATCAGTGGTGGCGGCGGGCATGACACCACGCCGCCCATCGGCATCTATCGCAGCGGGCCGAAGATCGAGAAGTTCATGCGGGGCTGCAATGTCGCCTTCACGGTGGATGGCTCCCGTGTGTCCTCCCTGGTGCAGTGCCTCATCAATAGAGGAAAAGTCGCTTTCCAGCTTAGAATGGGCGAGTATTGATTGTTACGGAGGACATCAAAAGACCATAAAGGTTTTGGCCAATATTTCCCAAAAACAATGCCTGGTCTCTAACGCTTCTGCCTTGTTTTAATCTGATCAACTGAACCTAACGGTCGATGGATTTCATGAGGTAAATGTGAACCCGTCATATTTTAAGCGTACTTTGAAAAACTCGATTACAATATTAGTGATACTAAATAATGTTGACAAACCCTTGCATCTTTGGCTAGAGCTTTAGCTATGTTAAAAAAACTTCCTCAATTAGATCGCGCTGTTGAACTAGGTCAGTCCATTCGACTGCGTCGGAAAGAAATGAAACTTACGATGCAAGCTGTAGCTGATGCGGCAGGATTATCTGTCGGCTTCATCAGTCAGGTTGAGCGTGGTCTATCTGCGCCATCACTCGCGTCACTTGCAGGCATTTCTGAAATTCTCGAAATGCCCTTGGGATCATTCTTATCTCAACCGGTTCCTGGAGACATGACACGTGGCAGAGGCCGTGAAGTCTATTCTGTACCCGGTGCCGCTGCATCTTATGAACGGGTGTCATCGACATTTGATGGTTCACAGCTTCATTCAGTAATTGTCCACGAACCGCCGGGGCATCGCAGCGAACCGATCAGTCACAAGGGCGAAGAGATGTTCTTTATTCTCAACGGTGAAATCACCGTTGAGATCGAGGGCGAAAGAGAAATCCTGCGCCAAGACGACACGATTCACTTTGATAGCACACGCATCCACTCAACCTGGAACCACGGCATCACCAAGGCGTCGATCCTGTGGTGTGGCACGATGGATGTCTTCGGCGATGCGCCGTCACCCATTCACAAGATTTCTTCGCTGAGCGGAGAACGCAAAAATAGACCAACGGGAGAAGAAAAATCATGAAACGCAAGAATTTACTTTCCACAATCTGGTCTAAAGCCTCCGACTTTAGTCGGAAAAACATTCAAACGTGCGCCGAAGGCGCTCATGACCCACTGAACCCTCTGACTTTAGTCAGAGGAGGTTCAGTCGCGGTCGCATTGGTCGCTGCTACGGCGCTGACGTCGCCTGCATATGCAGAATCTGTTCTGCGTCTGGATGAGGTTGCAGTTGGCGAATTGGATCCGGCAAAGGCATCTGACTACGCCGATTCCATTTTGATGTTTAACGTTTATGACACTCTGGTGCTGCCTGCGCAGGGTGGGCCGGGCCATGTACCACATCTAGCCAGCAGCTGGACTGTGGAGGGATCTACCTACACATTTACTTTGCGCGATGATGTCAAATTTCAGTCCGGTAATCCACTGCGGGCGGAAGATGTCGTTTATTCAATTGAGCGCAGTCAGGCATTGGGTGCAGGCCTATCGTATCTTCAGGGCGGCGTGTCTGCTGAAGCGGTTGACGAACACACGGTTACGTTCACCCTGGCCGAACCCTATGCCCCCTTCGTAGCATCTCTTGTCCGTCTTCCCATTGTCGACAAAGCCTTGGTTGAGGCCAACAAAGGTGGCGACGAATGGGGCGAAGCGTTCCTGAGTGCCAATAGCGCTGGTACGGGCGCCTATGCGGTGAAATCCCATAACCCGCAGGAAGAAACCGTGATGACCAAAAGTGGGTCGTACTTTTTGGGTGTTGCAGATGTGGCCCCCGACACGGTCCGCCTGCGCTATGGGCTTGAGGCCGCAACCGTGCGCACCCTGATCGCCCAGGGAGAGCACGACATTTCAAGCCAATGGCTCCCACCTGAAGTCATGAAAGCACTTGCCAATGACGGTGCACAGTTGTTCAGCGAAACCGGCACCGGTGCCTTTTATTTGAAGATGAACACCACAAAACCTCCGCTGGATGATGTGAACTGCCGTCTAGCCCTGTCCAACGCCTTTGACTATCAGACGGCTATCCAAATGGTCGCCATCACAGATGATGTGTCCGCAGGCAGCGCCGCGACAGGCGCGATCCCCGTGGGTATGTTCGGTTCTAACGGCCCTGACGTCGTGCAAGCGCAGAACCTTGAAAAGGCCAAAGAATACCTTGCAGCTTGCGCTTACGATCCTGCGGACATGGACATCGAGGTAACCTGGATTGCCGAGGTTCCCTTGGAAGAGCGTTTCGCACTCTTGTTCCAGTCCAACCTCTCGCAGCTGGGCGTCAAGTCGGAGATCAAAAAACTGCTATGGGCTTTGTTCGCAGAGCAGGTATCAAAACCCGAGAACACGCCGCACATCAGCCAGATTTTTGTCAATGCGGTCACTGGCGACCCTGATACACTGCTTTACGGAATGTATCATTCGTCAACACCGGGCACTTGGCAGTCGCCGGAGTATCTGAACGACAACCAGATCGATGCCTTCTTGGATGCCGGACGCACAGCGTCCACGGATGCAGAGCGTGAAGCAGCGTACCAAGGCCTGAACGCGCGTCTGATGGAAATTGCACCGACGATCTATGGCTTTGATCGCCAGTCCGTCTTTGCGGCTTCCAACCGAGTCAAGGCCCCCGCGCTCAGTGATCCATCACAGGCCTTCGGTCTTGATGGTATGGGCTTCAGCTTCCGCCTGATGGAAATGGTCGAAGAATAATACTTCCCTGAACTGCCGGGTGCTGATTGCGGCACCCGGCCTTTTCCAAACTGAACCTCCTCCGACTAAAGTCAGAGGGTTCAGTGGTTCATGAGCGCCTTCGGCGCACGCTTGAATGTTTTTCCGACTAAAGTCGGAGGCTTTAGACCAGATTGTGGAAAGTAAAAAACATGTCACCTGTCCTCCGTCTTCTTCTTAGACGGCTCGGTATCTATATGATCGTTCTCATTGGGGTTTCGATGCTGATCTTTGCCATCGCTCGGATTATTCCAGGCGACCCAGCCCGGATCGCCCTTGGTCCGAATGCCACGGTCGAACAAGTCGCAAATCTGCGTGCCGAAATGCACTTAGATGAACCGCTGATCCTGCAATACGGGCACTTCCTAGTCGATGTTAGCCGCGGTGACCTTGGCACTTCGCTCTACACGAACCGCCCGGTAACGCTCGACATCGCGCAATTCCTGCCCGCTACATTGGAACTGGTGCTGTTTGCTGGAGTGATCATGGTAGCACTGGGCCTGCCATTGGGCATGCTCGCGGCACGCCATCGAGGCCGTTGGCCGGATCACTTGGTACGTGTCTTTTCTCTGCTCACAGTTTCAGCCCCTAGCTTTGTTTGGGCGGTTATCCTGATGCTTCTCTTTGCCTTCTATTTGCCGATCTTTCCCATTGCTGGCCGTATCTCGGACATCTATGAGATCGAGAGAACGACAGGTTTTCTACTGATTGACACGCTTTTGGCGGGCAATCTTACTGCTTTCGGCGATGCATTCCGGCATCTCGTACTGCCAGCTGTTGCCTTGGCCTTGTCAGGTGTTGGACAGGCTGCCCGCTTGACACGCGCCAACATGGTCGAGACCTACGACAAACCTTACATTGAGATGGCACAAGCCTATGGTTTTTTCCCATCACGGATCGCACGGATCTATGCTTTCAAACCCTCGTTGATCCCGTCACTCACGATTATCGGACTCGATTTTGCAGCCATGTTAGGCAACGCATTTCTGGTTGAGGCCGTCTTTGCCTGGCCCGGCCTAAGCCGCTACGGCGTCGCCGTGATCCTACGCAAAGATTTGAATGCGATTATGGGAACCGTTCTGATTATCGCACTGACATTCCTGATTGTGAACATCATCGTTGATCTGCTGATAGCTTTCCTCAATCCCCGCATCCGTCATTCAACGAGGGCCAGCCAATGATCCGTGCGTTTCGTATTCTGGCGGCAAACCCGCTTTCTCTGTTGGGCTTGATTCTTGTGGCGTTGGTTGTGATCGCAGCGGTCTTTGTCCCCTGGTTGGCACCCTTTCCAACGCATAATGGCGCAGTAGTCGATTTTGCCTTTGCAAATCGTGCACCGACAAGCAGGAATTGGATGGGAACCGATCTGATTGGGCGCGACATCTTTAGTCGTATCTTATACGCCTACCAAATATCACTGATCTTAGGCGTCGTCGTGCTCGCCATCGCGGTCCCAATTGGCACAATCTTTGGCCTGCTTGCTGGATATCTGGGTGGCTGGGTCGAGGCCATCCTGATGCGGATCGTTGATGTGTTTCTTTCAATCCCGCCACTGGTCCTTGCCATTGCCATGATGGGTGTGTTGGAGCCAACCTTGACCAACGCCATGCTGGCCGTGACCGTTATGTGGTGGCCTTGGTATGCTCGGCTGGTCTATGCGATTGCACGGTCCGAACGCGAAGAAGGATATGTTCTAGCAGCCGAAGTGATCGGTGCCGGCACCGGGCACATCGCATTTCGCGAAATCCTGCCCAATTGCCTGCCCGCGATCATTACCAAGATGACGCTTGATATGGGCTTTGTCATCATCATCGCCTCTTCGCTGTCCTTTCTTGGATTAGGGGTACAACCGCCGACACCGGACCTTGGATCCATGGTCGCTGAAGGCGCACGATACTTGCCTGACAGTTGGTGGCTCACAGTGTTCCCCGGCTTTGCAATTCTGATCGCGGTCTTTGGTTTTAATTTGATGGGCGATGGCCTGCGCGAAATCTTGGGGGTTGATCAATGAGCACTCTTCTCAACATCAACAACCTGCACCTTGGGTTTAAAGGGCTGTCAGGCATCAATCAGGTGCTGCACGGCATATCCCTGAACATCGCTGCGGGGGAACGTGTCGCCCTTGTCGGGGAAAGCGGCTCAGGCAAATCGGTCACCGCGCGCATCGTATTGGGATTGCTGCAAGAAACCCGCAATGCGCGGATTTCAGGCGAAGTGACATTCGATGGGCAAGACGTTTCTGCCATGCCACCTAAGGCCCGTGCAGCGTTACGCGGCATGGATATGTCGATGATCTTTCAGGATCCAACTTCGTCGCTTAACCCAGCGTTCACCATCGGTCGGCAGTTTTCCGAAGTACTGCGTCGAAGGGATCGATCCCTGCCGAATGATGCCTGCAACAGCCGTGCCGTGGACCTCCTAACTGAAGTCGCAATCCCTGATCCAGCCCGTGTTCTGAGTGCCTATGCCTTTCAATTATCAGGCGGCATGAACCAACGCGTGATGATCGCCATGGCACTGGCCAACAAGCCAAAACTGCTGTTGGCGGATGAACCCGGAACCGCATTGGATGTATCCGTGCAGGCCCAGACGCTCACATTGATGCGCAATCTGGTGGCGGACAATGGGACCGCCGTGTTGTTCATATCGCATAACCTAGCCCGGATTATTCATCAAGCTGCTTGATATGTTTGGCGGGCATGGTTCAAGCTTCTGAAATAGCGTATGATTTTGGTGTTTGAACAAAACATCGGCTACCAGCAGAAAACCCGGCCCGCCATGCAAGAAGATAACCTATTGTTCCCCGGTTTGTCACCTGTGGGACGGCACGAAATATCTGCGCGCTTTGATGGTGGTGCGTTGTCATCGGATGGCGGCGTGCTCGTTCTTCGTCAGATTGAGAAGAGGTTGAACTTTGCCGGCATGATTGCTTCATGTTTGCATGACAAGCGTGACGCAAACCGTACCATCCATGATTATACCACCATGATCCGCTCCCGGATGTTTGCAATTTGCTGTGGCTATGAAGACTGCGATGACCTTGATGAGTTGCGCCATGATCCGGCGTTGAAGACTGCCTGCGAGCGGTTGCCGGAAAGTGGTCATGCACTGGCTTCCCAACCAACTTTGTCGCGGTTGGAGAACACGCCGTCATGGCGAGAACTGGGGCGTATGGGGTTCATGTTGATTGATCTGTTCTGTGATAGTTTCCGCGCGGTGCCTAATCATATTATCCTTGATATTGATGATACCACCGACCGCACATATGGCGATCAACAGCTTTGCCTGTTCAACACCCATGCACAGGGATACTGCTTTCAACCGATCCATATTTATGATGCAGCAACAGGCAAGCCGGTTTGCTTTGTGCTGCGCCCTGGCAAGCGACCTTCGGGCGAGGAAGCCGCCCGGATTTCACGCCACGTCATTCGTCGCATCCGCCGTAACCGGCCCCGCATCGTCATTACTGTGCGCGGTGACGGACACTATGGAACGCCTGAAGTCATGGATCTTCTGGAGCAACAGGGCTGCTTCTACATTTTCGGCCTGCCCGGAAACAAAAGGCTAAAGGTGCTCTCCCATCTATGGAGTGAGGATGTTGCTGTACGCCTGATATCGAGCGGAAAAGACAAAATCCGCCGTTTCTTCCAAATTCAATACGGTGCCAAAAGCTGGTCGAAGGAGCGCAAGGTAATCGCTCGTGTAGAGGCAACCGGATTGGGCAACGATACCCGTTTCATCGTCACCAACTTAACCGGACGCGGCAAACATCTTTATGAGAAGGTCTATTGTGCACGCGGCAGGATGGAAAACCTGATCAAGGAACACAAACTCTACACCGGATCGGACCGCACCTCCTGCCACCGTTGGGAGGCCAATCAGTTCCGGTTGTTCCTCCACACCGGTGCTTATTGGTTGCTGTTATCATTGCGCCAGGCGGCACCGAAACGTTCGCGGTTTAGAACCGCAACCTTCGAGACTATCCGGCGCACCTTCTTGAAAATAGCCGTGCGTGTTGAACAGCTGAAATCGAGAATTGAAATTGCCCTGCCAACGGCCTGCCCACAGCGGTCAATGCTCATCTTGCTGATGGGGCGCATCAAGGCACAAAGCCCATGACCAACGCGGCATCAGCCGCCGTTCTCACCCCCAACATCAACCTCAAACGCGTCCTCCAAGTTAAGATCAAGCCATCCCCGTCAGCACGGCCAATCCTTCACGTCCGGATGAAATCGGATTAGGCTGATGAATAATTCGGGCTAGGTGTGGTACGTGAATTCGCTGACCGGGTCTATGTGATCTATCGAGGCAGGATTGTTGAGGATGGACCAACGGGCGCACTTTTCTCTGATCCACGCCACGCCTATACGCGCGCTTTGATGTCTGCCGTGCCGCGCATTACTGGCGCTGGCCTGTCCGAAGTCCCGAAGTGAGCGAAGATTTCCTCGCACCCCAGATCAGTCATGGAGGTACGGCATGAGTCTCTTGACCCTCAACAAACTAACCAAGACGTTTGAAACGCCTGCCGGTCCAGTGCACGCAGTGAAAGATGTATCACTAGAGGTCGCGGCAGGTGAATGCCTTGCCATTGTTGGAGAAAGCGGGTCAGGCAAAACGACGCTGGCCAATATGATCCTTGGCATTCTGGCGCAAACTGGCGGTGAAGTGCTGTTCAACGGCACGACGCTCCTTCCAAAGCGCTCGACTGAGCAGCGCCGCAACATCCAGTTTGTTCAGCAAAACCCGCTGTCATCCCTGAACCCAAAGCGTTCTGTCGGGGCTTCTGTACGGTTGGGGCTGGACACTTACGACATCGGGGCAAAATCTGCGCGCTGGCAAAGCGTCAAGGACGCGCTTGAGGCCGTGGGATTGCCTGCCGAGATGCGCACGCGTGCGCCTTCCGCCCTATCAGGTGGG
>CBDBLS010000031.1:0-145696 GCA_965207105.1 Roseovarius sp. | reverse complement strand
AACATCTGGATTGTTTGGCCTCAAGCCCGCAGACGCTGTACATATTGCTTCCGCACAAAGGGCTAACGTAACTGAAATTCATAGCTTCGATGGTGACTTTTTGAGTTTAGACGGCCAAATTGCAGCGAATAACGGCAATGCAATAAAGATTTGCAAACCCGGAGAGGGAACGCAGCTTGGCGGGCTTTTTGAGGATGATGATGGTGACTGAAAAAACCCAGCGTGAACGCTTTGAAGAAACGGCGCGTCTGCTTGAGTGCGACGAGGACGAAACCAAGTTCAACGCCGATCTGAGAAAAATCGCTAAAGCCAAGACAGAAAAGAAAAGCCCGACGCTGAATAGCATCGGGCCTCATATTCAAGTGGCTGTTTTCCCGCTAAACTAATCCCCCTCAGGTCGTGGTGGAGGATACGGGGATCGAACCCGTGACTGCCAAGTTGTATCCTAAGTTAGGAGGCAATTGATCGATTGTAAGGCGGTGGTTTGTCAAGTATAACATCGCCCATTTTTGGCCCTGGGTTGCGATAGCCTGGGCAGGTAATTCAACACATTGCCGGTTTTATGCATCCAGCAGCGCTGCTGGCGCGTGGTCGGGAATACCTCCTCAAGCGCTGCCCAAAATCCCATGCACCATCCCCGATGGCCAGCGGAAACGCAGGGACCAGGGCACCGGTCAGGGCAGGGCTGTCCATGGTGTCGTTCCCGGCCTTGCCTGCGGTGGCGTTACAGGGCGGACCGGTCCGGCACATGTCAATCCGGTCATCAGCCACCGGCATCCCGACATCTGTCCGGATGAAACCCGGGGTCGCGCGATTCCCCCGGCCCGGGCCGGAGCAGGTCCCCGTCCCGGCCCGCATGTCCGGCCAGGCTCTTGTCACCAGGGGCGCTGCTCATCCGGGAGACCGGGCAGCCGGATGCAGGGCACAACATCCATGCCCGTCTCCCGCGCCGTCGGCACACGGTCCTGCCCCGGCAATAACGGTGGTGCCTCCGGCGAACAGGACGGGACCGGTAAAACCGGGTCCCCTGATCGACGCCGCGGTCTGCCGGACCTGATCCGCAGAACGGGCACGGAGTTTCAGGGCACGGGGACATCGGGCGGCAGCCGCCCGATCTCCGGAATGGGGGCAGGACCGGAGCGCGCCACGTCGCGCGAAGGTTTTTTTTGCCGCTGGCCATGCCGGACCTCCTGACATTTTTTTTTCACCGCCGGTATCGCGCAAATTCCGGCGCGACCCCTTCGGCGGTTTCCCCGCGCGTTTCGGGAGGGCATTTCGTTTCGGGCGGCGTGGCATTTCGTTTCAGATGACCTGTCGGTAAAAATTTGCTCAATGGATTCAATGTATTGCTGGGGGCGGAAATCCGAAACGAAACGAAATGCAAAAAAATCGGCACGCAGAAGTAGGCAAGTGCGGCACATAACACCCACTCGCCGTCCCCGCCGGGAAGGACCCGTGATTTCCGGACACCGGGAGCGGCCCCTGGTGGCAGCCAACCTGCCGTTGGCAAGCCGGTCCATTCGGTCCCGGTGTTTAGGAGAGGGCGCTTCCGGGGGAAGGGGTGGGCGGGTACCCTGAAATCAGCGGGCGGATCAGAACTGTACGGTTGGGCAGGGGAATCGCATGAGTTTCACGGCGCGAGGATTTGAAGCGGGAAGCGGTTGTTCCAGCCTGCCTTTTTCCGCATTCCTCCGAGGGAGTTCTCGCTTTTTGCTTTGTTGAGCAAATTCATTGCGATGTGCCTGATGACGGCGAAGTTGGCGGGTGCGTGATCTTTTCGTATCCGGCTGTCGTCATCGCGGAAGGTGACATCAAGCACCCGGTGGAGGCGGTTTTCAATTCCCCGGTGAGAGCGTACGGCATGGGCAAGGCGCGCGGCGTCTTTCGGCAGGGACGGGATGAAGTACCGCGTTTGCCGTGTCGTCTTCCCGCCACTTTCCCGAAGCGGGACGACGCGGCCAATGCTGACCAACCCCTCCCGATGGGGATGGCGTTTTTTCAACCGGCCGATGGCGTCGCATTGGGTGTATGTTCGCGTTTCAATCCTGCCCTTGTCGCCGTCAACCGTCTGTAGTGATTCTGTGTTTTTCCCGATCCTGTTCTTCGAACCACAGTTTCACGTCTTCATGGAGAAGCCCCTGATTGCCCTTCAGGGCCGGCACATAGTCAGCACCCTTGTCACGGATTTTGCAGGCGATCTCACGTTGGCGCCCCATCGCATCCAGCGTCACGACCGCGCCCTCCAGGAAGAGCGAATCCAGGAGAACGGGGATGTCCCTGATCCCGTTCCTTTTGTGCGCGCCGGCTTGCTGGCCGGGCACGAGGCGTAGATCGTTACACCGGGCCGGGATCAGATGCAGAGGCGTTTCACCACCGGCCTTTGAGCCTCGCGCTGTCTTGCCGTCAATGGCAACGACCGTTCCTCCAACGCGCCCGGCCAACCCGGACGCCCACGCGGCAAAGGCTGCGTTGAACTCTTCAGGATCAATCGCCCGAAACACCGTCGAAAGCGTGTCGTGAGAGGGTATGCCATGCTCAAACGTAGCCAACTTGCGCAGGAAACCCGACTTTTCCTCGCCATAAAGGGCAACATCGACAAAACTCCCACACCCCGACACCACTCCGCACAGGCTCAAAAGCGGAATCCCATCAAGTGGATACAACACCTTCGTCTCCTGGCGGGGATCGGAAATCGACGAGGCAAAAGATTGAAACAACACGGTATTTTCCAAAGCAGCGCCCTCCGGACATAAACTTTGGAAAACTGAATCAGAGATAGAAGATCAAGGCAAACCAAAGGATGCTATTCATGCGATACCCCTGGCGGATCACATTGCCAGCCTTCATCCGTGTCGATATAGGTGATATCGACCAGCCAAACGGCATTCGGAGTTAGGCAGTGAAAATCCTGCTCGAGAAGGTTCGCAGAGGGGCTCATGTTGTGATTGCTGTCCGTTATCACAGGCCTCCGGCGCTTGTTCAGGCGTGGAGACACCTTGTTTTCCTTCATGATCCGCGCCACCCGCCGCTCAGAGACGGTTTCGTCGTTAGCCTTGAGATCCTGGTGGATCCGCTTTGGGCCGTAACATTTCTTGCTGGCTTTGAAGAAAGTCTTGATCTTGGGCAGCAGTTCCAGATCCCGAACGTCTCGATCTGCTTGCCGCTGATCCCTCGCTGGTTGACTGGCCAGGAAACCATAAAACCAGCCTCGGGAGATACCAGGAACTCTGCAAAGCGTAGAAACCGCGTATTGAGCTTTACGGGCAGTGACGAATCTGCGCTTGTTCTCCTTGCGAAGACGGGCCAATTCCTCTGCATCCGCCTTCTGCCGCCGCTTGGCTTCAGCTGAGCCAAACGCTTCGATCTCAAGCCGCCAGGTCTTCAACTGTGTGCCGGTGATACCAGGCTCCCTGGCAACGCTGCCCTGTGTCGCGCCCGGTTCATAAACCCGCTCAACCGCTGCTGCCCTATACTCGTCCGTATAGTTCCGTCGATGGTGTCCCATTTCGTGCCCCTTTCATGGACAGGGGTAAAGTACCCCAGTGTCCGGAAACAGGGACGAAGTTCACTTCCAGAGAGCCCGAGCATCCGGACAACAAGAGGGGCAGACCAGTCTTGCCCGAGGTTGACACGCTGAAAAAAGCGCTGCAATCGACGGTAGGTGCTTTCAACCTTGGCCTGCGTCGGCATCTCACCGCAAATGTGGCTCAAATTGACGGTTCGAACGCTGGCAATGCCAATCACCGGAAGGCAGAGTGTTTCGAGGCGGCTATTGCTCAGCGACAAGCTATCGGATAGTTTCGCCGAGAGGGCGTCGATTGCTTTTCGGATCATGGGAGGCTCCATCGTAAATTGAAGAATCCTAACCAAAATCACAGATCTGCGCCCTCAACCACCTCTACTGTCGTGTACAGGGGTTATCGTCATACCACCGCCTACGAGTTTCGGAGTGCTCCATGCTTAAATATTATCTTGCTGCCTTCTTCCTTTGCTTCGCAACTTTGGCATCAGCACAAGATGCAGAAAGGGAAGCGTTTTTCAGTTTGTCCAACGCTGAAAGGCAAAGGCTTCAGTCTTCTCTCGAAGCTGCTGGATTATATAGCTCAGAGATTGATGGGCTTTGGGGTCCAGCAACAAATAGCGCTTTGACAGTAGTTGCCGAAAGATTGTCGGAAGTCGGCATTTATTACGACCTTTAAACAGAACAGTCTGCTAAAGCACTATACGCTTTCTTGCTCAGTGAGCCGGGATACTACTTTCTCGTCCCTGAAAGGGCAGAATGCGATGGCTGCGGTTCTGTTCTGCCAGAAGCCACAGTGGCCGATACCAGGACGGGAGCAGGCGTGTTCGGGCCGGTATCCTCAAATGCTTTTGGTGGTGTCAACGGCGGAGTAAAATCCGGCCACTGGGGCGGAGCAAAAGTCGGCCAGTTTGTGGAGTGCGCCTTGGGGCGTGTGGCCACCAATCAGCAAGCACGTTCCAAGGCGCATTGGCCGTCAGGCCGATTGTTCAGTTGTCAGGTTGAAGGGTTGGCAATACGTGCGCGGCTCTGATTGAGGCGGTAGCTTTCGCCGTTCATCTCGAGGATGTTGACGTGATGTGTCAGCCGGTCCGGGAGCGCGCCGGTCAAGCGTTCGGTGCCGAATGTCTCGGTCCATTCCTCGAAGGGCAGGTTCGATGTGATCAGGGTTGAGCCACGCTCGCAGCGCTGAGAGATCAGCTCGAACAGAAGCTCGGCGCCGGTTTTGCTCAAGGGGACGAAGCCCGGCTCGTCGATGATCAGCAGTTTGACCTTGGCCAGTTTGCGCTGAAGCTGCCGGAGGCGTTTCTCGTCGCGGGCCTCCATCATCCCGTGCACGAGAGCTGCGGCGGTTACGAAGGCGACAGGCAACCCTTTCTGGCAGGCGGTCAGCCCCAACCCGAGAGCGACATGGGTTTTGCCGATTCCCGACGGGCCGAGCGCGATGACGTTCTCCCTGCGCTCGATCCATTCACAGCGCGCCAGTTCCAGCACCATCATCTTGTTCAGACCGGGGATGGCCGTAAAGTCGAAGCTGTCGAGGCTTTTGACGGTTGGAAACTTTGCCGCCTTGATCCGGCGCTCGACCATGCGCCTCTCCCGATCGATTGGTTCCAGCTCGGTCAGCCGGGCTGGATAGCGCACATGATCCAAGCCTTCCGCCGCACAAATGCGCGCTTGCTTGTCATGCTCGCGCAGGAAGGTGGGCAGGCGCAGAGTCTTGAGGTGGTGTGTCAGCGGCAGTTCGGGTGCATCCGTCATGCGTCACCTCCTGACAGAAGGCTCATACAGGAAGAAGCCGAGGTGGTGGCGATGTTGGTTCCGGGCAGGAACGGATAGACATCCAAATCCAACCTCGGGGGCCTTCGCTCGACGCGGCACAGGACGAGGTGCTTGATCGCATCGAAGCTGACCGCCCCCATTCGCAGGGCGTCTTTGACGGCAAGATGCAGCACCTCCAGCTCGAACCGTTCCGACAGGCGCAGGACCTGGACATACTCCCTTTTGCCCGCCTTGCCCTGCCGGGCTTCCAGCAAGCGCCGGAGCGTGGCGAAGGCGTCAGGCAGTTCCCAACCCTGCAAGGGCGCAGCCTGATCGAAGGACATGATCCTGCGCTCGATCAGCGGCAGGTAATGCAGCGGGTCGAACACCATGTCACCGCTGTCATAAGAGCGGGGATGATCGGCGATCACCTCAGTGGCGCAACCGATAACGACGCGGATCACGAAGCCCTTGATCCAGACCGCGCGGTGGCCATATGCGACCGGTACCGAGTAGTCGTTACCGCGATACCGCACCACCGATGTCGATGTGACCTGGCCACTTTGCAACTCACAGGCCTCGAAGGGTGCGCCGGGCAAATCCTGCATTGCCGCCGGATCGGCTTGCAGCCGTTCGCCGATGCTGGCCTTGTGTCCGCGCAGGACATCGTCCTGCCGTTTGCGGCATTGCTCTTCCAGGTGAGCGTTGAACGCATCCCGGTCCGGAAAGGACGGGATCGGCACCATGAAGTCGCGCCGCCCGTAGCCGACCAACCCCTCGACCGCTCCCTTGTCGTTCCCCTTGCCGGGACGGCCGTAGCGATCCCGGACCACATAATGCGACAGCATTGCGCTGAACCGTTGGGTTCTTTGCCGGGTGCCGTCCGGCAGGATCCGCGCCACCAGGCAGCGGTCATTGTCATGGAGGATCGACAGGGGAACCGCCCCAAAGAAAGCAAAGGCATGCACATGCCCATCCAGCCAGGCCTCGGTGGTTGCCGCAGGATAGGCCCGGATAAAACACGCATCGCTCTGCGGCAGATCAAAGGCGAAGAAGTGCGCCTTCCGCTCAACGCCGCCAATCACGACAGGCGCTTCACCAAAATCCGCCTGCGCATGCCCGGGCGGATGGCTGAGCGGCACGAACATCTCTTTGCCAGAGCGCTTCCTGGCCCGGACGCAGTCTTTGACGATTGTGTATCCGCCATCAAAGCCGCACTCGTCGCGCAGCCTCTCAAAGATACGCTTTGCGGTGTGGCGCTGCTTGCGCGGACGCGCTTTGTCCTCAGTAAGCCATTGGTCGATCTGGCAGGTGAACGCATCCAGCTTCGGGCGCCTGATCGGCGCTGTCCGCCGATACCCCGGTGGCTCCGAATAGGCCAACATCTTCGCAACACTGTCTCGGCCAATCCCAAAATCCCGGGCAATCCGACGCCCGCTCAACCCATCCTGAAAATGAGCCCGACGCACCTTCAAATACAATTCCACGGTGAAAATCCCCCAGCCCTCCCATCAAACGAAAGGGCAAAAGTGGACGACTTTTACGCCGCCCGCGACAACACAACGACGCCGCTACCCTGGCCGAGTATTGCTCCGCCGATTACACAAAAGCTGCGCAACACAGGCAGGCTTTCTGTCGCGCGCTGAACCGCACAGGCGTCTTGGGCGCGTGTAACGACAGGATCACGACGCAAGGCAGAATTGGCTGGCAAGCCAAAGATGAAGTCCACGCCTGCCCGGGCTTCGCACCACGCCATGACCTCCGGGCGGCCATAATGCCCGTCCCCGCGCAGAATGATCCGGGTCTGCGGCCAATGGGATCGTATGCGCCTGATGAGGCGACGAACATGGCCGCGCGCTTCCACGCCGGATGGCGTGCCCGCAGGACGCAGGATGAATGCGACCGGTTTTTCGCTCTCCGCTTCGTACACATGGATCGGAGCATACCCGCGCTCCCCGTGATACCCGTTGAAGAGTGTCAATTGCTGCTGGCCATAGGCAGCATCAAACGTATCACCAATATCAAGGGTCACCAACTCAGGCGGTGCCTCGCAGCTGCTACAAAAGATATCAACCATCTCGCGTCCAATATGGATCAGGGAGCGTACATTCGCCCTATTCTCAAAACGAGACATTGTCGGCCGGCTCACCAAGCCAACCTCTTCGCCGGGCGCTTTGCCAGGCACCATCATGAAGCCAGGGTCGTGGCGCAACGCGTCCAGGTCATCGGCGTCTTCATAACCGCACGCGACAGCCATAGCCCGAGCGCGAAGAATGTCACATACGCGATGCCTCACGCGCGAAGGATCGCGATCATCGGGGATCACACCGGCCAGACGATCCACGATCCCGGGACGGCGTTTCGCCTGGGCCAAAAGCAAAACACCGGCGTCAGAGGTGATTGCGCCACCATCAAAGCCGCCGGTTGCTTTTTTGGAACGAATGGCTGGAAAAGAGAAAGAAGTCCGGGCAATATCGGTCATGGCGGCGTTGGCTTTTCCTGTCCGGCGTCCAGGATTGAGTATACACCCTTTCTATCCGCTGAATCAGACACTTACGCTACCGCCGCCAACAAAAACATGCCCCGTCGTGAATAATCCGGGTTAAGCTGGTTTTGAAGTTTGCCAGATCATGCCGCAGCCAGATCGATCGGACACCCAAGGGCGATACAAAGACGCCCGGTTTGCGCAGATCATTGGACGTGCGGGCCTGGCCGTATGCCGGGAAATCCGTGGCGGATTGGATCACCGCGTCCTCAGTCGTCTGATCCACCCGGTTCGCCAGATTGGGCTTGCGTCGCGTGCACTCAAACAGCGCCTCAACGCCGCCGTCCTCGACCGCCGACTTGTAGCGGTAAAACGTGTCACGTGACATACCCATCACTTGGCAAGCCTTAGACACGTTGCCCAGCTCCTCGGCCAGGTTCAGCAGCCCAGTCTTGTGCTTGATGATTTTTTCAGAAGTATACTCCTACGCCTGAATTGGCCTGAGATTTTGAGCTGGGATCAGTTTGTAATCTTTCAGGCCGGGGAACGAGAGTCCCGCATCGGAAAAGGCAAACCGCCACTCCGTCACCGTCGGACCCATATCAGGTATCCCGCAGACCAATCGGGTATCATAGCCCGCATCCAGCAGCAAAAACGCGGGGGCACGCTTCCACACGAGTGCGTCCACTTTACGGCGACGGCAAATCGCTTCAGGCGCCGCGCGGTCCCCGCATGTGAGGTGGCAGTGTTTTATGAGGCCAGGCCAGGATGATGCACGTCCCGATGCAAAACGATACGGGGCGAATTGGGCCGGATTTTCAAGCCGGGATCAGTTTGTAATCCTTGAACGGGACAACGCGGAAGTTGTCTGTGACGGTGTCCCGGAACCCGGTCCATTTTGTCGGTAAGGTTTTTCGGAAGAAATCAGGAATGGCCTCTGTGAACTGATCGAATGTGGCGTAGTGACGATTGTGGGTGACCCATTTGTGCATGACGCCCCGGAGACGTTAAATCGGATTGAGGTGGGGTGCATATGGCGGCAAAAAGTGCGGCTTTACACGGCGTTCAGAACTCTCGAGCCAGGGCTGGAGTATTTTGGCGTGGTGATAACGCGCATTGTCGACAAAAACATGGATGGTTGTTTTGGTTGGATTGTTGCGCTCCGGCTTTTCCAGCATGAGAGTGTCGTTTGGGCATTGATCTTCCCGCCTTCCACAAAAGTAAACTGGAACGTTTCAAGATCGAGCGCACCCTGAATATTGAGGCGCCTGCGCCCCGATGTTGCCTTCAGGGCCGTCTTTTGCCCCTTCGGGAACCGGCCATGGGCAGGACGGCTCCGATGCTCGGGATGCACAGCATCGGAGAAGACCACCATCTCATCCGCCCCCAACCCGGACAGCAAAGCTTCATACATGGCGATAAACGCCGCCTGTTTGACTTCATCGGCCTGTGCAGGCGGCAATCGTGGCTTTTTATACTCAAACCCCGGACGGCGCATCAGCCTGGCGGCCCCCGAGGGACTGTAGCTCCGCCCGTATTCCGCCGGAACATACGCACAGACCTCGTCTACGTTCCGTGCCGGGTTTTCGGCAAAACGGGCTTTCAAAGCCCGTTCGCGCTCCCCCGACAAATGCCCTTGTCGCTGGCTGTAATCCTTCAAGCCGAAAAACGACAGCCCCGCCCCGGAAAAGGCAAACCGCCACTCCGTCAGAACCGTCGGTCCGATATCCAGAATCCGGCAAACCGTTCCGGCGTCTTCTTCTGCATCCAACAGCGGAAACGCACGGGCGCGCCTCCAGACAAGCGCTTCAACCTTGCGGCGGCGGCAAATGGCCTCAAGGGCCAGGCGCTGATCGGCAGATAGCGAAACCGTTTTGTGGGGCTTGTTCATGCTCTCAAAGTGCATGCTGTGATACGTATGACCATGCGGCAAATTGAATCAACCTCTCTACAAATTCTTCAGGTCAATTCAGGCGCAATAGTATATTAGACCTGTTTCGCAATAGGTAGATTTCTGCTATTCCAGCTTCACCGAAGCAGTGGAGTTTGCCGGAATGGCCGTACTGAAAGTTTTACGGGCACGTCCAGAGTTGTTTTTCCGCCTTTCCGGAATACGTCCGGCGGATTTTGATGCTCCGGTTTGTCAGCTTCACCCGATTTGGCTTGCCGGTGAAGCCGCGCGTTTGTCCCGAAAGAACAGACAACGGGCCATCGGGGGCGGCAGGAAGTATCGGCTGCAACTGGCGGAACAAATGCTTTTGTGCCTGATCCATTACCGCACATACGCCGGCCAGGCCTTTGTTGGCCTGCTTTTCGACATTTCCAGCCCTACAGTTTGCCGCCGCGTTCGCGCCATGACGACGGTGATGGCTGGCCATTTCGCCATGCCGGAGCGCAGGATCAAATTATCGACACAGGAAAGAAACGATCTTCTCTATCCTGTGATCGATGGTACCGAGCGCCCTGTTCAGCGCCCCGGGACGCCGTCAAGGCGCAAAGCCAGTTATTCAGGAAAGAAGAAACGCCATACAGCGTCGCACCGGATCATTACCGACGACAGGAAAAGGATCCTGGCCGTTGGTCCTGCACAGCCCGGGCGAAAGCACGACAGGCGGATATATGATGAAGCGCGCGTGGACAAGCCCCCCGGTGTGCCTGTCCCGGGCGATCCCGGTTATCCGGGAACGTCGCTGGAAGTCCCGCTCAAAGCCTCAGGGAACCATCCCCTTGCCAAAGAGCGGAAAAGCTGCAACACATGGCACGCAAAGCTGCGCATCGGCGCAGAGCATGGAATTTGCCGCATGAAAAAGTTCGGGATTTTTGCCGATACCCATCGCAATAATGGCCAGGCGGATATGATCGCAAGGAATGTAGCGGCCCTGGCAAACCTGAATTTGAAAACAGCCTGACCAAATGGGCAGGGATACCTCCGTTCAAAAACAACCGCCCTTATTGCGAATCGAGTCTATTCAACATTGTAGTTCCTCGTTTTGTGGTTGGTGTGCACCACCATCAAAACGGGCAACTGCCGCCCCTACCAGGGCAGCGACGTCCCCTTCCCAGCTAGCTGGGAAGGGGACGGTGTCAGATCACATCGAGACTAATTCACTTGAGTTGTGTGAGGGCTCCGCGCCGATGCCCATTGCTTACGCCGCCGAATAATGGCACACAAAACCAGAACAAACCCTACTCAAGGGTGGCCCTCATAAAAGGGGCAGGTCAGACTTCCTGAAGACGTGCAATTGATCTCTTGCGAACAGCAGCCGGTACATACAACTGGGCTCTCATACCAACGGTTTTGTAAGGTGGCTCTCTTTTTGGATTCCCAAATCGGTCGGCCTCTGAAACACTATTTCCATTCAGAGGAGGATTGATCATGGGAGTATCCGTCTTGATCAAGTGTGTTTTTCGCTCCATTCACGATCCGCTTTGATCAATGCATTTGCCAGTTCGATGAGCTTGCGCATGATTACGACCTTTGCGGGTTTTCCTGCCTGGCGCAGTTGCTCGTATTTTGCTTTGAATTCTGGATTGTGACGGATGGCGACGAGAGCGGGCATGTAGAGGGGCTCGCGGAGCGGCTTCCTGTCACCACAGATGAAGGCTTTACCATTCCATTTGCCGGAGTCGCGGTTGTATGGAGCGAGGCCTGCCAGGCTGCTGATCTGGCGCCTGTCCAAAGTTCCGATTTCCGGTAGATAGCTCAGGGTCGCCGCAGTCGCGACATGGCCAGGCCCCGGAATGGAGCGCAGGATGTCATGTCGGCGCACGGTGGTGTCATCGGCAGTGATCAGCTTTTCGATCTCCCGGTCCAGCTCGGCAACCTGCTTGTCGACAAGCGCCAGCCTCGCTTTGGTCTGCCTCTTCAGAACCGTGCTTGTCCGAGCAATGATCGACCGCGACAAAGACAGCGACCTGACGTCCTGTGCCCGGAAGAGTTGCCGTCATATTGGTGCCCCGCATCCCGTCAACGGTATCCGGGATGATTGTACCGTCATGAGCACGCGGACCTTGCGATAGCCTTCGCCGTGGAACCTGCTTTGGGTGATCACTGTCCTGATCTCCCCGACCAACTCCGCGTCGGACATCGGCCCCTGTGGCCCCGGGCGCAGCCGTGGCAGAGGATCAGCCGGTGCCGGTTGCAAATCCCGGTAAACACCTGGCCCGGCTCAGCCCCCGGACCCTGCACACCCGCGAAACGCCGTAAGCCTGCCTTCGCCGATTGGCTGGAAACCAACTTCCCCGAGGGGCTCGCCGTCTTCTCCCTGCCCGAGGCGCATCGCAAACGCATGCGCACGTCAAATGGTGTCAATCGCAGAGTAAAATGGGTCCATGTCGCGGCGTAAAAATGGGCCACTTCGGTTGATGTTTTGTGGCGCTTTTGCACGCGTGCTCGTCACAAAGCTGAAGCGTGCCAAAGCGCATGCTGGCCATAAGGCCAGCATTATTCTGACTGTGATTGCGGGCTGGTTATTTTCGGTTGTTGCGACTGTGTTTGAGCCGATAGCTTTCGCCATTCATCTCGAGGATGTGGACGTGATGGGTTAAACGATCGAGTAGCGCACCGGTCAGCCGCTCAGAGCCAAAGACTTCAGTCCATTCATCGAAGGGCAGGTTCGAGGTTATGATGATGGAGCCGCGTTCATAGCATTGGGATATGACCTCGAAGAGCAGCTCTGCGCCAGATTTGCTGAGCGGTACGAAGCCCAGTTCATCAATGATCAACAGGTTCTGGCTGGTCAGTTGCTTTTGAAGGCGCTGCAATCTCCGCTCATCTTGAGCCTCGATCAGATCATGGACTAATGCCGCAGCCGTTGTGAAGCGCACCTTCAGTCCTCTTTGACATGCAGCCAGCCCAAGTCCCAGGGCGATGTGTGTCTTGCCCGTGCCTGACGGGCCGAGCGCGATGATGTTCTCCCTGCGATTAACGTAATCGCATCGTGCCAGATCCATCGTCAGGGGCTTGTTCAAGCTTGGCATGATCTTGAAGTCAAAGCTATCCAAGCTCTTGGTGCTGGGGAACTTCGCCGCTTTGATGCGCCGTTCAATCATCCGGCGTTCGCGGTCGATCAATTCCATCTCACACAGCCGCGCCAGATAGTGGATGTGATCTTTGTTCTCTGCAGCACAGAGCTGCGCCTGTTTGGCATACTCGCCTTGGAACGTTGGCAGTCGCAGTTGTTTAAGATGATGCCGTAGAAGAATCCGAGGGGCTTCGGTCATGCCGCGGTCCTTCCCATCAAGCTCATGTAACTGGATGGGCGTGTTGTGCCGACATTGGCCTTGGGCAAGTATGGATAGAAGTCCAAATCCAATCGTGGTGGCCGCTTCTCAACCCGACACAGTACAAGGTGTTTTACGGCGTCATAGCCAATTGCACCCATATCTATTGCCTGCTGGATTGCGCCTTGCACAACATCCATTTCGAAGGTCTCCAAAAGGCGCAAGACTTGAACGTATTCTCGCTTGCCCGGCTTACCCATTCTGGCTTCAAGCAGTCGGTGCAGCGTGGCAAATACATCTGGCAAATGCCAACCCTGCAAAGGCGCGGCCTGATCCAGGGCACCCACCTTTTGTTCAAGCAGGGGCAAAAAGTGCAATGGGTCAAAGACCATATCCGCTGATGTGTAGGATCGTTTGTGCCGCGCAATAATCTCATTGCCGCAGCCGATGATAACCTCATGCACAAACCCACGCACATGAACATCGTGGTGCGCATAGGCTACTGGCACCGAGTAATCATTGCTGCGATAGCGCACCATTGAGATCGACGTTGCACGCGTGCTGACGTGATCGCAGGCTTCATATTCTGCGACGGGCAATCCCATCAGAGCATCCAAATCCGACATCAGGCGTGCGCCTATGGTTTGGGTGTGACCCCGCAACGTATCGTCCTGACGTGCTAAACACTTCTCTTCCAAATGTGCGTTCAGATCATCAAAGCTGTCATAGCGAGGTGCGGGAACCATGAAGTTGCGGCGGGTGTATCCAACCATGCCCTCAACGTTGCCTTTATCGTTCCCTCGCGCGGGTCTGCCAAACTTGTCATCAAACAAGTAATGCGACTGCAGTTCCGTAAACCGACGTGTGCGGATGCGCGTCTTATCCCCGAGTATCCGAGCCACGGCGATCTTGGTATTGTCGTAGAGAATGGATTGCGGAATGCCGCCAAAGAATGCAAAGGCGGACACATGGCCATCGCAAAACGCCTCGGTTGTCTCAGCTGGATATCCCTTCACAAACACCGCATCAGAATGTGGCAAGCTCATCACGAAGAAGTGGATCTTGCATTCCACGCCACCGATCACGCCCAGCGTCTCACCAAAATCAACCTGCGCATGGCCCGGCCGATGCGACAACGGCACAAACACCTCTTTGGTGCGCCGTTTTTGCTCGCGCACGTAATAGGTCACCGTGGTCAGGCTGCCGGCATATCCATGCTCATCGCGCAGCCGTTCAAAGATGCGCTTGGCCGTGTGTCGCTGCTTTTTGATCAGGGCTTTGTCTGTGCGCAGTATCTCATCGACCACACCAACATAACCATCAAGCGTTGGCCGCCGAGGCGCTTCCGACCGACGATACCCAGGCGGAAGTTCATGGCGCAGCATCTTCGCGATCGTCTTACGATCTTTGTTCTCTAATCTGTCAATGCGTGTTTCCTGAGTTTCCTGCTTTTGATGTCAGAGGTTGCCTTTGTTCTCTTCGAACTCTGAGGTTCATGATGGGGTTGGCTGGGTGTGGGTCGGCAATGTTGAAACCGCAATCATACCGTTGGTCTTGGCTGTTGCTACAGAATCGGCGCCGTGTCTCACGCCCTCCCTCGGGCATCGTCCCAGATGGGAACTTTGATTTAGGAATCCTCGTTGTCGCCTCGTAAGCCTTACGCGGACTGGAAGTCAGTTTTGTCTCGCATAATGGCATGAAGTATGATTGCCAGACGACGCGCCAGAGCCACTCGGGCCTTTCTCATCGTTGAGCGCGCACCGATTGCGAGGGCCCATGTCTTCAATTTGAGCGGAGCGGCATACCGCGTCAGCATCACATTGGCGGCCTCATAGAGAAGCGTTCTGACGCGCACGTCGCCCCGCTTTGAGATGCTGCCCGTGTAGTCGATTTCACCAGATTGATGCCGTCGCGGCACCAGTCCAAGATACGCCCCCACATCACGCGATTTCCTGAAACGCGACGGATCATCAATTGCTGCGGCAAAGGCCAATGCTGTGATCGGACCGACCCCTGGTACCGTCATAAGGCGCTGGCAGACTTCGGATTTGCGGGTCATCTTTTTGATGTCGCCATCAATGGCTGCAACCGCCGCGAGGATTGCTTCGCGTGCTGCGAACAGTCCGCAAATTGCGGCATGGAGGCCAGGCACTCCATCGCTAACTTTTAGCGCCGCGTTTTTGAATGCCGGAGACAAAGCTCGTGGCAGCCGCACGCCGAAGACGACGACCAGACCGCGGATCTGATTGTCGAGCGTCACACGCTGTCCGACCAGCTTCTTGCGGGCTGCGATCAGCGACCGGATTGCGTGCGCTGACAGTGATTTGACATGGGTCGGCTTGTAGAATCCCGTCCGCGCCAGGTGTGCCAAACCGCGGGCATCATTGCGGTCCGTCTTGTGGCCGGCCAGAGATTTAAGGGCCTGATATGCTTGCCTGCTCTCGATGCAAACAACCGGGACACCAAGCTCCGTCAGCCCATGGTAAAGCATTGGTGCCATCCGTCCCGTTTCAAATACAACTTTGGCACATGGTGGTCCAGAAGCGAGGAAGTCAGCGATCGCTTTTGGTGTTGAGCTCGCTTTTCCTTCACGAATAAGGGCCCCTTCACGATCCAGAATGCAGATATGCGTCTCTTCCATGGACACATCCAAACCAGCAAAATATTCCATTGGTCAGTCTCCTTTTCAATTGCATGTGCATCCAGAATAACAGGGGTAACTGAGTGCTGATCCTGATTACGCCATGTTGAAAAACCGCGCCGCTTCTCGGCCAGACATACCGTCCTTCAAACAAGCACGGCGCACACGACTATAAATATCCACAGAATACATCTCCCGCCCTCCGAATAAACGAAGGGCACAAACTGGCGGACTTTTACTCCGCTACAACTGCGATATGCAGCCGCTTCTGTGGCCCAATATTGCTCCGCGTTTTACATCGGGCACGCTGTAATAATTACCCGCAACCGAGACCATGCCCTCATGGCTGACCCGGCGCTCAACAGTCAGAACCGCGTTGTAAGGAATTGCGGGCAACAGTTTCAGACTGGATTGTTCCTCGGCGAAGGCCTCATCAATGACGCGCAAGGTCGTGGCGTGAGTGCGCGGATTGGCAATACCCGTCCGCCATAGGTCGAACCGGGCGTTCAGCTCGTCGATGTTGCGGAACGTCCGCGCCAGAAAGAAGTCCTGACGGATATAGCGGAAAGGTCTTTCGACTTTCCCTTTCGTCTTCGCCCGATAAGGCTGGCACGCACGGGGCACCGTGCCGTAGTGATTGAGCAAAGCAACCAGGGACGTGTTGTAGGTCACAACGCCGCTCTCATCCTCGCCAATCACCGCTGTTTTCATACGATCATAGAGAATGTGTTCCGGTGATCCGCCCATCTCTTCAAATGCCGCGATATGACAGCGCATCACAGATTGCAGGTTCTGGCTCGACACGAACCGACCCCAGAGCCAGCGAGAATGGCCAGGCACCATCGAGAACAGCCAGACCTTGCGCGTGACGCCCGGCTCGTCCGTGAACGAGACACTGAACTCCGCAAAATCCACCTGCGCCTGCTTGCCTGGGGGCGTCTCAAACCGCCGCTCAAACTGTGTACGCGAAGGCGGACGAACTTCCCGCAAAAATGGCTTCAGCGTTGAATAGCTCCCCTCATACCCCGGATCCCTGATCTCGCGCAGAAGGCGGCACCCGGACAAATCAGGAAACGACGCCACCCGTTCGGTCAAATACGCCGCGTAGGGGTCCAGCAAACCCACTCTTGGCGCGCGCGGACCATAGACCGGCGCCACCAACCCTCTCTCGATGTACTTCTTAACCGTCTTGCGGTCGCACCCGACTTTCCGGGCAATGGCTGAAATACTCAAACCTTGTTGATGTAAATCGTTGATCAAAACGATCTCCTTGATTCCCTGCACTCGGTGGCCCCTGTTGCTCATTATCGGAACCATCAAGCCTGCTTCTCGCGGCAACGACAATTTTCGAATATTTGAGGTTCGAAAATCGCCGTCGCCGCTAATGTTGGGGAATTTTTAATTACCCGTTTTGGGGAGAATACGGCTGCCACTCATATGGCTGTGCGGTCGGTGTGCTGCTAACCGGTCTCTCCCGGATTTCTCCGGAAATTCAGGGGAAAAAACAGGGGAGAAATTGCCCGGGTACAGGGACCTGTCTGTGGCAGTGTGCAGGCCCGCAATTTCCTGCCGGACTCCTGTTCCCTGTATGGAATGTTCCTGTGTGGAACCGGCCTGCGGTCGGCGGGCAGGGAACGGGTATTGCCAGGGTGTTGGCAACCGGCCCGACCGGCTGTCAGCTGTGCCTGTGCAGACCGGACATCCCCGGTCGCCGGTTCACACCGCGCCCCGCTTGCCTCCCGGCGGACCATCCCTGCATAAAACCGCAGACTGAACCGGACCGCCGCGCCGGTCTTCCGACCGGAAACGCAGGGACCAGGGCACCGGTCAGGACGGCGGGCAGGGCAGGGCTGTCCGTGGTGTCGTACCCGGCCTTCCCTGCGGTGGCCTCGCAGGTGGCGTTACAGGGCGGACCGGTCCGGCACATGTCAATCCGGTCATCAGCCACCGACATCCCGACATCTGTCCGGATGAAACCCGGGGTCGCGCAATTCCCCCGGCCCGGGCCGGAGCACACGGTCGTGCCCCGGCAATAACGGTGGTGCCTCCGGCGAACAGGACGGGACCGGTAAAACCGGACACCCTGATCGACGCCGCGATCTGCCGGACCTGATCCGCAGAACGGGTGCGGGAATTCCGCGTGCAGGGCACGGGGTTTCAGGGCACGGGGACATCGGGCGGCAGCCGCCCGATGTCCGGAATGGGGGCAGGACCGGAGCGCGCCACGTCGCGCGAAGGGTTTTTTGCCGCTGGCCATGCCGGACCTCCTGACATTTTTTTTCACCGCCGGTATCGCGCAAATTCCGGCGCGACCCCTTCGGCGGTTTCCCCGCGCGTTTCGGGAGGGCATTTCGTTTCGGGCGGGGAGGGCCATTTCGTTTCGGATGACCCGTCGGAAAGAATCTTCTGAATGATTACAATCGGTTGTGGGGGGCGGAAATCCGAAACGAAACGAAATGCAAAAAAATCGGCACGCAGAAGTAGGCAAGTGCGGCACATAACACCCACTCGCCGTCCCCGCCGGGAAGGACCCGTGATTTCCGGACACCGGGAGCGGCACCCGGTGGCCGCCAACATGCCTTTGGCAAGGCGCTCCATTCGTTCCCGGTGTTTCGCCGATGTCGCATTCTGGTTGAACAGGAAGTTCGGGTGATAGCAATCAAACAATCAAAGTTCCCGATCACGCGAAGCTGCATCTTCACATCGTAGTTCTCGGTCCCCGTTGATCAGGCAAAACCACAATTAGCCGGGCACTCGAAGATCGCCTCGAAGTACCCTACCTAAACTTCCGGCATCAGCTTGAATCAAAGATCGAGGACAACCTTCACGCCTATCTCGAAAGAGTGTTCGAAAATAGATACTTATACCAGCGGCCTTAATGTCTGACTCACTTTTGTGATTTCAAATTTACTGCATTTCTGAATCAATGGCCTCCAGAAGCAAGGAGGTGCTCATGGGTGGGGCAGTCAAGATTACGCGCACAGATATGTCCGCGCAAGATTTGCGTTGTGCTGCAAAGCGAACCAGGGATGGTCGTGTTGTCCGTCGAATACTCGCCATAGCGCTGGTGCTTGACGATGTGGACCGCGCAACAGCGGCCCGTAGCAGCGGTATGGATCGCCAAACTCTCGGAGACCGGGTGCATCGCTACAATGCAGAGGGCCCTGGTGGGCTTTCTGATCGGTGTGGCAAGGGTGCAAAGCCACGCCTGTCCCCAGAGCAACAGGCGCTGTTTGTGGCTTGGGTTGAGGCTGGGCCTGACCCGGCAAAAGATGGCGTAGTGCGGTGGCGCTGTGCCGATTTGCAGGTCCGCGTTGAAGAAGAATTCGACGTAAAGCTACATGAACGTACGATTGGCAAGTATCCAGCCAGGCATGGTTTTCGTCGCCTTTCCGTGCGCCCGGAGCATCCCAAAACTGATCCCGCTGCACAGCAGGCTTTTAAAAAAACTTTGCCAGCCTCATAGCCGATACCCTGCCAAAACATGCAAAGGGGAAGCCGCTTGAGGTATGGTTCCAGGATGAAGCCCGCGTCGGGCAGCAAGGAACCCTCACCCGCAAATGGGCCAGGCGTGGAACCCGCCCGCGCGCACCACGTGATACGCGCTGCAAATGGAGCTGTATCTTCGGCGCAGCCTGTCCTGCCTGTGGCACGGCGGCTGGGCTGGTCCTGCCTTACGTCAACGCCGAAGCAATGGGGCTGCATCTCGATGAGATCGCAAAGACAATCGCACCCGGCGCACATGCCTTGCTCATCATCGACGGGGCTGGTTGGCACGGAGCAAAATGCTTGCAGGTGCCAGATAATACTACACTCGTAAAACTGCCCCCATACTCACCGGAATTGAACCCAATGGAAAACGTTTGGGCCTATCTGCGGTCGAACAAACCCGCTGTCTCTGTCTTCGACACATATGAAGAAATCCTCGAAAAATGCGCCCGGGCCTGGAACTTCTTTGCGAACGACCCTGAACGCATAACTTCAATCACAGATCGAGAATGGATAAAGGTCAATTAATTGGGCCGTTGGTATTAGACAGCGCTCAACGAGCATTCGGTGAGCTTATTTCCGGTCCGCCTTCAATAATTGACATGGAAATGGCGTTTTCTGTAGTCGACAGATTCTGGCAAGCAGACTTTGGTAGCTTTTTACCGGTTATTCTCACAGTCGATAGCGACCTTTTGCCTTCTGGTGATTCCACTGTGCGTACACCTCGCGACCGTCTTTCAATTGAGATCAATGTTTCAAACATCCAGCCAAATGACGTCATCGACAAGATCATTGAACGATTAATAGGTAAATCAGATGCGTTCTTTCCCGGAGGTCCTAGAGGCCGGCGAAAACGGTCGGTTCTGCCGCCCTGCCCTGCCACGTTTGGGATCAAGCACTTGGCTCTGACACCCCCCCGGCCAAACTTTTATCATTCTGACAGGTTTCTGTCCGGCCATCTGAGGGGTGCATAAAGGACCCTTTTTGCGGCACTTTTCAAGCCGCCGCTAAGGCATTGATTCCGATTGCGCTGGACTGCCGCAAAAACCTCGTGCAAAAGGAATCCATGAAAATCGGCTATGCACGAGTCTCTACCGAGGAGCAGAACCTTGATTTACAGATCGAGGCGCTGACCGAGGCCGGGTGCGACCGGATCATAACCGACAAGGCGCAAAGTGGCACGAAAGCGGCTGAAACGCGCGCGGGTTTTTCAGAAGCAATGGAGCTTTTAGGCGACGGTGATCTTCTGGTGGTCTGGAAGCTGGACAGGGTAGGGCGGTCGATTGCTGACCTCATACACCTTTTGAAGCTCTTCGGGGATCGCGGCATAGAATTCCGCAGCCTTACAGACGGGATCGACACGACGACCGCAGGTGGGCGGCTGGTGTTTCACATTATGGGAGCCCTGGCTGAGTTTGAACGCGACTTGATCCAGGAACGCACTAAGGCTGGACTTGCCGCCGCGAGGAAGCGCGGTAAACGACTTGGCCGACCTCCTGCGCTGACGCCCGCACAAATCCAGCACGCGAAGGCTGCCATATCGGCAAGGCGAGAGACAGTTTCGGGCATGGCGGAGATACTTAGGGTAAACCGCAGCACCATCCAGCGCGCCATCGGTACAACCCGGTAATGGACGAACTTCAGAGACATTTTTTCCAGCTCAAATTCCGCATCGCCTTCCTTGAAAGCCAAGGGAAGGCATTCGAGGACCTGTTCTCCCGGATCATGGGTCATGCCTTCGCGGGCGACTTCCAGGCTGTGCGGCCATACGGGAACAAGGGTGATCTGAAGTGCGACGGCTATCGGGCTAGCGACAAGACTGTGTTTCAGTGCTACGCGCCAAAAACGACGAAACTCGATAAGCTCCAAGCGAAAGTCGATGAAGATTTCAACGGGGCGGTCGCGCATTGGGGGCCGCGCATGGAGCGCTGGACCTTTGTGCACAACGACGACGATGGGCTTCCTGCCGATGTGATTCAACAGTTGATCGATCTTGGTCAAGCCAACCTGAGCGTATCGCTCGGCCAGATGAGCTACCCAGAGATTTTCGATATTACGATGTCGCTGACAGCGTCACAACTCGAAGACCTGTTCGGCCCGGCTCCGACGCAGCGCACGCTTGCGCAACTCGATTTCGAGGCTCTGCGTCCCGTTGTCATGCTAATCCAACGGATTGATCCGGACGAGAATCCGTCCTTGGCGGCACCTTCTGCATCAAAACTAAAAGCGAACGACCTGTCCGACGATGCAGCAGAACTTTTGCGTCAGGGGCGTCGTAGAGAGAGACTGGTCGAGGATTTCTTCAACCAGTTTCCGAATCCCGACTTTGGTGAGGAGATCGCTCAGGGCTTCCGTGATCGCTACCAGGAGCTGAAGCAGCAAGGCCACTCGGCGGATCACATTTTCATGGAGCTTCAGCACTTTGCGGGGGGAATGAGCGGAACGCCGCAGCATCAAGCCGCTGTTCTGGCCGTTATGTCGTATTTCTTCGAGCGCTGCGACATTTTTGAGGATTATGTGGAAGCGGAGGCCGATACATGATCCTGCCAACCAAACATATCCGTCCCGAACGTGCGCTCCTGACCGTGGGTGCCGATATACTCGCGTGCCTGAAAGGACCGATGACGGTATCACGGGTTTGGGACGAAGTGCGTAAGCAGCGCGGCGAAGTAGTGGAGGTGGCACCTATAAACTACGATTGGTTCATTCTCGCCCTTGACCTCCTGTTTATCACAAAGGCAGTAAGCTTTGAAAACGGCGTACTTCGCAAGGGCGCGCCATGATCCACAACCTCACAAGTGATCTGGAGAGTTTCAAAAGCCTAACCTTCGGTCCGGGTCTTAACATTCTCTTGGCTGAGAAGACGGCGCAATCAACGGATCGGCAGACGCGAAACGGGGCAGGGAAGACCAGTTTTCTCGAACTAGTCCATTTTATCTATGGCGGCAACGCCAAGCCTGACAGCATCTTTCGCTCCGATGAACTGAAACTGCACACCTTCGAAATGCAGACGGATATCAGCGGGCATACGATTTCTGCGGCGCGGTCGGGTACGAAGCCTGCGCGTATCCGACTTCAGGGCGAGACGGACCATTGGCCGATCAAACCCGAACTGGACAGCAAGACCGGCGACCTTGTGCTGTCGAACACTAACTGGCGAGCCGATCTGGGCGCTTTACTGTTCGATCTGCCAACGGACCCGGAAGCAATCAGCCGGTTCGGACCGACATTCCGTTCACTCTTTTCCTATTTTGCACGCCGACAGGGCAGTGGAGGGTTCGTTCAGTCAACGCAGCAATCCGGGCCACAGCAGAATTGGGACCAGCAGGTTGCAATATCTTACCTTCTTGGGCTGGATGCCAGCATTGCGCAGCGGTTTCAGGAAACGCGCGCCCAAGAGAGTGCAATGGCGGCGCTGCGTAAAGCTGCGAAGAAAGGCGACTTGGGTGAGTTTTATGGAAACTCTGCCGACTTTCGAACGCGTTTAGCGATCGCAGAAACCAAGGCTCGTCAACTTCATAAGCAACTCGCTGAGTTCAACGTCGTTCCGGAGTATGCATCAATGGAGCGGGAAGCTTCAGAGATTACGCGCTCTATTTCCACCATCAACGATGACAACCTGATTGATCGGGAACTTGTGCTGCAACTGAGAACAGCCTTGGAGAGCGAAGAACCACCTGCGATCACCAACGTCGAAAAGCTATACAACGAAGCTGGTGTCGTGCTTCCGGAGACGGTTGGGCGCAGGTTCGAAGAGGTGTCGGAGTTTCATGAGGCGATCATTCGAAACCGCCGGGCTCACCTTTCGGCGGAGATCACAGCTGCCGACGCGCGGATTGCGGAACGGGAATTACAGCGTTTAGAACTTGATCGCCGCCGTGGACAGCTTATGGGTATCCTGCAATCAGGGCGCGCGCTAGAACACTACTCACGCCTTCAGGAAGAAGCAGGTCGCACCGAAGCGAAAGTGGAAGCCTTACGTCAGCAGTTGGAGATTGCCGAGCGGATTGAGAGCACGAAAGTTCAACTCGACATTGAGCGAGCCCGTTTGCAGCAAGCGCTTCAAGCCGATCTTCATGAGCGTAATGACATCACGAACGATGCCATCGTGATTTTCGAAGAACTGTCCACCTTGCTCTACGAGCAGGCCGGGCACCTGACGATTGCTGCGACACCCAACGGCCCCACGTTCGAGGTTGCAATCGATGCACAACGGAGCAAAGGCATCAACAGCATGCAGATCTTCTGTTTCGATCTGATGTTGGCCGAACTGACGGCGAAGCGCGGTATTGGTCCAGGTTTTCTAATTCATGACAGCCATCTCTTCGATGGCGTTGACGAAAGACAGGTCGCTAAGGCGCTGCAACTTGGGGCTAACCACGCGGAAAGGGTCGGGTTCCAATATATAGTGACCATGAACTCTGACGCGCTACCCGAGGATGGGTTCCAAGACGGTTTTGATATGCACCAGTACGTCAATCCGACCCGTCTCACAGATGAAGAAGAAACAGGCGGCCTGTTCGGTCTCAGATTTGGATAGCGGCAGATCGACGAAGCAGACCGCGCGCACGGATTGAATGCGAATTAGGCATCTAGTGTTCAGCACCTGACATAAGATTCCCACTGTCGGTTTTCTGTGCCATACCCGGCCCATGAGACGCACTGACATGTGCCTTTATCTTGGCCCCGCCGAGCGTTCTGAGCTTCAAGCCCTGATCGCCAACCGCAACAGCCCTCGCAAACTGGTCTGGCGGGCCGAGATCGTACTGGCAACGGCGGATGGTTGCGGCACGTTTGAGATCATGCGGCGGGCGGGCACTTCGAAACCTACCGTGTGGCGTTGGCAGCAACGCTATCTCGATGAGGGTGTAGCTGGCCTCAAACGTGACAAGACCCGACCTTCGCGGGTGCCGCCGCTGCCGATTGCGACACGATTGAAGGTGATCGCCAAGACAGTTCAGGAGTCCCCTGCGAATGCCACTCACTGGAGCCGCAGCCTGATGGCCGAGGCCGTGGGTATTTCGCCTTCGAGCGTGGGACGCATATGGGCCGAGGCGGGCCTGAAGCCGCACCTCACGAAAGGGTTCAAGGTGTCGAACGATCCGCTGTTCGAGGAGAAAGTCGCCGATATCGTCGGGCTCTACCTTGACCCGCCGGAGCGGGCGGTGGTGCTGTGCGTCGACGAGAAGTCGCAAATTCAGGCACTTGATCGCACCCAGCCGGGATTGCCGCTCAAGAAGGGTCGCGCCGCCACCATGACCCATGATTACAAACGCCACGGCACGACCACGCTGTTCGCCGCCCTTGATGTGAAGACGGGCACGGTCATCGGCAATTGCATGCCCCGCCACAGAGCCAGGGAGTTCCTGAAATTCCTGCGCAGTATCGACAAGGCCACGCCAGTGCGATGCGAGGTCCATCCGGTGCTCGACAACTACGCCACCCACAAGACACCCGAGGTCAAGGCCTGGCTCGAAAAGCACCCCCGCTTCAAGCTGCATTTTACCCCCACCAGCGCCTCATGGCTGAACCTGGTCGAGCGCTTCTTCGCCGAGATCACCGCCGGGCGCATCCGACGCGGCAGCTATTCCAGCGTCGATGACCTGGAGGCTGCGATCTACGACTATCCGGCGCTCCACAACGAGAAACCGAAGCCTTTCAAATGGACCAGGAGCGCCAAGGATATCCTCACCCGAGAACGCCGCGCACTCGACACGCTGGATGAAATCCGCGGAAATAGGTAAGAAGTGTCAGACTCTGAACACTAGTTTCAACTTGCAGAGCATACGCGCGATAGTCTATTTCGTTTGATCCGCGCTAGAGGATCTGTTCGGAAAATGTCTGAGATATTCGAGAACGCAATCACGTCAATAAAACTTGGAATTGAGGACTTCCAGACCGGTGACGACGATCGGATGCTGAGTGCCGCGCGCAACTACTACGCAGGCCTTCTTCTGCTCGCCAAGGAATGCCTAGTCAACGCGGTCCCCGAAGCTGATGCAATGGAGGTCATTGGGGCAAAGTTCAAGCCGGTCCCAGACGCTGATGGCGGCGTTGATCACGTCGTCATGGGATAGACTACTGTTGGTCTTGCTCAGCTTAAGACCCGCTTCAAGGACTTCGGACTGGCGTGGCCCGATGCGAATATTACAAATCTTCAACGGTTCCGGAATGATCTGGAACATCATCATCTGAAAGAACCTGCGAGCGCCTTGAGCGAAGCGATCGCATCGTCATTTCCAATGGTAGTGGATTTTTTCAAGATTCTCGATGAAGACCCGCAAGAATACCTTCAAGATGTGTGGGAAACGATCCTTGCGGAGAGGGCAGCTTTTGAAAAAGTGCAGGTCGCCTGCTTGGCAAGCTGGGAACCTGTCGAATGGCCTGCGGACGTTGAAAACCTCGGCAGAATGAATTGTCCAAACTGCCATTCATCATTGGTTGGCCAGGCTGATCCAGAAAACACCGATCATGAAGCGGTAAACGGAAAATGTTTTCAATGTGGCGAAGAAATTGGCTTTGAGAAAACGATGGAGCTGGTTGTCAAAGCCAGCTACGAAATCTTCGCTTATCTGATGGCAAAGGAGGGCCTGTCTCCTGCCTTTGCAGACTGTCCTCATTGCACTGCCACCGCATATGTTGAAACCGGCGAGGACAGTATCTGCTTCGCGTGTGGTGAAAGCGTCGCTGGGACCTGTTACCGGTGTTCCGCAGACATTGACCTGAACGAGTACAGCTATGATCACGAAGGTCTTTGCAGCTACTGCGCTCATATGGAAGAAAAGATGATGCGGGAGTGAAGTTCGGCGCCTTCGCGTATCCTAGACAAAGCTTAGAGTGTCATTTCGCCCCGTCATGCAACCGAACCCAACTTGCGCGGGAGCGTATGGCTAATGGCAACAGTTGCCGCGCCATCGCATGGGAGCCTCGTTTCGCCCATACTATGATTCCGAGGTTTCGTTGGCGAGCAGGTCACAATCTGCTGCCAATCCGAAGAGACGTCCTTCAAACGCCGTAAGTGCGCCAAAAACCTAAGTTATTGAGAGCTTTCAGTGTGGAATCTCATTAATTTGGTCTCACTAATTACGTAACCGCCCGATTGGTACCGCCTGCCTGATTTTGGGTTGATGTGTTAAGACACGTGCATAGCGACGTCGTTAGTGACGTGTCTTATGCGGAGGGTGTCATGCGCGGTGAGGTTTTAGCCCGGATTGTAAAACGCGGAGCAATATTGGGCCACAGAAGCGGCTGCATATCGCAGTTGTAGCGGAGTAAAAGTCCGCCAGTTTGTGCCCTTCGTTTATTCGGAGGGCGGGAGATGTATTCTGTGGATATTTATAGTCGTGTGCGCCGTGCTTGTTTGAAGGACGGTATGTCTGGCCGAGAAGCGGCGCGGTTTTTCAACATGGCGTAATCAGGATCAGCACTCAGTTACCCCTGTTATTCTGGATGCACATGCAATTGAAAAGGAGACTGACCAATGGAATATTTTGCTGGTTTGGATGTGTCCATGGAAGAGACGCATATCTGCATTCTGGATCGTGAAGGGGCCCTTATTCGTGAAGGAAAAGCGAGCTCAACACCAAAAGCGATCGCTGACTTCCTCGCTTCTGGACCACCATGTGCCAAAGTTGTATTTGAAACGGGACGGATGGCACCAATGCTTTACCATGGGCTGACGGAGCTTGGTGTCCCGGTTGTTTGCATCGAGAGCAGGCAAGCATATCAGGCCCTTAAATCTCTGGCCGGCCACAAGACGGACCGCAATGATGCCCGCGGTTTGGCACACCTGGCGCGGACGGGATTCTACAAGCCGACCCATGTCAAATCACTGTCAGCGCACGCAATCCGGTCGCTGATCGCAGCCCGCAAGAAGCTGGTCGGACAGCGTGTGACGCTCGACAATCAGATCCGCGGTCTGGTCGTCGTCTTCGGCGTGCGGCTGCCACGAGCTTTGTCTCCGGCATTCAAAAACGCGGCGCTAAAAGTTAGCGATGGAGTGCCTGGCCTCCATGCCGCAATTTGCGGACTGTTCGCAGCACGCGAAGCAATCCTCGCGGCGGTTGCAGCCATTGATGGCGACATCAAAAAGATGACCCGCAAATCCGAAGTCTGCCAGCGCCTTATGACGGTACCAGGGGTCGGTCCGATCACAGCATTGGCCTTTGCCGCAGCAATTGATGATCCGTCGCGTTTCAGGAAATCGCGTGATGTGGGGGCGTATCTTGGACTGGTGCCGCGACGGCATCAATCTGGTGAAATCGACTACACGGGCAGCATCTCAAAGCGGGGCGACGTGCGCGTCAGAACGCTTCTCTATGAGGCCGCCAATGTGATGCTGACGCGGTATGCCGCTCCGCTCAAATTGAAGACATGGGCCCTCGCAATCGGTGCGCGCTCAACGATGAGAAAGGCCCGAGTGGCTCTGGCGCGTCGTCTGGCAATCATACTTCATGCCATTATGCGAGACAAAACTGACTTCCAGTCCGCGTAAGGCTTACGAGGCGACAACGAGGATTCCTAAATCAAAGTTCCCATCTGGGACGATGCCCGAGGGAGGGCGTGAGACACGGCGCCGATTCTGTAGCAACAGCCAAGACCAACGGTATGATTGCGGTTTCAACATTGCCGACCCACACCCAGCCAACCCCATCATGAACCTCAGAGTTCGAAGAGAACAAAGGCAACCTCTGACATCAAAAGCAGGAAACTCAGGAAACACGCATTGACAGATTAGAGAACAAAGATCGTAAGACGATCGCGAAGATGCTGCGCCATGAACTTCCGCCTGGGTATCGTCGGTCGGAAGCGCCTCGGCGGCCAACGCTTGATGGTTATGTTGGTGTGGTCGATGAGATACTGCGCACAGACAAAGCCCTGATCAAAAAGCAGCGACACACGGCCAAGCGCATCTTTGAACGGCTGCGCGATGAGCATGGATATGCCGGCAGCCTGACCACGGTGACCTATTACGTGCGCGAGCAAAAACGGCGCACCAAAGAGGTGTTTGTGCCGTTGTCGCATCGGCCGGGCCATGCGCAGGTTGATTTTGGTGAGACGCTGGGCGTGATCGGTGGCGTGGAATGCAAGATCCACTTCTTCGTGATGAGCTTGCCACATTCTGATGCGGTGTTTGTGAAGGGATATCCAGCTGAGACAACCGAGGCGTTTTGCGATGGCCATGTGTCCGCCTTTGCATTCTTTGGCGGCATTCCGCAATCCATTCTCTACGACAATACCAAGATCGCCGTGGCTCGGATACTCGGGGATAAGACGCGCATCCGCACACGTCGGTTTACGGAACTGCAGTCGCATTACTTGTTTGATGACAAGTTTGGCAGACCCGCGCGAGGGAACGATAAAGGCAACGTTGAGGGCATGGTTGGATACACCCGCCGCAACTTCATGGTTCCCGCACCTCGCTATGACAGCTTTGATGATCTGAACGCACATTTGGAAGAGAAGTGTTTAGCACGTCAGGCCGATACGTTGCGGGGTCACACCCAAACCATAGGCGCACGCCTGATGTCGGATTTGGATGCTCTGATGGGATTGCCCGTCGCAGAATATGAAGCCTGCGATCACGTCAGCACGCGTGCAACGTCGATCTCAATGGTGCGCTATCGCAGCAATGATTACTCGGTGCCAGTAGCCTATGCGCACCACGATGTTCATGTGCGTGGGTTTGTGCATGAGGTTATCATCGGCTGCGGCAATGAGATTATTGCGCGGCACAAACGATCCTACACATCAGCGGATATGGTCTTTGACCCATTGCACTTTTTGCCCCTGCTTGAACAAAAGGTGGGTGCCCTGGATCAGGCCGCGCCTTTGCAGGGTTGGCATTTGCCAGATGTATTTGCCACGCTGCACCGACTGCTTGAAGCCAGAATGGGTAAGCCGGGCAAGCGAGAATACGTTCAAGTCTTGCGCCTTTTGGAGACCTTCGAAATGGATGTTGTGCAAGGCGCAATCCAGCAGGCAATAGATATGGGTGCAATTGGCTATGACGCCGTAAAACACCTTGTACTGTGTCGGGTTGAGAAGCGGCCACCACGATTGGATTTGGACTTCTATCCATACTTGCCCAAGGCCAATGTCGGCACAACACGCCCATCCAGTTACATGAGCTTGATGGGAAGGACCGCGGCATGACCGAAGCCCCTCGGATTCTTCTACGGCATCATCTTAAACAACTGCGACTGCCAACGTTCCAAGGCGAGTATGCCAAACAGGCGCAGCTCTGTGCTGCAGAGAACAAAGATCACATCCACTATCTGGCGCGGCTGTGTGAGATGGAATTGATCGACCGCGAACGCCGGATGATTGAACGGCGCATCAAAGCGGCGAAGTTCCCCAGCACCAAGAGCTTGGATAGCTTTGACTTCAAGATCATGCCAAGCTTGAACAAGCCCCTGACGATGGATCTGGCACGATGCGATTACGTTAATCGCAGGGAGAACATCATCGCGCTCGGCCCGTCAGGCACGGGCAAGACACACATCGCCCTGGGACTTGGGCTGGCTGCATGTCAAAGAGGACTGAAGGTGCGCTTCACAACGGCTGCGGCATTAGTCCATGATCTGATCGAGGCTCAAGATGAGCGGAGATTGCAGCGCCTTCAAAAGCAACTGACCAGCCAGAACCTGTTGATCATTGATGAACTGGGCTTCGTACCGCTCAGCAAATCTGGCGCAGAGCTGCTCTTCGAGGTCATATCCCAATGCTATGAACGCGGCTCCATCATCATAACCTCGAACCTGCCCTTCGATGAATGGACTGAAGTCTTTGGCTCTGAGCGGCTGACCGGTGCGCTACTCGATCGTTTAACCCATCACGTCCACATCCTCGAGATGAATGGCGAAAGCTATCGGCTCAAACACAGTCGCAACAACCGAAAATAACCAGCCCGCAATCACAGTCAGAATAATGCTGGCCTTATGGCCAGCATGCGCTTTGGCACGCTTCAGCTTTGTGACGAGCACGCGTGCAAAAGCGCCACAAAACATCAACCGAAGTGGCCCATTTTTACGCCGCGACATGGACCCATTTTACTCTGCGATTGACACTTTTGAAGGCGCTGCAATCTCCGCTCATCTTGAGCCTCGATCAGATCATGGACTAATGCCGCAGCCGTTGTGAAGCGCACCTTCAGTCCTCTTTGACATGCAGCCAGCCCAAGTCCCAGGGCGATGTGTGTCTTGCCCGTGCCTGACGGGCCGAGCGCGATGATGTTCTCCCTGCGATTAACGTAATCGCATCGTGCCAGATCCATCGTCAGGGGCTTGTTCAAGCTTGGCATGATCTTGAAGTCAAAGCTATCCAAGCTCTTGGTGCTGGGGAACTTCGCCGCTTTGATGCGCCGTTCAATCATCCGGCGTTCGCGGTCGATCAATTCCATCTCACACAGCCGCGCCAGATAGTGGATGTGATCTTTGTTCTCTGCAGCACAGAGCTGCGCCTGTTTGGCATACTCGCCTTGGAACGTTGGCAGTCGCAGTTGTTTAAGATGATGCCGTAGAAGAATCCGAGGGGCTTCGGTCATGCCGCGGTCCTTCCCATCAAGCTCATGTAACTGGATGGGCGTGTTGTGCCGACATTGGCCTTGGGCAAGTATGGATAGAAGTCCAAATCCAATCGTGGTGGCCGCTTCTCAACCCGACACAGTACAAGGTGTTTTACGGCGTCATAGCCAATTGCACCCATATCTATTGCCTGCTGGATTGCGCCTTGCACAACATCCATTTCGAAGGTCTCCAAAAGGCGCAAGACTTGAACGTATTCTCGCTTGCCCGGCTTACCCATTCTGGCTTCAAGCAGTCGGTGCAGCGTGGCAAATACATCTGGCAAATGCCAACCCTGCAAAGGCGCGGCCTGATCCAGGGCACCCACCTTTTGTTCAAGCAGGGGCAAAAAGTGCAATGGGTCAAAGACCATATCCGCTGATGTGTAGGATCGTTTGTGCCGCGCAATAATCTCATTGCCGCAGCCGATGATAACCTCATGCACAAACCCACGCACATGAACATCGTGGTGCGCATAGGCTACTGGCACCGAGTAATCATTGCTGCGATAGCGCACCATTGAGATCGACGTTGCACGCGTGCTGACGTGATCGCAGGCTTCATATTCTGCGACGGGCAATCCCATCAGAGCATCCAAATCCGACATCAGGCGTGCGCCTATGGTTTGGGTGTGACCCCGCAACGTATCGGCCTGACGTGCTAAACACTTCTCTTCCAAATGTGCGTTCAGATCATCAAAGCTGTCATAGCGAGGTGCGGGAACCATGAAGTTGCGGCGGGTGTATCCAACCATGCCCTCAACGTTGCCTTTATCGTTCCCTCGCGCGGGTCTGCCAAACTTGTCATCAAACAAGTAATGCGACTGCAGTTCCGTAAACCGACGTGTGCGGATGCGCGTCTTATCCCCGAGTATCCGAGCCACGGCGATCTTGGTATTGTCGTAGAGAATGGATTGCGGAATGCCGCCAAAGAATGCAAAGGCGGACACATGGCCATCGCAAAACGCCTCGGTTGTCTCAGCTGGATATCCCTTCACAAACACCGCATCAGAATGTGGCAAGCTCATCACGAAGAAGTGGATCTTGCATTCCACGCCACCGATCACGCCCAGCGTCTCACCAAAATCAACCTGCGCATGGCCCGGCCGATGCGACAACGGCACAAACACCTCTTTGGTGCGCCGTTTTTGCTCGCGCACGTAATAGGTCACCGTGGTCAGGCTGCCGGCATATCCATGCTCATCGCGCAGCCGTTCAAAGATGCGCTTGGCCGTGTGTCGCTGCTTTTTGATCAGGGCTTTGTCTGTGCGCAGTATCTCATCGACCACACCAACATAACCATCAAGCGTTGGCCGCCGAGGCGCTTCCGACCGACGATACCCAGGCGGAAGTTCATGGCGCAGCATCTTCGCGATCGTCTTACGATCTTTGTTCTCTAATCTGTCAATGCGTGTTTCCTGAGTTTCCTGCTTTTGATGTCAGAGGTTGCCTTTGTTCTCTTCGAACTCTGAGGTTCATGATGGGGTTGGCTGGGTGTGGGTCGGCAATGTTGAAACCGCAATCATACCGTTGGTCTTGGCTGTTGCTACAGAATCGGCGCCGTGTCTCACGCCCTCCCTCGGGCATCGTCCCAGATGGGAACTTTGATTTAGGAATCCTCGTTGTCGCCTCGTAAGCCTTACGCGGACTGGAAGTCAGTTTTGTCTCGCATAATGGCATGAAGTATGATTGCCAGACGACGCGCCAGAGCCACTCGGGCCTTTCTCATCGTTGAGCGCGCACCGATTGCGAGGGCCCATGTCTTCAATTTGAGCGGAGCGGCATACCGCGTCAGCATCACATTGGCGGCCTCATAGAGAAGCGTTCTGACGCGCACGTCGCCCCGCTTTGAGATGCTGCCCGTGTAGTCGATTTCACCAGATTGATGCCGTCGCGGCACCAGTCCAAGATACGCCCCCACATCACGCGATTTCCTGAAACGCGACGGATCATCAATTGCTGCGGCAAAGGCCAATGCTGTGATCGGACCGACCCCTGGTACCGTCATAAGGCGCTGGCAGACTTCGGATTTGCGGGTCATCTTTTTGATGTCGCCATCAATGGCTGCAACCGCCGCGAGGATTGCTTCGCGTGCTGCGAACAGTCCGCAAATTGCGGCATGGAGGCCAGGCACTCCATCGCTAACTTTTAGCGCCGCGTTTTTGAATGCCGGAGACAAAGCTCGTGGCAGCCGCACGCCGAAGACGACGACCAGACCGCGGATCTGATTGTCGAGCGTCACACGCTGTCCGACCAGCTTCTTGCGGGCTGCGATCAGCGACCGGATTGCGTGCGCTGACAGTGATTTGACATGGGTCGGCTTGTAGAATCCCGTCCGCGCCAGGTGTGCCAAACCGCGGGCATCATTGCGGTCCGTCTTGTGGCCGGCCAGAGATTTAAGGGCCTGATATGCTTGCCTGCTCTCGATGCAAACAACCGGGACACCAAGCTCCGTCAGCCCATGGTAAAGCATTGGTGCCATCCGTCCCGTTTCAAATACAACTTTGGCACATGGTGGTCCAGAAGCGAGGAAGTCAGCGATCGCTTTTGGTGTTGAGCTCGCTTTTCCTTCACGAATAAGGGCCCCTTCACGATCCAGAATGCAGATATGCGTCTCTTCCATGGACACATCCAAACCAGCAAAATATTCCATTGGTCAGTCTCCTTTTCAATTGCATGTGCATCCAGAATAACAGGGGTAACTGAGTGCTGATCCTGATTACGCCATGTTGAAAAACCGCGCCGCTTCTCGGCCAGACATACCGTCCTTCAAACAAGCACGGCGCACACGACTATAAATATCCACAGAATACATCTCCCGCCCTCCGAATAAACGAAGGGCACAAACTGGCGGACTTTTACTCCGCTACAACTGCGATATGCAGCCGCTTCTGTGGCCCAATATTGCTCCGCGTTTTACAGCCCATCCAGCCAGGCCTCGGTGGTTGCCGCAGGATAGGCCCGGATAAAACACGCATCGCTCTGCGGCAGATCAAAGGCGAAGAAGTGCGCCTTCCGCTCAACGCCGCCAATCACGACAGGCGCTTCACCAAAATCCGCCTGCGCATGCCCGGGCGGATGGCTGAGCGGCACGAACATCTCTTTGCCAGAGCGCTTCCTGGCCCGGACGCAGTCTTTGACGATTGTGTATCCGCCATCAAAGCCGCACTCGTCGCGCAGCCTCTCAAAGATACGCTTTGCGGTGTGGCGCTGCTTGCGCGGACGCGCTTTGTCCTCAGTAAGCCATTGCTCGATCTGGCAGGTGAACGCATCCAGCTTCGGGCGCCTAACCGGCGCTGTCCGCCGATACCCCGGTGGCTCCGAATAGGCCAACATCTTCGCAACACTGTCTCGGCCAATCCCAAAATCCCGGGCAATCCGACGCCCGCTCAACCCATCCTGAAAATGAGCCTGACGCACCTTCAAATACAATTCCACGGTGAAAATCCCCCGGCCCTCCCATCAAACGAAAGGGCAAAAGTGGACGACTTTTACGCCGCCCGCGACAACACAACGACGCCGCTACCGTGGCCGAGTATTGCTCCGCCGATTACACCGTTTTTGACCGGGATGTAGTTAACCCGAGTTATGGATAAGCGGTGTTTTTCATTCTGACTTTGGTTTTGCCGAGCACATAGGCTACCAGGCAGGATAGGATGTGAACGAATGCGTTTGTTGGGGATCGGTGCCGTGTATGCTCCAGACCCATTTCGGATTTGAGCTTGCCAAAGAGGGTTTCAACGATAAACCGGCTTCGTAACAGCGGCTTATCCATGATCGGCATCAGACAGTTCTTCATGTTTCGACGGATGCCGGTGATCGGGTGCAGCCCCTGTTTCCAAAGTTTCGCGAAGGGTTTCTTCGAGATGCAGCCCTTGTCTGCCAAGAGGTTTCCTTCCAGTCCGGTGACCATTTCCGTCAGTGGTGCACGATCATCCGTGTTGCCCGGTGTGATTTTCACGGCCATCAATTCGCCGCGATGGTTCATCACCACGTGTAGTTTGAAGCCAAAGAACCAGCCCATGGTCGAATGCCCGCGTGCGGCAAGGCCCTTGAAGGTCCGGTTACGGCTGATGCGCGGATTGGCACAGACTGCCGGCCTGGTGCTGTCGGCGATGTAGACGCCTGTCTCTTGGCCCGACAGGTTGTGGATCAGCACGCAAAACGGTGCAGGGAGACGCGGCATAAGGGCAACAAAGCGCCCATACGAGGGCAGATCACCAAAGCAGTCACGATATTTCTGTTCGACTCCATGCACCCGGAAGTGCTTGAAATCCTTGAACGGGGAGAGGTGAAACAGCACCATGATGAACAACATCTCGCCCAATGACAACTTGCCAGCGCGTCGCCTCTTGCGCGATGTCGGAATTAGCCGATGGCGTTCCCGGTCCTCAAAGGTTTCAGCAAAATTGGCGAGACAGCAAAAGAGCGCGGTGGTGGACAGGGACATGGGAGGGATCGACCGTATTGTTGCAGATACGATCTTGAATCACGACGCGACGCGTTCGTGAACCCCCTCTCAACAAATCAACCTTATCCAGAATCGGGGTTATAGAGATTTTTTGAGACATCAACGCCGCCGCCTGTGCCACCCGACACGACGGTCGGCTGCCCATGTGCTCTGGACCTTTGCTTGCAAATGCGGCATAGAAAATATGAACGGCTGGAGGCACAAATGGGCATTCTCAAATCAGTTCTACGCGCGGTGACTTGGTGGGATGGCTCCACCCTGAACACCCAGCTTTGGAGCTGGCGAAAAGGCGTCAAAGTGGGCGAGGACGATCAGGGCAACGGCTATTTTGAAACCCGCGACGGTGCACGCCGCTGGGTGATGTTCAATGGTGAGGCCGAGGCGAGCCGGGTCAACCCTGAATGGCATGGTTGGTTGCACCACACCTTTCAGGATCCGCCAACCAAGGTGCCGCTGCCGCGTAAGGCCTGGGAAAAACCGCACGAAGAAAACCTGACTGGTACGGCCATGGCCTATGCACCCGCAGGGTCGATCCGCCGCGCCGCGCCAACCGAACGGCGCGATTACGAGGCCTGGAGCCCGGAATAGGCAAACGAATATGTCGGAAAACAAAACCGAAGTGATTGTCGGTGGATTGGTGCTGGCCGCAGCGGCGGGCTTTCTGATCTACGCCGGACAAATGACGGGTCTGTCAGCCGGTCAGACCGAGTATCAGCTGAACGCCAGTTTCCGCAGCGCCGATGGCGTTGATGTGGGCACGGATGTGCGGCTGGCCGGGGTTAAGGTGGGCCGCGTGACCGAAATCTCGCTGGATCCTGAAACCTATCGTGCCCAGACGTCGTTTTCTGTACGCGAAGGGATTGAAGTGCCTGATGACAGCGCCGTTGCGATCAGTTCGGAAGGGTTGCTGGGCGGCAATTACGTCGAAATCTTGCCCGGCGGATCACCGTTTTACTTCGCAGCGGGCGATGAGATCGAGTTCACCCAAGGCTCGGTCAGTCTGATTGGCTTGTTGATGAAATTCGTCGCCGGAAGCGAGGAAGACGAGGGATGAGGGCGCTTGCGCTGTCAATCTGTTTGAGCCTTGGGTCTGGCCTGCCCGCCATCGCACAAGAGGTTTCCCAAGGGACCGGAGCTGTGTTGCGCGGGCTTGAAAAGGTGAATGGTCAGATTTTTGATATGGAATTGGCCAATGGCGCCTCGTATGCCACAGACCGGTTGCTGATCACGCTGAGCAAATGCCGCTATCCAACGGACAATCCCTCGGGCGAGGCTTATGCGTATCTGACGATCACGGAAACCAATGCGACAACGCCCGTTTTCCAGGGCTGGATGATCGCATCCTCCCTGGCGCTGAACGCATTGGAACATCCGCGTTATGATGTTTGGGTGCTGCGCTGCAATACCGAGTAAGGGTCCGTTTCTAATTCGATATCTGTGATTGAGCGGGCCAGCCCGACTGCGTGTTCAAGATGTACATGATAGGTGTTGCGGGTGATCTCGATCGCCCCCAGACTGGCCAGATGATCGGTAAGAAACTGCGTGTCAAACAGGGTGAACCGACACCGTCGCAGATGATCAATCAGATGGGCAAGGGCCAGTTTGGACCCATCGGTGCGGTGTGAAAACATGCTTTCCCCAAAAAACGCCCCCCCAATGGCAACGCCGTAAACGCCACCTGCCAACTCATCGCCTTGGTATATGGCCAGAGAATGCGCGTGACCCAGCCCGAAGAGAGAGGTGTAGAGGTCTGATATCTGGTCATTAATCCAGGTTTCATCCCGTGCTGCACAGGCCTGTAATACAGCCTCGAAATCGCGGTTCAATGCCACCTCATAGCCGCCACGCCGCATTCGGCGCGCCAGCGACCGTGAGATGTGAAACCCATCCAGTGGCAGGATGCCCCGGCTGCGCGGATCGACCCAAAACAGCTCGGGGTCATCCCGGCTCTCGGCCATGGGGAATATGCCTGTTGTATAGGCCCGCAGCAGCAACTCAGGGGTCAGGGTGAAATCGGCATCGCTCATGACGGTGTCGGGGTCACTCCCTCAGGTTGGTCTCCAGCCAATGTTCCAGCCAGTGGATGTTGTACTCGCCCGAGTGCAGATCGTCTTCCTGCAACAGTGCGTGGAACAGCGGCACCGTGGTGTCCACGCCATCCACGATCAATTCGCCCAGAGCCCGGTTGAGGCGGGCAAGGGCAGATTTGCGATCCGGGCCATGGACAACCAGCTTGGCAATCAGGCTGTCATAGTAGGGTGGTATGGAATAGCCGTCATAAAGAGCCGAATCCATGCGTACGCCAAGGCCACCGGGGGCGTGAAACTGAGTGATCTTGCCAGGGCGGGGTGAAAACTCCGGCAATTTCTCGGCGTTGATGCGCACCTCAATGGCGTGGCCGTTGATCACCAAATCCTCTTGCGTGAAGGACATTGGCAGCCCTTCGGCAACGCGGATTTGTTCCTGCACCAGATCGACGCCAAAAATCGCCTCTGTCACCGGGTGTTCCACTTGCAGGCGGGTGTTCATTTCGATGAAATAGAACTCGCCCCTTTCATACAAGAATTCGACAGTGCCGGCGCCGACATAGTTGATTTTGGCCACCGCATCGGCGCAGACCTTGCCGATCCGCGCGCGTTCTTCCGCAGTGATGCAGGGGCCGGGAGCCTCTTCAAAGACCTTCTGATGACGCCGTTGCAGCGAGCAATCCCGCTCGCCCAGGTGGACAGCGCCGCCTTTGCCATCGCCAAAGACCTGAATTTCGATGTGGCGCGGCGTGGTGAGGTACTTCTCGATATAGACCTCGTCATTGCCGAAATTGGCCTTACCTTCGGCGCGCGCAGTCATGAAGGCCTGCTCCATTTCCTCGGCACTTTGGGCCACCTTCATGCCCTTGCCGCCGCCGCCAGCAGTAGCCTTGATAATCACCGGATAGCCGAATTCTTCGCCAATTTTCTTGGCGTCTGCAACGCTTGCTACGCCACCATCTGACCCTGGCACGCAGGGCACACCAAGGTCCCTCATCGTGTCCTTGGCAGAGATTTTGTCTCCCATGACCCGGATATGTTCGGCTGTGGGGCCGATAAAGGTCAGGTCGTGATCCTCGACAATCTGCACGAAATTGGCGTTTTCCGACAAGAAGCCATAGCCGGGATGGATTGCCTGTGCGCCGGTGACTTCACAGGCGGCGATAATCGCCGGGATCGACAGATAGCTTTCTGAACTGGCGGGTGGGCCGATGCACACGCTTTCGTCGGCCATGCGCACATGCATCGCATCGGTATCCGCAGTGGAATGCACCGCCACGGATTGGATGCCCATTTCACGCGCCGCGCGGATCACACGCAGGGCGATCTCACCCCGGTTGGCGACAAGAATTTTATCGAACATCCCTGTGCCCCTATTCGATGATCATCAGCGGCGCGCCATATTCCACGGCAGCCCCGTCTTCGACCAGAATGCGTTTGACCGTGCCACCGCGCGGAGCGGGGATGTGGTTCATGGTTTTCATCGCTTCAACGATCAGCAGCGTGTCGCCTTCGCTGACCTTGTCCCCGACGCTGACAAACGAAGGTGTGCCGGGTTCGGCCTGCATATAGATTGTGCCCACCATGGGTGAGGCCACAGCGCCGGGATGATCGGCCGGATCTTCGGTTGCAGGGGCTGCCCCGGCGACCGAAGCGGCGCCAGCGGCTGGCGCGGGCGCAGCCATGGCGGCGGTCGGTGCGGGCAGAGTCGCCTGTGCCACGACCTCCTGTTTGCGGCTGACCCGAACGTTCAGGCTGTCATTTTCGCCGTAATCACGTTTGACCTGCAATTCGGTCAACTCGTTGTCATTCAACAGTTCTGCCAGGGCTTTGATAAAGGTAACATCAGACTCATGGGTGTTTTTGGGCATCGGGCTCCTCGACCAATGGCGCTCCGGTGACGCGAGGTCACGGGCATTTGTTTTCCCTGCTTATAGGCCAAGCCAAGGGGCGAGAAAAGCAGGCATTTGAGGGGAAAATAGGGGGATAGGACCCGATTACGAGGGGCAGCTGCGTTCTAAAGCGGCATACCCGACAGCTTGGCCACCAGTTCGGCCAGTTTGCGGGCCTGAAACTTGTCCAGCAGGCGGGCACGATACACCTCAATCGTTCGGTACGACAGATTCAATTCTCGCCCGATCTCCTTGGAGGTCAGCCCCCGACAGGTCAGGATGGCCACCTCCCGCTCGCGCTGGGTCAGCGCCACCAGAGGGCGTTCTTCGGAGAGGTCGGAAAAAGACCAGATACCACGCAGAAACGGATCATCGGGTGTCAGCGATTGCCCGCGCACCCGGCACCAGAACAACGTGCCATCGCAGCGCTTCATCACGCGTTCATCCGAATAGCGCCCGGTCAACTGCATCTGGGCCAACCCGCGTTCACCGATCCGGTTGTAATCCTCAATAGATGCGTAATGCTCGGCCAGAGGGGCACGCCCTCAAACGCACCGGGTGGGCCGCCAAAGGTGTCGCCGAACTGCATATTGCACAGCTGGATGATGCGGTTTTCCAGCACGGCAAGCCCAATGGGGGCATGTTCAAAAGCGAGGTCTTTGGGTTGCATTGGGCCTCTCGGACAGGGACGCGTAGTTCTACGACTTGATCGTCGCCGCTGCCAATGGTTTTTAGACAGGGGCGGGTGAGGGAGAGAGACGATGAATATCGGACTATGGTTGGAACGCGCGGCGGTCAGGGCCCCTGATGCCCCGGCGATCTTTCTGGGGCATAATCTGGTGGCTGATTACGCGACCTTTCACGCCCGTGGGCGGCAACTGGCTGGATGGCTTGTGGCGCAGGGGGTGGGGGCCGGCGATCGCGTGGCGATTTTCATGAAGAACACGCCCGACTATCTGATCGCGCTTTATGGCACCTGGTATGCCGGGGCGGCGGTCGTGCCAATCAATGCCAAGCTGCATGGTCGCGAGGCGGCGTGGATCATCGAGGATAGCGGCGCTGTGATCACCTTCGCGTCTCCCGGCCTGAGCGAGGCGTTGCACCATGCAGACGCGCAAGGCGTGGTTGTCGAACACACCGACGTGACCTTTGCCGAGGTCCTCAGCCATACGCCAATTGACGATATCATTCCCCGCGCCCCCGGCGATCTGGCCTGGTTGTTTTACACTTCGGGTACGACCGGGCGGCCCAAAGGCGTGATGATCACCCATCGGATGATCAGCGTGATGACCCTGTCATACCTAGGGCCTGTTGAGATTCATCGTGTGCGGATTATTGTCGCTCCGATGTGGATCATGGCTTCGAAACTGGTGTCGGTTTTGCAGGCACGCATTGCTATACGTTTGAATTCTTTGAGTTTCTGAAAGAAGTTTTCGACGAGATGCCTCCACTTATAGATTTCCATATCACATGAAGCTGGGCTTTTGCGGTTGGACTTGGGTGGAATAACGGCTTCAATGTCCCTTTCTGCCAATAACGCCCGAAGCCAATCCGCGTCAAAGGCCTTATCTGCCAACAGATTTCGGCAGCAAACATCTGCCAGCAATTCACGTGTTTTGAGCAGGTCATGCGCCTGTCCGGGCATCAGCCGGAAGTCGATGAGGTTGCCAAAGGCGTCGGTCAGCGCCAGAATTTTGGTGGTCATTCCGTCGCGAGACTTTCCGATGGCCTGATTTTGAGGGCCCCTTTTGCGCCCTGTCCATGACGGTGTACCTTGCAGATCGTGCCATCAATCATCGTATATTCGAAGTCGATATCTTCGGATAACTCATTGAACATACGATGAAATACGTCCCGTTTAACCCAATATCTGAACCGTGTGAAAATCGAATTCCATTTGCCAAATTCAGCCGGCAAGTCCCGCCATGGCGCACCTGTCCGGGCGATCCACAAAACAGCCTCCACAAACAAACGGGCGTCACCTCCAGTCCGCCCCGGATCGCTCTTCTTGCCAAGGCAATGGGGCTCTATAAGATCCCATTGCCCGTCACTTATCAAAAACCGGTCACTCAACATTCTCGCCTCCATTTTGGAAACTTGAATCAGAAATTAATGGAAATGGGAATCCTGTATCTCAACAGGCCCTAGCCGATGTGGATGCGGTGACGGCGGATCACGCCACACTCTACGCCGCCCCGATGAGCCATGCAGCGGGTATGTATATCCCGGTCCATGTGCTGATGGGTGCGCGTCATATCTGTCCTGCCTCAGGGCAGTTTGAACCGGCCGAGATTTTCGATCTGGCCCGCCATGCGCGCGATGTGCATCTGTTTGCCGCGCCGACGATGGTCAAGCGGCTGACCCTTGCGCAGGGCGAAACGGGCGAGGGGTTGCGCACTATCGTCTATGCGGGTGGTCCGATGTACAATGCCGATATCATCGAGGCGGTTGACCGCTTCGGCCCGATATTCGTGCAAGTCTATGGGCAGGGTGAATGCCCAATGGCGATCACAGCCTTGGGCCGCACGGATGTGGCAGATCGCAGCCATCCGCGCTGGCAAGAGCGACTGGGCTCGGTCGGGCGGGCGCAGGCCGGGGTTGAGGTGCGGATTGGCGATGATGAGGGAACCATCCTGCCGCCGGGCACAACTGGTGAAATCATGGTACGTGGCGACGCGGTTATGCCCGGGTATTGGCGCAATGAGGCGGCCACGGCCAAGACGCTGGTCAATGGCTGGCTGATGACCGGGGATGTGGGGCAGTTGGACGAGGACGGGTATCTGACGCTGATGGATCGCTCGAAAGACATGATCATTTCGGGTGGGTCCAACATCTATCCCCGCGAGGTGGAAGAGGTGTTGTTGCAGCACCCGTCGGTTCAGGAAGTCTCGGTCGTCGGGCGCGAGAATGCGGAATGGGGTGAGGATGTTGTGGCCTTCGTGGTCCCTCATGGCGAGGCGTGCGACACCGAGGCGCTGGATGCCCATTGCCTCGATCACATCGCCCGGTTCAAACGCCCCCAAGGCCTATTGTGCAATTTCAGAGCTGCCCAAGAATAACTATGGCAAGGTGGTGAAGACTGAGCTTCGCGCGCGACTGAAGACGGGAGAGCCGGATTAAACCAGCGTCACCGGGGCCTTGCGTCGCGCGCCCGACAGCGCATTGCCCGCCACCGCGGCCAACAGGACGGTCCCGCCGATCATGGTCAGCGTTGTGGGCACTTCTGCCAGTACCAGCCAGACCCAGAGAGGGGCCAGCAACACTTCGGCCAGCGACAGCAATGTCAGCTCGGCAGCTGGAACAGATTTGGACCCCAACGTGTACAGCACCAATCCCAGGCCCACCTGAAACACGCCCATGCAAAACGCGATTCCCCCATCGCGTGGGGACAGGACCAATGACAGGTCCAATGTCAGGCAGATACCGGCCATCAAAACGATGCCGAACAGCCCCGACAGAAAGATACAAGGCAGCATCTCGCCCCGACGGCCCCACCGCAGGGCAATTGTGAACACGGCAAAGCCAAGCGCCGAGCCAAGCGCGGCGAGATTGCCGACAAACGCGCCCTGACCGAACTTGCCGCCGACCATGATGCCAATGCCCAGACAGGCTCCCCCAATGGCAACCCAGGTTTGCCAGCGGACAGGTTCGCGTAGGATCAGCAGGCCAAGGATCGCAGCCATGAACGGGGCGGTGGCAAATAACAGCATTGCATTGGCCACCGATGTGGTTTGGATCGCATAGATACCGCCCGTGTAGGCCGCCACCAAAGCCAGCGCAGGAATCATGGCAAAGGCTGAGCGGCCATTGCGCAGCCAGATCAGCACATAAAGAAACACTGACAGGCTGATCGAGCGATAGAACAGGATTTGCCAAACCTGTGCGTCTTCGATCAGGCGGATGCCAAGGCCAACGGTGGACCAGACCACACCGGCCAGAAACACCAGCAGCACCCCGCGCGGATCGCGTGTCAGGGCGGCTGGATTGCTCAGTTCAGCCATTACGCGTCCACTCGTCTTGGCCGGGGTCGTCATCTGAGAGCTGCGCAGGCAGCGGATTGCCCGGGGCATAAAGCCCTTCACCGACCAGCGCGGGATCATCACCATTCTGCGCGGCTTTCAACTCGCGGTAGCCCAGGTACAGACCGCTGATCACGATCAGACCCATCCCGATCAGGGTCGTGCTGGGCGGCACTTCGGCCCAGAGAATATAGGCCACAAGTGCTGCGATCGGCAGGTAGGTGTAATCGAACGGGGCAACCAGACTGGCATTGGCCACCTGATAAGCGCGTGACAGCAGGATCCAGCCAATCATCCCCGTGGCCCCCAACAACAGCAATTGTGGGATATCTGCGGGCCGGTCCACCGGGAACGCAAAGCGCAGATGGCCAAACTCGGGTCCGATGTCGATGATCTGATTCACCATCCAGCCAATCGGCAGAATCATGATTCCCGAGAAAGTCAGCGTTTGCAAACCAACAGTGAGCGAACTTTCGCGTTCGCCAATCTTGCGGGCCAGGATCTGCGATATGGAATAGGTGACGGCACACATCAGGGGCAGGATGGCAATCCAGCTGAAACTGTCGCCTGTGGGGTTCATTGCGATGATCACACCGACAAAACCCAGCACCAGCGCCGCAGTGCGGTGCGGCCCGATGCTTTCTTTCAGCCAGATCGCGGCCAGCAGGCCGGTGATCAGCGGGGCCGAGAAAAAGATGGTGGTGACCTCGGCCAGACCCATAAAGGGAAATGCGGTGTAAAACAGCGAGAACCCCACCACAAATAGCGTGCCGCGTGCCAGATGCAGTGGCCAAAGCGGGCTGAACAACCGGTGTGTGCCCCCCAGATATAGCATCAAGGGCACAAGCACGACGACCGTGACGACCGAGCGCAGGAAAATCAGCATCCAGATCGGGTAATGCAGCAAAAGCGTCTTCATCAGCGCGTCCTGCGTGATGAAAAACAGCATGCCGATCAGCACACAGCTGATGCCCTGAACAGCCTTTGACGTCGGGGTGGTGGTCGGATGAAGCGCGTCGGTTGCCATGAGAAAAGCCAATCACAAAAAAGGTGGGATCGTTAAGGTCAGCCTGTTGATCCGCCAGCGGCCTGTCGCGTTTAAAAACGACCGGGTGTCGCAAACGAACGTGATCGACATCAAAGGTGACGCTTAATCATCTGATATAAAATAAGTAAATAGAATGTATAACTGTGTCTTTGCTCTGGCCCGGGGGCAGGTCTATAAGGGGAAAACCTGGCCGAAAGAAACCCCCATGCAACCCAATCGACCGTTTTGGCTTGTCGCCGCCCCGGTGGTGTTTCTGATCCTCTGGTCGGGGGGATATGCCGTAGCCAAGGTTGCGCTGCAATTCACTGGGCCGATGACCTTGTTGACCCTTCGGTTTGGCCTTGTGCTGGTGATGATGGCGGTCCTGTTTGTCATCCTGCGCCCACCTTTGCCGAAGACCCGCGCGGAATGGGGCCATCTGGCGATGGTCGGGTTTCTGATCCAGGCCGTCTATTTCGGTATGTGCTACTTTGCTTTTCACGCTGGCGTGGCGGCGGGGACGGTGGCGTTGCTGATGTCGTTGCAACCGGTCGTAGTTGCCTTGATTGCGCCGCGTTGGGCCGGGGAGCATGTCAGCCGCAAGGCGTGGCTGGGTCTGAGCTTGGGGTTGGTGGGGTGCGCCGTTGTGATTGTCGCGCGCTCGGTGGTCGAGCCGCCATCATTGTTTGGCTTCGCCTGCACGTTTTTGGGGCTGGCCGGGATCATTGGTGGCTCGCTATGGGAAAAGAAATTCGGGCTTAATCATCACCCTGTGACCACCAATCTGATCGGTTACACGGCGGGTCTGTTGGGAGTGTTGCCACTGCTGCTGCTGCTGGAAACTCCGCAAATCAACTGGACATGGGAATTTACTGCGGCGATCAGCTATCTTGTCATCGGCAATTCGGTGATTGCCGTGGGTTTGCTTCTGGCGATGATCCGGGCCGGGGATGTAGCGCGGGTATCGGCGCTGTTCTTTTTGGTGCCGCCTCTGGCCGCTCTGATCGCCTGGATGTTGCTGGGAGAGGTGATGCCGCCGCTGGCATGGGGCGGCATGGGCGTTGCGGCGATTGGCGTCTATCTGGCGACGCGCAAGACGTGACGATAGGTCTTGAGACGGCCATTCATCGAAGCGCCTCACGGACCGCGCGGCGGTAAGTGCGCCCGATGGGCAGTTCGCGCCCGTCCTGCAACACCGCGACCAAGGCACCCTTGCGGTAGGCCACTGACTTGATCGCGGCACGGGCCACCCACCAGGATCGGTGAAGTCGCAGGCCATAGCCCCCCAACTCTATTGCAGCGTCTTGCAAGCGCGCCCTGATCAAACTCTCCCCAAGGGCGGTTTCGACCCTGACATAGTGATCCTGCGCGTGAAGCAAGATCAGATCCCGGCCCAAGCGGGGTGGTAATTGATCAAGCCAGCCGGGTTGAGACGGCGGATGGTGCGGTTGGGCCGGTTCTGTTTGGCGCAACTCGATTGTCTCGGACAGCACTGCAACGACGACAGTGATCACCAGCACATAGGGCAGCAGGCGCAGCATGTCTGCCCAGAAGGGGGCTGCAAAAACAACGGCATGCAGACTGGCCAGCCAGGCTGTGACAGGTAAGCTTGCCAAAAAGGACCCGAGGCCCAAGCTTGTAGCTGTGCCCATACCACGGTTTTCCGCCCATGTCGCGGTTGCGAATGAGACCGCATAACCGATCCAGAAGGTTGTTACGACCACGACAAACCAATAGGCGCAGCGCAGGGGCAGGGGCAGCGTGTCATAGGTGCCGAAGGGTCCGGTCAGGCCGATTACGACACCGGCACCAACCATCCCCAGCCAGATCCGCTTCTGCCCGGCCATCGCCCGCAGCTCGGCCCCTGTTTCTGCGAGGATCATGTTGTTCGCGACCTTTCTCATGTCGTTGGCGCCAAATCGATTTTCTTCGCACTCGTAGCAGGTTAGCGGCTGGCGCAGACACCCGCAACGCAAGGTAGGGTGTCCGGAGTGGGACTGGGTTGAAACCACCTTCGACTGCACCGCGTTTTGATCAGATCACGACTTAAGGAGATCGCTTTGCCAACACCTTATCTTTATCTTCTTGTCTCTGTGATTGCAGAAGCCATCGGGTATTCCGCGCTGAACGCCAGCGCACATTTCAGCAAGTTTTGGCCGTCGCTATTGGTGATTGGCGGGTTTTCGCTATTGGTGATTGGCGGGTTTGGAGGGGCGTTCTATTTTCTGGCACTGACGCTTCAATATATGCCGCTTGGCATCACATATGCGCTGGCGTCGGGTCTTGGTATCATCGTGGTTGCGCTTGCGGGTATTTTGGTCTTCGGGCAGCGGCTTGATCTGGCCGCGGTGGCTAGGCTGACCTTGATCATTGCCGGAATCGTTATCATTCATGTGCTGTCCGATTTTGCGGAGCATAAGGGCTGATCGCGCGGCGTCTGAGCGGCCGAGTTGGAATAGAAAAGGGCGGGGTGAACCCCGCCCTACGGTTTGTCTTACGGTGGGTCGTTTATTTATTCATCCGGTTCTCGATCAGTTCGTCCACCACCGAGGGATCGGCCAAGGTCGAGGTGTCGCCCAGAGCACCGTAATCATTCTCGGCAATCTTGCGCAGGATACGGCGCATGATCTTGCCCGAACGGGTTTTCGGCAGGCCCGGGGCCCATTGGATCAGGTCGGGCGACGCAATCGGGCCGATTTCCTGACGGACCCAGACACGCAGCTCTTTGCGCAACTCTTCGGTGGGCTCTTCGCCGCTCATCAAGGTGACATAGCAATAGATGCCTTGCCCTTTGATATCATGGGGATAGCCCACAACCGCCGCCTCAGAAACTTTGGAATGGGCCACCAATGCCGATTCCACTTCGGCGGTGCCCATCCGGTGGCCTGAGACGTTGATCACGTCATCGACGCGTCCGGTGATCCAGTAATCGCCATCTTCGTCGCGACGACATCCGTCGCCGGTGAAATAATAGCCTTTGTAATCCGAAAAATAGGTCTTCTCGAACCGCTCATGATCACCCCAGACGGTGCGCATCTGGCCGGGCCAACTGTCGGCGATACACAGCACGCCTTCAACGCCATCCCCTTCGATGATCTCGCCCGAGGAGGGTTCGAGAACGATGGGTTTGATGCCAAAGAACGGTTTCATCGCGGCCCCGGGTTTCATCGCGTGGGCGCCGGGCAGGGGGGTCATCAAGTGACCACCGGTTTCGGTCTGCCACCAAGTGTCGACGATGGGGCAGCGCCCGCCGCCCACTACGTTGGAATACCAGGTCCAGGCTTCGGGATTGATCGGTTCACCCACGGTGCCCAGCACTTTGAGGCTGCTCAGATCGCAGGCTTCGACAAAGCTGTCACCCTGACCCATCAGCGCGCGCAAGGCGGTGGGGGCGGTGTAGAACTGGTTCACCTTGTGCTTTTCGCAGACCTGCCAGAACCGGCTGGCATCGGGGTAGGTGGGCACACCTTCAAACATCAGCGTTGTCGCGCCATTGGCCAGCGGCCCGTAGACAATATAGCTGTGCCCGGTGACCCAGCCGACATCGGCGGTGCACCAATAGATATCGCCCTCGTGATAATCAAAGGTGATCTCATGCGTCATGGCCGCATAGGTCAGATAACCACCGGTGGTGTGCGCCACGCCTTTGGGCATCCCGGTAGACCCGGAGGTGTAGAGGATGAACAGCGGATCTTCGGCGTTCATTTCTTCGGGCGGGCAATCGGCATCGACCTTGGCGGCCTCTTCATGCCACCAGTAGTCCAACCCATCGCGCCATGCGATCTGATCGCCGGTGCGTTTGACCACAAGGCATTTCACCTCATCAAAATCATTCAGCAGCGCCTGGTTGACGTTGTCTTTCAGCTTGGTGGCGCGGCCCCCGCGCGGGGCAGTGTCGGCGGTGACAACCAGCTTGGCGTGACAGCCGTTCACGCGTGCGCCAAGGGCGTCGGGCGAGAAGCCGGCGAAGACGATCGAATGGATCGCGCCGATGCGGGTACAGGCCAGCATGGCATAAGCCGCCTCGGGGATCATTGGCAGGTAAAGCACCACCCGGTCGCCCTTGCCGATGCCCAGCGACTTCATCACATTGGCCATTTTACAGACCTCGGCGTGCAACTCCTTGTAGGTGATATGCATCGCCGGATCGTTGGGATCATCCGGTTCCCAGATGATGGCGGTCTGATCGCCGCGGGTCTCCAGATGGCGGTCTATACAGTTGGCGGCCACGTTCAGGCTGCCATCCTCGAACCAGTTGATCGAGACATTGCCAAACTCATAGCTGACATTCTTGATCTTGGTCGGCTGTTTCATCCAGTCGATGCGCTTGGCCTGCTCAGCCCAGAAGGCATCAGGATCATTGATCGAAGCGGCGTACATCTCGTTATACTTGGCTTCGTCAATCAGGGCGTTGGCGGCAAACTCAGCGGAGGGAGGATAGGTTGTGTCGGCCATTGTGGGACCTTTCATCTTCAAGCATTCGGATTTGAAAAGGCCCGCCCGGTGGGGGCGGGCCTAGTTGCATTAGATGGCAAGATATTCCGCTCGTAGCGATTCGTCTTCGAGTACTTCGGCGGCCGTACCGTCAAAGACGATCCCGCCAGTGTCGAGGATCACCGCGCGGTCCGCCAGCTCAAGCGCGCGAATGGCGTTCTGCTCGACGATCACGGTGGTGATGCCTTGCTCCTTGATCACGCGAAGGGTCTTTTCGATCTCGTCCACGATCACCGGGGCGAGGCCTTCGTAAGGTTCGTCCAGCAGCAGTACCTTGATGTCGCGCGCCAAGGCCCGGGCCACGGCCAGCATCTGCTGTTCGCCGCCCGACAGGGTCACACCTTCCTGGCTGCGGCGTTCGCGCAGACGGGGGAAAAGCTCGTAAAGGCGATCAAGCGACCAGCCGATGGGCGGGGCGATCTGCGCCAGCTTCAGGTTCTCCTCGACCGTGAGGCCGGGAATGATGCGGCGATCTTCGGGCACAAGCCCGATGCCCACCCCCGAGGCCTGATGGCTTTTCATAGTGTGCAGGGGCTGGTGATCCAGCCAGATTTCGCCGTGGTTCAGCTGTGGGCTGTCCATCCGGGCAAGCGCGCGCAGGGTGGTGGTCTTCCCCGCCCCGTTGCGGCCCAGAAGCGCGAGGATCTCGCCTTCGTGGACGTTAAAGCTGATGTCCTGCACGATATAGCTCTCGCCATAATAGGCCTTGAGGCTCCAGACCGAGAGGAAGGCGGGGGCGGTTTCGGCGTGGCTGTGGCCCTTTGAGAAATCCGGTTTGACGTTCATGTCTCAATCTCCCTCTTAGGCGCTCTCGCCAAGGTATGCTTCGCGCACCTTGGGATGGCCTTTGATGTTATCAGGTGTGTCTTCAACCAGCGGCGTGCCCTGGGCCAGAACGGTGATCCGCTCGGCCAGAGAAAACACAACATGCATGTCATGTTCGATGATTGCGATTGTAATGTCACGCTCATCCTTGATCTGTTTGAGCAGGTCGATGGTGTTGTTGGTATCGGCACGCGCCATACCGGCAGTGGGTTCATCGAGCAACAACAGGCGAGGCTCCTGCGCAAGACACATGCCGATCTCAAGGCGGCGCTTGTTGCCCCGGCTCATCGCGGCGGCGTGATCCTCGCGCTGATCGGCCATATTCAGGCTTTCCAGCATATCCATGGCCTGTTCGATGACCGCCGTTTCCTGCTTGGCGCTTTCAATGGCATGCATCCGGAAGGCCCCGTCGCGTTTGGCGAAGATCGGGATCATCATGTTTTCCAGCACGGACAGATCGCCGAAAATCTCGGGCGTCTGGAACACGCGGGAAATGCCCAGCTGGTTGATCTCGTAAGGCTTGCGGCCCAGCACCGACTGGCCGTCAAACATGACGCTGCCAGTGTCGGGGATCAGCTTGCCCACCAGACAGTTCAGCAGGGTGGATTTACCCGCCCCGTTGGGGCCAATGATGGCATGCAAGGACTGGTCTTCGATGCTCAGGTTCACATCTCCCAGGGCCTGCAGACCGCCGAAGCGTTTATTGACGTTTTTGACTTCAAGAATTCCCATCTTAACGTCTCCTTATTCTGCAGGGGTTGATTGACTAGCTTCGGGTTTGTCCTCCGAAGCCTTTTTGCGGGTGAACAGCGCCTTGATGCGTTGGCCACCTTCCACAAGCCCACCGGGCAGGAAGATCACCACCAGCATGAACAACAGGCCCAGTGTCAGGTGCCAGCCTTTGCCGATGAACGGGTAAACCAGCGTGATCACCAGATCCTCAAGCCCGTCGGGCATGAAGGCAAACCAGCTTTCCAGTGTCGCCTTGTTGATCTTGGAAACGATGTTTTCCATGTATTTGATGAAACCTGCGCCCAGCACCGGACCGATCAGGGTACCCGCACCGCCAAGGATGGTCATCAGAACCACCTCGCCCGAGGCTGTCCAGAACATCCGTTCCGGGCCCACCTGCGTGTCCATTGCCACCAGCAGGCCACCGGCCAAACCGGCATACATGCCCGAGATCACAAAGGCCGCCAGCGTGTAAGGCCGCGCGTTCAGGCCCGTATAATACATCCGCGTCTGGTTCGATTTCACAGCCCGCAACATGACGCCGAAGGGCGAGCGGAAGATGCGGATGCTGAGGTAAAAGGCGAGGATCATCACCACCGCTGCAATGTAGTAGCCCGCATTGAAGGTGAACAGCCAGCTGCCGACCTCCATCTCATAGCTTGAGCGCATATCCATGCCAAAGAGATTGGCGCGCCCGATCTCCCCATCCGCAAGGTTCGACAGGAGGGGGCGGTCGGTCGGCTTGATCTGCAGGCCCGTTTCACCCCCGGTGATTGGCGTCAGTACCGAATAGGCCAGCGCGTAAGACATCTGTGCGAACGCCAGGGTCAGGATCGAAAAATAGATGCCCGAGCGGCGCAGCGAGACATATCCCACCATCAGCGCGAAGATACCTGCAAAGATCACCGCCATGATGATCGCCGGGATCACGTTCAGCGTGACCAGCTTCATCATCCAGATCGCCCCGTAGGACCCCACACCCAGGAAGGCGGCGTGCCCGAAGCTCAGATAGCCAGTCAACCCGAAGAGGATGTTGAAACCGATGGCCAGGATGCCAAAGATCACGAAACGCTGCATCAGATCAGGATAGCCTGCATTGAACTGCGCCATGGCAGACCCTTCCGGAAACGGATTCAGGATGAAAGGGGCCAGCATTGAGAGGGCAACGACGATGACGAAGAGATGAAAGTCCTTTTTTTCAAGTCCGAGCATGGCTTAGTCCTCCATCACGCCTTTGCGACCCATCAGGCCACGCGGACGCGTAAGTAGAATGATAATGGCAACCAGATAGATGATGATCTGATTGAGGCCCGGCAGCAGCTCTAGCACGGCCCCCATCGAGGCAAAGCTTTCCAGAATCCCAAGCAGGAATCCGGCCAGCACAGCCCCGGGCAGGGATCCCATGCCACCGACAACCACCACCACAAAGCTGAGTACAAGGAAGTCCATACCCATGTGATAGTTTGGAGAGTTGATCGGCGTGTACATCACCCCGGCAAGCCCTGCCACGGCGGCCGCAAGGCCGAACATGATGGTGAAGCGCTTGTCGATATTGATGCCCAGCAGTTGCACCGTCTCGCGGTCGGCCATCCCGGCGCGGACAACCATCCCGAAGGTGGTGAATTGCAGGAAGGCAAACACACCACCGATGATCACTGCCGCAAAGGCAAAATAGACCAGTCGCCAGTAGGGGTAGATGATCATGTTGGGGTCAAAGCCCAGAGCGGCACCAAAATCGAACGATCCCCGGAATGCGTCAGGCGCGGGGGTCGGGATCGGGTTGGCACCGTAGAAATACTTGATGATTTCCTGCAAAACGATGGCCAGACCAAAAGTCACCAGAATCTGGTCGGCATGCGGGCGGTTGTAGAAATGCTTGATCAGCCCGCGTTCCATGATCACCCCGATCAACATCATCACCGGAATGGCAAAGAGGATCGACAGCGGTACGGCCCAGTCAATGATTGTCGCACCTGTGGCCTCGCCCAGAATATCATAGATATAGGGTATGTTTTCCATCTTGGGGTTGCCAAGGAAATCTACCTCGCCCGGGACAGGCACTTCGTGGCTGAGCGTGAACAGCCGGCTGAGGGTCACGGCGCAGAACGCCCCGATCATGAACAACGCCCCGTGGGCAAAGTTCACCACGCCCAGCGTGCCGAAGATCAGTGTAAGGCCAAGAGCGATCAGCGCGTAGGCGGCCCCTTTATCAAGGCCATTTAGAATTTGCAGGATGATGGCTTCCATCGGTCTGTCCCTTCAAGGTCAGGCGACGCCGTACGGGCGCAAAAAACGAAAGATAATTTTGGGGTGTGGGGGGGCCGCAGGGGCCCACCCCGGATTTACGCGACGCTTATTACGCGCCGTCGTTACATGCACCCAATGTGGCCTCGGGTCCACCCATTTGCGGGTGATCAGGGGCGTAGGTCACTTGCTCGACCGGTGTGACTTCGACGATTTCCAGAAGGTCGAACTCGGAGTCCGGGTTCTCTTTGCCTTTCACAACCAGCACGTCTTTGAAGCACTGGTGATCGTCGCCACGGTACAATGTCTTACCGTTGCCCATACCGTCGAACTCAAAGTCCTTCAGGGCTTCGCCAACAGCGCAGGGGGCGAACGATCCGGCGCGTTCCACGGCATCTGCATAAAGCAGGGCCTGAACATAGCAGGTGTGCGCAGCCTGTGACGGCGGGAAGCCGTATTTAGTGCCGAAGGATTTCACGAAGGCTTTCGAACCTTCATCGGTCAGCGACCAGTGCCAGTTGGTCGAGCCAAAGATACCCTTCACGTTGGCACCGGCACCCTTCGCCATCAGGCGAGAATACAGCGGAACAACGATCTGGAAGTCTTTGCCGTTCACCTGCTTGTCACGCAGGCCGAACTGCACCGCGTTGGTCAGCGAATTCACCATGTTCCCGCCGTAGTGGTTCAGTACCAGCGTGTCGGCCCCTGATTGCAGAACCGGTGCGATATACGAGCTGAAGTCGGTTTGGGTCAGCGGTGTCTTCACAGCGGCTGTTGTTTCCCAACCCATGGCTTCGGTCGAGGCGCGCACGGCTTCTTCTGTGGTGTAACCCCAGTTATAGTCAGCTGTCAGGTGATAGGCTTTGCGATCTGTGCCATAGTTGGCGGCCAGAACCGGAGCCAAGGCAGCGCCCGACATATACGAGTTAAAGAAGTGGCGGAAGCCGTTGGCCTTGCGGTCTTTGCCCGTGGTGTCGTTCGAGTGGGTCAGACCCGCCATAAAGATGATGCCGGCCTCCTGGCACAGCGCCTGAACAGCCACAGCCACACCCGAGGACGAGCCACCGGTGATCATCACCGCGCCGTCTTTTTCGATCATCGACTTGGCCGAGGCGCGGGCTGCGTCCGACTTGGTCTGGGTGTCGCCGGTCACATAGATGACTTTCTTGCCCAGGATGCCGTTGCCTTGCAGGGCCTTGGACGAGAATGTGTTCATCATGCCGCCATCGCTGCCACCATTCAGGTGCTCGACCGCCAGCTCATAAGCGCGCAGTTCGTCTGCACCCTCATCCGCATAGGGGCCCGATTGCGGGACGTTGAAACCCAGGGTGACTGTATCACCGGTGGGCGCGTTGGTGTGGGCCCGCACTGACGATGCGGTAAAGATCGTCGGCAGCGCGACGCCAGCCCCAGCAATAGCGCTGGTCTTCAGCATGCCACGACGCGTGAAGTTCGATTTGGACATTAGTATCCTCCCATTAAGAAATCCGAGGGGGGGCACCTCCTCCGCGCCGCCCCGAGATCGCACTTTGTGCAAATGCATTATCGCTGAGAGTAAGAAAATTTCGCAACAAGCCACTTTGTCCTAATAATTTTTTTGTAAAAAAATCGACAAGAGGTATGGTGATTTTGTAAATTACTTTGTTTGCGATCCGGAAACCCGGTGAAACCTAAAGGAAATTCGCCATGGCGCAAAGTTCGATGGTCGGCAGCCGGATTCGCGAAAGACGCGTGCTGGCAGGTATAAAACAGTCTGATCTGGCGGGGCGGGCAGGGATTTCGCCCTCGTATCTGAATCTGATCGAACATAACCGGCGCAGAATCGGCGGCAAACGGCTGTTGCAGCTGGCCGAGGCGCTTGAGGTTGATGCCGCCTGGCTAAGCGAAGGGGCCGAGGCGACGTTGATCGCAGGGCTTCATGAGGCCGCAGGTGCTGACACCAGCCAGACGGTCGAACTGGACCGCATCGAAGAATTTGCCAGCCGCTTTCCGGGCTGGGCCGGATTGTTGACCGAAACGGCGCGCCGCGCCGAAGGGTTAGAGCAGACCGTGCAGGCCCTGACTGACCGTCTGGCCCATGATCCGCAATTGGCCGCCTCGCTGCATGAGGTGATTTCGATGGTGACAGCGATCCGCTCGACCGCGTCGATCCTGGCCGACACCAAGGAATTGAAACCCGAATGGCGTGCGCGTTTTAACCGCAACATCAACGAGGACAGTCGCCGTCTGGCTGAAGGCGCCGAGGATCTTGTGCGCTATCTGGAGGGTGCGCCGGACAAGGAATCCGAAATCAGATCGCCCCAGGACGAGCTGCACGCCTTTCTGGCCGCGCAGGATTATCATATCGCCGCCCTTGAAGGCGGAGAGGGGGACGTCGCCGATCTCATTGCGAACAGCCCGGCATTGGTCAGCGATGCGGCGCGCAGCCTGACCCATGATGCCTTGGAACAATACGCCAGGGACGCCGCTGCCTTGCCCATGAGCGTTTTGCAGCAGGCGATTGACGATCACGGGCTGCGCCCGGACCGCTTGCTGGATCAGCTGGATGTTGGGGCAGGGTGCCTGTTTCGCCGTCTGGCCGGATTGCCGATGGATGTGTTTGGCCCCGTTGGGCTGGTGATCTGCGATGCTACGGGAACATTGGTCTACCGCAAACCCTTGCCCGGATTTGACATTCCAAGCGCCGCCGGGGCCTGCGCCCTGTGGCCGCTTTATCAGGCGCTTGGCACCCCTGCGATGCCCCAACATACGATGGTGGTTCAGTCAGGGCGCGGTCATAGCCCGATGCAAAGCTACAGTATGGCCGAGCATCTGACCAAAGCGCGCTTTAACCAACCGGCCAGCCTGCGGGCCTATATGCTGTTGTTGCCGGCCCCGCCCGGGATTGATCCGACCCAGGCCCGAGCAGTGGGCACCACTTGCCGTGTTTGTCCTACCGAGGGCTGTGTCGCCCGGCGCGAACCGTCGATTTTGGCAAAGGGTTTTTGACAGCCGCGACGCGATTTCACATAGTGAGCGAACCGCCGGGGCCTGCCCGGGTGGAGGGGGGACTATAATAGATGAATAAGAAAGTGCTTTTGATCGAGGATGAGCCCAATATCATTGAGGCTGTCAGCTTTATCCTGTCGCGCGAAGGCTGGGACGTGAAAACACATTCCAACGGCCATGACGCGGTGGATGCGGTGCGCCATCGCGCCCCCGATCTGGTGATTCTGGATGTGATGCTGCCGGGTAAAAGCGGCTTTGAGATTTTACAGGAACTTCGCGCTGACGAGGCGATGGCCGATCTGCCTGTGCTGATGCTGACCGCGCGCGGGCAAGTGAAAGACCGCGAGATGGCCGAGCGGTTTGGCGTCAGCCGCTTTATGACCAAGCCGTTTTCCAACGCGGAAGTGCTGGATGCGGTCCGCGATCTGGTGACCCCATGAGCAACAAGGCGCAAAAACCGCTGTTTCTGGAACGCGCCACCTATCGTCGGCGTCGTCTGGCCGATGCGGCCCGATTGCTGCCGATCTTTGGTATCGTGCTGCTGGCGCTGCCGATGCTGTGGAGTTCGGGCGAGGGCAGTGGTGTGCTGACCACCCATGTGATGGGCTATATCTTTGGGGTCTGGGTGATGCTGGCGGTTCTGGGGGCCGTGTTGCAGGCCTATCTTGCCCCGGACGACCGAAAGGCCGGGGCCGAAAAGGACGAGTGAATGGTCACGCTGAACATGCTTGTTCTGGTCTGCCTGCTGTATGTGGCCTTGTTGTTTGCTGTGGCCTTTGGCGCGGATCGTGCGGCCTTGCGGGGCCGGGGGCGGTGGTTGCGCAGCCCGTGGATTTATACGCTGTCGCTGTCGATCTATTGCACCGCCTGGACATTTTATGGCGCGGTGGGGTTTGCTGCACGCTCGGGCCTTGAGTATCTGACGATCTATCTGGGCCCCAGCCTTGTGATGGTTGGCTGGTGGTGGGCGTTGCGTAAAATGGTGCGGATCGGGCGCACTCAGCGGATCACCTCGATCGCCGACCTGATTTCCTCGCGCTTTGGCAAGTCCAACCTCCTGGCGATTCTGGTGACCGTTCTCGCGGTGATCGGGGCGACGCCTTACATCGCGCTGCAATTGCAATCCGTGGCGCTGTCCTTTTCGGCCTTTGCCGAGAACGATCCCGGATCAGAACTGCCCAGCATCGAGGCGACTGCGCTGTGGGTGGCCATTGGTCTGGCGCTGTTCACCGTGTTGTTTGGCACCCGCAACCTCAACGCCAACGAACGCCATCACGGGGTGGTCATGGCCATCGCGCTTGAGGCGGTGGTCAAGCTGTTCGCGCTTCTGGCGGTGGGCGTCTTCGTGGTTTGGGGGCTGGCCGGTGGCATTGGCGAGACGCTGGCCCGGATTGATGACTCCAAGATCGCCACATGGGAGGTGCCGGGCAGCCGCTGGGTCGGAGTGACGATGCTGTCGGCTGCCGCCTTCCTGTGCCTGCCGCGGATGCTTCAGGTGATGGTGGTCGAAAACGAGGACGAAAGCCATCTGCGCACGGCCAGTTGGGCGTTTCCGGCGTACATGATGCTGATCAGCCTGTTTGTGCTGACCCTGCCATTGCAGGAGGGGCGTGATGGGTTGGCGATCCTGTCTTTCCTTGGTGGGTTTTCTTCGGCCACCTCAATGGTGATCGTGGCGGCGATTGCCCTGTCGACCATGCTGTCCAACCATATCGTGATGCCGATCTGGCTGCGCGCGACCGGGGGAAGCGCAGTGGTCTCGGGCGATGTACGGCAAGTGGCGCTGCTGGCGCGGCGCTTATCCATCGTGGGCGTCGCGCTATTGGGCTATGCTTACTTCCGCATGTCGGGCGGGGGCGCAGCATTGGCGGCAATGGGGCTGGTGTCCTTCGCCGGGGTGGCCCAGTTCCTGCCTGCGATGATGGGCGGCATCTTTTGGCGCGGCGCGACCCGCTCGGGGGCGCTGGCCGGCTTGCTGGTGGGGTCGTCTGTGTGGCTATATTGTTTGTTCCTGCCCAGTTTCGGGCCATCGGTTCTGATCGCTCAGGCGGTGTTTGAACAGGGGCTGTGGGGGCTCAGTTGGCTCAGGCCCAATGCGCTGTTCTGGACCGAGGGGATGGACCCGCTGGTCCATGCGGTGATGTGGAGCATGTTGTTGAATATCATCGCCTTTGTCGGTGTGCCGCTGCTCAGCTTTCCGACCCCGCTGGAGCGGTTGCAGGGCGCGCAGTTTGTCAATGTGTTCCAACATTCGGCCACCACCGGCAGCTGGAGCGGGGGGCTGGCACAAAGCGAAGACCTGTTGATCATGTCGCAAAGGATCATGGGGGCGTCCGAGGCCCAGCAGTTCTTTGCCAAGGCCGCCCGTGGGCAGGGATTGCCCGACTATCTGCCCGAACCCTCACCGGATTTCCTGCAACGGCTTGAGCGGGAATTATCCGGCTCGGTCGGAGGGGCGACGGCCCATGCGATGATCTCACAAATCGTGGGCGGGGCGACCGTGTCGGTGCAGGACCTGATGGCGGTGGCCGATGAAACCGCACAGATCATGGAGTATTCCAGCCAGCTTGAAACCAAATCACAGGAACTCAGCCACACGGCTCGACAATTGCGCAACGCCAATGACAAGCTGACCCAGATGTCCGCACAGAAAGACACCTTCCTGTCTCAGGTCAGTCACGAGCTGCGCACGCCGATGACATCGTTGCGGGCATTTTCGGAAATCCTGCTCGATACCAATGATTTGACGCCCGTTGAGCAGGATAAATACGCCACTATCATCCATGGCGAGGCGCTGCGCCTGACTCGGTTGCTGGATGATCTTCTGGACCTCAGCGTGCTGGAAAACGGGCAGGTGATCCTGAACGTGGAGCATGGCACGCTGCGGCAAGTGCTGGATCGCTGTGTGTCGGTGTCCAGCGGCGATGCACGGACCCTGACCATCCGGCGCAATCGTGAGGCCGAAGATGTCATGCTCAGCACTGATCTTGATCGCCTGTCGCAGGTGTTCATCAACCTGATCTCGAACGCGCGCAAATATTGTGATGCCGAGGATCCAGTGGTGACGATCCGCACAACGACCGAAGGCGATGACCTGTTGATTGATTTCACTGACAATGGCTCGGGCGTGCCCACCGATCAGCAGTTGATGATTTTTGAGAAATTCACCCGCGTGGGGCAGAATGAGGCGCGCGGTGCGGGGCTTGGCCTGTCGATCTGTCGTGAGATTATGGCGCATCTGGGCGGTGGAATAAACTATCTTCCCGGGCAGGGCGGGGCGTCATTCCGCGTGAGATTGCCGGTGGTGATCAAGATGGCGGCACAATAGTGATGTAATCAGAGGGGCTTCAGTGCTTCGCGAAACGCTTTGGTAACCAAATTCTGGTTAACCTGTGACTTGAACTGACAAGCAGGCTACGGCGACAGGAATGGCCCTGAAGGACACATCTTCGATCATTCACAGGAAGGCCCGTGTGGGCCGGGAAGGGTTTGACGCGCGCGCCATGTCGCCGTCCAAGGCCCTGCGCCTGTCCTTGGCCAAATCCGCCGAAACACTGTTTGAACTGGCTTTATCGGTCATCACCGTTGAACAGGTGACAATCGGTGTCAATCGCAGAGTAAAATGGGTCCATGTCGCGGCGTAAAAATGGGCCACTTCGGTTGATGTTTTGTGGCGCTTTTGCACGCGTGCTCGTCACAAAGCTGAAGCGTGCCAAAGCGCATGCTGGCCATAAGGCCAGCATTATTCTGACTGTGATTGCGGGCTGGTTATTTTCGGTTGTTGCGACTGTGTTTGAGCCGATAGCTTTCGCCATTCATCTCGAGGATGTGGACGTGATGGGTTAAACGATCGAGTAGCGCACCGGTCAGCCGCTCAGAGCCAAAGACTTCAGTCCATTCATCGAAGGGCAGGTTCGAGGTTATGATGATGGAGCCGCGTTCATAGCATTGGGATATGACCTCGAAGAGCAGCTCTGCGCCAGATTTGCTGAGCGGTACGAAGCCCAGTTCATCAATGATCAACAGGTTCTGGCTGGTCAGTTGCTTTTGAAGGCGCTGCAATCTCCGCTCATCTTGAGCCTCGATCAGATCATGGACTAATGCCGCAGCCGTTGTGAAGCGCACCTTCAGTCCTCTTTGACATGCAGCCAGCCCAAGTCCCAGGGCGATGTGTGTCTTGCCCGTGCCTGACGGGCCGAGCGCGATGATGTTCTCCCTGCGATTAACGTAATCGCATCGTGCCAGATCCATCGTCAGGGGCTTGTTCAAGCTTGGCATGATCTTGAAGTCAAAGCTATCCAAGCTCTTGGTGCTGGGGAACTTCGCCGCTTTGATGCGCCGTTCAATCATCCGGCGTTCGCGGTCGATCAATTCCATCTCACACAGCCGCGCCAGATAGTGGATGTGATCTTTGTTCTCTGCAGCACAGAGCTGCGCCTGTTTGGCATACTCGCCTTGGAACGTTGGCAGTCGCAGTTGTTTAAGATGATGCCGTAGAAGAATCCGAGGGGCTTCGGTCATGCCGCGGTCCTTCCCATCAAGCTCATGTAACTGGATGGGCGTGTTGTGCCGACATTGGCCTTGGGCAAGTATGGATAGAAGTCCAAATCCAATCGTGGTGGCCGCTTCTCAACCCGACACAGTACAAGGTGTTTTACGGCGTCATAGCCAATTGCACCCATATCTATTGCCTGCTGGATTGCGCCTTGCACAACATCCATTTCGAAGGTCTCCAAAAGGCGCAAGACTTGAACGTATTCTCGCTTGCCCGGCTTACCCATTCTGGCTTCAAGCAGTCGGTGCAGCGTGGCAAATACATCTGGCAAATGCCAACCCTGCAAAGGCGCGGCCTGATCCAGGGCACCCACCTTTTGTTCAAGCAGGGGCAAAAAGTGCAATGGGTCAAAGACCATATCCGCTGATGTGTAGGATCGTTTGTGCCGCGCAATAATCTCATTGCCGCAGCCGATGATAACCTCATGCACAAACCCACGCACATGAACATCGTGGTGCGCATAGGCTACTGGCACCGAGTAATCATTGCTGCGATAGCGCACCATTGAGATCGACGTTGCACGCGTGCTGACGTGATCGCAGGCTTCATATTCTGCGACGGGCAATCCCATCAGAGCATCCAAATCCGACATCAGGCGTGCGCCTATGGTTTGGGTGTGACCCCGCAACGTATCGGCCTGACGTGCTAAACACTTCTCTTCCAAATGTGCGTTCAGATCATCAAAGCTGTCATAGCGAGGTGCGGGAACCATGAAGTTGCGGCGGGTGTATCCAACCATGCCCTCAACGTTGCCTTTATCGTTCCCTCGCGCGGGTCTGCCAAACTTGTCATCAAACAAGTAATGCGACTGCAGTTCCGTAAACCGACGTGTGCGGATGCGCGTCTTATCCCCGAGTATCCGAGCCACGGCGATCTTGGTATTGTCGTAGAGAATGGATTGCGGAATGCCGCCAAAGAATGCAAAGGCGGACACATGGCCATCGCAAAACGCCTCGGTTGTCTCAGCTGGATATCCCTTCACAAACACCGCATCAGAATGTGGCAAGCTCATCACGAAGAAGTGGATCTTGCATTCCACGCCACCGATCACGCCCAGCGTCTCACCAAAATCAACCTGCGCATGGCCCGGCCGATGCGACAACGGCACAAACACCTCTTTGGTGCGCCGTTTTTGCTCGCGCACGTAATAGGTCACCGTGGTCAGGCTGCCGGCATATCCATGCTCATCGCGCAGCCGTTCAAAGATGCGCTTGGCCGTGTGTCGCTGCTTTTTGATCAGGGCTTTGTCTGTGCGCAGTATCTCATCGACCACACCAACATAACCATCAAGCGTTGGCCGCCGAGGCGCTTCCGACCGACGATACCCAGGCGGAAGTTCATGGCGCAGCATCTTCGCGATCGTCTTACGATCTTTGTTCTCTAATCTGTCAATGCGTGTTTCCTGAGTTTCCTGCTTTTGATGTCAGAGGTTGCCTTTGTTCTCTTCGAACTCTGAGGTTCATGATGGGGTTGGCTGGGTGTGGGTCGGCAATGTTGAAACCGCAATCATACCGTTGGTCTTGGCTGTTGCTACAGAATCGGCGCCGTGTCTCACGCCCTCCCTCGGGCATCGTCCCAGATGGGAACTTTGATTTAGGAATCCTCGTTGTCGCCTCGTAAGCCTTACGCGGACTGGAAGTCAGTTTTGTCTCGCATAATGGCATGAAGTATGATTGCCAGACGACGCGCCAGAGCCACTCGGGCCTTTCTCATCGTTGAGCGCGCACCGATTGCGAGGGCCCATGTCTTCAATTTGAGCGGAGCGGCATACCGCGTCAGCATCACATTGGCGGCCTCATAGAGAAGCGTTCTGACGCGCACGTCGCCCCGCTTTGAGATGCTGCCCGTGTAGTCGATTTCACCAGATTGATGCCGTCGCGGCACCAGTCCAAGATACGCCCCCACATCACGCGATTTCCTGAAACGCGACGGATCATCAATTGCTGCGGCAAAGGCCAATGCTGTGATCGGACCGACCCCTGGTACCGTCATAAGGCGCTGGCAGACTTCGGATTTGCGGGTCATCTTTTTGATGTCGCCATCAATGGCTGCAACCGCCGCGAGGATTGCTTCGCGTGCTGCGAACAGTCCGCAAATTGCGGCATGGAGGCCAGGCACTCCATCGCTAACTTTTAGCGCCGCGTTTTTGAATGCCGGAGACAAAGCTCGTGGCAGCCGCACGCCGAAGACGACGACCAGACCGCGGATCTGATTGTCGAGCGTCACACGCTGTCCGACCAGCTTCTTGCGGGCTGCGATCAGCGACCGGATTGCGTGCGCTGACAGTGATTTGACATGGGTCGGCTTGTAGAATCCCGTCCGCGCCAAGTGTGCCAAACCGCGGGCATCATTGCGGTCCGTCTTGTGGCCGGCCAGAGATTTAAGGGCCTGATATGCTTGCCTGCTCTCGATGCAAACAACCGGGACACCAAGCTCCGTCAGCCCATGGTAAAGCATTGGTGCCATCCGTCCCGTTTCAAATACAACTTTGGCACATGGTGGTCCAGAAGCGAGGAAGTCAGCGATCGCTTTTGGTGTTGAGCTCGCTTTTCCTTCACGAATAAGGGCCCCTTCACGATCCAGAATGCAGATATGCGTCTCTTCCATGGACACATCCAAACCAGCAAAATATTCCATTGGTCAGTCTCCTTTTCAATTGCATGTGCATCCAGAATAACAGGGGTAACTGAGTGCTGATCCTGATTACGCCATGTTGAAAAACCGCGCCGCTTCTCGGCCAGACATACCGTCCTTCAAACAAGCACGGCGCACACGACTATAAATATCCACAGAATACATCTCCCGCCCTCCGAATAAACGAAGGGCACAAACTGGCGGACTTTTACTCCGCTACAACTGCGATATGCAGCCGCTTCTGTGGCCCAATATTGCTCCGCGTTTTACACAGGCAGATGCCGCCAGAATCTGCCGCCATAGAAAGCACGTTTGACTATGATCTCGACATGCTGCCGGCCCAGCCCGACGCGGGCGGCGATCCTGCCACGCCTGAGACCTCTGCAAACCTTCCGCCTCAGTCCCTGCCGCAGCCAGCGGACGGCTAGCGTGATCAGAGCTTGTTGACCGGTACTTTCAGGAAAACATTGCCATCGTCATCTTCGGGCGGCATGTGGCCCGCGCGCATATTGACCTGTAACGAGGGCACGATCAGCCGGGGCATCGCAAGCTGTGCATCCCGCGCATCGCGCATTTTCACGAAATCCTCGCAAGGCGTGGCATCGCCCACATGCACGTTGCGGGCCTTTTGTTCGCCCACTGTGGTCTCCCACGCATAAACATCGCGCCCGGGAGCTTTGTAATCATGGCCTACGAAAATCCGTGTCTCATCCGGCAGGGACAGAATTTTCTGAATGGATTGATACAGCATCTCGGATGATCCGCCAGGAAAGTCACAGCGTGCGGTGCCGAAATCGGGCATGAACAGCGTGTCGCCGACAAAGGCCGCATCGCCAATCACATAAGTCATGCAGGCCGGGGTGTGTCCGGGCGTGTGCATCACGTCACCGCGCAATTGGCCGATGTGAAAGCTGTCCCCTTGGTGAAACAGCAGATCAAACTGCGAGCCATCGCGCTGAAACTCGGTGCCTTCATTAAACACCTTGCCGAATGTATCCTGCACCACGCGGATATTGTCGCCAATCCCGATTTGACCGCCCAGTGCCTCCTGCAGGTAGGGCGCTGCGGACAGGTGGTCGGCATGAACATGGGTTTCCAGCAGCCAGGCCACCTCCAATGCTTCGCGTCGTACAAAGGCGATGATCTGATCCGCTGAACGCGTGTCCGTGCGCCCAGAGGCGTAATCGAAATCCAGCACCGAATCGATGATCGCGCAGGCCCGTCCCTCGGGACCGCGCACCACATAAGAAATCGTGTTGGTGGCATCGTCGAAAAAAGCGGTGACATCTGGTGACATGGTGTTCTCCCGTATGATTAACACATAACGTTTCTTGCATGTGTTTCAATCTCAGGGCTTGACGCATGTCAATGTGCCCCCTGTCGCGGTTTGTTAACATACTGACGAACTCAAGAGGAGGGGTCATGACCGACACTGCCGGATATCGCAGAGCTTTGCTTGCTCGGTTGGGCGAGCTGGACACCCGACTGCACGCCATCGAGTCCGAATTGGACGAACCTGTTTCCAAGGATTGGGAAGAGGCTGCGGTCGAGCGGGAAGGCGAAGAGGTGCTGGAACAACTGGGCCAAAGCGGCCAGGAAGAGATCGCCCGTATTCGTGCGGCGCTGCAACGGTTGCGCGATGGCAGATATGGCATCTGCGCGCGTTGCGAAGACCCGATTTCGCCCGCGCGCCTGGATGTTCTGCCGGACACACCGCTGTGCAAGAACTGTGCTATATAGATTCAAAGACCAACCATAAATCACAACAAAAGAACGGAGGAGGATATGAAAGACATTCTGAAGCGACTGGACGAGTTAAAGGCGCAAATCACCGCTGCGGCCGAAATGGACCGCTTGGCTTTTGAACCCGAGGTCACCCGTCTGGTGGCGCAGCTGGACGAGCAGCACGAGACCGTGCCCCAGGATATCCGCAATCTGGCTGACGAATTGATGAGAGAGGCGATTGAAGCGCGCTTTGACAATATGCCCGTCTAAGGCGTGACAACGCCTGCGCGCCTGCCTGGGCATTTCGCTTGTAATGCCCCTTAATGCGGCTTGACTTATGTGTGAGACGAAGCGCGTTACATAAGTGACCGCTGCGAAAAACCGGAACACTGACGCTCGCCGGGATCGAGATCGCAATCGACAGTCGGGTCACGAATGTCTATCGCCGGGATGCGGCGGAGTGGAAGATCGTGCACCACCACACGGATTTGTCACCTTCGATGGTCGACTTGGTCAAGAGGTTGCAGGCGTCGGCTGAGTAGCCGCGAACAAAGGAAAGCGTCGCTCCAATGAGCGGCGTTTTTCGATTATCGCGCGCGCGATAACTTGAAATCCAGATACGGATTTGGCGGCGATCTGCCTCTCACATTCTTAACTTGAATTTAAGACGATTGACATCGCGCTCGCCAAACTCAATCGCTCAGATCAGGCAGAACCCCGTTTGAAAAATACTGTGAAAAACAAACACGAGCTTGCTACACTTGTAAAGACCTCTGCGTGATTGCGCTATTTGGGGATTTATTGATTTTTGAGCCAGCTTTTGGGTTCCGCCTCTGGATTTGAGGCGGATTGGTTTTGCGGGTTTGGTTTACGCGATTGCCTGGGTTTGTTGGTTGAGAGTTATTTTGTTTGCGGCCTTGAGGAGGTTCTGCGAGATGGCGGCCATGACCATCTGCGCATGGGTTTTAGCGACACCAAAGTAGCGCGCGCGGTGTAGACCGAAGAGACGTTTCATCGTGCCAAAGCACTGCTCAACCCGGAATCGACGTTTGGAGATTTGCTTGTTGAAACGTTTCTCGGACTGGCGCAAAGGGCGGTTCCGTGCAGCCTTGCGCATGATGCCATCGCGGTGCTGTCCTTTCAGGGCGGCTCTGTTGGCTTTGCCCGCGCAGGCCTTGTCGGCCAATACGCGCTGCGCACTGGCCCCTTGATCATCGTTTTGAACTCCGGGCTTTCGCCCGCATTGGCGGGCGTGACATGCACCTTGTCGATGTACCCCTCTTCGTCTGTGCGGGCAAAACCCTTGAAGCCCAGCGTGCACTTTGAGCCCTTCTTCACCCAGCGGGCATCCTTATCTGCGCTGTAGTGCACATCCGGGTTCTCCTGTGTGTCGCCTTCTTCGCGATCCTGCGGCGCCTCGATATGGGTCCGCGGGCGGGCGGCGATCTCTATCAGGGTTGCGTCGATAATCGCCGCCTCGGCTTCCTGGAGCTTGAGGCCGTGTTTCTCGATCTGTCGGCAAACCTCGGCGAGAAGATCATCATAGACACCAGCGTGAACCAATGCATTGCGAAATCGACAGTGGGTGGTCTCATCTGGCACAGGGCCATGTAGATCAAGCCCGCAAAACAGCATGAAATCCAGCCGGACCTTTAAGGCACGTTCAAGCTTCGGGTCCGACAAGCCATGCCACTGACCCACTAACAGGCACTTGAACAAAACAAGAGGTGTATAGCCGGAAGGGCCCAAACCAGACCGTCCAGGACCGCGGTTCAGAATGGCGGAAAACTCACCCCAGTCCAAAAGCGCATCGATCTTGAAAAGCGGGTCTTCAAATCCAATCCGATCCGTCGCTTCACGTAAAAACAGGTCCATATCGCCATCCAAATCCGATTGGCCTAAAGATATCAAAATCTAAAGTTTGGCGGAACCCTGAATTATGCAGAGGTCTTTTGTATTTCCACACGAATATACCTCGACGCAAAACCCGACGACGGCATCCACCGCATTAAGGTTCCCGCTTTGTCGATCCCACGTTTAGACGCCCGTGTTGAACGCTTGCGCAAACAGCTGTCTGCAACACGTTTTCGGCAGGAGGTGCTGTGTGAGTTTCTAAGCGACGGCACCTCCTATTTTGACCTGTCCATCATTGAGAACGCCATCAGAAAGAAAGGTGCAATATGTCCGACACTTTGAGCGTCGTCGAAAGGCCAGACGGCACAATCACCAACGACAACGGCGGCGATCCGGCCGTTCAACGCATCCTCGGCCACCGCCGCTATTGGGTTTCGGCTGACCTTGGACAAGCAAACGACTTTTCCGCTGTTGCTGTGATCGAAGACTGGACTTCGTCCCTGTTTCCGGACAGTTTAGTTATTGACCCTATGCGGCCATTTTCCAAGTCATATTGTTGAACGCCTGTTGCGGCGTTTGGTATCCGATGGCGGAGGGCGCGGATCACATGGCGATCCAAATGACGGCGGGCCAAGAGTGGCGACGTTCGGGTAAGTACATCAACGCATCCAAAACCTTAATGATCGAAAACACGGCTGTGCTGTTCGCGTCAGGCGAACTGAAGATTGCGCAAGACCTGCCGCTCAAACAAGAGATCGAAGCCGACCTCGCAAGCTTCACCATTGAGACAACGGTAGCAGGCAACAGCATCATCGCGCAGCAGCGATCCGCAGGTGGTCACGGTGACTTGGGCATCGCGCTCGTCATCGGTTGCTTTGCGGCTCAGTATCTTAAGCCGCAGGGAACTGTCGTGGGGCGACTGGCCGGGTGGTTTTAGGAATATGGAACGCGCTGCTTGATAAAATTCATCCTTCGCGGAGCAACCCAATAAATCGAAACATATGGGGTTTGAACTTCGTCCCTGTTTCCGGACACTGGGGTACTTTACCCCTGTCCATGAAAGGGGCACGAAATGGGACAACATCGACGGAACTATACGGACGAGTATAAGAGTCTGACTCAAAAGTGTCAATCGCAGAGTAAAATGGGTCCATGTCGCGGCGTAAAAATGGGCCACTTCGGTTGATGTTTTTGTGGCGCTTTTGCACGCGTGCTCGTCACAAAGCTGAAGCGTGCCAAAGCGCATGCTGGCCATAAGGCCAGCATTATTCTGACTGTGATTGCGGGCTGGTTATTTTCGGTTGTTGCGACTGTGTTTGAGCCGATAGCTTTCGCCATTCATCTCGAGGATGTGGACGTGATGGGTTAAACGATCGAGTAGCGCACCGGTCAGCCGCTCAGAGCCAAAGACTTCAGTCCATTCATCGAAGGGCAGGTTCGAGGTTATGATGATGGAGCCGCGTTCATAGCATTGGGATATGACCTCGAAGAGCAGCTCTGCGCCAGATTTGCTGAGCGGTACGAAGCCCAGTTCATCAATGATCAACAGGTTCTGGCTGGTCAGTTGCTTTTGAAGGCGCTGCAATCTCCGCTCATCTTGAGCCTCGATCAGATCATGGACTAATGCCGCAGCCGTTGTGAAGCGCACCTTCAGTCCTCTTTGACATGCAGCCAGCCCAAGTCCCAGGGCGATGTGTGTCTTGCCCGTGCCTGACGGGCCGAGCGCGATGATGTTCTCCCTGCGATTAACGTAATCGCATCGTGCCAGATCCATCGTCAGGGGCTTGTTCAAGCTTGGCATGATCTTGAAGTCAAAGCTATCCAAGCTCTTGGTGCTGGGGAACTTCGCCGCTTTGATGCGCCGTTCAATCATCCGGCGTTCGCGGTCGATCAATTCCATCTCACACAGCCGCGCCAGATAGTGGATGTGATCTTTGTTCTCTGCAGCACAGAGCTGCGCCTGTTTGGCATACTCGCCTTGGAACGTTGGCAGTCGCAGTTGTTTAAGATGATGCCGTAGAAGAATCCGAGGGGCTTCGGTCATGCCGCGGTCCTTCCCATCAAGCTCATGTAACTGGATGGGCGTGTTGTGCCGACATTGGCCTTGGGCAAGTATGGATAGAAGTCCAAATCCAATCGTGGTGGCCGCTTCTCAACCCGACACAGTACAAGGTGTTTTACGGCGTCATAGCCAATTGCACCCATATCTATTGCCTGCTGGATTGCGCCTTGCACAACATCCATTTCGAAGGTCTCCAAAAGGCGCAAGACTTGAACGTATTCTCGCTTGCCCGGCTTACCCATTCTGGCTTCAAGCAGTCGGTGCAGCGTGGCAAATACATCTGGCAAATGCCAACCCTGCAAAGGCGCGGCCTGATCCAGGGCACCCACCTTTTGTTCAAGCAGGGGCAAAAAGTGCAATGGGTCAAAGACCATATCCGCTGATGTGTAGGATCGTTTGTGCCGCGCAATAATCTCATTGCCGCAGCCGATGATAACCTCATGCACAAACCCACGCACATGAACATCGTGGTGCGCATAGGCTACTGGCACCGAGTAATCATTGCTGCGATAGCGCACCATTGAGATCGACGTTGCACGCGTGCTGACGTGATCGCAGGCTTCATATTCTGCGACGGGCAATCCCATCAGAGCATCCAAATCCGACATCAGGCGTGCGCCTATGGTTTGGGTGTGACCCCGCAACGTATCGTCCTGACGTGCTAAACACTTCTCTTCCAAATGTGCGTTCAGATCATCAAAGCTGTCATAGCGAGGTGCGGGAACCATGAAGTTGCGGCGGGTGTATCCAACCATGCCCTCAACGTTGCCTTTATCGTTCCCTCGCGCGGGTCTGCCAAACTTGTCATCAAACAAGTAATGCGACTGCAGTTCCGTAAACCGACGTGTGCGGATGCGCGTCTTATCCCCGAGTATCCGAGCCACGGCGATCTTGGTATTGTCGTAGAGAATGGATTGCGGAATGCCGCCAAAGAATGCAAAGGCGGACACATGGCCATCGCAAAACGCCTCGGTTGTCTCAGCTGGATATCCCTTCACAAACACCGCATCAGAATGTGGCAAGCTCATCACGAAGAAGTGGATCTTGCATTCCACGCCACCGATCACGCCCAGCGTCTCACCAAAATCAACCTGCGCATGGCCCGGCCGATGCGACAACGGCACAAACACCTCTTTGGTGCGCCGTTTTTGCTCGCGCACGTAATAGGTCACCGTGGTCAGGCTGCCGGCATATCCATGCTCATCGCGCAGCCGTTCAAAGATGCGCTTGGCCGTGTGTCGCTGCTTTTTGATCAGGGCTTTGTCTGTGCGCAGTATCTCATCGACCACACCAACATAACCATCAAGCGTTGGCCGCCGAGGCGCTTCCGACCGACGATACCCAGGCGGAAGTTCATGGCGCAGCATCTTCGCGATCGTCTTACGATCTTTGTTCTCTAATCTGTCAATGCGTGTTTCCTGAGTTTCCTGCTTTTGATGTCAGAGGTTGCCTTTGTTCTCTTCGAACTCTGAGGTTCATGATGGGGTTGGCTGGGTGTGGGTCGGCAATGTTGAAACCGCAATCATACCGTTGGTCTTGGCTGTTGCTACAGAATCGGCGCCGTGTCTCACGCCCTCCCTCGGGCATCGTCCCAGATGGGAACTTTGATTTAGGAATCCTCGTTGTCGCCTCGTAAGCCTTACGCGGACTGGAAGTCAGTTTTGTCTCGCATAATGGCATGAAGTATGATTGCCAGACGACGCGCCAGAGCCACTCGGGCCTTTCTCATCGTTGAGCGCGCACCGATTGCGAGGGCCCATGTCTTCAATTTGAGCGGAGCGGCATACCGCGTCAGCATCACATTGGCGGCCTCATAGAGAAGCGTTCTGACGCGCACGTCGCCCCGCTTTGAGATGCTGCCCGTGTAGTCGATTTCACCAGATTGATGCCGTCGCGGCACCAGTCCAAGATACGCCCCCACATCACGCGATTTCCTGAAACGCGACGGATCATCAATTGCTGCGGCAAAGGCCAATGCTGTGATCGGACCGACCCCTGGTACCGTCATAAGGCGCTGGCAGACTTCGGATTTGCGGGTCATCTTTTTGATGTCGCCATCAATGGCTGCAACCGCCGCGAGGATTGCTTCGCGTGCTGCGAACAGTCCGCAAATTGCGGCATGGAGGCCAGGCACTCCATCGCTAACTTTTAGCGCCGCGTTTTTGAATGCCGGAGACAAAGCTCGTGGCAGCCGCACGCCGAAGACGACGACCAGACCGCGGATCTGATTGTCGAGCGTCACACGCTGTCCGACCAGCTTCTTGCGGGCTGCGATCAGCGACCGGATTGCGTGCGCTGACAGTGATTTGACATGGGTCGGCTTGTAGAATCCCGTCCGCGCCAGGTGTGCCAAACCGCGGGCATCATTGCGGTCCGTCTTGTGGCCGGCCAGAGATTTAAGGGCCTGATATGCTTGCCTGCTCTCGATGCAAACAACCGGGACACCAAGCTCCGTCAGCCCATGGTAAAGCATTGGTGCCATCCGTCCCGTTTCAAATACAACTTTGGCACATGGTGGTCCAGAAGCGAGGAAGTCAGCGATCGCTTTTGGTGTTGAGCTCGCTTTTCCTTCACGAATAAGGGCCCCTTCACGATCCAGAATGCAGATATGCGTCTCTTCCATGGACACATCCAAACCAGCAAAATATTCCATTGGTCAGTCTCCTTTTCAATTGCATGTGCATCCAGAATAACAGGGGTAACTGAGTGCTGATCCTGATTACGCCATGTTGAAAAACCGCGCCGCTTCTCGGCCAGACATACCGTCCTTCAAACAAGCACGGCGCACACGACTATAAATATCCACAGAATACATCTCCCGCCCTCCGAATAAACGAAGGGCACAAACTGGCGGACTTTTACTCCGCTACAACTGCGATATGCAGCCGCTTCTGTGGCCCAATATTGCTCCGCGTTTTACACCATTGACGGCAAGACAGCGCGAGGCTCAAAGGCCGGTGGTGAAACGCCTCTGCATCTGATCCCGGCCCGGTGTAACGATCTACGCCTCGTGCCCGGCGCGCACAAAAGGAACGGGATCAGGGACATCCCCGTTCTCCTGGATTTGCTCTTCCTGGAGGGCGCGGTCGTGACGCTGGATGCGATGGGGTGCCAACGTGAGATCGCCTGCAAAATCCGTGACAAGGGTGCTGACTATGTGCTGGCCCTGAAGGGCAATCAGGGGCTTCTCCATGAAGACGTGAAACTGTGGTTTGAAGAACAGGATCGGGAAAACACAGAATCACTACAGACGGTTGACGGCGACAAGGGTAGGATTGAAACGCGAACATACACCCAATGCGACGCCATCGGCCGGTTGAAAAAGCGCCATCCCCATCGGGAGGGGTTGCTCAGCATTGGCCGCGTCGTCTCGCTTCGGGAAAGTGGCGGGAAGACGACACGGCAAACGCGGTACTTCATCCCGTCCCTGCCGAAAGACGCCGCGCGCTTTGCCCATGCCGTACGCTCTCACCGGGGAATTGAAAACCGCCTCCACCGGGTGCTTGATGTCACCTTCCGCGATGACGACAGCCGGATACGAAAAGATCACGCACCCGCCAACTTCGCCGTCATCAGGCACATCGCAATGAATTTGCTCAACAAAGCAAAAAGCGAGAACTCCCTCGGAGGAATGCGGAAAAAGGCAGGCTGGAACAACCGCTTCCCGCTTCAAATCCTCGCGCCGTGAAACTCATGCGATTCCCCTGTCCTCCATAGTTAAATCGCTTGGATAAAAGCCCGTTTTACGCCTATGCTCTGCGCGGGTGATGTCTGTCCACGTCATGGGATCCTCCAGTTTCTTTCAAAACCAATGAATCATAAGCACGTGATATCAGTCAACTACTTTTGGAACAGCCTCTAAAGCAGCGGCGGTTGAGCGGGTTTATGAACCGGGCGCGACACAGGGCAGCGTTGCCAGGGAGCCTGGAATCACCGGCACACAGTTGAAGACCTGGCGGCTTGAGATCGAAGCGTTCGGCTCAGCTGAAGCCAAGCGGCGGCGGAAGGCGGATGCAGCGGAACCGGCCCGTCTTCGCAAGGAGAACAGACGCCTGACAGAGGAAGTGGAGATTTTGCACAAAGCATCCGCTTTTTTCGCGACACGGGCGGTGAAACCATGACGAACAAGCGCATATTCGTCACTGCCCATAAAGCTCAATACGCGGTTTCCACGCTTTGCAGGGTTCCGGCGATTTCCCGGGGCCGGTTTTATGGTTTGCTGGCCGGCCAACCGGCGAGGGATCAGCGTAAAGCAGATCGAGACGTTCGAGATCCGGAACCGCTGCCCAGGATCAAGACTTTCTTCAAAGCCGGCAGGAAATGCTACGGATCAAAGCGGATCCATCAGGACCTGGTGGCCGATGGCGAAACCGTCTCCGAGCGGCGGGTGGCGCGGATCATGAAGGAAAACAAGGTGTCTCCACGCCCGAACAAGCGCCGCAAGCCCGTGACAACGGATAGCAATCACAAAATGAGCCCATCGCCAAACCTGTTGCAACAGGCGTTCCACCGCCTCACCCCCAATACGGTTTGGTTGGCCGATATCACCTGTATCGATACGGATGAAGGGTGGCTCTATCCGGCCGGCGTGAAAGACATGGCCACGCGGGAAATCGTTGGTTGGGCGATGGAGGATCACATGCGGGCCGAGCTTTGCTGTGATGCCCTGACGATGGCCCCGGGTCACAGAGGCCCTGTTCCCGGTCTGATCCACCACTCCGACAGGGAGAGCCGGTACGCCGGTGGCGAGTATCGCAAGCTGATCGAAAAGGCAGGGATTGCGCAATCCATGAGCCGCAAGGGCGAGTGCCTGGACAATGCCCCAATGGAAAGCTTCTTTGCATCATTGAAAAAGGAGTTGGTTCACCGTCAAAGGTTCAAAACACGGGCGGAAGCCAAGGCCGCAATCTTCGAATATATCGAGGTCTTCCACAACCGTCAGCGCCGCCACTCCGCCATCGGATACCAAACGCCGCAACAGGCGTTCAACAATATGACTTGGAAAATGGCCGCATAGGGTCAATAATCAAACTGTCCGGAAACAGGGACGAAGTCCAGAGGCAGAGGACTGAGCTTGTCGGCCAAATCTGTCTCCAGGGACACCAAACCGGTACAACTGGTTGTGGACAGCACCGGGTTAAAGATTTCCGGCGAAGGCGAATGGCAAGAGGCGAAGCATAAAACCAGGCGTAAACGGCGCTCCCGGCGCAAGCTGCACCTTGGTCTGGATCTCGTCACTGGCGACATCGTTTGCTCCGATTTGACCACCAATGATGTCGGCGATCCGACGGCCTTGCCGGAGATGCTGGATCAAATTGACGGGTCCGTCGAACTCTTTTCGGGGGACGGGGCTTATGATGGGGAGCCAACACGCGACGCTCTCACCGAACGCTTCGGCTCGACGGTCGAAGTCATAATCCCGCCCCCCGGGAACGCCGTCCCGAGCCCGAATGCGGCGCAGTATCCGACCGTCCGCGATCGCCATATTGCCGACATACACATGTACGGGCGGATGGCCTGGCAGAAGTCATCGGGCTACAATCAGCGCAGCCGGGCTGAAACCCTGATGGGGCGCTGGAAGACGGTCATTGGGTCCAAACTCAAGGCGAGGGCGTTCGAAAATCAGAAGACCGGGGCCGGGATTGGTGTCCGTGTGCTCAACCGAATGACCGGACCTGGCCGCCCCGATTTCGAACGCACCGCCTGAAATCCGTCTCGGGTAGGGTGAGGTCCGGGCTAATCAGTCTCCATGCAACAACGCCCCTTATACCGGTGAAATCCACACGAACTCCAGGGATTTGGATATTGACCACATGGTGTCCCTCGCCTGGGCGCATGCGCATGGCGCCAACAAATGGGGTGCGGATCTGCGCCGGAAATTTGCCAAGGCTCAATTAGCATTGATTATGCGTGCCAGCCTGTGACCTGTGACAGAACACACCATGAACAAAATTATGGGGTGCGGCACATGGATCATCAGGCTTTTCTGGTGTGGCTCAACGAGATCGACGACCTTTCATCGAAACAACGGACTGAAACCGGACGGCTCGTTGCCGGGGTATCGTCGCTGGAAAGCGTGATCGATCTCCCTGAGGCGAATGTTCGCGAGGGGCGTATCTGTCCGCACTGTGCTTCGGGCGGTGCGATCATCAGGGGCCATGCAAGTGGCCTGGCGAGGTTCTTTTGCAAAGGCTGTCGCAAAACCTTCAGCGCGCTGACCGGGACGCCGCCTGCCCGCTTGCGCCACAGGGACAGATGGGCAGGGTTCGCAGCTTCCCTGCGCGACGGCGAAACGGTAAAGGCGTCCGACGGGCGTTGTATGGTGGCCGACACCACAGCTTTTCGCTGGCGTCATCGCTTTCCCGAGGCCGTAACGGTCGGTGCGGTCAGGCTGTGCGGAATCGTCGAAGCCGACGGGACGTTCTTTCCGCGCAGCCGGAAAGGGGACCGTAATCTCTCTCGAAAAGCCCGCAAACGCGGGGGAAAGGCCTCGAAACCCGGATTGTCGGAGGAGCAGGTTCCGGTCCCCGTTGCGGTCGACCGATCAGGCACCGCCATCAGTGCTGTCTTGCCTGCGGTGACAGCCGAACATCTCAAAACGGTTCTGCAGCCACGTCTTGATGGGGACGCTCTCCCGGTGACCGATGGCTGCACCGGCTACCCGCCCTGCGCCGCAGAAACGGGCGTCAGCCATGAAAGTCTCGACCGGACCGCCGGAGAACGTGTCCGTGGTGAATTGCACATTCAAACCGTGAACAGTCGGCATGAGCGGTTAAAGACCTTCCCGCGCCGCCATCGGGGCATCGCGAGCAAATACCTGGACAGCTGCCTTCGGTGGTTCCACCTTGCCGTCCTTCCGAGCCACCAAACGCCGCGCGCGATACTTGCCGCCGCCGCAGGCATCCTGCCTGTAACACGCCACGCATAATAAATGCTAATTGAGCCTTCAGAAAATTACAACAATGCCAGCACCCCTGTACACGACTCATGCGATTTTCTGCCTGATTTTGGGCCAGTCCAGTGTCGGAAGGCTTGTTCCGGCTGGGTTCGCAGGAGCCTTCCGATTTCGTCGAGACCAATGCGGAAGATGGATTTGGCGTATCGCCCATGAGACTTTCGAGGCCGTTTCCGTGTTCCGGGCCTGGTGGATGCCACCTTTGCAGCCCATGCCATGGCCAGGGCAGGGAGACCGACCAACAAGCTCGACTTTTCGGCGATCGGGAGACGGGTGTCTTCCAGGTTGAAGCCCCTGGTCTTCGCTTCGGCGAACAGGCATTCGATGGCCCGGCGTTTGCGATAGACGGTCAGGGCGTGATGGGCGGGTTGGTTGCCGACAACGACAGGCAATTCCTTGCCTTTGATGCGCCTGGCTGCGAAGTTCAGCCAAAACGGTGCAGTGCCCCCGGCAGCCCTGAAGTGGGCCGTGAATGTGCGCGGGCCACGGCAGGTGCGCGGCAAGGTTCGCAGACTTTGCCGGACGCCATCCCCGCCTGTCACGTACCGGTTCGACTTCACGCGGATGATGAAAGGAACGTCCTGTTCATGCAGGAAAGTCAACCAATCAAGGCCGATAAACCCACGATCCGCCGGAAGGCACCTGATGCTTCCGGACCCGAACAGATCCAGACAGCGCTTCATCAGTGCAATGCGCTCGCAGGTGTTGCTGTTGCCCGCCTTGCCCGACACGGTCCAGATCAGGGGCACGCGATAGCGGCGCGTGGCGACGGCAGGAACCAGCAGGTTGATCTCCTTGCGCCCGATCTTCCGGTTCGTGCGATCAAGGCACGGATGCCGGCTCCCGGAGAGCCCGGGCATCCGGACAACAGGAGGGGCAGACCGGTCTTGCCCGAGGTTGACATGCTGAAAAACCGTTCCGGGGTGAAGCCCGCCTGTGCGCGGTGGAAACAGTCTGTGCCACGGTCGCGCCATGAAGGGCAGCGACCGTTCGCTTATCGGTGGTCCCGGCGCTGTCGGGAACCCCGTTGAAAAACGTGGCCCATGGGTTGATGCGACCTTGAGAGTGGTGACGCTGCCTTGCGGTGATCCCGGTTGGGAAGATGGCGGATTTGCATAGCCCACGCCCTTTTGTTGCCAACAGGAGGATCAACGATGGCAAAGCAAAAGACCCGCAGGACTCCAGCGATCGAGGCCATGAACATCGGTGCCGCTGCCGTTGATATCGGCTCGCGTGAACACATGGCTGCAGTCAATCCCGACGTGACGGACGCACCGGTGCGTGCGTTTGGCACCTTCACCCATGACCTGCATGATCCTGCTGACTGGTTCAAAACGCACGGTGTCACCGGCGTTGCGACGGAATCCACCGGCGTCTGTTGGATCCCGGCCTATGGGATTTTGGAGCGGCACGGCTTTGAGGTCATTCCGGTCAACGCGCGCTGTGCCGGGAACGTACCCGGGCGAAAGACCGACGTCAGTGATGCCGGTTGGCTGCGGCGGTTGCATTCCTGCGGTTTGCCACGCGGCAGCTTCCGACCATCGGCCGGGATTGCCACCCTGCGGGCGTATCCACGCCAACGGGAACGGTTGGTGGAATATGCGGCGGCCCACATTCAACATATGCAGAAGGCACTGATGGAGATGAATCTGCAACTGCACCATGTTGTCTCCGACATCACCGGCGTGACAGGCATGCGGATCATCCGTGCAATTGTCGCGGGCGAACGGGACCTGGATGTGCCGGCGTCTTTCCGTGATGTCAGGTGCCGTGCATCTGTCGAAACGATCAAGGCCGCCTTGAACGGCAATGACCGCCCGGAACACATCTTTGCACTGACCCGGTCATTGGCGCTTTATGACTTCTATCAGTCCAGGGTGCCGGAATGTGATCGTCATCTTGAGGCAACGTTGGCGACACCGGGCTCGGATAACGAACACGACCCCGGCCAGACTGTCCCGTCCACGGACAAGGACCAGGCAGGTGAGCACGCCGTCATTTGATGTCCGGGCAGCGCTGTTCGGTGTCCCTGGCGTTGATCTGACCGGGATCCATGGGACGGGGCCTTCATTATCACTCAAACCGGTTGGAGAATGTGGAACTGACCTGCGCGCGTGGCCAGGCGCCAAACACTTCACCTCCTGGCTTTGTCCCGCACCCGGGAACAAGATCTCCGGCGGCAAAGTGCTGTCTTCCCGGACGCGACGATCATCAAGTCGCGCCGCTGCGCTTCCGCGATTGGGGGCTGTCACCATTGGGCGCAGCGATACCGCTCCCGGGGCATTTTATCGACGGCCGGCAGCAAGAGCGGGAAAGGCCAGGGCCGTCACCGCGACCGCGCGCAAGATTGCTGTTCTGTTCTGCAACACCCTCCGACACGGCATGACCTACAAGGATCCAGGCGCGTCCCATTATGAAGAACGATACCGCAATCGCGTGCTCGGCAATCTCAAACGACGGGCCAGGTCATTTGGGTATGATTTGCAGGAATTACCTGCAGAGGCCGACATGGCTGTTTCTTGGGAAAGCGCTGCGATCGACGGCAGGTGCTTTCAACCCTGGCCTGCGTCGGCATCTCCCCACTGATGTGACTCAGGTTCACCGTTCGCACGCCGGCAATGCCAATCACCGGAAGGCAGAGCGTTTCGAGGCGGCTATTGCTCAGCGACAAGCCGTCGGATAGTTTCGCCGAGAGGGTATCGATTGCTTTTCGGATCATGGGAGGCTCCTGTCGCAGATTGAAGAATCCCAATGAAAATCACAAATCTGCGCCCTCAACCACCTCTACTGTCGTGTACAGGGAGTATCCTCATCACAATGTCTCCTTAAGAAAAGGAGCATCGCGATGCCCCGGTTGCGGTTACCCGCGGGCCGAGGAGTTTTAGGATACTGGAATCATGGCTGAACATGCAACGACACAGCAGCACATGTTTCGAGGTGGCTTAAAAGGTGGTTCAAAAATAGAATATCCCCATAAACGCCTGATAAATATTATATATTTTAGTGAAATGGTGCCCCCACACGGACTCGAACCGCGGACCTACTGATTACAAATCAGTTGCTCTACCAGCTGAGCTATAGGGGCACGCGCGCCGGAATACAAAACCGCCGGGCGCTGTGCAAGCGAAATTACACGACAAAACCGTCCTCATGCCGGGGTTTTGCCCGGATCGACGCCTAGAACCCCGAAACCGGCGTAAAAACCGGTTTCACGCCGCCCGTAACTGCCTGTATAGAACGGGTGCGATCCCTTGGAGCCACGGACCAAAGATGCAAGTTGTCATTCACGCAGGCGCGCATATCACCGACGAAGATCGGCTGGTCAACTGCCTGATGGCCAACCCACCGCAGTGGAAGACACGGGCACCAACGTGCCCCATCCGACCAGCTATCGCAAGCTGCTCCGTGATGTCATGCAGACCTCCAACACCGCCGGGCTGAGTGACGACACCCGCGATGTGGTGCTGGATGCGATCCTCAAGGGCACGGCACGTGACCGTTTGGTTCTGTCCAACGCCGGCTTCTTTGGCACACCGAAAATGGCGATCGGTGCCGGGGTGCTGTATAAGGCGGCGGAAAACCGGCTGTCTGCCATGCATCAGATTTTTCAGGGCGATCAGATTGAGTTGTTTCTGGCGGTCTGCAACCCGGCAACCTTTCTGCCTGCGCTTTTCCAGAACACCCCAATCGACAGTTTTGACGAATTCATGCGCGGGGCCGATCCACGCGTTGTGCGCTGGTCCGAGATGAGCGCACGGGTGCGCGGCGCCTATCCTGACATGCCGATTACCTTGTGGTGCAACGAGGATCTGCCACTGATCTGGGCCGAGTTGATCCGCGAGATCGCGGGCTTTGACCCGACCGCCTCTTTTGAGGGTGAATACACCATGCTCAAAGTGGACTTCGTCCCTATTTCCGGACAGTTTAGTTATGGCTCAATTAGCATTGATTATGCGTGCCAACCTGTAATAGAACACACCATGAACAAAATTATGGGGTGCGGCACATGGATCATCAGGCTTTTTTGGTGTGGCTCAACGAGATCGACGACCTTTCATTGAAACAACGGGCTGAAACCGGACGGCTCGTTGCCGGGGTTTCGTCGCTGGAAAGCGTGGTCGATCTCCCTGAGGCGAATGTTCGCGAGGGGCGTATCTGTCCGCACTGTGCTTCGGGCGGTGCGATCATCAGGGGCCATGCAAGTGGCCTGACGAGGTTCTTTTGCAAAGGCTGTCGCAAAACCTTCAACGCGCTGACCGGGACGCCGCCTGCCCGCTTGCGCCACAGGGACAGATGGGCAGAGTTCGCAGCTTCCCTGCGCGACGGCGAAACGGTAAAGGCGTCCGACGGGCGTTGTATGGTGGCCGACACCAGAGCTTTTCGTTGGCGTCATCGCTTTCCTGAGGCCGTAACGGTCGGTGCGGTCAAGCTGTGCGGAATCGTCGAAGCCGACGGGACGTTCTTTCCGCGCAGCCGGAAAGGGGACCGTAATCTCTCTCGAAAAGCCCGCAAACGCGGGGGAAAGGCCTCAAAACGCGGATTGTCGAAGGAGCAGGTTCCGGTCCTCGTTGCGGTCGGCCGATCAGGCACCGCCATCAGTGCTGTCTTGCCTGCGGTGACAGCCGAACATCTCAAAACGGTTCTGCAGCCACGTCTTGATGGGGACGCTCTCCCGGTGACCGATGGCTGCACCGGGTACCCGCCCTGCGCCGCAGAAATGGGCGTCAGCCATGAAAGTCTCAACCAGACCGCCGGAGAACGTGTCCGCAGTGAATTGCACATTCAAACCGTGAACAGTCGGCATGAGCGGTTAAAGACCTTTCCGCGCCGCCATCGAGGTATCGCGACCAAATACCTGGACAGCTGCCTTCGGTGGTTCCACCTTGCCGTCCTTCCGAGCCACCAAACGCCGCGCGCGATACTTGCCGCCGCCGCAGGCATCCTGCCTGTAACACGCCACGCATAATCAATGCTAATTGAGCCTTGATTATTGACCCTATGCGGCCATTTTCCAAGTCATATTGTTGAACGCCTGTTGCGGCGTTTGGTATCCGATGGCGGAGTGGCGGCGCTGACGGTTGTGGAAGACCTCGATATATTCGAAGATTGCAGCCTTGGCTTCCGCCCGTGTTTTGAACCGCCGACGGTGAACCAACTCCTTTTTCAATGATGCAAAGAAGCTTTCCATTGGGGCATTGTCCAGGCACTCGCCCTTGCGGCTCATGGATTGCGCAATCCCTGCCTTTTCGATCAGCTTGCGATACTCGCCACCGGCGTACCGGCTCCCCCTGTCGGAGTGGTGGATCAGACCGGGAACAGGGCCTCTGCGCCCCGGGGCCATCGTCAGGGCATCGCAGCAAAGCTCGGCCCGCATGTGATCCTCCATCGCCCAACCAACGATTTCCCGCGTGGCCATGTCTTTCACGCCGGCCAGCCAGAGCCACCCTTCATCCGTATCGATACAGGTGATATCGGCCAACCAAACCGTATTGGGGGTGAGGCGGTGGAACTCCTGTTCCAACAGGTTTGGCGATGGGCTCATTTTGTGATTGCTATCCGTTGTCACGGGCTTGCGGCGCTTGTTCAGGCGTGGAGACACCTTGTTTTCCTTCATGATCCGCGCCACCCGCCGCTCGGAGACGGTTTCGCCATCGGCCACCAGGTCCTGATGGATCCGCTTTGATCCGTAGCATTTCCTGCCGGCTTTGAAGAAAGTCTTGATCCTGGGCGGCAGTTCCAAATCCCGAACGTCTCGATCTGCTTTACGCTGATCCCTCGCCGGTTGGCCGGCCGGGAAACCATAAAACCGGCCCCGGGAAATCGCCGGAACCCTGCAAAGCGTGGAAACCGCGTATCGAGCTTTATGGGCAGTGACGAATCTGCGCTTGTTCGTCATGGTTTCACCGCCCGTGTCGCGAAAAAAGCGGATGCTTTGTGCAAAATCTCCACTTCCTCTGTCAGGCGCCTGTTCTCCTTGCGAAGACGGGCCGGTTCCGCTGCATCCGCCTTCCGCCGCCGCCTGGCTTCAGCTGAGCCGAACGCTTCGATCTCAAGCCGCCAGGTCTTCAACTGCGTGCCGGTGATACCAGGCTCCCTGGCAACGCTGCCCTGTGTCGCGCCCGGTTCATAAAGCCGCTCAACCGCCGCTGCCCTATACTCGTCCGTATAGTTCCGTCGATGGTGTCCCGTTTGGTGCCCCTTTCATGGACAGGGGTAAGGTACCCCAGTGTCCGGAAACAGGGACGAAGTTCAATCCGGCACAAAGGCCGCCAGCAAAGGATTTATGAAAGGGGCCAGAACCGGGTGCGATGTGACCTTGTAAAACAACGGCAGCCCGGTGTCCCACGGGTGTGAGGCGGCAGCGACGGGCACCAAGGCCGACAGGCTGTCGGGTTTGTGAATGGCCCAGGCCAATGCAACCGCCCCACCAAAACTATGCCCCAGCACGATCGGTTTGTCGGCCCCCAATTGACGGGCAGCAGCGGCCAGCAGATGCGCCTGCTGTTCAAGCGTGGCCCCGGTGGTGTTGACCCGGTCGGTAAAGCCATGGCCGGGACGATCCAGCAGGATGACCCGGTACTCCGCAGCCAGGGCTGGGGCAAGGCTGAGCGTCATATCGCGCAGATTGCCACCTGATCCGTGTAGCAACACCAGATCGGGCACCGAGCCATCCTGTGGCCCGAACACCTGCGCATGGACTTGCGTCCCATCCACGGTCAAAAACTGCCCTTGCGGGGCGAATTCCGCCTCGGCCCGGGCCTCGTGCGCACGGGCCATCCAAAGCACTGCAACCGTCAACCCGGCCAGTGCCAGCAGGAAAAACATCAACTTAAGGTTCATCCGTTGCGCAAATCGGTCTGTTCCAGGCCGATTTTTGCGATGTCATAGGGTGTGGTTTCATAAATCTCGGACACCCAGTTGCCATAAAGCAGGTGCGCGTGGCTGCGCCAGCGGTTCTGGGGTTTCAGGCTGGGATCATCGCCGGGATAATAGTTGCACGGCACGTTGATGGGCGTGCCCGCCTCTACGTCACGATCATATTCCTGTTTCAGCGTGTCGCTTTCGTATTCCAGATGATTGAAGATATAGAGTGCGTTATGGGCTGCATCCTCAACCAGACAAGGACCCACCTCGTCACTGGCCAAAAGGGTGGTCAGGCCGGGTGCTGCATCAATCTCGGGCTGACGCATTTCGGTCCAGCGGCTGACCGGGATCACACAATCGTCTGAAAACCCGCGCAGATAGGGCGAGGCAGGGTCCATATTGCGATGGCGAAAACAACCAAAGGCTTTGGCGTCCAGCATGTGTTTTTTGACGCTGTGAAAATGGTTGATCATCGCCATGCCGCCCCAGCACACTCCGAAGGTGGAATGCACATGGGTTTGTGTCCAGTCAAAGACGCGGCGCAATTCGTCCCAATAGGTGACGGCATCAAACTCCAGATGTTCAATCGGGGCACCGGTGATCACCAGCCCGTCGAATTTCTCACCTGTCGTCTCAACCTCGGAAAAGGGGCGATAAAAGCTGGCCATATGTTCTGCCGCCGTGTTCTTGGTGCGGTGTTCGGACATGCGGATCAGCGAGAAATCTATCTGCAATGGCGTGGCACCAATCAGACGGGCAAATTGATTTTCCGTCTGGATCTTCTTGGGCATCAGGTTGAGCAATGCAATGCGCAACGGGCGGATATCCTGCCGGGCGGCCTGATCCTCGGACATCACCATCACGCCTTCGCGCATCAGCACGTCATAGGCGGGAAGGTCTGAGGGAATCTTGATAGGCATTGGATTGCTTTCAAAAAGGTTGTGCAGAGATAGGCGATCAGGCCCGACGTGCAAGGGCGTCTGAAATTAACATGTCAAACTGCGCTTCGGATTTGACCGCTGCAATGTCATCGGCGGTCACTGAAACGCCCCAGCCTTCCATCGCCTGATATCTTGGCCGACGATGTTCCAAGGCGCGCGCATAGGTCCAGAGGATGAAGGTGTCAGAATCAACGTCGCCGTCTGAGACGTTGTTTTCGCTGATAAAATCCTGCCAGGCCTTGAGAAGAAATTCAGGCTGATAGGCCATCGGCTTGGGGGCTTTGTCAAAGCGGCGGATCAGTTCCTGGGTATGGGCGTCATCGCCCTTGATCCAGACCAGCAGGCACTGGCTGGCCAACGCGTTCAAAAGTGCGTCATCAGGGTCATTGCCATCAACCCACTCACAAATTGAGCCGCCGGTGTCACAGACGAAATTCGGGTAGCCATAAAGCGCCTCGGCCCGCTCGATGAAATAACTGGTGTCGCGCACCGCCGAAATTTCGGCATCGCGAAACTGATCCTGGCGTTTGCGGTACTCGTCAATCGGCAGACCTCCCTTGGCCGGATCGCCGGGTTTGCCCAACCAGGTCGAGACCGGCGAGAGATTGTTGAAGGTGATGTTCGAGCCGATATAGATCGAGTCGCTGCGCAGAAGATCGCGCAAAAACGGCACTTTCATCGCCTCGGCCTTGGCATTATCGGTGATGTACTCACCCAGGTAACGTGTGCCGATCCGGTAATCGATGGAATAGTGAAACCAACTGCCCGCGTCACGCAAAAGGTTCGAGATATGGGTCTTGCCCAGACCCGACATGCCGTAAAACAGCACACGTTTATTGGTGGCGTTCTGCCAGTCTTGCGGGGTTTGATAGATCATGGCTCGGGTCCTTTGATGCCCTGTCGTACAAACCCTGTGCTGGCGGGTCAAATCCAAAGGCATCACGCAAAGAAAAACCCCGCTGAGTGACGGCGGGGTTTTTCGATTTTTATCAGCTGTTGGCTGGTTTTATACTCCCGCGACCGAATTGACCAGAAGATTTGAGGTCAGATCAGCTTGTATTCCTTGAGAGAAACGATCCTGAAATTGTCGGTAACAGTGTCGCGAAAATCGCGCCGTTTGTCGGGTAGGGTTTGGCGGAAGAAGTTGAGAATGGCCTCGGTGAACTGGTTGAACGTGGCGTAATGGCGATTATGGGTGATGCAGTCGTGCATGACACCCCAAAGGCGCTCAATCGGGTTGAGATGCGGGGCGTATGCCGACAGGAACTTCAACTTCACCCGACGTTCGGGGCTGTGCGGCCATGGCTGGAGTATCCTGGCATGGTGATAACGCGCATTGTCGACAAAAACATGGATGGTCGTTTTGGTTGGGGTGTTGCGCTCCGGCTTTTCCAGCATGGCCCGTGTTGTTCGGGCATTGATCTTCCCGCCTTCCACAAAGGTGAACCGGAACGTTTCAAGATCGAGCGCACCCTGAATATTGAGGCGCCTGCGCCCCGATGTTGCCTTCAGGGCCGTCTTTTGCCCCTTCGGGAACCGGCCATGGGCGGGACGGCTCCGATGCTCGGGATGCACAGCATCGGAGAAGACCACCATCCCATCGCCTGCAAGTTCGGTCATCAGGGCCTCATACATGGCGATAAACGCCGCCTGTTTGACTTCATCGGCCTGTGCAGGCGGCAATCGTGGCTTTTTATACTCAAACCCCGGACGGCGCATCAGCCTGGCGGCCCCCGAGGGACTGTAGCTCCGCCCGTATTCCGCCGGAACATACGCACAGACCTCGTCTACGTTCCGTGCCGGGTTTTCGGCAAAACGGGCTTTCAAAGCCCGTTCGCGCTCCCCCGACAAATGCCCTTGTCGCTGGCTGTAATCCTTCAAGCCGAAAAACGACAGCCCCGCCCCGGAAAAGGCAAACCGCCACTCCGTCAGAACCGTCGGGCCGATATCCAGAATCCGGCAAACCGTTCCGGCGTCTTCTTCTGCATCCAACAGCGGAAACGCACGGGCGCGCCTCCAGACAAGCGCTTCAACCTTGCGGCGGCGGCAAATGGCCTCAAGGGCCAGGCGCTGATCGGCAGATAGCGAAACCGTTTTGTGGGGCTTGTTCATGCTCTCAAAGTGCATGCTGTGATACGTATGACCATGCGGCAAATTGAATCAACCTCTCTACAAATTCTTCAGGTCAATTCAGGCGAAGGAGTATATGTCAGGCAGGGGAATCGCGCTTAAAGTTTGACAGTGTCCGAGAATTGGATTCTGGAGGTTTCATCAGATGATGGGGTTTCGAGATGCCAGGATTAGACAGCTGTTTCAATGCGGTGGATGACCCACGCGGCGGCAATGCTCCGCGCCACAAGTTCCGTGATTTGATGACGATCGGCCTTTTGTGCGCGCTTTGCGGTGGTGATACGGCGGTGGACATGGAACCTTTCGGACAAATGAAGGGGGATTTCCTGCGTGGGTTTCCTGAGTTGCCTCACGGGATACCTTGCCATGACGCGTATTCCCGGCTGTTTCGCGTGATGAAGCCGACGGGCTTTCAGGCCTTTTTCGACAAGTTTCGCGCCGACTTTGCGGCTGGCTCCGGTGAGCACCCTGCCATCGCCATTGATGGCAAAGAGATGCGACGCGGCTTTGACAAGGCCGCCGGGCAATCGAATATGAACATTGTCACGGCCTTTGCACATGGGGCACGTCTCACCCTTGGGATTACTCAGGGCGCCAGGGGCGGTGGCGGGATCCTGGCCCTGCGTGAGTTGATCGAGATGCTTGATATCCGCGGCATCACCATCACCGCAGACGCACTGCATTGTCAGCGCGGGACCTGCGAATTGATCGTGCGGGAGGGAGGCGGTTATTGCCTGCGGCTCAAGGGCAATCAGGGCGGCATGTTGGCCGATGTCCGGGCTTTCGTGGAAGACGAAGACACAGATTACATTGATGAATATAACACAATTGATGCTGATCATGGTCGTGTGGAAGAGCGGTCATACCGCGTCCACGATGTGCCGGAATATCTGATCAATACCCATAAGTGGCCGCCTCTTCGGGCTTTCGTCCATGTCGCCTCCAGGCGCACGGTTGGCGACAAGACCAGTCACGCCGAACGGCTTTATCCGCTCTCCAAATGTCCCGCGGCTCAGGGGGCCGCCACACTGATCCGCGGCCAGTGGCAAATTGGGAACAGCTTGCATTGGTCTCTCGACGTGGTGATGAACGACGACCGACACCGCGCGCGAAAAGATCACGCGCCAGCCAGCTTTGCCGCTTTGGGGCGGATTGCCTTGAGCATCATCAAGGCCAATCCTGCAAAAGGATCAAATCGCGGCAAATTCAAAAAAGCGGGCTGGAGCAATGAGGTCCTGAAAACTCTCATCCAAGACTTTTGAAGCGCGATTGCCCTGATCTGGAGAGTGTCCTGTCTTCTGTGTATGAGTAATTCGGTCCATGCTTCCAAACTGAAGGAGCATGACGATAATGACGATTTCCAAGGAACTACCGGACGAGCTGCCTAGCGGTGTTGAGCGACCCAAAGATTTACTTGGCGACAAGGGTCTGATGAAAGAGCTGAAGGTCCGGCCGATGGAGCGGATGTTGGGGGCTGAGTTGACCGAGCATCCGGGCTATGAACCACACGGTGAACCTGCCAGCCAGCAGACCAACCGGCGCAACGGAGCGACGCGCAAGGTGCTGAAGGGCAATGACGGGGCGGTGCCGATTGATATCCCACGTGACCGTGACGGCAGTTTTGAGCCGGAACTTATCCAGAAAGGCCAGACCCGGATCGACGGGATGGATGACAAGACTACCGGGCTTTACGCAGCTGGTTTATCAACCCGTGATATCAGCAGCCACCTTGAGGAAGTCTTTTACCCGATCGTTTTCCTTGATGCCCTACGTGTTGAAATCCGCGATGCCGAGAGCCGTCAGGTCAAGAACAGGGCCGTATACGTGGCCCTGGGCGTCACCCCTGATGGTGAGCGTGAGGTTCCGGGCCTGTGGATTGCCGCCAATGAAGGGGCCAAATTCTGGCTGTCCATTATGAACAATCTCAAAAACCGGGGGCTGGAGGACATCCTGATCGCCGTTGTGGATGGCCTCAAGGGTTTCCCCGACGCTGTCAACGCGGCCTATCCAGATACCACCGTGCAAACATGTATTGTACATCCGGTGCGCCATTCATTGAACTTCTGCGGCTGGAAAGATCGCAAGGAAGGGGCCAGAAGCCTGAAGCAGATTTATCAGGCCGTAAACGACGGGGAGGCCGCCAAAGCCCTTGATGCTTTCGAGGATGAATGGGGCAAAAATACCCCTCGATCGCCCCGGGCTGGCGGCGGGCATGGCAGGAGGTGATCCCGTTCTTCGCCTTCCCCCCGGATGTGCGCAAGATCATCTATACCACCAACGCCATAGAAAGCCTGAACCGGGTCATCCGGAAAACTACCAAAACCCGCGGCGGCCTTCCAACCGATGATGCTGCAACAAAGCTGATCTATCTGGCCATCCGCAACTTCGAAAAATCCGGTCGATGTGTCAGAGAATGGGTTGCGGCACGAAACCGGTTCGCTATCCTATACCCGGAACGGTTCAACAGATGACCCGTTTTAACCGCATGGGCCAAACCCCATACACAGAGCTTCGGACATTCCCATATCTGATCAATACCCATAAGTGGCCGCCTCTTCAGGCTTTCGTTCATGTCGCCTCCAGGCGCGCGGTTGGCGACAAAACCAGTCACGCCGAACGGCTTTATCCGCTCTCCAAATGTCCCGCGGCTCAGGGGGCCGCCACACTGATCCGCGGCCACTGGCAAATTGAGAACAGCTTGCATTGGTCTCTCGACGTGGTGATGAACGACGACCAACACCGCGCGCGAAAAGATCACGCGCCAGCCAGCTTTGCCGCTTTGAGGGGGATTGCCTTGAGCATCATCAAGGCCAATCCTGCAAAAGGATCAAATCGCGGCAAATTCAAAAAAGCGGGCTGGAGCAATGAGGTCCTGAAAACTCTCATCCAAGACTTTTGAAGCGCGATTGCCCTGTGGACATGTTATTGTCACTGGACAACGTCTTCATGCATAAGGGCCAATCTGTGGCTTGGGGAAGCATCGGAGAGGGAGATCCCGTGGTCATGGTCCACGGCTTTCCCTGGTCAGCACAATCATGGCGGAAAATTGCGCCTTGGCTGGCCCGCAGTAACAAGAAAGTCTATTTTTTCGATATGATTGGTTTTGGCCAATCTGAGATGAAGGATGGCCAAGATGTATCGCCTGCAGTTCAGAATGATCTGCTTGCGACGCTGTTCAAACACTGGAGTTTGGATCGCCCAGAAATCGTGGCGCATGACTTTGGCGGGTTGGCCGTATTGCGCGGATATTACATCAACCAGCTTCGGTACAAAAAGCTGACGTTGATGAATGTGGTTGCCGTTCTCCCCTCTGGATCGCCGGGCTATCGTTACTTTCGTAAACACGAACAGGTTCTGGCAGGTCTGCCGACCTATGCCCATGATGCGTTGGTGCGTTCTTTTATCCGGGAGGCAGCCTACAATACGGTCCCCCAAGACGTTACCGATATGTATGTGCAGCCGTGGCTCGGAAGGTCCGGACAATCCTCGTTCTATCGACAGATCTCACATTCAGGTGACAAGTATATTGAAGAGATCCAATCGCTTTATGGTCCGATGGAAGGTGAGGTTCATCTGGTATGGGCGCAAGAGGATACGTTTATCCCTCCAAGCCAGGGGAAAGAGTTAGAGGGCCTGCTGGCTGCCAATAGCTTTACGCCTGTTCTTGGCGCGTCACATCTCGTTCAGGAAGACGCTCCTGAGGCAGTTGTGGCCGCGTTGTTGAGCAACTGAGCGAGGGTGGTGTGTCGGCTGTTTGGAGGAAGTGATGGGCAAACACTTTGAAATCAGGCAAGCGCAGACAGGGGATGAATCCGCTATTCGGACATGTGCAGAAGATGCTTATGAACAGTATGTGGCTGCAATAGGAAAAAAAAACCCGCCCCGATGATTGCCGACTTTGCATCCTTAGTCGCATCAGGTTCTGTGCATGTCGCAGTCGAAGGGAAAGCCGATGTACTCGGATTCATCGTCTTTTTTCATGACGGTGATCACGTCTTTCTTGAAAACGTCGCCGTTCGCCCAGACGCAACGGGGCAGGGCATTGGAAAGCGCCTCATAGCATTCTGTGAAGCAGAGGCGAGACGATCCAACGCGAAATCGGTCAAACTCTATACGAACGAGAAAATGACCGAGAATCTGTCAATCTATCCCCATCTCGGGTACCGAGAAACAGAGCGGAGAAGGGAAGACGGGTTCAATCGCGTCTTTTTCGAAAGGCTCAATTAGCATTGATTATGCGTGGCGTGTTACAGGCAGGATGCCTGCGGCGGCGGCAAGTATCGCGCGCGGCGTTTGGTGGCTCGGAAGGACGGCAAGGTGGAACCACCGAAGGCATCTGTCCAGGTATTTGCTCGCGATGCCCCGATGGCGGCGCGGAAAGGTCTTTAACCGCTCATGCCGACTGTTCACGGTTTGAATGTGCAATTCACCACGGACACGTTCTCCGGCGGTCCGGTTGAGACTTTCATGGCTGACGCCCATTTCTGCGGCGCAGGGCGGGTACCCGGTGCAGCCATCGGTCACCAGGAGAGCGTCCCCATCAAGACGTGGCTGCAGAACCGTTTTGAGATGTTCGGCTGTCACCGCAGGCAAGACAGCACTGATGGTGGTGCCTGATCGGTCGACTGCAACGAGGACCGGAACCTGCTCCTTCGACAATCCGCGTTTTGAGGCCTTTCCCCCGCGTTTGCGGGCTTTTCGAGAGAGATTACGCTCCCCTTTCCGGCTGTGCAGAAAGAACGTCTCGTCGGCTTCGACGATCCCGCACAGCTTGACCGCACCGACCGTTACAGCCTGAAGAAAGCGATGACGCCAACGAAAAGCTGTGGTGTCGGCCACCATACAACGCTCAGCGGACGCCTTTACCGTTTCGCCGTCGCGCAGGGAAGCTGCAAACTCTGCCCACCTGTCCTTGTGGCGCAAGCGGGCAAGCGGCGTCCCGGTCAGCGCGTTGAAGGTTTTGCGACAGCTTTTGCAAAAGAACCTCGTCAGGCCACTTGCATGGCCTCTGATGATCGCACCGCCCGAAGCGCAGTGCGGACAGATACGCCCCTCGCGAACATTCGCCTCAGGGAGATCGACCACGCTTTCCAGCGACGAAACCCCGGCAACGAGCCGTCCGGTTTCAGCCCGTTGTTTCGATGAAAGGTCGTCGATCTCGTTGAGCCACACCAGAAAAGCCTGATGATCCATGTGCCGCACCCCATAATTTTGTTCATGGTGTGTTCTATTACAGGTTGGCACGCATAATCAATGCTAATTGAGCCTTTCGAAAAGATCATATGAGGAGCGGCAGCAATATCCGCTCAGGCGTCGACCCGGCTCAGGCAACCGGACATCCGATCAACCCCACAGCGGCCACCCATGTCGCGAGTGGCGATTGGGCGGGGACAGCCCAAGCTGCCGGTAGCCACGAAGCAGATGAACGTCTGACTCTCTAAGTATCAACATCTGCGCTGTGGGCGGGTCGCCTGAGCAGGGGCAAAGTGCAATATGAATGGAGGGTTCATTGATGGCGAAAGAACAAGTTTCCAGGGAAGGTGGTTGTCTTTGTGGATCTATCCGTTTCCGAGCAACGGGTGCGGAAAAGGGCGCCGGATTCTGTCATTGTGAAAGCTGTAGACGCCAAACCGGCGCTCCGATGGTCGCATTTGCTGTTTTTGGTATCGAACAGGTTGAATGGCTGAAAGGTGACCGCGGAAGATATGAATCATCGCCCGGAAAGTTCCGATCATTCTGTGAGATTTGTGGTGCGACGATCGCGTTTGCGCATTCCGGTCTATCCGGCCGGTCATTCCGACAACATCCGGCCACCTAAACCGGGGCATCCGGTCACTTTTGGCGCGCCGCGTTGAGGCTTGAGGTTTCAACTATCATTTCGCGGCGGTTTCGTCACCTGATTTGGCCTCCTGCTTTCTGAACGATTGGCCTTCCAGCTCGACCCGGCAGGCGTTGTGTACGAGGCGGTCGAGGATGGCGTCCGCGAAGGTTGGTTCGCCGATGACATCGTGCCATGTGCCGATGGGCAACCGGCTGGTGATCAGGGTTGAGCCGGTGCCATATCGATCCTCGACGATCTCCATCAGATCACGTCGTTGGCTGGCATTGAGCCGGTCTGGTCCCCAATCGTCCGGAATGAGCAGTTGCGTCTTGGTCAGCGCTTTGAACAGACGAGGAAAGCGCCCATCACCGTGGGCCAGTTCCAATTCGTCGAACAGACGCGTCGTGCGCTTGTAGAGGACGGTTGTACCTTCTCTGCAGGCCGCTTGCGCCAGAGCGCAGGCCAACCAGGTTTTGCCGACACCGCAGGGGCCTGTGATCATCGGGTTGCGTTTGTCGCGTATCCATTTGCCGGTGAGCAGGCTCTGGAAGAGCGCCCTGTCCAAACCTCGACGGGTTTTGTAATCCACGTCCTCTGGGGCAGCCCCGACATGGCGCGGGCGCGCGGTGCGCATCCGGCTTTCAAAGCGTTTGGCTCAATTAGCATTGATTATGCGTGGCGTATTACAGGCAGGATGCCTGCGGCGGCGGCAAGTATCGCGCGCGGCGTTTGGTGGCTCGGAAGGACGGCAAGGTGGAACCACCGAAGGTAGCTGTCCAGGTATTTGGTTGCGATGCCCCGATGGCGGCGCGGAAAGGTCTTTAACCGCTCATGCCGACTGTTCACGGTTTGAATGTGCAATTCACTGCGGACACGTTCTCCGGCGGTCCGGTTGAGACTTTCATGGCTGACGCCCGTTTCTGCGGCGCAGAGTGGGTACCCGGTGCAGCCATCACTCACCAAGAGAGCGTCCCCATCAGGACGTGGCTGCAGAACCGTTTTGAGATGTCCGGCTGTCACCGCAGGCAAGACAGCACTGATGGCGGTGCCTGATCGGCCGACCGCAACGAGGACCGGAACCTGCTCCTTCGACAATCCGCGTTTTGAGGCCTTTCCCCCGCGTTTGCGGGCTTTTCGAGAGAGATTACGGTCCCCTTTCCGGCTGCGCGGAAAGAACGTCCCGTCGGCTTCGACGATTCCGCACAGATTGACCGCACCGACCGTTACGGCCTCGGGAAAGCGATGACGCCAACGAAAAGCTGTGGTGTCGGCCACCATACAACGCCCGTCGGACGCCTTTACCGTTTCGCCGTCGCGCAGGGAAGCTGCGAACCCTGCCCATCTGTCCCTGTGGCGCAAGCGGGCAGGCGGCGTCCCGGTCAGCGCGTTGAAGGTTTTGCGACAGCCTTTGCAAAAGAACCTCGCCAGGCCACTTGCATGGCCCCTGATGATCGCACCGCCCGAAGCACAGTGCGGACAGATACGCCCCTCGCGAACATTCGCCTCAGGGAGATCGATCACGCTTTCCAGCGACGATACCCCGGCAACGAGCCGTCCGGTCTCAGCCCGTTGTTTCGATGAAAGGTCGTCGATCTCGTTGAGCCACACCAAAAAAGCCTGATGATCCATGTGCCGCACCCCATAATTTTGTTCATGGTATGTTCTATTACAGGTTGGCACGCATAATCAATGCTAATTGAGCCAAGCGTTTTGTCTCTCGACTGGTGGCTTCACGGTCGATCAGCAACCCCAGCCATTCAGCATGGGTCAGGTCGGCGGTGCCGTCCTGTGTCTGCATCTCGGCAAAGGCTTCTGCCATGCCGTCGAGCCTGAGTGTTCTGAGCTGATCCAGTGTTGGATGATCAAGCATATTTTGTCCTCTTCAATGGAAGTATCCCGCGCCACGGATATTGGAGTGTGTGATCGTGGGGCCGTCCGTGGCGGGCTGGCGGCGTTGACGATCCAAACCATTCTTCAGAATGGAATGCAGGGATGAGTAGCTGTAGGCATTGATCTCGAGGGCACGTTCGCACGTTCGCAGGCGCGATCAAGACGATCATTGCCAAAGCCGCGCGCCAATTTGAGCACCCCGAGGCAGGCACGATACGCTTGTTCGGGGTGGCGGCGCTTGCCCATCATGAGCGTCACGAACGTCGCGACATGGGGACCGATCCGGGCAGCGCGGGTGCGGATCACCTCGGGCGAGCAGTCCGCCCGGAACCGGTGATTGGGCGGCATGTGATCCCGGATGGTGGAATGCTGACGGTTTCCCGATGTTCTGGCATGGGCAGCAACCCTTTGACCCTTATGGAAGACTTCGACGGTACGGGCGGTGACGCGCACCCATAGCTTCTGTTTGATCAGCGGGTGCGGCACCGAGTAGTAATGCCGGTCCACATCGATGTGGTAATCAATCCCCGCGCGCCGCAGTTTCCATTCCGCATAGACGTATGGTTCTGCGGGCAGCAGCTTCAACGCGGGTTTGTCCAGTGTCTCAAACAAAGCCCGGCGGCTGGCCCCAGGGTGCCGGGTGACCTTGCTGTTGAGGTGATCACGCAGGGGCCGGATCGCCGCGTTCAACTCATCCAGGCTGAAGAATGTCTGGTTGCGCAGGCGCGCCAAAATCCAGCGTTCGGCCAGCAAAACAGCACCTTCGACTTTCGCCTTGTCCTTCGGCTTACGCGGTCGCGCAGGAACGACGGCGGTATCGTAATGTGCCGCCATATCCCCATAGGTGCGATTGATCGCTGGATCATGGAAACAGGCTTTGATCACGGCGGCCTTGAGATTGTCAGGGACCACCTGCACAGGCACACCACCGAGGAATGCAAAAGCGCGGACGTGGCTGCTGATCCAGTCCGGCAGGCTCTGGGTCCAGGTTGCCTCGACATAGGTGTAGTTCGACGCCCCAAGGGCCGCGACGAAGATCCGGGCGGTGCGCACTTCGCCCGTCTCAGGGCAAACAACATCGACCGTGTGTCCCGCGTAATCGACAAACAGCCGCTCACCCGCAGGATGGCGCTGACGCATCACCGGCGACAAGCGACCCTCCCAGCGGGTGTAGAGTTCGCAGTACCGGCTGTATCCGTAGCCATCGGGATAGACGCCGCGATACTCTTCCCACAGCAATGCCAGTGTCACACCTTTGCGACGAAGTTCCGCGTGAACATAAGCCCAATCGGGTTGTGGGATCGCCCGCGTCGACGCGCCAGGTTGATGCGGAAAGATCTGCTGCTCAAGATCAACATCAGACAGATCATCGGGCAAAGGCCAGACCAATCCGGCCACATCCGCGCCCCGGAAATACTCCGATACCGTCGCCCGGCCCAACGACAGGCTCTGCGCCACCTGACGCCCTGAAAATCCATCTGCTCGAAGCCGCAGGGCTTCCCGTATCTTGCGCATCGACAATCTCTGCATCGCGCCACCTCCCATTCAAAAAGAACGGCAAGGTAGCCAGTTAAAGATCGCCTCAAAACAGACGCCAAACCCCCGGATCAGGGGTGGCCGGATGCCCCGGTTTGAGTGGCCGGGTTAAATCGGTACGGGTGGCCGGATACTATCGGTATAGGTGGCCGGATCACACCGGAATGCGCACGCGTTCGAAGGCTTTAGCAACGGTAGCGCTCTGATCGAGTTTCACATAGGCGCGCTGGATGATCCGGGTGAGTTCCCGCCGAATGAACATACGCATTATGCTGAACGGATTTCATGGCTCGAAGTCGCTGATGAGCTGAAAAAATTCCAAGGCAGCATGGTTTTAAAATGAATGCAATCGCAGCGGATATCTCTGAATCCAGTCAATAGCGGCACGCGGTGCCCCAATTCAACCGCCATCGGGTCAGAAATGCGTGACGTTTGGGCCAAGATTGCCTGATACGCCGATGCGGCTGGCTTCAGAAATCCGACCGTATCGAGTCAAAGGTGCGCGGCGTTCTACTCATAACCGGTTCCATCCAATCATCAAAGACTTCGATGTAGCGATCGACGTCGTGCTCGCCATGGTCGTCTTGAACCATTGGGCATTGAGAGCCTCAAAGTGAAGAGTACCATTGGAGCGTTCGTTTGTTCCGTTCTCCCAGGGGCTGCCGGGATAGACTTGGATCGGAGTGATACCAACCCTTCTTAGCCAGATCTGTAGGGATTTCCTTTATGAGCGTCATGATTGAAACGGCTTCGGTATTCACCTGGCGTTAAACCTGTCCTTCTTTTGAAGACGACGTGAAAGGCCGAAACATCGGTATACCCGACATCCCAAGCGATTTGTTCCACGGCCTGCCGGGTGCTCTCCAAAAGTTCCTTTGCACCTTGAACGCGCAAGGCTTGCAGATAGGCAACGGGAGAGAACCCGGTTGCCTTTTGAAACCGGCGCAGGAACGTTCTTTTGCTGAGACCTGCAATCTGGTTCATCTCATGTACCGAAATCGAGGACGTGAAATTGTTTCCCAGCCATCTCTGCGTTTTCAGGACAACTTGGTCTCCGTGCAACAAGGGGGGTGAAAAATCAGAATAGGCTATCTGTTCACGACCTCCAGGGTCTGCCAGCAAGAGCTTGGCAAGGTCCTGCATCACCCCTATGCCCATGAAGCGGCTGACAACACGCAGGCCAAGATCAACCCATGCCATCATACCGCCCGCCGTAATGATGTCGCCGTCGTCGATGATCAGCTTGTCGGTATCGGTGTGAACCAGGGGGGTATGTTGCCTCGAATTTGTCGCGAAGCGACCAGTGAGTGGTGGCTTTGCGGTTGTTCAGTAATCCTGTCCCGGCAAGCACAAACGCGCCGGCACAGATTGAGCAGATCAGAACCCCGCCGTCGTGCTGCCGGGTTATCCAGCCTGTGAAATCGGGCTGTGGGGGCGGAATCTTGTTTACATCATGGCTTGGCGGGATGATCAAAACTTCAAATTCCAGCTGTGCGTCGTTGGTTTTTGCATCAGTGCCTGGTTGGTCCAGTGGCCAGTGGCTTACGGAAAAGCGGAGTTGATCCTTGCTGGAACCGGGCAGGTGATCACCTTTGAGGCTGTTGGCGTATGTCACTGAACCTCCTCCGACTAAAGTCAGAGGGTTCAGTGGTTCATGAGCGCCTTCGGCGCACGTTTGAATGTTTTTCCGACTAAAGTCGGAGGCTTTAGACCAGATTGTGGAAAGTAAATCTTCTAGGCCCAGAGCCGCAGAGCGCTGTGCCCCCGGATAGTTCAAAATACCAACGCGAATGTTCTCTGACTGTGTCACTAAGTCACTTTTGCCAATGAAAATGTCATTTCTGCCAACTGACATGTAAAACGCGGAGCAATATTGGGCCACAGAAGCGGCTGCATATCGCAGTTGTAGCGGAGTAAAAGTCCGCCAGTTTGTGCCCTTCGTTTATTCGGAGGGCGGGAGATGTATTCTGTGGATATTTATAGTCGTGTGCGCCGTGCTTGTTTGAAGGACGGTATGTCTGGCCGAGAAGCGGCGCGGTTTTTCAACATGGCGTAATCAGGATCAGCACTCAGTTACCCCTGTTATTCTGGATGCACATGCAATTGAAAAGGAGACTGACCAATGGAATATTTTGCTGGTTTGGATGTGTCCATGGAAGAGACGCATATCTGCATTCTGGATCGTGAAGGGGCCCTTATTCGTGAAGGAAAAGCGAGCTCAACACCAAAAGCGATCGCTGACTTCCTCGCTTCTGGACCACCATGTGCCAAAGTTGTATTTGAAACGGGACGGATGGCACCAATGCTTTACCATGGGCTGACGGAGCTTGGTGTCCCGGTTGTTTGCATCGAGAGCAGGCAAGCATATCAGGCCCTTAAATCTCTGGCCGGCCACAAGACGGACCGCAATGATGCCCGCGGTTTGGCACACCTGGCGCGGACGGGATTCTACAAGCCGACCCATGTCAAATCACTGTCAGCGCACGCAATCCGGTCGCTGATCGCAGCCCGCAAGAAGCTGGTCGGACAGCGTGTGACGCTCGACAATCAGATCCGCGGTCTGGTCGTCGTCTTCGGCGTGCGGCTGCCACGAGCTTTGTCTCCGGCATTCAAAAACGCGGCGCTAAAAGTTAGCGATGGAGTGCCTGGCCTCCATGCCGCAATTTGCGGACTGTTCGCAGCACGCGAAGCAATCCTCGCGGCGGTTGCAGCCATTGATGGCGACATCAAAAAGATGACCCGCAAATCCGAAGTCTGCCAGCGCCTTATGACGGTACCAGGGGTCGGTCCGATCACAGCATTGGCCTTTGCCGCAGCAATTGATGATCCGTCGCGTTTCAGGAAATCGCGTGATGTGGGGGCGTATCTTGGACTGGTGCCGCGACGGCATCAATCTGGTGAAATCGACTACACGGGCAGCATCTCAAAGCGGGGCGACGTGCGCGTCAGAACGCTTCTCTATGAGGCCGCCAATGTGATGCTGACGCGGTATGCCGCTCCGCTCAAATTGAAGACATGGGCCCTCGCAATCGGTGCGCGCTCAACGATGAGAAAGGCCCGAGTGGCTCTGGCGCGTCGTCTGGCAATCATACTTCATGCCATTATGCGAGACAAAACTGACTTCCAGTCCGCGTAAGGCTTACGAGGCGACAACGAGGATTCCTAAATCAAAGTTCCCATCTGGGACGATGCCCGAGGGAGGGCGTGAGACACGGCGCCGATTCTGTAGCAACAGCCAAGACCAACGGTATGATTGCGGTTTCAACATTGCCGACCCACACCCAGCCAACCCCATCATGAACCTCAGAGTTCGAAGAGAACAAAGGCAACCTCTGACATCAAAAGCAGGAAACTCAGGAAACACGCATTGACAGATTAGAGAACAAAGATCGTAAGACGATCGCGAAGATGCTGCGCCATGAACTTCCGCCTGGGTATCGTCGGTCGGAAGCGCCTCGGCGGCCAACGCTTGATGGTTATGTTGGTGTGGTCGATGAGATACTGCGCACAGACAAAGCCCTGATCAAAAAGCAGCGACACACGGCCAAGCGCATCTTTGAACGGCTGCGCGATGAGCATGGATATGCCGGCAGCCTGACCACGGTGACCTATTACGTGCGCGAGCAAAAACGGCGCACCAAAGAGGTGTTTGTGCCGTTGTCGCATCGGCCGGGCCATGCGCAGGTTGATTTTGGTGAGACGCTGGGCGTGATCGGTGGCGTGGAATGCAAGATCCACTTCTTCGTGATGAGCTTGCCACATTCTGATGCGGTGTTTGTGAAGGGATATCCAGCTGAGACAACCGAGGCGTTTTGCGATGGCCATGTGTCCGCCTTTGCATTCTTTGGCGGCATTCCGCAATCCATTCTCTACGACAATACCAAGATCGCCGTGGCTCGGATACTCGGGGATAAGACGCGCATCCGCACACGTCGGTTTACGGAACTGCAGTCGCATTACTTGTTTGATGACAAGTTTGGCAGACCCGCGCGAGGGAACGATAAAGGCAACGTTGAGGGCATGGTTGGATACACCCGCCGCAACTTCATGGTTCCCGCACCTCGCTATGACAGCTTTGATGATCTGAACGCACATTTGGAAGAGAAGTGTTTAGCACGTCAGGCCGATACGTTGCGGGGTCACACCCAAACCATAGGCGCACGCCTGATGTCGGATTTGGATGCTCTGATGGGATTGCCCGTCGCAGAATATGAAGCCTGCGATCACGTCAGCACGCGTGCAACGTCGATCTCAATGGTGCGCTATCGCAGCAATGATTACTCGGTGCCAGTAGCCTATGCGCACCACGATGTTCATGTGCGTGGGTTTGTGCATGAGGTTATCATCGGCTGCGGCAATGAGATTATTGCGCGGCACAAACGATCCTACACATCAGCGGATATGGTCTTTGACCCATTGCACTTTTTGCCCCTGCTTGAACAAAAGGTGGGTGCCCTGGATCAGGCCGCGCCTTTGCAGGGTTGGCATTTGCCAGATGTATTTGCCACGCTGCACCGACTGCTTGAAGCCAGAATGGGTAAGCCGGGCAAGCGAGAATACGTTCAAGTCTTGCGCCTTTTGGAGACCTTCGAAATGGATGTTGTGCAAGGCGCAATCCAGCAGGCAATAGATATGGGTGCAATTGGCTATGACGCCGTAAAACACCTTGTACTGTGTCGGGTTGAGAAGCGGCCACCACGATTGGATTTGGACTTCTATCCATACTTGCCCAAGGCCAATGTCGGCACAACACGCCCATCCAGTTACATGAGCTTGATGGGAAGGACCGCGGCATGACCGAAGCCCCTCGGATTCTTCTACGGCATCATCTTAAACAACTGCGACTGCCAACGTTCCAAGGCGAGTATGCCAAACAGGCGCAGCTCTGTGCTGCAGAGAACAAAGATCACATCCACTATCTGGCGCGGCTGTGTGAGATGGAATTGATCGACCGCGAACGCCGGATGATTGAACGGCGCATCAAAGCGGCGAAGTTCCCCAGCACCAAGAGCTTGGATAGCTTTGACTTCAAGATCATGCCAAGCTTGAACAAGCCCCTGACGATGGATCTGGCACGATGCGATTACGTTAATCGCAGGGAGAACATCATCGCGCTCGGCCCGTCAGGCACGGGCAAGACACACATCGCCCTGGGACTTGGGCTGGCTGCATGTCAAAGAGGACTGAAGGTGCGCTTCACAACGGCTGCGGCATTAGTCCATGATCTGATCGAGGCTCAAGATGAGCGGAGATTGCAGCGCCTTCAAAAGCAACTGACCAGCCAGAACCTGTTGATCATTGATGAACTGGGCTTCGTACCGCTCAGCAAATCTGGCGCAGAGCTGCTCTTCGAGGTCATATCCCAATGCTATGAACGCGGCTCCATCATCATAACCTCGAACCTGCCCTTCGATGAATGGACTGAAGTCTTTGGCTCTGAGCGGCTGACCGGTGCGCTACTCGATCGTTTAACCCATCACGTCCACATCCTCGAGATGAATGGCGAAAGCTATCGGCTCAAACACAGTCGCAACAACCGAAAATAACCAGCCCGCAATCACAGTCAGAATAATGCTGGCCTTATGGCCAGCATGCGCTTTGGCACGCTTCAGCTTTGTGACGAGCACGCGTGCAAAAGCGCCACAAAAACATCAACCGAAGTGGCCCATTTTTACGCCGCGACATGGACCCATTTTACTCTGCGATTGACACACCGCGCACAGGCGGGCTTCAACCCGGAACGGTTTTTCAGGATTTTGCTGAGACGGATGAACTCGTCCTGCAACTGGCAGTGGCTCCACAATCACATGAGAGCCGGGTTATTTGTAAGACAAGAAGGGTTCGTCCATCAGCAGGACATCAGGGTTGGCAGCGAGGGCGCGGGCCAGGCCGACGCGTTGCTGCATCCCACCAGACAGTTCATGGGCAAATTTCGACCCCCATGCGCCCAGTTCGACGATATCGAGAATGGCTGCGGCCTAGCGTATTCGCTCGTTCTTGCTGACCTAGCGGATTTCCAGCGGCATCGCCACATTGTCCAGCACCGACCGGTGCGGCATCAACGCAAAATTCTGAAAGACCATACCGATCTTGTTGTTGCGAAACTGCTGAAGCTCTTGCGGACCCAGCGCCATCACATCGGTGCCTTCGATCTCGATCTTGCCGTCGGTGGGTTCCAGCAGGCGATTGAAGTGACGCACCATTGTGGACTTGCCACTGCCCGAAAGGCCCATGATGCAGAAAATTTCGCCGCAGTTCACAGACAGGCTGACATCGGCCACGCCGACAACGCAGTTGAACTCGGCCAGCACCTCGGCCTTGGTCAGGCCGCGATCCCTGATCGCCTGCAAGGCAATCTCGGGCTTGGCGCCAAAGATCTTCCAGACAGTCGAGATTTTGATAACGGTATCGTCGCCCATGTGTCCCCCAGAGGTTTCTGTTTGGGTTGCGCCGTTTCAAGGTGGCGCCGCATATTGGGCGCCACCTTGGGTGTCATTGTGGGATCTAGAGACCCAGCCAGGCGTCTACGCGATCAGGGTTCGCTTCGACCCATTCACGCGCCACCTCGGCTGGTTCACGGCCTTTGCCGCTGATCTCATAGGCAAAGCCCGAGACGTCATCGGCGGTCAGCTGGAAGTTGGCGAAGAACTCGGCAATCGCAGGAGACCGCTCGGGCAGCGAGTTGGACCACGCGATTTGAACGTCCTTCAGCGCGTCTTTCGAGGCGACCATGGATTTGTCGAACCAATCGGGATCGTCCGAGGGCTGCACCATCACGTATTTTTCGGGATCAAACGCCGGTTCAGACAGCATTTCGACGTCAAACATGAACCACACGGCGTGGGGTTTGTAGCAGTAAAACGCATAGCCCTCACCCTTGGTTATGCTGTCTTTGATGCGTGCGGTTTTCACGCTTTCCTCGGCGCGGACAGGCTCGATAAAGTCCATCAGACCGTAATCGCGCACCTTCACCTCGTTCACATTGGCCGAGGCCCAGCCGGGCGCCCCGATCCACATCTCACCGCGACCATTGCCATCGCTGTCCATCAGCGCGGCCACATCCGGGCGGCCCAGATCGGCAATGTCGGTGATGTTGTTGGCCTCGCCGAAATCCTTGCTGACGCAGAAGCCCTGATTGCCTTCATAGGGGTTCGACGACAGGGTCACTGTGCCCGCCTCATCCACATATTTCTAGGTAAAGCTTTGCTGGTTGGGTAGCCAGACATCGGGATGCACGTCAATGTCACCCTTGCCCTGATCCATCGCCTGGAAAATCGTGGCGTTATTGCCGGGCACATATTCAACCGTGCCGCCGATACGCATTTCCACAACCGCGCCCAGCAGATGGGCGATGGCCTGCGCGCCAGTCCAAGACGGCACGCCGATTTTGACCTCTTCAGCCGCGAAGGCTGGCAGGGCCAGTACGCTGACTGCGGCCGCAAGACCGAAGGACTTCAGTTTCATTTTCATGGTTTTCTCCTCTGTTGGTCTGCGCCTTTAGTGGCGATTTTTATCCGGGCCACGGGGCCGCGCCTTTGGAGGCGACACCCTTAACCGGGTCTATTTGTGGGTTAAGCCTAGGGCGTGTTGACGATCATCTCGAATTGATGGCGGCGGAACATATGTAGATCATCGCAGAGAAGCTCGTATCTGTCTTGCAAGCCCGCATGGCGATGCGCTTGAAGTCCTTGAGTTTGCAAAAGACTTTTTCTACGAGGTGACGCCATTTGTAAATTTCCTTGTCGAATTTCCGAGGCTCCAGACGGTTGCTTTTCCGAGCGATCACCGCGTCGCCACCACGCCGGTCCAGTTCATCGAAAAGCCAGTTTGCATCGAATGCCTTATCGGCGAGCAGCGTATCAAATTTGTGGCCTTCGATCAGTTCGGGGACACCGATGATATCGTGGCGTTGACCGGGCATCAGTACGAAATCGACGAGGGTCCCCAGAGCATCGGTCAGCGCAAGGATTTTACTCGTGATCCCACCTCGTGACTTGCCTATGGCCTGACTTCCAGTCCCCCTTTTGCTCCCTGTCCATGTCGGTGAACTTTGATAATTGTCCCATCAACCATCGCGTATTCCATATCAAAACCCTCTGATAATGCACCGAAAATGCGCGTGAACACATCCCGACCCACCCAGTGACGGAAGCGTTTGAACACAGAATTCCAGTTTCCGAACTCCGCAGGAAGGTCACGCCACGGCGCACCGGTTCTGGCGATCCAGAGCACTGCCTCAATGAACATTCGTCCATCGCCGCCAGTTTGGCCAGGGTCGGATTTCTTGCCAAGGCAATGCGGTTCCATCAATGCCCATTGCCGGTCCGTCAGTATCAAACGTGCCATCTTATGCTCCCATGGGTTCGAAGCTTGAATCAGAATTCACACCCAAAAGGAACCCTGATCGTCAACACGCCCTAGTGTTCAGCACCTGACATAAGATTCCCACTGTCGGTTTTCTGTGCCATACCCGGCCCATGAGACGCACTGACATGTGCCTTTACCTTGGCCCCGCCGAGCGTTCTGAGCTTCAAGCCCTGATCGCCAACCGCAACAGCCCTCGCAAACTGGTCTGGCGGGCCGAGATCGTACTGGCAACGGCGGATGGTTGCGGCACGTTTGAGATCATGCGGCGGGCGGGCACTTCGAAACCTACCGTGTGGCGTTGGCAGCAACGCTATCTCGATGAGGGTGTAGCTGGCCTCAAACGTGACAAGACCCGACCTTCGCGGGTGCCGCCGCTGCCGATTGCGACACGATTGAAGGTGATCGCCAAGACAGTTCAGGAGTCCCCTGCGAATGCCACTCACTGGAGCCGCAGCCTGATGGCCGAGGCCGTGGGTATTTCGCCTTCGAGCGTGGGACGCATATGGGCCGAGGCGGGCCTGAAGCCGCACCTCACGAAAGGGTTCAAGGTGTCGAACGATCCGCTGTTCGAGGAGAAAGTCGCCGATATCGTCGGGCTCTACCTTGACCCGCCGGAGCGGGCGGTGGTGCTGTGCGTCGACGAGAAGTCGCAAATTCAGGCACTTGATCGCACCCAGTCGGGATTGCCGCTCAAGAAGGGTCGCGCCGCCACCATGACCCATGATTACAAACGCCACGGCACGACCACGCTGTTCGCCGCCCTTGATGTGAAGACGGGCACGGTCATCGGCAATTGCATGCCCCGCCACAGAGCCAGGGAGTTCCTGAAATTCCTGCGCAGTATCGACAAGGCCACGCCAGTGCGATGCGAGGTCCATCCGGTGCTCGACAACTACGCCACCCACAAGACACCCGAGGTCAAGGCCTGGCTCGAAAAGCACCCCCGCTTCAAGCTGCATTTTACCCCCACCAGCGCCTCATGGCTGAACCTGGTCGAGCGCTTCTTCGCCGAGATCACCGCCGGGCGCATCCGACGCGGCAGCTATTCCAGCGTCGATGACCTGGAGGCTGCGATCTACGACTATCCGGCGCTCCACAACGAGAAACCGAAGCCTTTCAAATGGACCAGGAGCGCCAAGGATATCCTCACCCGAGAACGCCGCGCACTCGACACGCTGGATGAAATCCGCGGAAATAGGTAAGAAGTGTCAGACTCTGAACACTAGTGTTCAGCACCTGACATAAGATTCCCACTGTCGGTTTTCTGTGCCATACCCGGCCCATGAGACGCACTGACATCTGCCTTTACCTTGGCCCCGCCGAGCGTTCTGAGCTTCAAGCCCTGATCGCCAACCGCAACAGCCCTCGCAAACTGGTCTGGCGGGCCGAGATCGTACTGGCAACGGCGGATGGTTGCGGCACGTTTGAGATCATGCGGCGGGCGGGCACTTCGAAACCTACCGTGTGGCGTTGGCAGCAACGCTATCTCGATGAGGGTGTAGCTGGCCTCAAACGTGACAAGACCCGACCTTCGCGGGTGCCGCCGCTGCCGATTGCGACACGATTGAAGGTGATCGCCAAGACAGTTCAGGAGTCCCCTGCGAATGCCACTCACTGGAGCCGCAGCCTGATGGCCGAGGCCGTGGGTATTTCGCCTTCGAGCGTGGGACGCATATGGGCCGAGGCGGGCCTGAAGCCGCACCTCACGAAAGGGTTCAAGGTGTCGAACGATCCGCTGTTCGAGGAGAAAGTCGCCGATATCGTCGGGCTCTACCTTGACCCGCCGGAGCGGGCGGTGGTGCTGTGCGTCGACGAGAAGTCGCAAATTCAGGCACTTGATCGCACCCAGCCGGGATTGCCGCTCAAGAAGGGTCGCGCCGCCGCCATGACCCATGATTACAAACGCCACGGCACGACCACGCTGTTCGCCGCCCTTGATGTGAAGACGGGCACGGTCATCGGCAATTGCATGCCCCGCCACAGAGCCAGGGAGTTCCTGAAATTCCTGCGCAGTATCGACAAGGCCACGCCAGTGCGATGCGAGGTCCATCCGGTGCTCGACAACTACGCCACCCACAAGACACCCGAGGTCAAGGCCTGGCTCGAAAAGCACCCCCGCTTCAAGCTGCATTTTACCCCCACCAGCGCCTCATGGCTGAACCTGGTCGAGCGCTTCTTCGCCGAGATCACCGCCGGGCGCATCCGACGCGGCAGCTATTCCAGCGTCGATGACCTGGAGGCTGCGATCTACGACTATCCGGCGCTCCACAACGAGAAACCGAAGCCTTTCAAATGGACCAGGAGCGCCAAGGATATCCTCACCCGAGAACGCCGCGCACTCGACACGCTGGATGAAATCCGCGGAAATAGGTAAGAAGTGTCAGACTCTGAACACTAGAGCAGGCTGATTTCAGAGCGCCAATTCAAACATTTCATAAAACTATTCTGATTTTGCATAGTTTGGCTTATGCTGAACGGTCAAAGCCACCTCATCGAAGGGAAAACCAGTGGATCTGAATTGGCTTCGTGACTTCGAATGTCTTGCACGCACGCTGAATTTTACCCGAGCGGCCAATGAGCGCAACATCACCCAATCTGCTTTCAGCCGTAGAATCAAAGCCTTGGAAAGTTGGGTGGGATTGCCACTGGTCAACCGGGCAACCTATCCGATCCAGCTGACCGAAGCCGGTGTTCAACTTTTACCAATCGCCATCGCGGCCATTTCGCAATTGTCCGAAACCCGCCAAACCATTCGCGAGGCGGATCGAGGGGACAGCCGTTTTATCCGGATTTCGGCGCTTCACACGATTTCGGTGAGTTTTTTAGCGTCCCGCATCGAAAATATGCAGAAAAAATTCCCGATCTGCGCACCCGCGTCCTTTCCGATTCGCTGAGCATATGTTGTGAGCTTCTGGTCGAGGGCGCGGTCGATATGATGCTGTGTTATTGTCACAGTTCGGTATCGCCGATGATCGACGAGGCGGCTTTCACGCGCAAAGATCTTATCACGGATCGCCTGATCCCGGTGGCGGCTGCTGAACCGGCGCGCACGCAGGGCTGGGACCTTGACGATCGTCATGCGCCTCCAATTCCCTATCTGGCGTATGAGCGGTCCTCCTTTCTGGGCATGGTCGTCGAACACACGGTGGATCGAAAGCCGCTGAACGTTGAGACACTTTATATCGATGGGCTGGTCGAGGCGATAAAACCGCGGATGTTGGCAGGCAGTGGGTTTGCTTGGATGCCCGAAACGGCGATTTCCACCGAACTTGCCGAAGGGTCGGTTGTGCCTGTCGGGGGCGACAGCTGGATTGCGTCGCTGACCATCTTGTCTTACAAATAACCCGGCTCTCATGTGATTGTGGAGCCACTGCCCGGCACGTCGTTTATGACGGGCAGTGGCGGGGTCGGACCGTTCCCCTCCCGGTCGTTGTGGACCGTCGCCGAGTATGGTCGCCCCCGTCTTTTCTGCTGACCTGAACGGATACATGGGCTTTGGGCTCGCATGACAGGACGAGGTAAGGAAAAGACATATGAACGATACCATTGGAGTCGACATCTCGAAAGATACGCTGGACGCCTTTTGGCTTTCAAAACGGAAACACAAGCAATTTGCCGACACCAAAACAGGCTTGAGGGCTCTCACCGGCTGGATACGAGAGGCAGAAGTGCCTTCAGTGGTGTTCGAGGCTACCGGCATTTACCACCGGCTGCCGGAAACCAGCCTTGCAGAGCATGACTTTTCTTTTGCACGGGTAGAATCCCCGCCAGGCACGTCGCTTCGCCGAAGGCACCGGGACACTGGCCAAAACGGATCGGGTTGATGCAGCAATGCTGGCCAGAATGGGGTCTCTTCCGGAGTTGCAAGCTGACAAGCCAAAAAGCGAAATGCTTCATAATCTCAAAGGGATGACAACCGCCCGACAGGCTCCAATCAAGGATCGGACGGCCGCAGGGACTCGGCTTGCAACCGCAACACACCCGTTGCTCGGGAAGCAGGCCACTCTGCGCCTGCGCCAGGTTGAGCGTGACATTGCGCAAATAGATGCAGCGATTGAGACGACAATCCCGGCTGACAAAGCACTCTCCGAAAAGGCTGATATTCTCATCAGCATTCCCGGCATTGCGAAAGTCACTGCATTTGCGATACTGATCGAAATGCCTGAGCCGGGCAGCTTGAGCGGCAAGCAAGCCGCGAGTCTGGCAGGTCTTGCCCCAATCTCCCGGCAATCCGGCAAATGGCAAGGCAAAGAGCGCATCCGGGGCGGGCGGGCCTGCCTGCGAAGAGCGATCTACCTGCCTGCCGTTGTCGCCACGCGCTTCAATCCGGATATGAAAGCAAAATATCACGAGATGATTGCCAAAGGGAAATGCAGGAAACTTGCGATTACTGCGGTCATGCGCAAGCTTGTGGTCATGGCAAATGCGTTGCTGCGTGACAGTCGGAAATGGACTGAAACACGGACTTGACCAATACGGATACTCGGCGTTTGCGGACCCAGCCGGGTTCGACCCTATCGCCCAAGGCCTCTGGGAGCGCCTTTGATCCGTGCGCCCGAAACCAGCTAGTGGCTGGTGCCTTCCGAGAAGGTGATTTTATTCCAGACGTTGTATTTCCCTGACGGCTTGCGCATCGGCAGGCGCCGGATTTCCTCAAGCGTTGCGGAGTCATAGATGATCACCGCGCCGTCATCTTCCCAGACCGAGACAAGGGCATGTTTGCCATCGCGGGTGAACTCGACATGGGCAACAGTTGCGCCGGGTACCGGCTGTAACGTCTTGATGATCTCAAGACTTTGCTTGTCGATCACATGCATCAGATCCTTGTTGGGGCCAAAGAACACGTCTGACCAGATGTACGGCGTGTTTTCATGACTGCGCAGGAAGAACCCCGGTCCTTCGGTCTTGATCGTGGTGATGCGTTCCCAGGTTTCGGTGTCAATCACTGACAGTTTGCCCTCTTTCAGATGCGGTGTGGCCATGACTCGGCGGCCATTACGCTCCCAACTGATGCCCGAGCCCAGATGCGGCAGGCCGTCCAGCGGCAGTTCGGCAATCACCTTGCCCTGATCCAGATTGACAACGATACCGCGTACGCCATCGCGGGCGGCCCCGATCAGGTTGCGGTACTCATCGTCAAAGAAGAAGTCATCAATCGGTTCACCCACATCGATCCTGCGTTTTGAGAACCCTTCGGGCGCAGCGGCCACTTCCCAAACCTCGGGGGCATCCTTGAGGGCCAGAATGAAACTCTCGCGTTGCGGTGTCTGATACACGGCCGAGACCCGGCTGGGCTCGTCATCCCTGGCCAGAACCGGGATCACCTCGGCCACGCTGAGGTCGTCGGTGGCCAGAATGGTCAGGGTCATCGGCAGGTAATTGGCCACGGCCAGCCATTTGCCATCATGGCTCATCGCGATGTTGCGGCTGTTGAGGCCCGCGCGCAGGCGGCCCACTTCTTGCAAAGCCCAAATATCGTACTTCTGCACCCAGCCATCGCGCGACATGATGAAGACATAGCGCCCGTCGGGGCTGAATTTCGGCCCGCCATGCACGGCAAAGGGCGTGGCAAACCGGTCGAGCACGTCAAACGTATCGCCATCCAGCACGCTGACATGGTGATCGCCGGTTTCCACCGCCAAGGTGATATTCATCGGGTCCGACGCCCATTTGGGTGCATCCACGGCGATGTAATCAGGGTTCATCGCAAGGCTGGCGTTGATCTGTTCCACCTCCCACGCCGGGATGGTTTCCAGCGGGGTTTTCAGCCACGCGGCCAACTCCTCGACAGCGTCGGGCTCAAGGATATCGGCATAGGCAGGCATCTGTGTGGCGATGCGCCCGTGCAGGATCACATTGGCCACTTTCGGGCCGCGCATCCGTTTCAGCGTCTGCGGGATCAATGCCGGGCCCTGCGCGCCCAGACGATTGGGTCCGTGGCAGTCGGCACAGTTCTCGGCGTAAACCTCGGCCGGATCGGCATGGGCACACCCCGCGCTGATCGCAAGCGCTGTCAGGGTCAGCCTGACCAGATGGCGGATCTTAGAAAAACTGGTGTTTCGGATCATGGCGTTTGCCTCGGAACGGGGTGACACTCAGGCGATCAGCATCCTCAATGCCGATCTCGGCATTGGACAGATAGCAGGCCGGATCTTCGGCCCATGGATCGCCAGTGACTTGCAGGGCGCGAATACGCGTATTGCCACCACAGATGGATTGATGGGCGCAGGCGCCACAGCGGCCCTTCAGTGGACGGGGGCGCAGGCGCAGCTGCGCGAGCATCGGGTCGTCGCCGGTCCACAGCTGGGAAAACGGCGTGTCCTTGACACTGCCCACGGTGTAGTCAGACCAATAGGTATCGGGATGTACATTGCCCTGATGGTCGATATTGGCCACGCCAAGACCGGACGAATTGCCGCCCCACGCCTCAAGGTGATCCTGCAGATTGTCCAGCTTGTCCTGATCAAAGCGTTCTCGCGCCCAGTTCATCATATAGACCGCATCGGCATCATTGTTGCCGGTCACGACATCCAACGCATAGCCCTTGCCCGTGGCCCCGGCCCAGGCGTGATCGATTAGCATATCAAGGGCTTTGCGGGTGTGATCATGCATCGCATCCTCACTGCGGTTCTTATCCCCGCGCCCGGCATATACCAGATGACTGAGATAGAATTTATCGACATCCTCGTCTTCGCAGAGTTTGATCAGATCGGGCAGCTGTTCGGAGTTATCCTTGGTCAGCGTAAAACGCAGGCCCACGCGGATGCCGCGTTTCTTGCATTCGCGCACGCCCCGCACGGCATCGTCAAAGGCGCCATCGACACCACGGAACCAATCATTGGTTTTGCCGACTCCGTCGATGGAAATCCCGACATAATCAAAGCAGATCTCTTCCACCTTGTCGGCATTCTCGCCGTGGATCTGCGTGCCATTGGTGCTGAGCGCCAACATCCGGGTGAAAGGCCGCGCGGCCTTGGCAATGCCGAACCAGTCAAACCGGTCCAGCGGCTCGCCCCCTGACAGGATCAGGGCGTAGATGCCAAACTCCTTCATATCCTGAACGCATGCCATGGCCTGATCATGGGTCAGTTCACCGGGGAAATGGGTGTTGGCCGACACGGTATAACAATGACGGCATTTGAGGTTGCAGGTGCGGGTCATGTTCCAGATCACGACCGGTTTCACCGGGCCCGTGCCACGGCGCATACGCACCGGCGTCGGGTCGACCAGTTGGTGCATATATTCGGACATACGAAACATGGCTTAGCCTTTCTTACGAAGCCGCAGCCCCGTCTTTTTCAGAATGCGGGTCGAGAGCAGCACATCGCTGCCGCGCAGGCCCGGGGCCAGGATACCCGCGATCTGGGCAAGCTTTTGCGCGACCTCATCGGGCGATGTGCCGTGGACCATGGCAAAGAAATTATAGGGCCAATCCGGCAGCGCACGCGGGCGTTCATAACTATGCGTGACAAAAGGCAGCGCGCCGACAATCGAGCCAAGGTCGGTCAGTTGATCATCCTCGACATCCCAGACGGTCATCCCGTTTGAGGTCATCCCCAGCTTGTAATGATTGGGGGCCGCCGCGATGCGACGGATCACGCCGCTGGCCTTCATAGCGTCGAGGCGCGTGGTCAACTCATCCTCGGCAATGCCCAGCCCCTTGGCCACCTCGGCATAGGGCGCTGGCACCAAAGGCAGCCCGGCTTGCAGGGCTTCGATGATCGAGCGATCTGTGGCGTCAAGTGTCATGAGGGCCTTGCGTTGAATTGGGTGCTATTGGTCTGTTCGCGTCTTCATTGTCATGGCTCGGTCACGCCCATGCCTTGACTTTGATCATGAATCGCAAAGAAACGTTCAGCGGGAGATGCTGTGGATTTGCGCGGTTTTGGGCATGTCGAGGCGCTTGATCAGTTCGAAGGTTTTCGTGGCCAGCACAACCGCGCCGCCCTCTTCAAATGCAATCACAGCATGCGCCCCATCGCGGGTGAGGCTCATATCGCTGATCCATGCTCCGGGTGCGGGCCGTAGCGTTTCGAGAACATCGAGGCTCTGCTTGTCGATCACCTGTACCGCATCCCCTGCGGCGGCCCAGATTGTCGGCAATGTGTCATGGCTCTGCACAGCGACACCAGGACCGTCTGTAGCGATCTGGCGGATCACCTGCCACTCTGCCATGTTGATCACCGACAGGCCGTCGCCCGCCACAGCTGGCACAACTGTCAGGCCCTGATCGCCCTGCTGCCAACTCACAGCCGACGTCCAATCGGGCGCGCCCGGCAGGCCCAGATCAGCGATCTTGTGACCGATCACCAGATCAACCACCACAACGCCTGCCCTGTCCTGCGCGGCGGCCATGACATATTCAAAGCTGGGATCGAATTGAAAGTTACCCAGCCGCTCGGGCACTGTGATCCGACGCATGGGAAAGGCCTCGGTTTCGTCCGGGGGGCCTTCAATCCGGTAGTCGTGCACAAAGCCGTAAAACGGCGGGTTGGGCCCGTAAAACACCTCCCAGATTTCGGTGACATCGCTGAGCGTCAGAACGAAACTTTCCTGCGCCCTGCGTGTGGCCACAGCAATAACGCCAGAGGGCGTGCCGTGTTTGTCTTCAATGGGATGGATCTCGGCCACGCTCAGGTCATCAGCAACGAGAAGGGTCAGCGTTTCTGGCACCGCATTGGCCACGGCCAGCCATTTGCCATCATGGCTGAGCGCGATATCGCGGCTGGTCAGACCGGCGCGCACACGGCCCACCTCGCGCAACGACCAAAGGTCGATTTTCTGCACCCAGCCATCAGATGACAGGCGGAACAGATGCCGTCCATCCGGGCTGACTGCTGGTTCTGCTTGCAGAGCAATGGAGGTTTCAATCCGGGTAAGGAGGTCGAATGTGTCCCCGTCCAGCAGGGTTAGATAAGCGCCCTCTGTTTCCTCTGCCAGCAGAAGGTTACTCTGCTTGGCGGAGGGTGAGGGCGTGTCTGTTGCTGGGGCCGTGTCATGAACAACTCTGCTGGCGTCAATGTCGGCAGCGCTCCACTGCGGATCGGCCAAACCTGGCGTGCCAAGCCCAAGACAGAGCGCCGCAATTAAGACTCTGAACCCCATTGCCAAGCCTCACGCGACGACGCGGAACCCGACGAAGAATTCCTGCAATTTGGGAAAACGGAACACGGTCAGGCCGGTCTCAAGCTCGATCCTGTCGGCCACATCGTCAATGCCCTCGGGTGTTTCAGTCGCCAATACGAACCACATGTTCAGCTTGTGTGTCCGCTCGTAATTATGGGCCACTTCGGGATGGGCATTGACCGTCTCATTGATTGTCTCGAACACATCCTCAGGCACGGCGATCGCGCAAAGGCAAAACGCCCCACCCATCGCGGCGGCGTCAAAGAACGGGCCAAAGCGAGTCAGAACGCCGTTTTCGCGCAGCGCCTTGACCCGCGTGAGCAGCGCCTCTTCGGTCAGCCCCAATTCGGCGGCCAGCGGCGCAAACGGGCGGTGCGACGTCGGAAGGTCATCCTGCAACCGGTTGACCAAGGCGCGGTCAATCTCGTCCAACTCAACCGGTGTTGAATTGCGCTCCATCCGACTCATGCCGCCGCCTCGGGTTTGCGCTGAATCATCGCGCCGGTCTGCTTGAAGCACTGGGTGGAAAACAGCGCATCGTAGGGTACATTCGACAATTCAGGGATCGCCAGGGCACCATCCAGAAATGCGGCTGCCTCGGCCTGATTACGGGCATGGATCATCGAGTAAAGCCTGTAGGGCCAGATGCCTTCTACTGGCCGACGTTCGTAACACAAGGTCACGCCGGGCAGAGCGGCAAGCTGGGGCCCGGCTGTGTCGATCTGTTCGGACGGCAGGTCCCAGACCACCATCGCATTGGCCCGCCATCCCAAAGCGCGGTGACGCACAATCACCCCAAGGCGCGAGATGATGGCGGCATCCTGCAAGGCCGTGATCCGCTCAAGAATATCCTTTTCGCTGCGGTTCAGGCGGTCGCCCAGCGCAGCATAGGGGCGGGCAACAATTGGCAAGCCCTCAGTCAACCCCTGAAGGATGTCACGATCTCCGGGCGCGATCTGTGCCAGGTCCGGTTGACGGCGCTGAGGCCGCGCGGTTGTCGCGCGCGGCGCCCTCATGCGAAAGCCCAGATCAAGGTTGAAGGGACGCACCAACCTTAAATCAAGCACCCGCAACCCGGTGCGGGTCTGGATATTTTCCAAGGCCGCATCGACAAAAGCGCGATCCGGGCCCGTGGCCACGAACCACAGGTTCCATTCGTTTTCGCGCAGATAGGAATGATTGATCCCCGGCTCGGCGCTGATGATCGCGACGACCTCGTCAATGCGATCAGGTGGGGCAGCGATCGCGGCCAATGTACTGGCCGAGATCGTGTTGGGTGCACAGGTGGCCCCAACGCGGGATATCCGGCCTGTGCGGCTCATCTTTTTCAACCGGTCCAGCACGTCCACTTCTTCCAGCGCAAGCTCGCTGGCCAGCACCGCGAAAGGCCGTGAGGTGACCGGAAAATCACGCTGCCAGTTGTCCAGCAAATGGCAGTCAATGGGATCAGCAATGGTTTTCATGGCTTACAATCCTGTTCTGTGGGCCCGGGCGGTAAAGAAGATGCCCGAGGGGCTGTCAGCCTCGATCTCGCCCAGTTTTTCGTAGGTTTGCGTGTCGTAGATCATGACCTGTCCGGCGTCCCGCACGCTGATCCAGACCTCGCGGCCACGCGGTGTGAACTCCATATGCAGCACGGCGGGGCCGGGTTTGAATTCGTGAATGATCTCTTTGGTGACTGTGTCGAGCACTTGGATCGTGTCGTTCAGCGGGTGGGCAAAATTCACCCAGACCTCGCGTCCGTCAGGACGGGCCATGGCAAAGACCGGTTGCCCGTGGGTCTGCGTGCGCCCGGTTTCTTGCAAGCTGTTTGCGTCGATCCACAGAACTTTGTGATGGCCCACGGCGGGCAGCACAAATTCGCGGCCCGTCAGCGCCCAACCTTCCAGATGGGGCATCTTGTAAACCGGCATTTCCTCTTGCCCGCGGCCATAGCCGGGCAAAACGCGGATCGGTTGCGGGTCGTCTTCCCAGAGGTCCAGCGCGGTCATCCCGTCTTCGCCGAACAGCCCGGTGATATATGTGCGCCCATTGCCGGTGATCAGCGCATCATAAGGGTTCTCGCCCATGTCAGGGATTTTGGTAATGGCCGGTTCAGCGCCAGACATATCGGCGATCCAGGTCTCGCCCGTATCCCACATGGTAAAGACAAACCGGCTGCCTGGGGCGTCGACCAGACCAATGGTTTTGGACCCGGTCGGAAGGTCCAGAACCATTTCCAGCGTGTCGGCCTCAAAGATGCGCACACCCCCGGGTTCATAATTTGAGACAGCCACCAGTTTGCCATCATCCGAAATCGCCCCGCCAATGGCATTGCCCGCCTGTACCACGCGCTTGGCAATGCTGCGGGTGACGATATCAACCTTGGTCAGGCCACCATCGCGGCCAAAGACATAGGCGAACCGCTGATCGGGACTGTAGACCAATGAGGCATGGCTGAGATCACCCAGCCCTTCGATCCGCGCAAGGGCTGCCCGTTCGGACTGATCAACCAGCAAAAGCGAGCCCTTGGCCCGTTCAATCACCAGCCCCAGATCACCTGTGGCAGTGGGTTCGGCCTGCGCAGGCGACAGGAACAGGCTGGCAACCAGCGCGAGGATAAGGGATGTTGCGGCGCGTTTCATTGGGCCTCCGTCTGCAATAGATAATGGGCGATCCACTCGGCTTCGGCGGTGGTGATCAGCGGGCGCCAGGGCGGCATCGCGGTGCCGGGAATGCCATCAAGGATCACACCGGAAAGGATTTCGGCATCGTAGTGTTCTAGGCTTTGCGGGCGCAGATCGGGGCCCAGCCCGCCTTTGAGGGTCAGGCCATGACAACTGCCGCAATCCTGATGCACAAGGCGTTGCAGGGCCTCGGGGTTTGGGGCCTGCTCGGCCTGCGCCACACCGGCCAGAAACAGCAGAGCGAGGATCAGCCTAGCCATGAGCAATGACCTGAGGGATGCCGGGGGCAATCACGCTGAACGGATGTTCAGCATACAGCGAAACAACCTGTCCAACGATGAGCAAAACGGGAGCGACAAAGTCTTCGTCGCGGATATCCTGCGCGATACGATCCAGCCGTGACACCAGTCGACGTTCCTCGGGCGTGGTGGCCCTGGCGACGGCCAGAACCGGGGTTGAGCCGGGCAGGTTTTCGGTCATCAGCCCCATGGCGATCTGGCCGATATTGGCGACGCCCATGTAGATGACCAGCGTGGTGTTGGGATTGGCCAGGCGCTTCCAGTCCAGATCAAGCACCTTGTCGGCCTGCCGGTGCCCGGTGACATATTGCACACCCGTGGCCAGCCCGCGATGGGTCAGCGGCACGCCGGTGGTGCAACTGGCCCCTTGCGCGGCGGTGATGCCGGGAGCGTATTCGACGGGAACGTCATGCACCATCAGATGCGCGGCCTCTTCGCTGCCGCAGCCAAAGATCATCGGATCGCCGCCCTTGAGGTGGGCAACGGTGTGGCCCGCAAGGGCTTCGGTGACGAGGATATCGTTGATGCCGTCCTGGGTGACAGGGTGGCATTTGGGTGCCTTACCGACCGGGATCATCCGCGCAGTCGATGGCGACATGGCCATAATCTCGGGGCTGACCAATTTGTCGTAGACCACCACATCGGCGGCCTCCAGCATGCGCAGGGCACGCAGGGTCAACAGCTCGGGGTCACCCGGGCCGGCACCGATCAGGAAAACTTTACCGGTCATGGCACATCTCACTTTTCTCAAAGGCCCCCTGATCCCCGAATCGACTTAGGACACTGCGTTTATGGGAAAAATCCCACTGGGCGAGCGTCAGCAAAGGGGGAAAAACCGGGCGTTTCATAAGTTCAGAATGACCGCTGGTACCGATCCAGGCCTTGACTAAGGTTAAGGACGGAAACTTTTTCGAAGAGTCGGGCGGGTCAGGGTTCGACCGTGACCATGCCGATCATGTCATGCACTTCCCAATGCGGGCCGCAGAGGTAGTCCTGCTCGCCGGGCACCATGAAGGTGAATTCGATGCTTTCCTCAGGAAAGGCGCGATCAGATTCTGGCATGCCCGCGTCAGGGGACAGCACAGAGTGGGAGGTGCGTTTGTCGACATTCACCCAGCGCACGGTGGTGCCCACCGGCACGGTGATCTGGGCGGGGCAGAAGTTGTATTTATACATGGTGACGACGGTGACGCCCTCGGCATCGGCGGACGGTGCCCCCACCATCTCGACATATCGCCCCTCAGCTTCGGCGCAAATCTCGGACCGTTGCGCGTCGTCCTCGCCCCCGGCGAACACAGGCGCGGCGGCCAGAACAGATATCACACATGCAGACAAAAGAGGGGCGGACCGGATCATTTCAATCTCCTTGTGATGTGGGTCACGGCGGCCAGGTCAGACCCGGCCACCGGTTTTGATCATTGCTTGATCACATTGATGGCTGCGGCAGCAGCATCCATTGCCATGTGCAAGTCCAGCGAGACATGGTGGAAACGTGCTGCGGCAAAGTCATCATGGATGGCAAAGCCAACCGTATAGGTTTTGCCCGCCTCCAGCGGCACATCACCTGCCACGCCCGAGTTCAACGCGCGGGCGAACACCACCGTCCAGACGCCACCCGACAGGGTTGCCTCGCCCATCATCTCGCCATCCTCGGCGATACGGCGTTCCAGAATGTGACCATTCTGAGCGCTGCCATCGGCATAGACCCGCAGCAGATCAAGGAAGGTGCCATCGGCCAGAAGCTGGTCGATCTCTTCGGCAGGCTTCAGCAGATCCCAGCCGCCTTGTGGCTTGCCACCACGGCCCCTGATCTCGATATCTGTGCGGCTTTCGGCCAGATATTTGGTGATCGTTTCAGGGGTTTGCAGCTGTTCCAGCACAGCGGCGTTGGCCGCAATCGCGTCGGGTTCCACCGCGAAGGGCATATAGGTGTTATCGGCATGGCACGAGGCCCAGCAGCCCACCTGTTCGCCCATCTCGATGCCCGTCCCGGTGATCATCATCGCCACCTTGATCTGGTTGTCGGGGTCCATTTTGCCACCGTCCACGAAGGGCGCAGGATTGTGGCCAGCATCCGGCCATTGCAGGCGAATATAGATGTTTTCATCATCATGCGCGGCCTGAACCGTGGTGCTGATGGTGCCGCGTTTGCCGGGGATCGGTGTCGGCTCGATCTCGCCACCGGCAACGATCTTGTTGCCAATCGCATCAAGCTCGGCAGCGTGACAGGTTGAACAGGCATCGCCACCTTTGGTCAGCGGGCGTGCCCCGCCATGCTGTTTGCCGTTTTGCACCCATTCAAACGAGGCCTGGCCTAGGTAGAACAGCGTCAGGTCGGTGCCAGCCACCGCGTTCCAATCAATATTGGGGGCCACCGCGTCACCCGCCGGAGCAGCGCCTTCGGCAGAGGCTTCTGTCGCAGTACCGGCAGCTTTGGCCTGTTCTTCGGCACGGGCAGTTTCGACAGCGGCCAAAATCTGTGCCTGAACGGCCTCGCGCGCCTGTTTCTCTGCTGCTTTCACGACAGCGGCCTCTTCGGCCTCTTTCTCGGTGATGTAGGCGAGGCTATCGAGGTATGCCTGCGGGATTTCACGAATGAAATCAGGGTTCGGCGTTTCCAGGGCTTCGAGGTAATCCTCGTCAGCGCGGTCGCGCAGATCCGAGTGAGCGATGCCCTTGTGGCAGTCAATACAGGTCTGACCGACTTCCATCGCGTTCAAATGTTGCTGACGGGCGCGGGGTTTTTGAAATTCGGGCATCATCGAATCAAAGCCGTGACAGTTGCGGCATTCGATCGAATCCTTGGCCTTCATCCGTTCCCATTCGTTCATCGCCAGATGCAGGCGCTTGGCCTCGAATTTTTCCTCGGTCGAAATGGTCCCGGTCAGTTTGCCCCACAACTCGCGCGAGGCTTTGATCTTGCGGATCATCTTGTCGGTCCAGTTCTTGGGCACGTGGCAATCCGCACAGACAGCCCCCACGCCCGAGCGGTTCACATCGTGGATGGTGCCTTTGTATTCCTGATAGACGAAATCATTCATCTCATGGCACGAGATACAGAATTTTTCCTTGTTGGTGGCTTCCATGGCGGTGTTGAACCCGCCCCAGAAGACAATACCGGCGACAAATATCCCGGCGATCCCGGCAAGCGGCATCCCCCAGAAGACATAGCGACTCCAGATCGGTTTTTTCGGTTCGTTTTCGTTGCTCTGGTTCATGTCCCGGCTCCGTCGTGAAAAAAGGAAGGGCGGGCGCCTGGCCCGCCCTTCCGTTGAAGGTTTTAGATCACCTTAGGTGACGTGGTTTGACCGATTGAAGACGTTGAACTTACCGGTCGGTGCATAGAGACCTTTAACGCGGGCTTTTTCTTCAAGCGTTTCTGCGTCGTAGATCACGATCTCACCATTCGGCTCAAGCGAGTCGCCAAGGTTCCAGTTCGAGACCCAAACTTCGGTGCCGTCAGCGTTGAACTCAAAGTGCACAGCGGCGTGCCCTTCTTTGTCGGTCAGCTGGATTGTTTTCACAATCTCACCGGTCTCTTTCGAGATGACCTGCACCGATTGCTGAATTTCAGGCTCGGGGTGCTTGGTCTGGTCCGCCCAAACATATTTGGAGTTCGGGTGGGTCCGGATGAACAGGCCAGGGCCGTCGGTTTCAGTTTCGTAGCACTTCTTCCAGGCTTTGTCCGGGCGGCCTTCGGGGTCGTTCCCCCAGACGGTTACAGTGCCAACACCAAGGTGGGTTGTGCCAGCAACAGGACCACAGTTCGGATCGTTCCAGTTGGCGCCCGGGCCGGGGTGCGGTAGGGCGGCGGTGTCGATGATCGCTTCAAGCTTGCGCTCTTTGCTGTCAACAACAACCATCTGGTTCGACGCGTTTGCGGCGATCTGGAAGTAGCGGCCTGTGGGATCAAAGAACCCGTCATGCAGGAACCGTACGGTGTCGATTTTGTCGATCCGCAGGTTGTCGATGTCCGAATAGTCGACCTGCCACATTTGGCCCAGTTCTTTCACGGCGAGCAACCAGGTTGGCTCGTTCGGAGTGGTGTAGATCGCGGCCACGCGGGCTTCTTCCACATAATCCCCTTCGGTGTTGACGCCGCGGGTGGAAACGACTTTCAGCGGTTCCATGGTCACAGCATCGGCGATCACGAAGTGCGGAGGCCAGTAGGCACCACCAATGATGTATTTGCCATCGCCGGAGACGGCCACGTCACGTGCATCATAGGCAACGGTAACTTCTGAAACCAACATCTTGTCAGGTGTTTGCCAGAGGTCGATCTTGGTCATCTTGCCGTCGCGACCCATGGTGTACCAGAAGCGGCCAGGGTTTTCGGGTTCGGTGATTTTGTGGTGCTCGGAAGCCTTAATCACGTGCACCGCATAACCGGTGGGGATGTGAACCAGAACCTCTTTGGTGTCGCCGTCGATGATGGCAACCTTACCTGCGTCACGTTCGATGACGACGAAGAAGTTTTCCCAGTTGCGGCCATGCAGAGGCTCGGTCGGGTAGTCGGCTTCTTCGACATAAACCTTGCGGGTCTCTTTCATCTGAGTCAGCGACATTTCTGGCGGCTTGGGCGGCTCCATCATGATGTAGGTCGCCATGTCCTTGATTTCCTGCTCGGTCATGATGTCCGAGAAGTTGTTCATCCCGCCTTCGGTACCCCAGGCGATGATTTTTTCAAGGCGTTCCTGACCCAGTTTCAGGGTTCCGGTTTCCGTAACAGTGCCGTCTTCGGCGGTTACTTTCTTCACTGGCTCAAGGCTTTTGCCGGTCGCGCCGACGCGCAGGACGCCGTGGCAGCCTGCACATTGTTCAAAGTAAAGCTGCTTGGAGCTTTCGAAGGCTTCCTCGCTTAGCGTCGGGCCTTCGGCGAATGCGGGTGCTGCGACGCTGCCAAGCAATAGTGCCAGGCTCGCGCTCATTACGCGGCTTGTTCTTTTGTAGGTGATTCCAAGTGACATTATCACTCTCCATTTGCTGGTGAGACAGGAACAATATGGTCACTTCACGCGGGCGTGATCCTTGACTTTGGTCAACGGGGTACGCGAATTCAGCATGGTTCTCGCTGCATGAACCGGATCAGAGATGGTTTGGCATGTGATGCGTGATCAGTGGAACCGGGTTGATCCGCACGGGCTGTTTCATCACCGTCACGGGTGCCTGCGCACGAACGCCAGCTACCTTCAATATCCTGGTTTCACAGATCTTTCCTGACTTCACTGCAACAGTTCGCTGATAATCAGCGGGCCGAGTTCCAGTCGGACCCAGCCCACATCAGATGACAAGGGCTGGGTGATTGTCCTGGCGTCGACATATCCCGACAGGTGATCCATTGACCGGCCAACCCGGAGAGATTCGCGGCCTACCCCATCGTGCCTCTGAGCGGTCAGACCAGTTCGGCGTCGGTCATCAGTTCCACCAGGGCCGGGCCGTTGATATCAAGCGCCGCCGCGATGGCGGTTTCGATATCCTCGGTCTTGGTCACCTTTTCACCGTGGCCGCCGCACAGGCGTGCAAAGGCAGCAAAGGAGGGATTGACCAGATCGGTCTCCCAGACCTGCCATTCCCCGGCCCGCTGCTCTTTCGAGATTTTGCCAAGCTGGCCGTTATGCAGAAGGATATGGGTAACATCCATGCCGTATTTCACGGCGGTGGTGAAATCCATCGGGTATTGGCCAAAGCCGCCATCGCCGGAGATTGAAATCACCTTGCGCCCCTTTAGCGCGGCGATGTCCTGCGTCGCGGCCCAGGCCCCCATGCCCGCCGGAAAGCCAAACCCGATCGATCCCAGATAGCCTGACATCAACACCCGCTGCGTACCCTTGGTTTCCAGATAGCGACCAAAGGAATAGGTATTGTTGCCCACGTCCACCGCAAAAATCGCATCCTCAGGCGCAAGCTTAGACAGCGCCTCGAACACCGCAAAGGAATGCAGGCCGGTGCCATGGTCCTCGGCCAACCGGCTTTGTTTTTCGGCCCGCCAGATGCGCCAGCGGTCGGCCAGTTCCGTGACCTGATCGGCAGCCTCGACATTGACGGACATATCTGTGGCAAGGGCTGCACAAAACGCCCCGACCTCGCCCCAGACCGGCAGCGCGACAGGGTGGAATTTGCCCAGTTGCATGCGGTCATAATCGACCTGAAGGATCGGCTTGGAAGGTTCAATCCCGGTGTGGTTTGAGAAACTGGCCCCCAGCGCGATGATCAGGTCCGCCTCGTTCATGAACCAGCTGGCGATCGGCGTGCCGGACCGGCCCAACACTCCTCCGGCATTGGGATGATCATCGGGCACCAGCCCCTTGGCCTTGAACGTGGTCAGAACCGGCGCGCCCAATGTCTTGGCCAAAGCCGCCACATCGTCGCGCACATCAAACGCCCCATGACCGACCACGATGATCGGTCGCTTGGCATCCGCAATCATCCGCCGGGCGGCGGCCATATCCTGAGGATCGGGCAGGATCGTCGTCCGGCTCAGACGGCCTTCGGGCTGTCCCGCAGGTTTATCCGATGGCAGGGTCTGCACATCATCCGGAAAGATCAGATGCGCAACATCCTGTTCAACGATGGCCGTCTTGCAGGCAAGCGAGGCCAACTCGGCATGTTTGGAACTGCTCAGCACCGGTTGCGAGAACCGCGCGACCGCCTGAAACGCCGAGCGCAGGTCGATATCCTGAAACGCGCCGGGGCCCATGACTTGCGTCTGCACCTGCCCGGTCAGGGCCAGGATCGGCGCGCGGTCCACCTTGGCGTCCCACATACCGGTCAGCAGGTTGGTCGCCCCGGGACCCGCAATGGTCAGGCACGCCGCCGGTTTGCCAGTCAGCTTGCCATAGCCCGAGGCAGCAAAGGCAGCGGCCCCTTCGTGATGGATGCCGTAATAGCGCATCTTGCCATCGGCCACGGCCAGACGGATCGCCTCGGACAGGCCAAGGTTGGAATGGCCGACCATACCAAACACCGATTGCACGCCCCAGTTGGACAGCGTCTCGACCATGACATCGGTGACGGTGCGGGGTTGTGGCGGTTCCGGTTCCAACCCGACAAAGATTTCGCCCTCGCGGATATCAACCTCGAACATCTTCTGCCCGCTGTCTTCATGCCCGCCGGGGGGCTGTCCGGTCAGCGGATCAAAATCCCAGCCATGCCAGGGGCAGCGCAGCCAGCATTTGCCATCGACTCCGGTTTCAATCGAGCCTTCGCCAAGCGGACCATTCTGGTGTGGACAGCGATTGTCCATCGCACTCCATTGCCCGTCGAAATGCACAAGGCAGATCGAGGTCGTGCGCGCGGTGACGGTTTTGACGCGGCCTTCGGGAAGGTCGTCAATATGGCCTACGGAAATCCAGTCTAGGTCTGTGTTGTTCATCATCTCTCTCCCTTATGCCACGCCGCCACAGGTCACGCCCGACAGGTCGGACATATTGCGCTGCCATGTGGTCAGATCATCGGCGTTAAAGCCCGACAGGTGATCATGGCCGCAGGCGCGCGCCATCACCTGCATCAACTCCACAGACGCGCCGAAGAAATTGGCCAGTTGCCTGGCTGATTTCCCGGCGATCAGGCGGCTGACCAGATGGAGTTTCTGCGTGGCGATGCCAACGGGGCAGTTGTTGGTGTGACAGGCCCGCATGGCCAGACAGCCAATCGCCTGCATGGCCGAGTTGGACACCGCAATCGCATCCGCACCCAGCGCCATCGCCTTGACGAAATCCGCCGGCTTGCGCAGACCGCCGGTGATCACAAGCGTGACATCGGCCCGCTCCAACCGCTCCAGATGCGCGCGTGCCCGGGCCAGAGCCGGGATGGTGGGGACTGAGATATTGTCGCGGAAAATGATCGGAGCCGCCCCGGTACCGCCGCTGCGGCCATCGAGGATGATGTAATCAACACCGATCTCAAGGGCGGCATCAATATCCTTCTCGATATGCTGGGCCGACAGCTTGTAGCCGATGGGAATGCCGCCTGTACGGTCCCGCACCTCATCGGCAAACTCCTTGATCTGCGCAGGCTCAGACCATTCCGGGAAACGCGGCGGCGAAATAGCGCCCTGTCCGGGCTTCAGCCCGCGCACCTCGGCGATCTTACCTTTCACCTTGTTGCCGGGCAAATGGCCGCCGGTGCCGGTCTTGGCCCCCTGCCCGCCTTTGAAATGGAAGGCCTGCACATGGCCCAGCTTGTCCCAGGAAAAGCCGAACCGGGCCGAGGCGAGCTCGTAGAAATAGCGACTGTTGGCCGCCTGTTCTTCGGGCAGCATCCCGCCCTCGCCCGAACAGATGCCGGTGCCTGCCATCTCGGCCCCCATGGCCAGCGAAACCTTGGCGGTTTCCGACAGCGCCCCAAAGCTCATGTCAGACACGAACAATGGAATTTTCAATTTCAGCGGTTTGTAGCGCGCCAATCAAAATGAGCAATTACGCCAATCAAGTGCGCAATCGACGTGATTTTCCCGGGTATTTACATGGGTATTTACCGTTGATTTTCCCGGCGCTTTTCTTCTTGATTGGCGCACGGTACGTTCACCCTTCCAAATCGGTGCAGGGGGTTCACTTCCTGTCGTGTCTCGATCTGTAGGGCGCGGTGGCGGTTGGGATGATGACGGTTGATGTGGCGGGCGCACCTGCCCCACCCGGACCGGGCAATGGGGTTATGGTGACGGTGAGCCTCGCTCCGGCGGCAAGTTCAGTGGCCCATTCTGCATTCAGTTTTCCGTTGGGGATATTCTCCGGGGCTGCGGGATCGTTTGAAACAAGGGATGCGCCTGCCCATTGGCCTGCGACGGCAAGGGACAGGGACACCCGGGTGGATCCCTCCATGATGCGGGCTTGCAGTGTGACGGCCCGAATACTGCTTTGCGCCTGAACGCGCGGCGTTGCATCCGGGGTGGTGAGATCGGAGGTCTCGGCGGCATAGTATTCCGCCATGTGATCGATGGCGGTGAGGCGCACGCTCTCTTCGTCTATTGGTTCAATAACGGTGATGCGCAAGGGGTCTGGCGGGGCGCTGTTGGAATATATCCGATGGCTCAATTAGCATTGATTATGCGTGGCGTATTACAGGCAGGATGCCTGCTGCTGCGGCAAGTATCGCGCGCGGCGTTTGGTGGCTCGGAAGGACGGCAAGGTGGAACCACCGAAGGTAGCTGTCCAGGTATTTGGTTGCGATACCCCGATGGCGGCGCAGAAAGGTCTTTAACCGCTCATGCCGACTGTTCACGGTTTGAATGTGCAATTCACCACGGACACGTTCTCCGGCGGTCCGGTTGAGACTTTCATGGCTGACGCCCATTTCTGCGGCGCAGGGCGGGTACCCGGTGCAGCCATCGGTCACCAGGAGAGCGTCCCCATCAAGACGTGGCTGCAGAACCGTTTTGAGATGTTCGGCTGTCACCGCAGGCAAGACAGCACTGATGGTGGTGCCTGATCGGTCGACCGCAACGAGGACCGGAACCTGCTCCTTCGACAATCCGCGTTTTGAGGCCTTTCCCCCGCGTTTGCGGGCTTTTCGAGAGAGATTACGCTCCCCTTTCCGGCTGCGCGGAAAGAACGTCTCGTCGGCTTCGACGATCCCGCACAGCTTGACCGCACCGACCGTTACAGCCTGAAGAAAGCGATGACGCCAACGAAAAGCTGTGGTGTCGGCCACCATACAACGCCCGTCGGACGCCTTTACCGTTTCGCCGTCGCGCAGGGAAGCTGCAAACTCTGCCCACCTGTCCTTGTGGCGCAAGCGGGCAAGCGGCGTCCCGGTCAGCGCGTTGAAGGTTTTGCGACAGCTTTTGCAAAAGAACCTCGTCAGGCCACTTGCATGGCCTCTGATGATCGCACCGCCCGAAGCGCAGTGCGGACAGATACGCCCCTCGCGAACAGTCGCCTCAAGGAGATCGATCACGCTTTCCAGCGACGAAACCCCGGCAACGAGCCGTCCGGTTTCAGCCCGTTGTTTCGATGAAAGGTTGTCGATCTCGTTAAGCCACACCAAAAAAGCCTGATGATCCATGTGCCGCACCCATAATTTTGTTCATGGTGTGTTCTATCACAGGTCGCCACGCATAATAAATGCTAATTGAGCCTATCCGATAGAGGATATCGGCGGGGCCGCGGCCATCGGCGTCGGGTGCGTCAGGGAGCGGGCTTGCGAGGTCGCGCAATGGGCTGTCTGCGTCGGCATGGAGAGGCGGTGTGGCAGCAGACCGATGCAACGTCCCGTTCGCAAGGCGCAGTATGATATGATCTCCATCACTTGCAGGCCGGGCTCGATCAAGTGTGATCTGTGCGGCACTGCCGCCATTGAGCCGCCCTGCGGCCCCTCCGGCCAGCATGTCATGGGTCATCCATACCACATCGCCGCGCCGGATCAGGTAGCCTTCCGGCCCCATTTCCCAGGTGATGCGTCGCCGATGATATCGCTGGCGCGCCGCGAGCAGATTTGCCTCCCTGGCTGCCTGCCCGGAGGAGGTGACCCCGCGCAGGGTCACTGTTGATGTGTTCACAACCGGGCCTGTGGCACCCGGCACGCGCCGGCGGATGGTTTGGTATTGCCAATCGGAATCGGGGTCGATGTAGCGCAGGGCAATCTCATCGGGGGCCGGACTGGCGGCCCACTCGACACCCATAGAGCCAAGAACGACATTTTCGGGAGTGATGAGGGTTGTGACGGTGGTGTCCGGGTCATCGAACACGACGCCGAGCTTTCCACTCCGCCATGTGGGGCTGGCGCGCCCGCAGCGCGCAACGAGTGTGAGCATGTCGGCGCAGGACATGCGGCGGTCGATGACAGCGGAGCATGTCAGGGCATTGGCATCGCACCATGCCGCCCACTCTGTGATTGCAGCCTTGTCGATGCGGTTCCCCGGCAGTCCGGCTCCGGCGATCAACCGACCGTCTGCGGCTGTGATGCCGAGCGCAAGCCAGCGGAATATCCACGCCGGATTTGTGCTTTCGGCAGTCGTCCATGTGCCGTCGGAGGCCCGAACGCGTACGGGCTGTGACGCGGTGGCGGACAGGCTGTCAACCTGTCCGTTGAGCTGGCCGCTGGCCTTTATCCGGACGGCAGCGGTGGTTTGGTCCGCAAAGACGGCCGTGCCGGCCCGGAAGGCCCGTAGCCCGGTCCATATGATGCGGTCAATATGGCTGGACTCCGTTGAGGGCTCGCCTGTGCGGCGGATTTCCACATCCACCGCCCGCCCGGACCGCCCAAGGTCATATGTCAATGTTCGGCGAAACGGATTTTGCGCATTGTGTTCCGGTATTCCGGGCAGGTCCACAATGCGCACAACAGACCATGATCTGGCGGGTGTGTCTCCATCCTGCGCCCGTCGCCACCTGATCTCGACGGACCGGGCTAAAGGTTCAGGCCGGGACCCCCCCCAGCCCTGTAAGCTGGCCATCCAGATCAATGGCAATCCTGTGTACCCCGCCTGCGGTTGTCCGCCGCACCCATTCTGTGCTTTCAAGCGCACCGCCGCCCGGCTCTGTCTGCACGTCGAGATCGAAGGGCAGGATGCCGCCCGGAGGCAGGACAGTGAGCGTGGCTTCATCATATTGACCGACCGGAGTTTCTCCGATGCGCCAGTCGGAGAGTACAGGTGCCCCGATCCCGGCGCTGAATACCTGGTGCAGGTACTGCTCCCCATCCTCATAGGAGGCCCATGGGGTCGCGACCAGATCGGGCCAGATGCGGTGTTGGCCCAGCACCAGCAAGGCCGGTTCATAGGGTCGTGCCAGATTTCGACCCCCTGCGAGGCTGTAAAGGGGATCGGGCGCTCCCGTGTTGTTCCGGTCGGGAAGTGATGGTGAATAGAGCCCCTGAACAATGAGGCCTCCGACAATCTGCAGGCCTGCGGTGGCCACGGCCAGCGCCGTGGTGCCGGCTGTCACACCGAGTGCGCCCAGTACATGGGGTGCCAGAACGGGCGCGGCGACAACAATCGCGATACTGAGCACGGCGGCGACGGGATCACTGTCGCCGCCGTGCAAGGCCGGGCGCAGGGCGAGTTTCGCGCCTGCCGGTAGAGACTGCTCCCAACGGGCGTGCGGCACAGGCTCCCCGTTGACAGCGGCGGCGATCCTCCCGGGCGGTATATCGGGCAGGCAAATGCGACACGCCCGGGTAAGGGAGATGCCCGCCGGCAAGGTGACAGTCCGCACCCCGTCGCGGGTGAGCGGGTGCGGCAGGACATCCGCCACATATCCCGGTTGCGGGCGGTTTGCAAACGGCGCGCAACCGGGGTTTCCGATACGGTCAACCATGATTTATGTCCAGCGATACAGCCCGGTCAGTGTCAGGCCCCGGTGTTTGAGACCGGCCAGCGGATCAAGGCGCGGGCGCTGGCCTTCCATGCGATGCAGCACATATGCCTGTCCTCCTGTCCGCGTCCACAGCCCGATGTGATGTCCGATACAGGCCCTGCGACCGGCGGCGCACATCAGGACGGCATCCCCTTCGGACGGCGATGTTCCTTCAAGAGAGACGGCGAGGTGCTCCGCAATGGCGGCACTGACCGCCCGATCCCTGCCGCGCAGGCTCCCGGGGCTTCGGGGAAGAGAGATGGCGCGCGCGAACATGCACTCCAGGATGGCCATAACATAAGCCGCGCAATCTCCCGGCGGGTTCCTGTGCAGCGCAGCCACCGCCCAGAATGGATCGGGCGGCGGGGCCAGGGGCGCAGGTGTCATTGTGCTTCATATGCGGCTGTGATGGCCGCTGCGCGCCCGGCCCCCTTACTCAATACTGTTTGCACGTCACTTGCGGCATCGAGGGGCACCTGCACTGTTTTGTCCCGCCAATCCTCAAGCAGGCTGGAGACGGGTACAGCGGCGGCACGGATCTCTGCGATTGTACTGGCGGTGGAAATCGCCTGTGCGAGGCGCGCCAGCCCGGACAGCGCGACAGTGGTCAGATCGAGGCTATCAACCAGCCCTGCCTCGACACCGCCTGCGGCGGAGAGTGCGGCCTTGACCTTCTTCTGCCGGCTTTCCTGCCCGACCATCGTTGCCTGCGCCGCAGAGATGGCTTCTTGAGGAACTCCGGCCTCCGCCAGCTCGCCGGGTGTATAGCTGATATAGTCCAGGCCTTCGTGGGTGAGTGTGAGTTTCATTTTATGCTCCTTTTAAAGGGTGGCCACGGTTGACCACAGCAGATTGGCTGCATCGACTTTTGGTGTTCCGGGTGCCACACCGCTGATCCAATGCCCCGCCATGTCGGAGACCGAGGAGCTTTCGATGGCGAGCGCATAGACCACAGCCCCCGACATTAAAGCGATGCCGCCCCCGTTTTCCCGGCCTCGCAGACGGCTGTTAAAGGCGCGCAGCGTCAACTGCCCCACGCCGGTCATAAAGGCGGGTTCCTGCAGCCCGGCCGCTGACAGCGCGATGTCGACCTCGATATTGTTCTCTAATCTGTCAATGCGTGTTTCCTGAGTTTCCTGCTTTTGATGTCAGAGGTTGCCTTTGTTCTCTTCGAACTCTGAGGTTCATGATGGGGTTGGCTGGGTGTGGGTCGGCAATGTTGAAACCGCAATCATACCGTTGGTCTTGGCTGTTGCTACAGAATCGGCGCCGTGTCTCACGCCCTCCCTCGGGCATCGTCCCAGATGGGAACTTTGATTTAGGAATCCTCGTTGTCGCCTCGTAAGCCTTACGCGGACTGGAAGTCAGTTTTGTCTCGCATAATGGCATGAAGTATGATTGCCAGACGACGCGCCAGAGCCACTCGGGCCTTTCTCATCGTTGAGCGCGCACCGATTGCGAGGGCCCATGTCTTCAATTTGAGCGGAGCGGCATACCGCGTCAGCATCACATTGGCGGCCTCATAGAGAAGCGTTCTGACGCGCACGTCGCCCCGCTTTGAGATGCTGCCCGTGTAGTCGATTTCACCAGATTGATGCCGTCGCGGCACCAGTCCAAGATACGCCCCCACATCACGCGATTTCCTGAAACGCGACGGATCATCAATTGCTGCGGCAAAGGCCAATGCTGTGATCGGACCGACCCCTGGTACCGTCATAAGGCGCTGGCAGACTTCGGATTTGCGGGTCATCTTTTTGATGTCGCCATCAATGGCTGCAACCGCCGCGAGGATTGCTTCGCGTGCTGCGAACAGTCCGCAAATTGCGGCATGGAGGCCAGGCACTCCATCGCTAACTTTTAGCGCCGCGTTTTTGAATGCCGGAGACAAAGCTCGTGGCAGCCGCACGCCGAAGACGACGACCAGACCGCGGATCTGATTGTCGAGCGTCACACGCTGTCCGACCAGCTTCTTGCGGGCTGCGATCAGCGACCGGATTGCGTGCGCTGACAGTGATTTGACATGGGTCGGCTTGTAGAATCCCGTCCGCGCCAGGTGTGCCAAACCGCGGGCATCATTGCGGTCCGTCTTGTGGCCGGCCAGAGATTTAAGGGCCTGATATGCTTGCCTGCTCTCGATGCAAACAACCGGGACACCAAGCTCCGTCAGCCCATGGTAAAGCATTGGTGCCATCCGTCCCGTTTCAAATACAACTTTGGCACATGGTGGTCCAGAAGCGAGGAAGTCAGCGATCGCTTTTGGTGTTGAGCTCGCTTTTCCTTCACGAATAAGGGCCCCTTCACGATCCAGAATGCAGATATGCGTCTCTTCCATGGACACATCCAAACCAGCAAAATATTCCATTGGTCAGTCTCCTTTTCAATTGCATGTGCATCCAGAATAACAGGGGTAACTGAGTGCTGATCCTGATTACGCCATGTTGAAGAAGAAGACCGCGTCCGTATCGATCATCTGGATCCAATATGCGCCCGCGCGCACCGGGGCGTCCGGAAGGGGGTTCGGGGCCTGAATGGTCAGAGTGCGTCTGTCATCGCCATCCGAGAGCAGTTGAACCATCCGTGCATAACAAACAGCGCGCAAACGCGTCCACTGTGATGTCGCTCTTGAGATGTATAGTGAGCGTTCCGCCTGGCGGTGACTTTCTCAGGGCGGCGGTGAGCGTTTGCAGCGGCGCGGCGTCGGTGCCTGCCGCGTTGTCGTCGCCACCGGCATCAACATACACTCTTACTTCCCCCGCCCGGTGCAGATTGGCTTCCAGTGCCTTGTAGCGCCTTTCCGCGGCGGCGGCGGAGGTCGCGGCGGCGGCGGCACGATCTGCCTGCGCGGACAGATCCGATGAGACAGGGGCTGCGGGATTGATCGTGACCCCGCCGCCTGCGGGGTTGAGAGTGACGGACATCAGATTGCCTCCTTGAGAATGATTGTGAAAGTCTCTGTCGACGCTTTGACACCATTCCCATCCGTGAATGTGATATCTCCACGCCACTTGCCCGGTGGCCATGCGGCGGTCTGGCGCGCGGTGGCCGAGAGGGTGAACAGCCCGTCACCGGCATCGGTCACGCGGCAGGTCAACAGGGCCCGTGTTCCGCTCCGGTCATGATACAGGGCCGCGTCAGGGGTCCAGTCAGCAAGGTTGCGCGCAACCCCCCCGTCCCGTCCGGGGCGGGGGGGTGTGTGATGCGCCTGGGCGGGCAGGCTCAGCGTGTCCCCCTGTTTCAGTGCGATTATGTCAGTCATTTGCGCTCCATCCTTTCAAAACAGCGCGGGAGATGTTTCCGGGTCGTGGCGCAGACCCACAGCGGGCCTGTCAAGCAACCGGTCATAGCCGATGATCGCCGTTACACTTTGCTGATCGGCTCTGATCTGGAGCACATCCAATTGAGCCTCCCAGTCGGGATCCCGTGCGGCGCTGTCTCCGTCCGCCAGACAGCGCAGGACCCGGATACCTGCACCCTGCCCACCGCCTGCGCGATCCAGCCAGATCATGATGTCGCGTCCTGCATTATCGATGCGCAGTTCCGCACGCGGGGCCCGGCGCTCTTCATCCCTGGCCAGACGCACCGAGAACGCCAGCGCCATATAGGTCTGGCCTTCGATCTCGCGCGCGCGGCCATCCGCCACCACCCGCACGGCATCCGCCAGGTCGGGATGCGTGATTTCCAGCGCATAAAGGATCAGATCGTCCGGAGACAGGCCAACAAGAGCTTCACGACCGGCGGAGGTTAATGTCACAGGACCTCCTCCAGCACCATGTCGGCGGTCCAGTGGCGACGACCTCCCTTGACGGTACCGCGACAGCTCACGGACCCCGATCCCCCGCGCAGCCGCAGGTGGACCGCATCACCGGCAACCGGATCGGAGCCGTCGAAGGCCCCGTGTCCATGGGTCTCGGCCCAGGTCCGGAAATCTCCCATATGCGTATCGCTTTCAAGATGTACGGACACCTGCCAGAAGCGCAGGGCCGCACTGCGCGCGCGGGCCTGCCGGACCGCACCACTCTCAAACGCCGTGCGTCGGGTATTTTCATCCTGACCGGCCACAATGCCGTCCGCGATGATCCGCGCATATGCAGGCCAGCTTGCCATCAGAACCCATCACCACCGCTTGATTGGCGGCGCAGCGTCTGGGTGACCTGTTGTGCAATCGCCCCGCCGCTTTGCAAGTCTTCGGCCACAATCGCGACAATGAGACCGCGCAGCCCGTCTGACCGGGCTGTTGCAGTGGCTGTCTTGGGCGCACCTTTGTTCTCGACATTCACAGTGATATTGCCGTGCCGCACGTCGGGACCCGCCTCCATGTCTGCGGCACCCGGTGCCTGCGTTTTATAGACGGCCGGAATGCGCGCGGGGTCGATCCCCGCTGCCCCGCCCCGATGATATCGGGGGCGGTCTCTCCGGCGCAGCATTTCGCTCAATGCGGCGGACTGATCAGCGGTCAGCACCGCCTCACCCTCCAGCAGGATGGCGGGCACTTCGCGTGCCGTGCGCCCCGCTGTGGCGGCGGAGGCCGCAATGATCGCCTGCGCCCGACTGGCCACATCCCCGGCCACACCCCCGGCCACGCCCCCTGTGTGAAACGGACTGGCCCGGGGCCGCACCGCCGTCGTCGGTGCCGGTGCCGTGCCGCCGCCAAAACCCCCGGCCAAAGCATCGGCCAACGGGCCGGTGATATTTTGACGAATGGCGATGCGGGCAAAATCGGCGATGATGCTGTTGACCAGATCCCCGACCTCCAGCTTGCCCGTAGAGACAAACTGCACGAGAGCATCTTCCAGGCCATTGAATGCCCCGCCGATGGCGCTTTCGATCTCATTGCCCGCAAAGCTCGCCTCCTCGGCATAGCCCCGTAGTCCAGCGCGGATGGCGTCTACGCCCTGCGGTCCCCGGCTCAGCGCGCGCTCTATTGCGATAGCCTCTTCGGCTGCCGCATTGACAGCGGCTTCCAGTTCACGCACCTGTGCAACCGCTGCAGGGTTATCGCCGATTTTCGCAATCGCTGTCTCCGCCAGCCGCGCGGCCTCTGCGGTGGCGATAAACCCCGCCTCTTCCCCGCCCCCCAACCCTTGCAGGCGGATAGAGGCGATCTCTGCACGGCTCCGATATTGCTCCAACGTCTTGATCAGGGCTGTGGCGGGATCATTTTTACCACCGCCGCCACCGCTGCCGGAGATTGATTCGCGCAGTGCGGCCTCGGCATCGCGCGTGCGCGCGTTGATACGGGCCAGGGTTACCGCGTTATCTCCGGCCGCCCGGATCGCTTCGGCATCGAAGCGCTGCGCGGGGTCCAGATCCGACCGGCCCGCCGTGGCCGCCGCCTGTAATGCCAAGGCACCACGCTCCGCCAGCTGACGTGCCCGGGCCTCCGGATCGCCAACCGTGGCCTCGCGAATACGCGCCACCGCCAGAGCGGCCGCCTGCACCCCCGGTAAAGCGGCCAGCTCATCGCGGGCGCGCGCGGCCTCATCCGCCAGCGCCTTTGCGGCCTTGATGGCAACGTCAAGGCCCAGATCACCCGTCTTGAGCGTCCCGAGCCGGCGTGCCTGGTCTTCGGCTGCGATCAACCGGTCGATCAGTACGTCCAGCGCCTTTCGTTGATCTGTGGTGAGGTCTTCACCCGCCAGGGCATTCTCCAGGACTTTGCGCATGTTTGCGACGGCGTCGGAAACTTCATTGATATCATCGCCGTCAAGAGCGGCGCGCAGATCAAGTGATGCCGATGACAGTGCCTCTGTCTGTTCACCGGCAAGTCCGAGTTCATCTGCGTACCGGCGCAGGGCGGCGGACATGGATCTGTGGGCGACCATAAAGGCGTCACTGGTCTGGACCGCGCCCTCGTTGAACAAGCGCAGCCTGTGGGTTATCGTGTTCAGAAGGGTATCGACATCTTCGATGTTGTCCAGATCGGCATCCTTGACGAACCCTGTCAGGGTCTCTCCAAAGGTGTCTCGCAGATGGGCTTTCACGCTGTCCTTGTCCGAGACGTTGAATACATCCAGACCAGCTTCGCGAAGCACGTCACCGGAGCGGTGCACGATCCCTTGCAAAATATCCTCGAAATCCGCCGCCACCCGGTCCTGTCCGGCGGCCAGCGCCTCGGGCAGACTGTCCAGCAGGCCCTTTCCTGTCGCGCGCAGTGCATCCCGCGCTTCACGCTCCGCCAGCTGACGCTGCGCGGCCAGAAGGTCCCGAACCCGCGCTGTGACAACCCCGTAACGCTCGGCCAGATCCTCAAGATCACCGCCAAGGTCTTTCAGTCCCCGCAGCCTCTCCGTGGCATCCGCGAGACGCGATGTGGCGTCGGACGCACTCTCCGCTTTCTCGCCTGTGCGCAAAAATGCGGCACCGAGAGGCAGGGCAATGGCCGCAACAGCACCCAGAACCGCGCCAAGAACGCCAAACCCACCGAGCAATTGCGGAAGCTGCTGGGCCATCGCCTGGCTCGCGGATGTGCCTGCACCCACCTGGACGGCGAAGTCACCCACCTGAAACGCCGTGTTCTGGATCTGTGGGCGCAGGTGTCTCATGCGCTCACCCAGGGCGCGCGATGCAGTGCTCGCCTGCCCGGCGGCGGCCCCTGCCTGTGTGGTCCGTCCTCCCAGCCCCTGCGCCGCACGGCCCGTCGCATCCATTTCAGTGCGGGTCTGGCGCAGGACGGCCTGCGCGTCGCCTATATCGCCACTGATGCGCAGGGCGAGGTCGATATCCTGCGTCATTGCATCAGGCCCCGCACCAGACTATGCCACGGCATCTCGATACGGCGCGACTGTCCTGCCTGCCAGATCAGCATGATCTGTCTCCATGTCAGTGTGGCGGGGAGGCTTCGGATATCTCCGTGCCCGTCGGCTGCAAGCTGCTCGAGGACGCGAGAGAGCGCGATACGGTCTCCACCACCCCCTGGCCCAGTGCCTGGGCCACCAGGCGGCGGATAAAAAAACCCGTGTTGACTTGCCAGACCGCCGATTGCAGCGCATGGGCCTCGGTGTCCGCAAGCGATCCAATCCATTCCACCGATTGCCCGCTGGCCATAGCGCAGATGCGCAGCCAGATATCCGCATGCGCCCCCAGCACAGCGCCGGTGCGCACGGCATCGGGCTCTTGCGCCGTGTCGCCCACCTGAACCGCAAGATCACGGATCAGGGGAGCCCCGATCACCTGAACATCGAGGCCCTCGCGCATCCGGAACTCGCGCACTGTTATCTCCACCGCCGCGCCGGTGTCCGGATCGCGCAGTGTGATTGTTACATCCGGATCAAGGATGGCGAGGGTCTCCGCATCGTCGGTCATCGCAGGTCCTCCCCGTCGATCATCATCGCGGCGGAGCCGTCCTCGGGCTGCCATATATTGGCGCTGAGCGGGATCCGCTGCTCCGACCGCCCGGTGAGCGTCCAGTCACCGTTTGGGCGCAGCTTGACGTCCGGGCAGTAGATGTTACGGCCCTTTGATGCCGGATTGATCGTCGGAGCGTGCTCGACGTAGCGCAGTGCGCCCGTGACGACCCGGGCCTGCCCCACAGAGATGCGGGTCGCGGCGTCGATCGTATAGGACGCGAGGATTGTGGTGTTGGCGGCGATACCATCCGCCCCGGCATCCAGAATGCGAATTGTGCCGGATCCCGGATCGGCGCGGTAATGGGTATTGAGCGTGTAGGCTGTTCCGCCGCGCAAAGGGCGCAGGATGAGGTCCGAGATCCGACGGCCCCTGGCGGACGGGAGCCCATACCATGGGCCGCCATCCAACAGGCCGACGGCAATCCGCTCGCCTGTCACCGTTGTCGCGGGCACCGGGATCGTATCCGAGGCGAACAACAGGGCGATATTGCCCAGGGACATATCCCGCAGCACCATGTCGATCATGCGCTCGGTGGAGCGTACCGCGTCGACCAGCACGCGCGGCACCCCCGAGCCTGACTGCACCGTCACGCGCTCCTCGTTGATCCGGAGCGTTGTGCTCTCGGCGTCCCCGAGACAGCGCTCCGCTCCGGGCGCGCCGTCCTGTGTGGCCCGGGCAAAATAAAGTTTGCCGGCACCGATGATGAAATTCTGCGCCATCAGTTACACTCCCTTGATGTTCTGTATTGGCAGGTCCATTCGTCCTGCCAGATGATACGACCATTCTCGATCTCGGTGAGACGTCCGGCCACAAATGCCAGCGGCCCGGTCACCCCATGGATTTCCGGTTCCGGGGCCGGTACCCAGCCCAACAGCTTTTGACGGGTCTGCCCCAACAGGTCAGCCAGCGTTTTTTTCGCACGGGTCCTGCGTCCGGACCGGTCATTGGCAGCCTCAACGATCACGATCACGCCGATCCGCATCTCCACCGTCTGGGGAACCAGGGCCATACCGGGGACGGACGGACTGGACAAGGCGCGTTCCGTCAACGGCGCAACGACAGCGGACGGCGGCTTTGGGGCATCCACCCGCGCCACGTCGTAGACGTTCAGCACGTCAACCAGCGTCTCAAGCGTGCGAAGGCGTTCGGCAACCGCATCCACGGCGGCAAAGCCGGGCCATGCCGATGCGGAAACAATCATCGCCGCCCCTCCGCCAGCATGCGCGTCGCAATATCAAGAACGGCTGTCCGGTCATCGCCGGAAACGCCCAGATATGGCCGGGCGGGCATCGTGACGCTGTGCGCCCCGATTTGGGCATTCACGATCCGGATCAGCCCGGTCTTGCGTCGCGCCGCGTTCCTGCGGGATATCAACCGACCTGTGTCATCGTCAAATTCAAGGGTCTGTTTCCGGGCTTTCTTGTTGATGGTGCCGCCAAACTGGTGGATCGCGGCGTAAACGACATTTGTGCCCACCTCGACGCCGGCGGCATCGGCGCGGTGTGTGATCGACTGACGCAGGCGCGCGGAATCTGTCAGGGTCTGGCCCCCTTTTTTGCGCGCGCGCCGCGAGGGTGCCCATTTTGTGCCGTCCGGACCCGTTTCCGTCTCGAAGCGCCGCAGGACCGCGGAGGCCAGCATCTGGCCGATTTCGTCATACATCTCGTATGGGTTGTCCAGGGCCGTGACCGCACGCCCCAGAGCCGCCCGGGCCCCGGCATCGTCCCATTCGACATCGATCCGGACACCTGCCCCGGCCATCACGAATACCCTCCACGACGATTGATCCTGTCAATCGTCTCGCGGATCCGCGCAGGCGGGGCCTTGATTGCAGGGCCAAAGTTGCGCCGTGGCGGTTCCGCACCATCGCCACTGCGCAGATAGCCCTGCGCCGGACGGGAGAGCTGATCGCGCGCGGCCTTCGCCGCGTCTGTCACCGCCTCTTTCGGCGCGTCGTCGTAAAGGGCCAGCCGCGCCAGGGCACAGGCAATGGCCTTGAGGGATGGATAATCACCCTGTGCAAGAGGCAGGATATATTCCCGGGCAAGGGCTGCATCGATTTCGCCCGCCGCGTCCGACAGCACCGCCGCCAGACGTGCAGCGGCATCCTCTGCATCATCCTCTGCATCATCACACAACAGACGCGCAATCTCTTCCGAACCATAGCGGGCTTCAAGATCATCGCGGGTCGCATAGGCCATGGCTCAGGCGACCCCGTCCGGGGTGTCTTCAGTATCCGGACCCGCAGCCACAGGACCGGCGTACGGAACCTTTGCGTCCCCCGACGCAACCAGCGCGGCCAGTACGTCCTGCGGAAGATCCAGCGGATCGCCCGGCATATAGCGCTTGCGCGCATATTGAACCGGATTGATCGCGACACATGCAGGGGCCGGTTCGGCCGCTTTGGCTGCAGGAGCCGGTTCGGCTGCCTTGACTGTTTCGACCATTACGCCCTCCCTACGCCACTGCGTTTTTGAACAGGTATCCCGCCCTGGCGGCAATGATCCGCTCATCGCAGGTGTCAACAACCCGCAGGCGATGCCCGCCGCGCGCAGGGTCAAAGACGGAATACACCTCGCGCCCACGATAAGAGGCTGTGATCCCCAATGTGGGCGGGCCATTGGGCGCTGCATTGGGATCGGCACGGTAAAGGAGTGCGTTCTTGCCCCACACGCGTTTCAGGCTTGCCTCCCGACCGGGGCGGGCCGCATTGATCCAGGCCTGGCCAACAACAATTTTCACCTCCAGCAGATCCTCGACCATCATCCGCGAGGCGATGCCGCGATCCCCTTCATTGCGGTTGACCGATTTCAGGATCGCCGGGTGCGTGCGCAGATCCTTCCAGACCTCCGAACCCATGCAGAAATGTGTTGGCTTGACGATCATGCTCTCGACCGCATCGACAATATCGGCCACGGGATCACTGTCGTCATGACTGGCGGACCACTGATCATTGCCCGCCAGTGTGACTTTGTTGTCCGCGCCGTATTTTGCGGCGTCGAACACCAGATCCGCCACGCGCTTTTCACGATCGATCATCAGCAGATCGGTCAGCATCATTGTGGAGCGATCTATCGGATCAACCGTTGTGGGCGGCGCGTTGCGCACATCATCGTCGGGGATCAGATCCTCAAGCGAGTAATCCTGACAGGCGCCTGATTTCTCCTCCGCCGAAAAATGCACCATAACGGGCGTCCCGCGCCGACCGACACGCGTTTCGGGAACGCTGAAGCTCTCGGCCAGCGGGTATTCGGTATAGCGGTATTCCTTGCGCCCCACATCGACCCGGGGCAGGACCATATCGGCGATACAGCTGTCATTGCCATAGCCCACCGCGGTCGCGGTGCGCTCGAAGTCCACAGGGTACGTGGAAATAATGTTGTCTGCCATCTGTCAGGCCTTCCTTACATGCGATGCTGCGACAGCAGCACGGGAATGATGTCACCGGCAGCCGTGGCGGCCTCCAGAGCAATGCCCACCACACAATCACCGGTGGTGTCGGTGGCTGTCGCCTTGCCCTCGGCATCGGGTTTCAGCGCCGTGCCGCGCATGACAGCGCCCCCGGCCTCAAGGTCGGCGATGCCCGCAATATGCACATCCAGGATCTGCCCGGACCCGGTGGCCACCTCACCGGAAATGCCTATGGGCCGCTCTCCCGCTGTTCTGGCGGAGTCCGCGTCCGCCTGGACCGCTTCCCCGCCCTTCGAGGTTCTCAGCCGCACGATGCGGCGCGCGGCCACATCACCGAACGCCTTGAAAGAGACCGTTGCAACAGGTGAATGTCCGGCCATTTCAGCGACCTCCCTCTGTCACCTGACGCACCGCATCCGCGATGGTCATTGTGCCTGTGGGATCGCTCCCCATCAGCGCCTTCGCCGCCAGCGCGACATGCTGCGCGGTTTGCCCGTCCCGCATCACAGGAGCCTGTGCGCCACTCATGGCGATCTGGCCGGGACCGGCATATTCCGCCGTGTCCGGTCCGCGCACGGGCAAGCCGGACAGGAAGGCCTGCAGCGCCTCCCCGGGGGTTTGGGGGGTGGCTGACCCTGCCAGCCGGATCGAAGCGGCCTGTCCGGAGAGCGCCGCGAACAGCGCTTCCAGCGATGCGGCCTCTGCGGGCAATACCCGACCTGCGCTCACATGGGTCCCGACACGCTCATGCGCCTCGGACAGACACCGCTGCGCCGCCGGTTGCAGACGTTCGGTTGCCAGTTGCGCACGCTCTGCCGCCAGTGCCGCCTGCTCCCGCGCAAGACCCGGGTCAGCCGGAGGGTTCGGGGCGGCGGCAGGGTCGGGAATGGGCGGGATGTCGTTCATGATAGATGTCTCCTGTGTAAATCGCGAGGCGAGGGACGCGAGAAAGTCACCGTCCTCCGGCTCCCCGAGGGCCTGGATTTCGGTCAACGCCCAGTCGGGCAAAATGCGATCCGCCTGTTCAATCGTCGAGCGCTCGATAACCCACTCGCGCAGGCCGCGCAGCGCCCGTGCCGTGGTGTCCCGGGCGGATCGCTCTTCAGTGCCGCCCAGCGGAACCGCGAGTTCCAGTGTCGCGGCGGGAGCCGTCGCGGGAGCCCTGAACATGGCCGGGCTGAGACCCTGCACCGCCGGAGCAACGCCCCCCAGAAACCCGATATGACGCAAGCTCCAGCCACCGGTGTCGTCCCGGTCAATCGCCACCGAGCGGCCCGCATAGCGTCCGGCCTCGACAGCCGCCCGGAAGGCATCGTCGAGACGTGTCAGCTTTGCCTGGAGCGTATCGCCGACCACGCGCAGGCCATCCACCCGGCCCCAGGCAGGGGCATCTGTCTCCGGATGTCCGACGACAACAGGTGCCGGATCAGAGGTCGCGTAAGCGGCTGCAATACGCGCAAGGTCCCCTTCGGAGAGGGTGAAGGTGGTGTTGTGCATGTCCGTATGCGTGCCCGTGCGGCAGACATCGAACCAGCTGTCGAGCGCTGACAGCGCGGCAGCGGCGGGCTGTGCGGCAGGGAGTGTTTTCTTTGTCATGCCCGCCAGTCTAGCCGATGCCAGAGACCCCCGCGACGGACCATGGTCCGTCGCGGGGGCCTGCCCGATCAGGTAATCTGAACGCTTGATCCGACACGCAACCGGTCAGCACACGGAGATTCCCATGATACAGACACTGTCAAAAACAGTTCATTCCGCCGCCTGGGCTCACAAGGGCACCGCCGAATGGCCCGGAGCCGCGCATAATCCGCAAGTGCTGGATTACTTTCGCAAAGCCGGACAACCCATGCCCGATGATGAAACCCCCTGGTGCGCCGCCTTTGTAGGGACCATGCTCGCCGAATGCGGCTTGCAGGGCACCGGCTCCCTTGCCGCCCGCAGCTATCTCAAATGGGGACAAAAGGTGGCTCCGGACGATGCAGGGCCCGGCGATGTGGTGGTGTTCTGGCGTGGAGGCAAGAGCGGCTGGCAGGGCCATGTGGCGTTTTTCCACCGCCGCGCAGAGGGAAGAATATACGTCCTTGGCGGCAATCAGGGCAATAAGGTCAGCGTCGCGGGATACGCGCCCAACCGCCTCCTTGGTATTCGCCGGGCCACGCCCCCCCGCGCGTCCGCAATGGCCTCCACCACGGTGCAGGCCGGCGCCGTGCAGCTCGCCACCGTCGCGACGGTCGCGGCACCTGTCGCGGTCACGGGGGCGCTGCCCTCGACATATGCGCTCATCGCGGGCGCAGGGGTGATTGCGCTGGCCGCCGCGTGGATCATGCGTGAGCGGATAAAAAAATGGGCGCAGGGCATAGGCTGATGGATCCCGCACAGCATGTCCCCCTCATACGCATCCTGCTGCGCTATGGCACGGCGGCGCTTGTGACACGCGGCATCGTCGGTGCGGAGACGGGCGCGCTCCTGTCCTCGCCCGATCTGCTCACCGCGCTGGCGGGTGCCATCGTCGCACTCGCCACCGAGGTCTGGTACCGGCGCGATAAAAAACGCGGCGGGCCAACCTGACCGAAACCAGACAACGAGGAACAATCATGCACGTTGTCACCAAATCACGCCTGAACAACGCTGTGCAGACGGCTGTCAGCACAACATCCGCCGACCTTGTTCGCGCAGGCTTCGACCCCTCCGAACACCCCACCGTAGACCGCATCAAAATGCTCGCCGCAGCGCTGATCTCGGAATGCGAGAGGATCGGGGAGGACAACTTATCCGCCTGCCGTCACGCCCTCATCGCAATCCAAGCCGTCGAGGAGGCCGCCATGTGGGCCGTCAAGGCCGCCCCTGCATAATCATGGCCGCCCCCGCGATCATATGGCGCTGGCTCGCCGGCAGCAAAGCCGGGCGCATGGTCGCACTGGCGGGCGGCTTTGTCCTGTCAGTGGCCCTTCTGTACCAAAGGGGCCGCAGAGACGCGGAGAGGGCCGCAGAGCGCGATGCGCTGCAAGGCTATGTCGATACCCGCAAAACAGCGGACGACGCCCTGCGGGCCTCTGATGGCGACGCAAGGCCCGTTGACGAGCGGCCGGACGAACACGGGAGGCTCAGATGAACAGGCTCATGGTCACGGCGGCGTACTGCTCACCCTCACCGCCTGCACACCCCCGTTCATAGCCCCGCCGACGCAATCTGTGACGGGCTGCGCCCCGCGCTGCCCACGTGGAGCCGCCAGGATACGGAGCGAAGCAAGCTGGCCGGGGCGCGGTTTCTCGATGTCTGGCACGCCGTGTGCCCCGGCATTTGAACAAAGTTTGATTTGGTACGCGCGACTGTTATATAGTCGCCAGAGTCGATAATGTACGCTTGGCGTCGAAGATCCATCCCCAACCAAGGAGAGAACCAAAATGCAGGTAGATATGCACTATTGGGGCACCTATGCACTGGCACGAATGGCTGGAATTCCCTGGGCTGACGCAACAACCATTGCATATGCCGCACAGTATGTTGACGACGCCAGGGTGAGCGACATTGACGGACACGATGATGGCGGGTATTTATCCACCTGCGCCACCGTGAAAACTTTGGGGGGTGCCGTCATGGACTCCGCTCTTTCCCCGGATGAACATCGGTTAAGTTGGGTGCCTTTTCACTTTTTGCCTGGTGCGAAGGGGGAAACGTTGGAGCAGCGTCTTCTGTGTGTGAAGAATAGTGATGTTGCCAGGGAATCGCTTGACCACAACCTGAACAAGGCACTATCAGACTGCCCTTATGCTCTGGATCTCATGGGTGTTACGGCACATGTGTACATGGACACATTCAGCCATTACGGGTTTTCAGGCTGCTGCTCCAGGTTGAATGATGTTGATGGGAGCAGCATTGGACTTACCATTCACGACAAGGCGACAAGGAAGCATGTTGCAGATCGTGCCGCCGCTTTTGTGAAGAAATACCTGGATATCGCCAGGAGTTTTGCTGGCGAAAAAGGAGCCGTTTCCCTTGGCCATGGCGCTGTAGCGACTTATCCGGACAGGCCATTTCTGGCTTGGGAGTTCAAGTTTGAACACAGCCGCCCTGATAACGGGAAGGTGTCAAAGCGCAGCAATGTTTGCGATTACCTTGAGGCATGCGCCCTGACGCACGGCTTCTTTCTGGGGTTTGCCCAAAATCACTACGCTGCATCGAAGCCCGTAGCGTTCGAGGATGGCAAAGGCAAGATAAAGGAAATTCTTTCTGCAGAGGGCGAAAAAGCGTCAAGGATTGAATCCTGGAAAAAAGCCATTGAAAGCGGCGGCCTCTATGAGAGGTCTCCTGACGAACCGGAGCTACCAAGCCATGACCCTGCCCTGTGGGATGATAACGTGGACAGGTTCCGCAACCTTCCCCAATCAAGCGCCGTGATCGACACGCCAGGATTTCGCTTTCACCAGGCCGCTACCTTCCATAGAGACCATGTGTTGAGAGACTTGCTTCCAAAGCATCAGATTGTGTTCTGCTGAGTGCCCCGGCATTTGAACAAAGTTTGATTTGGTAGGTCTGGTTGAGTGGGCCACTTTGAAATTACGGAGCGGGTCGCGCGCCGAAGAGAGCCTGCAAGAGTTCCACGGTGACCCAACCTGCAGCGGAAACACCGGCGACACCCAGAATCCACCCAATGACCTTCAGCCACGGTTTCGCATCATCCACAATTCGACGGATCCCGTGGACATCAGAGGTGAGGGTTTTCAGATTATCGGCAAGATCGGCTTTATCAAATCGCGCGATTCTGATTTCGCCACCTGCGATTTTTTTCCTGATTTCATTGCGCCCGGGAATCGACATCTCTCTACCTCTACCTCTACCTGGTCTGATCCGATGTTGGCATGCATGGGTGCGAAGGGGAACCCCCCGGGGGAATCGGATAGCGGGCCATTTTGAAATGCCCGGCCCCGCACGGACCATGGTCCGGTGACGCCGTGTCACCACCCGTGATATGACATCGCAATGCCGCCGGTGCGGGCCTCCAGCGGCCTGGACGGGGGTCGGGGTGCGTGGAACACCCCGAACCGGGAGAAAGAACCTCCCACGACCATAACCGGCCAGTCATGGCCGTCCCGTCACCGCGCACGCGGCGGGAACAGGATCGTGGGATCGCCCTCCTTTGTCCACCTCCCAATCATCCGGCGGATGTATTTCCGCCGCCCGTCATCTGACCCCCGTGGATCCGGTCAGCCCCGTGGCCCCCTATCCGGGCGGCAAACGCAATCTCGCAAGGCGCATCTGCGCCCGCACCGATGCCGACCGGCATCTGACCTATGCCGAACCCTTTGTCGGCATGGGCGGGATATTCCTGCGCCGCTCGATGCGGCCCAAAGCCGAGGTCATCAATGATCTTGGCCGTGACGTCAGCAATCTTTTCCGGATATTGCAGCGTCACTATCCCCAGTTCCTCGAAGTGCTGCGATTTCAGCTGACCACCCGCGCCGAGTTCATCCGCCTGACCGATACCGATCCGGGCACCCTCACCGATCTCGAACGGGCCGCCCGGTTCCTCTATCTCCAGCGCACCGCCTTCGGGGGCAAGCCGTCGGGGCGCAATTTCGGCGTGACAAAAGACAGACCCGCCCGCTTCAACCTCACCTCGCTTGAGCCGATGCTCGAGGATCTGCATGGGCGTCTGGCGGGGGTTGTCATTGAATGCCTCGATTATGCGCCCTTCATAGCCCGTTATGACAGCGATAATACGCTGTTTTATCTCGACCCGCCCTACCGGGGGAATGAGGCCGACTACGGCAAGGGCAGGTTTGTGCGCGCGGACTTCACCCGCATGGCAGAGCAGCTGCACGGAATCAAGGGGCGCTTTATCCTCTCGATCAATGATCATCCCGAAATCCGCGCCCTATTCGACTGGGCCGACGTCGAGGAGGCGCAGACCTCCTATACGATCGGCAAAAAAGCGGGCAGCCGGGGAAAGCGGACCGAGCTGCTGGTCTCGGGCGGTTAACCGAGCGCACGGATCGCGGAAGATCGAACAGGCATCATTTCCATTTCACTCACCCTCCCGCCACGGCGGCCTTCTCCGGGCCAAACCACAGGACGCGGCCAAGAATGCGGTCCTCCCCGGCCATGGGGCGTGGCGGGAAGTCCGGATTGTCGCTGGCCATGATCCAGGCACCGGCCTCCTGCCGCAGCCGCTTGATGATCAGCCCTGTCGCGCTGCGCACCACATAGGCCCGGCCCTCAAGAGGCTCACGGTCGCTCTGGTCAATCACCAGGATATCTCCTGAACGGATGTTGGGTTCCATCGAATCGCCCTCGACCCGCAGCGCGATGCATGTGTCGGGGTCCAGCCCCGTCGGCAGCGCCTCGCTCGGGATTGTGATCGACATTTCCGTCTCTTCAAACACCTCCTCGCCCGCGTCGGCCGCCGCACGCACATCGCCCGCAAACCGCAGCCGGGTGACGGACGCCTCAGGGGTTTTCGGATCGGACAGGCATTCGGCGGGCACAGGTTTGGACTGCGGCCGGGCCGGTGGCTGGCGTGGCGGCAGACGCGCGTCCAGCGTGGCCGCCAGCTTCTCTTCCAGTGCTTTGGTCTGCGCCTTGAGCGTGCGCTCCAGCGTGGCCGCCATCTTCTCTTCCAGCGTGGCCGCCATCTTCTCTTCCAGCGTGGCCGCCATCTTCTCTTCCAGCGTGGCCGCCAGCTTCTCTTCCAGCGTGGCCGCCATCTTCTCTTCCAGCGTGGTCGCCAGCTTCACCCGCAGTGCTTTGTTCTGCGCCTTGAGCGTGCGCCCGTCCAGTGCCGCTGCGGGGGTGGCATGTGCCGTTCCACGGCTCGCAAGCTGCGCCTGTATCGCCGCCACAACCGTCTCCGCCGCCGCCCCCTCCGGCAGGCCCAGAAGATCGGTGATGGCCCCGGGGATTCGCTCCGGCGCGGGGGGCACCGCATGGGCGGGTGGCGTGGGATCGGGAATATAGCTGCAGGTTTCCGATCCGGGCTTGCCCCTGAAAACCGCAATCACCGGATAGACCTCACGGAGGCCCGCCGCAAGGCGCTCTTCCACAAAGTCTCTTTGCTGCCCGTCCCGGATCGGCATCCAGCCGCGCAGCCTGAGATCGCCGTTCTCCCGCTTTTCCACCAGTCGCTTGATTGCAGCCTTGCCCTCGTGATCGAGCACCCAGACCCGGTCCCCCTCCCGCGCCTGCGTGTCCGGTGCCACAAGGCAAAAGGCCGAAGAGGCTATCCCCTCGGGGATCATCGACTGGCCGATTGCCGAGACCCAGAACATATCCTGATCCATGGCTGTCTCCGGTGTTGGTAAAGGGTCACGCTCGGGCTGCGGCTTGCCCCAGCCCTGAACTGAGCATTTCGCAAGCCCCCGGTGCGGGGCCGTGGTCTTCGCAAAGCTGGTCCAGGCGGCGGGGGCCGATTCGGCGGGCGCGGGGGCCCGTGGCGGGCCAATGTAGAACTCTAGGCCGAGGGCGCGGCAGAGACCTTTTAGCGTCTCGAACTTTGGATCAAAGCCCTTCTTTCTAAAGTTATAGATAAGGTATGGGTTTCCTACTGCCTGCCGTGATATTTCAGCCGACGGTAGGCCCTTCTCATCAATTCTCCGCTCAATCAAGTTGAGTAGCTCAGCAGTTGTTTGCATGTTGGTTTTTATACCAACATCGCTAAGCAGCACCACAGGTTTTCCGTGTATATGGTACACATACCATATACACGACTCGTATGTATACCAAAGACACAGGTCATATCATCCAATTGGCGCGGCTTTTTGCGGAGGCGAATGGCTATGCCCTAAGTACCGTTAGCTTACGAATTGCCAATCACGGTTCATTTTTT
>CBDBLS010000030.1:0-21786 GCA_965207105.1 Roseovarius sp. | reverse complement strand
GTTTGACGCCGATGGCAACCGCGTGTCCTATGTTCAGGGCGTGACCCCCCGCGATCAGTTGGAACAGACCTTTCGCCGCCAACTAAAGCTTTGAACCCTGCACGATATCTGCGGGAATGATGGGTTTTTCTTAGACCCTTCCGACGCTATAGCTGTGCAGTGATGGCACGCAAACGCAAGACTGAACCGCCAGTGACCAAGGCGAAAAAAGCCAGGCCCAGGAAACGATTGGGCCTGTTTGGCTGGACACGCCGTTGGGCGTTTCGGTTGATGATGATCTGCGTCGCGGTCACTGTTGATTGTGGTGCTGGCCCATAGCGCGGTAAACTCGCGCTGGACATTCTACATGAGCCAGGAAGCAAAGCGGTTGGGTAGCATCGATCATCAATGGGTTCCGATTGACGAAGTAGCCCCGGTGATGGCTCGTTCGGTTGTCGCGGCTGAAGATGCCAATTTCTGCCAGCACTGGGGCTTTGACATGGTTGCGATCCGTGCCGCTCTGGATGAAGGATCGGGGCGCGGGGCGTCAACCCTGAGCCAGCAGGTGGTGAAGAATGTCTATCTCTGGCACGGACGGTCCTGGGCGCGAAAGGCATTGGAAGCCGTGATCACGCCGGTGATGGAACTGCTGTGGTCCAAGCGGCACATCATTGAGGTTTATCTGAATGTCGCCGAGTTTGATGAGGGCGTGTTTGGCATTGATGCTGCGGCCCATCATTATTTCGGCGTGGCCCCGGCCGATCTGACCGCCACACAGGCAGCACGGCTGGCGATGGTGCTGCCCAATCCCAAGGGGCGCAGCGCGTCGCGCCCAACCGCAAATCAACGCAAACGCTCGGCACAGATCCTTGATGGAGCGGCCACGATCCGCCGTGACGGGCGTGCCGCCTGTTTCGAGGATTGAAAATCGCGACCAATCGGGGCATTTAGGATTAGCCGCGCAATGCATTAATATCAGAGTTCAGATGGCCAAGCTTTATCACGTTCCCCTCTCCCCATTTTGCCGCAAGGTGCGCCTCAGCCTTGCTGAAAAGAAGATCGAATGTGAGCTGACGGAAGAGCGGTACTGGGAAGAGCAGCCTGATTTCCTGCGCCGCAACCCGGCGGGCAAGGTGCCGGTGCTGAAGATCGACGGGCGCACAATGGCCGAAAGCGCACCGATCTGCGAATATCTGGAAGAGAAGTACCCCGAACCCGCTTTGATGCCGTCCTCGCCCGAGGGGCGTTATGAAATGCGCCGTCTGGTGAATTGGTTTGACGACAAGTTCCATCACGAGGTTACCTCGAAACTGCTTTATGAGCGGGTGAACAAGAAGGTGATGGGTAAGGGGTTCCCGGATAGTGGCAATGTGAAATCGGGCGCGCGGGCGATCAAGTATCACCTCGATTACATGGCCTGGCTGCTGGATCACCGCCGTTGGCTGGCCGGGGACAAGATGACCCTGGCCGATTTTGCCGCCGCCGCGCATCTGAGTGCGCTGGATTACATTTCCGACGTGGATTGGAATCGCAGCGATACGGTCAAAGACTGGTATGCCAAGATCAAATCGCGCCCGGCCTTCCGGGGCATCTTAAGTGATCAGGTGTCGGGCTTTCCGCCGCCCGCCCATTACGCCGATCTGGATTTTTGATTTCAACCGGGCCCGAGAAAATTCGTGCGAATTTTCTTTCCTGAGTATTTCTGGAAAGATGACGCATGGATACTCTTAAAGACAGGCTGATCGCACGCGCCCTTGAAGAAGGGTTTTCGATGGCGCGCATCTGTCGGCCCTGGGATGTGCCACAGGTACCTGCCCGGCTGGCCGAGTTTCTGGAAAAGGGCCGTCATGGTCAGATGGGCTGGCTTGCCGAGCGCGCCCATTGGCGCGGTGATCCGTCCGCTTTGTGGCCCGAAGCGAAGTCGATGATCGTGCTGGGCGAAAGCTACACCCCTGACTGCGATCCACTGGAGGTGTTGGGTCAGCCTGATCGCGGCGGAATCTCGGTCTATGCGCGCAATCGCGATTACCATGATGTGCTGAAAAAACGGCTCAAACGCGTGGCGCGCTGGTTGATTGACCAGGCGGGCGGTGAATTGAAGGTGTTTGTTGACACAGCCCCTGTGCCCGAGAAACCTTTGGGTCAGGCATCGGGGCTTGGATGGCAGGGTAAACACACCAATCTGGTCAGCCGTGATCTGGGCAGTTGGTTCTTTATCGGGTCGATCTTCACCACGCTGGATTTTGACACTGATTCACCAGAAATTGACCATTGCGGGTCCTGCCGCGCCTGTCTGGATATTTGCCCGACCGATGCGTTTCCGGCGCCCTACCAGTTGGATGCGCGCCGCTGTATCTCGTATCTGACCATCGAACATCAGGGTCCCGTCGATGAAGAGCTGCGGGCCTTGATGGGCAATCGGATTTATGGCTGTGATGATTGTCTTGCCGTGTGTCCGTGGAACAAGTTTGCCGCTGAGGCGCATGAAGTAAAATACCACGCCCGCGATGATCTGAATGCGCCCCGTCTGGCCGAGTTGGCAGCGCTGGATGACACCGCATTTCGCACGCTGTTCTCAGGCAGCCCGATCAAACGCATTGGACGCAACCGGTTTGTGCGCAATGTTCTTTACGCAATCGGCAATTCCGGGATGGGGGATTTGCAGCCCGTGGCGCAGGGTTTGTGCAAGGATCCGGACGAAACCGTGGCCGATGCGGCGCGCTGGGCGGTTCAACGACTTTGTGATGCCGCAAACGGGTTGGACCAGGCCTGAAAACCCGTTACACCCCAGTGAAATATGAACGAAGGAAAATGCGCATGACCTTGCTTTTGGGTGTGGACACCGGCGGAACCTATACCGACGCGGTGCTGATCCGTGACGAGCGCGACTTGATCGCAAGTGCCAAGTCGCTGACCACCCGGCATGATCTGGCGATTGGGATTGGGCGGCGCGGTTGAGGCGGTGCTGCAGGCCAGTGGCGCAGATGTGAACGACATCGGCATGGCCTCACTGTCGACCACTTTGGCCACCAACGCGCTGGTCGAAGGGCAGGGCGGGCGCGTGGCTTTGGTCTATATCGGGTTTCGCGAAAAGGATCTGGACGGGCATGGCTTGCGCGAGGCGCTGGGCGGCGATCCCGCGCTGGTTATCGAGGGCGGGCATAACCATGCCGGCGGTGAGGCGAAACCGCTGGACAAAGATGCGCTTTCGGCTTGGTTAGAGACCGATCAGGGCATTTCGGCCTACGCCGTCGCCAGCCAATTCGCAACACGCAATCCAGCCCATGAATTGGCCGCGATGGAAATGATCCGCGAGGCGACCGGGCGACCGGTGTCTTGCTCGCATCATTTGTCGGCCAAGCTTAACGGCCCCAAGCGGGCACTGACGGCCCTGCTCAATGCCCGCTTGATCGGGATGATAGCCCGGTTGATCGACAAGGCCGAGGGTAAGTTGGGCGATTTAGGCATACATGCGCCCTTAATGGTGGCGCGGGGCGATGGTGCGTTGATCGGTGCTGATCAGGCGCGTGAACGCCCGATTGAAACGATCCTCAGTGGCCCGGCCGCCAGCATCGTTGGCGCGCGATGGATCACCGGCGCGGATCACGCTCTGGTCTCGGATATCGGCGGGACAACGACCGATGTTGCGGTGCTGCGCGGTGGCAAACCTACGATTGATCCGGGCGGCGCGCGGGTTGGCCCCTGGCGCACGATGGTCGAGGCCGTGGCGATGCGCACCACCGGTCTGGGTGGTGACAGCGAAGTGCATGTGATCGACGAAGGGTTGATTGGCGGCGTCACCTTAGGGCCGCGCCGGGTGGTGCCAGTCAGCCTGATTGCGCAGGACGCGCCGGAATTTGTGCATAAGGTGCTGGATGAGCAACTGCGCAGTGACACGCCGGGCGAGTATGACGCGCGCTTTGTGCGCGCCGTGCCGGGGATTGATGCGGGCGGTTTGCAGGACAAAGACGCTGCCCTGCTTGAGCGGATCGGAGCCGGGGTGCACCCTGTCTCCAGGATTCTCAAGACACGGATGGAAGTAACGGCCTTGAAGCGGTTGGTGATGCGCGGGTTGGTACAGGTTTCGGGGGCCACGCCATCGGACGCCAGCCACGTGCTGATGCGGTTGGATGCCTGGGATAGCGAGGCGGCGGACAAGGCGCTGACCCTGCTGGCACGCAAGCGCACGGGCGCCGGAAACCGGGTCACGGATGGCCCCAAAGAGATGGCGCAGATGATCGTCGATCAATTGACTCATCAGACGTCTTTAGCCTTGTTAGAGACTGCTTTTGCCGAGGAAGAGACGGCTTTGGGTTTGCCTCCTGCCGATTTGGCGCGCCATGTTCTGATGCAGCGCGGCCTTGGCGGGCACAAAGGCTTGGTGAGGCTAGAGACTGGCTTGAACGTGCCGGTGATCGGGTTGGGCGCCTCGGCCGCCAGCTATTATCCCGCTGTGGGCGAGCGGTTGGGTTGCCGCATGGATTTGCCCAACCATGCTGGTGTTGCCAATGCCATTGGGGCTGTGGTGGGCCGTGTCACAATCCGACGCAGCGGTACGGTGACCGCACCTTCAGAAGGGCGCTACCGTGTGCATCTGGAAAGCGGCCCGGAGGATTACACCGATGCTGAAGTCGCGATGAGCGCCTTGCAAACTGCACTGGAGGCCGAGGCCCGGCGCGAAGCAGAGCTGGCCGGAGCCGAAGATATCCACGTGAGCGCTGTGCGAGAGATCCGCAAAGCCGAAGCCGAAGCCCGTGAAGTGTTCCTGGAGGCCGAGATCACCGTTGAGGCCAGTGGGCGACCAAGTATTGCCGCCTAGAACTCTATCGCGGGACTCCCCTTGCTACCCCACTTGTTACGATGAGATTTGGTCCTTCTGCATGAAAAGCGCAGTTGCTCCCAGCAGATGCCTGCTGTCGTCTTGCGAAAGGGCCGACCGAGATCTGTTGTAATGACCACGTCCAACTGAAAGGGTGGTGCCAGCGCGTGCGAAGGGTGGTTTAATTTGGCTCAATTAGCATTGATTATGCGTGGCGTATTACAGGCAGGATGCCTGCTGCTGCGGCAAGTATCGCGCGCGGCGTTTGGTGGCTCGGAAGGACGGCAAGGTGGAACCACCGAAGGTAGCTGTCCAGGTATTTGGTTGCGATACCCCGATGGCGGCGCGGAAAGGTCTTTAACCGCTCATGCCGACTGTTCACGGTTTGAATGTGCAATTCACCACGGACACGTTCTCCGGCGGTCCGGTTGAGACTTTCATGGCTGACGCCCATTTCTGCGGCGCAGGGCGGGTAACCGGTGCCGCCATCACTCACCAGGAGAGCGTCCCCATCAAGACGTGGCTGCAGAACCGTTTTGAGATGTTCGGCCGTCACCGCAGGCAAGACAGCACTGATGGCGGTGCCTGATCGGTCGACCGCAACGGGGACCGGAACCTGCTCCTTCGACAATCCGCGTTTTGAGGCCTTTCCCCCGCGTTTGCGGGCTTTTCGAGAGAGATTACGCTCCCCTTTCCGGCTGCGCGGAAAGAACGTCTCGTCGGCTTCGACGATCCCGCACAGCTTGACCGCACCGACCGTTACAGCCTGAAGAAAGCGATGACGCCAACGAAAAGCTGTGGTGTCGGCCACCATACAACGCCCGTCGGACGCCTTTACCGTTTCGCCGTCGCGCAGGGAAGCTGCAAACTCTGCCCACCTGTCCTTGTGGCGCAAGCGGGCAAGCGGCGTCCCGGTCAGCGCGTTGAAGGTTTTGCGACAGCTTTTGCAAAAGAACCTCGTCAGGCCACTTGCATGGCCTCTGATGATCGCACCGCCCGAAGCGCAGTGCGGACAGATACGCCCCTCGCGAACAGTCGCCTCAAGGAGATCGATCACGCTTTCCAGCGACGAAACCCCGGCAACGAGCCGTCCGGTTTCAGCCCGTTGTTTCGATGAAAGGTTGTCGATCTCGTTAAGCCACACCAAAAAAGCCTGATGATCCATGTGCCGCACCCATAATTTTGTTCATGGTGTGTTCTATCACAGGTCGCCACGCATAATAAATGCTAATTGAGCCTTTAATTTTGGATCAAAGACAGTTCCAAATTCGAATGTAATTTCGACATGCTGTAACCAAGTCGACGGCATTTTTTGTGATTGCATTTGGTGACTTAAAAGTTTGCGAAAGTTTTTCTTTGCTATCGTTTCATCGGACAACTCCTGGTCTGCATCGAAGGAAAGCGAGATTCGCGCCTTACTGGACTGCGCGGCACTGGCCTTTACGCGAAGAAAAGCTACACCCCAGTACCCATCAATGTCGAAGTTTCGACTGTGGATAAACGCGGAGAGATCGTTTGCTATCCCGTTGAATTGTCTTCTGCGAGCCGTGACGCTAAAGTTTCCTGATAGGCGGCGTTGCCATTCTTGAGTTTTGTCGACCCTGTCAATAACTCTGGACCCGAGGCTTGCAACGAAACTAACCAATCGCGCACCTGCATTGCCTGTGGGCTAAGTGGCGTTGTGGCAGACCAGACCAGATAAAAGCCTGCCCCTGTCTCCCACGCCCATTCCGGTCGAGATGTTAGCAACCCTTGGGCAATCAAGCCTTGCGTGACATGCTGCCAGCCAAAGGCAAACCCTTCGCCTGCGATTGCGGCTTGCAGGACCAAGGCGTAGTCATTGAGTCGCAGACCGGTGCGGGGTTCGACATAAGGCACGTTCCAATGCCCAAAGAAATCGGCCCATGTCGGTCGTTCACGAACGGGTCCTTCTAGGTGAATTAGAGCCTGATTCAGCAGGTTTGCAACCGTCGCCAGATTGATCGCCGCTGCCATCACACGCGGGGACGCGATGGGGGTGATCACCTCGGGTGCAATCAGGTGGCATTCGCAACCGGGCCACTCCCCATGCCCCCGCCGGATCGCCAGCGAAATGCCCTCGGCCCCGACATCGGGTTCTCGCTCGGAGGTTTGCAGGCGCAGATCGATTCCCGGATGTGCCGCATGAAATTCGGAAAGGCGCGGCACCATCCAGTAATGCGCAAAGGCTGTCGAGGCAGATAATGTCACATGATCCTGCGCGCTACGTTGGCTGAGCATCGCGGCCGTCTGATGGATTCGCCCGAAGGCGGCGGCCACATCTGTGTAAAGCCGTTCCCCCGCCTGGGTCAGCGTGACAGAGCGGTGGGCGCGTAGGAAAAGTAGCGTGCCCAATGAGCTTTCCAGCTGTTTGATTGAGGCCGAGACGGCGGGCTGTTGCACGTTCAATTCCCGCGCCGCACGAGTGAACGAGCCAGTGCGGGCCGCTGCCTCAAACACCAGCAAGTGACGCGGGGACGAGACGAGTTTCCACAGCTCTTGCATAATCTGATGTTATTCAGCCACAGAATTTACAAGGATCACGGGGCCGGTCCGCTGAGATAGATTGATTGGATCAGGGGAGAGTCGCCTATGGCCAGACGTGTAAGACAGCGCAGAGACACCAACATCGACGCCGGGGCACCTATTGCATCGCCCTATGTCAGGCGCGGCCTGCCGTTTTTCGAGGTGATCGACGAAGAGACGATCCTCAAGCTGGAAGCGCAGGTCGACTGGTTGCTGCAAGAGATCGGGATCGAGTTTCGCGATGACCCCGAGGCGCATCGCATCTGGAAAGAGGCCGGTGCCAATATCGACGGCACACGCGTGCGCGCCGATGCGGCCTGGATTCGCGAGCTTTGCGCCCAGGCTCCCAGCGAGTTTCAACAAATCGCCCGCAACCCGGATCGCAATGTCACCATCGGAGGCACCAATCAGGTCTTCGCCCCGATCTATGGCGCGCCCTTCGTGCGAGATCTGCATGGTGGGCGGCGGTATGGCGACATGGAAAGCTTCGAGAAGCTGGTGAAGCTTGCCTATATGCACCCCAATCTGCATCACACCGGTCTGCTGATTTGTGAGCCCTGTGACGTGCCGGTCAGCCATCGTCACCTTGATATGGTCTATACCCACATGACCAACTCGGACAAGCCGCATCTGGGCGCGATTACCGAGATGAGCCGTGCACAAGACAGTGTTGATATGGCCGAAATCCTGCATGGCCCGGATGTCATAGACGCCAATTGCGTAATCATGGGGAATGTGAACACCAACTCGCCGCTTCTGGTGGACAAGGTCGTCAGTGAGGCGATCCGGGTCTATTGCGGACGCGGCCAGGGGATTGTCGTGGTGCCGTTTATCCTGTCCGGCGCGATGGGGCCGGTCAGTACGGCCGCCAGCGTCACGCAAGCCATGGCCGAGGCGATGATCTGCTGCGCCTTTGCCCAACTTGTCCGGCCCGGCGCGCCGTTTGTATTGGGCAATTTTCTGAGTTCGATGAGTTTGAAAAGCGGCGCGCCAACTTTTGGCATGCCCGAGCCGGTGATGAGCAACTATGCCATCGGCCAGATGGCGCGGCGCGTTGGCCTGCCGCTGCGATGTGGCGGGTCATTGACCGCATCCAAGATCGAAGATGCACAAGCCGCCTATGAGAGTGCCGATTCGATGCACTCCACCGTCTTGGCGGGGGCCAATTTCGTGCTGCATTCCGCAGGATGGCTGGAAGGCGGGCTGTGCACGGGGTTTGAGAAACTGGTGATGGATGCCGACCGGCTGGGATCTTATCAGAAACTGTTGGGCGGTTTGGACACCTCGGATGAGGCAATGGCCCGTGATGCCTATGCCGAGGTCGAACCAGCAGGGCATTTTCTGGGCTGTGGACATACGATGCGCAACTATCAAACCGCCTTCTATGAACCCGCGCTCAGCGACTCGGAAAATGTGGAAAGCTGGGAAGAGGGCGGATCGAAGGATATGCGCGCCCGCGCCTATGAGCGGTGGACCGGGATGCTTGAGACTTACGAGGCCCCAGGCATTGACGCCGACAAAGATGAGGCGCTCAAGGACTATATTGCCCGGCGCAAGCGTGAGATACCTGAGGCGTGGTATTAGGCCCAAGGAGCAAACCCATGCGTGCATCAGACAGATTTAACACCGATATGGCCAGCCGCCTCGATGGGCTGCGCGACGAAGGGCTCTATAAGACCGAGCGGGTAATCGCCTCGATGCAGGCCGGTGAAGTGTCTCTGGCCGATGGGCGCGAGGTGATCAATCTTTGTGCCAACAACTATCTTGGGTTGGCCGACAACCCCGAGATCATTCAGGCCGCACATGAGGGGCTGGACCGGTACGGGTTCGGCATGGCCTCGGTCCGGTTCATCTGTGGCACGCAGGAAGAACATAAAGAACTCGAGACGCGGATTGCCGGGTTCTTGGGGATGGAGGATAGCATCCTCTATGCTGCCGCCTTTGATGCCAATGCCGGTTTGTTCGAGGCGCTTTTGGGGCCAGAGGACGCGATCATCAGCGATGCGCTGAACCATGCCAGCATCATCGACGGGGTGCGCCTGTGCAAGGCACAGCGGTTCCGCTATGCGAATTCGGACATGGTCGATCTGGAACGCTGCCTGCAAGAGGCGGAAGGAGCGCGCCACCGGATGATCGCCACCGATGGTGTCTTCTCGATGGATGGCTATTTCGCCAAGCTGGATCAGATTTGCGATCTGGCGGAAAAATACGATGCGATGGTCATGGTGGATGATTGCCATTCCACCGGCTTTGTCGGCGAGACCGGACGCGGCACGCATGAGCATTGCGGCGTGATGGGTCGCGTCGATATCCTGACCGGCACGCTGGGCAAGGCGCTGGGTGGCGCGTCGGGCGGGTACACGGCGGCCAGCGCCCCGGTGGTGGATTGGCTGCGGCAACGTTCGCGCCCTTACCTGTTCTCGAACACGTTGGCCCCGGTGATCGCTGCGGCGTCGCTGAAGGTCTTCGATCTGCTCGAAGACGGGGCCGATCGGCGGGCCAAGCTGTGGAACAACGCGGCCTATTTCCGCATGCGGATGGGCAAGCTGGGGTTCGAGCTGTTGCCGGGTGAACATGCCATCATTCCCGTCATGCTGCGCGATCCAAAACTGGCGCAGGAAATGGCCGCCCGGCTGAATGACCGCAGTGTCTATGTCACCGCGTTCAGCTTTCCGGTGGTGCCAAAAGGGCAGGATCGCATCCGTACCCAGATGAGCGCTGCGCTGACCCATGACATGCTGGACCGCGCGATCGACGCGTTCGAGGTGGTGGGGCGTGAGTTGGACGTGATCTCGTGATCCTGCCCTCGGTCATAGAGGCGATTGGCGACACGCCATTGGTCGAATTAGGCCGTGTCAGAGACGCATTGGGCCTGGAAGGACGGCTATTGGCTAAGTGCGATTACCTGATGCCGGGCTTTTCCAAAAAGGACCGCGCGGCGCGGCAGACAATCGAGGTCGCCCGTGCATCGGGCGAACTCAGCGAAGGGCAAACCGTGGTCGAACTGACCTCGGGCAACATGGGTACAGGGCTGGCAATCGTCTGCAGTGTGCTTGGCCATCCGTTCGTTGCGGTGATGAGCGAAGGCAATTCCGAGGAGCGCGCCCGGATGATGCGTGCGCTGGGCGCAGAGGTGATCTTGGTGCCGCAAGCTGACGGCTCGATGAAAGGCGAGGTGTCAGGGGACGACCTGGCTTTGGTTGAGATCGCCGCACAGGCTCTCACGGTCAAGCGCGATGCCTTTCGCGCAGATCAATTCCAGCGCCCCGAGAATGTACTGGCCCACCAAACCGGGACGGCGCCTGAGATTTGGGCGCAATCGGGCGGAACGGTAACCGCGTTTTGCGACTTTGTAGGCTCCGGCGGGACGCTGGGCGGGTGCGCACAGTTCTTCACGTCAAAAGGCGTGCGTTGCTATGCCGTCGAGCCAGACACGCCCGAGCATCCTATTCAGGGTGGCGGCTATTCAATGCCCGACCTGACGCATCTGAAAGAGGTGGTTTTGGCTGGAACAGAGACTGTTTCCGGCCAAGAGGCCGCGGATCATGCGCGGCTGTTGGCCAAGCATGAAGGTATCTTTGGCGGGTATTCCGCCGGTGCCAATCTGGCGGCGGCGGTGCGGTTGCTCAAAGGGCCTGAAAAGGGTGGAACGGTTGCGTTTGTCGTGTGTGACAGCGGGCTGAAATACCTCAGCACAGATTTGTGGGGATAAGACGATGCAGAACCAAATGAAAGCTCTCGTGAAAGACAAGCCCGAGCCGGGATTGTGGATGGAGCATGTGCCGGTCCCCGAACCCAGGCCTGCCGATGTGCTGATCAAGGTCAGGAAATCCGCCATTTGCGGCACCGATGTGCATATCTGGAAATGGGATGAGTTCAGCGCCAAGACCGTACCGGTGCCGATGGTTGTCGGGCACGAGTTTGTTGGTGAGATCGTCGATGCCGGTCCGGCCGCAGTCAAATTCAAAATCGGACAGCGGGTCAGCGGTGAGGGTCATATCGTCTGCGGTACCTGCCGGAATTGTCGTGCCGGACGTGGGCATTTGTGCCGTAACACCAAAGGTGTGGGCGTGAACCGGCCCGGATCTTTCGCCGAGTATGTCTGTATCCCCGAGGCGAATGTCGTGCCGATCCCCGAAGATGTCTCGGACGAGATCGCAGCGATTTTTGATCCCTTCGGCAATGCCGTGCACACTGCGCTCAGCTTTGATCTGGTGGGTGAGGATGTGCTGGTTACCGGCGCTGGCCCCATCGGTATTATGGGTGCTTTGGTCGCCCAAAAGGTCGGCGCGCGCAAAGTGGTGATCACGGATATCAACCCGTACAGGCTGAACCTCGCCCGTGAGATGGGGGTGCAGCATGTGGTGGATGTCAGCCAGCAACAGCTGCGCGATGTGATGGGTGATCTGGGCATGACCGAAGGCTTTGACATTGGCCTTGAAATGTCAGGCGCCTCGGCCGCAATGCAACAAATGATCGCGCGAATGAACAATGGCGGCAAGGTCGCCCTGCTGGGCATCGCGCCTACCGAATTCCCGGTCGACTGGAACACCGTGATTTTCAAAATGCTGCATATCAAGGGCATCTATGGCCGCGAGATGTTTGAGACCTGGTACAAGATGATCGCGCTGGTGCAATCGGGCCTCGATGTGTCCGGGCTGATCACGCATCGCATTGGAATTGACGATTTTGAAGACGGGTTTGCCGCGATGATTTCGGGCAATTCCGGCAAAGTGGTGATGGATTGGGAGACGACATAATGGATATAGGAGAAACCTTTCGCGAACTGCACAAACCCGGCGATCCCTTCACCTTGGCCAATGCTTGGGATCTGGGCAGTGCCAAGGTCTTGACGGCACTGGGCGCGCAGGCAATTGGCACCACGTCCAACGGCCACGCCTTTACGCTTGGACGGCCTGATATGGGCCACGTGACCCGGGACGAGGCGATGGCCCACGCGCAGGATATCGTCAGCGTGACCCACTTGCCAGTCTCGGGCGATCTTGAGAACGGCTATGGTGACAGCCCCGAGGATGTTGCCCAGACCGTGCGCATGGCGGCCGAGATTGGCCTTGCCGGATGCTCGATAGAAGACACGAATATGGCCGATATCGGCTTTTATGACTTTAATCTGACGGTCGAGCGGATCAAGGCCGGCGTCGCCGCGGCCCACGCCTTGAAACAGGATTTTGTCTTCGTCGCGCGCGCCGACGGGATCATGAATGGCAATTACGGAACCGACGAGGCGATCCGCCGTTTGCAGGCCTTTGACGCCGCAGGGGCCGACTGTCTCTATGCCCCTTTGCCGCCGTCAATGGAGGATCTGAAACGCATCTGTGCGTCGACGGACAAGCCGGTCAACGCGCTGGCGGTCGGACCCTTTGCCAAGGTCAGCCGCGCTGAATTTGCCGCCGCAGGTGTCGCGCGCATTTCGCTGGGCTCGGGCCTGGCGCGGGTCACGCAGGGGGCGCTGATCCGGGCGGCAAAACACATCCTGTCGGATGGAGATTTCTCGGACATCATCGACGCGGCACCGGGCAAAGATGTTGAAAAACTGCTGCTGGAGGGTGGCTCATGATTTCGCGCGTATTCGTCTCTGTTCTTGCGGTTTTCGGCCTTTTTGCAGAAGCCGTCTGGGCCACCCCCCCGCGCATCACGATCTCGGAAGACCGGCTGATGGCGGCGACGCAGACGCATCTTTATGTGCTGCGCGACATCATCGACAATACGGCCTCGCACTACGCGGCATTGCAGGATCAACACCTGATCGAGATCAGCCTCGAGTCCGGGGAGGCGACCCGGTTTTGGCCGCTGCGGAGCATGGCGATCAGCCATCTTGAGACCGATGAATTCCTGCGCCCCGGCTTGGTTACGGATCGCGAGGGAGACACACATGATATGACCGCAGTTCTGCGGGAGGTTGGTGCTGAGCCGATGGGCCCGACCATCTGGGATGTTGAGGACCTATCGCTGAAAGATGGTGCGCTGATACGGGGCGAAGCCGAGCAGTTGGCCACCCCATTTGCCATTCGCGCAGCGGCGCGGGCACAGCTGGCGATCTTGCGGGCGGCCTATCCGCCGATTGAAACGGAGGACGAATATCGCCGGGCCGATCGGATTGATTTCTACGACCTTTACGCCGAGGGCGACTGGGAATGCGAGCTGATGCCTGAGGGGCAAACCCTCTTTCGCGTAACCGACCGGGTGCTGATTGCCAAATTACACTGCGAAGATGCCGATCTGAACGGGGCGTGGTCGTTCCACATGATCGTCAAGCAAGACCCTTAAACAGGTGAGGATGAGACATGCCTGAGATTCAAAAAGATGTTGAGACCGGCGGGAAACAACTGCCAAGCCATGCCAAGGCCGTGATCATTGGCGGCGGTGTGGTAGGATGTTCGATCCTGTTTCACCTGGCCAAATTCGGCTGGAAAGATGTCGTGCTGCTGGAACGGGACGAGCTGACCAGTGGGTCAAGCTGGCACGCGGCGGGGCAGATACATACGATTTCCAGTGACCCCAATATCAGCCGCCTGCAGGGTTATACGATCGACCTTTACAAGGAGATCGAAGAGACCTCTGGCCATAGCGTTGGCCTGCATATGACGGGCGGGTTTTATGCCGCGTCGAATAAGGAGTGGTATGACTACCTGAAGCGCGAACGCTCCAAAGCGCGCTATATGGGTCTGGATCAGGAGTTTATCTCTCCCAAAGAGCTGGCCGAGCGTCACCCGCTGATCGATACCAGTCAGTATTACGCGGCCCTCTGGGATGATCAGGATGGGGACCTCGATCCATCCGGTGCGACCTATGCCTTTGCCAACGCGGCCAAGGTGCATGGCGCGCAGTATTTCACGCATTGCGGTGTTACAGAGACGAAACAGCGCGCGGATGGCAGTTGGGATGTGACAACACCGAAGGGCGTGATCAATGCCGAGCATATCGTGAATTGCGGCGGCCTCTGGGCGCGCGAGGTTGGCCATATGCAAGGGATCAACATCCCCGTGCAGCCGATGGAGCACCATTATCTGATCACCGAAGCCATCCCCGAGATTGTCGCGCGGATGGAGCCGGGCGGCGCGGGTCGCCTGCCCTGTGGGATCGACTACGAAGCCAACATCTATTTCCACCAGGAACGGCAGGGGATGTTGCTTGGCACCTATGAGCCGAAGGGGACGCCTTGGAAGGTCGGCGGCACGCCCTGGGACTTTGGACATGAATTGTTGCCGCCTGATCTGGACCGGATTGCCGACCGGCTGGAACTTGGGTTTGAACGTATTCCGACGCTGGCCAATGCCGGTATCAAGGATGCGATCAACGGGCCGTTCACCTTTGGCCCTGACGGCAACCCGATGATTGGCCCGGTGCCGGGCATGACCAATTACTGGTGCGCCGTGGGCGTCATGGCAGGCTTCTGTCAGGGCGGTGGCGTTGGCCTGACCATGGCCGAATGGATGATCGACGGTGAGCCCAGCATCGACGTCTGGGCGATGGATATCGCTCGCTACGGCGATTGGGCCACGCCCGATTGGGGCACGGTGAAATCCACCGAGAATTACGAACGTCGTTTCGTGATGACCTTCCCGAATGAGACCCTGCCCAAGGGCCGGATGCAAAAGACAACGGCGCTCTATGACCGGCTGATCGCCAAGGGCGCGGTGATGGATCAGGGCTTTGGCCTTGAGAACGTCCAGTGGTTTGCAGATGGCCCCGAGGATGCCCATGAAGAGCCAACGTTCGAGCGCAACAGGTCTTTCGATTACGTCGCGCGCGAGGTGAAAGCGGTGCAAGAAGCCGTGGGTGGGATCGAGATTGCCAACTTCGCCAAACACGAGTTCAAAGGCGCAGGCGCACGGGCCTATCTAGACACTATTCTTGCCGGATTCGTGCCAAAACCGGGCCGATTGACCCTGACGCCGATGCTGACCGAGGCCGGGCGGCTTTATGGTGATCTGACCGTGGCGTGCCTGTCGGACGACCATTTCATGCTGTTCGGATCGGGCGCCATGCAAGAGGCGCATCGGCGTTGGTTTGAAAAGGACCTGCCGGCGGATGTGTCTTATGCCAATGTGTCCGATGACTGGCATGGCGTGGCCCTTTCGGGGCCGAAATCGCGCGAGTTGCTGCGACGGTTGATGCGTGAAGATATCAGCGCCGAGGCGTTCAAGTTCCGCGATCTGCGCCAGACTTATGTGGCTGGTGTATCGGTGATTCTGAACCGGATCAGTTTCTCCGGTGAGCTGGGGTATGAAATCTACTGCCGACCGCAATATCTGTTGAAACTCGCCAGCGCCATCGAAGAGGAAGGTGCCGATCTGGGTTATCGCTGGTACGGCGCGCGGGCGCTGATGTCGATGCGGCTGGAAAAGGGGTGGGGCGTATGGACGCTGGAATTCCGCCCCGATTTCAACGCGGTTGAAAGTGGCATGGACGCTTTCATCAACTGGAAGAAAGACTTTGTTGGTAAAGCGGCGACCGAAAAACTCCGTGACGAGGGCGTCAAACAAAAGCTGGTGACGCTGACCATCGATGTCGATGGGATCGACGTGACGGGGGATGAGGCCGTCCTGAGTGACGGGGTCGCCGTGGGCTATATCAGTTCAGGGGGTATGCGCACCGGGCGGGGCGTTCAATGGCGATGGGCTATGTCGCATCTGAGCATGCTGCCGCCGGATCAAAGCTGCAGGTTGAAATCCTCGGCGCTATGTATGAGGCCGAGGTGCTGGGCGCGCCGCTTTATGATGCCAACGGGCCCAACATGCGGGCCTGATCCCAAAGGAGACCGGGGTGAGCAAGGTGGACACACCAAAACGCTATGTGTTTTTGCTGATCCCGGGGTTTTCGCCTTTGGGCCTGACCTGTGCGCAAGAGGCATTGGCGCTGGCCAATCGCTTTGCCGGGGGGCGCGACTATTACGACTGGATGCTGGTGAGCGAGGATGGCGGGCCAGTGACCAGTTGGAATGGCATGACGGTTGAGGTGAGCGCCGGGCTGATTGACCTTTATCGCAAGGATACGCTGATTGTTTGTTCGGGTGTTGATGCGATCAGAGGCAGCAGCCGCAAGATTCTGAATGGCTCAATTAGCATTGATTATGCGTGGCGTATTACAGGCAGGATGCCTGCTGCTGCGGCAAGTATCGCGCGCGGCGTTTGGTGGCTCGGAAGGACGGCAAGGTGGAACCACCGAAGGCAGCTGTCCAGGTATTTGGTTGCGATACCCCGATGGCGGCGCAGAAAGGTCTTTAACCGCTCATGCCGACTGTTCACGGTTTGAATGTGCAATTCACCACGGACACGTTCTCCGGCGGTCCGGTTGAGACTTTCATGGCTGACGCCCATTTCTGCGGCGCAGGGCGGGTACCCGGTGCAGCCATCGGTCACCAGGAGAGCGTCCCCATCAAGACGTGGCTGCAGAACCGTTTTGAGATGTTCGGCTGTCACCGCAGGCAAGACAGCACTGATGGTGGTGCCTGATCGGTCGACTGCAACGAGGACCGGAACCTGCTCCTTCGACAATCCGCGTTTTGAGGCCTTTCCCCCGCGTTTGCGGGCTTTTCGAGAGAGATTACGCTCCCCTTTCCGGCTGCGCGGAAAGAACGTCTCGTCGGCTTCGACGATCCCGCACAGCTTGACCGCACCGACCGTTACAGCCTGAAGAAAGCGATGACGCCAACGAAAAGCTGTGGTGTCGGCCACCATACAACGCTCAGCGGACGCCTTTACCGTTTCGCCGTCGCGCAGGGAAGCTGCAAACTCTGCCCACCTGTCCTTGTGGCGCAAGCGGGCAAGCGGCGTCCCGGTCAGCGCGTTGAAGGTTTTGCGACAGCTTTTGCAAAAGAACCTCGTCAGGCCACTTGCATGGCCTCTGATGATCGCACCGCCCGAAGCGCAGTGCGGACAGATACGCCCCTCGCGAACAGTCGCCTCAAGGAGATCGATCACGCTTTCCAGCGACGAAACCCCGGCAACGAGCCGTCCGGTTTCAGCCCGTTGTTTCGATGAAATGTAAAACGCGGAGCAATATTGGGCCACAGAAGCGGCTGCATATCGCAGTTGTAGCGGAGTAAAAGTCCGCCAGTTTGTGCCCTTCGTTTATTCGGAGGGCGGGAGATGTATTCTGTGGATATTTATAGTCGTGTGCGCCGTGCTTGTTTGAAGGACGGTATGTCTGGCCGAGAAGCGGCGCGGTTTTTCAACATGGCGTAATCAGGATCAGCACTCAGTTACCCCTGTTATTCTGGATGCACATGCAATTGAAAAGGAGACTGACCAATGGAATATTTTGCTGGTTTGGATGTGTCCATGGAAGAGACGCATATCTGCATTCTGGATCGTGAAGGGGCCCTTATTCGTGAAGGAAAAGCGAGCTCAACACCAAAAGCGATCGCTGACTTCCTCGCTTCTGGACCACCATGTGCCAAAGTTGTATTTGAAACGGGACGGATGGCACCAATGCTTTACCATGGGCTGACGGAGCTTGGTGTCCCGGTTGTTTGCATCGAGAGCAGGCAAGCATATCAGGCCCTTAAATCTCTGGCCGGCCACAAGACGGACCGCAATGATGCCCGCGGTTTGGCACACCTGGCGCGGACGGGATTCTACAAGCCGACCCATGTCAAATCACTGTCAGCGCACGCAATCCGGTCGCTGATCGCAGCCCGCAAGAAGCTGGTCGGACAGCGTGTGACGCTCGACAATCAGATCCGCGGTCTGGTCGTCGTCTTCGGCGTGCGGCTGCCACGAGCTTTGTCTCCGGCATTCAAAAACGCGGCGCTAAAAGTTAGCGATGGAGTGCCTGGCCTCCATGCCGCAATTTGCGGACTGTTCGCAGCACGCGAAGCAATCCTCGCGGCGGTTGCAGCCATTGATGGCGACATCAAAAAGATGACCCGCAAATCCGAAGTCTGCCAGCGCCTTATGACGGTACCAGGGGTCGGTCCGATCACAGCATTGGCCTTTGCCGCAGCAATTGATGATCCGTCGCGTTTCAGGAAATCGCGTGATGTGGGGGCGTATCTTGGACTGGTGCCGCGACGGCATCAATCTGGTGAAATCGACTACACGGGCAGCATCTCAAAGCGGGGCGACGTGCGCGTCAGAACGCTTCTCTATGAGGCCGCCAATGTGATGCTGACGCGGTATGCCGCTCCGCTCAAATTGAAGACATGGGCCCTCGCAATCGGTGCGCGCTCAACGATGAGAAAGGCCCGAGTGGCTCTGGCGCGTCGTCTGGCAATCATACTTCATGCCATTATGCGAGACAAAACTGACTTCCAGTCCGCGTAAGGCTTACGAGGCGACAACGAGGATTCCTAAATCAAAGTTCCCATCTGGGACGATGCCCGAGGGAGGGCGTGAGACACGGCGCCGATTCTGTAGCAACAGCCAAGACCAACGGTATGATTGCGGTTTCAACATTGCCGACCCACACCCAGCCAACCCCATCATGAACCTCAGAGTTCGAAGAGAACAAAGGCAACCTCTGACATCAAAAGCAGGAAACTCAGGAAACACGCATTGACAGATTAGAGAACAAAGATCGTAAGACGATCGCGAAGATGCTGCGCCATGAACTTCCGCCTGGGTATCGTCGGTCGGAAGCGCCTCGGCGGCCAACGCTTGATGGTTATGTTGGTGTGGTCGATGAGATACTGCGCACAGACAAAGCCCTGATCAAAAAGCAGCGACACACGGCCAAGCGCATCTTTGAACGGCTGCGCGATGAGCATGGATATGCCGGCAGCCTGACCACGGTGACCTATTACGTGCGCGAGCAAAAACGGCGCACCAAAGAGGTGTTTGTGCCGTTGTCGCATCGGCCGGGCCATGCGCAGGTTGATTTTGGTGAGACGCTGGGCGTGATCGGTGGCGTGGAATGCAAGATCCACTTCTTCGTGATGAGCTTGCCACATTCTGATGCGGTGTTTGTGAAGGGATATCCAGCTGAGACAACCGAGGCGTTTTGCGATGGCCATGTGTCCGCCTTTGCATTCTTTGGCGGCATTCCGCAATCCATTCTCTACGACAATACCAAGATCGCCGTGGCTCGGATACTCGGGGATAAGACGCGCATCCGCACACGTCGGTTTACGGAACTGCAGTCGCATTACTTGTTTGATGACAAGTTTGGCAGACCCGCGCGAGGGAACGATAAAGGCAACGTTGAGGGCATGGTTGGATACACCCGCCGCAACTTCATGGTTCCCGCACCTCGCTATGACAGCTTTGATGATCTGAACGCACATTTGGAAGAGAAGTGTTTAGCACGTCAGGCCGATACGTTGCGGGGTCACACCCAAACCATAGGCGCACGCCTGATGTCGGATTTGGATGCTCTGATGGGATTGCCCGTCGCAGAATATGAAGCCTGCGATCACGTCAGCACGCGTGCAACGTCGATCTCAATGGTGCGCTATCGCAGCAATGATTACTCGGTGCCAGTAGCCTATGCGCACCACGATGTTCATGTGCGTGGGTTTGTGCATGAGGTTATCATCGGCTGCGGCAATGAGATTATTGCGCGGCACAAACGATCCTACACATCAGCGGATATGGTCTTTGACCCATTGCACTTTTTGCCCCTGCTTGAACAAAAGGTGGGTGCCCTGGATCAGGCCGCGCCTTTGCAGGGTTGGCATTTGCCAGATGTATTTGCCACGCTGCACCGACTGCTTGAAGCCAGAATGGGTAAGCCGGGCAAGCGAGAATACGTTCAAGTCTTGCGCCTTTTGGAGACCTTCGAAATGGATGTTGTGCAAGGCGCAATCCAGCAGGCAATAGATATGGGTGCAATTGGCTATGACGCCGTAAAACACCTTGTACTGTGTCGGGTTGAGAAGCGGCCACCACGATTGGATTTGGACTTCTATCCATACTTGCCCAAGGCCAATGTCGGCACAACACGCCCATCCAGTTACATGAGCTTGATGGGAAGGACCGCGGCATGACCGAAGCCCCTCGGATTCTTCTACGGCATCATCTTAAACAACTGCGACTGCCAACGTTCCAAGGCGAGTATGCCAAACAGGCGCAGCTCTGTGCTGCAGAGAACAAAGATCACATCCACTATCTGGCGCGGCTGTGTGAGATGGAATTGATCGACCGCGAACGCCGGATGATTGAACGGCGCATCAAAGCGGCGAAGTTCCCCAGCACCAAGAGCTTGGATAGCTTTGACTTCAAGATCATGCCAAGCTTGAACAAGCCCCTGACGATGGATCTGGCACGATGCGATTACGTTAATCGCAGGGAGAACATCATCGCGCTCGGCCCGTCAGGCACGGGCAAGACACACATCGCCCTGGGACTTGGGCTGGCTGCATGTCAAAGAGGACTGAAGGTGCGCTTCACAACGGCTGCGGCATTAGTCCATGATCTGATCGAGGCTCAAGATGAGCGGAGATTGCAGCGCCTTCAAAAGCAACTGACCAGCCAGAACCTGTTGATCATTGATGAACTGGGCTTCGTACCGCTCAGCAAATCTGGCGCAGAGCTGCTCTTCGAGGTCATATCCCAATGCTATGAACGCGGCTCCATCATCATAACCTCGAACCTGCCCTTCGATGAATGGACTGAAGTCTTTGGCTCTGAGCGGCTGACCGGTGCGCTACTCGATCGTTTAACCCATCACGTCCACATCCTCGAGATGAATGGCGAAAGCTATCGGCTCAAACACAGTCGCAACAACCGAAAATAACCAGCCCGCAATCACAGTCAGAATAATGCTGGCCTTATGGCCAGCATGCGCTTTGGCACGCTTCAGCTTTGTGACGAGCACGCGTGCAAAAGCGCCACAAAACATCAACCGAAGTGGCCCATTTTTACGCCGCGACATGGACCCATTTTACTCTGCGATTGACAATGAAAGGTTGTCGATCTCGTTAAGCCACACCAAAAAAGCCTGATGATCCATGTGCCGCACCCATAATTTTGTTCATGGTGTGTTCTATCACAGGTCGCCACGCATAATAAATGCTAATTGAGCCTTCTGAATTGGCTCAGACGCGAGACCCGCAAAGGCATGGATTTTGGTGCGCTCAGCAGCGGCACATATATCCTGGCATTGGCGGGCTTGCTGGGCGGCAAACGCGTGACCACCCATTGGGAATACGTTTCGGCGATGGCCGAAACCTTTCCTGATATCGAGGTGCAGGAGTCGATCTATACAGTGGATGGGCGCGTATTCACCTGCGCGGGCAGCGCCAGTTCCATGGATTTGATGCTGGATCGTATCCATTCCGATTACGGGGCCGAACTGGCCACTTGGGTGCGGATCAGATGGTCTATACCGCGCCGCGCGCGGATACCCATGCACAGCGCGCTTCCATGGCCGGGCGCATGGGGGTGCGCCATTCCAAATTGCTGAACGCGATTGAGATCATGCAGAGCAATCTGGAAGACCCTCTGCCGCCCTCGGAGGTGGCCGAAGAGGTGGGTCTGTCG
>CBDBLS010000029.1:0-24507 GCA_965207105.1 Roseovarius sp. | reverse complement strand
TTGTTCTTTCGGCCCGAAAGCCGGTTCCGACCGATCTTTTTTCCCGAGTCGATATCAAACCCTATGCACCCGAACTGAGCGCAGAAGATCGCCTGTTCTTTGCCTTGCGCGCAAATGCGACACGGACGAAAAAGGGAGGCAAAAGGGTTGATGTGGTGATGGATGCGCTTTTCGCCGGTCCCGGGGAAGACCGCGCCGCCCGTCGGATGGAGACGGCCCGGACCGAGGGCGCGGCGTGGATGGCACGCCAGGGCGATCGGAACGGGTTCGGTGTGCACCATTGCGAGGTCATAGATTATACCACCCATGCACTGCCTTCACATCGTGGGGCGCGAAAAAACCAACCACAGTTTGGCATCCTTGATATGCAAGGGGAACTGGAGGTCACCGAAACCGATGCCTTCCTGAAGGCACTGTTCAAAGGAGTTGGACGGGCTAAAGCATTTGGTTGCGGGCTCATGCTGTTGCGTCGCGCAGGATGAGCACGCTGCCTGGTTTGCCGCCGCCGCGTCCAATCCCGCTGAAGGATCGCGCGCAACTTGTCTTTGTCGAACGGGCTCGGCTCGATGTGGTGGACGGGGCGTTTGTAGCCGTCAATGCCGATGGCACCCGCACTCAGATTCCTGTTGGTGGTCTGGCGGGGCTGATGCTTGAACCGGGTGCGCGCATTTCACATGCGGCGATCACGCTGGCGGCTCGAACAGGCACCTTGATTACGTGGGTGGGGGAGGGCGGCGTGCGCCTCTATTCCGCCGGTCAACCGGGTGGAGCGCGGTCCGATAAGCTCCTTTGGCAGGCGTCCATCGCGCTTGACGATGCCGCCCGCCTGCGGGTGGTGCGCAAAATGTATGAGATGCGTTTCGGTGAACAGGCACCAAGCCGTCGGTCAATCAATCAGTTGCGCGGGATCGAGGGCGTTCGTGTTCGCGAAACCTATGCCCGACTGGCGCAGCAATACGGAGTGGAATGGAAGCGGCGGTCTTATGATGTCGCCGATTGGGAGGCCGGAGATATCCCTAATCGCTGCCTGTCTGCCGCGACTGCCTGTTTGCATGGCTTGACCGAGGCGGCTGTGCTGGCGGCGGGATACGCTCCCGCCATAGGCTTCCTGCACACTGGCAAACCCTTGTCATTCGTCTACGACATCGCCGATCTCTACAAGATGACCACAGTTGTTCCGGAGGCTTTTCGTATTGCGGGAAAGGCTGCGAAGGGCAAGCTTGAAACGCACCCCGACCGCGCTGTCCGGCTGGCCTGCCGGGATATGTTCCGCCGCACAGGGCTGTTATCTGATATCATTCCGATGATCGAAGAGGTCCTTTCTGCCGGTGATCTCCCCAGACCGGGGGCCCCGCCCGAGGCGTTGGGCCCCGCCTTTGATGGGCCCGACCAAACTGGAGAGGACGGTCAGCGATGATGGTTGTGGTGATCTCGAACGCACCACCTCGGTTGCGTGGCCGTCTGGCCGCATGGCTGGTGGAGGCCAGGGCAGGGGTCTATGTCGGTGACTATAGCGCCCGCACCCGCGACATGATCTGGAAGCAGGTTGAGGCCGGGGTCGAAGAGGGTGACGGGGTGATGATCTGGAAGGCACCGACAGATCAGGGTTATGACTTTGCCACAGTCGGCCAAGGCCGCCGCATGCCGGTCGATCTGGACGGTTTGAAACTTGTCAGTTTCTTTCCGCAGGGGTTCGAAAATCGGTAATCCAAGAAGTGCTTGCGTCGGCGTGGAAAGTTGGTACGTTCTTTGACAATTGAATAATCGCGGTATAACAACCGTCTACAGGAAGGCAGTTCCCCGCACACGCGGGGATGAACCGGGCGCGTCGGATCATCTGCAGGCCATTGTCACCAGTTCCCCGCACACGCGGGGATGAACCGCTTCAACAGTGGCAAATGGAAAATCCACAGCCCAGTTCCCCGCACACGCGGGGATGAACCGAAGCGGCAGGATTGGTTGTTTGTTCGTTTCGACAGTTCCCCGCACACGCGGGGATGAACCGAATACAACCATGATCGATCGTGGCAGGTCTGCCAGTTCCCCGCACACGCGGGGATGAACCGCATTACAGGATTTTCACCGCGCATTCTGATCGCAGTTCCCCGCACACGCGGGGATGAACCAATCCGATCATAAAGATACGCGATTCCGGAATCCAGTTCCCCGCACACGCGGGGATGAACCGATACGATAGAGCCGGGAGAGATACTCTCGCATCAGTTCCCCGCACACGCGGGGATGAACCGGGTTTTCAGAATCAACGCACGTGGCCGCATTGCAGTTCCCCGCACACGCGGGGATGAACCGACCACAGAGATTTTGCAGGCAAAATATCAGTCCAGTTCCCCGCACACGCGGGGATGAACCGCACGTCTGACAGACAGCGGATCATCAATAGCACAGTTCCCCGCACACGCGGGGATGAACCGGATTTCAATGACCGCATTGGCGATTTCATGGAACAGTTCCCCGCACACGCGGGGATGAACCGAACGGGCCCATTGGTCTGGATCTCGGAACCCACAGTTCCCCGCACACGCGGGGATGAACCGCTCGGAATGGGAATGGAAAGTCTTCCCGATCTCAGTTCCCCGCACACGCGGGGATGAACCGACAGTTAACACGACCAATTTTCCCGGTTTTGACAGTTCCCCGCACACGCGGGGATGAACCGCGTCATATCACCATCCGTATCAGGCGCAGTCACAGTTCCCCGCACACGCGGGGATGAACCGGCCACTTTGTATTTTTCCGAGCGGTCCATGTCCAGTTCCCCGCACACGCGGGGATGAACCGCGCCATCGCACCGCTCATAAAAACCGCAAAATCAGTTCCCCGCACACGCGGGGATGAACCGGCGATTTTCGCGCTCAAGATGTGCCTGCTCAGCAGTTCCCCGCACACGCGGGGATGAACCGCCGCGGCCACTCTCCTCGTATGCCCATTTTTGCAGTTCCCCGCACACGCGGGGATGAACCGTCGAGGTGGTCAGGGCTGACTTTTCGCGCGAGCAGTTCCCCGCACACGCGGGGATGAACCGATATATCGAGAGCCACGAAATCGCCGCCGAGACTGTTCCCCGCACACGCGGGGATGAACCGTGTGTCATGACAGCCTCTGCCATATCACCATACTGTTCCCCGCACACGCGGGGATGAACCGTGGACGCCAACGCTCAGCCTGAGCGAATACAACTGTTCCCCGCACACGCGGGGATGAACCGAGATCAGAGTGCACGAGCGCATCGATGCGGATCTGTTCCCCGCACACGCGGGGATGAACCGGCACCGGCAGAGGGTTCACTGCGCTGACTGACCTGTTCCCCGCACACGCGGGGATGAACCGGGCGCGGTGATCGGCGAGGGCGCGGTGATCTGCTGTTCCCCGCACACGCGGGGATGAACCGACCACGGCGCGTGAGCGCGCTGCAATCCGGGCCTGTTCCCCGCACACGCGGGGATGAACCGCCGGATGCGGAGCGCAAATCCCGGGCGGGGCGCAAGCCGATGGACGCGGTACCGATGTTCAGGACGCCGGTCCCGAGCGCGCTTTATAACCTGTCTGACGACCGGATCGAATATCAGGTGCGCGACCGCCTTTCGTTCATGCGGTTTCCCGGGTTGGGCCTTGAGGATCGTGTCCCGGATGCGAAGACGGTCCGGCTCTATCGCGAGGGACTTGCGCAGGCGGGGCCGGTCGAGAGCCTGTTTTCCCGCTTCGACGGTTTTCTGTCCCGCCAGGGCTATATCGCTCGGGGCGGACAGATCCTGGATGCGTCCATTGTCCCGGTGCCGCGCAATCACAATACCCGCGATGAGAACAGGACCATCAGGAACGGCAAGGTCCCGCAGGACTGGTCCGGCACACCCGCCAAACGATCGCGGAAGGACACCGATGCCCGCTGGACCGGGAAGCACGGGAAGTCGCATTACGGTTACAGGAACCACGTGAATGTAGACCGCAGGCACAAGCCGGTGCGCCGCTGTCACGTGACAGATGCCGCTCTGCATGACAGCCAGGCGGTGGATTTCCTGCCGATGCGGGGCAACACCGGCTCCGGCGTCCGGGCGGACGCGGCCTGTCGCCCGGAGGAAATGGAGGCCAGGCTGCGGGATCGGAAACCGAAGAGCCACCGCAAGGGCAGGCGCGGCAAGCCGCTGACCGCGCAGGCGAAGGGCAGCAACCGGACCAAATCCAAAGTAAGGCCCCCGGTGGAACACGTCTTTGGCGCGCAGACCAACGACATGGGCGGGACGATGGTACGCACGATCGGCATCGCACGCGCCAAAGCCGGGATCGGGATGAAGAACACCGCTTACAACATGCGCCGCCCCGTTGTGTTGCGGTGTTGCGCCGCATAAATCCCTGCCCGGCGTGAACACCCGGCAAACCGGCAAGCCGAACAGGACGCCCGGCTGAATAATCAAATCACGAAAGGCGTGGAACAACGGGTTTCAGGATCAACGGGATCACCCGCCCCTCAAACCACAGCACAAAAAAACACAAAACAGGTCAAAAATCGAGGTGCCCTTCAGGCAAAATGGGAACCCCGAATGTCAACAGGCCCTAGAAAACCGGCGCGGACAAGTCGTTGGAATCGAGGTGAAATCATCTGCGACGGTTTCTGCAGGCGACTTTTCCGGGATGCGCAAACTTGCAGAAGCCTGCGGAAAGAAATTTGTTCAGGGCATGGTACTCTATGATCACGATCAAGTAGTCCCGTTCGGTGAAAACATGTTCGCCGCCCCGCTTTCGAGCCTGTGGAGCGCGTAATTCTAAGTTGACTAGTCAACTGGTCTTTGTACCATTGAAACATGAACACAGCCAGATTCGCGCCGCGTTATCAACAACTCGCAGATCAACTTCGCAATGGTATTACGTCGGGGCGCTATGCCTTCGGGGAACGCCTTCCCTCGGAAACCACACTGTGCAGACAACATGGTGTCAGCCGCGGCACCGTTGTCAAAGCCTTTGAAACCTTGGTTGCTGACGGGCTTGCAGTGCGCAAGCAAGGGGCCGGAACATTTGTGGCGCGGGTGTCGCTCAAGCGGGAACCGGGGCGGTTGATGAGCTTTTCCGACACCGTAGCCGCCCAAGGCAAACGCGCAGGGCAAAAGCTGGTGTCATTGATGCAGGCAACCTCGGAACAGCGAAATTCCGCTGGCCTTTTTGAGCCTGCAACGGCGCTCACCCGTTTGCGTATGGTTGACGGCGTCACAACCTCCCTGCACGCGTCGATCATTCCAAATGCGGTTGTGGAGTCCTTTTCTGAACACCACGCGGCGCAGATGAGTGACACACACAGCTCCGACTTCTCACTTTACTGCGCCTTTGAAGCTGCCGGATTTACGATTGTTCGGGCCACTGAACATGTGTCGACGCGATTGGCATCAGATCAGGAAATCACAACGCTTTCATTGCCAGACCCCACGGCCGTCATGGTTGTCACGCGCCATAGCTATGACGCCGTTGACCGACTGATCGAAGCAACAGAAGCGATATATCAAAGCGGCCATTATTCGTACGAAATCAATCTGCTGCAAAGCAACCTGCATGCTGTGCCTTTCAAGGCGCTCAATTCAGACACTTAAGAATGGCCCAAAACGGGCAATCAACAAGGAGAGTACCCAATGACAAACATACCCAAAAGAGTGCTTCAAGTGACAACAGCCTGCGCCGCGCTGATGGCAGGTAGTGTTGTGATGGCAGATGAACGGCCCGCAGCGATGATCATCGCGCAAGGCGGACTTGGTGATGGGTCATGGAATGACACTGCCAATGCCGGCTTCTTGAGTGGTTTGGAAAAAACCGGCATCGAAGGAAGGCCCATTGAATCTGCTGACGTCGCCGCTCAGGGCGAAGAAATCATGCGCCGTGCGGCTGACGGTGGCTTTGGTCTCGTGATTTCGTTGGAGTGGATTCACGGCGAGCCGATGGAAATGCTGGCCAAGGATTATCCCGACACCAATTGGGTGATCATGAACCAGACGCGCGCGGGCGACAACATCGCGTCGGTGGTTTTCGGAGAGCATGAAGGGTCGTTTCTCGCAGGCGCATTGGCGGCTCAGGTCACCACTGACACCTCGATTGAAGGCATTAACGCGGAAGCAACAATCGGTGTGATCGGTGGCTTCAAAGCGCCGGGCATCGACAAGTTCATCGTTGGCTATATCCAGGGCGCAAAGGCTGTGAACCCCGATATCGAGGTGAAGGTTGCCTATGCCGACAGCTTTGGTGATCCGGCCAAGGGTCTTCAAATGGCCAATGCGATGTTTGATGAAGGTGCCGACATTATCTATCAAGTCGCGGGCGGCACGGGCATCGGCATCATCGAAGCAGCCAAGGCACGCGGTCACTACGCCATCGGTGTGGATTCCGATCAGGATGGCATGGCACCGGGCAACGTGCTGACTTCGATGGTCAAACGGGTCGATGTGGCCGTGGATGAGATCGTGACCGGATATGCCGCTGACAATTTCCCCGGCGGTGAAGTTATCCAGTTTGGCCTGGCGCAAAGCGGCGTGGCACTGTCAGAAATGACCCACACCAAAGACAAAATACCAGCCGCGTATGTTGAGCGGGTCAATGCTTACAAAGACCGGATTATTGCTGGCGATGTCGATGTCTGGGATGTCTCTTCCCAAGGCTATCCCGACTTCTTTCAGTAACGCCAATCAGGTGCGCGAGGCCTTTACACGCGCACCTGCACTACACACGCAAGGGGGAAGTAATGCAGCCGAACGAGCGGTCCGTGGCATTGGGTGCTGTGGATCTTCATAAATCCTATGGCTCAACCAAGGCCAGTCGGAGCATTTCGCTCTCGGTGATGCGTGGCGAAATCCATGCCATCGTTGGTGAAAACGGTGCTGGGAAATCGACCCTGATGCGGATGTTGCAGGGGGTTGAACGCCCCGACAGTGGTCATGTGGTGATTGCTGACAAACAGGTGACATTGAATGGTCCCGCCGAGGCTTTGGCCCAGAGCATCGGAATGGTACATCAGGAATTTATGTTGGCCCCGGACCTGACATTGCTGGAAAACCTGGTGCTGGGCGAAGAGCCTGTGACTCACCATTGGGGACCGCTGTCACGCATCGACTGGGCCAAAGCCCTGCGCGAAGGGCAAGGGTTGGCTGAGAGCATTGGTGCCCAGATTGACTGGCATCGCCGGACCTCAAGCGTGCCTGTTCACATTCTCCAGTTTGTTGAAATCATTCGATTGTTGCGGCGCGGCTGCAACGTATTGATTTTGGATGAGCCAACCGCAGTTTTGGCCCCGCCTCAGGTGGACGAGCTTTTTGATCTGCTGCGCAATCTGCGTGCAAACGGAACCACAATCCTTTTTATCAGCCATAAGATTGGTGAAGTCATGGCGCTGGCCGATCAGGTCACAGTCATTCGGCAGGGCAAAACAGTTTTTCACAGTGCAATTGCCGACACAACAGGACCCGAGATCGCCAGCCATATTGTACGGGACGCGCCTCAGGTGGAAACGAGCCCGGTGCCGTCTTGGACCGTTGCCGGGGCAACCGTTCTGGAATTGAACGGACTGACCGCGCGTAGTTTGGAAAAGTCACAATCGCTGGACAACATCAGCCTACAGATCCGTGAAGGCGAAATACTGGGGATCGCCGGCGTGTCTGGCAACGGCCAGGGCGAACTGGTCGAATGTATCGCGGGCCTGCGCGAGATCAGTGCGGGCAACATTATCTTGCAAGGGGCCGACATCACCGCCGAAACCGCCTTAGCGCGGCGCAATCGCGGCCTTGCCTATGTCAGTGCGGACCGACGTCACGAGGGCCTGACCACTGCTGCGAGCATTGAAACCAACGTCATTGCGGGAAGCCACCGCGCGCCGTCTATCACGCGGGGCGGCATCCTAAGCCGTCGATACTTGCGGCAAGAAGCGAACAAGCGGTTAGCGGCTCTCAAGGTTGTCTTTGGCAAGGTTACTGATCCTGTGGACAGTCTTTCCGGCGGCAATCAGCAAAAGCTGGTTTTCGCCCGCGAGAGTGCGGACAACCCCAAACTTTTGATCGCATCACAGCCGACACGCGGTGTGGACCTGAACGGCATTGCCGCCATCCATGGACTGCTGCGTGATTTTCGCGAGCAGGGCGGTACCGTGCTTTTGGCTTCCGAAGAACTGGACGAATTGATCGCCTTGTCAGACCGCATTGTCGTGATCTTTGAGGGCCGTCTGGTGGGCGAGGTGACCTCCCCTGCTGGCGCAATGGCGCAGATCGGACAGATGATGGTGCAAGGTGATGCGGCATGAGCAGTAGCATCTCCTCCCGCAGCATCGGCATTCTGCTGCCTCTTGTAGTCTCTTTGATCGTAAGTGGCATTGTATTACTGGCAATCGGGAAAAACCCGCTGGACGTGTTCGGCCTGATCGCCACGGAATCCTTTGGCAATGCGCGGAGGGTGGCCGCGACCCTGTCTGCCGCCACCCCGCTGCTCTTCACCGCTGTGGCAACCGCAATCTGTTTTAGATCAGGCGTCTTCAATGTTGGCGTCGAAGGGACATTCCTTATTGGCGGTTTGGCGGCAGTTTTCCTCGGCTTCACCCTGCCAGCAACATGGGGGTTTGCACTCTTCCCGATATGCTTTGTTGCCGCCGCATTGGTAGGCGCAATCTGGCTCTATGTTCCAGGCATCTTACTTGCGAAGTTCGAGGTGGATGAAGTTGTCTCGACCCTCATGCTCAACTTTATCGCCGTTGCCATCACCGGCTATCTGGTCAACGGCCCGCTCTTGTCACCCCTATCAGGCAATAACGTGACTCCGCTCATTCACGAAGTCGCCTATCTGCCACGATTGATGCCACCCTCAACATTGCACAGCGGATTCCTGATCGGTCTGGTCTGTGTGGCGGCTTACGGATTTTGGTGTCGCTACACGCCCTCAGGATTTGAGGGTGCTTTGATCGGCCTGAACCAACGCTTTTCCCGTGCTGTCGGGATTTCTGTACCACGGACAATTGTAGGAGTGATGATCCTGTCGGGCATTGTCGCAGGCATAGGCGGTGCTGCACATGGCATGGGACAAATGCACCGCTTTAGTGACGGGTTTTCACCGGGGTATGGATTCACCGGAATGGCCGTTGCTTTGTTGGGCAGGAATCATCCCATTGGCATTGTCTTGGGCGCGATCCTGTTTGGGGCGCTGGCCTCTGCCGGCACTACCATCCAACTCTTCTCCAACATCCCGCTTGATCTGGTGAACATCATCCAAGGCACGGTAATGATCTTTGCGGTGGTCGAGCTGCGCCGCAAGAGTGGGGCCGCAGATGCAGATTGAACAAATCCTTGTGTCGACCCTGATCCTGACCACGCCAATCTTGCTAGCGGCCATGGGCGGGTTGGTGAACCGGCAAGCTGGAATCGTCAACATCGGGCTAGAGGCCAAGATGCTGTCGGGTGCTTTTGTTGCGGTTATTGTTTCATCGGCGACCCAAAGCTGGTTCATCGCCTGCCTTGCCGCAGCCCTGAGCAGTGCCGTGATCGGTTGGCTGTTTTCCCTGACCATCACCCGTGCACGTGCCAATATGATCGTTGCCGGACTGGGGCTGAACATCCTCGTGGCTGGTCTGCTGGGGTTTATTCTGAGCTGGGTTTACAAAACCTCCGGCACGCTGCGCCAACCTGATGTGGTCTTGTTGCCCGATGTATTGCCGGACGCGCTTGGCAATATTCCCGTCATTGGCAAGGCCCTTACCAGCCTCGACCCGCTGACGATCTTTGCATGGATCACGGTGTTTTGCCTACCCTTCGTGCTGACCAACACCCGCATTGGCCTGTGGATCAGGGCAACCGGAAATGCTCCGCATGTGACCCGCGCCGTCGGATTGCGCAGTCTCGCCATTCAGGATGCCTCCACCGCTTTCGCGGGGTTCTTTGCCGGTCTCGCGGGCGCACATCTTGCACTGGCATCGCTGGGACTGTTCAACGAAGGGCTGACAGCTGGGCGTGGTTTCATTGCCCTGGCCGCGTTCTATTTCGGGCGTGACCGGCCTGTCCAAACCGCCATGGCGTGCTTGTTGTTCGGGTTTCTTGATACCATGCAAATCCGCCTCCAGACCGCTGGCTTTCCGCCAAAACTGATCGGCATGACGCCTTATCTAATGGTGCTACTTGCCCTTATCTTCATCAGCATTCGTGCTCAACGAAAGGCACGGTTATGACAAACGCCTTGCTCGTCATCGACATGCAGAACGCATTCTTGCATCCTGATGGCGAAAACTATTACCCTGCCGCACCCGATGTCATCGCGCCTTCCCGAGCCCTTCTTGCAGAGGCGCGGAAAAGCGGGACAATCGTGGTTCATGTCGGTGACATCCACCGTGCGGGGTTCATGGACTTCGAACAGAAGCGCCTGCCGGAACATTCCATTGCCGGAGGGTTCAACGCCGCATATTTCGACGGGTTCGGACCGCATGGAAATCCGCGCGAAATAGAGATTGTGAAACGCCGTTTCAGCGCCTTTTTCGCCACCGATCTGGCGCTGTTCCTGCGTGAACAGGGTGTCGATAGCGTGATCATCTGCGGTGTCAAAACCAATGTCTGCGTGCGGGCCACGTCACAGGATGCCTTTTCACACGGCTTTAAGGTTCAGGTGGTGCGCGAGGCGGTCAACACAAACCGTGACCATCTTGGTGCAGCCGCGCTAGAGGACATTGACCGGTATCTGGGCCATGTCATTGATCTGGACCAAGCCCTGAAGGCGCTGGCATGACCAGACTTTGCGTGACCGGCTATGCCAGTCTTGATTATGTGCTTGAGCTTGCTGCACCAGTTATGCCGGACCAGACCGCGCATGCTGCCAAACTGTCGGATGGCTGGCCGCGTGCCGGTGGATGCCCGACCTATATCTCCATGGCTGCGGCAAAGTTTGGTCAGAAAACCACACCCGTCATGTGGGTTGGCGATGACCCCTTGGCCACACAGCTTCTAGACCGGTTGACGGACCAGGGCATTAGCACAGATGGCGTTGCCAGGGTAGCAGGTGCGGTGTCCCCTACTGCTGTTCTGCTCTATCAACCGGATGGCAGTTGCGCCTGCATCTATGACCCCGGTCTTGCCGGTCAGGAAGCGTTGACCCCGGCTCAGGAAATGGCGATTTTATCGGCTAGCCACGTCTGCATCTCTGTCGGGCCTCCGCACCTGATCGCCGCCATTATGGCTTTGCGCGCGCCGGAGGCTCGGCTGTATTGGGCTGTCAAAAACGACCCTGCCTGTTTCACCCCAGACGTTTGCGCACAGCTTTGCCAGGACACCGACGTCATTTTTTGCAGCGCGGCCGAGCGGAAGATGATTGGACGGACAAATGCGGTCGTGGTGCAAACCATGGGCGCAAAAGGTGTCCGGATCGAAGACGGGCACACCATCACCACTCTGCCCGTCTCGGCGCTTGAGGTACATGATGCAACTGGCGCAGGCGACAGTTTTGCAGGCGGTTACATCGCGGCTGAAATGTCAGGCGTCGTAACTCCAAATGAAGCGGCACAGGTCGGCATCGACACCGCGAACCGACTGCTCACAACCAGACAAAGAGGGCGCACGACATGAAGACGGCTTGGTATATTGGACACAAAGCGGAGGACCTGGGGTCTTGTGCCATTCTAGTGGGGGATCCCGACCGGGTTGAACGCATAGGTACCTTGCTGGAGGATCCGGTCTACCTGCCGGTCAGCCGGGGTTTGAAAACAGTAACGGGCACTTACAATGGAACCCGTGTGAGCGTTGCGGCTTTTGGAATGGGCGCGCCGATTGCAACAATTGTGATGCATGAACTGGCCGATCTTGGGCTGACACGTTTTGTGCGGATCGGCACCGCTATGCATTTTCCACCCGCCCGTCCAGGTGACTTTGTGATCAGCCAGTCTGCTTTGGTGTTCGAGGGCACATCGCCGTCATACGCGACCCACAATGGTCCACCATCAGCAGATGCCAAACTGGTTGGCGATCTTCAAGAGGCCGCGACGCTGAATGGTGTGGAGTCCACGGCGGGGCTCTTTGCGACATTTGATGCTTTTTATCGCGACATGTTCGGCATTGACCCGGCTGGTGAGGCAAAAGTCGCTCAGACGCGCAAGATGCTGCATGAGCGGGATGTTCTGGCAATCGACATGGAGACCTCTGCTTTGCTGACAGCGGCTGAGGCACTTGGAGTTGCCTGCGCCACGCTTTGCCTTGGGACAGTGGACGGGATCAGTCAGGAAAAACTGGCCGCAGAGCCACTCGCCAAGGGCGAAAAACTGATGTTCCGCATCGCGCTGGACGCCATCACAATAAAGGCAAACCTGACATGACCGACATTCCAAACCTCTATTTCTCCAGCCTGATCAGCCGGCTTCAGAAGGTGCAAGACACCCAAGGGGGTGCCATTGACGCCGCCGCCGAGATTTGCGCCAAGGCGATATTGGGCGACAAGCTGGTCTTTACCTTTGGCACAGGCCACGGGTCGTTTGCGGCAATGGAGATGTATCCACGCACAGGGACGGTCACCGGTTTCCGCCCCATGGTCGAAAGTTCGATGATTTCATTTCACCGCGTTATTGGCGACGGCGGCGCGCGACAGTATCGCTTTATCCATTCCCAAGAAGGCTACGGCGATGCCATTCTGGCCTCACATGATACGCTTGAGGGCGATGCAATGCTCATCTTTTCGCACTCCGGCCTGAACGCGGTTACACTTGATATCGCGTTGGGGGCCAAGGCAAAGGGGATGAAATTGATCGGCGTCACGTCGATGCCTCACTCCACGGTCACGCCCTCCCGTCACAGCAGCGGCAAGCGCCTGTATGAAATCGCGGATGTTGTTGTTGATACCGGCGTCCCCGTAGGCGATGCCGAAATTGAGATCGACAACATGACAGGCAAGACCGGCGCGACCTCTACTTCGATTGCCATCGCGATCGGGCATGCCATCAACTCTGCCACAGCCGCACATATCGTGGCTGCTGGGGGGGATCCCTTCCTGATGCAAAGCCCCAATACCACAGACAAAAAAGCCGCAACGGCGCAGAACGACAAGAACTACGCCGAACTGGCACGTCGTCTGAAACTCAGGTGATCAATATGGACAACAATCGCGGGTTCTTCATCAATGGTGCCTGGGTCAAGCCAATCGGCTGTGACCAACATATCATCCATAATCCAGCCACTGGCGAACGGGTCGGGTCCACCTTGTTGGCCGACAGGGCCATCGTCGATCAAGCGGTTGGTGTAGCCGAACAGGCATTTCCCGCCTTCGCCCGGATGACCGCAAATGAACGCGCTGACATCTTGTTTCGCGCCGCCGCGTTGATTGACGAACGAACACCAGAAATGGCGGTTCTGCTGACCCGCGAACAGGGCAAGCCGATTTCTGACAACGTGAAGGAAATCAGTTTCGGGACCGAAGTACTGCGGTACTATGCCGAAGAGGGCAAACGCATCTGGGGGTCAATCCGTCCCGCTTCGTCGCCCGACATCCGCAATCTGGTCAGCTCCTATCCGGTAGGCGTGGCAGCAGCGATCGTACCGTGGAACTACCCCGTGGATTTGTATTGCTGGAAGATCGGCCCGGCTTTGGCCGTCGGTTGTCCCATCGTGATGAAATCACCGCACGAAACGCCACTTGCCATTGCGATGGTCGTGGATTGCTTGCACGAAGCGGGTGTGCCTGTGGGCTGTATCGCAGACATTCCTGGTCTGGGTCCTGTTGCCGGGGCAGCACTTGCAGAACACCCGAAGGTGCGCGTGATCTCTGCCACGGCATCTGTACCTGCGGGTCAGGCAATCTTGCGCGCCGCTGCCGGAAACCTGAAACGCACCTGTCTGGAATTGGGTGGTCATGCGCCATTCATCGTCACGGCAGATGCCGATCTGGAGGAAGCCGCCAAAGCCGCACACCGCCGTTCCTATTCCAACATGGGGCAAATCTGCATTACCGTTAACCGTATTCTAGTAGACCGTCGTGTTCATCGCACCTTTGCGGGACGAATGGCCGATCTTGCCAATGAGACTGTTATCGGTGATGGGGCAGATCCCTCAATCGGCTATGGTCCGGTGCTCAATCCATCGGTGATTGCCCGTACTGAGGCGCATATGCAGGACGCCATCAGCAAAGGCGGACAGCTGCTTGCCGGAGGGCATCGACCGACAGGCACAGAGTTCGCGCATGGGCATTTCTTTCGTCCAACCGTGATTGACAACGCGCCGCTGAACAGTCTGCCGATGACCGAAGAGAGCTTTGGGCCCATCGCGGCCATCGCTGCTTACGATACAGAAGAAGAGATGCTGCGTGTTGCCAATAGCCTCGATTTTGGGCTGGCGGCATACATCCAAGGTCAGGATCTGGAACGCATCTGGGGGCTGGCGGAACAGTTGGACTTTGGCGCCGTTGGTGTGAACGTGAATGACACCAGCGATCTTCAGGCACCATTTGGCGGCTGGAAGATGAGCGGTCTGGGTCGCGAACTTGGGCCAGAAGGGTTGGAGACATACCTCGAAACCAAACACCTCAAAATGCGGGTACGTCGCCGCGTTTAGATAGGTGGAGTGTATCCAGACACTCCCTGTAATACCAACGGCCCAATTAATTGACCTTTATCCATTCTCGATCTGTGATTGAAGTTATGCGTTCAGGGTCGTTCGCAAGGAAGTTCCAGGCCCGGGCGCATTTTTCGAGGATTTCTTCATATGTGTCGAAGACAGGGATAGTGGGTTTGTTCGACCGCAGATAGGCCCAGACGTTTTCCATCGGGTTCAATTCCGGTGGGTACGGGGGCAGTTTTACGAGTGTGGTATTATCTGGCACCTGCAAGCATTTTGCTCCGTGCCAACCAGCCCCGTCGATGATGAGCAAGGCATGTGCGCCGGGTGCGATTGTCCTTGCGATCCCATCGAGATGCAGCCCCGTTGCTTCGGCGGTGACGCAAGGCAGGATCAGCCCGGCCGCCGTGCCACAGGCAGGACAGGCTGCGCCGAGGATACAGCTCCATTTGCAGCGCGTATCACGTGGTGCGCGCGGGCGGGTTCCACGCCTGGCCCATTTGCGGGTGAGGGTTCCCTGCTGCCCGACGCGGGCTTCATCCTGGAACCATACCTCAGGCGGCTTCCCCTTTGCATGTTTTGGCAGGGTATCGGCTATGAGGCTGGCAAGGTTTTTTTAAAAGCCTGCTGTGCAGCGGGATCGGTTCCGGGATGCTCCGGGCGCACAGAAAGGCGACGAAAACCATGCCTGGCTGGATACTTGCCAATCGTACGTTCATGTAGCTTTACGTCGAATTCCTCTTCAACGCGGACCTGCAAATCGGCACAGCGCCACCGCACTGCGCCATCTTTTGCCGGGTCAGGCCCGGCCTCAACCCAAGCCACAAACAGCGCCTGTTGCTCCAGGGACAGGCGTGGCCCTGCACCCTTGCCACACCGATCAGAAAGCCCACCAGGGCCCCCTGCATTGCAGCGATGCACCCGGCCTCCGGGAGTCTGGCGATCCATACCGCTGCTACGGGCCGCTGTTGCGCGGTCCACATCGTCAGGCACCGGCGCTATGGCGAGTATTCGACGGACAACACGACCATCCCTGGTTCGCTTTGCAGCACAACGCAAATCCTGCGCGGACATATCTGTGCGCGTAATCTTGACTGCCCCGCCCATGAGCACCTCCTTGCTTCCGGAGGCCATTGATTCAGAAATGCAGTAAATTTGAAATCACAAAAGTGAGTCAGACATTAAGGCCGCTGGTATAAGCTCGGTTTTGTTACACAAATGGGATGTCAGGATTCATGTTGTGCATCCAGCGTGATAGCAGTCTGAGGTGCCCCTAGCCCGGATTATTCATCAAGCTGCTTGATATGTTTGGCGGGCATGGTTCAAGCTTCTGAAATAGCGTATGATTTTGGTGCTTGAACAAAACATCGGCTACCAGCAGAAAACCCGGCCCGCCATGCAAGAAGATAACCTATTGTTCCCCGGTTTGTCACCTGTGGGACGGCACGAAATATCTGCGCGCTTTGATGGTGGTGCGTTGTCATCGGATGGCGGCGTGCTCGTTCTTCGTCAGATTGAGAAGAGGTTGAACTTTGCCGGCATGATTGCTTCATGTTTGCATGACAAGCGTGACGCAAACCGTACCATCCATGATTATACCACCATGATCCGCTCCCGGATGTTTGCAATTTGCTGTGGCTACGAAGACTGCGATGACCTTGATGAGTTGCGCCGTGATCCGGCGTTGAAGACTGCCTGCGAGCGGTTGCCGGAAAGTGGTCATGCACTGGCTTCCCAACCAACTTTGTCGCGGTTGGAGAACACGCCGTCATGGCGAGAATTGGGGCGTATGGGGTTCATGTTGATTGATCTGTTCTGTGATAGTTTCCGCGCGGTGCCTAATCATATTATCCTTGATATTGATGATACCACCGACCGCACATATGGCGATCAACAGCTTTGCCTGTTCAACACCCATGCACAGGGATACTGCTTTCAACCGATCCATATTTATGATGCAGCAACAGGCAAGCCGGTTTGCTTTGTGCTGCGCCCTGGCAAGCGACCTTCGGGCGAGGAAGCCGCCCGGATTTTACGCCACGTCATTCGTCGCATCCGCCGTAACTGGCCCCGCATCGTCATTACTGTGCGCGGTGACGGACACTATGGAACGCCTGAAGTCATGGATCTTCTGGAGCAACAGGGCTGCTTCTACATTTTCGGCCTGCCCGGAAACAAAAGGCTAAAGGTGCTCTCCCATCTATGGAGTGAGGATGTTGCTGTACGCCTGATATCGAGCGGAAAAGACAAAATCCGCCGTTTCTTCCAAATTCAATACGGTGCCAAAAGCTGGTCGAAGGAGCGCAAGGTAATCGCTCGTGTAGAGGCAACCGGATTGGGCAACGATACCCGTTTCATCGTCACCAACTTAACCGGACGCGGCAAACATCTTTATGAGAAGGTCTATTGTGCACGCGGCAGGATGGAAAACCTGATCAAGGAACACAAACTCTACACCGGATCGGACCGCACCTCCTGCCACCGTTGGGAGGCCAATCAGTTCCGGTTGTTCCTCCACACCGGTGCTTGTTGGTTGCTGTTATCATTGCGCCAGGCGGCACCGAAACGTTCGCGGTTTAGAACCGCAACCTTCGAGACTATCCGGCGCACCTTCTTGAAAATAGCCGTGCGTGTTGAACAGCTGAAATCGAGAATTAAAATTGCCCTGCCAACGGCCTGCCCACAGCGGTCAATGCTCATCTTGCTGATGGGGCGCATCAAGGCACAAAGCCCATGACCAACGCGGCATCAGCCGCCGTTCTCACCCCCAACATCAACCTCAAACGCGTCCTCCAAGTTAAGATCAAGTCATCCCCGTCAGCACGGCCAATCCTTCACGTCCGGATGAAATCGGATTAGGCTGATGAATAATTCGGGCTAGACGCCTGCGGTGTTCAGTTTCTGCTGTCTGGCTTCGAAGTCAACGGGTGACAGCATGCCGTTGGGCGTGTGCCTGCGCTTCGGGTTGTAGAATGGCTTGATCAGGGCAATCGCATTTGGATTTCTCCTGCCACATTGAGGTTGAAAAACATCAAGACCTGACCACAAACGCAACGAGAGAGCCAAAAAGTTCATGCTATGTTCGTCAGCGAAGGGCTTGGATTTCCAAATGCGATTGCCCTGATGGCTTGATGTACTCAAAGGGCATTGCCAAGTTGATTGGCGTAAATTTGAAAAGCCATGTCAGCGGCATAGTCTGCCCAGAGGCAGAAAGCATCTGTACGTGCGTGGCGGCAGGACGTTGCCGAGAGACAGTGGCGGCGAGGACGGAAGATGTTGGTGATCTGGTCATGTGCGGCAAGGAAGCGCTGTGCTTGCCTTGGCGACTTGAAACGCCCCATGATCTTTTCTCGTCGTCGGGTCGGCCTATGACTGCCCTCGATGCGATTGTCGAGGCCTTTGTGGGCGCGGTGTTCGGCACCCGGCGCTTGATGAGCGATCGGCTTGATATAGCTACGCAGCTTGTCTGTGATGACGACCCTTGGGTGACCGAATTGCGAGATCAGCCTCGCCATGAAACGCTTGGCGGCTTTGGCATTTCGGCGCGTCTGAACAACAATGTCGAGTGTATCACCGTTGGCGTCGACTGCGCGCCGGAGCCAATGTTTTACACCCCCTGTCGGGATCACACCCTCATCGAGGTGCCACCTGTCGCTCGGCCGCGGTCGGTCACGACGGATACAAGCGGCAAAATGCGCGCCGAAACGATTGACGCGGAGCCGAATGGTTTCCCGACTCACGATGACACCCCGTTCCGCCAAGAGATCTTCGACATCCGCCGTGCTCAGCGCAAACCGATGGTACGCCCAGACCGCGTAAGCGATGATCTCACGGGGAAAGCGAAAGCCCTTCAGGCGCGGCATTGACGTCGGAATTTTCATGCGTCACCCGTAGCCAAGTCAAAAAGATCAAACAACTTGGCAATGCCCTCCCAAACCATTCGTGCTGCAATTCGAACCCGGTGAGGACCTGTTTCGAGTCCGGCTCTTTGGGGCGGCCATGTATTTTTCTGCGGAAATCGCCGCGGCTCTGGCCCGGATTGCAGCCCAGACAGTGAGCAACCTATTTGGCCATCCGGTGGCGGTGACGGCCTGTCGGGTCGTAGTGGGGTGCCTTTCGGGTCGGGAAGGAGAACGGGACGATCCAGGGCTGGTATTTGTAACGCCTCTTGCGATGCGCCGCAGGCAGGAAATGCAGGACAACCCCAACGCCGTGCTTCGCGGACTCCTGCGACGCGTTTCGGGAATACTTGCATGGCAGGGTTTGGGCTTGCCCCGGCCCTTTTCAGAGTGGCAGGCACAACTGGCGGGCCAGTTTGGCGCAGCGCAGTGGGTGGGTCGGTCAGAAAAACCCACGGAATGGCAACATCCCTCATCCCGGCAAAACGGATCTTCGGCGAAACCGGCACGCTGGGCACACTTGTACTCGGTGCGCCCGCCAACGATCTCCTGCCCCTGCTTAAACTTGGCGAAGTCCTGCATGTGGGCTCAAAAGCGACGATCGGATGCGGACGCATCCGGCTATCCTTATGACGAGCCAGGTCGGCATTGTCAGGTTGTTTTAGGCTCCCGGTGTGCCGCACAATGCGGGCACTGGCGATCTTCACCCACACTGTCTTCTATCGCAGCCAGTGAAGCGGATACCTCTGATCCCCCCGAAAGCCCGGCTTGGGCCTGTTGCCGCTGCGCCAGGCTGAGTTGGTCTATCCAGGATAGCCAGTCCCGAAATTGCCTGTGAACCATGGTGGTCTTTCCCTCTGATTGCAAAAGGAACATACAGTGAACACATACAATTTGTAAACTGAGCCTTGTTTCACAACGCGCCCCGCTTGCCCCTCGACGGACCATCCATGCATGGAACCGCAGACCGGACCGGACCGCCGTGCCGGTCTTCATGACCGGAAACACAGGGACGAAGGCATCGGTCAGGACGGTGGGAAAGGCAGCGCTGTCCATGCCGGTCTCCCGCGCCGTCGGTACACGATCCTGCCCCGGCAAAAATGGTGTTGCCCCGGCGAACAGGACGGGGCTGGTAAAACCGGGTCCCCTGATTGACGCCGCGATCTGCCGGACCTGATGCGCAGTACGGGTGCGGGAATTCCGCGTGCAGGGCAGCCGGTTTCAGGACACGGGGTTTCCGGGCACGGGGACATCCGGCGGCAGCCGTCCGATCTCCGGAATGGGGGCAGGACCGGAGCACGTCCCGTCGCGCGCAGGGTTTTTTGCCGCTGGCGATGCCGGACCTTCCGGCGGTTGTTTTTAACCGGCGGTATAGCGCAAATTCCGGCGCGACCCCTTCGGCGGTTTTCCCGCGCGTTTCAGGGGGGCATTTCCTGAATGGTTACAATCGGTTGTCGGCGGCGCAAATCTGAAACGAAACGAAATGCAAAAAAATAGCCACGCAGAAGTTGGGAAGTGCGGCGAATGACACCCACGAGCCCTCCCCGCCGGGAAGGACCCGTGATTTAAAGGCCCGTGATTTCCGGACAACGGGAGGGGCCCTGGCGGCAGCCAACCTGCCGTTGGCAAGCCGTTCCATTCGGTCCCTGCGCCGCAACGCGGCCTTTTCCCGGGGAAAGGGCGGGCGGGTACCCTGAAATCACCTGGCGGATCAGAACTGTACGGTTGGGCGGATCAAATTGCAAGCACTGGCGACATCACTGTCGCTAAAACGCGATTGTGTCGCTGACACACGACAGGGGTATCGCATGAATAGCATACTTTGGTTTGCCTTGATCTTCTGTCTCTGATTCAGTTTTCCAAAGTTTATGTCCGCAGGACGCCGCTTTGGAAAATGCCGTTACGTTTCAATCTTTTACCTCAACTATCAGCGATCCACGCCAACGGATGAAGGTTCTTTATCCGCTTGATGAGGTTCTGCTTTTGAGCCTTTGCGGGGTTGTGTCGGGCTGCGGGAGTTTTGTCGATGTTGCCCTTTATGGCGACGAAAAGCCGTCTTTCCTGCGCAAATGGGCTCCATTTGAGCATGGCACACCCTCCCGTGACACGCTTTCGACGGTGTTTCGGGCGCCTGATCCTGAAGAGTTCAGCGCAGCTTTTGCAGCATGGGCGTCCGGGTTGGCCGCGCGCATTGGTGGAATGGTTGTGGCCATTGATGGAAAGACGGCGCGCGGGTCCAGAGCCGGTGGAGAAACACCTCTGCATCTGATCCCGGCCCGGTGCGACGATCCGCAGCTTGTGCCTGGTCAGCAAGCCAGTGCGCACAAAAGGAACGGGATCAGGGACATCCCCGTGCTTCCGGATTTGCTTTTCCTTGAGGGAGCAACCGTGACCCTGGATGCGATGGGATGTCAACGTGAAATCGCCGCGAAAATCCGTCAGAAGGGCGCTGATTATGTGCCGGCACTGAATGAAACGCGAACATATGAACATATACCCAATGCGATGCCATCGACCGGTTGAAAAAGCGTCACCCCCATCGGGAGGGTCCGGCCAGCATTGGTCGCGTCATCCCGGTCAGGGAAAGTAATGGCAAGACGACGGGACAGGCGCGATACTTCATCCCGTCCCTGCCAAAAGACGCCGCGCGCCTTGGCCATGCGGTACGCTCCCTCGGGGGAAACCGGAAAAAGGCAGGCTGGAACAACCGTTTCCTGCCTGAAATCCTGACGCTGTGAAACTCATGCGATTCCCCTGGTCTCCGCCGAAGGTTTCGTGGTGCATTGTTAATCTCTGTGCTACTCAGCAGCGGGATTGTGAGAATCCTTCCTGACAGGATTTGATCAAATTCCCAATGCGAGACAAACACAAAGGAGAGGACACAGCTATGGCCTTGAGAATAAACGACACCGCCCCCGATTTTGTAGCTGATACAACCGAAGGCGAGATCAGTTTTCACGATTGGATCGGTGACGGTTATGCAGTGATGTTTTCACATCCCAAGGATTTTACACCGGTTTGTACGACCGAGCTTGGGACGATGGCCGGGATGTCTGGTGAATTTGCCAGCCGAAATGCCAGGATTATCGGTATTTCCGTTGACCCGGTTGAGGATCATCACCGCTGGAAGTCGGATATTACCACAGTCACCGGCAACGAGGTAAGCTATCCGATGATTGGCGATCCGGAGTTGAAAGTGGCCAAACTATACGAGATGCTGCCCGCCGGTGCCGGTGACAGTTCTGAAGGGCGGACCCCGGCGGACAATGCCACGGTACGTACCGTGTTCATTATCGGCCCGGACAAGAAGGTCAAATTGTCGCTGACCTATCCAATGACCACCGGACGGAACTTTGACGAGATTCTGCGGGCGCTTGATTCGATTCAATTGACCGCCAACCATCAGGTGGCGACCCCTGCAAACTGGAAAAGCGGCGAGGACGTTATCATTACGCCCGCAGTTTCCAACGAAGACGCAAAAGAGCGCTTTGGCGAATTCGAGCAGGTTCTGCCCTATCTGCGCAAGACCAGGATGCCAGGTTGAGTCTGTTCGATTGATCAGTATCGAGACCCCTGTGGCAGTGCGCTGCGGGGGGTTTCCTTTGCGCAAAAAGTCGACTTTGGCCCATAAACCAGGCCGCTCGATTTGAGAGAAGGTCAGCGTCGTTCAGGCAGCGTCGGGGGATACAGGTTTTTCCGAAAGTGCTTTCCTCGTAGCCGACGAGCCGTCCATAGACCGCTTGCCGGAACTCCAGCCGCAACCGGTGGACGGTGTTGCCCTGACGGCTGTCGCGCAACGCCGCCGAAGCGGGACCGGACAGTCCGGGCGCGTCATCGGGTTCGTGCATCAACAACGCGCGCGCCATCCGAAGCGAACTGCGTGCCCCGGAACTCCAGCCGCACCCGGGGGTCAAGATCCGCCCGGGCACCCCGCCCGAAACCCGCACCCCGGGTGATCCATGAAACCCGCCCCGGCATCGTCGCCCCCTGATTTATGTCGCAAATGCGGCGATCAGGAGACAGCGAAACCGGCGGTTTGTCCGGGGAATGCGGGTTTACCGGCGGGCAGGCCCCCGGTAAAAGGCTTCACGGTGCAAACCGTCGGCGAATTTCCGGATGGACATCCGGCTACACCACCAGAAAGAACGGCCAGGGTACCTGTCTCAAGGGACTTTGCATTAACCGGACAGGATCCTTGCGATGAATATCCTCTTTGTACATCAGAATATGCCGGGCCAGCATCGGGAATTGCTGATGTGGCTGGTTGCACAGGGAGGACATCGGATCGTGTTCCTGACCCAGCGCAGGAATGCGCCCTGGATCGACGGGGTGATGACCGTGGTCTACAAGTCGCATCACAGGCCCGGGGCCGGGGCTTACGGGCTGTCCAAAGTCTGGGAAGCGGCCACCGGCGCGGGGTTCGCCGCCGCCATGGCTGCCCGCGAGCTGGAGAAGAACGAGGGCTTCCGGCCCGACCTGATCCTGGGCCATACCGGCTGGGGCGAGCTGTTGTTCATGAAACAGATCTGGCCGGATGTGCCGATCCTGGGGTTCTTTGAATATTTCTATAACGCCACAGGCGGTGTGGTGGGCTTCGACCCGGACGATCCGGTTTCGGATCACACGCCGTTCCTGATGGAGGCCCGCAACGCGGTGCCCTATGCCAATATCCAGCATGTGGATCTGGGCCATGTGCCGACCGTCTGGCAAAAGAACACCTTCCCGACCTCGTTTCATCCGAAATTCTACACCTGCCATGACGGGATCCGTACCGACCGACTGGGCCCTGACCCGGATGTGTCCCTGTCGCTGGGCCGACTGGACCGGTCGGTCACGCGCGGGGATGAGGTGTTCACCTATATGGCCCGCAATCTGGAACATGTGCGCGGCTTTCACATTTTCATGGCCGCGCTGCCCCGGATCCTGGCCGCCCGTCCCGGGGCCCGGGTGCTGGTGGTGGGTGGCGACGGTGTTTCCTATGGTCGCAAGAGCGGGCACCCCGGGGGGTTGCGCGCCGAACTGACCGGGAAACTCGGCGACAGTGTCGACTGGAACCGGGTGCATTTCCTGGGGCGGGTACCTTATTCAAGTTTTTGCCAGGTGGTTCAGATCAGCCGCTGCCATCTGCATCTGACCATGCCGTTTGTGATGAGTTGGTCGCTGCTGGAATCAATGGCGATGCAGGCCACTATCGTGGCCTCGGACGTGCCTTCGGTGCGCGAGGCAATCACCCATGGCGAAACCGGATTGCTGGTGGATTTCTTTGATGCGGATGCGCTGGCGGATCAGGTGATCGACGTGCTGGCCAATCCCGGCACCTACGAGCATCTGGGCCCGGCGGCGCGGGCGCATGTGGTCGGGACATATGATTTCAGGACCCTGTGCCTGCCGGAGCATATCCGGCAGATGAACACCCTCGTGCCGGAAAAGCTGCGGATTGCCGTGCCGGGCTGAAACCGCTTCGGGGCAGGGGCCGGTTGTCTATGGCACCCGCACCCTCCGCGGGTTCCTTGAAACCCGGCCCGCACCGCATCGTTGTCACCACCCCGATACACATCGAAAATGCCGCGATCAGGGACAGTGAACCCGGCGGTTGGCCCGGTGAATGCGGCCATCGAGGTTCCGGCCTGAATACCCGAAACGGATGATGAAATACGCCTGCAGAGACTTCCCGTGTATCGGGGGGTATATCCGCCCGGGTAAAGCGTCTCTGTCCGAAACATCGATTTTTAACCCACTGATAATACCAACGGCCCAATTAATTGACCTTTATCCACTCTCGATCTGTGATTGAAGTTATGCGTTCAGGGTCGTTCGCAAGGAAGTTCCAGGCCCGGGCGCATTTTTCGAGGATTTCTTTATATGTGTCGAAGACAGGGATAGCGAGTTTGTTCGACCGCAGATAGGCCCAAACGTTTTCCATTGGGTTCAATTCCGGTGAGTATGGGGGCAGTTTTACGAGTGTAATATTATCTGGCACCTGCAAGCATTTTGCTCCGTGCCAACCAGCCCCGTCGATGATGAGCAAGGCATGTGCGCCGGGTGCGATTGTCTTTGCGACCTCA
>CBDBLS010000028.1:0-864819 GCA_965207105.1 Roseovarius sp. | reverse complement strand
TTATCACCATGCCAGGATACTCCAGCCCTGGCTGCACAGCCCCGAACGTCGGGTGAAGTTGAAATTCCTGTCGGCATACGCCCCGCATCTCAACCCGATCAAGCGCCTTTGGGGTGTCATGCACAAATGGGTGACCCACAATCGTCACTACGCCACATTCGATCAGTTCACCGAGGCCATTTTCAACTTCTTCCGCCAAACCCTACCCGACAAATGGCGCGATTTTCGCGACACTGTTACCGACAATTTCAGGATCGTTTCTCTCAAGGAATACAAACTGATCTGACCTCAAATCTTCAGGTCAATTCGGGCGCGGGAGTATAGTTTTAAATCAGGCTCTGAGCGGCGGGTGGCGCGGATCATGAAGGAAAACAAGGTGTCTCCACGCCTGAACAAGCGCCGCAAGCCCGTGACAACGGATAGCAATCACAAGATGAGCCCGTCGCCAAACCTGTTGGAACAGGCGTTCCACCGCCTCACCCCCAATACGGTTTGGTTGGCCGATATCACCTATATCGATACGGATGAAGGGTGGCTCTGGCTGGCCGGCGTGAAAGACATGGCCACGCGGGAAATCGTTGGTTGGGCGATGGAGGATCACATGCGGGCCGGGCTTTGCTGTGATGCCCTGACGATGGCCCCGGGTCGCAGGAGCCCGGTTCCCGGTCTGATCCACCACTCCGACAGGGGGAGCCAGTACGCCGGTAGTGAGTATCGCAAGCTGATCAAAAAAGCAGGGATTGCGCAATCCATGAGCCGCAAGGGCGAGTGCCTGGACAATGCGCCAATGGAAAGCTTCTTTGCATCATTGAAAAAGGAGTTGGTTCACCGTCGGCGGTTCAAAACACGGGCGGAAGCCAAGGCTGCAATCTTCGAATATATCGAGGTCTTCTACAACCGGCAGAGGCGTCACTCCGCCATCGGATACCAAACGCCGCAACAGGCGTTCGAAGATATGACTTGGAAAATGGCCGCATAGGGTCAATAATCAAGGCTCAATTAGCATTGATTATGCGTGGCGTATTACAGGCAGGATGCCTGCTGCTGCGGCAAGTATCGCGCGCGGCGTTTGGTGGCTCGGAAGGACGGCAAGGTGGAACCACCGAAGGTAGCTGTCCAGGTATTTGGTTGCGATACCCCGATGGCGGCGCAGAAAGGTCTTTAACCGCTCATGCCGACTGTTCACGGTTTGAATGTGCAATTCACCACGGACACGTTCTCCGGCGGTCCGGTTGAGACTTTCATGGCTGACGCCCATTTCTGCGGCGCAGGGCGGGTACCCGGTGCAGCCATCGGTCACCGGGAGAGCGTCCCCATCAAGACGTGGCTGCAGAACCGTTTTGAGATGTTCGCTGTCACCGCAGGCAAGACAGCACTGATGGCGGTGCCTGATCGGTCGACTGCAACGAGGACCGGAACCTGCTCCTTCGACAATCCGCGTTTTGAGGCCTTTCCCCCGCGTTTGCGGGCTTTTCGAGAGAGATTACGCTCCCCTTTCCGGCTGCGCGGAAAGAACGTCCCGTCGGCTTCGACGATCCCGCACAGCTTGACCGCACCGACCGTTACAGCCTGAAGAAAGCGATGACGCCAACGAAAAGCTGTGGTGTCGGCCACCATACAACGCCCGTCGGACGCCTTTACCGTTTCGCCGTCGCGCAGGGAAGCTGCAAACTCTGCCCATCTGTCCCTGTGGCGCAAGCGGGCAAGCGGCGTCCCGGTCAGCGCGTTGAAGGTTTTGCGACAGCTTTTGCAAAAGAACCTCGTCAGGCCACTTGCATGGCCTCTGATGATCGCACCGCCCGAAGCGCAGTGCGGACAGATACGCCCCTCGCGAACAGTCGCCTCAAGGAGATCGATCACGCTTTCCAGCGACGAAACCCCGGCAACGAGCCGTCCGGTTTCAGCCCGTTGTTTCGATGAAAGGTTGTCGATCTCGTTAAGCCACACCAAAAAAAGCCTGATGATCCATGTGCCGCACCCATAATTTTGTTCATGGTGTGTTCTATCACAGGTCGCCACGCATAATAAATGCTAATTGAGCCATAATCAAACTGTCCGGAAACAGGGACGAAGTCCAGTTTTTCAACCTCAATGCGGCAGGACAAATCCAAACGCGATTGCCTTGCCACAAGGGATAACAGGAATCACTGGAAGATTGATCCATGCGAACTTGACAGATGGAAGGCCTCCACTGTGCGCACTGCCATCGCGGTGTTCCGGAGCCTGTCCGGGGTGATTGACACTGCTCCCCCGGTCAAGACCGGGGCAAGACCGGGGAATGATCCCAAACACGATGCAGTTCTATCTGGAAAAGCATAACGCGGCCAAAAATGAGGCGCGATTTTACAGCCTCATTGTGATGCCCGATTTGTTCGGGGAATGGACCCTCTACAGGGAATGGGTCCGTATCGGTCAGAGCGGGAAAACGCGCCTGGAATTGTTCGCCACCGAAGAGGATGCCAGGAGCGCGCTTGCTGTGATATAAGCCGCAAAAAGGCGACGTGGCTATTGGTTGCGTCCGGAACAACTGCCCCTGCTTCTGCGGGACGTGACAGGTACTACAGGGAGATTTACGCGGAATGTGTGAAATTGAAACAGCAGGAACCCTTCAGGATATTATTCAAGCTGTTACCGAAAAATGCGGAGGTGAAAAAATACCTGTTTAGAGGTGAGAGTAAAAAACACCCTACGCCAGCCAGTTCAACAATATATCGGAAATATGGGGAAGAAGATATATTTAATAAACACTTTTCAACCTGTTCATCTTCAAAAAGAAATAATAGAAAATACCAGAAGATTTTTCTCGGAGCCATCAAAAGAAAAAACCCTGGCAGATTTACGTCATTTCGATGGGGATACCGCTGTTGTAGATTTCAGCAGAAATTTACTCGTAGCGATCTTCTTTGCCTGCAATGGAGAACTTACGGATGATGGATATCTTTACCGTCTAAAGGAACCCGTCCCGCATGATGGTGGAATCAGGATAATAGAGGCTGCCAAAACCGATTGGAGCAGAGCGCGGGCAGAAAGCCAACACAGTGTTTTTATTGAAACGGATGAAGGGTACGTTGATGGTGATCAGGGATTAGAAGAAATTATAATCCCAAATGGAATAAAATCAAAGATCATTCAACAGTTGGATGATCTTTACAATATCAACAACAACACAATTTTTCCTGACCTCATCGGATATATCAACAACAGAAAAAACTTCGAAACCGCGACGCTCAATTTTTACAAGGGACTCGCAAAGAACCGCTTGGGCGACCACGCGGGTGCAGTGCTCGATTATGACAAAGCGATCAGCCTTGATCCCGGCCATGCAGCGGCATGGAGCAACAGGGGTGCCGCAAAGAACCGCTTGGGCGACCACACGGGGGGCGAGGCCGATTGTGACGAAGCGATCCGCCTTGATCCCGGCCATGCAGGGGTATGGTATAACAGAGGTGCCGAAAAGGACGCCCAGGGTGACCACGCGGGGGCCAAGGCCGATTATGACGAAGCGATCCGCCTTGATCCCAGCCTTGCAGAGGCATGGACCAACAGGGGTGCCGCAAAGAACGGCCAGGGCGACCACACGGGGGCCGAGGCCGATTGTGACGAAGCGATCCGCCTTGATCCCGGCCATGCAGGGGCATGGACCAACAGGGGTGCCGCAAAGGACGCCCAGGGTGACCACGCGGGGGCCGTGGACGATTATGACGAAGCGATCAGCCTTGATCCCACCCCTGCAGCGGCATGGAACAACAGGGCCATCGCAAAGAACCGCTTGGGCGACCATGCGGGGACCGAGGCCGATTACACCGAAACGATCCGCCTTGATCCCACCCTTGCAGCGGCATGGAACAACAGGGCCCTCGCAAAGGCTGCCCAGGGTGACCACGCGGGGGCCAAGGCCGATTATGACAAAGCCATCAGCCTTGATCCCACCCTTGCAGGGGGGAAGAGTTAAGAGGACCGCGAACCGACTTCCCTCATGCCAAGGCAAGCTCCGTACCTGGAATGAGGATTGGACGTCCCTTTGAATAGGCCCAAGGGGTCTTTGGGCCTTATTACCACGGCCACCAACTGCGGCGTTTCTTTTCTGGCGCACTTTAAAGGGCTTGTTGCTTCTAGGCGTCTCTGTCCTTTTCGAGATCATCGACCCGCTTTTCGGAAGTCTCAGGTTTGGCTTCGATCCGGGCTACTTTAACATGTGTTTCGAGGGTGTCTTTTTGTGTTTTATCAAGTGTTTGGGATTGTTGGGTTCGTCCCAACAAAGGTACTTATACCAGCGGCCTTAATGTCTGACTCACTTTTGTGATTTCAAATTTACTGCATTTCTGAATCAATGGCCTCCAGAAGCAAGGAGGTGCTCATGGGTGGGGCAGTCAAGATTACGCGCACAGATATGTCCGCGCAAGATTTGCGTTGTGCTGCAAAGCGAACCAGGGATGGTCGTGTTGTCCGTCGAATACTCGCCATAGCGCTGGTGCTTGACGATGTGGACCGCGCAACAGCGGCCCGTAGCAGCGGTATGGATCGCCAAACTCCCAGAGACCGGGTGCATCGCTACAATGCAGAGGGCCCTGGTGGGCTTTCTGATCGGTGTGGCAAGGGTGCAAAACCACGCCTGTCCCTGGAGCAACAGGCGCTGTTTGTGGCTTGGGTTGAGGCTGGGCCTGACCCGGCAAAAGATGGCGTAGTGCGGTGGCGCTGTGCCGATTTGCAGGTCCGCGTTGAAGAAGAATTCGACGTAAAGCTACATGAACGTACGATTGGCAAGTATCCAGCCAGGCATGGTTTTCGTCGCCTTTCCGTGCGCCCGGAGCATCCCAAAACTGATCCCGCTGCACAGCAGGCTTTTAAAAAAACTTTGCCAGCCTCATAGCCGATACCCTGCCAAAACATGCAAAGGGGAAGCCGCTTGAGGTATGGTTCCAGGATGAAGCCCGCGTCGGGCAGCAAGGAACCCTCACCCGCAAATGGGCCAGGCGTGGAACCCGCCCGCGCGCACCACGTGATACGCGCTGCAAATGGAGCTGTATCTTCGGCGCAGCCTGTCCTGCCTGTGGCACGGCGGCTGGGCTGGTCCTGCCTTACGTCAACGCCGAAGCAATGGGGCTGCATCTCGATGAGATCGCAAAGACAATCGCACCCGGCGCACATGCCTTGCTCATCATCGACGGGGCTGGTTGGCACGGAGCAAAATGCTTGCAGGTGCCAGATAATACTACACTCGTAAAACTGCCCCCATACTCACCGGAATTGAACCCAATGGAAAACGTTTGGGCCTATCTGCGGTCGAACAAACCCGCTGTCTCTGTCTTCGACACATATGAGGAAATCCTCGAAAAATGCGCCCGGGCCTGGAACTTCTTTGCGAACGACCCTGAACGCATAACTTCAATCACAGATCGAGGATGGATAAAGGTCAATTAATTGGGCCGTTGGTATTAATGCGACATAGCGTTCACGCCATGATGTTGGTCTGATGGCGTTTTTCGCGTTTTCGTCCCTCCCGTTTTTCAGCTCTGTTTATGCTGCTTTTTTCGGGGGGCAGGATGCCAAGGGTATCGCGGAGCTTTTCCTCGGAAAAGTCGTACTCGCCGAGCATGTTGATATGTGCCCATGACATGGGCGAATGAGAGGCGATCAAGCGTAGCAGGTTTTTTCCCGGCCTCGGTGTCTGGAGCCTTTTCAAGCTGTCTGGTCAGGTAAAGATAATTCCAACCAATGAATCATAAACACGTGATATCACTCAACTGCTTTTGGAACAGCTTCTGAAACATCAACTTGAAAAGCCCCGGATAACATCGCCGTCCGCCGTAAAAAACCGGACACCAACTGCGCGCGCTCCCGAAAAAACAGGCGCAGAAACCAACAGCCAGGCACAGACAAAACAGGCTTCATGAATTATCCGGGTTAGACCCACATTCCCCAGGAGGCGCACAGGTTGGGGCGAAGGTGGTCAATCCTGACGCGTCGGCCATGGGAGGGGATCAACAAGATGATGTGAAGAAAAAATTCAGAAACGGCGAGGCAATCTCAGCAATCGCGCGCGAATTCGAAACCAGCAGGCAAACAATCATGCGCGTTAGAGATCAGCCATAATCCTATGTCGCGTTTCGTACCTTTGTTGGGATGGACCCCAGTCCGGGCAAACCGGTCGCCAACCAGCCTTCAGCCCAGGCTCATCAGGATCGGTGCCCGCGTCCTGCGCCACGCCTGCACCATCACCTTCCATCTGGCGGAGGTCGCCGTCACTGGCCAAATGGTGCGCACCATCCTCGCCGCGATCCGCCGCCTTCGATCTCCGCCGACATATGCATGACGCTGAAACTGTCCCGCCGCGAACGAAACCGGCTTGACCGATCTGTCCGTCGCGTTGAAAAACGTCGCTGCGGGACTCGAGTGATGCGAGTTTGCGGCCCGGTTCGCGCACATTCGGACGTCCTGGCGCACGAAGGCACCGTCGGGGACCCAAAAACACCTGATCAGCAGGGAAGATCAGGCGATCCTGGCATCAACCGGCAGGCCGCCTGGGGACGGTGGGTGAGATTCTGGTGGGGTAGAACTTTGACATTCTGGACACGAGCGCTCGACATCATTATGCGCGGCTTTTTTCGGCAAGGTCAGCTGGAAGTCACGCGGCCCGACGGAACCATTGTCACCTATGGCGATGGCAGCGGCACGCCTGTGCACATATCTTTAAATACCGGGGCCATCCAGAAAGCCATCGTGCGCAACGCGGAAATGGCATTGGGGGAGGGCTATGTCTCCGGCGGTTTGACCGTTGAAGACGACGATCTCGAGGCGCTGTTCAAGCTCGCCCTGCACAACCGTGAACAGGGCACGGGCGGCGTATTTCGCATCGTCCGCCATCTGCTCGGGGTCAAACGTCGCCTCACCCTGCTGTAAAACGCGGAGCAATATTGGGCCACAGAAGCGGCTGCATATCGCAGTTGTAGCGGAGTAAAAGTCCGCCAGTTTGTGCCCTTCGTTTATTCGGAGGGCGGGAGATGTATTCTGTGGATATTTATAGTCGTGTGCGCCGTGCTTGTTTGAAGGACGGTATGTCTGGCCGAGAAGCGGCGCGGTTTTTCAACATGGCGTAATCAGGATCAGCACTCAGTTACCCCTGTTATTCTGGATGCACATGCAATTGAAAAGGAGACTGACCAATGGAATATTTTGCTGGTTTGGATGTGTCCATGGAAGAGACGCATATCTGCATTCTGGATCGTGAAGGGACCCTTATTCGTGAAGGAAAAGCGAGCTCAACACCAAAAGCGATCGCTGACTTCCTCGCTTCTGGACCACCATGTGCCAAAGTTGTATTTGAAACGGGACGGATGGCACCAATGCTTTACCATGGGCTGACGGAGCTTGGTGTCCCGGTTGTTTGCATCGAGAGCAGGCAAGCATATCAGGCCCTTAAATCTCTGGCCGGCCACAAGACGGACCGCAATGATGCCCGCGGTTTGGCACACCTGGCGCGGACGGGATTCTACAAGCCGACCCATGTCAAATCACTGTCAGCGCACGCAATCCGGTCGCTGATCGCAGCCCGCAAGAAGCTGGTCGGACAGCGTGTGACGCTCGACAATCAGATCCGCGGTCTGGTCGTCGTCTTCGGCGTGCGGCTGCCACGAGCTTTGTCTCCGGCATTCAAAAACGCGGCGCTAAAAGTTAGCGATGGAGTGCCTGGCCTCCATGCCGCAATTTGCGGACTGTTCGCAGCACGCGAAGCAATCCTCGCGGCGGTTGCAGCCATTGATGGCGACATCAAAAAGATGACCCGCAAATCCGAAGTCTGCCAGCGCCTTATGACGGTACCAGGGGTCGGTCCGATCACAGCATTGGCCTTTGCCGCAGCAATTGATGATCCGTCGCGTTTCAGGAAATCGCGTGATGTGGGGGCGTATCTTGGACTGGTGCCGCGACGGCATCAATCTGGTGAAATCGACTACACGGGCAGCATCTCAAAGCGGGGCGACGTGCGCGTCAGAACGCTTCTCTATGAGGCCGCCAATGTGATGCTGACGCGGTATGCCGCTCCGCTCAAATTGAAGACATGGGCCCTCGCAATCGGTGCGCGCTCAACGATGAGAAAGGCCCGAGTGGCTCTGGCGCGTCGTCTGGCAATCATACTTCATGCCATTATGCGAGACAAAACTGACTTCCAGTCCGCGTAAGGCTTACGAGGCGACAACGAGGATTCCTAAATCAAAGTTCCCATCTGGGACGATGCCCGAGGGAGGGCGTGAGACACGGCGCCGATTCTGTAGCAACAGCCAAGACCAACGGTATGATTGCGGTTTCAACATTGCCGACCCACACCCAGCCAACCCCATCATGAACCTCAGAGTTCGAAGAGAACAAAGGCAACCTCTGACATCAAAAGCAGGAAACTCAGGAAACACGCATTGACAGATTAGAGAACGCGCACAGATATGTCCGCGCAAGATTTGCGTTGTGCTGCAAAGCGAACCAGGGATGGTCGTGTTGTCCGTCGAATACTCGCCATAGCGCTGGTGCTTGACGATGTGGACCGCGCAACAGCGGCCCGTAGCAGCGGTATGGATCGCCAAACTCCCAGAGACCGGGTGCATCGCTACAATGCAGAGGGCCCTGGTGGGCTTTCTGATCGGTGTGGCAAGGGTGCAAAACCACGCCTGTCCCTGGAGCAACAGGCGCTGTTTGTGGCTTGGGTTGAGGCTGGGCCTGACCCGGCAAAAGATGGCGTAGTGCGGTGGCGCTGTGCCGATTTGCAGGTCCGCGTTGAAGAAGAATTCGACGTAAAGCTACATGAACGTACGATTGGCAAGTATCCAGCCAGGCATGGTTTTCGTCGCCTTTCCGTGCGCCCGGAGCATCCCAAAACTGATCCCGCTGCACAGCAGGCTTTTAAAAAAACTTTGCCAGCCTCATAGCCGATACCCTGCCAAAACATGCAAAGGGGAAGCCGCTTGAGGTATGGTTCCAGGATGAAGCCCGCGTCGGGCAGCAAGGAACCCTCACCCGCAAATGGGCCAGGCGTGGAACCCGCCCGCGCGCACCACGTGATACGCGCTGCAAATGGAGCTGTATCTTCGGCGCAGCCTGTCCTGCCTGTGGCACGGCGGCTGGGCTGGTCCTGCCTTACGTCAACGCCGAAGCAATGGGGCTGCATCTCGATGAGATCGCAAAGACAATCGCACCCGGCGCACATGCCTTGCTCATCATCGACGGGGCTGGTTGGCACGGAGCAAAATGCTTGCAGGTGCCAGATAATACTACACTCGTAAAAACTGCCCCCATACTCACCGGAATTGAACCCAATGGAAAACGTTTGGGCCTATCTGCGGTCGAACAAACCCGCTGTCTCTGTCTTCGACACATATGAGGAAATCCTCGAAAAATGCGCCCGGGCCTGGAACTTCTTTGCGAACGACCCTGAACGCATAACTTCAATCACAGATCGAGGATGGATAAAGGTCAATTAATTGGGCCGTTGGTATTAATGCGACATAGCGTTCACGCCATGATGTTGGTCTGATGGCGTTTTTCGCGTTTTCGTCCCTCCCGTTTTTCAGCTCTGTTTATGCTGCTTTTTTCGGGGGCAGGATGCCAAGGGTATCGCGGAGCTTTTCCTCGGAAAAGTCGTACTCGCCGAGCATGTTGATATGTGCCCATGACATGGGCGAATGAGAGGCGATCAAGCGTAGCAGGTTTTTTCCGGCCTCGGTGTCTGGAGCCTTTTCAAGCTGTCTGGTCAGGTAAAGATAATTCCAACCAATGAATCATAAACACGTGATATCACTCAACTGCTTTTGGAACAGCTTCTGAAACATCAACTTGAAAAGCCCCGGATAACATCGCCGTCCGCCGTAAAAAACCGGACACCAACTGCGCGCGCTCCCGAAAAAACAGGCGCAGAAACCAACAGCCAGGCACAGACAAAACAGGCTTCATGAATTATCCGGGTTAGACCCACATTCCCCAGGAGGCGCACAGGTTGGGGCGAAGGTGGTCAATCCTGACGCGTCGGCCATGGGAGGGGATCAACAAGATGATGTGAAGAAAAAATTCAGAAACGGCGAGGCAATCTCAGCAATCGCGCGCGAATTCGAAACCAGCAGGCAAACAATCATGCGCGTTAGAGATCAGCCATAATCCTATGTCGCGTTTCGTACCTTTGTTGGGATGGACCCCCAGTCCGGGCAAACCGGTCGCCAACCAGCCTTCAGCCCAGGCTCATCAGGATCGGTGCCCGCGTCCTGCGCCACGCCTGCACCATCACCTTCCATCTGGCGGAGGTCGCCGTCACTGGCCAAATGGTGCGCACCATCCTCGCCGCGATCCGCCGCCTTCGATCTCCGCCGACATATGCATGACGCTGAAACTGTCCCGCCGCGAACGAAACCGGCTTGACCGATCTGTCCGTCGCGTTGAAAAACGTCGCTGCGGGACTCGAGTGATGCGAGTTTGCGGCCCGGTTCGCGCACATTCGGACGTCCTGGCGCACGAAGGCACCGTCGGGGACCCAAAAACACCTGATCAGCAGGGAAGATCAGGCGATCCTGGCATCAACCGGCAGGCCGCCTGGGGACGGTGGGTGAGATTCTGGTGGGGTAGAACTTTGACATTCTGGACACGAGCGCTCGACATCATTATGCGCGGCTTTTTTCGGCAAGGTCAGCTGGAAGTCACGCGGCCCGACGGAACCATTGTCACCTATGGCGATGGCAGCGGCACGCCTGTGCACATATCTTTAAATACCGGGGCCATCCAGAAAGCCATCGTGCGCAACGCGGAAATGGCATTGGGGGAGGGCTATGTCTCCGGCGGTTTGACCGTTGAAGACGACGATCTCGAGGCGCTGTTCAAGCTCGCCCTGCACAACCGTGAACAGGGCACGGGCGGCGTATTTCGCATCGTCCGCCATCTGCTCGGGGTCAAACGTCGCCTCACCCTGCTGTAAAACGCGGAGCAATATTGGGCCACAGAAGCGGCTGCATATCGCAGTTGTAGCGGAGTAAAAGTCCGCCAGTTTGTGCCCTTCGTTTATTCGGAGGGCGGGAGATGTATTCTGTGGATATTTATAGTCGTGTGCGCCGTGCTTGTTTGAAGGACGGTATGTCTGGCCGAGAAGCGGCGCGGTTTTTCAACATGGCGTAATCAGGATCAGCACTCAGTTACCCCTGTTATTCTGGATGCACATGCAATTGAAAAGGAGACTGACCAATGGAATATTTTGCTGGTTTGGATGTGTCCATGGAAGAGACGCATATCTGCATTCTGGATCGTGAAGGGGCCCTTATTCGTGAAGGAAAAGCGAGCTCAACACCAAAAGCGATCGCTGACTTCCTCGCTTCTGGACCACCATGTGCCAAAGTTGTATTTGAAACGGGACGGATGGCACCAATGCTTTACCATGGGCTGACGGAGCTTGGTGTCCCGGTTGTTTGCATCGAGAGCAGGCAAGCATATCAGGCCCTTAAATCTCTGGCCGGCCACAAGACGGACCGCAATGATGCCCGCGGTTTGGCACACCTGGCGCGGACGGGATTCTACAAGCCGACCCATGTCAAATCACTGTCAGCGCACGCAATCCGGTCGCTGATCGCAGCCCGCAAGAAGCTGGTCGGACAGCGTGTGACGCTCGACAATCAGATCCGCGGTCTGGTCGTCGTCTTCGGCGTGCGGCTGCCACGAGCTTTGTCTCCGGCATTCAAAAACGCGGCGCTAAAAGTTAGCGATGGAGTGCCTGGCCTCCATGCCGCAATTTGCGGACTGTTCGCAGCACGCGAAGCAATCCTCGCGGCGGTTGCAGCCATTGATGGCGACATCAAAAAGATGACCCGCAAATCCGAAGTCTGCCAGCGCCTTATGACGGTACCAGGGGTCGGTCCGATCACAGCATTGGCCTTTGCCGCAGCAATTGATGATCCGTCGCGTTTCAGGAAATCGCGTGATGTGGGGGCGTATCTTGGACTGGTGCCGCGACGGCATCAATCTGGTGAAATCGACTACACGGGCAGCATCTCAAAGCGGGGCGACGTGCGCGTCAGAACGCTTCTCTATGAGGCCGCCAATGTGATGCTGACGCGGTATGCCGCTCCGCTCAAATTGAAGACATGGGCCCTCGCAATCGGTGCGCGCTCAACGATGAGAAAGGCCCGAGTGGCTCTGGCGCGTCGTCTGGCAATCATACTTCATGCCATTATGCGAGACAAAACTGACTTCCAGTCCGCGTAAGGCTTACGAGGCGACAACGAGGATTCCTAAATCAAAGTTCCCATCTGGGACGATGCCCGAGGGAGGGCGTGAGACACGGCGCCGATTCTGTAGCAACAGCCAAGACCAACGGTATGATTGCGGTTTCAACATTGCCGACCCACACCCAGCCAACCCCATCATGAACCTCAGAGTTCGAAGAGAACAAAGGCAACCTCTGACATCAAAAGCAGGAAACTCAGGAAACACGCATTGACAGATTAGAGAACAAAGATCGTAAGACGATCGCGAAGATGCTGCGCCATGAACTTCCGCCTGGGTATCGTCGGTCGGAAGCGCCTCGGCGGCCAACGCTTGATGGTTATGTTGGTGTGGTCGATGAGATACTGCGCACAGACAAAGCCCTGATCAAAAAGCAGCGACACACGGCCAAGCGCATCTTTGAACGGCTGCGCGATGAGCATGGATATGCCGGCAGCCTGACCACGGTGACCTATTACGTGCGCGAGCAAAAACGGCGCACCAAAGAGGTGTTTGTGCCGTTGTCGCATCGGCCGGGCCATGCGCAGGTTGATTTTGGTGAGACGCTGGGCGTGATCGGTGGCGTGGAATGCAAGATCCACTTCTTCGTGATGAGCTTGCCACATTCTGATGCGGTGTTTGTGAAGGGATATCCAGCTGAGACAACCGAGGCGTTTTGCGATGGCCATGTGTCCGCCTTTGCATTCTTTGGCGGCATTCCGCAATCCATTCTCTACGACAATACCAAGATCGCCGTGGCTCGGATACTCGGGGATAAGACGCGCATCCGCACACGTCGGTTTACGGAACTGCAGTCGCATTACTTGTTTGATGACAAGTTTGGCAGACCCGCGCGAGGGAACGATAAAGGCAACGTTGAGGGCATGGTTGGATACACCCGCCGCAACTTCATGGTTCCCGCACCTCGCTATGACAGCTTTGATGATCTGAACGCACATTTGGAAGAGAAGTGTTTAGCACGTCAGGCCGATACGTTGCGGGGTCACACCCAAACCATAGGCGCACGCCTGATGTCGGATTTGGATGCTCTGATGGGATTGCCCGTCGCAGAATATGAAGCCTGCGATCACGTCAGCACGCGTGCAACGTCGATCTCAATGGTGCGCTATCGCAGCAATGATTACTCGGTGCCAGTAGCCTATGCGCACCACGATGTTCATGTGCGTGGGTTTGTGCATGAGGTTATCATCGGCTGCGGCAATGAGATTATTGCGCGGCACAAACGATCCTACACATCAGCGGATATGGTCTTTGACCCATTGCACTTTTTGCCCCTGCTTGAACAAAAGGTGGGTGCCCTGGATCAGGCCGCGCCTTTGCAGGGTTGGCATTTGCCAGATGTATTTGCCACGCTGCACCGACTGCTTGAAGCCAGAATGGGTAAGCCGGGCAAGCGAGAATACGTTCAAGTCTTGCGCCTTTTGGAGACCTTCGAAATGGATGTTGTGCAAGGCGCAATCCAGCAGGCAATAGATATGGGTGCAATTGGCTATGACGCCGTAAAACACCTTGTACTGTGTCGGGTTGAGAAGCGGCCACCACGATTGGATTTGGACTTCTATCCATACTTGCCCAAGGCCAATGTCGGCACAACACGCCCATCCAGTTACATGAGCTTGATGGGAAGGACCGCGGCATGACCGAAGCCCCTCGGATTCTTCTACGGCATCATCTTAAACAACTGCGACTGCCAACGTTCCAAGGCGAGTATGCCAAACAGGCGCAGCTCTGTGCTGCAGAGAACAAAGATCACATCCACTATCTGGCGCGGCTGTGTGAGATGGAATTGATCGACCGCGAACGCCACGGGGATGATTGAACGGCGCATCAAAGCGGCGAAGTTCCCCAGCACCAAGAGCTTGGATAGCTTTGACTTCAAGATCATGCCAAGCTTGAACAAGCCCCTGACGATGGATCTGGCACGATGCGATTACGTTAATCGCAGGGAGAACATCATCGCGCTCGGCCCGTCAGGCACGGGCAAGACACACATCGCCCTGGGACTTGGGCTGGCTGCATGTCAAAGAGGACTGAAGGTGCGCTTCACAACGGCTGCGGCATTAGTCCATGATCTGATCGAGGCTCAAGATGAGCGGAGATTGCAGCGCCTTCAAAAGCAACTGACCAGCCAGAACCTGTTGATCATTGATGAACTGGGCTTCGTACCGCTCAGCAAATCTGGCGCAGAGCTGCTCTTCGAGGTCATATCCCAATGCTATGAACGCGGCTCCATCATCATAACCTCGAACCTGCCCTTCGATGAATGGACTGAAGTCTTTGGCTCTGAGCGGCTGACCGGTGCGCTACTCGATCGTTTAACCCATCACGTCCACATCCTCGAGATGAATGGCGAAAGCTATCGGCTCAAACACAGTCGCAACAACCGAAAATAACCAGCCCGCAATCACAGTCAGAATAATGCTGGCCTTATGGCCAGCATGCGCTTTGGCACGCTTCAGCTTTGTGACGAGCACGCGTGCAAAAGCGCCACAAAACATCAACCGAAGTGGCCCATTTTTACGCCGCGACATGGACCCATTTTACTCTGCGATTGACAAACGTCGCCTCACCCTGCGCAATCCGGTCGGCAAAGCGCGACAAAACGTGGCGCATCACTATGATCTGTCTGAGGCGCTTTATGACATGTTCCTTGATGCGGACCGGCAATATTCCTGCGCATATTTCGCCGATCCCAAGGCGACCCTTGATGAGGCGCAACTCGCTGAAAAGCGCCATATCGCCGCCAAACTGAACCTCACTGCGGGTCAGCGCGTGCTCGATATCGGTTGCGGCTGGGGCGGCATGGCCCTGACGCTCGCGGCAGAATTCGACGTGCATGTCACTGGCGTCACCCTGTCTGTGGAGCAGCACGCCTATGCCCGCGCACGGGTTGAAAAAGCAGGGCTACAGGAGCGCATCGACATTCGCCTGCAAGATTACCGTCTCGTGCCTGAGCAATTTGACCGCATCGTCTCTGTCGGCATGTTCGAACATGTGGGCCCGCGCAATTATGCCGAGTTCTTCAATACATTGGATAAATTGCTGGGCGATGACGGCATCGCGCTGATCCACACCATCGCGCGCACCGGTCCGCCGCAGGTCACCAGCCCCTGGATCACCAGGTATATCTTTCCCGGCGGTCACATTCCGGCGTTGTCGGAAATCGCGCCGCATTTCGAGCGCACGGAGCTTACACTCGCCGATCTTGAGGTCTGGAGGCTGCACTATGCCGTGACGCTGAAGCTCTGGCATGACTGTTTCATGGCGCGCAAGGATGAGGTCGAGGCGCTCTATGACGCGGAGTTCGTCCGCATGTGGCGCTATTACCTGAAAGCCTCTGAAATGACATTCCGCTACGGGCGTCAGGCGGTCTTCCAGATGCAGTTTTCACGTCAACTCGACACAATTCCGCTGACCCGACGTTATCTTTACCCATAACCGGTTGTGGTATGACAAAGGCAGGGAAAGCATATCCTTTACCAGCCTGCCGGTTGGTGGGCGCGCCATCGGGTTCGCGTATCACCCGGAGACCGCCATCCGAACCCCGCTGCGTGCCCCGGAGATCCAGCCGTACACCGGGGTCAAAATCCACCCGGTCACCTCGCCCGGAACCCGCACCCTGCGGGTGATCCATGAAACCCGCCCCGCATCGCCACCACCACCCTGATTGATATCGAAAATGCCGCGATCAGGACAGCGAAACCGGCGGTTTACCCGGGAACTATGGGTAAAGACCTCTCCAGCCTGAATACCCGAAATGGATGATGAAATACGCCCGCAGAGACTTTCGGGTATCCGGGGGGTGTATCCGCCCGGGTAAAGCGTCTCTGTCAGGAACACTGATTTTTAACATCCTGATAACACGGCATAAAGCTGCTCCAGATCTGCAGGGGATAAAACCGGCGGTATGGCTGGCTGTGCGGGCAGTATGCTGCTAACCGGTCTCTCCCGGATTTTTCCGGAAATTCAGGGGAAATACAGGGGAAAAATTGCCCGGGTACAGGAACCTGTCTGTGGCAGTGTGCAGGCCCGCAATTTCATGCCGGACTCCTGTTCCTGTATGGAATGTTCCTGTGTGGAACGGACCTGCGGTCGGCGGGCAGGGAACGGGTATTGCCAGGGTGTTGGCAACCGGCCCGACCGGCTGTCAGCCGCGCCTGTGCGGGACCGGACCTCGCCGACCGCCCCGTTCGCACCGCGCCCCGCTTGCCTCTCCCGGCGGACCATCCCTGCATAAAACCGCAGACTGAACCGGCCTGCGGTCTTCCTGACTGGAAACGCAGGGCTCGGGGCACCGGTCAGGACGGCGGGCAGGGCAGGGCTGTCCATGGTGTCGTTCCCGGCCTTGCCTGCGGTGGCGTTACAGGGCGGACCGGTCCGGCACATGTCAATCCGGTGATCAGCCACCGGCATCCCGACATCTGTCCGGATGAAACCCGGGGTCGCGCAGTTCCCCCGGCCCGGGCCGGAGCAGATCCCCGTCCCGGCAAAAATGGTGTTGCCCCGGCGAACAGGACGGGACCGATAAAACCGGGTCCCCTGATCGACGCCGCGACCTGCCGGACCTGATGCGCAGAACGGGTGCGGAAATTCCGTGCGCAGGGCGCGGGGTTTCAGGACACGGGGACATCCGGCGGCAGCCGCCCGATCTCCGGAATGGGGGCAGGACCGGAGCACGTCCCGTCGCGCGAAGGGTTTTTTTTGCGGCTGGCCATGCCGGGATTCCTGCGGTTTTTTTAACCGGCGGTATCGCGCAAATTCCAGCGCGACCCCTTCGGCGGTTTTCCCGCGCGTTTCAGGGAGGCATTTCGTTTCGGAAAAATACCCGTTTCGTTTCAGATTTCAGTGGGGAAAAATTGATCAATGGAGTCAATGTGTTGCCGGGCACGAAAATCTGAAACGAAACGAAACGCAAAAAAATCGCCACGCAGAAGTGTATAAGTGCGGCGTATAACACCCACATGCGTCCCCGCCGGGAAGGACCCGTCATTCCGAGCAACGGGAGGGGTGCCTGACGGCAGTCAACATTCCGTTGCCAAGGCGTTCCATTCGTTCCCGGTGTTTCTTCGCGACCGCTTTCGGGGGCCTGCTATTGCCCTTTCGGAAAACCCCGTATCAAGTATTCCGGGAAACTATAGTCAAGCGATCATTTCCGAGACGTTGCCGTTCGATTCAAGTCAGTCGTACACCGTAATTTAAAAACGCAGGCCGTAGCCTGCGTTTCAATGTGGTGCAATCGAATGCTTGTTAACGGCTCGACCGCGAATTTTGAACACTTGGATCACTGACATGTTCGATTGAACATGTCAAGCGCGTTTTTTGGTTGAACGCCTTGCATCCCGATGCGACAATTTCTGAACCGGGAGGAGATGGTTATGCGTTTGGGTCTTGATATTGGAACGAATTCAATCGGTTGGTTCTTGTATGCGACTGACAACGATCACATCACTGAAGTGATCGACGGCGGCGTGCGGATATTCTCCGATGGCCGCGACCAGAAATCAAAAGCATCGCTTGCGGTTGATCGTCGCGCCGCTCGGGCACAGCGCCGTCGGCGCGACCGGTTTCTGCGCCGCAAGGCCGCGTTGATGAAACGGATGGCCGAAGCGGGGCTGATGCCTGCCGATCCGGCTCAGGCCAAGCAACTGGAATTGCTGGACCCCTATGCGCTGCGGACCGAAGGACTTGATCGGGCGTTGCCGCTGACCCATTTCGGGCGCGCGTTGTTTCACCTCAACCAGCGGCGCGGCTTCAAATCGAACCGCAAGACAGATCGCGGCGACAATGAGAGTGGCAAGATCAAGGATGCTACCAAACGGCTGGACGAGGAAATGGGCATCAAAAAGGCCCGCACTTATGGCGAGTTCCTGCATATGCGGCGCTCGGAAAAACCCGAGAAACCATCAACTCAGCCGAACGTGAACAAGGATGGCAGCCGGACAGATGATCGGCTGACCAAGACTGTGCGCACCCGCCTGTCCATTGCCCGGCGCGACAATGCCGAGAAGGAAGAGTCGGGCTACGACTTCTATCCGGATCGCCGACATTTGTCCGATGAGTTCGCCCGACTGTGGGAGGTGCAGGCGCTGCACCATCCTGAGGTGTTGACCGACGATTTGCGCGACGAGATTGCGCTGATCATTTTCCACCAGCGGCCTCTGAAAACACCCACGGTCGGCCTTTGCCTCTTCGCCGATGAAAAGCGCGTCCCGTCTGCACATCCGTTGAATCAGCGGCGCATCCTGCTGGAAACGGTGAACGCGTTGCGAATTGCGGCGCGGGGCGAACCTGCAGTTGCTCTGACCCGGGAAAAACGCGATCAGATCGTGCACGCTATAGACAACAAAAAGCACACCAAATCGATGTCTGGCATGTCACTGAAACTGAAAGCCCTTGGCAAGGTGATCAAGCTGGGCCCGGGGCAGTCATTTACCCTGGAAACCGCCAATCGCGACGCCATTGCCTGTGATCCGGTCCGGGCCAGCCTGTCCCACCCGGGCCGTTACGGCCCGCGCTGGTCAGAGCTTGATGCCGGTGCGCAATGGGACGTGATCCAGCGCATCCGCGCAGTCCAGAGCGAGGACGAACATGATGCGCTTGTGGCGTGGCTGATGGAGGTTCATGCGCTCGATCGCGACCATGCTGAGGGGATGGCCCATGCGCCCTTGCCCGAGGGGTATGGGCGGTTGGGTGTGACAGCGACAAGGCGGATCCTGGCGGCGCTGGAGGCCGATGTGATTCCCTACAGCGCCGCAGTCGCCGCCTGTGGTTGGCACCATTCGGATGGGCGAACGGGTGAGGTTCTGCGAGAGTTGCCCTATTACGGCCAGATCCTCGATCGCCACGTGATCCCCGGAACCCATGATGACAAGGACGATGATGTCACCCGCTATGGCCGCATCACCAACCCGACAGTTCATATCGGCTTAAACCAACTGCGACGGCTGGTGAACAGGATTATCACCGTACACGGCAAACCCGATGAAATCGTTGTGGAACTGGCCCGCGACCTCAGACTGTCGGAGGAGCAGAAGCGCGACGTGCAGCGGGGCATCAAGAAGAACACTGATGCGGCGATTGCGCGGGGCGGGAAGCTTGAGGAGATGGGTGTGCCTAATACCGGGGCAAACCGGATGGTGCTGCGGCTTTGGGAAAGTCTGGGCGACGATGTGATGACCCGCAGTTGTCCCTATTCCGGGCAGCGCATCAGTGCAGGGATGCTGTTCGACGGCTCCTGCGATATCGATCACATCCTGCCCTATTCGCGCACCCTGGAAGACGGGTTCGCCAACCGCACGCTCTGTCTGAAAGAGTTCAACCGCCAGAAAGCCAACAAGACCCCGTGGGAGGCATGGGGCGACACCCCGCAATGGGAGGCCATTGCGGCCAATCTCAAGAACCTTGCGCCCAACCGGGCATGGCGTTTCGCGCCCGATGCGATGGAACGTTTTGAGGGCGAGCGGGATTTTTCTGATCGCGCGTTGAAAGACACCCAATACCTGTCGCGCATCGCCCGCACCTATCTCGATGCGCTCTACGACGGTCAAGACGGCAAAAACCATGTCTGGGTTGTGCCCGGGCGGTTGACCGAAATGCTGCGCCGCCATTGGGGTCTGAACGGGATTACCGCCCTTACCGACAGTGAAAGCCAGACCGTCAAAGCCAAGAACCGCACCGATCACCGGCATCACGCAATTGATGCAGCCGTTATTGCGGCCACTGATCGCAGCCTAATCAAACGGATTTCTGAAATGGCGCAAAAGGATGAGGTTAATGGAGCGGAGCAGGTCGCAAGATCCGTACCGCCTCCCTGGAAGAGCTTCCGTGCCGACATTTCGGAAGAGTTGCGCCGGATGATTGTCAGCCACCGGGCCGATCATGGGACGGAGATCGACCCAATCGCGCGCAAGTCGGGTCGCGATAGCACCTCCGGGAAGCTTCACAACGATACCGCCTATGGCTTGACCCAGGATAATAAGGTTGTCAGCCGCACACCGTTCCTGTCACTCAAGCCGGGAGATGTCGAGCTGACAACACCCGGCAAGAACATCCGCGATGATCAACTGCAAAAGGCGCTGACCGTGGCAACCAGAGGCAAAGCCGGGAAACCGTTTGAAGAGGCGCTGCGCGCCTTTGCGGCAAAGCCGGGCCCCTATCACGGCATCCGCCATGTGCGCTTGATCCAAACCCTGAAAGCCTCATCGCGTGTGGAAATCCCGGATGCAACTGGCAAGCCTGTCAAAGCCTATAAAGGCGACAGCAATCATTGCTATGAAATCTGGCGGTTGCCGGATGGCAAAGCCAAAGCGCAGGTCATCACCACCTTTGAGGCCCATGGCAAGACGGTCCGCCGACCGCACCCTGCTGCCAAACGGCTGCTGCGCGTGTTCAAGCGTGATATGGTGGCCATTGAGCGGGAGGGCAAAAGGCTGATCTGCTATGTTCGGAAATTCGATCAGGAACATAGGCTTTACATTGTTCCGCATACTGAGGCAAATGCAGATGCACGAAACAGGGACAAAACTGATGAATTCAAGTTTATCCAAATGAGGGCTGGCCCCTTGATAAAGGCACACGCCCGCCGCGTTCATGTCGACGAAATGGGGCGGTTGCGGGATCCAGGTCCAGCGTCGTAGCAGGCGAGATTCGCGCGAATCAGAAAATTATGCCATCCTCCCAATAGGTTGAGAGTGTGGTGTATGGATCAGATCATCGATATTGCGACAGACGGTCGCCACCTGTCGCGGGATCGTGGCTTTCTGAAGGTGTCTGAAGGTGACGTTGAAATCGGACGTACGCCCTTGGACCAGATCGCTGCGGTCATCGTGCATGCCCACGGTACAACCTGGTCCACGTCCCTTCTGACGGAACTGGCAAGCCGTGGTGCGCCCGTTGTCTTATGTGCCGCCAACCATGCCCCGAAATCCGTGCTGATGCCGCTCGAAGGCCACCATGTCCAAGGCGCACGGATGCGGGCACAGTGGCAGGCCAAAACACCGTTCATCAAGCAAGCCTGGAAACAGGTGGTTGCCGCCAAAGTCAGTATGCAGGCCGCCGCCCTTGAGGCCATTGGCGAACCGCCCGCACCTTTGCTGATGATGATCCGCAAAATCATCTCTGGCGATAGTACCAATATCGAGGCACAGGCCGCGCGCCATTACTGGCCGCGTCTTATGGGGTCCGATTTTCGCCGTGATACCGGAGCAACGGACGAAAATGCCCTGCTGAACTACGGCTACACTGTACTGCGGGCCGCGACTGCGCGCGCAGTTGTTGCCGCTGGTCTGCATCCCACAATCGGCCTCTTTCACGCTAATCGCAGCAACGCCTTTGCGCTTGCCGATGATCTGATGGAACCGTTCCGCCCGCTGGTGGATTGCGCAGTGCGCTCTATTGTGACCTCCCGCGGCGCTGAGGTTGATACAGAGGCCAAGCAGGCTCTTGCCCGGTTGATCGCCACGGACTTGCCCTTGGGCGAAGGGATCACACCGGTCTCGGTTGCCTTGATGAAGCTGGCGACCTCCCTTGGTCAAAGCTTTGTGGCCGGGAAATTGACTCTAGCGCTGCCGGAACCACCCGATGCTTTGACTCTAGCGGGGTTGGCCAAGTGAATGCCACCGTAACCCATTTATCAGGATACCGTCTAATGTGGATTCTTGTGATGTTTGATCTGCCAACCGACACCAGGCAACAGCGAAAGGCTGCTGGCACTTTCCGCAATCTTTTGCTGGATGAAGGGTTTGAGCGCAGCCAGTTCTCTGTTTATGCCCGTTTCGTGAACGGCAAAGAGGCCTTTTCCACGCGCGTCAATCGAATCGAACGTCATTTGCCGGATATGGGCGACATTCAGATCCTGAACTTCACCGACCGCCAATATCGTGATATTATCCATTTCTCGGATCAGGGTCGCAAGCAGGCTCGGGAAAATCCGAAACAACTGGTGATGTTTTGATGCAATTTGTCCTGAAAGCCACAGACGATCTTCTGGTTAAACCCCCTTTTTACAGGGGCTTAACCGAAGAGTACTATAGTTGTTCAAAATTCGGGGTCAAGCCGCAACTCCCCTGACTGCTTTGGGTGCTTCGACCGAACTATAGTTGTTCAAAATTCGGGGTCAAGCCGCAACTGTTCAAAAAACTGCTCGAGATATTCAAACACTATAGTTGTTCAAAATTCGGGGTCAAGCCGCAACTTGTCGCCCTCAGGCCCCCTGCCCCCCGGACTATAGTTGTTCAAAATTCGGGGTCAAGCCGCAACGATCACGAGCCGCATACCGGCCAATTGCCAACTATAGTTGTTCAAAATTCGGGGTCAAGCCGCAACTCTTCCGAAGATCATCGATCGGTTTCCCGACTATAGTTGTTCAAAATTCGGGGTCAAGCCGCAACAGTGCGGGCGTAGAATAGAACGACGCTGCAACTATAGTTGTTCAAAATTCGGGGTCAAGCCGCAACCCTTCGATCAGCGTGGTGATCGCGGCGACGACTATAGTTGTTCAAAATTCGGGGTCAAGCCGCAACGTGCAATCAACGCCCTGACCGTGGGAGGCGACTATAGTTGTTCAAAATTCGGGGTCAAGCCGCAACTTTGATCATTATCATCCCGCGCGTCGATATACTATAGTTGTTCAAAATTCGGGGTCAAGCCGCAACAAATTGCGCAAAGTGCAGTAACAGGCAGCACTATAGTTGTTCAAAATTCGGGGTCAAGCCGCAACTCTGATACATCGCAAGTCACCCCGGCCGGACTATAGTTGTTCAAAATTCGGGGTCAAGCCGCAACAGATAACCCCGCGCGCGGTTTATTATCATTACTATAGTTGTTCAAAATTCGGGGTCAAGCCGCAACGCAGGGCGAGTCGGTCGCGGACCTTGATCGACTATAGTTGTTCAAAATTCGGGGTCAAGCCGCAACATGCGCTTTTTGACGTAGCCTAGTGCGGCGACTATAGTTGTTCAAAATTCGGGGTCAAGCCGCAACTCATTGGATATCTCCGCGCGATTTTTTGACACTATAGTTGTTCAAAATTCGGGGTCAAGCCGCAACCATTCAAGATTCGGGGGAATCGCATGAGTTTCACGGCGCGAGGATTTGAAGCAGGAAGCGGTTGTTCCAGCCTGCCTTTTTCCGCATTCCTCCGAGGGATTTCTCGCTTTTTGCTTTGTTGAGCAAATTCATTGCGATGTGCTTGATGACGGCGAAGTTGGCGGGTGCGTGATCTTTTCGTATCCGGCTGTCGTCATCGCGGAAGGTGACATCAAGCACCCGGTGGAGGCGGTTTTCAATTCCCCGGTGAGAGCGTACGGCATGGGCAAAGCGCGCGGCGTCTTTTGGCAGGGACGGGATGAAGTACCGCGTTTGCCGTGCCGTCTTCCCGCCACTTTCCCGAAGCGAGACGACGCGGCCAATGCTGAGCAACCCCTCCCAATGGGGATGGCGCTTTTTCAACCGGCCGATGGCGTCGCATTGGGTGTATGTTCGCGTTTCAATCCTACCCCTGTCCCCGTCAACCGTCTGTAATGATTCTGTGTTTTCCCGATCCTGTTCTTCGAACCATAATTTCACGTCTTCATGGAGAAGCCCCTGATTGCCCTTCAGGGCCAGCACATAGTCAGCACCCTTGTCACGGATTTTGCAGGCGATCTCACGTTGGCACCCCATCGCATCCAGCGTCACGACCGCGCCCTCCAGGAAGAGCAAATCCAGGAGAACGGGGATGTCCTTTGTGCAAAATCTCCACTTCCTCTGTCAGGCGCCTGTTCTCCTTGCGAAGACGGGCCGGTTCCGCTGCATCCGCCTTCTGCCGCCGCTTGGCTTCAGCTGAGCCGAACGCTTCGATCTCAAGCCGCCAGGTCTTCAACTGCGTGCCGGTGATACCAGGCTCCCTGGCAACGCTGCCCTGTGTCGCGCCCGGTTCATAAAGCCGCTCAACCGCCGCTGCCTTATACTCGTCCGTATAGTTCCGTCGATGGTGTCCCATTTCGTGCCCCTTTCATGGACAGGGGTAAAGTACCCCAGTGTCCGGAAACAGGGACGAAGTTCAAACGCTTCGGCTCGACGATTGAAGTCACAATCCCGCCCCCCGGGAACGCCGTCCCGAGCCCGAATGCGGCGCAGCATCCGACCGTCCGCGATCACCATATTGCTGACATACGCACGTACGGGCGGATGGCCTGGCAGAAGTCATCGGGCTACAATCAGCGCAGCCGGGGTGATTGTAGCCCGATGGGGCGCTGGAAGACGGTCATTGGGCCCAAACTCAAGGCGAGGGCGTTCGAAAATCAGAAGACCGGGGCCGGGATTGGTGTCCGTGTGCTCAACCGAATGACCGGACCTGGCCGCCCCGATTTCGAACGCACCGCCTGAAATCCGTCTCGGGTAGGGTGAGGTCCGGGCTAATCAGTCTCCATGCAACAACGCCGGACTGCGGGCAGGACCGGAGCGCGTCCCGTCGCGCGAAGGTTTTTTTGCCGCTGGCCATGCCGGACCTCCTGACATTTTTTTTCACCGCCGATATCGCGCAAATTCCGGCGCAACCGCTCCGGCGGTTTCCCCGCGCGTTTCGGGAGGGCATTTCGTTTCGAGCCCAGGGGCCATTTCGTTTCAGATGACCCGTCGGAAAAAATTTATTGAACGGTTACAATCGGTTGTCGGCGGCGGAAATCCGAAACGAAACGAAATGCAAAAAAATCGGCACGCAGAAGTAGGCAAGTGCGGCGTATAACACCCACAAGCCCTCCCCGCCGGGAAGGACCCGTCATTTCCGAGCACGGGAACGGCACCCGGTGGCAGCCAACAAGCCGTTCCCGGCGTTTCGCCGCAGCCGCTTCCGGGGAAGCGGTGGGCGGGTACCCTGAAATCACCCAGCGGATCAGAACTGTACGGTCGGGTGGATTAAATTGCAAACACTGGCGTAATCACTGGCGCAGGGGTATCGCATGAATAGCATCCTTTGACTTGCCTTGATCTTCCATCTCTGATTCAGTTTTCCAAAGTTTATCTCCGGAGGGCGCTGCTTTGGAAAATACCGTGTTGTTTCAATCTTTTGCCTCGTCGATTTCCGATCCCCGCCAGGAGACGAAGGTGTTGTATCCACTTGATGGGATTCTGCTTTTGAGCCTGTGCGGAGTGGTGTCGGGGTGCGGGAGTTTTGTCGATGTTGCCCTTTATGGCGAGGAAAAGTCGGGTTTCCTGCGCAAGTTGGCTACGTTTGAGCATGGCATACCCTCCCGTGACACGCTTTCGACGGTGTTTCGGGCGATTGATCCTGAAGAGTTCAACGCAGCCTTTGGCGCGTGGGCGTCCGGGTTGGCCGGGCGCGTTGGAGGAGCGCTCGTTGCCATTGACGGCAAGACAGCGCGAGGTTCAGGGGCCGGTGGTGAAACGCCTCTGCATCTGATCCCGGCCTGGTATGACGATCTACGCCTCGTGCCCGGCCAGCAAGCCAGCGCGCACAAAAGGAACGGGATCAAGGGGTATTGCCATGTGTGGACGGTTCCTGTTTTGCAAGGTTTTTTTTGACGCCGTGATCATAGCGGGTTGCGGTCATGTGTCCGGCCTGTTTTTGCGGCAATAAGGCCGCTGGCCCTGATGAAGTCCGCGTGCCAGTTCCCTATCAAGTTGCCGGACTACTTGTATCCTGGCAATACCTCGGGGTGTTCTGACTGCGGCTTGCTTTGATCATCATCACGTCTATTGCCCTTGCATCCTGAAGCGCAGTTTTGGTGCTCGGTCTTCCGAGCGCGCTTATGTGGCTTGGTACGTTCCTCCTCTTGCCAGGAGCGCCCATACGATCCGCGCAGTTTTGTTGGCCATTGCGACACTAACCAATCGCGGTGCCTTGCGTTCCAGCAGGCTGCGGATCCAGGCAGCGGTGCGGGTTTGTGTATCAGCAACATGCCTGAGAATGGCCGTTGCCCCAACCACCAGGAGTTTGCGCAAATAACCATCACCCATCTTGGTAATCCGCCCCAACCGCTCTTTTCCGCCCGAAGAGTTTTGCCGGGGGACCAGCCCGAGAAAGGCTGCGAACTGGCGTCCGGACCGGAATTGCGAAGGGTCCGTGACAGAAGCTGCCAGGGCTGTCGCTGTCAGCACGCCAACTCCTGGAATGGTTGCCAGGCGCTGACTGGTATCGTTCTGGCGGTGCCACACAAGGATCTCACTATCAAGTGCGCGGATCTGCTGGTTCAGGTTTGCGCGCTGATCGGCCAGGCTCAGCAAAGCGGTTCTCGCTATTTGTGGGATGTCTTCATTGGCACCCTCTTCAAGCTGTAGCAGCAATCGGGAAATATTTTCTGGCCTTTGAGGCGCAATGATCCCCAGCTCAGCCATGTGGGCGCGCAGCGCATTTATCAGCATCGTGCGTTGCCGTACCAGAAGATCGCGCGCCCGATGCAGCATCATAACTGCCTGCTGATCCACGCTCTTTATGGCCACAAAATGCATGTTCGGGCGCGTAACAGCTTCACAGATCGCCTCAGCATCCGCCGCATCATTCTTTTGTCGCTTCACGTATGGTTTTACATAGGCGGGAGGGATGAGCTTCACCTCGTGGCCGAGTGCTGTGATCTCACGCGACCAATGGTGGGACGTCGCACAGGCTTCAATGCCGATCAGGCAAGGTGGCAATTTAGCCAGAGTATCTAGGACTGCGTTCCGGCGAAGCTTCTTCTGTAGAACGGTTTGTCCTGTCGCATCGATCCCGTGAAACTGGAAAACTGACTTTGCAATGTCGATCCCTATCGTTGTAATTTCCATCTGGGCGGTTCCTTTCAAAGCTGGTTCATACCCCAGCACTTTGGCACATTGCGATGCCGGTGGGTGGAACCGTCCAACTCATCAAGTTGTTCGGTGGTTATGATCAGGTTAGAGTGATCCTATGAGCATCCCAACCATTATGCCGCGCCTAAAAGGCTTCCGCTATCCGCGTGAGATCATTGCGTAGGCTGTTTGGGCGTACCACCGGTTAGCGCCGAGCACGGCTGATGTTGAGGACTTGTCGGCTGCGCGGGGTATTATTGTCAGCCGGGAAACGGTCCGACTGTGGGTCAATCGCTTTGGTCAACACTTTGCAGATTGCATCCGCCGGGATCGACCGCGACCGAACGACAAGTGGCACATGGATGAAGTCGTAATCACGATCCGTGGCAAGAGGCACTGGCTGTGGCGCGCAATCGACGCAAATGGAGATGTTCCTGATATTCCTGTACAAACGCGTCGGAATTCCAAAGCGGCGAAGCGGTTTTTTCAACGATTGGTTGCCCGGTTCGGCGAACCAAGGGTCGTCATCACCGACAAATTGCGCAGCTACATCAAGCCGATCAAAACACTGACCCCGGACGCTGACCATCGCGCCCACAAAGGCCTCGACAACGCGATCGAAGTATCGCACCGGCCGACCCGCAAACGGGAGAAGATATTCGGGCGGTTCAAATCCCACCGACAAGCTCAGAGGTTTCTGTCTGCGCATGACCATCCTCTCATTGCTGCAAGCAGCAACTGCCGGACAATGGATCAACCTGATTTTCCGTCCCCGCCGCTATCAACTCACCGCAACCTCATACCGCCACGCCCGCAGCGATGCGTTCAGCCTCTGGGCCGATTACACCGCCGAAATGGCGGCATAACCCTGCCTTTTCCAATGCCTCACAAGCGGTCGCCAACAACTTGATGAGTTGGACGGTTCCACCCACCGGCATCGCAATGTGCCAAAGTGCTGGGGTATGAACCAGCTTTGAAAGGAACCGCCCAGATGGAAATTACAACTGTCAATCGCAGAGTAAAATGGGTCCATGTCGCGGCGTAAAAATGGGCCACTTCGGTTGATGTTTTTGTGGCGCTTTTGCACGCGTGCTCGTCACAAAGCTGAAGCGTGCCAAAGCGCATGCTGGCCATAAGGCCAGCATTATTCTGACTGTGATTGCGGGCTGGTTATTTTCGGTTGTTGCGACTGTGTTTGAGCCGATAGCTTTCGCCATTCATCTCGAGGATGTGGACGTGATGGGTTAAACGATCGAGTAGCGCACCGGTCAGCCGCTCAGAGCCAAAGACTTCAGTCCATTCATCGAAGGGCAGGTTCGAGGTTATGATGATGGAGCCGCGTTCATAGCATTGGGATATGACCTCGAAGAGCAGCTCTGCGCCAGATTTGCTGAGCGGTACGAAGCCCAGTTCATCAATGATCAACAGGTTCTGGCTGGTCAGTTGCTTTTGAAGGCGCTGCAATCTCCGCTCATCTTGAGCCTCGATCAGATCATGGACTAATGCCGCAGCCGTTGTGAAGCGCACCTTCAGTCCTCTTTGACATGCAGCCAGCCCAAGTCCCAGGGCGATGTGTGTCTTGCCCGTGCCTGACGGGCCGAGCGCGATGATGTTCTCCCTGCGATTAACGTAATCGCATCGTGCCAGATCCATCGTCAGGGGCTTGTTCAAGCTTGGCATGATCTTGAAGTCAAAGCTATCCAAGCTCTTGGTGCTGGGGAACTTCGCCGCTTTGATGCGCCGTTCAATCATCCGGCGTTCGCGGTCGATCAATTCCATCTCACACAGCCGCGCCAGATAGTGGATGTGATCTTTGTTCTCTGCAGCACAGAGCTGCGCCTGTTTGGCATACTCGCCTTGGAACGTTGGCAGTCGCAGTTGTTTAAGATGATGCCGTAGAAGAATCCGAGGGGCTTCGGTCATGCCGCGGTCCTTCCCATCAAGCTCATGTAACTGGATGGGCGTGTTGTGCCGACATTGGCCTTGGGCAAGTATGGATAGAAGTCCAAATCCAATCGTGGTGGCCGCTTCTCAACCCGACACAGTACAAGGTGTTTTACGGCGTCATAGCCAATTGCACCCATATCTATTGCCTGCTGGATTGCGCCTTGCACAACATCCATTTCGAAGGTCTCCAAAAGGCGCAAGACTTGAACGTATTCTCGCTTGCCCGGCTTACCCATTCTGGCTTCAAGCAGTCGGTGCAGCGTGGCAAATACATCTGGCAAATGCCAACCCTGCAAAGGCGCGGCCTGATCCAGGGCACCCACCTTTTGTTCAAGCAGGGGCAAAAAGTGCAATGGGTCAAAGACCATATCCGCTGATGTGTAGGATCGTTTGTGCCGCGCAATAATCTCATTGCCGCAGCCGATGATAACCTCATGCACAAACCCACGCACATGAACATCGTGGTGCGCATAGGCTACTGGCACCGAGTAATCATTGCTGCGATAGCGCACCATTGAGATCGACGTTGCACGCGTGCTGACGTGATCGCAGGCTTCATATTCTGCGACGGGCAATCCCATCAGAGCATCCAAATCCGACATCAGGCGTGCGCCTATGGTTTGGGTGTGACCCCGCAACGTATCGGCCTGACGTGCTAAACACTTCTCTTCCAAATGTGCGTTCAGATCATCAAAGCTGTCATAGCGAGGTGCGGGAACCATGAAGTTGCGGCGGGTGTATCCAACCATGCCCTCAACGTTGCCTTTATCGTTCCCTCGCGCGGGTCTGCCAAACTTGTCATCAAACAAGTAATGCGACTGCAGTTCCGTAAACCGACGTGTGCGGATGCGCGTCTTATCCCCGAGTATCCGAGCCACGGCGATCTTGGTATTGTCGTAGAGAATGGATTGCGGAATGCCGCCAAAGAATGCAAAGGCGGACACATGGCCATCGCAAAACGCCTCGGTTGTCTCAGCTGGATATCCCTTCACAAACACCGCATCAGAATGTGGCAAGCTCATCACGAAGAAGTGGATCTTGCATTCCACGCCACCGATCACGCCCAGCGTCTCACCAAAATCAACCTGCGCATGGCCCGGCCGATGCGACAACGGCACAAACACCTCTTTGGTGCGCCGTTTTTGCTCGCGCACGTAATAGGTCACCGTGGTCAGGCTGCCGGCATATCCATGCTCATCGCGCAGCCGTTCAAAGATGCGCTTGGCCGTGTGTCGCTGCTTTTTGATCAGGGCTTTGTCTGTGCGCAGTATCTCATCGACCACACCAACATAACCATCAAGCGTTGGCCGCCGAGGCGCTTCCGACCGACGATACCCAGGCGGAAGTTCATGGCGCAGCATCTTCGCGATCGTCTTACGATCTTTGTTCTCTAATCTGTCAATGCGTGTTTCCTGAGTTTCCTGCTTTTGATGTCAGAGGTTGCCTTTGTTCTCTTCGAACTCTGAGGTTCATGATGGGGTTGGCTGGGTGTGGGTCGGCAATGTTGAAACCGCAATCATACCGTTGGTCTTGGCTGTTGCTACAGAATCGGCGCCGTGTCTCACGCCCTCCCTCGGGCATCGTCCCAGATGGGAACTTTGATTTAGGAATCCTCGTTGTCGCCTCGTAAGCCTTACGCGGACTGGAAGTCAGTTTTGTCTCGCATAATGGCATGAAGTATGATTGCCAGACGACGCGCCAGAGCCACTCGGGCCTTTCTCATCGTTGAGCGCGCACCGATTGCGAGGGCCCATGTCTTCAATTTGAGCGGAGCGGCATACCGCGTCAGCATCACATTGGCGGCCTCATAGAGAAGCGTTCTGACGCGCACGTCGCCCCGCTTTGAGATGCTGCCCGTGTAGTCGATTTCACCAGATTGATGCCGTCGCGGCACCAGTCCAAGATACGCCCCCACATCACGCGATTTCCTGAAACGCGACGGATCATCAATTGCTGCGGCAAAGGCCAATGCTGTGATCGGACCGACCCCTGGTACCGTCATAAGGCGCTGGCAGACTTCGGATTTGCGGGTCATCTTTTTGATGTCGCCATCAATGGCTGCAACCGCCGCGAGGATTGCTTCGCGTGCTGCGAACAGTCCGCAAATTGCGGCATGGAGGCCAGGCACTCCATCGCTAACTTTTAGCGCCGCGTTTTTGAATGCCGGAGACAAAGCTCGTGGCAGCCGCACGCCGAAGACGACGACCAGACCGCGGATCTGATTGTCGAGCGTCACACGCTGTCCGACCAGCTTCTTGCGGGCTGCGATCAGCGACCGGATTGCGTGCGCTGACAGTGATTTGACATGGGTCGGCTTGTAGAATCCCGTCCGCGCCAGGTGTGCCAAACCGCGGGCATCATTGCGGTCCGTCTTGTGGCCGGCCAGAGATTTAAGGGCCTGATATGCTTGCCTGCTCTCGATGCAAACAACCGGGACACCAAGCTCCGTCAGCCCATGGTAAAGCATTGGTGCCATCCGTCCCGTTTCAAATACAACTTTGGCACATGGTGGTCCAGAAGCGAGGAAGTCAGCGATCGCTTTTGGTGTTGAGCTCGCTTTTCCTTCACGAATAAGGGCCCCTTCACGATCCAGAATGCAGATATGCGTCTCTTCCATGGACACATCCAAACCAGCAAAATATTCCATTGGTCAGTCTCCTTTTCAATTGCATGTGCATCCAGAATAACAGGGGTAACTGAGTGCTGATCCTGATTACGCCATGTTGAAAAACCGCGCCGCTTCTCGGCCAGACATACCGTCCTTCAAACAAGCACGGCGCACACGACTATAAATATCCACAGAATACATCTCCCGCCCTCCGAATAAACGAAGGGCACAAACTGGCGGACTTTTACTCCGCTACAACTGCGATATGCAGCCGCTTCTGTGGCCCAATATTGCTCCGCGTTTTACAGCGCGCCGCAGGGGAGGCAAGGCCACCAAACGAGGTCTGTCGCATGAACAGGTTCCGGTCCTGGTTGCCGCTGACCGCAGCGGGGCGACAGTCAGTGTGGTTCTGCCTGCGGTCAATGTCGATACGCTGCGGTCTGCTATCGAACCGGTCGTGGACGCGGATATCGTTTTGGTAACCGATGGACACCGCGCTTATCCGCCTTGCGCCGCAGCATTGGGGCTGCGCCACGAAGCCCTGAACCTGTCAGGTGGGGAGCGGGTACGGGATGCCTTTCACATTCAGACGGTCAACAGCCGACACAGCCGGTTGAAGGATTTCCTGCGCCGCTACCGGGGCGTCGCTACCAGGTATCTGGACAACTACCTGCGATGGTTTCAGCGTATTGAACTGGAGAACGCCTCGCCCCGCACTTGCCTCGCAACCGCAATCTCAGGTCAATGCATACGATTTGTAAACTGAGCCATTCAAAAAATCACCAAATAGCGCAATCACGCAGAGGTCTTAAATTAGTAACGCATTGAAAAGGTTGGAGGGGAGTACCGGAATCGAACCGGTGTACACGGATTTGCAAGACTAGGTATGTATTTGAAACAATGAGAGTATCTGTTTAGACGCATGGTGTCTTAGCGCAGAACATATCGAGAATGTTTAGACTGCTCGTAGGGTTGTTCGGCCCACAAAAGACATTCGCTGGTCAGTTCCGTGCCGCGCTGCAGCTTTCGTATTGCGGACCGTCGTGCATCATGCAGCGTTTTATTGGCTTAATATCAATCCTCGGAAGTCTGGGTCAGCGGCGAAAGATAACCATTCGCAATCAGCTCTGCATATTGATCGGGCGAACGTGCCTGCTGGATCAACTCATGAGCATGACGAATGGCTGCAGCATCTAAGGCAGGGTCAAGCATTTCTTGAGAAAATGCCTCATGAAGCAAGACCTCCCACGTGGCTCTGGGCATACGATCAAAATACCGATATACAGATCCGTGCCTCAAACCATCACAATACAGATTGATAATTGATGGCCAATTGTTATCACGAGGATATTCCGACTTGAAAAAGTTGGCGAACAGGATCGAACACGCATCCCGCTCTCCCTTGGAGAGTCTCTGCTTGCCATACAGATGTGCAAGAACTGTATTTGTCACCTTGGTTACAAGTAGCGAGAAATCTGGAGAATGCGCATGTCTGTGAAAAACCCTGCTTGTCCGACTGAGCCGAAAAATCGCGTCTTCATTAGTTGGATAAGATCCTGCCCAAGCCAAGATGCAGGCAACACTATCGCGCGAAAGAGTTTTGGCTTTCGATAGCTCTTTCATCACATAGACAGCATCTTCGGAACGGCAATGCTCCAGCAGCCAAGCTTCACACGCCGTCTTGATCGGGTCTAACGGCTGTCCGGCTTCCAGCCATGCTTTGTAGACAAACTGTGCCTCCGGTGTCGTGTCGTGGTCTTCCACCCAGAGGAGCAGTTTTTCGCGGACCGCGTCGACCTCGCCCTCGGCGTCCAGCCATGCTTTGTAGACGAAGCCTGCCTTCGGTGTCGTGCCGTGGTCTTCCACCCAGAGGAGCAGTTTTTCGCGGACCGCGTCGACCTCGCCCTCGGCGTCCAGCCATGCTTTGTAGACGAAGCCTGCCTCCGGTGTCGTGCCGTGGTCTTCCACCCAGAGGAGCAGTTTTTCGCGGACCGCGTCGACCTCGCCCTTGGCGTCCAGCCAGGCTTTGTAGACAAACTGTGCCTCCGGTGTCGTGTCGTGGTCTTCCACCCAGAGGAGCAGTTTTTCGCGGACCGCGTCGACCTCGCCCTTGGCGTCCAGCCATGCTTTGTAGACGAAGCCTGCCTCCGGTGTCGTGTCGTGGTCTTCCACCCAGAGGAGCAGTTTTTCGCGGACCGCGTCGACCTCGCCCTTGGCGTCCAGCCAGGCTTTGTAGACAAACTGTGCCTCCGGTGTCGTGCCGTGGTCTTCCACCCAGAGGAGCAGTTTTTCGCGGACCGCGTCGACCTCGCCCTCGGCGTCCAGCCATGCTTTGTAGACGAAGCCTGCCTTCGGTGTCGTGCCGTGGTCTTCCACCCAGAGGAGCAGTTTTTCGCGGACCGCGTCGACCTCGCCCTTGGCGTCCAGCCATGCTTTGTAGACGAAGCCTGCCTCCGGTGTCGTGTCGTGGTCTTCCACCCAGAGGAGCAGTTTTTCGCGGACCGCGTCGACCTCGCCCTTGGCGTCCAGCCAGGCTTTGTAGACAAACTGTGCCTCCGGTGTCGTGCCGTGGTCTTCCACCCAGAGGAGCAGTTTTTCGCGGACCGCGTCGACCTCGCCCTCGGCGTCCAGCCATGCTTTGTAGACGAAGCCTGCCTTCGGTGTCGTGCCGTGGTCTTCCACCCAGAGGAGCAGTTTTTCGCGGACCGCGTCGACCTCGCCCTTGGCGTCCAGCCAGGCTTTGTAGACAAACTGTGCCTCCGGTGTCGTGTCGTGGTCTTCCACCCAGAGGAGCAGTTTTTCGCGGACCGCGTCGACCTCGCCCTTGGCGTCCAGCCATGCTTTGTAGACGAAGCCTGCCTCCGGTGTCGTGTCGTGGTCTTCCACCCAGAGGAGCAGTTTTTCGCGGACCGCGTCGACCTCGCCCTTGGCGTCCAGCCAGGCTTTGTAGACAAACTGTGCCTCCGGTGTCGTGCCGTGGTCTTCCACCCAGAGGAGCAGTTTTTCGCGGACCGCGTCGACCTCGCCCTTGGCGTCCAGCCAGGCTTTGTAGACAAACTGTGCCTCCGGTGTCGTGCCGTGGTCTTCCACCCAGAGGAGCAGTTTTTCGCGGACCGCGTCGACCTCGCCCTTGGCGTCCAGCCAGGCTTGGTAGACGAAGCCTGCCTTCGGTGTCGTGCCGTGGTCTTCCACCCAGAGGAGCAGTTTTTCGCGGACCGCGTCGACCTCGCCCTTGGCGTCCAGCCAGGCTTTGTAGACAAACTGTGCCTCCGGTGTCGTGTCGTGGTCTTCCACCCAGAGGAGCAGTTTTTCGCGGACCGCGTCGACCTCGCCCTCGGCGTCCAGCCATGCTTTGTAGACGAAGCCTGCCTTCGGTGTCGTGCCGTGGTCTTCCACCCAGAGGAGCAGTTTTTCGCGGACCGCGTCGACCTCGCCCTTGGCGTCCAGCCAGGCTTTGTAGACAAACTGTGCCTCCGGTGTCGTGTCGTGGTCTTCCACCCAGAGGAGCAGTTTTTCGCGGACCGCGTCGACCTCGCCCTCGGCGTCCAGCCAGGCTTTGTAGACAAACTGTGCCTCCGGTGTCGTGCCGTGGTCTTCCACCCAGAGGAGCAGTTTTTCGCGGACCGCGTCGACCTCGCCCTCGGCGTCCAGCCAGGCTTTGTAGACAAACTGTGCCTCCGGTGTCGTGTCGTGGTCTTCCACCCAGAGGAGCAGTTTTTCGCGGACCGCGTCGACCTCGCCCTTGGCGTCCAGCCAGGCTTTGTAGACAAACTGTGCCTCCGGTGTCGTGCCGTGGTCTTCCACCCAGAGGAGCAGTTTTTCGCGGACCGCGTCGACCTCGCCCTTGGCGTCCAGCCAGGCTTGGTAGACGAAGCCTGCCTTCGGTGTCGTGCCGTGGTCTTCCACCCAGAGGAGCAGTTTTTCGCGGACCGCGTCGACCTCGCCCTTGGCGTCCAGCCAGGCTTTGTAGACAAACTGTGCCTCCGGTGTCGTGTCGTGGTCTTCCACCCAGAGGAGCAGTTTTTCGCGGACCGCGTCGACCTCGCCCTTGGCGTCCAGCCAGGCTTGGTAGACGAAGCCTGCCTTGGTTGCCGAGCTGTTCGCAGCAAGCCAGGGAACCAGATACAGCGAAACATCGTCGGGCTGCGTTCCCCATTTCAACAGTGATACGATAAGATAGTGGCTGTCGATAGCCACTGGTGCCGCGCGAAGCCAGTGAACGACATCGTCGTGAAAGCGCGCGGGATCAAATGCATGAGCGCAGCGCAACACCAAGTTTCTGGGGTGTTGAAAGGCAACTGCGCTGCCAAGCGGGACGTTCAATGCCAATTCTGCTGTCACCCGGTCGATCGCGTTTCGGCCAATCGTGGCCGCCCACTCTCCAGCCCGCGCAAGGGACAAGTAAGCCTCTGGCGCTTCGGCCAACCGCGCCCTCAGGACGTCGGAGGATGCCAGCAGCGTTATCAAATCTGCGGGTTTCAAGAGGCGACTTTTTATGAGCGAAGGTAGGACCGTAAGTGTTTTTTCACTATCGAACGCTATCAAGGCTTCAACCAACGCCTTGCCTGACAACTTTTCAAATACAGGATGTTCACCCAGCCGATCCAACGCAGCCATGCAGCGGTCTAGACGATCTTCTTTCAAAGCCAATACTGCGATATCTTGGACCCTATCCTGTTCAGCCCCTGGCATCGCGGACAAATTGCGCGCGAGGATCGCATCTGCCAGAACGTCATGTGCAGCCACATGCCATTCTCCCTCAGGCTCGATCCAGCGGTCAGCTTTCAAGATATCGAAGATATCGCGCTTCAATCCTGTATCAGCTCGAATTGTGTTCACTTCCGTTTGCGGAATCGGCAGGCGAACCGCCAACTCCGCAAGCAAGCTTTGAACGGGCTGCTCAGGAAATCGATCTTCTATGGCTTTCAGGCGTACGGAAGACCAGCCATTGAAGTCCTTGACTGAAGCCAAATTGCCAAATTGCAAGTCAAACTGCGTTCGATCCTTCTGAAAAAGGAACCCCGCAAACGCTGCCATCACCGGCAGCCCTCTGCAGCTACTAGCTACTTGTTCGCCTTGTGGAATTTCAAAATGACGAACGATTTTTTCTATTAGCCAGTCAGTGTATCCATCACCAACCCTTGATGGCGAAAGGTCTGTAGATTCGGGTTGGAAATCAGTTAGCCGATCAGTCACTTTTTGACGTGAGCTTGATCGCGTCGATACGAGGACAGAGATGCGGTGCTTGCCATCAGATGCAAGTCTGGCCACAGCCTCGGGTAATTGATCAAGTTCCTCAAATGCCTCAGCATAATCGATAAATAGAAGCAGTTTCGCCGTGTTAGCATGGCTTTGGCAGATTGCATCAAGTTCAGAAACACTTGCCTTGCGATCAAGGCGGATTGGCCACCACCCGATCTCCCGCGCTTTTTCGCATAATTCAATCGATAGGCGGGTCTTGCCAACCCCACCCGGTCCGAAAATCACTCGCGCTCTAGCATCGTTTCCTTGGGTTAGGAACTGGAGAATGGCATCGAACTGTGAGGCTGGCTTCTGCTTAGCTTCCGACAGATATGAATCGCGCGAGAAATACGGCAGGTTCCGATTTGCCAGAAACTGCTTGAATCCCTCCTCAGAGCCGAAGCTAACGGCAATTTCGCCATAGCCCGGCGGGAATCCACCAAACCAGCGGTAAAAAAGCGGTGCAAGCGCCGCGCTCTGTCCTACCAGATCGTCCCAATACCGTAAGTCCACTTCAACATCAGCGAGGTGACTCAATTCATCATGTTTATGGGATTGTTCTTTGAAGAAGCCGGACATTGCCGTTCTCAATTCGTGTCGCGAGTCTGCACTGGCGCAGATCGACGAAGTCACGAAAGTGTATTTCTTGAGGTCACCCTTAGACCTCAACCATGGCCTATACCGCTTGCGCCCTTTGTCATCGCCTTGCGCCAATGGAAGTAGGTTTTTATTGAGAGTGCGTTTTACTTCGCCCCAACGCTCCTCGGCTGTCGATTTGGTGTCAGCCCCAATGAACTTACATTCTACAATCTGCTCTAGTCTTTGGTGAGGGTCGAATAAGTCAATCGCGCCATCGGCCCCACGTGCAAGACCCCGAACTAGTTGCATATCAGGGGCTTCTAGGCGAAGAAACTCATCGATAAACTGCGCGAATGCGTTGCCGCTATCCTCTCGACCGAGAATGCGATCATCGAAACGCTTCGCAACAAAGTTAGTCATTCTTTGACACCGATACCCCTTTAACGTCTCCATGGTAGCTTTGGTGAGCTTGCGCCTGAAGTAACGTTGGCACAACTTAAAGCAAAAAGCACCGTGTCATTCTGCCAATAAAGCGCCCGATAACAAGGCCCCAAAAATGGTTGCTCGTCCAAGTAGGTCCAAGTATTCGCGTTACGCGCAGCGCCTGATCCTGTCTACCACGAGATCGCGCAATCGCAGCGAATGGCAGCTTCACCTGATCTCACCGCAGCCTTGAGCGGTCAGTATAATGTCTGCTTATCGTGGAGCATTCAGTCGCCTCGAACGAATATCTCGAACAGGAAATCCCCTTCTAGCTATTGAGCGTGCCCTTCAAAACTTTGCAACCTCTGCTTCGATGAGCGTTGCCGACCTTGATGCAAGTGCAGCAACGATGTCATGATAGTCTTGGCGGTGAATGGCCGCTTATTCCTAACTGACACGGGCCCTTGCAGCTGCAGCGAATGACCGGGATCCGCCAAACGGTGCTGTAAGTATAGATAAGTATAGACTTGTTTAAAAGCCGCCTTAGAGGGCAATGTCGGCAGTGAACCGGCTTGACCTAGTTTAAAGTATCCGTCTTGATCAAGGAGAATTTTGCGACCATTCGCGGTCAGCCTTGACAAGGGCATTTGCCATCTCGATCAGTTTTCTCATGAGCGCGGTGAGAGCGACTTTGGCAGGCTTTCCGGCTGCAATCATGGCCTGGTATTTCCTTGCGAGGTCAGGGTTGTGGCGTGCCGCGACGAGAGCCGGCATGTAAAGAGCGTCGCGCAGGACTTTACGACCGCCCTGAATGAAGGCCTTGCCGCGCCATTGCCCGGACTGTCGCGTCATGGGTGCGAGGCCCGCCAGACTGGCTGCCTTCCTGCGGGCCAGTGTTCCAATCTCTGGAAATTCGACCAGGATGGCGACGGCAGCGACCTCGCCGATGCCGGGAATGGAGCGGAGAATATCATGTGCGCGCGCCCTTTTCCGACAATCACGCAGACGCGTCCCGAGTTCATCGTCAAGATCTGCGATCTGGCGTTTGACCTGCGTCAGGCGTGCTTTTGTCTGGCGGCGTGTGAACGCCAGAGTCTGTGTTTTCACACGGTTCAACAGCCGGGTTCTGTCCTTGACCAGGGCCATCCGCGCGATGTGCAACTCTTTGAGTTCACGTTCATTCCTGTTGTAAGGCCTGTCCGGTAGCAGATCAAACGCCGAACCCATCGTGGCCAGGATGCGCGCGTCAACTGCATCTGTTTTGGCACGCGTTCCATGCGCCTGGGCAAAGCGGCGGGCCTGTAGTGGATTGATCTTCACCAGAGGCAATTTGCCTGAGCACGCCTTCTCAAAGGAGGCATGGTAAGCACCCGTTGGTTCAAAGACCACGATTTGTGGCTGTTCGCTCCCGATCCAGCGCCTGAGCGCGCGAAAGCCGGAAGCGGTGTTGTCGAATTGGGCATGCTGCCCCGTCCCCGTGCGGTAGACATCCAAATGCGCTTTGGAGATGTCGATCCCGATGCTATCCTTCATTATCTTCGATGTCCTATGCTTGTCGTGCAGAGCCAGCAGCTGCTGCGTATCCGTTCAGGCCTCATGCGAAGACGGTGGCTGATCAAACTATCAAACGGTTCATGACAACCAAGCTCCTCCCGATCCAGTGACCGGCTTCGACTCAAACTTCGCATGAAACCCAGGGAAAGTCATAAGACAAGCTCCTCAGTCACCTTAGAAGGGCGCTTATGCCGACCTATTGTCACCGCCCGCAGCCGCGACACTCCGAAGAACGCCAGTATTCGTAGTGAGCTTCGTCCCTGTTTCCGGACACTGGGGTACTTTATCCCTGTCCATGAAAGGGGCACCAAATGGGACACCATCGACGGAAGTATACGGACGATTATAAGGCAGCAGCGGTTGAGCGGGTTTATGAACCGGGCGCGACACAGGGCAGCGTTGCCAGGGAGCCTGGAATCACCGGCACACAGTTGAAGACCTGGCGACTTGAGATCGAAGCGTTCGGCTCAGCTGAAGCCAGGCGGCGGCAGAAGGCGGATGCAGCGGAACTGGCCCGTCTTCGCAAGGAGAACAAGCGCCTGACAGAAGAAGTGGAGATTTTGCACAAAGCATCCGCTTTTTTCGCGACACGGGCGGTGAAACCATGACGAACAAGCGCAGATTCGTCACTGCCCATAAAGCTCAATACGCGGTTTCCACGCTTTGCAGGGTTCCGGCGATTTCCCGGGGCCGGTTTTATGGTTTCCTGGCCGGCCAACCGGCGAGGGATCAGCGTAAAGCAGATCGAGACGTTCGGGATCTGGAACTGCCGCCCAGGATCAAGACTTTCTTCAAAGCCGGCAGGAAATGCTACGGATCAAAGCGGATCCATCAGGACCTGGTGGCCGATGGCGAAACCGTCTCCGAGCGGCGGGTGGCGCGGATCATGAAGGAAAACAAGGTGTCTCCACGCCTGAACAGGCGCCGCAAGCCCGTGACAACGGATAGCAATCACAAAATGAGCCCATCGCCAAACCTGTTGGAACAGGAGTTCCACCGCCTCACTCCCAATACGGTTTGGTTGGCCGATATCACCTGTATCGATACGGATGAAGGGTGGCTCTATCCGGCCGGCGTGAAAGACATGGCCACGCGGGAAATCGTTGGTTGGGCGATGGAGGATCACATGCGGGCCGAGCTTTGCTGCGATGCCCTGACGATGGCCCCGGGTCGCAGGGACCCTGTTCCCGGTCTGATCCACCACTCCGACAGGGGGAGCCGGTACGCCGGTGGCGAGTATCGCAAGCTGATCGAAAAGGCAGGGATTGCGCAATCCATGAGCCGCAAGGGCGAGTGCCTGGACAATGCGCCAATGGAAAGCTTCCTTGCATCATTGAAAAAGGAGTTGGTTCACCGTCGGCGGTTCAAAACACGGGCGGAAGCCAAGGCTGCAATCTTCGAATATATCGAGGTCTTCTACAACCGGCAGAGGCGTCACTCCGCCATCGGTTATAAAACACCAAAACAAGCGTTCGAAGATATGACTTGGAAAATGGCCGCATAGGGTCAATAACTAAACTGTCCGGAAACAGGGACGAAGTCCAAGTGTCGACTGGAACCGGGTGCATTTCCTGGGGCGGGTACCTTATTCCGGCTTTTACCAGGTGGTTCAGATCAGCCGCTGCCATCTGCATCTGACCATTCCGTTCGTGATGAGCTGGTCGCTGCTGGAATCAATGGCGATGCAGGCTACCATCGTGGCCCCGGACGTGCCTTCGGTGCGCGAGGCAATCACCCATGGCGAAACCGGATTACTGGTGGATTTCTTTGATGCGGATGCGCTGGCGGATCAGGTGATCGACGTGCTGGCCAATCCCGGCACCTGTGCGCATCCGGGCCCGGCGGCGCGGGCGCATGTGGTCGGGACATATGATTTCAGGACCCTGTGCCTGCCGGAGCATATCCGGCAGATGAACACCCTCGTGCCGAAAAAGCTGCGGATTGCCGGGCCGGGCTGAAACCGCTTCGGGGCAGGGGCCGGTTGTCTATGGCACCCGCACCCTCCGGGGGTTCCATGTTCGGGGTGCGGCTGGCCTCGGCCTGTCCGGGCCTCGGGATTCGACACGCGGGGGTCTTTTGAGGCCTTGCCGGGCCTATGGTGGCTGCGCTACGATTTCGCATCAATCGCATCAATCGCATCAATCGCATCAATCGCATCAATCGCAACAGAGGGATGTGTGCTCTGACGTTTCTGCGGCGTCGAACGGTGAAGGGGCGGGACCGGACGAAAGCCCCGCTGCCGTCCGTGGCCCCGGTGAGCGGGATGCCGCGGCTCCGGGTTGATGGGCTGCGCCTTGATGCACTGGACTGTGCCTTCCTTCAGGTGGAGTGCACCTGCGGTCACGTGGGAGAGGTCCCGGTGGTACCGCTGATTGCGCGACATGGTCGCGCGGTGCGGGTCCGCGATTCGCTTGATGCGGTGCGGTGCTCGTCCTGCCGGAAGCAGGCTATTCACAGGGTTTACGCATTTCGCTGATCTGGTGTGCCGGACGCGCTGCCAACGGGTCGCGCCAACCCGCAAGGGTCAAAGCGTCCAGTGGACGCCTTGAAGGCGACGAACGACAGGACGAAAACCCCTCAGGAGCCACTTGCCCAGCCATCGAGGCTCCGACCTGAATACCCGAAACGGATGATGAAATACGCCTGCAGAGACTTTCGGGTATCCGGGGGGTATTTCCGCCCGGGTAAAGCGTCTCTGTCGGAAACACCGATTTTTAACCTACTGATAATACGGCATAAAACCGCTCTAAATCTGCAGGGGAGAAAACCGGCAGTGTGGCTGGCTGTGCGGTCAGTATGCTGCCAACCAGTCTCTCCCGGATTTCTCCGGAAATTCAGGGGAAATTCGGAGGAAAAACAGGGAAAAAATTGTCGGTGCGCCGGGCCGTCTCTGTGGCCGTCTCTGTGGCAGGGTGCAGGCCCGCAAATTCCTGCGGGGCTCCCGTTACCTGTGTGGAACGGACCTGCGTGGAACGGGCCTGCGGTCGGCGGGCAGGGAACGGGTATTGCCAGGGTGTCGGCAACCGGCCCGACCGGCTGTCAGCTGCGCCTGTGCAGACCGGACATCCCCGGTCGCCGGTTCACACCGCGCCCCGCTTGCCTCCCGGCGGACCATCCCTGCATAAAACCGCAGACTGAACCGGACTGCCGTGCCGGTCTTCCTGACCGGAAACGCAGGGACCAGGGCACCGGTCAGGACGGCGGGCAGGGCAGGGCTGTCCATGGTGTCGTTCCCGGCCTTCCCTGCGGTGGCCTCGCAGGTGGCGTTACAGGGCGGACCGGTCCGGCACATGTCAACCCGGTCATCAGCCACCGGCATTCCGACATCTGTCCGGATGAAACCCGGGGTCGCGCAATTTCCCCGGCTCAGGCCGGAGCAGGTCCCCGTCCTGGCAATAATGGTGTTGCCCCCGGCGAACAGGACGGGACCGGTAAAACCGGACACCCTGATCGCCGCCGCGATCTGCCGGACCTGATCCGCAGAACGGGTGCGGGAATTCCGTGTGCAGGACCGGAGCACGTCCCGTCGCGCGAAGGTTTTTTTGCCGCTGGCCATGCCGGGATTCCTGACATTTTTTTCACCGCCGGTATCGCGCAAATTCCGGCGCGACCCCTTCGGCGGTTTCCCCGCGCGTTTCGGGAGGGCCATTTCGTTTCGAGCCCAAGGGCCATTTCGTTTCAGATGACCCGTCGGAAAAAATTTCCTGAATGGTTGCAATCGGTTGTCGGCGACGGAAATCTGAAACGAAACGAAATGCAAAAAAATCGGCACGCAGAAGTAGGAAGGTGCGGCACATAACACCCACGAGCGTCTCCCGCCGGGAAGGACCCATCTTTTCCGAACACCGGGAGCGGCACCTGGTGGTAGCCAACATGCCGTTGGCAAGCCGTTTCATTCGTTCCCTGCGTTTTGCTGCGGCCTCTTTCGGGAGCCTGGGGACACAGACACCAATGACACCGTCTGGAAGTTCAGGTCAACCCCGCGAAAATGCCCCGGCTTCCGGACGCCAGTCGAGCCTTCGCCCGGAAACCCGGTGTCGCACCTGAAAAGTGAATCCAGCCCCGCGCGTGACCCGGGAAACCCGTCCCGCATCGCCGTCGACACCCTGATTTACAGCGGTTGGGAAAAGTCGGTGTTCCTGCGCAACCCGATTCCGTTTCACTTCAATAGGCATTGCATGGTGACTTTTCAAACCCCGGACCAATGCCGTTTAATTGGGCCAGATAAAGTTCAATCGGCCTCCCGGTGACGTAGTTGTAGTGGTCCATCATCGCCATTTCGTTGATACTTTTACCCACAGCTTTTTGTCGACACCGTTGCCCATCGCCCTTGCGGTCAGGAACCCAGCACAAGTCTTTTTCAGGCGTGGCAGGCCAATTGCCCCGCGCCCGGACCAGGGTAAAGCAGGTGGGTGCCCATCATTCGATGTCCGCGCCGCGCTCTTCGGTGTTCCCAGGGTCGACCTGACCCAAATCCACGGGCCAGGACCATCCCTGTCCCTCACACCGGTGGAGAGTGCGGGACCGGTCTGTGCGTGAACACTTCGCATCCTGGCTATGCCTCGCACCGGGCGACAGGATATCCGGAGGCAAGGTGCTGTCGTCGCGGATCCGACGATCCTCCATCCGCGCCGCCGCCCGGCCACATGCACCGCACAAAAACAAGGCTGGTCGGTCAATGGAACAGGGCAATCGACTGAACGAAAAAATCGGCATTAGAATGCTGATACGACATTGGCGCGAACACCAACCGGGGCATCAAACGTCAATTTGGACCTTCATCGCATTGAAATCTGCAACTAAAGGGTGTATGGCCAGATTTATCGGAGTGTCCGGGTTGTTCAATCGATTCCCCTGGTCATTGAAACACTGATGAAATCGCCGGATCAGTTGATCGCCGCAATGCGCCTCGGCTAAAACCGTCCAGAGCCTGTACAGGAAACGACGCGTGTCCAACATGCCGGGCAGTTGCGAAAACCCTTGAAAGGAGTTGTTCCGACCCGATATTACCGCATGAGCGGGAGGAAATCCGCGACCGATGGGACAAACCTGTCGGACAATGTATCAATTTGGAGGTCATAATGGCTGAGTTGAATACGATCCGGTCGGTGGCCGGTACACACGCCGCCGAGATCGACGCAGGGCTTCGCGCCCATATGAATAAAGTTTACGGCAGCATGTCGATTGGCATGTTGATCACCGCTGCGGCTGCCTGGGCCATCGCAGGTCTTGCCGTCACATCCGACCATACTGGTGCAACGGTTCAGTTGCGCGAGGGCCAATACCTGACAGGTTTGGGAGAGTTGCTGTACGCAACGCCGCTGCGCTGGGTGGTCATGTTTGCACCACTGGCCTTTATCCTGTTCGGCTGGGGCGCATTGATGCGTCGTGGTTCTGCATCAGCGGTGCAACTGGGCTTTTTCATCTTTGCCGCCGTAATGGGCGTCTCGATGAGTTCGATCTTCCTCGTCTACACACCTTATTCCATCACCCAAACCTTTCTGGTTACTGCAATCGCTTTCGCGGGTCTCAGCCTGTATGGCTACACGACCAGGAAAGACCTCAGCGGCATGGGTACGTTCCTGATGATGGGCGTGATCGGACTGATCGTTGCAATGATCATCAACATTTTCCTGCAGTCCCCTGCAATGATGTTTGCGATCTCTGCTCTGGGCGTTCTGATCTTTGCAGGCCTGACAGCGTTCTACACGCAAGACATCAAGAACACATACGTGGCACACGCGAGCCACGGTGATCAGGAATGGTTGGACAAAGCGGCTATTGATGGCGCGCTGAGCCTCTACATCGCGTTCCTGAACATGTTCCAGTTCCTGCTGATGTTCATGGGTCAACAGGAATAACGGGCACATCTGTCCACTGACACAAAGGGCCGGTCATTGCGACCGGCCCTTTTCGTTTCCGGCCACGGGAGCATTCAATGGCGGTTATCGTAAAAGGGCAGCGCCAAAGAAGACAGTGGTGGCCATAACAGCGCGCGTGGCACCTGTCGCGCCGGGTTGTGTCAAAACGGGACAAAAAGTCAGGCAGGGGCGTTGAAACCGGCGCGTTGGTCATGAAAAACTCCTGAAATGGCATAATCCACAAGACCGACTCAGAAAATTACAACAATGTCAGCATTTTATTCATTCGATTGCCCAGCATTGCAAAAAGGCCAGGGTTGAGCATATGAAAGACGCCGCATAACCTCTAGCAAGCAGCGCCGCTCAGGCAAGTTTCAGCAAAGAACGGGACGTTCCCTCCACTCGGGGTGTGTCGGCTTGGGAATGCGTGCGATTTGAGCCGTTCATCTAAAGGAGGTGTTCCGTGAGCAAGGAAACCGGGACAACGCGTAAAATTCCAAAGAACAATCTTCTCAGCTTCAAAGAAACCGGGCGGATCATCGGCCTCAATGATCTGAAGCAAGAATTCATCCTGATGAATCAAGCCGTGAAGGGCGGAGGCGGGGGCACGGTCAAACTGGAGGCCTTCAAGCGGGTTGCGCAGAAGAGCGGGACGCATTTGCTGAAGATGATCTCGCCGCGCACGGATGGCGACGCTCCGGTTCTACGCTTTGCGGATGCGCGATCCAATCACAACAGTCCGCTTCTTCCCGCTGTCAACGCCGCTGATATCCCTTTCGCGAAGATACTTTTTAGACCACTGGAAATCCGTGACCATCCGCCGAGGTCTATAGTGGATCACGTTTGTAACCCGGATGATATCTCCAGGCGTGTTCTCGATGCGTTTGAGCACGTCTTTGGCGAAGCCGTCCTTATGGCCGTCTCCGAAGCCCTGCAATGCGACCCGCCTCCAGTGAAAAAGCTTGCCGCGGGCGAGTTCCCGATTATCTTCGTTCGTCACCCGGGCGGCGGCGATCTCCAGATTACCCCGGTTTCCCGGGCACCTGCCTTTATGGGAATGAAGCGGGTCATAGAGCCGTATTTTCAGAAACAGGCTCCGAACGCCCCCCGGGTGCCACGCGGTCGCTGGCATAAACAGGCGGTCAGCGCCCAGCCTCGGAATATCTCGGGTGCAATCGGCGGCCCACGGGCCCGGTTCCTTGCCGGGATGCCGCCTGGCATGACGCAGATGGACGCAGAGCTTTTTCGATTCGTTAAGGGCAGCCGCTTTCCGCGCTGGCGCGAGCCCGGGATCGACACCTGGATACTGGATTACGCTGCCCAGCTTGATGCCGACGCCAGGTATAATGACACAAACACCCGCTCCCACCTCGACCGTCGGGCCGACAGATTGATCCGGGGCGTCAAGGCGTTTGCGGCCGAGACGCTGGATGAGGCGGGCCTCTTTGCGGATCGTCATGGGATATCGCGTGACGCGATTCAGGCACCGCCTGGCGCGGTCGAAATCCTGCTGCGTCGCCGTTGGTCAGGCGATGCAGAGCGACAACGGGCGCGCAAGGCCCTCTCAAGCCCGCATTTCACCCACCGGGTGAAACGGCATCGCAAGGGCAGGGAGGGCTGAGACATGCTGTTCGCCATGCGGAACCTTCGCGCGAGCCGGGTGAACCTGCTCATGAACGATTTTGCTGCCGGGCTACCAAGCCCTCTCTCCTTCCTCGGGCTCGCAGACGCGCTGGCGCGGGATCTCGAGTTGCCCCCCTGGAGCGCGTGCACCTTGCCGGTCCTGCACCGGGTCGAGGTCTCCCGGGGGCGCACCAAGCCCGAGATGGAGCTGAAATCCGGTGCCTTCATGCCTATCGAGACAATGGAGGACCTGACCGGAACTGTTGACGTATCCATCCTGATCGACCTGCCAGGCTGCAACAGCGAGACGACCCTGCAAAAAGCGATGTACGGTCGCCGCATCGCCGGCGGCATCCTGCAAAACGACGACTACGAGATCGAAGAGGTCACGCCCGACGGTGGGGGTGCCTTCCGGGGAATGCGGCGCGGCTACGCATTGGTCCCTGCGAGCGACGCATTGGTTCCTCCCGACTGCCCTGAGCGCCGCAGGATCACTACCGGGGATGAAGACGGTCTGGCGGAGATCGCGGCCACGCTCTTTCCCGCCAAGTCTTCCCCGGGGTCCGGCTGGATTGTGCCGGTCGCCGCCGGTTACCACTTGATCGAGAACCCCGATACAGTACCGGAGCGAATCCGGACCCGAAGCCGGGATGTTCCGCATGTTTTTGCTGAACCGGTACTTGGTATCGCCGAGCTGATATCAGTACGTAACGATCGTCTCACGAGCCTGACCGAGGATGGGCTCAAAGCGTCCCTGTGGTCCTGGGAGGCGAGGGGAAATTATATCCTCGGCCACTGCGCCTATCACCCCGCAACCCCTGAGAAAAAGGATCAACACCATGCCTGAACCTGCTACCGGCCCGTCATTCGAGACGGGTATGCTCGCCTATGCGCGTTCTATCCAGATCACCGAGGGGCTGTTCTTTGCAACCCGGCCCGATAATCCCGAAGCCCGCACCCCGATCGAGGTGCTGGAGAAAGGGGTCCGTGGCCAGTCTTCAGAGGACAAGGCAAAAAACCCCGGATTGAGTAACCCCCAGTCGGTCGAGTTCGCGGTAGTCCCGCAGGGGCATGACGGCGTTGAGCTGAGCTTCTCGTTCCGTTTTATGCCGCTCGCCCTGCGCCCGCACGCCTGTGGCAACACCGAGGTCGGCGAATCCTATCGTCGTCTCGCCGAGGGATATAGGGCTGCGGGCGGATTCCGCACCCTCGCTGAGCTCTACACCTGGAACGTTGCCAACGCGCGTTTCGCCTGGCGCAACCGTTTCCAGTCTGACGCGATGTCCGTAACGGTCGAGATCAAGGATATGAAGTTGAGCTTCGACCCGTTCCGTCTTGACCTGGACAAGCCTGCAACCGAGGCGGATCTGGTCGCGGCGCTTACCGAGGGCGATTCAAATGATCTGAAGGAACTGATCAACGGAATCGCCGGGGGGCTCTCGGATGGCAAGGGTGCGGCCTGTGCCGGCAAGGTCACATGGAATGCGGCCATGGAACCTGGCCAGGAGATATTCCCGTCGCAGGAGTATGTCCGCGCTGAGAAGGCGGATGCCAACCTCAGCCGCGTCTATGCGAAGCTTGCCACCTTTCACGGAGGCCGCGAAGTCTCGCAGGCATCGATGCACTCGCAGAAGATCGGCGCTGCCCTGCGTCACATCGACATCTGGCACGGCAGTGAGGAACATACCTCCCCGATTGCCGTGAATCCCTATGGCGGTATCCAGGAGACAGGCGCCATCCTGCGGAACCCAAAGACGAAGAAGAGCTTCTACGATATCCGCGCCAAGGCCGAGACTCTCATGAATGCAGTTGAGTCGGCACAGGGCGTCGACGATCTGAGCGACGATGTGCATTTCGTCATGGCCAATCTGGTACGCGGCGGCGTTTTCGGTGCCAGCGGCAAGAAATCCGGGAAGAACGGATGAGCGGTCAGTTGAACGAGGGAAGGGGGCGGTGCCACGGCACTGCTCGCCTGCTGGTCAAGCCGGTGCAGGCGGTGATCGCGCTCGGTGCAGCACATGACGTGCTGACCAGGGCGCTGAACGCTGTCCATCATGCGAACCGCCACGGATCACCGGAGGACTTCATCGCGGTCGCGCTGCCGCAGATGCGGATGGGCCGCAACCATATGCTGCCCGGTCATGAGATCGAGTTGATCGGTTCGGAGGTCTCTCTGCTGGCACTCGGTTCTCTTGACGGGATGATTTCCCTGAAACGTCGCGGAATGCTCATGGACACGCAAATCGCGGAGGCTTTTACGGAACCTGGCAGGCCGGGTGCCGCCTACGTCCGGGACCGGGCCTGCGAAAAGCGTACTCCCGGATGGATTCGCCGCAGCCACGCGCGCGCCGTGCGGCGCGGAAAGCCGGTGGGGAAGCCCGCAAAGGCGCGGGGAAACGACGTTTCTGCGCTGGCACTGCATTACGGGCACACCATTCTTCACTTGCGTGAAAGGGTCGGTGAGATCGGTGGCGCGCCACTCATGGTCAGCACGTTCGGGTTTTCCGGTGCAGGGATGCCGGCGGTGCTGCCCGTGGTTCCCGATTCCGTGCGCGCCGCCGAAGATGCAACATAAAGGTGGCCCCCGCCTTCTTGCGACTGATCGCGAGGGCGCACTCTATCTTGAGCGCGCCCGCATCCATGTGGAGGGAACGCGCATTGTTTATCATATCACGGATGACGAACATCGCCGGGAATACAATATCCCGCATGTGAATCTCGCCGTCCTTTTTATCGGACAGGGTACCTCGATCACCCAGGACGCGATGCGCTTGCTCGGCGAGGAAGGCGTGCATCTTGCGGTCACCGGCACCGGCGGGACGCCATTGCACATGGGTGCGCTGACTACCTATACCGCGCCGCGCCATTTCCGGGAGATGTTGCCGATCTATCAGAGTCCCGTGCGCTCACTCCTGGCCGCGAAGGCGGTGATGCGTGATCGCACGGCCCGGATGCGAAAGTTTGGCGATGCCGGTGCGCAACGGATGCTGCAGGCACGTGAACTCAGCGGACTCACACGGATATGCGAAAAATTCGAAAATGATCTGGAAGAGTGTCGCGACATTCAGAAGCTGCTCGGGTTCGAAGGCGTCTTTTCGAAAGCTTGTTATGCAGAGTTCGCAAGAATGTCGGGTCTTTCCAGGAAGGGCACTTTCCGGCGAGACGCCGGGGTGGGAGCGGCAAAAAACAAGGCAGACATGGCGGACCCGATGAAACGGGTGAACCGCCTGATAGATCACGGGAATTATCTTTGTTATGGCATGGCCGGCGCAGCGCTCTGGGCACTCGGGATCCCGCCGCATATGTCGATTTTTCACGGCAAGACGCGTGCAGGGGGGCTTGTCTTCGACCTTGCGGATGGATTCAAGGACGCCCTTGTCCTGCCGCTTGCCTTCGCTGCCGTCACCAACAACCGTGACACCGATCCGGAAAAGACGTTTCGGGTCCGACTGATCAGCACCTTCGATGACCGCAGGATTCTGGCTGAGGCGATTGGCACGGTTGAGCGGATGATCGCCGTCGGCTCGTCTGAAACGGCGGCGCATGCGTGAGGTGATTGCCGTCTGCAGGTCAAGCAAGAAGTCGCGCGGGCGCACCGCTCGGATCCTTGATCGGTATTTCTGGCGCATCGGCGACCGGACATGGCGGGGAAAGGCGACGAATGCGTGTCTTGATCGGGTTGCCCGCGAACTCCGTCACAGTGCCAAACGGAATACCGCCGTGACCATCCACGAAATCCGCAGTGCGCATGAGAGCCGTATCCCGCTGATCCGTATCGGTTCACGATCCGCATTTTCGGAGGATGGACTGGTACCGGTCGCCTCTCATCCGGCAGCCGTGCGTCGGGGTGCCGAAGGACCTCCCGCAGAGATCATCGGTGGCGCGGTGGTTCGCATCGCCGCCCTCTTTCATGATCTTGGAAAGGCGACACGTCTCTTTCAAGGCAAGCTCCGGCGAAGCCTGAAAGCCGCCAAGCCGGAAGCGGATGCCGTTCGTCATGAACTCCACTCTGCGGCCGTTTGGGATAAGCTGTTCGGGACCACCCCGGATGATAAACTCGCCGATGCGCTCGCGCAGCTTACGCCGAAATGTATTGATAAAGCCTGCGAGCAGGTGACCAGGCAGTTGGGGAACATCCATAATCAACCTAAGGGCGAAATCGGATTCGGTTTCATAGGACAAAAGAGCACCCTGTCACATCTTGTCGGCATGCTCATTCTTACCCATCACCGGCTTCCGGAGGGAGATTCTTCCCATGTCGGGTTTCTCGCCGGCCGCCACGTCAATCAGGGGGCGAAGTTTGTTTGCAGGAAGGATCTTCAGATTGCGGAGGGGGTGCCGTTCTGGCACGAGCCATGGTGGCTGACACGGCTACGCCGGGACGCGCAGAAGCTTGATCCGGGCGCGTTGCCCGCAAGCGCCGATATCTCGCTGCGCGCCTCGCTTATGTTCGCAGACCATATCGGCTCTGCCCTGAAAAGAAGCCTTGATGATATCCCGGATCATCTCGCCAACACCATGGAAGAGACGCCAGGTGGGAAGAAGCGGGTTCCGGCGGATGACCTGTCGACGCATGTTCGCCGCGTCTACACGCATGTCCGCGGTACGTTCGACCTTCTGCACCGGTACCGGTACCGTTTCCCTGGTCTGGATGAGGGGCAGATACCGGTCGAGGTTCTGTATCCTCTCCCCTCGGGCTCGCCGCAATTTCTGTGGCAAGCGGAGGCGGCGCAAGTGGCCCGCGCGATGTGCGAGCGTAATGAAGGCGGTTTCTTCGCCTGCCTCATGGCCGGGACCGGTACCGGCAAGACGCGGGGGGCGCCCACGATCCTTGCGAACGCGGCGATGGGGGACACGCGACCCGAAAGGCGGTACCTTCGCATGGGCCTCGGGCTGGGGTTGCGAGTCCTGGCGAAGCAGTCTGCAGAGGAATATGTGGCAGACTTGGGATTCCGGAACGAGGATGTTTCGGTTCTCATCGGTCAACCGCCACTGGACTTTGACCCCTGTGGCCGGAACGAACAGAAACACGACAACAGGATGGGTTCGGAGAGCCTGATCAAACTGCCTGATTGGCTTCATGTCGAGCATGCGACCGGCGACGTCCCCAGGGAAGGGGATTCAGGCGAGGCGGACTGGCTGCGCTCTCTTTCCATCGACACTGACAACAGCCTGCCCGCCTTCTGTGATCTCATACTGCGCCATGCCGGTAAACGCGCGGCTGTCGGACGGCGCCTGCTGGCCCCGCCGATCATGGTCGGAACGATTGATCACCTCATGGGAGTGGCCTCGCCGGTCAACTCGCGCTTCCTGATCCAGTCGCTCCGCCTCCTGACCTCTGACTTGATCCTGGATGAGATCGATCAGTTCGACGGTGAGGACATCGCTGCGATCGGGCGACTTGTTTTCCAGGCGGGCGCGTCTGGTCGACGGGTGATCATCATGTCGGCTACGTTGACCCCGGACATCGCCGAGGCGTTGCATACAGCCTACGAGCGGGGCTGGACGGAGTTCGCCCGGACGCAGGGCCTGAGTGCGCATGTGAACCTCCTTTGTACGAGCGATGCGCCGAAGTCCTGCTTCACGAACGAGGATGGCCGGGGCCTCTCGCAGGTCATCTCTGAATGCCAGGGAGTAACTCTGGACGGGATTCGATCCACTCCCGCGGCACGCCGGGGCGAGATACTTCCGCCCTGTTGCAACTGGCAGGAACTCGTCCGGCAGATCGACGCGGGCTGCACACGGATGCACGGCCTTAACGCCGCTGAAATCGAGGGGGTCCGGGTTTCTGCGGGCATGGTTCGTATGACACGGATCGCACATACCGCCGCGCTGGCTGCACAGCTTCCATCGGGTCGCAGGGACGACGGTCGCCTTCGGGTGGTCTTATGCCTTCATTCACAATTCCCGCGTCTGCACCGGGCCTGGATCGAGGATCGCCTCAAGCGCGCACTGACACGCAAGGGCGATGATCCGGATATGGGCCTCCGTTCGCTCTGCTATAAAGAGCGCCTCTTTGAACGGGCCGTCGAGACAGGCGCGCATGAGATTGAGATCGTTGTCGTCACCTCGCCCGTGATTGAGACAGGGAACGACCTGGACTTCGATTATGCGATCCTGGACCCCAACTCGACGCGTGCGATCATCCAGGCTGCTGGCCGGGTGCGCCGTCACCGTGCGGCGAAAGGCAATCATCCGAATGTGCTGATCCTGGGGCGCAGCCCGATCGTGATGCAAGATGAGCGCCTGATCAGACCGGGGGTGGAGACAAGACCTGCTGAAGAGACAAAGGTACCCGCGCAGCGGTGCCTTGAAGCATACGAAGACCGAAAGTTTACAGATCTGGCCGGGGATGAAGATTTCGCGGAGATCAGCGCCGCACCGATACTCTCCGGTGCGGGATCCTTCCCGCTTCGCGACGCGGAGGCCGGGCTGCGGTCAAAGATGGTCTGTGCGAAATCTGACGACGATAAGGCACCACTTGGGTTGTACACGACGCATTTGAACGCCCGGCTGAACCTCACCATGACCCGAACCCGCAGATTCCGGCGCGCGGATAACCGCGACATTCTTTTCTTGATGATTGGAGAGAGTTTCGAAGACGCTGAGTGGTACCTGGACCTTGCGCCGGGTACGAGCAGTAGTGTGATGCGAAAGGCGGCAGAGAGTGGGCTGGATATCTGCAAGATAGACGGAGAGCACCTGTTCGACGATCTAAGCGGAGCAGCGTGGCTCGAATACGCCCAAAGCCACGGTGAGCTTACCTCGTCGAACCTGAAGGAGTTGATGAGGGCTCAAATTCCGGATTATCGCAATGACACTGATCCGGAGGTAACCTATACTGAATTTACCGGATTCACCCGCGGAAAAAAGGAGGATCTTTTTGAACCCTTCGGAAAAACCAAGTAAAATCAATGGCTTGAGAATGCCCTTTAAAAAGATGGTTGTCGAATTGATTGACGCATAAGTTCTTGATTACATTACTTTCTTCGGATAGAAGGAAGGAACCCCCCGCCGGATAGGCGGCTGAGAGAACGATGCAGGAGATTCTGCGCATCACGCTCATAACCCCCCGCCGGATAGGCGGCTGAGAGAATCGGTCGATCAATGTCTCTCTCCCTTTGATAAACCCCCCGCCGGATAGGCGGCTGAGAGACCCTTGATTTCGAGAAAATACTGTGACGAATGACCCCCCGCCGGATAGGCGGCTAAGAGATCAAAACATCCATCTGCCCGTGCGGCGATCCCCGACGAGATGTTTGTCGGCACCGTTGGCGATGACATTCTGATCGACGCCGCGATCTGCCGGACCTGATCTGCAGAACGGGTGCGGGAATTCCGCGTGCAAGGCACAGGGTTTCAGGGCACGGGGACACCCGTCGGCAGCCGCCCGATCCCCGGACTGCGGGCGGGACCGGAGCGCGCCACGTCGCGCGAAGGTTTTTTTTGCCGCTGGCCATGCCGGGATTCCTGACGGTTTTTTCACCGCCGGTATCGCGGAAATTCCGGCGCAACCCCTCCGGCGGTTTCCCCGCGCGTTTCGGGAGGGCATTTCGTTTCAGATGACCCGTCGGAAAAAATTTGCTCAATGGTTACAATCGGTTGTCGGCTGCGGAAATCCGAAACGAAACGAAATGCAAAAAAAACGGCACGCAGACGTTGGAAAGTGCGGCACATAACACCCACAAGCCGTCCCCCGCCGGGAAGGACCCGTGATTTCCGGACACCGGGAGCGACACCCGGTGGCGGCCAATACGCCGTTGGCGACACCTATAGAAACCATTGCCGGATAGCCTGGATCTATGTGCATGTGCTGCTTGAGGCGGTCATTATTGGCGGCGTCCGGTTCGGGGCACTGTCATCGGATTTGTTTATCTCTGCCATCGACCGGGCATGGCTGATTTCCGCAGGAACAAGAACCTGACAGAGCGGGAACTTTTCGGTGCGTTCGGAACGCTGAACAGTATGTTACAGGCACTGACAGTCGCGACAACGGGAAAACTGCCTGAACAGGCACCAGCTCAAATGGTTCGTGAACCCGTGGAAACCGCCAAATCCGGTGCAGCCGGGCTTGACCAATGTCGCTCCATGCTGGAAGTCACTGATCATGCGGATAACCAAAACAGAAATTGCTCGAGCAATCGGCGACCCGGCTTACTTCAAGCGCGGCGTTTCGTATTATTCAAACAGAAGGGTTTTGACCATTCAATTAGACGGGAGTGATCGGGTAACCGGCACCGTTGCGGGCTCGGGAGGCCGGACCTACTCGGTTGACGCTAAAATGCGGGGAACCGCAGATGGTCGGCTGTCTGATGTTGATGGTTATTGCTCATGCCCGGTCGGGTATAATTGCAAACATGTTGTAGCCGTGCTGCTGGAGGCCGCGCACAAGGGGACTGATATCACCCTGGAGCCTGCGCCGCCCGGAGAACGGGGCCGCACTCTACCGAACGTTCAAGCCGGACTTCCCGGTCCGGTGTCATCTTGGCTCGACGGGTTGGACGCCCCTGGAGAAACCCGGCCTTTCGAAACAAAGTCGAAACCTTCCGGTAATGAGGTGTTTTACGTCTTTCGACACAGCTTCGACCACCGGGCCGGGATTGTACCGGTCAAAGCCTATGTAAAGAAAGACGGCAGTATCGGGAAAAACGTTCAGGAATATAGTGGACATCATAGTCTTTCGCGTGCTCCGGCAGGGACCAGCCTGGAAGACGCGGTTATTTTTGCGCAATTGGAGTATCTTTCGGCCCACACCTATCCGGCACAGTTCAACTGGCCGGAAGGAGAAGCCCTCGGCGGCTTTCTACAGCAAGTCGTTGCAACGGGCCGCGCCAGGGCAGAAGATGTGCGTGGTCCGCTGCTGCAATGGGCAGAGCCGAGGCAGGTTGCCTTTGAATGGCACCTTGATGCCCATAGCGACCAGACGCTTGCGGCCAGGGACGCGAGCGGAAGGTCGCTGGCTCTCCTGCCATTCCCGGACCCGGTCTTCATTGACAAAGACACCGGAGAAATTGGTTTCGCGGAAACCGGGCTGCCATCGCAGGTCGCTCGTGTTTTGGCGGCTGCGCCGTCGGTACCGGCAGAAGCAGTGAACGCCGTGGCTGATATTCTGGCCAGGCAGGAAAGCCCGGTCCCCGGGCCAAAACCGGTCGCAATTCAGGAAAGCACCGATTTGGTGCCGTCCATTGAGTTGACATTGTTCGGGCACGGGCGCAGGGAAGGGGATCATTCCGGAAACTGGCGCCGCCGCACTTCTCCGCGACACAATGTGATCTACCCCTGTATCCGGGCGCATATTCGCTATGAGGGGTGTGACGAGGTTCTGGAGCCCGGGAAAGGATCGGATATCCGGCGTACCGGGGAAGGTGGTCTCAACATCATCCGGCGCGATTTTGAGGCGGAGTCGAAACTCTTCGAGCAGTTGGAGATCACGGCAGAAGAATTCGAAGGATATCTTCCGGAACTCGCGGTCATTTACGGACGCATTCCGAAAGCGATGAAGGAAGCCCATATTGTCTTTCCCCCGGTGTTGCCGGACGAAAGGGAGTTCACCACACCGGCGCTGGGTTTCATTGCGGAGGGCCTGCCGCGACTGCAAAACCTTGGCTGGAAGATCAAAATTGATCCAGGCTGGCCCATTCATCTTCATCAGGGCGATTTAAACTTCCGGACTGTTCTGGAACCATCCGGCCAGGACTGGTTTTCTTTGGGGGTGCAACTGGATGTGGATGGCACGGCGCTCGATGTGATGCCCACCATTTTGCAAATCATCAATTCCCTGCCGCTCAATGATTATGGCGATCTGGCCGAGGGGTTTGATCTGGATGAGTTTCTGTCGAACATCGTCCTGTACCAGAGGTTGCCGGAGGGAACACTGGTTCCGCTTCCTGGATCAACGCTGACAGGGTTCGTGGAAACTTTCCTGGAAATGCAGGGACTGACACGGTTTCATCAGGCCGAGGCAGGTCGTGTCACGGAACTGGTCGAGGCGCTGGACGGATGCGGTGCACCCTGGGCAGGGGGGCCGGGAATTCTGGAGCTTGGTAAACAGCTGAAACGCCTTTCAGCGACGACCGAAGAAGACACGCCGGCGGCCCTGAAGGCCGATCTGCGTCCCTATCAACGGGTGGGCTTTGGTTGGCTCAAGGCCCTGAGTGAAAGTGGGTTCGGGGGTATTCTTGCGGATGATATGGGCCTGGGTAAAACTGTCCAGACCCTGGCATTGTTGACCCATCGTCATCTGGAAACCAAAGCCGGTCACCCCAGCCTGCTCGTGGTTCCGACCAGTCTTATCAGTAACTGGCAAAGTGAGGCGGCCCGTTTTGCTCCGGACCTGAAACTTCTGACTTTGCACGGCCCCGACCGGCACGGGAGGTTTGCACAGATTGAAGACCATGATCTTGTGATCACCACATACCCACTGATCAACCGGGATTCTGAAGCGCTCTTTGCCCATGAATTTGATCTGGCGATTCTGGATGAGGCACAGGCGGTCAAGAACCCCGCCGCCTCTGTGGCCAAACGCATTCGGCAAATCAAGGCGCGCCAGCGCATCGCGCTTACCGGCACGCCCCTGGAAAATAACCTGACGGAACTCTGGGCCCTGTTTGACTGGCTCATTCCCGGGCTGCTGGGCGACCGGAAGAGTTTCGGCTCCGGGTATCGCAGGCCAATCGAACAAAAAGGTGACCGCGTGCGGCAACGGCTCCTGTCGACACGGGTGAAGCCATTTCTTCTGCGCCGCACCAAGGATGAGGTGGCGGATGATCTGCCCCCGAAAACTGTTATCGATGAAGTGATCACACTGTCTGGCAAGCAGGCCGCTCTCTATGAGAGTGTGCGGAGTGCTATGGACGCCCGTGTGCGTGATGCCATTGCGGCAAAGGGCCTGGCGGGATCGCGTATTACCGTCCTTGATGCGCTCCTTAAACTCCGCCAGGTCTGCTGCGACCCGAAACTGGTCAAGCTTGATGCTGCCGCCAAAGTCACGGAAAGTGCCAAGCGGGACCGCCTGATGGAAATTCTCGAAGAACTCATGAGTGAAGGGCGCAAGGTTCTCGTGTTTTCACAATTTGTCGAAATGCTTCGTTTGATCGAAAGCGATGTTCAGGCCCACGGTTGGCCCTATGCCATGCTGCATGGCCAAACACGGGACCGACCGGCCGAGATCGACAAATTCCAGTCGGGCGGCGCGCGGCTTTTCCTGATCAGCCTGAAGGCCGGGGGAACAGGCCTGAACCTGACAGAGGCCGATACGGTCATCCTGTACGATCCCTGGTGGAACCCTGCGGTCGAGCGTCAGGCCATGGACCGCGCACATCGGATTGGTCAGGATAAACCGGTCTTTGTGCATCGCTTCTACACCACCGGCACGGTTGAATCTGCTATCCAGGCCATGCAGGCCCGGAAACAGGCCCTGGCGGACGCCCTCTTTGAAGGTACGGGTGGCGGGCCCACGGCGCTGACCGAGGATGATCTGACGGCCCTCTTTGGCGCAGGGTGAGCAACCATTCCTGCATAAAACGGCAGATTGAACCGGACCGCCGCGCCGGTCTTCCTGACCGGAAACGCAGGGACCAGGGCACCGGTCAGGACGGCGGGCAGGGCAGGACTGTTCATATTGTCGGCCCCGGCCTTCCCTTGCGGTGGCGTTACACGGGACCGGTAAACCGGGTCCCCTGATCGACCCCGCGATCTGCCGGGCCTGATCCGCAGAACGGGTGCGGGAATTCCGCGTGCAGGGCACGGGGACATCCGGCGGCAGCCGCCCGATCCCCGGACTGCGGGCGGGACCGGAGCACGCCACGTCGCGCGAAGGGTTTTTTGCCGCTGGCCATGCCGGACCTCCCGACGATTTTTTCACCGCCGGTATCGCGCAAATTCCGGCGCGACCCCTCCGGCGGTTTCCCCGCGCGTTTCGGGAGGGCATTTCGTTTCGAGCCCAGGGGCCATTTCGTTTCGGATGACCCGTCGGAAAAAATTTCCTGAATGGTTGCAACCGGTTGTCGGCGGCGGAAATCCAAAACGAAACGAAATGCAAAAAAATAACCACGCAGACATTGGAAGGTGCGGCACATAACACCCACAAGCCGTCCCCGCCGGGAAGGACCCGGCATTTCCAAACAACGGGAGGGGTGCCTGGCGGCAGCCAACATTCCGTTGGCAAGCCGTTCCATTCGTTCCCGGCGCCGCGCCGCAGCCTCCTTCGGGGGGCGATGATACCCCGATATCAGCGGGCGAATTAAAACCATACGGTTGGGCGGATCAGATTGCAAGCACTGGCGTAATCAGGGCAATCGCGCTTCAAAAGCCTTTGATTAGGGTCTGTTGACAATCATCGTGTTGCAATGAGCATGGCACAGAGGTGCCAGTTGGCAGCGTAGCTTGTATCAGTCTTGTCGTATCGCGTTGCTATGCCTCTGAATTCCTTGATCTTTGCGAAGTAGTTTTCGATGAGATGGCGCCACTTGTACATGTGGGTATCGTAGTCCCGTTGAACTTTTCGGTTCGATTTGGGCGGGATGACAGCGGTTGCGCCACGCTCATCAAGGTCTTGCAGGAGCCAGTCGGCGTCGAAGGCTTTGTCGGCCAGCAACGCCCCAAAGGAAGCCCCCTTGATCAGAGGAGCGACCCCCTTCATGTCGTGTGCCTGTCCCGGCAAAAGCAGAAACCGGAACAGGTTACCGAGCGCATCGACCAAGGCCACGACCTTGGTCGTCAGTCCGCCGCGAGAGCGTCCGATAGCCTGGTGTTGAGTCCCCCTTTTGCGCCCGAAGCCTTCTGATGAGCTTGAACAATCGTCCCGTCGATAAGGGCATATTCCAGGTCCGGCTCGCCACTCATGGCATTGAAAAGACTCTCGAACACGCCGTTCCTGGCCCATCGACGAAATCGCTTGAACTGGCTGTTCCAGTTGCCAAACTCTTTGGGCAAATCCCGCCATGGGGACCCTGTGCGTACGCGCCATAATACTGCTTCCATAAACCGGCGATTATTGCGCGCGGTAACACCCGGATCGCCTGCCTTGCCCGGTATAAGCGGCTCAATCTTCTCCCAAAGCTCATCGGAAACAGCCAAACGATTTGCGTCCATCAACACCTCCATTTTGGAAGCTTGAATCAGACTTCAGGCAAAATGGGAACCCCGAATGTCAACAGGCCCTAGTGTTCGCAGGAAATCATTACTCCAGCCCGCTTTTTTGAATTTGCCCCGATTTGATCCTTTAGCGGGATCGGCCTTGATGATGCTCAAGGCAATCCGTCTCAAAGCGGCAAAGTTGGCTGGCGCGTGATCTTTTCGCGCGCGGTGTTCGGTCGTCGTTCATCACCACGTCGAGAGACCAATGCAAGCTGTTCTCAATTTGCCAGTGGCCGCGGATCAGTGTGGCGGCCCCCTGAGCCGCGGGACATTTGGAGAGCGGATAAAGCCGTTCGGCGTGACTGGTTTTGTCGCCAACCGCGCGCCTGGAGGCGACATGGACGAAAGCCTGAAGATGCGGCCACTTATGGGTATTGATCAGATATTCCGGCACATCGTGGACGCGGTATGACCGCTCTTCCACACGCCCGTGATCAGCATCAATAGTGCTATATTCATCAACGTAATCAGTAGCCTCGTCTTCCACAAAAGCCCGGACATCGGCCAACATGTCGCCCTGATTGCCTTTGAGTTGAAGGCAGTGGTTACCGCCTTCTTTTACGATCAATTCACAGGTCTCTCGCTGGCAATGTAACGCATCAGCGGTGATGGTGATGCCATGAATGTCAAGCATCTCGATCAACTCGCGCAGGGCCAGGATCTCGCCGCCGCCCCTGGCGCTTTGCTTGATGCCAAGGGTCAGCCGCGCCCCATGTGCAAAGGCCGTGACAATGTTCATATTCGATTGCCCGGCGGCCTTGTCAAAGCCGCGTCGCATCTCTTTGCCATCAATAGCGATGGCTGGTTCCTCTCCACATCCAGCCGTAAAATCGGCACGAAACTTGTCATAAAACGCTTGAAAACCGGTCGGCTGTCAATCGCAGAGTAAAATGGGTCCATGTCGCGGCGTAAAAATGGGCCACTTCGGTTGATGTTTTGTGGCGCTTTTGCACGCGTGCTCGTCACAAAGCTGAAGCGTGCCAAAGCGCATGCTGGCCATAAGGCCAGCATTATTCTGACTGTGATTGCGGGCTGGTTATTTTCGGTTGTTGCGACTGTGTTTGAGCCGATAGCTTTCGCCATTCATCTCGAGGATGTGGACGTGATGGGTTAAACGATCGAGTAGCGCACCGGTCAGCCGCTCAGAGCCAAAGACTTCAGTCCATTCATCGAAGGGCAGGTTCGAGGTTATGATGATGGAGCCGCGTTCATAGCATTGGGATATGACCTCGAAGAGCAGCTCTGCGCCAGATTTGCTGAGCGGTACGAAGCCCAGTTCATCAATGATCAACAGGTTCTGGCTGGTCAGTTGCTTTTGAAGGCGCTGCAATCTCCGCTCATCTTGAGCCTCGATCAGATCATGGACTAATGCCGCAGCCGTTGTGAAGCGCACCTTCAGTCCTCTTTGACATGCAGCCAGCCCAAGTCCCAGGGCGATGTGTGTCTTGCCCGTGCCTGACGGGCCGAGCGCGATGATGTTCTCCCTGCGATTAACGTAATCGCATCGTGCCAGATCCATCGTCAGGGGCTTGTTCAAGCTTGGCATGATCTTGAAGTCAAAGCTATCCAAGCTCTTGGTGCTGGGGAACTTCGCCGCTTTGATGCGCCGTTCAATCATCCGGCGTTCGCGGTCGATCAATTCCATCTCACACAGCCGCGCCAGATAGTGGATGTGATCTTTGTTCTCTGCAGCACAGAGCTGCGCCTGTTTGGCATACTCGCCTTGGAACGTTGGCAGTCGCAGTTGTTTAAGATGATGCCGTAGAAGAATCCGAGGGGCTTCGGTCATGCCGCGGTCCTTCCCATCAAGCTCATGTAACTGGATGGGCGTGTTGTGCCGACATTGGCCTTGGGCAAGTATGGATAGAAGTCCAAATCCAATCGTGGTGGCCGCTTCTCAACCCGACACAGTACAAGGTGTTTTACGGCGTCATAGCCAATTGCACCCATATCTATTGCCTGCTGGATTGCGCCTTGCACAACATCCATTTCGAAGGTCTCCAAAAGGCGCAAGACTTGAACGTATTCTCGCTTGCCCGGCTTACCCATTCTGGCTTCAAGCAGTCGGTGCAGCGTGGCAAATACATCTGGCAAATGCCAACCCTGCAAAGGCGCGGCCTGATCCAGGGCACCCACCTTTTGTTCAAGCAGGGGCAAAAAGTGCAATGGGTCAAAGACCATATCCGCTGATGTGTAGGATCGTTTGTGCCGCGCAATAATCTCATTGCCGCAGCCGATGATAACCTCATGCACAAACCCACGCACATGAACATCGTGGTGCGCATAGGCTACTGGCACCGAGTAATCATTGCTGCGATAGCGCACCATTGAGATCGACGTTGCACGCGTGCTGACGTGATCGCAGGCTTCATATTCTGCGACGGGCAATCCCATCAGAGCATCCAAATCCGACATCAGGCGTGCGCCTATGGTTTGGGTGTGACCCCGCAACGTATCGGCCTGACGTGCTAAACACTTCTCTTCCAAATGTGCGTTCAGATCATCAAAGCTGTCATAGCGAGGTGCGGGAACCATGAAGTTGCGGCGGGTGTATCCAACCATGCCCTCAACGTTGCCTTTATCGTTCCCTCGCGCGGGTCTGCCAAACTTGTCATCAAACAAGTAATGCGACTGCAGTTCCGTAAACCGACGTGTGCGGATGCGCGTCTTATCCCCGAGTATCCGAGCCACGGCGATCTTGGTATTGTCGTAGAGAATGGATTGCGGAATGCCGCCAAAGAATGCAAAGGCGGACACATGGCCATCGCAAAACGCCTCGGTTGTCTCAGCTGGATATCCCTTCACAAACACCGCATCAGAATGTGGCAAGCTCATCACGAAGAAGTGGATCTTGCATTCCACGCCACCGATCACGCCCAGCGTCTCACCAAAATCAACCTGCGCATGGCCCGGCCGATGCGACAACGGCACAAACACCTCTTTGGTGCGCCGTTTTTGCTCGCGCACGTAATAGGTCACCGTGGTCAGGCTGCCGGCATATCCATGCTCATCGCGCAGCCGTTCAAAGATGCGCTTGGCCGTGTGTCGCTGCTTTTTGATCAGGGCTTTGTCTGTGCGCAGTATCTCATCGACCACACCAACATAACCATCAAGCGTTGGCCGCCGAGGCGCTTCCGACCGACGATACCCAGGCGGAAGTTCATGGCGCAGCATCTTCGCGATCGTCTTACGATCTTTGTTCTCTAATCTGTCAATGCGTGTTTCCTGAGTTTCCTGCTTTTGATGTCAGAGGTTGCCTTTGTTCTCTTCGAACTCTGAGGTTCATGATGGGGTTGGCTGGGTGTGGGTCGGCAATGTTGAAACCGCAATCATACCGTTGGTCTTGGCTGTTGCTACAGAATCGGCGCCGTGTCTCACGCCCTCCCTCGGGCATCGTCCCAGATGGGAACTTTGATTTAGGAATCCTCGTTGTCGCCTCGTAAGCCTTACGCGGACTGGAAGTCAGTTTTGTCTCGCATAATGGCATGAAGTATGATTGCCAGACGACGCGCCAGAGCCACTCGGGCCTTTCTCATCGTTGAGCGCGCACCGATTGCGAGGGCCCATGTCTTCAATTTGAGCGGAGCGGCATACCGCGTCAGCATCACATTGGCGGCCTCATAGAGAAGCGTTCTGACGCGCACGTCGCCCCGCTTTGAGATGCTGCCCGTGTAGTCGATTTCACCAGATTGATGCCGTCGCGGCACCAGTCCAAGATACGCCCCCACATCACGCGATTTCCTGAAACGCGACGGATCATCAATTGCTGCGGCAAAGGCCAATGCTGTGATCGGACCGACCCCTGGTACCGTCATAAGGCGCTGGCAGACTTCGGATTTGCGGGTCATCTTTTTGATGTCGCCATCAATGGCTGCAACCGCCGCGAGGATTGCTTCGCGTGCTGCGAACAGTCCGCAAATTGCGGCATGGAGGCCAGGCACTCCATCGCTAACTTTTAGCGCCGCGTTTTTGAATGCCGGAGACAAAGCTCGTGGCAGCCGCACGCCGAAGACGACGACCAGACCGCGGATCTGATTGTCGAGCGTCACACGCTGTCCGACCAGCTTCTTGCGGGCTGCGATCAGCGACCGGATTGCGTGCGCTGACAGTGATTTGACATGGGTCGGCTTGTAGAATCCCGTCCGCGCCAGGTGTGCCAAACCGCGGGCATCATTGCGGTCCGTCTTGTGGCCGGCCAGAGATTTAAGGGCCTGATATGCTTGCCTGCTCTCGATGCAAACAACCGGGACACCAAGCTCCGTCAGCCCATGGTAAAGCATTGGTGCCATCCGTCCCGTTTCAAATACAACTTTGGCACATGGTGGTCCAGAAGCGAGGAAGTCAGCGATCGCTTTTGGTGTTGAGCTCGCTTTTCCTTCACGAATAAGGGCCCCTTCACGATCCAGAATGCAGATATGCGTCTCTTCCATGGACACATCCAAACCAGCAAAATATTCCATTGGTCAGTCTCCTTTTCAATTGCATGTGCATCCAGAATAACAGGGGTAACTGAGTGCTGATCCTGATTACGCCATGTTGAAAAACCGCGCCGCTTCTCGGCCAGACATACCGTCCTTCAAACAAGCACGGCGCACACGACTATAAATATCCACAGAATACATCTCCCGCCCTCCGAATAAACGAAGGGCACAAACTGGCGGACTTTTACTCCGCTACAACTGCGATATGCAGCCGCTTCTGTGGCCCAATATTGCTCCGCGTTTTACAGCTTTCATTGGTAGCGATCTTTTCTTTCCGCCTGATGACATAAGCCTCAAGCTCCTCCTCAACCGCCGGATCTATCGGCGGTTTCTCATACTCTCGTAACAAGCGTTTCCATGTCTCGTTAGCCCGCTGGGTTGCCGTCTTTGCCCCGTCCTGTTCCCACGTTTCAAAATTCCGCCAATCTGACAGGATTGGTTCGTAAAACTCGGTTTCATAGCGGGCCAATGTATGGGCTGTGCCAAAGAAATGCCCGCACGGACCGACCTCGGCGATGGCCTCAAGCCCAAGTGCGTCGTCACCAAGGTCAATTGGTTTCAGCATTTCGACCTGCATTTGAAGCAACTCAGCATCCAGAATTAGTTTTTCAAATGAACAGGTTAATCCCCCTTCGAGCCAACCACCAGCGTGCATCATCACATTGATATGTCCCTGCACACATGCGTTGATCGACATCCCGCTTTCATAGGTTGCTTGTGCGTCAACGCAGGCTGATGCCGTGGTGTTTGAGGATCGAATGGGCAGCCCGTACCGGCGTGCCATCTGGCCGGAGATCATAACAGATTGCGCATATTCTGGTGTGCCAAACGCAGGCGATCCGGTTTTCATATCAACATTGGATGTGAAATGGCCGTAAAAGACAGGCGCACCACGACAAGCGGCTTGACCGAGAACCCGGATTATTCATGACGGCTTTGATTTGGGCGCTTATGCGTTGGCTTTCTGGTGTTTTTCACGGTTTGGGCATGGGGCATCGTTTGCGCGGGCTTTGGCGCTTGCGGCTGATTTGTCGGGTTATGGTTTCAGGGTTCATCGGGAGGAGCAGTCGCGGTCTACGGCGCCTGCGCGTGGCTGGCCTGTCTTCCCAGCAGAGTGTCCAGGATGGTGATGAACAAGGCTTTGTCTGGACAGGCTGAAGCGAAGGCAACCCGGATCCGGGATTGGGTTTCAATAACCCGCGCTCCGATTTTCAGGAGACGGCGTTGGATTGTCTCGAAGTCGGATCGCTTCAACCCGGCGGCCTTCGGCATGGCTGAGCGCACCGCCCAGATCATCCAGTAGGCAATGGTGTGGAGGATCAGCCGCATCTGGTTGGCCGTTGCCGAGGAACAGGATGTACGATCGCTCTTCAACTGGGTTTTGTGGAGCTTGATCAAATTCTCCATCTGACCGCGGGCGCAATAGACACGCTCATAGAGCTGCTCCGGGGTGCCGTCGGCGAGTGAGGTCACAATGTATCTGACAGCCATGCCATGCGCCTGGCGTGCCTCAAACCGCGCGATGACCCGGCGCCTGGTCTCACCCCAACTCGCGGCAGCGTATTGGGTCTCACAAAAGCAGCGCAACACAAGCAAGCCTTCTTTCGCGCGCTGAACCGCACAGGCATCCTGAGCGCGTGTAACGACAGGATCACGACGCAAAGCAGAATTGGCTGGCAAGCCAAAGATGAAGTCCACCCCTGCCTGGGCTTCGCACCAGGCCATGACCTCCGGGCGGCCATAATGCCCGTCTCCGCGCAAGGTGATACGGGTCTGCGGCCAATGAGATCGAATGCGCCTGATGAGGCGACGAACATGGCCGCGCGCTTCCACGCCGGATGGCGTGCGCGCAGGGCGCAGGATGAATGCGACTGGTTTTTCGCTCTGGGCTTCGTACACATGGATCGGGGCATAGCCACGCTCACCATGGTAGCCGTTGAAGAGGGTCAGTTGCTGCTGGCCGTGAGCGGCATCAAACGTGTCATCAATATCAAGGGTCACCGATTCAGGTGGCGCGTCGTAGCTGCTACAAAAGATATCCACCATCTCGCGTCCAACCCGGATCAGGGAACGCTGGCCCACACCATTCTCAAATCGCGACATCGTCGGCTGGCTCACCAACCCTACGTCTTCGCCGGGCGCTTTGCCGAGCGCCATCATGAAGGCAGGGTCGTGTCGCAATTCGTCCAGGTCATCACCGTCTTCATAACCGCACGCGATGGCCATGGCCCGCGCGCGAAGAATGTCACACATGCGATGCGTCACCCGCGAAGGATCGCGACCATCGGGGATTACCCCAACCAAACGATCCACGATCCCCAGACGACGCTCCGCCTGAGCAAGAAGCAAAACACCGGCGTCAGAGGTGATCGCACCACCATCAAAACAGCCCGTAACTTTCTTGGAACGAATGGCTGGAAAAGAGAAGGAAGTCCGGGCTATATCACTCATGGCGGCGTTGGCAGTCATTGTCCGGCGTCCGGGATTGATTGTACACATGTTCTATACGCCAAATCAGACACTTACGCCAGCGCTGCCAACAAAAAACAGCACCGTCATGAATAATCCGGGAGAACAATACCTGTCAAAGCTTCGGCGTTTTGCTGGACCAACGATCCGCCGATTGTGACCGGGCTCATCGCGCCAGCCAAGGTGAAGGGTGTGATATGCACAGGCTGTCCAGCGCGGGCAAATTCGATCACCGCTTCGGCTTGGCCATCGTCCAGCAACAGCGGTGAGTTGGTATTTATCCCGCCCAGTATTCCCGGTCGCGCCCGCAGCCCGTCATCATCCGTTTGCAGGGCAATTTTTGCCATTTCGATACAATCGCGCGCGCGGTCCGCAGTGTTCATCCAACACGGTTGCCAGCCTTTGTCGCACAGCGTGGTTTGCGCCAGCATCATATCCAGATGCCGCGTTTCCGGGGGCAAATCCAACGGCTCGCACCCTGCTCCGCCTTCGTGGTGGAAAATGTTAAGCGACGACGACAATTTTACGAAATTATGGACGTCTTCCAACGTTCCTGCACGGCGCCCCTTATCTAGATCAGAGACGAACGAGGGACCACAAACCGTTGCAAAGGTCAGAAGATTGCCACCAATACGCACTGTCCTTTCAGGATCGCGAGCATGGATGGTAAATTCCGAAGGAATACCCACCAGCATTTCTTCGACCAAAGCGGGATCAAACCTAACGCGATGAGAGGACCGATCCACGTCAGCACCAATACCAGCAAGCAATTCCCGTGCGACGTTGCTGTCGACCCTCAATCCGACATCGCGAAGAACACGCAGACTGGCGTGGTGAATAACCTCAATCTGATCGGTTGAGATCAACTCGGTTGGAGGCAAAGGGTTGCGAACTTCGCCAAAGGGAAGCTGATTAAATCCTGAGGAGCGGGAGGTGCGGTTTGGGCGGGAGCGACGAGCCATCTAATTTTTCCAGAAATAAGTGTAAAACGCGGAGCAATATTGGGCCACAGAAGCGGCTGCATATCGCAGTTGTAGCGGAGTAAAAGTCCGCCAGTTTGTGCCCTTCGTTTATTCGGAGGGCGGGAGATGTATTCTGTGGATATTTATAGTCGTGTGCGCCGTGCTTGTTTGAAGGACGGTATGTCTGGCCGAGAAGCGGCGCGGTTTTTCAACATGGCGTAATCAGGATCAGCACTCAGTTACCCCTGTTATTCTGGATGCACATGCAATTGAAAAGGAGACTGACCAATGGAATATTTTGCTGGTTTGGATGTGTCCATGGAAGAGACGCATATCTGCATTCTGGATCGTGAAGGGGCCCTTATTCGTGAAGGAAAAGCGAGCTCAACACCAAAAGCGATCGCTGACTTCCTCGCTTCTGGACCACCATGTGCCAAAGTTGTATTTGAAACGGGACGGATGGCACCAATGCTTTACCATGGGCTGACGGAGCTTGGTGTCCCGGTTGTTTGCATCGAGAGCAGGCAAGCATATCAGGCCCTTAAATCTCTGGCCGGCCACAAGACGGACCGCAATGATGCCCGCGGTTTGGCACACCTGGCGCGGACGGGATTCTACAAGCCGACCCATGTCAAATCACTGTCAGCGCACGCAATCCGGTCGCTGATCGCAGCCCGCAAGAAGCTGGTCGGACAGCGTGTGACGCTCGACAATCAGATCCGCGGTCTGGTCGTCGTCTTCGGCGTGCGGCTGCCACGAGCTTTGTCTCCGGCATTCAAAAACGCGGCGCTAAAAGTTAGCGATGGAGTGCCTGGCCTCCATGCCGCAATTTGCGGACTGTTCGCAGCACGCGAAGCAATCCTCGCGGCGGTTGCAGCCATTGATGGCGACATCAAAAAGATGACCCGCAAATCCGAAGTCTGCCAGCGCCTTATGACGGTACCAGGGGTCGGTCCGATCACAGCATTGGCCTTTGCCGCAGCAATTGATGATCCGTCGCGTTTCAGGAAATCGCGTGATGTGGGGGCGTATCTTGGACTGGTGCCGCGACGGCATCAATCTGGTGAAATCGACTACACGGGCAGCATCTCAAAGCGGGGCGACGTGCGCGTCAGAACGCTTCTCTATGAGGCCGCCAATGTGATGCTGACGCGGTATGCCGCTCCGCTCAAATTGAAGACATGGGCCCTCGCAATCGGTGCGCGCTCAACGATGAGAAAGGCCCGAGTGGCTCTGGCGCGTCGTCTGGCAATCATACTTCATGCCATTATGCGAGACAAAACTGACTTCCAGTCCGCGTAAGGCTTACGAGGCGACAACGAGGATTCCTAAATCAAAGTTCCCATCTGGGACGATGCCCGAGGGAGGGCGTGAGACACGGCGCCGATTCTGTAGCAACAGCCAAGACCAACGGTATGATTGCGGTTTCAACATTGCCGACCCACACCCAGCCAACCCCATCATGAACCTCAGAGTTCGAAGAGAACAAAGGCAACCTCTGACATCAAAAGCAGGAAACTCAGGAAACACGCATTGACAGATTAGAGAACAAAGATCGTAAGACGATCGCGAAGATGCTGCGCCATGAACTTCCGCCTGGGTATCGTCGGTCGGAAGCGCCTCGGCGGCCAACGCTTGATGGTTATGTTGGTGTGGTCGATGAGATACTGCGCACAGACAAAGCCCTGATCAAAAAGCAGCGACACACGGCCAAGCGCATCTTTGAACGGCTGCGCGATGAGCATGGATATGCCGGCAGCCTGACCACGGTGACCTATTACGTGCGCGAGCAAAAACGGCGCACCAAAGAGGTGTTTGTGCCGTTGTCGCATCGGCCGGGCCATGCGCAGGTTGATTTTGGTGAGACGCTGGGCGTGATCGGTGGCGTGGAATGCAAGATCCACTTCTTCGTGATGAGCTTGCCACATTCTGATGCGGTGTTTGTGAAGGGATATCCAGCTGAGACAACCGAGGCGTTTTGCGATGGCCATGTGTCCGCCTTTGCATTCTTTGGCGGCATTCCGCAATCCATTCTCTACGACAATACCAAGATCGCCGTGGCTCGGATACTCGGGGATAAGACGCGCATCCGCACACGTCGGTTTACGGAACTGCAGTCGCATTACTTGTTTGATGACAAGTTTGGCAGACCCGCGCGAGGGAACGATAAAGGCAACGTTGAGGGCATGGTTGGATACACCCGCCGCAACTTCATGGTTCCCGCACCTCGCTATGACAGCTTTGATGATCTGAACGCACATTTGGAAGAGAAGTGTTTAGCACGTCAGGACGATACGTTGCGGGGTCACACCCAAACCATAGGCGCACGCCTGATGTCGGATTTGGATGCTCTGATGGGATTGCCCGTCGCAGAATATGAAGCCTGCGATCACGTCAGCACGCGTGCAACGTCGATCTCAATGGTGCGCTATCGCAGCAATGATTACTCGGTGCCAGTAGCCTATGCGCACCACGATGTTCATGTGCGTGGGTTTGTGCATGAGGTTATCATCGGCTGCGGCAATGAGATTATTGCGCGGCACAAACGATCCTACACATCAGCGGATATGGTCTTTGACCCATTGCACTTTTTGCCCCTGCTTGAACAAAAGGTGGGTGCCCTGGATCAGGCCGCGCCTTTGCAGGGTTGGCATTTGCCAGATGTATTTGCCACGCTGCACCGACTGCTTGAAGCCAGAATGGGTAAGCCGGGCAAGCGAGAATACGTTCAAGTCTTGCGCCTTTTGGAGACCTTCGAAATGGATGTTGTGCAAGGCGCAATCCAGCAGGCAATAGATATGGGTGCAATTGGCTATGACGCCGTAAAACACCTTGTACTGTGTCGGGTTGAGAAGCGGCCACCACGATTGGATTTGGACTTCTATCCATACTTGCCCAAGGCCAATGTCGGCACAACACGCCCATCCAGTTACATGAGCTTGATGGGAAGGACCGCGGCATGACCGAAGCCCCTCGGATTCTTCTACGGCATCATCTTAAACAACTGCGACTGCCAACGTTCCAAGGCGAGTATGCCAAACAGGCGCAGCTCTGTGCTGCAGAGAACAAAGATCACATCCACTATCTGGCGCGGCTGTGTGAGATGGAATTGATCGACCGCGAACGCCGGATGATTGAACGGCGCATCAAAGCGGCGAAGTTCCCCAGCACCAAGAGCTTGGATAGCTTTGACTTCAAGATCATGCCAAGCTTGAACAAGCCCCTGACGATGGATCTGGCACGATGCGATTACGTTAATCGCAGGGAGAACATCATCGCGCTCGGCCCGTCAGGCACGGGCAAGACACACATCGCCCTGGGACTTGGGCTGGCTGCATGTCAAAGAGGACTGAAGGTGCGCTTCACAACGGCTGCGGCATTAGTCCATGATCTGATCGAGGCTCAAGATGAGCGGAGATTGCAGCGCCTTCAAAAGCAACTGACCAGCCAGAACCTGTTGATCATTGATGAACTGGGCTTCGTACCGCTCAGCAAATCTGGCGCAGAGCTGCTCTTCGAGGTCATATCCCAATGCTATGAACGCGGCTCCATCATCATAACCTCGAACCTGCCCTTCGATGAATGGACTGAAGTCTTTGGCTCTGAGCGGCTGACCGGTGCGCTACTCGATCGTTTAACCCATCACGTCCACATCCTCGAGATGAATGGCGAAAGCTATCGGCTCAAACACAGTCGCAACAACCGAAAATAACCAGCCCGCAATCACAGTCAGAATAATGCTGGCCTTATGGCCAGCATGCGCTTTGGCACGCTTCAGCTTTGTGACGAGCACGCGTGCAAAAGCGCCACAAAACATCAACCGAAGTGGCCCATTTTTACGCCGCGACATGGACCCATTTTACTCTGCGATTGACAGCTGGACAGCACGTTTAGGACCGCAGAGCGGGTCATCCGCACCATATGTGCCAGAATTGTAAAGGTCAGCCCGGCAACGGGAAGGATCAGAATGCGGATCCAATCAAAAATATCATAGCTTGGTCGAATTGAAGCAATCGCAGGCAGCCAGTGAAGCTTGACCGCGAAGATCGTGACAAGAATAACGGCCACTAGGAAGTCCGGAAAGGAAATCAGCGCCAGCGATGTCGAAGTGACAACACGATCAACCAGCCCGCCCGGCTTTATCGCGGCCAGAAGGCCAAGCGTAATTGCCAAAGGGACTGCGATGACCGCAGTGCACGTCGCCAATATGACCGTATTTTTGCCCCTGCGTGCGATTTCTGTGCCGATGTCAGCTCCGTTCGCCAGTGAAGTGCCAAAATCGCCAATGACGAAATTTGTGAGCCAAACGAAGTAACGTACATAAAGTGGTTCATTGAGCCCTAAGCGGTCTCTTATCTGTGCCAGCAATTCTGGTGTTGCCCCCTGCCCGAGGATCGCATGTGCAACATCCCCTGGCAAAATTTCTGTTCCCACGAATACGAGAACAGAGACGAATATCAAAGTCGCGAGACCAATCAACAGCCGCTTTCCCAGAATTTCCATCAGACTCATTTGATCCCCTTTCCTAGTGGCGGCGACACACCGGAGATCGGCTAACTGTGATCACAGTTCCAATAAATAGCAAGTGAAATTTGCGACAAACTGACCAACCTACCGATTCAGCCCAATCGATTGTATAGATGCACACCCCATTCTGCATCTTCTTCCATAAGACGTCGCGACGCAGCGCCATCCCCTCTTCGCAGCGCGTCAATGATCTCCAAATGCTCACCCATCCAATTGTCCGGATTAACCAAATTGACGATACCATGCGCCAGCCAAGGGCCAGTCCGTACATAAAGAGACTCGACCATCGACTGCAGTGCGTAGTTTTCGGTCAGTGAATAAACATAGGAGTGAAATCTAAAGTTGCTCGCTAGAAATGAACTTGCGTCCTGCTTCTTCCACGCGATTTCCATTTCGTTGGCATAGCGCTCCAAGACTTTAAGGTCTTGATCGTTGATCCGTTGTGCCGCGATCTCAGCGGCAGCCCCCTCCAAAACAGCACGCACAAAAAACAGGTTTGATGCCTCAGCAGAACTAAGGTCGGGAACCCGGTACGCTTTCTTTTTGGCACCAATCAAAGCGTTTTCCGTGGCGAGCTGTCGTAACGCTTCCCGCACTGGCATAGCGCTGACACCATATTTTTCAGCCAACTTTCGGATCGACAGTTTTCGCGCAGGTTTCAGATCACCCACGATGAGCTCCATCCGCAACCCAGAATAAATTCCACTGCTTAGATTTTCTGAAAGATCATCCTCTGCACTCTCTGGATCATTCATATTTCTTCGTGCCTGCTTCAATTTGTGTGAGCGCTGAACCTAGTACATAATCTTGTGAAGACGCAACTTGAGCAGCATCACTTGTGGACCAAAGGACTTGCCTTGTGATACTAACTGTGATCACAGTTAGTATCACAAGGTGCCAGCAAGCCAAAAAGGGCAAGAAAAGTCGTCAGAGGGCGGACTTTCAGGATCACCACGCAAGGGAGAAATGCGAATGTCAGACGATAAATTCAACGACTACCTTTTCAATCAATATGTAGCCAACAAGATTTCGAGACGGAAATTCATGGGCACAATGGCCGCAGCAGGTGTGACAGCCAGCGTGATCACCGGCATGACCGCAAATCGCGCCTCAGCAGCCACACCGAAAAAGGGCGGACGGCTTGTCATCGGCATGGAATCTGCCCAGGCGCAGGACACCTTAGACCCTGGAAAATACTTCGGTACAGCCAATATTCAGATGGGCTTCTCTGTTCACGATGTACTCGTAAACCGTGATGCGGAACTAAAAGCAAAGCCGTGGTTGGCGACAAGTTGGGAATCCAACGCAGATGCATCTTCTTGGGTGTTCAACCTGCGCGAAGGTGTTGAATTCCATGACGGATCAAAGTTCGGTGCTGATGATGTCATTTATGCGATCAACCGATACGTCGCGGAAGATTCAGAGGCTCCAGCAAAGTCATTCCTGATCCAGATCACCAGCATGGAAAAATTGAGCGAGCATCAAGTTCGTTTCAATCTTGCAGCATCCAATGCGGACTTCCCGATGGTGCTCAGCGATACGCGCGTCCATATGACCAAGGCCGGGCTGGACGATTTCACCGGGAAGCCAACCGGTTTGGGGTCCTTCAAAGTTGTCGAATTCACGCCCGGTACGCGCTATGTTTTCGAGCGCAACGACAACTATTGGAGCGACGATGGCCCGTATGTTGACGAACTCGAATTCATTGGGATTGCCGACAACACGGCGCGAATTAATGCTCTGATTGCTGGCGACATCAATGTCTTGTTGCAGCTGGACCAAAAAGCAACTCGGCTGATCGAAAACAGCGGGTCTTCTCACGTCATAAATGCACCAAGTGGCGCATTCCTGAACCTAGCCATGATGTTGGACCGGGAACCAACGAACAACCCTGACTTCCGTCTGGCAATGAAGCACGCAATTGATCGTGAAGGTATTCGTGACAACATCCTTAAAGGACTGGGTACTGTCGGCAATGATCACCCGATTTCGCCCATTGACCCCTATTACAACGCTGACATTCCACAGCGTGTCTACGATCCAGAAAAAGCGCGTTTCCATATCAAGAAGGCTGGTTTGGAGAATACCCCGATTGACATCTACGGATCGGATGTAGCCGGTACAGGTTCACTGGCGGCTGCTCAACATGTACAGCAGAGCGCAAAAGCGGCAGGGATCGAACTGAATGTGATCAACCCGCCCGCTGACAGTTACTGGTCAGCTGTATGGATTCAAAAGCCAATGATCACATCCGGTTGGGATCCGCGCCCAGTGCCTGATTTGATCTTCTCGATCGCATTCTCCGAGGCTTCTGGCTGGAATGAGACGCTCTGGAAGAATGACACATTCGAAAGGCTTCTACTGGAAGCGCGTGGCACCCTTGATTTTGCGAAACGCAAGGAACTCTACGACGAAATGCAATTGATGTTGCACAATGACGGTGGCCACGCGACACTTGGTTTCCGCAATTTTGTCGATGCTGCCGCGAACGAAGTTCAGGGCATCACGCCACACGGGTCTGGCCCACTGGGTTTCTATCAAGCACAGCGGACGGCTTGGATCGACAGTTAAGTCACAACCCAAAGCAAAAGGGGCCGGCATTCCCGTCGGCCCCTTTTTTATTGAGAGAAGCACAATGGCGAAACGTGCACATTCCAGAGGCCGCAAAGCTGCACAAGCTCGCGCAGGGTCTGTTCCTGTCCAACGCCATGAGCGGCGCAATCAGCTACGAACGATAAGCGCTGAAAGCGCCGAAATGATATTCTCAGGGGTCTTGGATTTACTGGCTAATCTAGGCATGCAAGTCGACGATCCGCAGGCGCGGAAAATACTGACAGACGCCGGATGCCGCGATGATGGAAACCGAATATATTACCCTGCCGAATTGGTTCGCCGTGCCTTGGAGACCGTCCCGCGTCGTATCGAGTTCTTTAATCAAGACGGTAACCATGCTTTTGCCACCGATGATAAGACGCCGCGCTTTGGCACCGCTGTAAATTGTGTCCAGGTGCTTGACCCTCGCACCAATATCTATCGTCCTTGTGTGTTGTCCGACATCTTTGATCATGGTCGGCTTCAAGAAGCGTTGCCACATATCGACATGGCCGCATCGCTTGGATATCCCAGCGACATTGGTGCCCAAGATGAAGCACTGGCAAGTGCACGTGCCCTGCTCAACACAACCCGAAAACCGATCTTTTTCACGGGCCATGATGAACATGGTGTCCGCGCCATCTGGGAAGAAATGGGGAAACGCGTGGGTGGAATGGCGGCGCTTGCTGCCAAACCAATTGGACTCGATCTGATCGGCCCAATTTCGCCCATGAAGCTGGGTGAAGAAACATGCCAGCGCTTGATCATGGCCGCGCAATTGCATTTGCCTGTTGTGTGTTATCCCGCGATTTTCCCCGGCATGGCCTGCCCCCTCACTCTGGCAGGGGCAATCACCCAAGCAACGGCAGAATCACTTGCGGGAATTGTACTAAGCCAACTGGTGTCGCCGGGCGCACCCGTCATGTCCGGGTCGTCAGTGATGCCAGTGGACATGCGTCGCGCAGATATGGCAATTGGATCACCAGAATACACTTTGGCGGGCTTGGGGGCCGCAGATGTTTTTGATCATCTTGGCATTCCCAGCTGGGTAGGGTCGGGCTGTACCGATGCGCATGATATTGGCCCGCAAGCATTTGCCGAAGCGAGCGCCAGCCTTCATGGCACCAGTATTGCATCAACAGCTTTGACACATAACCTCGGTGTCTTGTCCAGCGGACGAACGGGGTCGATGGAAATGCTGGTTGCCTGCGATGAAATGGCTGCGATGGCAAGCAAGTTCGGTGCTGGTATCCTCGTGACAGAAGAAACCATCGCAACCGAAGTTGTAACGCGGGCCGCTTTGGACAACAGCTTTTTGACGGACCAACATACCTTGGACCGGTATCAGATCGAAATGTGGATACCGGAGCTTTTTCAACGTGAAGGGCTGGAAAATTGGCAGGAATCTGATGGGCCTGATTTGCCCGCGCGTCTGAAAGAGAAAACACTGACACTGCTGGAAGGCGCTTAAGATGACCGAATATACACTATTTTGTGCACCAGACACCTATGCGATGTCTGCACATGCGATCCTTGAACATGTAGGTGCTGATTATGCCCCGCACTGGGTCGAGCTATTCCGGGATGCCCCTGATCCGGCATTTTTGGCCGCCAGCCCCCATTGCCGCACACCTGCCCTTTTGGGGCCGGATGGACCGGTTTTTGAAACCGGTGCAGTGGCTTTATATGTCGCGGAAAAGCATCCAGGAACGGGTTTGTCGATACCGCCTGGTGACCCTCGACGCGGGATATTTTTGCAATGGCTTCACTACCTCGCAACCACACTACAGCCTGATGTGATCATCCAGTTCCATCCTGAATTCTACTTTGCTGATGTTGATGATCAGGTGCGGCTTAAGGCGGCATCGATGGAAAGACTAAAAGGCGTTTTTACGACACTCGAAAGCGCGTTGGAAAGTGGCCCCTATTTCTTTGGTGACACGCCAACTGTGCCTGATTTCATCCTCGCGACGCAAACCATTTGGGATGTGATCTTTCCTGATCAGGACATCACCACATATCCAAACATCGCCCGTCAACGTGACGCTATTTACGCACTACCAGCCACGCAACGGATGGTGGCCCAACATGCCGCAGAACGTGAACGGCTCCAGCAAGAAGCTTAGGGTCTGTGGACAATCACCGTGAAGCTATGAGTGCTGCTGCGAGGTTCCAGCACGCTGCGTAGCTGCAATCGGTTTTGTCGTACCGTGTAGCTATCCCTCTGAATTCTTTTATCTTTGCAAAGTAGTTTTCCACCAGATGCCGCCACTTGTAGACCTCCACATCATAGTCGCGTTGGATTTTGCGGTTTGCTTTGGGCGGGATCACTGCGGTTGCACCGCGCTGGTCGAGGTCTTTTAACAGCCAGTCCGCGTCAAACGCCTTGTCTGCAAGGAGTGCGTCAAATGAAACGCCCCTGATCAACGGGGCGACACCTTTCATGTCGTGCGCTTGTCCCGGTAGCAGCAGGAAGCGCACCAGATTTCCTAGCGCATCAACCAGCGCCACGATCTTGGTCGTCAGCACGCCGCGCGAGCGCCCGATGGCCTGATGTTGAGTCCCCCTTTTGCGCCAGTTGCCTTTTGATGAACCTGGACGATGGTGCCGTCGATAAGTGCGTATTCGAGATCGGGGTCATCACTCATGGCCTTGAAAAGACTCTCAAATACTCCGGCCATGGCCCATCGGCGAAACCGTCGGAATTGAGTATTCCAATGGCCAAAGGCAGGTGACAGATCGCGCCAAGGCGAATCGGTACGCACTCGCCAGAAGACCGCTTCCAGAAACAGGCGATTGTCCTTTGCAGTGGCTCCGGCATCGCCGACCTTATACCAGCGGCCTTAATGTCTGACTCACTTTTGTGATTTCAAATTTACTACATTTCTGAATCAATGGCCTCCAGAAGCAAGGAGGTGCTCATGGGTGGGGCAGTCAAGATTACGCGCACAGATATGTCCGCGCAAGATTTGCGTTGTGCTGCAAAGCGAACCAGGGATGGTCGTGTTGTCCGTCGAATACTCGCCATAGCGCTGGTGCTTGACGATGTGGACCGCGCAACAGCGGCCCGTAGCAGCGGTATGGATCGCCAAACTCTCGGAGACTGGGTGCATCGCTACAATGCAGAGGGCCTTGGTGGGCTTTCTGATCGGTGTGGCAAGGGTGCAAAGCCACGCCTGTCCCTGGAGCAACAGGCGCTGTTTGTGGCTTGGGTTGAGGCTGGGCCTGACCCGGCAAAAGATGGCGTAGTGCGGTGGCGCTGTGCCGATTTGCAGGTCCGCGTTGAAGAAGAATTCGACGTAAAGCTACATGAACGTACGATTGGCAAGTATCCAGCCAGGCATGGTTTTCGTCGCCTTTCCGTGCGCCCGGAGCATCCCGGAACTGATCCCGCTGCACAGCAGGCTTTTAAAAAAACTTTGCCAGCCTCATAGCCGATACCCTGCCAAAACATGCAAAGGGGAAGCCGCTTGAGGTATGGTTCCAGGATGAAGCCCGCGTCGGGCAGCAAGGAACCCTCACCCGCAAATGGGCCAGGCGTGGAACCCGCCCGCGCGCACCACGTGATACGCGCTGCAAATGGAGCTATATCTTCGGCGCAGCCTGTGGCACGGCGGCTGGGCTGATCCTGCCTTACGTCAACGCCGAAGCAATGGGGCTGCATCTCGATGAGATCGCAAAGACAATCGCACCCGGCGCACATGCCTTGCTCATCATCGACGGGGCTGGTTGGCACGGAGCAAAATGCTTGCAGGTGCCAGATAATACTACACTCGTAAAACTGCCCCCATACTCACCGGAATTGAACCCAATGGAAAACGTTTGGGCCTATCTGCGGTCGAACAAACCCGCTGTCTCTGTCTTCGACACATATGAAGAAATCCTCGAAAAATGCGCCCGGGCCTGGAACTTCTTTGCGAACGACCCTGAACGCATAACTTCAATCACAGATCGAGAATGGATAAAGGTCAATTAATTGGGCCGTTGGTATTACCCGGAAGATACGGCTCAAGCCGCTGCCACACCACGTCAGAAACCACAAACCGTTGCTCGTTCATTCAAACCTCCGTTTTGGAAGTTTGAATCAGAAATTAGCCCAAACTGGAATCCTAAATGTCCACAGACCCTAGTGCGTTACTTGAAAGAGTGCGGCGTCTTGGCGAAGCCAACGTCTGCACCAAGCTGCGTTCCCAATCCGTTGATCATCCGCGCCCAATAGGCGAATGATGCGACCAGTTGGATGATATAGGAAATGCTCTTGTCGCAAAATCCTGCATCGCGCAGATTTTGGACGTCTTTTGCGCTCATGTCTTGCGGGGTGAGTGACAATTTGCGAGTTTAACGAACAGCTGCCAAAAGGCTCGGGTCTTGCAACGTATCAGGCCAAGTCTCATCGCGTAGCGATGCAAGCATTTTGTCTGCAAGCGGGCGGTCATTCATGAAATGGCAGAAATTCTCGCCATGGTTTGCCACTGCATATGCGCTGCCGCAAAGGATCGCGACATAGGTTGAGATGAATTCTGCAAGCGCCGGGTCCAACGGACTGTCGGGATTGTGCAGTAACGCCAAATAATGCGCGTCCGCTGGAACAATTGCCTTTGGAGTTTGTGACATTGCAAGATACAGATTTTCGACACGCCCGTCTTCACCTTTTACAGCGTCATAAGCGGTTGCCAATTCACCAGTGGCTGCATCTTGTGAAACAACATCCACCCATGCAATTGCATCTTTGTCGGCCATTCAAATTCCGATACTATGGCGCACAGAAGAGTTCAGCAGTGCGCGTTGATCAGCGTCCATCATGGATTGAATCTCCGGTCTGTCCAAGAAAACAAATCGACCTTCATCCCACAAAACTTGATCATCAAACGCTATAGTTGCGTCCATAAAGTGGAAAGCCGCATCACCCGGATCTATGCCCGCAGCGTGGATGTGCGTGTATCTTGGTGACCCGTAGGCAACAGTCCCCCACAGATCCAAATCGTCAAACGGGTCGCCCTTGTAGTAGGTATTTGGATTGATCCCAGTGTGCCACGAGTTGATCAAAAACGGGTCGCCCCCTGTCACAGCCGCAGCCTTTATCAGTTGCGCTTTGAGCTTTTCAACCAGATCATCTGGTCCCTCAAAATCAATGATCCGACTATCGGACACCGTTACCATTACCGGGCTGTCCATAACCAATGTACTGCCTTCATAGGCATTGGTTGAGCTGGACGTGACAAAATGGTCGATCACCAGCTTACCATTCAGCTGAATGCAATTGACCGGAGGAAAGATCATCACAGGAAACAGTTCGAGCGCAAATTCTGATACTGCGTCTTTCCCGCTTGCATGTATCTTCCCATGCAGGTTGGTTCCGTTGGCAGCCGTGATTGTGTAGTTCTTTGCGTTGAGAACGACATCTAGCAGAGCATCGTGCATGCGTTTCATCATCGTGAAATCCGCAGATGCGAACGGTGATGCGAGGTAAGAGTGTAAAACGCGGAGCAATATTGGGCCACAGAAGCGGCTGCATATCGCAGTTGTAGCGGAGTAAAAGTCCGCCAGTTTGTGCCCTTCGTTTATTCGGAGGGCGGGAGATGTATTCTGTGGATATTTATAGTCGTGTGCGCCGTGCTTGTTTGAAGGACGGTATGTCTGGCCGAGAAGCGGCGCGGTTTTTCAACATGGCGTAATCAGGATCAGCACTCAGTTACCCCTGTTATTCTGGATGCACATGCAATTGAAAAGGAGACTGACCAATGGAATATTTTGCTGGTTTGGATGTGTCCATGGAAGAGACGCATATCTGCATTCTGGATCGTGAAGGGGCCCTTATTCGTGAAGGAAAAGCGAGCTCAACACCAAAAGCGATCGCTGACTTCCTCGCTTCTGGACCACCATGTGCCAAAGTTGTATTTGAAACGGGACGGATGGCACCAATGCTTTACCATGGGCTGACGGAGCTTGGTGTCCCGGTTGTTTGCATCGAGAGCAGGCAAGCATATCAGGCCCTTAAATCTCTGGCCGGCCACAAGACGGACCGCAATGATGCCCGCGGTTTGGCACACCTGGCGCGGACGGGATTCTACAAGCCGACCCATGTCAAATCACTGTCAGCGCACGCAATCCGGTCGCTGATCGCAGCCCGCAAGAAGCTGGTCGGACAGCGTGTGACGCTCGACAATCAGATCCGCGGTCTGGTCGTCGTCTTCGGCGTGCGGCTGCCACGAGCTTTGTCTCCGGCATTCAAAAACGCGGCGCTAAAAGTTAGCGATGGAGTGCCTGGCCTCCATGCCGCAATTTGCGGACTGTTCGCAGCACGCGAAGCAATCCTCGCGGCGGTTGCAGCCATTGATGGCGACATCAAAAAGATGACCCGCAAATCCGAAGTCTGCCAGCGCCTTATGACGGTACCAGGGGTCGGTCCGATCACAGCATTGGCCTTTGCCGCAGCAATTGATGATCCGTCGCGTTTCAGGAAATCGCGTGATGTGGGGGCGTATCTTGGACTGGTGCCGCGACGGCATCAATCTGGTGAAATCGACTACACGGGCAGCATCTCAAAGCGGGGCGACGTGCGCGTCAGAACGCTTCTCTATGAGGCCGCCAATGTGATGCTGACGCGGTATGCCGCTCCGCTCAAATTGAAGACATGGGCCCTCGCAATCGGTGCGCGCTCAACGATGAGAAAGGCCCGAGTGGCTCTGGCGCGTCGTCTGGCAATCATACTTCATGCCATTATGCGAGACAAAACTGACTTCCAGTCCGCGTAAGGCTTACGAGGCGACAACGAGGATTCCTAAATCAAAGTTCCCATCTGGGACGATGCCCGAGGGAGGGCGTGAGACACGGCGCCGATTCTGTAGCAACAGCCAAGACCAACGGTATGATTGCGGTTTCAACATTGCCGACCCACACCCAGCCAACCCCATCATGAACCTCAGAGTTCGAAGAGAACAAAGGCAACCTCTGACATCAAAAGCAGGAAACTCAGGAAACACGCATTGACAGATTAGAGAACAAAGATCGTAAGACGATCGCGAAGATGCTGCGCCATGAACTTCCGCCTGGGTATCGTCGGTCGGAAGCGCCTCGGCGGCCAACGCTTGATGGTTATGTTGGTGTGGTCGATGAGATACTGCGCACAGACAAAGCCCTGATCAAAAAGCAGCGACACACGGCCAAGCGCATCTTTGAACGGCTGCGCGATGAGCATGGATATGCCGGCAGCCTGACCACGGTGACCTATTACGTGCGCGAGCAAAAACGGCGCACCAAAGAGGTGTTTGTGCCGTTGTCGCATCGGCCGGGCCATGCGCAGGTTGATTTTGGTGAGACGCTGGGCGTGATCGGTGGCGTGGAATGCAAGATCCACTTCTTCGTGATGAGCTTGCCACATTCTGATGCGGTGTTTGTGAAGGGATATCCAGCTGAGACAACCGAGGCGTTTTGCGATGGCCATGTGTCCGCCTTTGCATTCTTTGGCGGCATTCCGCAATCCATTCTCTACGACAATACCAAGATCGCCGTGGCTCGGATACTCGGGGATAAGACGCGCATCCGCACACGTCGGTTTACGGAACTGCAGTCGCATTACTTGTTTGATGACAAGTTTGGCAGACCCGCGCGAGGGAACGATAAAGGCAACGTTGAGGGCATGGTTGGATACACCCGCCGCAACTTCATGGTTCCCGCACCTCGCTATGACAGCTTTGATGATCTGAACGCACATTTGGAAGAGAAGTGTTTAGCACGTCAGGACGATACGTTGCGGGGTCACACCCAAACCATAGGCGCACGCCTGATGTCGGATTTGGATGCTCTGATGGGATTGCCCGTCGCAGAATATGAAGCCTGCGATCACGTCAGCACGCGTGCAACGTCGATCTCAATGGTGCGCTATCGCAGCAATGATTACTCGGTGCCAGTAGCCTATGCGCACCACGATGTTCATGTGCGTGGGTTTGTGCATGAGGTTATCATCGGCTGCGGCAATGAGATTATTGCGCGGCACAAACGATCCTACACATCAGCGGATATGGTCTTTGACCCATTGCACTTTTTGCCCCTGCTTGAACAAAAGGTGGGTGCCCTGGATCAGGCCGCGCCTTTGCAGGGTTGGCATTTGCCAGATGTATTTGCCACGCTGCACCGACTGCTTGAAGCCAGAATGGGTAAGCCGGGCAAGCGAGAATACGTTCAAGTCTTGCGCCTTTTGGAGACCTTCGAAATGGATGTTGTGCAAGGCGCAATCCAGCAGGCAATAGATATGGGTGCAATTGGCTATGACGCCGTAAAACACCTTGTACTGTGTCGGGTTGAGAAGCGGCCACCACGATTGGATTTGGACTTCTATCCATACTTGCCCAAGGCCAATGTCGGCACAACACGCCCATCCAGTTACATGAGCTTGATGGGAAGGACCGCGGCATGACCGAAGCCCCTCGGATTCTTCTACGGCATCATCTTAAACAACTGCGACTGCCAACGTTCCAAGGCGAGTATGCCAAACAGGCGCAGCTCTGTGCTGCAGAGAACAAAGATCACATCCACTATCTGGCGCGGCTGTGTGAGATGGAATTGATCGACCGCGAACGCCGGATGATTGAACGGCGCATCAAAGCGGCGAAGTTCCCCAGCACCAAGAGCTTGGATAGCTTTGACTTCAAGATCATGCCAAGCTTGAACAAGCCCCTGACGATGGATCTGGCACGATGCGATTACGTTAATCGCAGGGAGAACATCATCGCGCTCGGCCCGTCAGGCACGGGCAAGACACGCATCGCCCTGGGACTTGGGCTGGCTGCATGTCAAAGAGGACTGAAGGTGCGCTTCACAACGGCTGCGGCATTAGTCCATGATCTGATCGAGGCTCAAGATGAGCGGAGATTGCAGCGCCTTCAAAAGCAACTGACCAGCCAGAACCTGTTGATCATTGATGAACTGGGCTTCGTACCGCTCAGCAAATCTGGCGCAGAGCTGCTCTTCGAGGTCATATCCCAATGCTATGAACGCGGCTCCATCATCATAACCTCGAACCTGCCCTTCGATGAATGGACTGAAGTCTTTGGCTCTGAGCGGCTGACCGGTGCGCTACTCGATCGTTTAACCCATCACGTCCACATCCTCGAGATGAATGGCGAAAGCTATCGGCTCAAACACAGTCGCAACAACCGAAAATAACCAGCCCGCAATCACAGTCAGAATAATGCTGGCCTTATGGCCAGCATGCGCTTTGGCACGCTTCAGCTTTGTGACGAGCACGCGTGCAAAAGCGCCACAAAACATCAACCGAAGTGGCCCATTTTTACGCCGCGACATGGACCCATTTTACTCTGCGATTGACAAAGAGCGATCCAAAGTGTATGTCATCACCGTTTTCTTGTTATCGGCATTCAGGGCAAATCTAACTTGATCCCCCAGACGCGAGAAAAAGATGATCTGATCAGCAATCTCCATTTCGCGACGTACTTTGTCAGGGAATTCAGCTGCGTTGTTAACAGGTTCAGCCAGAATAACCGTTGGCTGCATGCCAAGACTTTCTGCAATCAGCGCGACATCATGGCAAAGTTCAGGTTCAAAATACAAATTCTCACCCTGCTCACCAACAAGCAGAACTTTGTCGCCCGGTCTTGCCCCGGCACAGTTTTCTAATAAATTTCGGGTGCCAGGTTCTAGTTCGTCCAAGGTGAATTCGGGCATTCTGGCCTCCTATGGTCAAGAACAACGCCTTACTATGACTAATCTGTGATCACAGATCAATGCGAAACTGATCCTTGCTAACTGAATGCTACTAATCTAACTGTGATCACAGTTTTCGCTTTGGAGTCAATGATGCGTTATTCGGGGGTTTCCCTGCTTACACAGGCGCTACGTCGCAACCGCAAATGGCCAGCGTTTGTTGCGACAGCTGATATGCGCCCGTCTTATGACATCGTGATTATTGGTGGCGGCGGGCACGGATTAGCCACAGCGCATTACCTTGCTGCTAACCATGGAGTTACGAACATCGCCGTGGTTGAGGCTGGCTGGATCGGAGGCGGCAACACCGCACGCAACACCACGATTGTCCGTTCGGATTATTTGTTGAATGCCAGCTTTGGGTTAAAAAATTTCGCGCTGAAACTCTGGTCGGATCTTAGTCAGGATCTAAATTTTAACGTCATGTATGAACCGCGCGGCTACGTAGATCTTGCGCATTCAGATGGCGAGTTGGAACATTTCACAGTCCGCGCGAATGCTATGATTATGGGCGGTGGCGATGCCCAAATTCTGGACTGTGATGCGCTTCAAATGCGCGTTCCCGAACTGGACTTAAGTGCTGGCAAGCGTTTCCCGATTTCAGGTGCTTTGGTTCAAGAATCTGGCGGCGTTGTGCGCCATGATGCGGTGGCCTGGGGGTTCGCCCGACGGGCATCTGCCGCAGGTATTCACATATTCCAAAACTGTCCGGTTACGGACGTTCTTGTGTCAGGCGGTAAGGTTCAGGGGGTCGAAACGCCCCGTGGCCGCATCGCCTGTAAGCAGGCTCTCATCACGGTTGCGGGGCAAAGCTCTGCTGTTGCGGGATTGGCGGGTCTCACGCTGCCTATCGATTCAATCAACGTGCAGGCCTTTGTCACTGAACCGATCAAGCCCGCGTTGGACACAGTTGTGAACTACAATGCAGGCCTGTCCTATATCAGCCAAACAGACAAAGGAGAATTTGTGCTGGGTGGCGCCACGGATGGATATAATTCTTTCGCGCGGCGCGGCTCGTTTGAACGGGTCGAAGATGTGCTGACCCGCGCCGTTCAAATGTTTCCGTTCCTGTCGCGCTTGCGCCTGATGCGCCACTGGTCAGGGACCGCAGACATCTCGATGGACGGGAACGCATTGGTTGGACGCACGCCAATCGATGGGCTGATGATCAATGGCGGCTGGGGTTATGCAGGGTTCAAGGCCACGCCAGCCGTGGGATGGTGCATGGCCGACCTGCTCGCAACAGGTGACATGCCCGACCTGCTTGCCCCCTTTGCACTTAGCCGGTTTGAAACAGGTGCGGCACAAAATGATGCGGGTATCGGCCCCTATCCATGGTTGCATTAGGGAGTGATGATTTGCTGTTGATCCCCTGCCCCCATTGCGGCCCACGTGACGAAAGCGAATTCGCCTATGGTGGGGCGACCCGCGCACAACCTGCCCTAGATGGTAAAACCACTGCGCTAGATTGGCATAAGGCATTGCATCAACGCGCAAACCAGCGCGGCCCAATAGCAGAGCTTTGGTTTCATGCTGGCGGATGCGAAACTTGGATCACCGTGACCCGAGACACCATGTCACACTCATTTTCGGATGCGCCATGACACACCGTTTATCAATCGGCGGCCAAATCGATCGCACCCGCACCATAGACTTTACCTTTGACGGGCAATTGATGCAGGGCCACCCCGGTGATACGCTTGCGTCTGCGTTGCTGGCAAACGGGCAACATCTGGTTGCACGTTCCATCAAGTATCACCGTCCGCGCGGCATCCTTTCTGCTGGTCTCGAAGAACCCTCAGCGTTGGTCACGGTTTCTGACACCACGGGCCGGACGCCAAATCTGAAGGTAACGGAAGTTCCGTTGCGCGATGGCCTGCAGGTCACCAGCCAGAATAACTGGCCGCAACTTGACCACGACGCTGGTGCGCTGATGCAATTGGTCGGTGGGCTTTTGGGACCGGGGTTCTACTACAAAACATTCATGTGGCCACGCAAAGCATGGCACAAAACCTATGCCCGTATCATTCGACGTGCTGCCGGACATGGCGAGGCAGATACATCGGCTGACCCGGCCCAGTATGACAAGCGGCGCAAATTCTGTGATGTGCTTGTCATCGGAAGCGGTGCCGCAGGTTTGTCTGCCGCAACAACGGCAGCGCAGGCAGGTGCGACCGTCATTTTAGTTGAACAAGATCAGGCGTTGGGTGGTTCGGCGCTGCTTAGCAGCGATCACTTGCAAGGTCAGCCCGCACCCGATTGGGCCGCGGACGCAATTGGTGCATTGCGGGAATTGTCGAATGTCACCGTGATGGCAAACACGTTGGTCTTTGGTCAGTACGACCATGAATATGTGCAAGCGGTTGAGACAACACAAAACCAAAACGCAACCAAAGCAATCTTTTGGAAAATTCGCGCACGCAGGATAATCCTAGCAGCAGGTGCAATCGAACGTCCTGTCGTTTTCCCCGGAAATGATCGCCCAGGCGTGATGCTCGCCAATGCTGTGCGCACTTACATCCGCCGCTTCGCCGTCGCCCCGGGTACGCGCGCGGTTGTGGCAGTGGCTGATCCGCAAGAACGTGAAGACACGGTTGCTGCTTTGCGCACCGCCGGGATCGAGGTTCAAGCCGTGTTGGAAGACGGTGAAGCTCTGCTTGGCACGACGGGCCGGCTACATTTGCGGACCGTGTCCTATCGCAACAAGATCGGCAAACGCAGACGCGTCGCCTGCGACCTGCTTTGTATTTCTGCAGGCTGGATGCCAACTGCGCACCTTTTTGCACAAAAAGGTGAACGCCTCGCGTTCAACGCGGCAACGCAAAGTTTGTTGCCCTCAGAAACCGACGGCCTCAAGCTCATGCAGCCCGTAGGCGGCGCACGCGGGGTGCTTGAGCTGTCAATGTGCATCGACGACGGTAAAGCCGCCGCGCATCAGGCCATGGCCGAGTTGGAGCTGCACAAGCATTTAGACCTGCCGCGCCTCACACCAACGCCCCATCCCGGAACAACTTTCAATTCCGACAAGGGCAAAGCGTTCATAGATCTGCAAAACGACGTCACTCGCGGGGATATCAGACAGGCCCAAGACGAAGGTTATGACAATATCGAGCTCACCAAACGCTACACCACGCTTGGGATGGGTACGGATCAAGGCAAGACAAGCTGGACCAATGGCCTGCTGGAAATTGCGGCATTGACCGGCAAGCCCGCCGAAGCGATTGGTCATACAACCTACCGACCCCCCTATTCACCTGTTTCAATTGGGGCGTTGGTGGGCGCGGATATTGGGGTTGAGATGACTCCTGTTCGGCGCACCCCGTTTCACCGCAGCTTTGAGGAACTAGGTTGCGTCTTTCAGACATCCGGTGAGTGGCTCTATTCGCGCCATTTCCCGCAGGGCACAGAAACGATGGCCCAAGCGATCAAGCGCGAATCCCACGCCGTGCGCAACAGTTTGGGCTGCGTGGACATGTCCACATTGGGCAAATTCGACGTACAGGGCCCAGACGCGCTAGAGTTCCTGTCACGCCTCTACTGCAACAACTTTGCAACGATCAAATCAGGCCGCCTGCGTTATGGTTTGATGCTGCGCGAAGACGGGATTGTGTTTGACGACGGCACCATCACGCGTCTGGGCGAAAATCACTATCTGGTCACTGCCACAACCGCAAATACCGCCTCTGTCTGGCGTCACATGCAAAAGCTGCTTCAAGTCGACTGGCCTGATCTGAATGTGGATCTGACGGACGTAACCGACCATTGGGCGACGCTTGCCATCGCGGGGCCAAACGCGCGCAAGTTGTTAGCGGCCCTCGGCCCCGATTTCAAAACCAACAGCGACAGCTTTCCGTTTGCCGCCGTGCGCGAAGGCACGCTGGAAGGTACCCTGCCCGTGCGCGCATTTTCTGTTAGTTTTTCCGGCGAGCTCAGTTTCGAAATCGCAACCCCTGCCAGTTATGCCGAAGCGCTATTGACACAGGTCATGAAGCAAGGTGCGGCATGGGACATCACCCCATACGGCCTTGAAACCCTCGACGTTCTGCGGATCGAAAAGGGCCACCTTTCGGTTGGCACAGAGATCGACGGCCGACGCACGCCTAAGGATTTAGGCATGGGCGGGATGGTTTCGTCAAAAAAGGATTTCATCGGGCGCGCTCTTTTACAACGCTCTGCGCTACAAGCTGAGGGGCGCGGCGAACTTGTCGGGCTGGTCCCAGAAGACGGAACCTCTCCCATCCCCTTTGCAGCCCATCTGAGCGATGCGCCGTTGGCCGATGACAAGAGCGGTGTTTCGTTAGGATATTTGACGGCCTCCGTTCGCGAACCAACGCTGGGGCATCCGATTGCATTGGCCTTCTTGCTGAACGGGTCAAACCGCGTCGGTGAAGTCCTTTGGGCACATTCTCCTGTCGAAAACCGCTCTGTTCGCGTGCGTGTCAGCCCTTCGTGCGCCTATGATCCAAAGGGGGAGCGCCTCCATGCATGATGTCTTGCGCCGCACATCTGCAACCGATGCTGATGGCTACCTGCCCGGCCCTCTAGGGCTGCGGTTAGACGAAGAGTTCATCCCCCTAAGTGCGATACACATGCCCTCATCAGAGCTTGATGAATTGGTGCCATTCGCCCAACGCACTTCCGGGCCGCTAGGGATCTGGCTGCGGTTGTGGCCAAATACCCTGTGGGTTTCGGGCACACCCCCGCAAGGCCAGCACAGTTGCGTTGATATCAGTGATGCACAAACTCACATACGCCTGCGCGGTGTCGAGGCCCTGCACTTTCTGGCTAACTATTGTACGACCGATGTGCATGACGCCTCCGTACGCAGCGCCCGTGTTGTGCGCACTCAAATTGGGCATTATTCTGCAGTCTTGTGGTGGGACAGCACACGCGACATCCATATCGTGTTGGCCCGCAGTTTGGCGCAATCGTTCTGCGACCACATGCGCAGTCTAGCGCTGCGTCATAACCCCGCAAATCCAATGCAAAACCTGCGCTCGGTGCCGCCGACCGCTCCCAACAGAAGAGGTTAGGAAATGTTTCTCAGAAACACATGGTATGTCGCTGCTTGGGACACCGAAGTCACCCGTGAGCCAAAGCAAATCATAGTCCTTGGCGAAAAAATTGTCGTGTTCCGCAGTGAGGCCGGTGAACCCATCGCCCTGATGGACGCCTGCCCGCACCGTAAACTGCCGTTGTCCAAAGGTCGTATCAAGGGAGATCACATCGAATGTGGTTATCACGGCCTAACGTTTGATTGTTCTGGTACTTGCGTGCGAGTTCCAGGCCAAGACCGCATTCCGACCGCTACAAACGTGCATTCATACCCTGTTGTTAGCCGCTATGATCTGGTTTGGATTTGGATGGGCGACCCCGCCTTGGCCGACCCAGACAAGATTTTTCACATCGAACATTTTGATGATCCTGAATGGGGCATCAATCGGGGTGACGCAATTCCATTCGCTTGCAACTACCTTTATATTACTGACAACCTTCTTGATCCCAGCCATGTCGCGTGGGTTCACCAATCCTCATTCGGCACCGCTGCCTGTGAAGAGGAACCGCTGACCATCACCGGCACAGACACTGGCGTGATCGTTTCACGCTGGATGTATGACACCGAAGTGGCACCGTTTTACCAACGTGTAAAACGCGGAGCAATATTGGGCCACAGAAGCGGCTGCATATCGCAGTTGTAGCGGAGTAAAAGTCCGCCAGTTTGTGCCCTTCGTTTATTCGGAGGGCGGGAGATGTATTCTGTGGATATTTATAGTCGTGTGCGCCGTGCTTGTTTGAAGGACGGTATGTCTGGCCGAGAAGCGGCGCGGTTTTTCAACATGGCGTAATCAGGATCAGCACTCAGTTACCCCTGTTATTCTGGATGCACATGCAATTGAAAAGGAGACTGACCAATGGAATATTTTGCTGGTTTGGATGTGTCCATGGAAGAGACGCATATCTGCATTCTGGATCGTGAAGGGGCCCTTATTCGTGAAGGAAAAGCGAGCTCAACACCAAAAGCGATCGCTGACTTCCTCGCTTCTGGACCACCATGTGCCAAAGTTGTATTTGAAACGGGACGGATGGCACCAATGCTTTACCATGGGCTGACGGAGCTTGGTGTCCCGGTTGTTTGCATCGAGAGCAGGCAAGCATATCAGGCCCTTAAATCTCTGGCCGGCCACAAGACGGACCGCAATGATGCCCGCGGTTTGGCACACCTGGCGCGGACGGGATTCTACAAGCCGACCCATGTCAAATCACTGTCAGCGCACGCAATCCGGTCGCTGATCGCAGCCCGCAAGAAGCTGGTCGGACAGCGTGTGACGCTCGACAATCAGATCCGCGGTCTGGTCGTCGTCTTCGGCGTGCGGCTGCCACGAGCTTTGTCTCCGGCATTCAAAAACGCGGCGCTAAAAGTTAGCGATGGAGTGCCTGGCCTCCATGCCGCAATTTGCGGACTGTTCGCAGCACGCGAAGCAATCCTCGCGGCGGTTGCAGCCATTGATGGCGACATCAAAAAGATGACCCGCAAATCCGAAGTCTGCCAGCGCCTTATGACGGTACCAGGGGTCGGTCCGATCACAGCATTGGCCTTTGCCGCAGCAATTGATGATCCGTCGCGTTTCAGGAAATCGCGTGATGTGGGGGCGTATCTTGGACTGGTGCCGCGACGGCATCAATCTGGTGAAATCGACTACACGGGCAGCATCTCAAAGCGGGGCGACGTGCGCGTCAGAACGCTTCTCTATGAGGCCGCCAATGTGATGCTGACGCGGTATGCCGCTCCGCTCAAATTGAAGACATGGGCCCTCGCAATCGGTGCGCGCTCAACGATGAGAAAGGCCCGAGTGGCTCTGGCGCGTCGTCTGGCAATCATACTTCATGCCATTATGCGAGACAAAACTGACTTCCAGTCCGCGTAAGGCTTACGAGGCGACAACGAGGATTCCTAAATCAAAGTTCCCATCTGGGACGATGCCCGAGGGAGGGCGTGAGACACGGCGCCGATTCTGTAGCAACAGCCAAGACCAACGGTATGATTGCGGTTTCAACATTGCCGACCCACACCCAGCCAACCCCATCATGAACCTCAGAGTTCGAAGAGAACAAAGGCAACCTCTGACATCAAAAGCAGGAAACTCAGGAAACACGCATTGACAGATTAGAGAACACGCATTGACAGATTAGAGAACAAAGATCGTAAGACGATCGCGAAGATGCTGCGCCATGAACTTCCGCCTGGGTATCGTCGGTCGGAAGCGCCTCGGCGGCCAACGCTTGATGGTTATGTTGGTGTGGTCGATGAGATACTGCGCACAGACAAAGCCCTGATCAAAAAGCAGCGACACACGGCCAAGCGCATCTTTGAACGGCTGCGCGATGAGCATGGATATGCCGGCAGCCTGACCACGGTGACCTATTACGTGCGCGAGCAAAAACGGCGCACCAAAGAGGTGTTTGTGCCGTTGTCGCATCGGCCGGGCCATGCGCAGGTTGATTTTGGTGAGACGCTGGGCGTGATCGGTGGCGTGGAATGCAAGATCCACTTCTTCGTGATGAGCTTGCCACATTCTGATGCGGTGTTTGTGAAGGGATATCCAGCTGAGACAACCGAGGCGTTTTGCGATGGCCATGTGTCCGCCTTTGCATTCTTTGGCGGCATTCCGCAATCCATTCTCTACGACAATACCAAGATCGCCGTGGCTCGGATACTCGGGGATAAGACGCGCATCCGCACACGTCGGTTTACGGAACTGCAGTCGCATTACTTGTTTGATGACAAGTTTGGCAGACCCGCGCGAGGGAACGATAAAGGCAACGTTGAGGGCATGGTTGGATACACCCGCCGCAACTTCATGGTTCCCGCACCTCGCTATGACAGCTTTGATGATCTGAACGCACATTTGGAAGAGAAGTGTTTAGCACGTCAGGCCGATACGTTGCGGGGTCACACCCAAACCATAGGCGCACGCCTGATGTCGGATTTGGATGCTCTGATGGGATTGCCCGTCGCAGAATATGAAGCCTGCGATCACGTCAGCACGCGTGCAACGTCGATCTCAATGGTGCGCTATCGCAGCAATGATTACTCGGTGCCAGTAGCCTATGCGCACCACGATGTTCATGTGCGTGGGTTTGTGCATGAGGTTATCATCGGCTGCGGCAATGAGATTATTGCGCGGCACAAACGATCCTACACATCAGCGGATATGGTCTTTGACCCATTGCACTTTTTGCCCCTGCTTGAACAAAAGGTGGGTGCCCTGGATCAGGCCGCGCCTTTGCAGGGTTGGCATTTGCCAGATGTATTTGCCACGCTGCACCGACTGCTTGAAGCCAGAATGGGTAAGCCGGGCAAGCGAGAATACGTTCAAGTCTTGCGCCTTTTGGAGACCTTCGAAATGGATGTTGTGCAAGGCGCAATCCAGCAGGCAATAGATATGGGTGCAATTGGCTATGACGCCGTAAAACACCTTGTACTGTGTCGGGTTGAGAAGCGGCCACCACGATTGGATTTGGACTTCTATCCATACTTGCCCAAGGCCAATGTCGGCACAACACGCCCATCCAGTTACATGAGCTTGATGGGAAGGACCGCGGCATGACCGAAGCCCCTCGGATTCTTCTACGGCATCATCTTAAACAACTGCGACTGCCAACGTTCCAAGGCGAGTATGCCAAACAGGCGCAGCTCTGTGCTGCAGAGAACAAAGATCACATCCACTATCTGGCGCGGCTGTGTGAGATGGAATTGATCGACCGCGAACGCCGGATGATTGAACGGCGCATCAAAGCGGCGAAGTTCCCCAGCACCAAGAGCTTGGATAGCTTTGACTTCAAGATCATGCCAAGCTTGAACAAGCCCCTGACGATGGATCTGGCACGATGCGATTACGTTAATCGCAGGGAGAACATCATCGCGCTCGGCCCGTCAGGCACGGGCAAGACACACATCGCCCTGGGACTTGGGCTGGCTGCATGTCAAAGAGGACTGAAGGTGCGCTTCACAACGGCTGCGGCATTAGTCCATGATCTGATCGAGGCTCAAGATGAGCGGAGATTGCAGTGTCAATCGCAGAGTAAAATGGGTCCATGTCGCGGCGTAAAAATGGGCCACTTCGGTTGATGTTTTGTGGCGCTTTTGCACGCGTGCTCGTCACAAAGCTGAAGCGTGCCAAAGCGCATGCTGGCCATAAGGCCAGCATTATTCTGACTGTGATTGCGGGCTGGTTATTTTCGGTTGTTGCGACTGTGTTTGAGCCGATAGCTTTCGCCATTCATCTCGAGGATGTGGACGTGATGGGTTAAACGATCGAGTAGCGCACCGGTCAGCCGCTCAGAGCCAAAGACTTCAGTCCATTCATCGAAGGGCAGGTTCGAGGTTATGATGATGGAGCCGCGTTCATAGCATTGGGATATGACCTCGAAGAGCAGCTCTGCGCCAGATTTGCTGAGCGGTACGAAGCCCAGTTCATCAATGATCAACAGGTTCTGGCTGGTCAGTTGCTTTTGAAGGCGCTGCAATCTCCGCTCATCTTGAGCCTCGATCAGATCATGGACTAATGCCGCAGCCGTTGTGAAGCGCACCTTCAGTCCTCTTTGACATGCAGCCAGCCCAAGTCCCAGGGCGATGTGTGTCTTGCCCGTGCCTGACGGGCCGAGCGCGATGATGTTCTCCCTGCGATTAACGTAATCGCATCGTGCCAGATCCATCGTCAGGGGCTTGTTCAAGCTTGGCATGATCTTGAAGTCAAAGCTATCCAAGCTCTTGGTGCTGGGGAACTTCGCCGCTTTGATGCGCCGTTCAATCATCCGGCGTTCGCGGTCGATCAATTCCATCTCACACAGCCGCGCCAGATAGTGGATGTGATCTTTGTTCTCTGCAGCACAGAGCTGCGCCTGTTTGGCATACTCGCCTTGGAACGTTGGCAGTCGCAGTTGTTTAAAATGATGCCGTAGAAGAATCCGAGGGGCTTCGGTCATGCCGCGGTCCTTCCCATCAAGCTCATGTAACTGGATGGGCGTGTTGTGCCGACATTGGCCTTGGGCAAGTATGGATAGAAGTCCAAATCCAATCGTGGTGGCCGCTTCTCAACCCGACACAGTACAAGGTGTTTTACGGCGTCATAGCCAATTGCACCCATATCTATTGCCTGCTGGATTGCGCCTTGCACAACATCCATTTCGAAGGTCTCCAAAAGGCGCAAGACTTGAACGTATTCTCGCTTGCCCGGCTTACCCATTCTGGCTTCAAGCAGTCGGTGCAGCGTGGCAAATACATCTGGCAAATGCCGACCCTGCAAAGGCGCGGCCTGATCCAGGGCACCCACCTTTTGTTCAAGCAGGGGCAAAAAGTGCAATGGGTCAAAGACCATATCCGCTGATGTGTAGGATCGTTTGTGCCGCGCAATAATCTCATTGCCGCAGCCGATGATAACCTCATGCACAAACCCACGCACATGAACATCGTGGTGCGCATAGGCTACTGGCACCGAGTAATCATTGCTGCGATAGCGCACCATTGAGATCGACGTTGCACGCGTGCTGACGTGATCGCAGGCTTCATATTCTGCGACGGGCAATCCCATCAGAGCATCCAAATCCGACATCAGGCGTGCGCCTATGGTTTGGGTGTGACCCCGCAACGTATCGGCCTGACGTGCTAAACACTTCTCTTCCAAATGTGCGTTCAGATCATCAAAGCTGTCATAGCGAGGTGCGGGAACCATGAAGTTGCGGCGGGTGTATCCAACCATGCCCTCAACGTTGCCTTTATCGTTCCCTCGCGCGGGTCTGCCAAACTTGTCATCAAACAAGTAATGCGACTGCAGTTCCGTAAACCGACGTGTGCGGATGCGCGTCTTATCCCCGAGTATCCGAGCCACGGCGATCTTGGTATTGTCGTAGAGAATGGATTGCGGAATGCCGCCAAAGAATGCAAAGGCGGACACATGGCCATCGCAAAACGCCTCGGTTGTCTCAGCTGGATATCCCTTCACAAACACCGCATCAGAATGTGGCAAGCTCATCACGAAGAAGTGGATCTTGCATTCCACGCCACCGATCACGCCCAGCGTCTCACCAAAATCAACCTGCGCATGGCCCGGCCGATGCGACAACGGCACAAACACCTCTTTGGTGCGCCGTTTTTGCTCGCGCACGTAATAGGTCACCGTGGTCAGGCTGCCGGCATATCCATGCTCATCGCGCAGCCGTTCAAAGATGCGCTTGGCCGTGTGTCGCTGCTTTTTGATCAGGGCTTTGTCTGTGCGCAGTATCTCATCGACCACACCAACATAACCATCAAGCGTTGGCCGCCGAGGCGCTTCCGACCGACGATACCCAGGCGGAAGTTCATGGCGCAGCATCTTCGCGATCGTCTTACGATCTTTGTTCTCTAATCTGTCAATGCGTGTTTCCTGAGTTTCCTGCTTTTGATGTCAGAGGTTGCCTTTGTTCTCTTCGAACTCTGAGGTTCATGATGGGGTTGGCTGGGTGTGGGTCGGCAATGTTGAAACCGCAATCATACCGTTGGTCTTGGCTGTTGCTACAGAATCGGCGCCGTGTCTCACGCCCTCCCTCGGGCATCGTCCCAGATGGGAACTTTGATTTAGGAATCCTCGTTGTCGCCTCGTAAGCCTTACGCGGACTGGAAGTCAGTTTTGTCTCGCATAATGGCATGAAGTATGATTGCCAGACGACGCGCCAGAGCCACTCGGGCCTTTCTCATCGTTGAGCGCGCACCGATTGCGAGGGCCCATGTCTTCAATTTGAGCGGAGCGGCATACCGCGTCAGCATCACATTGGCGGCCTCATAGAGAAGCGTTCTGACGCGCACGTCGCCCCGCTTTGAGATGCTGCCCGTGTAGTCGATTTCACCAGATTGATGCCGTCGCGGCACCAGTCCAAGATACGCCCCCACATCACGCGATTTCCTGAAACGCGACGGATCATCAATTGCTGCGGCAAAGGCCAATGCTGTGATCGGACCGACCCCTGGTACCGTCATAAGGCGCTGGCAGACTTCGGATTTGCGGGTCATCTTTTTGATGTCGCCATCAATGGCTGCAACCGCCGCGAGGATTGCTTCGCGTGCTGCGAACAGTCCGCAAATTGCGGCATGGAGGCCAGGCACTCCATCGCTAACTTTTAGCGCCGCGTTTTTGAATGCCGGAGACAAAGCTCGTGGCAGCCGCACGCCGAAGACGACGACCAGACCGCGGATCTGATTGTCGAGCGTCACACGCTGTCCGACCAGCTTCTTGCGGGCTGCGATCAGCGACCGGATTGCGTGCGCTGACAGTGATTTGACATGGGTCGGCTTGTAGAATCCCGTCCGCGCCAGGTGTGCCAAACCGCGGGCATCATTGCGGTCCGTCTTGTGGCCGGCCAGAGATTTAAGGGCCTGATATGCTTGCCTGCTCTCGATGCAAACAACCGGGACACCAAGCTCCGTCAGCCCATGGTAAAGCATTGGTGCCATCCGTCCCGTTTCAAATACAACTTTGGCACATGGTGGTCCAGAAGCGAGGAAGTCAGCGATCGCTTTTGGTGTTGAGCTCGCTTTTCCTTCACGAATAAGGGCCCCTTCACGATCCAGAATGCAGATATGCGTCTCTTCCATGGACACATCCAAACCAGCAAAATATTCCATTGGTCAGTCTCCTTTTCAATTGCATGTGCATCCAGAATAACAGGGGTAACTGAGTGCTGATCCTGATTACGCCATGTTGAAAAACCGCGCCGCTTCTCGGCCAGACATACCGTCCTTCAAACAAGCACGGCGCACACGACTATAAATATCCACAGAATACATCTCCCGCCCTCCGAATAAACGAAGGGCACAAACTGGCGGACTTTTACTCCGCTACAACTGCGATATGCAGCCGCTTCTGTGGCCCAATATTGCTCCGCGTTTTACAGTCGAACGTCCTCAAGAGTTATGGTGTCGGTGATGAACAACGCTGTTGTGCAGCCCCCAACAAAAACAAACCGCTCACGAAGATCGGGTCCGAGCGCGTGAGCGACCGTCTCAAGCATTTTTCGCAATTGCCCCTGAACCGTAGTTCTCTAATCTGTCAATGCGTGTTTCCTGAGTTTCCTGCTTTTGATGTCAGAGGTTGCCTTTGTTCTCTTCGAACTCTGAGGTTCATGATGGGGTTGGCTGGGTGTGGGTCGGCAATGTTGAAACCGCAATCATACCGTTGGTCTTGGCTGTTGCTACAGAATCGGCGCCGTGTCTCACGCCCTCCCTCGGGCATCGTCCCAGATGGGAACTTTGATTTAGGAATCCTCGTTGTCGCCTCGTAAGCCTTACGCGGACTGGAAGTCAGTTTTGTCTCGCATAATGGCATGAAGTATGATTGCCAGACGACGCGCCAGAGCCACTCGGGCCTTTCTCATCGTTGAGCGCGCACCGATTGCGAGGGCCCATGTCTTCAATTTGAGCGGAGCGGCATACCGCGTCAGCATCACATTGGCGGCCTCATAGAGAAGCGTTCTGACGCGCACGTCGCCCCGCTTTGAGATGCTGCCCGTGTAGTCGATTTCACCAGATTGATGCCGTCGCGGCACCAGTCCAAGATACGCCCCCACATCACGCGATTTCCTGAAACGCGACGGATCATCAATTGCTGCGGCAAAGGCCAATGCTGTGATCGGACCGACCCCTGGTACCGTCATAAGGCGCTGGCAGACTTCGGATTTGCGGGTCATCTTTTTGATGTCGCCATCAATGGCTGCAACCGCCGCGAGGATTGCTTCGCGTGCTGCGAACAGTCCGCAAATTGCGGCATGGAGGCCAGGCACTCCATCGCTAACTTTTAGCGCCGCGTTTTTGAATGCCGGAGACAAAGCTCGTGGCAGCCGCACGCCGAAGACGACGACCAGACCGCGGATCTGATTGTCGAGCGTCACACGCTGTCCGACCAGCTTCTTGCGGGCTGCGATCAGCGACCGGATTGCGTGCGCTGACAGTGATTTGACATGGGTCGGCTTGTAGAATCCCGTCCGCGCCAGGTGTGCCAAACCGCGGGCATCATTGCGGTCCGTCTTGTGGCCGGCCAGAGATTTAAGGGCCTGATATGCTTGCCTGCTCTCGATGCAAACAACCGGGACACCAAGCTCCGTCAGCCCATGGTAAAGCATTGGTGCCATCCGTCCCGTTTCAAATACAACTTTGGCACATGGTGGTCCAGAAGCGAGGAAGTCAGCGATCGCTTTTGGTGTTGAGCTCGCTTTTCCTTCACGAATAAGGGCCCCTTCACGATCCAGAATGCAGATATGCGTCTCTTCCATGGACACATCCAAACCAGCAAAATATTCCATTGGTCAGTCTCCTTTTCAATTGCATGTGCATCCAGAATAACAGGGGTAACTGAGTGCTGATCCTGATTACGCCATGTTGAAAAACCGCGCCGCTTCTCGGCCAGACATACCGTCCTTCAAACAAGCACGGCGCACACGACTATAAATATCCACAGAATACATCTCCCGCCCTCCGAATAAACGAAGGGCACAAACTGGCGGACTTTTACTCCGCTACAACTGCGATATGCAGCCGCTTCTGTGGCCCAATATTGCTCCGCGTTTTACAGTCGAACGTCCTCAAGAGTTATGGTGTCGGTGATGAACAACGCTGTTGTGCAGCCCCCAACAAAAACAAACCGCTCACGAAGATCGGGTCCGAGCGCGTGAGCGACCGTCTCAAGCATTTTTCGCAATTGCCCCTGAACCGTAGTCATCTGCTCAATAGCTTCTCTGATAGACGATCTGATGCAAGTTTGGCCTCCCGCTGCCTACCCAGTCTCATAGCATCAATGAGGGCCAGATATTCATATAACCGCTCGTCGTTTTGAATTGCTTCCGGGACTGACTTGAAAAGTGGCTCGACAGATTGCCCCATATCCTTGCCACGCGCATACGGCCATACATAGAGATACTCGCCACCAGCCATCAGGAGGCTCTCCAGCATAGGGGCTGCAAAGGCAGTTGGAACACCCCGTATCATCCCGCCAGGTTTTACTGGAAAAACAAATTTTAGGCCATGTATTACGAAATTGCACAGGTCACGGCGGTTTGGTTTAGCCCTTCCAAAGTCACGATCCTTGACTGCAAGTCCGGAGGCATAACTACGGTTGATCGAGGCGTTCACTTCTGATTTGCTGATACCGAGTGAAGCCTCCAAACCCCTTACTGAGTAAGGGTCTTCGCGTGAAGGTAACCATTCTGGGCCGTCAAACTGACCCAGCTTTTCCTGCTCTTGGAGGCTCACAAGCTTGAGCAGTATGACAATGTCCTGACTTTTCATGTGTTCCTCACTAAGTGTCCGCCGTCCGTGGACACAGGACACTCAATCACAAAACTAGCGGCTCAATTAGCATTGATTATGCGTGGCGTATTACAGGCAGGATGCCTGCTGCTGCGGCAAGTATCGCGCGCGGCGTTTGGTGGCTCGGAAGGACGGCAAGGTGGAACCACCGAAGGTAGCTGTCCAGGTATTTGGTTGCGATACCCCGATGGCGGCGCAGAAAGGTCTTTAACCGCTCATGCCGACTGTTCACGGTTTGAATGTGCAATTCACCACGGACACGTTCTCCGGCGGTCCGGTTGAGACTTTCATGGCTGACGCCCATTTCTGCGGCGCAGGGCGGGTACCCGGTGCAGCCATCGGTCACCAGGAGAGCGTCCCCATCAAGACGTGGCTGCAGAACCGTTTTGAGATGTTCGGCTGTCACCGCAGGCAAGACAGCACTGATGGTGGTGCCTGATCGGTCGACTGCAACGAGGACCGGAACCTGCTCCTTCGACAATCCGCGTTTTGAGGCCTTTCCCCCGCGTTTGCGGGCTTTTCGAGAGAGATTACGCTCCCCTTTCCGGCTGTGCAGAAAGAACGTCTCGTCGGCTTCGACGATCCCGCACAGCTTGACCGCACCGACCGTTACAGCCTGAAGAAAGCGATGACGCCAACGAAAAGCTGTGGTGTCGGCCACCATACAACGCTCAGCGGACGCCTTTACCGTTTCGCCGTCGCGCAGGGAAGCTGCAAACTCTGCCCACCTGTCCTTGTGGCGCAAGCGGGCAAGCGGCGTCCCGGTCAGCGCGTTGAAGGTTTTGCGACAGCTTTTGCAAAAGAACCTCGTCAGGCCACTTGCATGGCCTCTGATGATCGCACCGCCCGAAGCGCAGTGCGGACAGATACGCCCCTCGCGAACAGTCGCCTCAAGGAGATCGATCACGCTTTCCAGCGACGAAACCCCGGCAACGAGCCGTCCGGTTTCAGCCCGTTGTTTCGATGAAAGGTTGTCGATCTCGTTAAGCCACACCAAAAAAGCCTGATGATCCATGTGCCGCACCCATAATTTTGTTCATGGTGTGTTCTATCACAGGTCGCCACGCATAATCAATGCTAATTGAGCCAAACTAGCTTCATTGTCAAACGTCACCAACTATTGCAACAGAGCTTGTGCTCAGTTCTAGCTCCGGCAGGGAACCTTAAAACAGCCCGTACCATGCTGCGGTGCAGCCAGTATATTCGGACACTTGTAGGTCGCTCAGCTTCGATCGATTTGTTGACCGAATACGTGCAAGTAACTAGGCAGCGCACTCATTAATTACTGTTCATCCCCATAGGCTTGTGATTCATTTCTACCCAAACGGCAGGCGGGAGCAAGCAAATGGCGCGTTCTGACATGAGCGATCTGGAGTGGGAGTTTATCAAGGCGGTCTTGCCCAACAAGACACGGGGCAAAAAGCGCGTCGATGACCGGCGGGTGATCAACGGTATTTTCTACGTTCTGCGAACAGATATCCCATGGGCTGATCTGCCCGGCGAATACGGCCCGCCGACGACCGTCTATAACCGTTTCAACCGCTGGAGCTATGCCGGACACTGGGATCGGATCATGGAAGCCGTCGCCGACGCTGACAACGTCGATATGGTCATGGTGGATGGCACGACGATCCGTGCCCATCATTCTGCCACGACGCTCAAAAAAAAAGACCCGCGCCGGTGTTTAGGTCGCTCTCGGGGCGGATTAGGCACGAAAATTCATGCGCTTACCAATCAGGACGGGTTGCCGATCCGGTATGAATTGACACCCGGCCAAGCCCATGACGCGCTGCCGTGCAAGCAGCTTTTAGACAGCTTGCAACCCGGTCAACATGTGCTGGCAGACAAGGCATATGACGCAGACTGGATCAGGGACATGATCTTGGAACAGGGTGCGATTGACGTGATCCCGCCAAAGTCCAACCGCAAGCTGCCTGCCGAATTCGACTCTGAAATCTACCGCGAACGCAACAAGATCGAACGCTTCTTCGGTCGCCTCAAGGCCTCCTTCCGCCGCATCGCCACACGGTACGAGAAAACATCACGCAACTTCCTGTCGATGATCAAAATCGCGTCAGTCAGGCTCTGGATAGAGTTTTATGAGTCCGCTGCCTAGGTCGATACACATTCGGGCCAACTTATTCCCTCAATCGAAATGCGGTGAATTTGGAACCTCCACATAAACCAGTGTCATCTGGTTGCGCCTGAATAAGAGCTTTGACGTGATACATAAGCGTTCCAGCTTGTTGAAGATCAGAATTTGGCATCAATACACCTTGCTCGTCGACTTCGATGTGGTTGTTCAAAGCTTGTTTTATTGCGAACCTTCCAAAGTCCATTCCGCTAGAGTTCATCCCGACTATAGCAAGAAGCTGATCAGTAGTGGTCAATCTGACAAACAATCGCCTCGAAAGACTAATTGTCTCATTCCTATCTATGTTCCAAACTTGGGAGAGGACCTCATTAGCCTGTTGTCGGGCAGGCTTGAGCGTCGGCCCTCTTCTCTTTGGTGGGGAAACTTGGTGGAGATAGCCTTCAGCAATTGCCGTAATAATATCATAGTCTGTGTAGCTGTAGACAACATCGCCATCAGCTGTGCTGCCATCAATTTCGATGAGCACAACTCCACCTCCGCGCCCTGCTAGGCATGGATCGATTCCGTAAGAGTCTTGATCTTCAGCACGAGCTCGAAGGAGATTTGCTTTAATGTCCCATAAATTTGTTCCAACACCCCTTAAAACAGCCTTTGTTTGAGGCTCAATTAGCATTGATTATGCGTGGCGTGTTACAGGCAGGATGCCTGCGGCGGCGGCAAGTATCGCGCGCGGCGTTTGGTGGCTCGGAAGGACGGCAAGGTGGAACCACCGAAGGCAGCTGTCCAGGTATTTGGTCGCGATGCCCCGATGGCGGCGCGGAAAGGCCTTTAACCGCTCATGCCGATTGTTCACGGTTTGAATGTGCAATTCACCACGGACACGTTCTCCGGCGGTCTGGTTGAGACTTTCATGGCTGACGCCCATTTCTGCGGCGCAGGGCGGGTACCCGGTGCAGCCATCGGTCACCGGGAGAGCGTCCCCATCAAGACGTGGCTGCAGAACCGTTCTCTAATCTGTCAATGCGTGTTTCCTGAGTTTCCTGCTTTTGATGTCAGAGGTTGCCTTTGTTCTCTTCGAACTCTGAGGTTCATGATGGGGTTGGCTGGGTGTGGGTCGGCAATGTTGAAACCGCAATCATACCGTTGGTCTTGGCTGTTGCTACAGAATCGGCGCCGTGTCTCACGCCCTCCCTCGGGCATCGTCCCAGATGGGAACTTTGATTTAGGAATCCTCGTTGTCGCCTCGTAAGCCTTACGCGGACTGGAAGTCAGTTTTGTCTCGCATAATGGCATGAAGTATGATTGCCAGACGACGCGCCAGAGCCACTCGGGCCTTTCTCATCGTTGAGCGCGCACCGATTGCGAGGGCCCATGTCTTCAATTTGAGCGGAGCGGCATACCGCGTCAGCATCACATTGGCGGCCTCATAGAGAAGCGTTCTGACGCGCACGTCGCCCCGCTTTGAGATGCTGCCCGTGTAGTCGATTTCACCAGATTGATGCCGTCGCGGCACCAGTCCAAGATACGCCCCCACATCACGCGATTTCCTGAAACGCGACGGATCATCAATTGCTGCGGCAAAGGCCAATGCTGTGATCGGACCGACCCCTGGTACCGTCATAAGGCGCTGGCAGACTTCGGATTTGCGGGTCATCTTTTTGATGTCGCCATCAATGGCTGCAACCGCCGCGAGGATTGCTTCGCGTGCTGCGAACAGTCCGCAAATTGCGGCATGGAGGCCAGGCACTCCATCGCTAACTTTTAGCGCCGCGTTTTTGAATGCCGGAGACAAAGCTCGTGGCAGCCGCACGCCGAAGACGACGACCAGACCGCGGATCTGATTGTCGAGCGTCACACGCTGTCCGACCAGCTTCTTGCGGGCTGCGATCAGCGACCGGATTGCGTGCGCTGACAGTGATTTGACATGGGTCGGCTTGTAGAATCCCGTCCGCGCCAGGTGTGCCAAACCGCGGGCATCATTGCGGTCCGTCTTGTGGCCGGCCAGAGATTTAAGGGCCTGATATGCTTGCCTGCTCTCGATGCAAACAACCGGGACACCAAGCTCCGTCAGCCCATGGTAAAGCATTGGTGCCATCCGTCCCGTTTCAAATACAACTTTGGCACATGGTGGTCCAGAAGCGAGGAAGTCAGCGATCGCTTTTGGTGTTGAGCTCGCTTTTCCTTCACGAATAAGGGCCCCTTCACGATCCAGAATGCAGATATGCGTCTCTTCCATGGACACATCCAAACCAGCAAAATATTCCATTGGTCAGTCTCCTTTTCAATTGCATGTGCATCCAGAATAACAGGGGTAACTGAGTGCTGATCCTGATTACGCCATGTTGAAAAACCGCGCCGCTTCTCGGCCAGACATACCGTCCTTCAAACAAGCACGGCGCACACGACTATAAATATCCACAGAATACATCTCCCGCCCTCCGAATAAACGAAGGGCACAAACTGGCGGACTTTTACTCCGCTACAACTGCGATATGCAGCCGCTTCTGTGGCCCAATATTGCTCCGCGTTTTACAGTCGAACGTCCTCAAGAGTTATGGTGTCGGTGATGAACAACGCTGTTGTGCAGCCCCCAACAAAAACAAACCGCTCACGAAGATCGGGTCCGAGCGCGTGAGCGACCGTCTCAAGCATTTTTCGCAATTGCCCCTGAACCGTAGTCATCTGCTCAATAGCTTCTCTGATAGACGATCTGATGCAAGTTTGGCCTCCCGCTGCCTACCCAGTCTCATAGCATCAATGAGGGCCAGATATTCATATAACCGCTCGTCGTTTTGAATTGCTTCCGGGACTGACTTGAAAAGTGGCTCGACAGATTGCCCCATATCCTTGCCACGCGCATACGGCCATACATAGAGATACTCGCCACCAGCCATCAGGAGGCTCTCCAGCATAGGGGCTGCAAAGGCAGTTGGAACACCCCGTATCATCCCGCCAGGTTTTACTGGAAAAACAAATTTTAGGCCATGTATTACGAAATTGCACAGGTCACGGCGGTTTGGTTTAGCCCTTCCAAAGTCACGATCCTTGACTGCAAGTCCGGAGGCATAACTACGGTTGATCGAGGCGTTCACTTCTGATTTGCTGATACCGAGTGAAGCCTCCAAACCCCTTACTGAGTAAGGGTCTTCGCGTGAAGGTAACCATTCTGGGCCGTCAAACTGACCCAGCTTTTCCTGCTCTTGGAGGCTCACAAGCTTGAGCAGTATGACAATGTCCTGACTTTTCATGTGTTCCTCACTAAGTGTCCGCCGTCCGTGGACACAGGACACTCAATCACAAAACTAGCTTCATTGTCAAACGTCACCAACTATTGCAACAGAGCTTGTGCTCAGTTCTAGCTCCGGCAGGGAACCTTAAAACAGCCCGTACCATGCTGCGGTGCAGCCAGTATATTCGGACACTTGTAGGTCGCTCAGCTTCGATCGATTTGTTGACCGAATACGTGCAAGTAACTAGGCAGCGCACTCATTAATTACTGTTCATCCCCATAGGCTTGTGATTCATTTCTACCCAAACGGCAGGCGGGAGCAAGCAAATGGCGCGTTCTGACATGAGCGATCTGGAGTGGGAGTTTATCAAGGCGGTCTTGCCCAACAAGACACGGGGCAAAAAGCGCGTCGATGACCGGCGGGTGATCAACGGTATTTTCTACGTTCTGCGAACAGATATCCCATGGGCTGATCTGCCCGGCGAATACGGCCCGCCGACGACCGTCTATAACCGTTTCAACCGCTGGAGCTATGCCGGACACTGGGATCGGATCATGGAAGCCGTCGCCGACGCTGACAACGTCGATATGGTCATGGTGGATGGCACGACGATCCGTGCCCATCATTCTGCCACGACGCTCAAAAAAAAAGACCCGCGCCGGTGTTTAGGTCGCTCTCGGGGCGGATTAGGCACGAAAATTCATGCGCTTACCAATCAGGACGGGTTGCCGATCCGGTATGAATTGACACCCGGCCAAGCCCATGACGCGCTGCCGTGCAAGCAGCTTTTAGACAGCTTGCAACCCGGTCAACATGTGCTGGCAGACAAGGCATATGACGCAGACTGGATCAGGGACATGATCTTGGAACAGGGTGCGATTGACGTGATCCCGCCAAAGTCCAACCGCAAGCTGCCTGCCGAATTCGACTCTGAAATCTACCGCGAACGCAACAAGATCGAACGCTTCTTCGGTCGCCTCAAGGCCTCCTTCCGCCGCATCGCCACACGGTACGAGAAAACATCACGCAACTTCCTGTCGATGATCAAAATCGCGTCAGTCAGGCTCTGGATAGAGTTTTATGAGTCCGCTGCCTAGGTCGATACACATTCGGGCCAACTTATTCCCTCAATCGAAATGCGGTGAATTTGGAACCTCCACATAAACCAGTGTCATCTGGTTGCGCCTGAATAAGAGCTTTGACGTGATACATAAGCGTTCCAGCTTGTTGAAGATCAGAATTTGGCATCAATACACCTTGCTCGTCGACTTCGATGTGGTTGTTCAAAGCTTGTTTTATTGCGAACCTTCCAAAGTCCATTCCGCTAGAGTTCATCCCGACTATAGCAAGAAGCTGATCAGTAGTGGTCAATCTGACAAACAATCGCCTCGAAAGACTAATTGTCTCATTCCTATCTATGTTCCAAACTTGGGAGAGGACCTCATTAGCCTGTTGTCGGGCAGGCTTGAGCGTCGGCCCTCTTCTCTTTGGTGGGGAAACTTGGTGGAGATAGCCTTCAGCAATTGCCGTAATAATATCATAGTCTGTGTAGCTGTAGACAACATCGCCATCAGCTGTGCTGCCATCAATTTCGATGAGCACAACTCCACCTCCGCGCCCTGCTAGGCATGGATCGATTCCGTAAGAGTCTTGATCTTCAGCACGAGCTCGAAGGAGATTTGCTTTAATGTCCCATAAATTTGTTCCAACACCCCTTAAAACAGCCTTTGTTTGAGGCTCAATTAGCATTGATTATGCGTGGCGTGTTACAGGCAGGATGCCTGCGGCGGCGGCAAGTATCGCGCGCGGCGTTTGGTGGCTCGGAAGGACGGCAAGGTGGAACCACCGAAGGCAGCTGTCCAGGTATTTGGTCGCGATGCCCCGATGGCGGCGCGGAAAGGCCTTTAACCGCTCATGCCGATTGTTCACGGTTTGAATGTGCAATTCACCACGGACACGTTCTCCGGCGGTCTGGTTGAGACTTTCATGGCTGACGCCCATTTCTGCGGCGCAGGGCGGGTACCCGGTGCAGCCATCGGTCACCGGGAGAGCGTCCCCATCAAGACGTGGCTGCAGAACCGTTTTGAGATGTTCGGCTGTCACCGCAGGCAAGACAGCACTGATGGTGGTGCCTGATCGGTCGACCGCAACGGGGACCGGAACCTGCTCCTTCGACAATCCGCGTTTTGAGGCCTTTCCCCCGCGTTTGCGGGCTTTTCGAGAGAGATTACGCTCCCCTTTCCGGCTGTGCAGAAAGAACGTCTCGTCGGCTTCGACGATCCCGCACAGCTTGACCGCACCGACCGTTACAGCCTGAAGAAAGCGATGACGCCAACGAAAAGCTGTGGTGTCGGCCACCATACAACGCCCGTCGGACGCCTTTACCGTTTCGCCGTCGCGCAGGGAAGCTGCAAACTCTGCCCATCTGTCCCTGTGGCGCAAGCGGGCAAGCGGCGTCCCGGTCAGCGCGTTGAAGGTTTTGCGACAGCCTTTGCAAAAGAACCTCGTAAGGCCACTTGCATGGCCCCTGATGATCGCACCGCCCGAAGCACAGTGCGGACAGATACGCCCCTCGCGAACATTCGCCTCAGGGAGATCGATCACGCTTTCCAGCGACGATACCCCGGCAACGAGCCGTCCGGTCTCAGCCCGTTGTTTCGATGAAAGGTTGTCGATCTCGTTAAGCCACACCAAAAAAGCCTGATGATCCATGTGCCGCACCCATAATTTTGTTCATGGTGTGTTCTATCACAGGTCGCCACGCATAATAAATGCTAATTGAGCCTTGTTTGAAGCTGTCGGGTGCTATCTTCGTCCTCAACAATGATGTCAAAACCATCACGGTCTACGTTCGGTTCATAGATGTGGAGATGGTAGCCTACGCGTGCTGCTGCTATCATCAAATCAAATGATAAGCGGTTAAAGAAAATGCGTTCACGAGTTGTATAGGGCGGTGCAAAATTAGGCCACAGTAGCGCCGGTATTTCACCGGTGCGGGCGGCGCAAAAGTCGTCCACTTTTTGTCCTGACTGTTTGAGCAGGGAGGGCTGGAGGATTTACACTGTGGAAGTTTATTTGCAGGTGCGTCGGGCGCATTTTGATGAGGGTCGCAGCAAGCGGTCGATTGCGCGGGATTTCGGCTTGGCGCGCGGAACGGTTGACAAGATGTGCGCGTTTGCAGTGCCGCCGGGGTATCGCCGTGAGCAGGCTGTGCGTCGGCCGAAGCTGGACGGCTTCACGGAGACGATTGATGCGTGGCTGCTGACGGATCTGGAGCGCCCGAAGAAGCAGCGGCATACGGCGAAGCGGATCTATGATCGGCTTTGTGCGGAGAAAGGGTTCACGGGCGGCTATACGACGGTGAAAGATTACGTTCGCTCCCATCGTCAAAAGGCGCGTGAGATGTTCATTCCGCTGGCGCATCCAGCGGGACACGGCCAGGCGGACTTTGGCGAGGCCGTTGTTGTTCCGGGCGGCGTTCAGCAGAAGGTCCACTTCTTTGCTTTCGATCTGCCCCAAAGCGATGCCTGCTATATCCGGGCCTGTCACGCGGCGACATCCGAGGCTTGGATGGACGGGCATGTTCATGCCTTTGGCTTCTTTGGCGCGGTGCCGCTGTCGGTGGTGTATGACAACGACAGCTGTTTGGTTGCGAAGATCGAGGCGGATGGCCGTCGTCGTCGGACGCAGATGTTTACAGAGATGCTGTCGCACTACCTATTTGATGATCGTTATGGCCGCCCAGGCAAGGGCAACGATAAAGGCAACGTGGAAGGTCTGGTTGGCTGGTCGCGGCGCAACATGATGGTGCCGCTGCCGGAGTTCCCCGACATCGAGAGCTTCAACGCTTGGCTGGAAGAGCAATGCCGCAAGCGACAATCTGCAGTCCTGCATGGCCACACGGAGACGATTGGCGAACGCCTCCAAAGCGATCTTACGGCGATGTCACCGCTGCCAGGCGCAGCCTATGAGGCCTGCGCCAAAGCGACTGGCCGGGTCAGTTCACAATCCCTGGTGCGCTACAAGACCAACGACTACTCGGTCCCCGGCACCTATGGCTTCCGCGATGTGACGATCCGCGCCTTTGTTGATGTGGTGGAGATCGGCTGTGGGTGCGAGATCATTGCCCGCCATCCCCGCTGCTACGAACGGGAACAGATGGTGTTCAATCCGCTGCATTACTTTGCGCTTCTGGAGAGAAGGCCCGGTCCTTTGGATCAGGCCGCGCCCTTGGCCGATTGGGAGATGCCTGAAGAGTTGCAAACCTTGCGCCGCTTGATGGAGGCGCGTCAGGCCCGACAGGGACGACGTGAGTTCGTCCAGGTTCTACGGCTCCTGGAAAGCTTTGATCTGCCAGTTCTGTGCGCGGCGGTGCGCGTGGCGCTGCAAAATCGGGCGATCGCCTTTGACGCGATCAAGCATTTGGTGCTGTGCCAGGTGGAACGTCGCCCGGCACGGCTTGACCTGTCGCTCTATCCCTATCTGCCGCGCGCAACGGTACAGACCACGCAGGCCTCAAGCTATATGGCGCTGCTGTCGGAGAGCGCATCATGAGTGAGACCCCCAATAAGTTCCCTGCGCCAAAGAGCCTGGACAGCTTCGACTTCAAGACAATCCCTACACTCAACAAAGTGCAGGTGCTGGAACTGGCGCGCTGTGAATGGATCGAGCGCAGGGAGAACGTCATCGCGCTCGGCCCGTCCGATCCTGATTCATAATGCCCACCTCGCTATGTCTCTATAAGACAAGTGTTTTTTGATGCGGATTTTGAGACGGCGGGCGGCTGCCGCGCCTTTTGTCCGCTGCTTCAATGACATCGTTCCTGCCCAGGTCGTCCATTTTGATGATCCAGGGGGCACCTTTGCAGAATTGTTGCGCCGGCAGCCGGCCTTCCTGGATCAGGCGGCGGACGCTTGATGCACTGATTGCCAAGACCTCGGCTGCTTCGTCAAGTGTCATCTCACCGCGCTCCTGGCGTTCGCCTTCACGATAGACATCGATCTGATGGTGATTGCGCAGACTGCATACCCGCGATTGCGTCCATCCGTGACTGCGGCCGGTCACCTTGCCTGCCCGGTTGAGAGTTGCGGCAATCAGCTTGTCAGGCATGAGACGGGCCAGCGCACGTGCGAGATCGACGATATCCCGGTCGGTACTCCAGCGGTGCTGGCCGCTGCGGTTCTTGCGGACAGCCAGAGCGGAATGTGCGCCGCCTTGCCAGCGGACAACAAGCTCGATCGTCTCTCCGTCAACGCGGGCAATGATCTCCTCGACCAGAGTGCGAATGATCTGTTTCCTGGTGGCAGGTGCAGCACCTGGGCTTGTCCACGCACGCTCAAGATCGGCCCCTAGGCTCAACAGCCTGTCGCGATCTGCGGTGCTCGCCTTTTGCGACAGGGCCGCCGCATCATGCGCCTTGATCTGATCCTCGAGCGCGGTGACCGCGCCAAGCCGCGCATTCCAGCGCGCTTCCAGTTCTCCCGCCACCAGACGATTGTCGGGATCGACCGCATCGTACTGGCGCCGGGCACGGGAGGCCTCGTAGCGCGCCTGCTTCAGGCTCAGCTCAAGCTGATGGCGCTTCTCCCCATGTGCCTGACCCTGGGCCACCTCTGCCTCGAGTGCCGCCTCGATGCCGAGCGGTTGCAACCGCGCGATGATTTCGGCGCCGATTGCCTGATCGACCCGCATGCCACCAAACGAGATGCAGCGCGCGCCACCGTGATTGAACTGGCTGCCGCGGCAATGATAGCGGCCGGTGTTGCCGCCCTTGCCCGAATAGGCGACGTGAAGTTTGCGCCCGCAATGGCCGCATCTCGGAAGCCCGGCCAGAAGAGCTTCGCCACGCCGTACGGCACCGCGCCCCGGGCCGAACTTTCCTGTGGCGTTGTCCGCAATCAATCGCTGGTTCCTCTCGTAGGTATTCCAGCTGATATAACCATCATGATGATCGGGGATCAAAACATCCCAGTCTTCCTGTGGCTTGCGTATCCCCTGAATCACACGCTTGCGTCCGTCCTCGATCACCGTGCGCGAGCCGGTGCGGCCAAACACATAGGCCCCGGCATAGATCGGGTTGTTGAGGATGTGCAGGACCGTGTTGTAGACGGGCAGTTTCCACCGGATTTCGCGTCCGGCCGATCCGTGGACAACCGCCGGGAGCGAGATCTGTTCTTGCCGGAGCCACACATGTACCTGCCGGACGGACCGCATCCCGTCGAATTTGGCAAACACCAATCCAATGGCGTCCTGGACCCGCCGGTCAGGGTCCTTGTCGATCCGATCCCGGCCGATGCGCACGTAGCCAATGGCAACCGTCATGAACAGCTCACCGCGGCGTGCCTTCCGGCGGAGCGCCTCGTGGGACCGTTGCCGAAGGATCGACAGTTCCATCTCGCTCATGGTCCCTTTCATACCGAGCAGCAGGCGGTCATTGGGATGGCGCGGATCATAGACCCCATCTTCATCGACAATGAGCGTGGAAACCAGACCGCAAAACTCCAGCAGCGTGTGCCAATCGCGGCCATTGCGCGCCAACCGCGAGGCTTCGATCGACACCACCGCACCAACACGGCCCTCGCAGATCCGGGCGAGAAGCTTCTCGAAACCGGGCCGTGCGACGCCGGAGCCCGAGCGGCCAAGATCATCGTCGATGACCTCTACATCGGTCCATCCAAGCTGGCGGGCGTGCTCCACAAGAGCGTACTGGCGTCGTTTGCTTTCAAGGTTATGCGCGACCTGGCCCGCAGTCGATTGCCGGACATACACGATGGCCTGGCGCGCCAGATGATCAGAGCCAACGTTACTCATCCTGTGTCTCCCTCGCCGCAGACGGGTCTTCCAGGTCCGTCATGTCGCGCGCGGCTTCGCTCAGAAGCGCTCCCGTGAGCGTCAGCAGACGCCGTCGGCGGTCCAGCGGGATCGTTGCGGGATCGGGGCTGGCATCGAACAGATGCAGTTGAAGAGGATTGGTTGCTGTCATTCTCGCCTCCGTTGTCCGGGGATGATTCCCCGCCCGGCAAGCGTAAGGAGCGATCCACTATTGCGCGGGCCTCGAGGAGCGCCGCAACCGAAAGCGCAGGATCACGAACGACCACCGCCTCTCCCGATCCCTCCTCGGTCATCCAGGCGGGGATCTTTGCCAGCGTTCCGTCACATTGAACAATCGTCAGATGCGCGGCTCCACCACGACACGATCGCGCGACCACCTGCACCACCTGTCCCGCCCGAGGATGAAACGGATAACAAATCCGAACCTCAGATCCCGGAAAGCGGGCAGTCTGTCGTTGGCTTGTCGGGAACCGGCAAAACCCATGTCGCTCTCGGGTTGGGGCTGACCGCCTGCCAGAAAGGGTTGCCTGTCGCCTTCGTAACCGCCGCAGCTCTCGTGCACGGGATGATGGAGGCCCGCGACGAGAAACGCCTGCTACGCTTACAAAAGCAGATGCTGGCCCCAAAGCTGCTAATCGTCGACGAATTGGGCTTCGTGCCCCTCAGAGTCTGATTTAAAACCAATTGAACGCTCTCAATTCCTTGCGAGGTGGCGTGTGACGCGACGGATGTGGGCGATAAGCAGCCACCCTTCGGCGCTTGCGATGGATTTCTCCCGGTCCTTTGCCAATCGACGGCATCGTCCGAGCCAGGCGAAGGTGCGCTCGACCACCCATCCACGGGGCAAAACTTCGAACCCCTCGACCGTATCAGAGCGTTTGATGATCTGGACGGTCCAGCAGCCAATGGCTTTCAGCGCGTCTCGTAATCCGGGCCCTGCATAGCCTCCATCGGCGAATAGATGACCCGGCGTGGGATAGCGGTTCGCGACAGTCGCCAGCACGTCAGGCGCGCCATCCCGGTCTTGAATACCGGCACTGTGGACTACGAAGCCAATGAGCGATCCGATGGTATCGGTCACGATATGGCGTTTGCGCCCCTTTATCCTTTTGCCTGCGTCATAGCCTCCAACCCCGCCACTTTCCGTTGTTTTTACGCTCTGACTGTCGATGACCCCCGCTGTTGGCCGGGCCTTGCGACCCTCGGCCAGTCGCGCGCTTCTGACGAGCCCACGGTTTATCTCATCCAGCAGGCCATCCCTGCGCCATGAATGGAAACAGCCACGCACCGTGGAAACCGCCGGGAAGTCATTGGGCAACATACGCCACCGGCAACCGGTTGTCGCGATATAAAGGATCGCGTCAAACACATCACGCAAATCAATGGTACGGGGTCTGCCCGCTGTTCTGCGCGCCGGGAGTAAAGGGACGATTATTGCCCATTCTGCATCGGTCAAATCACTTGCATACCTGCCGCCTGCGCGCTCATGTTGGCGGCGGGTGAGGTCTGTCCAGGCCATAAATATCTCCGTTCAGCTATCAAACCGAACAGAATCACAACCTACTGGATTCATTCAACTAGTTTTAAATCAGGCTCTCAGCAAGACTGGCGCGGAACTGTTGTTCGAACTGGTCTCGCAACGCTACGAGCGATCCTCAACCCTGATCACCAGCAATCTGCCCTTCGAGGAATGGACCGAGACCTTCGGATCCGAACGCCTCACCGGTGCGTTGCTCGACCGGCTTACACACCACGTCTCAATCCTGGAGATGAACGGTGAAAGCTATCGGCTGTGCCAAAGCCGAAAAGCCACCCAAAAACACTGACCAGAAATTGCCCCCATAGGGGCAATGCGCCCTGGAACCCGCTTGCTTTGTGACGAGCCGCTGGTCCTGGGGCGCACCCCTCAAACAAACCGCCGATCATCGCCTCAAGTGGCCTACTTTTACGCCGCCTCACTGGCCCAGTTTTCAGGGGTATCGCATGAATGGCAAACTTTGGTTTGCCTTGATCTTCTATCTCTGATTCAGTTTTCCAAAGTTTATCTCCGGAGGGCGCTGCTTTGGAAAATACCGTGTTGTTTCAATCTTTTGCCTCGTCGATTTCCGATCCCCGCCAGGAGACGAAGGTGTTGTATCCACTTGATGGGATTCCGCTTTTGAGCCTGTGCGGAGTGGTGTCGGGGTGTGGGAGTTTTGTCGATGTTGCCCTTTATGGCGAGGAAAAGTCGGGTTTCCTGCGCAAGTTGGCTGCGTTTGAGCATGGCATACCCTCCCGTGACACGCTTTCGACGGTGTTTCGGGCGCTTGATCCTGAAGAGTTCAACGCAGCCTTTGCCGCGTGGGCGTCCGGGTTGGCCGGGCGCGTTGGAGGAACGGTCGTTGCCATTGACGGCAAGACAGCGCGAGGCTCAAAGGCCGGTGGTGAAACGCCTCTGCATCTGATCCCGGCCCGGTGTAACGATCTACGCCTCGTGCCCGGCCAGCAAGCCGGCGCGCACAAAAGGAACGGGATCAGGGACATCCCCGTTCTCCTGGATTTGCTCTTCCTTGAGGGAGCAACCGTGACCCTGGATGCGATGGGGCGCCAACGTGAGATCGCCTGCAAAATCCGTGACAAGGGTGCTGACCATGTGCCGACCCTGAAGGGCAATCAGGGGCTTCTCCATGAAGACGTGAAACTGTGGTTCGAAGAACAGGATCGGGAAAACACAGAATCATTACAGACGGTTGACGGCGACAGGGGTAGGATTGAAACGCGAACATACACCCAATGCGACGCCATCGGCCGGTTGAAAAAGCGCCATCCCCATCGGGAGGGGTTGCTCAGCATTGGCCGCGTCGTCCCGCTTCGGGAAAGTGGCGGGAAGACGACACGGCAAACGCGGTACTTCATCCCGTCCCTGCCAAAAGACGCCGCGCGCCTTGCCCATGCCGTACGCTCTCACCGGGGAATTGAAAACCGCCTCCACCGGGTGCTTGATGTCACCTTCCGCGATGACGACAGCCGGATACGAAAAGATCACGCACCCGCCAACTTCGCCGTCATCAGGCACATCGCGATGAACCTGCTCGGCAAAGTGAAAGGTAAACGCTCCCTCAGGGGAAACCGGAAAAAGGCAGGCTGGAACAACCGCTTCCTGCTTCAAATCCTCGCGCCGTGAAACTCATGCGATTCCCCTGGCCCAGTTTTGCGCCGCCCTTGACAAGTGTTCCGCACACCGTTTAAATACGTGAGATTTCGAACGGTGCAACAGTATTGGCAATAGTGTTGCACAGAATGCTCTGTGGATAAGGGCATTTTCTTCTCTCCGAAATGAGGGCTTTGACTGTGACAACCGACCATTCCCGGCCCATACAACGAGGAGAATATCCATGAAGAAACCACTGACTTTAGTTGTTCTGCATATCAAGGCTGTCTGACTACGTTGCTCACGGGCTTGATGATGGTTCTGAATGCCGCGAACGCCCAGGACGAGTTACAGGCCCAAGCCTATGCCAATCACAGTTGCGATCAGCTCCGGCTACAACTGGATGCCATTGCACCGGGGCGACAGGCCCACGTCTGATCCTCTCGGGTGGCGCGGCTCCGTGGGTACGTGCTCAATATGACGGCATTGTTGAGGCCATGCGGCGGAAGGGGTGTGTAGCATGATAGATAAGATCATTCTGGCCTCATTGCTTGCGATCACACCCCCTGCGCACGCAGATGTTGTTTCCTCAAGCGATCTTGTTTTCACGCCTCACCAAGTAGAAAAACCCACATTCACCCGTTTGACCTGTCAATCGCAGAGTAAAATGGGTCCATGTCGCGGCGTAAAAATGGGCCACTTCGGTTGATGTTTTTGTGGCGCTTTTGCACGCGTGCTCGTCACAAAGCTGAAGCGTGCCAAAGCGCATGCTGGCCATAAGGCCAGCATTATTCTGACTGTGATTGCGGGCTGGTTATTTTCGGTTGTTGCGACTGTGTTTGAGCCGATAGCTTTCGCCATTCATCTCGAGGATGTGGACGTGATGGGTTAAACGATCGAGTAGCGCACCGGTCAGCCGCTCAGAGCCAAAGACTTCAGTCCATTCATCGAAGGGCAGGTTCGAGGTTATGATGATGGAGCCGCGTTCATAGCATTGGGATATGACCTCGAAGAGCAGCTCTGCGCCAGATTTGCTGAGCGGTACGAAGCCCAGTTCATCAATGATCAACAGGTTCTGGCTGGTCAGTTGCTTTTGAAGGCGCTGCAATCTCCGCTCATCTTGAGCCTCGATCAGATCATGGACTAATGCCGCAGCCGTTGTGAAGCGCACCTTCAGTCCTCTTTGACATGCAGCCAGCCCAAGTCCCAGGGCGATGTGTGTCTTGCCCGTGCCTGACGGGCCGAGCGCGATGATGTTCTCCCTGCGATTAACGTAATCGCATCGTGCCAGATCCATCGTCAGGGGCTTGTTCAAGCTTGGCATGATCTTGAAGTCAAAGCTATCCAAGCTCTTGGTGCTGGGGAACTTCGCCGCTTTGATGCGCCGTTCAATCATCCGGCGTTCGCGGTCGATCAATTCCATCTCACACAGCCGCGCCAGATAGTGGATGTGATCTTTGTTCTCTGCAGCACAGAGCTGCGCCTGTTTGGCATACTCGCCTTGGAACGTTGGCAGTCGCAGTTGTTTAAGATGATGCCGTAGAAGAATCCGAGGGGCTTCGGTCATGCCGCGGTCCTTCCCATCAAGCTCATGTAACTGGATGGGCGTGTTGTGCCGACATTGGCCTTGGGCAAGTATGGATAGAAGTCCAAATCCAATCGTGGTGGCCGCTTCTCAACCCGACACAGTACAAGGTGTTTTACGGCGTCATAGCCAATTGCACCCATATCTATTGCCTGCTGGATTGCGCCTTGCACAACATCCATTTCGAAGGTCTCCAAAAGGCGCAAGACTTGAACGTATTCTCGCTTGCCCGGCTTACCCATTCTGGCTTCAAGCAGTCGGTGCAGCGTGGCAAATACATCTGGCAAATGCCAACCCTGCAAAGGCGCGGCCTGATCCAGGGCACCCACCTTTTGTTCAAGCAGGGGCAAAAAGTGCAATGGGTCAAAGACCATATCCGCTGATGTGTAGGATCGTTTGTGCCGCGCAATAATCTCATTGCCGCAGCCGATGATAACCTCATGCACAAACCCACGCACATGAACATCGTGGTGCGCATAGGCTACTGGCACCGAGTAATCATTGCTGCGATAGCGCACCATTGAGATCGACGTTGCACGCGTGCTGACGTGATCGCAGGCTTCATATTCTGCGACGGGCAATCCCATCAGAGCATCCAAATCCGACATCAGGCGTGCGCCTATGGTTTGGGTGTGACCCCGCAACGTATCGGCCTGACGTGCTAAACACTTCTCTTCCAAAGGCTCAATTAGCATTGATTATGCGTGCCAGCCTGTGACCTGTGACAGAACACACCATGAACAAAATTATGGGGTGCGGCACATGGATCATCAGGCTTTTTTGGTGTGGCTCAACGAGATCGACGACCTTTCATCGAAACAACGGACTGAAACCGGACGGCTCGTTGCCGGGGTTTCGTCGCTGGAAAGCGTGATTGATCTCCCTGAGGCGAATGTTCGCGAGGGGCGTATCTGTCCGCACTGTGCTTCGGGCGGTGCGATCATCAGGGGCCATGCAAGTGGCCTGGCGAGGTTCTTTTGCAAAGGCTGTCGCAAAACCTTCAGCGCGCTGACCGGGACGCCGCTTGCCCGCTTGCGCCACAGGGACAGATGGGCAGGGTTCGCAGCTTCCCTGCGCGACGGCGAAACGGTAAAGGCGTCCGACGGGCGTTGTATGGTGGCCGACACCACAGCTTTTCGCTGGCGTCATCGCTTTCCCGAGGCCGTAACGGTCGGTGCGGTCAAGCTGTGCGGAATCGTCGAAGCCGACGGGACGTTCTTTCCGCGCAGCCGGAAAGGGGACCGTAATCTCTCTCGAAAAGCCCGCAAACGCGGGGGAAAGGCCTCGAAACCCGGATTGTCGGAGGAGCAGGTTCCGGTCCCCGTTGCGGTCGACCGATCAGGCACCGCCATCAGTGCTGTCTTGCCTGCGGTGACAGCCGGACATCTCAAAACGGTTCTGCAGCCACGTCTTGATGGGAACGCTCTCCCGGTGACCGATGGCTGCACCGGCTACCCGCCCTGCGCCGCAGAAACGGGCGTCAGCCATGAAAGTCTCGACCGGACCGCCGGAGAACGTGTCCGTGGTGAATTGCACATTCAAACCGTGAACAGTCGGCATGAGCGGTTAAAGACCTTTCCGCGCCGCCATCGGGGTATCGCGACCAAATACCTGGACAACTGCCTTCGGTGGTTCCACCCTGCCGTCCTTCCGAGCCACCAAACGCCGCGCGCGATACTTGCCGCCGCCGCAGGCATCCTGCCTGTAACACGCCACGCATAATCAATGCTAATTGAGCCCTTCCAAATGTGCGTTCAGATCATCAAAGCTGTCATAGCGAGGTGCGGGAACCATGAAGTTGCGGCGGGTGTATCCAACCATGCCCTCAACGTTGCCTTTATCGTTCCCTCGCGCGGGTCTGCCAAACTTGTCATCAAACAAGTAATGCGACTGCAGTTCCGTAAACCGACGTGTGCGGATGCGCGTCTTATCCCCGAGTATCCGAGCCACGGCGATCTTGGTATTGTCGTAGAGAATGGATTGCGGAATGCCGCCAAAGAATGCAAAGGCGGACACATGGCCATCGCAAAACGCCTCGGTTGTCTCAGCTGGATATCCCTTCACAAACACCGCATCAGAATGTGGCAAGCTCATCACGAAGAAGTGGATCTTGCATTCCACGCCACCGATCACGCCCAGCGTCTCACCAAAATCAACCTGCGCATGGCCCGGCCGATGCGACAACGGCACAAACACCTCTTTGGTGCGCCGTTTTTGCTCGCGCACGTAATAGGTCACCGTGGTCAGGCTGCCAGCATATCCATGCTCATCGCGCAGCCGTTCAAAGATGCGCTTGGCCGTGTGTCGCTGCTTTTTGATCAGGGCTTTGTCTGTGCGCAGTATCTCATCGACCACACCAACATAACCATCAAGCGTTGGCCGCCGAGGCGCTTCCGACCGACGATACCCAGGCGGAAGTTCATGGCGCAGCATCTTCGCGATCGTCTTACGATCTTTGTTCTCTAATCTGTCAATGCGTGTTTCCTGAGTTTCCTGCTTTTGATGTCAGAGGTTGCCTTTGTTCTCTTCGAACTCTGAGGTTCATGATGGGGTTGGCTGGGTGTGGGTCGGCAATGTTGAAACCGCAATCATACCGTTGGTCTTGGCTGTTGCTACAGAATCGGCGCCGTGTCTCACGCCCTCCCTCGGGCATCGTCCCAGATGGGAACTTTGATTTAGGAATCCTCGTTGTCGCCTCGTAAGCCTTACGCGGACTGGAAGTCAGTTTTGTCTCGCATAATGGCATGAAGTATGATTGCCAGACGACGCGCCAGAGCCACTCGGGCCTTTCTCATCGTTGAGCGCGCACCGATTGCGAGGGCCCATGTCTTCAATTTGAGCGGAGCGGCATACCGCGTCAGCATCACATTGGCGGCCTCATAGAGAAGCGTTCTGACGCGCACGTCGCCCCGCTTTGAGATGCTGCCCGTGTAGTCGATTTCACCAGATTGATGCCGTCGCGGCACCAGTCCAAGATACGCCCCCACATCACGCGATTTCCTGAAACGCGACGGATCATCAATTGCTGCGGCAAAGGCCAATGCTGTGATCGGACCGACCCCTGGTACCGTCATAAGGCGCTGGCAGACTTCGGATTTGCGGGTCATCTTTTTGATGTCGCCATCAATGGCTGCAACCGCCGCGAGGATTGCTTCGCGTGCTGCGAACAGTCCGCAAATTGCGGCATGGAGGCCAGGCACTCCATCGCTAACTTTTAGCGCCGCGTTTTTGAATGCCGGAGACAAAGCTCGTGGCAGCCGCACGCCGAAGACGACGACCAGACCGCGGATCTGATTGTCGAGCGTCACACGCTGTCCGACCAGCTTCTTGCGGGCTGCGATCAGCGACCGGATTGCGTGCGCTGACAGTGATTTGACATGGGTCGGCTTGTAGAATCCCGTCCGCGCCAGGTGTGCCAAACCGCGGGCATCATTGCGGTCCGTCTTGTGGCCGGCCAGAGATTTAAGGGCCTGATATGCTTGCCTGCTCTCGATGCAAACAACCGGGACACCAAGCTCCGTCAGCCCATGGTAAAGCATTGGTGCCATCCGTCCCGTTTCAAATACAACTTTGGCACATGGTGGTCCAGAAGCGAGGAAGTCAGCGATCGCTTTTGGTGTTGAGCTCGCTTTTCCTTCACGAATAAGGGCCCCTTCACGATCCAGAATGCAGATATGCGTCTCTTCCATGGACACATCCAAACCAGCAAAATATTCCATTGGTCAGTCTCCTTTTCAATTGCATGTGCATCCAGAATAACAGGGGTAACTGAGTGCTGATCCTGATTACGCCATGTTGAAAAACCGCGCCGCTTCTCGGCCAGACATACCGTCCTTCAAACAAGCACGGCGCACACGACTATAAATATCCACAGAATACATCTCCCGCCCTCCGAATAAACGAAGGGCACAAACTGGCGGACTTTTACTCCGCTACAACTGCGATATGCAGCCGCTTCTGTGGCCCAATATTGCTCCGCGTTTTACATTCTTGGCCACCATCGGCACACTCACGCCATCAGCATGGCTCTCCGCCACAAGCCGCCGTTTAAACTCATCCGAGTATTTGGAACCTCGCCCACCCCGTCGCCCGCTCATCAGCAAAATCCTCATATCGCGCCAGCCATACCGCCAGCTTCGCGCAATAATCGCATCTCACATCATGCCAAAATAGAGGGGGTTCCCTTGATGCTTACGCTTATCTCCAATAGGTGGAAAGTAAAAACACGGACATCGGCATCAGACCTGTCCGGCGCATTTAGCCCGCGATATCGCTTATGGGGTTGAGGTCAGCCAGGACCGGCTCCCGTTTCAACTGAAAGCTTTGGATGGACCGGGTGTTTGCGCTGGCTCATGACATTACAAACTATGCGGCCGACACGATCAAGTGCAGGAAACGCGGGTTGGAACGTAACCTGGCAGAGCTTCCCGGTGCCCCGTCCGATTGCCAGTTCGCTGAAGGCCTGCGGGGCAGGATGGCGCGCGCCAGTCCGGAACTGCTCATGTTCCCGGATTTTCCCGGCGAGGTCGACGTCACCGGCAATGGCTGTAAGCGCGCCCTGCGCCCTTCCGTGACACACCGCAAAGTCCCCAACGGTTTCCGATCAATGTGGGCCGCTCAGGGGGACTGCGCTGTCAGATCCGTCAACCGCATTGTTTTTTCCAAAGACGCGCGGATGAGCGGTTTCCTCCTCGCTGCCATCATCCTTTGAAGGTGCGAGAGTCGGTGAGAACCGCCGGACGAGCAGCACAATTGGTCTCCGATCAGTCATGTCGAGCCCTCGGGCATAATTGGATAGAGCAGCGGCAACCAACGTTCAGCAGCATCAGAGGAAAATGCGAGACGAAGGGGCGCGCGGTGGTTTTTTGCAACGAGCATGCCGCGGTTTATGAGTGCGGACGTTACCTTGCGAGCGGCACGCTCCTCGTAATTTGTCAGCATCGGAATTTTAGCACGCTCCACCTGCCCTGCGAGTGCCGCCTCCCGCAGCACCATGAAGCTTCCTCTCTCCAGCCTCTTTGCGCGCACTTCTTCTTCAATATGAATTTCCATGCGCCGAAGGAGTTCAGAAGGGTCCAGCAATCTCTCCATAAAGGCCACCTGATCGTTTGATCGCTCAAGGAAGAACCGGCAGAATGAAAGAAGCCCGGATTGAGTAAGGTTCCCGCGTCCGTCACGATCTCCGTGGCGCGGATGATCTGCCGCTGTTAGGCGAGACTTGTAGTCTTCTTGCTCCCGTGCGAGTCCACGCGCAACGGACCAAAGGCTTGTCCCAATCCCAAGCCTCTTAAGGAGCGCGTGCGACATCAAGCGTGCGACTCGCCCGTTGCCATCTAAAAATGGATGAATCCACAGGAAGCGATGATGAACCGCACCGACTGATTGAATTTGACGCAGACGACTTAGTGGTGGTGATGTGTATGCCCGGTCAAAACGCACCAGGAAGCGCGGTAAGAGTTCATGCTGTGGCGGCACGTGTTTCCCTACCTTTACATCAACTCGCCGCAACTGACCGGGGAGTACCTTGTGACGCTCACCAGTATCTGGATTTTCGACCCACAGCATTTCATCGGGAAGACGTTCGCAGAACTGCTGATGCAGCCAACGCGCATAGGTGGAAGACGCTGGCCAGACGGCTGGGTCCCGACCTTCGTCAATCAACCTCTGAACGTGAATGTGCGCTACTGCTTCCCGTTGGAGATCTCTTTTCTTCGGTTCATTCGAGAAATCGTCCGCCAATGCTCGTTCAATATCACGAGGATGGGTGTTGTGGCCCTCGATAAGGTTCGAGTAGTAGCAGTTCATCGACCTTACAAGATCACCAATGGACTGTTGGAGGAACGGATGAGTACGCTTTGCGAGACCGCTCGCGCTTTCTACAAGTTTGAGTGCGCTGTCTTCAAGCGAGATCAATGCCGCTTCTTCTGGCAGCATCGGTTCCATCATAGTTACATCCATGAAGGGTTTATGCCGGTAAGCGTGCCGGTTGTCTATCCGAAAAAATTGGGCTTGTGTTATTTTGATTTTTGTGCCGGTTCACATGCCGGTTCACATGCCGGGGAACTCAACCCGGGTTTGACTGCGGTGCGACGGCTTTTGGCGCAATCAAATGCCGCTGTCCGGTGGATGGATGGGCATGTTCATGCCGTTACCTTCTTAAACGCGGTGCCGCTGTCGGTTATAAAACACCAAAACAAGCGTTCGAAGATATGACTTGGAAAATGGCCGCATAGGGTCAATAATCAAACTGTCCGGAAATAGGGACGAAGTCCAATGTCGGTGTTTGTCCCTGTTCCCGGACACTGGGGTACTTTACCCCTGTCGATGAAAGGAGCATCACATGGGACAGCAACGGGGGAAAAGAGAAAGGAACAGGGATGCGGGAGTGGGTGAAGCAGAAGCGGGAGAGGGTGGAAGAAACGGGGCGTAAACCCGGTCAAATTCTTCCATCTGTTGAGGACTGGCTTAAGGACGCAGCCTGCGCTGTCTGGATCACTTCAAAGAAGTACCCGGCGATTGCCGTGCTGGGTGGCGTTCTCCCTGGCGTGTTCATTATCTGGTGTCATTGGGGCTGGTTTGGTGCAGGTGGCACGGACAAGCAACCTTCCAATGGCGATGTCCTGCGCAATCTGGCGTTGACCCTGGCGGGTTTTGTCGGCCTGTTTGTGGGCCTGCCTTTGGTCGGGTGGCGCAGTTGGACAGCGCATCGGCAGGCGGAAACGGCCAACCGGCAAGCGAAAACCGCCAATCGGCAGACGGACACGGCGGAGCGCGGGCATCGGGACGGGCGCTATGAAAAAGGCGTGGACATGCTGGGCAGTGCGGTGCTCACCACGCGCATGGGCGGCATCTCTGCCCTGAGCCGCCTGGCTGAAACACACCCCGAGGACTACCACGTTCAGGTCATGGAGGCGCTTGCGGGTTTCATCCGGTTTCCGACGAAGGATGAAGACCTTGTGAAGAGCCTGAAAGAGGGTGCGGAAGATAACGCGGCACAGAAAAAAGACCAACCGCAGGTATGCCGCCCGGATGTCGAGGCGGCAGCGCAGGCCATCGGGAAGCGGCGGAAAGCGTTGAAAGGCAAGCTTTCAGACATCGAGTCGGAGTACCAACTTGGCGAGCGCAATGCCAACCTCGCTGGCGTCGATCTGTGGAATGCCGACCTCTCCCGCGCGCGGCTGCGGGATGTTAAAAACCTCACCCAAGCGCAACTGAACATGGCCTGCATCCAGGAGGGTTTGCCGATGACGCACCCAACATACGAACTCACGCTTCACAAAACTTACTATGAAAAAGGTTTTTTCAATTTGGGCGTTGAAATCGAGAACTATGTTACAAAAGACGAATGCCCGGTTTCGTTGCTTTTAGGACCTCAGAGGCAACAGATCGGCGGGCGTGTCACCAGGACGGCCAACCTAAATGGAACACCAAGGGTTTTTGGCGGGGCAAAACTGAGGGATTGGTTTTTTGCCAATTTCAACACGCTCGATCAAGTCCGGGTGTTGGTGCTTAGTCCGACCGAGTTGCAAATTTTGGCAAAGAAAGATTGAGGGTCACACTGAATCCGTCCAACTTCGGGCGGCGGACAGCCTAGCTGCGCCGATACCGAATGGGCACACATCTTGTCAACCGTCCCCCGCGCCAAACCAAAATCACGCGCAATGAAACGCCTGCTTCGGCCCTCATCAAAATGTGCGCGACGAACCTGCAAATAAACTTCCACGGTGTAAATCCTCCAGCCCTCCCTGCTTTGCAGTTCGGAGGAAAAGTGGACGACTGTAAAACGCGGCGCAATATTGGGCCACAGAAGCGGCTGCATATCGCAGTTGTAGCGGAGTAAAAGTCCGCCAGTTTGTGCCCTTCGTTTATTCGGAGGGCGGGAGATGTATTCTGTGGATATTTATAGTCGTGTGCGCCGTGCTTGTTTGAAGGACGGTATGTCTGGCCGAGAAGCGGCGCGGTTTTTCAACATGGCGTAATCAGGATCAGCACTCAGTTACCCCTGTTATTCTGGATGCACATGCAATTGAAAAGGAGACTGACCAATGGAATATTTTGCTGGTTTGGATGTGTCCATGGAAGAGACGCATATCTGCATTCTGGATCGTGAAGGGGCCCTTATTCGTGAAGGAAAAGCGAGCTCAACACCAAAAGCGATCGCTGACTTCCTCGCTTCTGGACCACCATGTGCCAAAGTTGTATTTGAAACGGGACGGATGGCACCAATGCTTTACCATGGGCTGACGGAGCTTGGTGTCCCGGTTGTTTGCATCGAGAGCAGGCAAGCATATCAGGCCCTTAAATCTCTGGCCGGCCACAAGACGGACCGCAATGATGCCCGCGGTTTGGCACACCTGGCGCGGACGGGATTCTACAAGCCGACCCATGTCAAATCACTGTCAGCGCACGCAATCCGGTCGCTGATCGCAGCCCGCAAGAAGCTGGTCGGACAGCGTGTGACGCTCGACAATCAGATCCGCGGTCTGGTCGTCGTCTTCGGCGTGCGGCTGCCACGAGCTTTGTCTCCGGCATTCAAAAACGCGGCGCTAAAAGTTAGCGATGGAGTGCCTGGCCTCCATGCCGCAATTTGCGGACTGTTCGCAGCACGCGAAGCAATCCTCGCGGCGGTTGCAGCCATTGATGGCGACATCAAAAAGATGACCCGCAAATCCGAAGTCTGCCAGCGCCTTATGACGGTACCAGGGGTCGGTCCGATCACAGCATTGGCCTTTGCCGCAGCAATTGATGATCCGTCGCGTTTCAGGAAATCGCGTGATGTGGGGGCGTATCTTGGACTGGTGCCGCGACGGCATCAATCTGGTGAAATCGACTACACGGGCAGCATCTCAAAGCGGGGCGACGTGCGCGTCAGAACGCTTCTCTATGAGGCCGCCAATGTGATGCTGACGCGGTATGCCGCTCCGCTCAAATTGAAGACATGGGCCCTCGCAATCGGTGCGCGCTCAACGATGAGAAAGGCCCGAGTGGCTCTGGCGCGTCGTCTGGCAATCATACTTCATGCCATTATGCGAGACAAAACTGACTTCCAGTCCGCGTAAGGCTTACGAGGCGACAACGAGGATTCCTAAATCAAAGTTCCCATCTGGGACGATGCCCGAGGGAGGGCGTGAGACACGGCGCCGATTCTGTAGCAACAGCCAAGACCAACGGTATGATTGCGGTTTCAACATTGCCGACCCACACCCAGCCAACCCCATCATGAACCTCAGAGTTCGAAGAGAACAAAGGCAACCTCTGACATCAAAAGCAGGAAACTCAGGAAACACGCATTGACAGATTAGAGAACGCGCAATGAAACGCCTGCTTCGGCCCTCATCAAAATGTGCGCGACGAACCTGCAAATAAACTTCCACGGTGTAAATCCTCCAGCCCTCCCTGCTTTGCAGTTCGGAGGAAAAGTGGACGACTGTAAAACGCGGCGCAATATTGGGCCACAGAAGCGGCTGCATATCGCAGTTGTAGCGGAGTAAAAGTCCGCCAGTTTGTGCCCTTCGTTTATTCGGAGGGCGGGAGATGTATTCTGTGGATATTTATAGTCGTGTGCGCCGTGCTTGTTTGAAGGACGGTATGTCTGGCCGAGAAGCGGCGCGGTTTTTCAACATGGCGTAATCAGGATCAGCACTCAGTTACCCCTGTTATTCTGGATGCACATGCAATTGAAAAGGAGACTGACCAATGGAATATTTTGCTGGTTTGGATGTGTCCATGGAAGAGACGCATATCTGCATTCTGGATCGTGAAGGGGCCCTTATTCGTGAAGGAAAAGCGAGCTCAACACCAAAAGCGATCGCTGACTTCCTCGCTTCTGGACCACCATGTGCCAAAGTTGTATTTGAAACGGGACGGATGGCACCAATGCTTTACCATGGGCTGACGGAGCTTGGTGTCCCGGTTGTTTGCATCGAGAGCAGGCAAGCATATCAGGCCCTTAAATCTCTGGCCGGCCACAAGACGGACCGCAATGATGCCCGCGGTTTGGCACACCTGGCGCGGACGGGATTCTACAAGCCGACCCATGTCAAATCACTGTCAGCGCACGCAATCCGGTCGCTGATCGCAGCCCGCAAGAAGCTGGTCGGACAGCGTGTGACGCTCGACAATCAGATCCGCGGTCTGGTCGTCGTCTTCGGCGTGCGGCTGCCACGAGCTTTGTCTCCGGCATTCAAAAACGCGGCGCTAAAAGTTAGCGATGGAGTGCCTGGCCTCCATGCCGCAATTTGCGGACTGTTCGCAGCACGCGAAGCAATCCTCGCGGCGGTTGCAGCCATTGATGGCGACATCAAAAAGATGACCCGCAAATCCGAAGTCTGCCAGCGCCTTATGACGGTACCAGGGGTCGGTCCGATCACAGCATTGGCCTTTGCCGCAGCAATTGATGATCCGTCGCGTTTCAGGAAATCGCGTGATGTGGGGGCGTATCTTGGACTGGTGCCGCGACGGCATCAATCTGGTGAAATCGACTACACGGGCAGCATCTCAAAGCGGGGCGACGTGCGCGTCAGAACGCTTCTCTATGAGGCCGCCAATGTGATGCTGACGCGGTATGCCGCTCCGCTCAAATTGAAGACATGGGCCCTCGCAATCGGTGCGCGCTCAACGATGAGAAAGGCCCGAGTGGCTCTGGCGCGTCGTCTGGCAATCATACTTCATGCCATTATGCGAGACAAAACTGACTTCCAGTCCGCGTAAGGCTTACGAGGCGACAACGAGGATTCCTAAATCAAAGTTCCCATCTGGGACGATGCCCGAGGGAGGGCGTGAGACACGGCGCCGATTCTGTAGCAACAGCCAAGACCAACGGTATGATTGCGGTTTCAACATTGCCGACCCACACCCAGCCAACCCCATCATGAACCTCAGAGTTCGAAGAGAACAAAGGCAACCTCTGACATCAAAAGCAGGAAACTCAGGAAACACGCATTGACAGATTAGAGAACAAAGATCGTAAGACGATCGCGAAGATGCTGCGCCATGAACTTCCGCCTGGGTATCGTCGGTCGGAAGCGCCTCGGCGGCCAACGCTTGATGGTTATGTTGGTGTGGTCGATGAGATACTGCGCACAGACAAAGCCCTGATCAAAAAGCAGCGACACACGGCCAAGCGCATCTTTGAACGGCTGCGCGATGAGCATGGATATGCCGGCAGCCTGACCACGGTGACCTATTACGTGCGCGAGCAAAAACGGCGCACCAAAGAGGTGTTTGTGCCGTTGTCGCATCGGCCGGGCCATGCGCAGGTTGATTTTGGTGAGACGCTGGGCGTGATCGGTGGCGTGGAATGCAAGATCCACTTCTTCGTGATGAGCTTGCCACATTCTGATGCGGTGTTTGTGAAGGGATATCCAGCTGAGACAACCGAGGCGTTTTGCGATGGCCATGTGTCCGCCTTTGCATTCTTTGGCGGCATTCCGCAATCCATTCTCTACGACAATACCAAGATCGCCGTGGCTCGGATACTCGGGGATAAGACGCGCATCCGCACACGTCGGTTTACGGAACTGCAGTCGCATTACTTGTTTGATGACAAGTTTGGCAGACCCGCGCGAGGGAACGATAAAGGCAACGTTGAGGGCATGGTTGGATACACCCGCCGCAACTTCATGGTTCCCGCACCTCGCTATGACAGCTTTGATGATCTGAACGCACATTTGGAAGAGAAGTGTTTAGCACGTCAGGACGATACGTTGCGGGGTCACACCCAAACCATAGGCGCACGCCTGATGTCGGATTTGGATGCTCTGATGGGATTGCCCGTCGCAGAATATGAAGCCTGCGATCACGTCAGCACGCGTGCAACGTCGATCTCAATGGTGCGCTATCGCAGCAATGATTACTCGGTGCCAGTAGCCTATGCGCACCACGATGTTCATGTGCGTGGGTTTGTGCATGAGGTTATCATCGGCTGCGGCAATGAGATTATTGCGCGGCACAAACGATCCTACACATCAGCGGATATGGTCTTTGACCCATTGCACTTTTTGCCCCTGCTTGAACAAAAGGTGGGTGCCCTGGATCAGGCCGCGCCTTTGCAGGGTTGGCATTTGCCAGATGTATTTGCCACGCTGCACCGACTGCTTGAAGCCAGAATGGGTAAGCCGGGCAAGCGAGAATACGTTCAAGTCTTGCGCCTTTTGGAGACCTTCGAAATGGATGTTGTGCAAGGCGCAATCCAGCAGGCAATAGATATGGGTGCAATTGGCTATGACGCCGTAAAACACCTTGTACTGTGTCGGGTTGAGAAGCGGCCACCACGATTGGATTTGGACTTCTATCCATACTTGCCCAAGGCCAATGTCGGCACAACACGCCCATCCAGTTACATGAGCTTGATGGGAAGGACCGCGGCATGACCGAAGCCCCTCGGATTCTTCTACGGCATCATCTTAAACAACTGCGACTGCCAACGTTCCAAGGCGAGTATGCCAAACAGGCGCAGCTCTGTGCTGCAGAGAACAAAGATCACATCCACTATCTGGCGCGGCTGTGTGAGATGGAATTGATCGACCGCGAACGCCGGATGATTGAACGGCGCATCAAAGCGGCGAAGTTCCCCAGCACCAAGAGCTTGGATAGCTTTGACTTCAAGATCATGCCAAGCTTGAACAAGCCCCTGACGATGGATCTGGCACGATGCGATTACGTTAATCGCAGGGAGAACATCATCGCGCTCGGCCCGTCAGGCACGGGCAAGACACACATCGCCCTGGGACTTGGGCTGGCTGCATGTCAAAGAGGACTGAAGGTGCGCTTCACAACGGCTGCGGCATTAGTCCATGATCTGATCGAGGCTCAAGATGAGCGGAGATTGCAGCGCCTTCAAAAGCAACTGACCAGCCAGAACCTGTTGATCATTGATGAACTGGGCTTCGTACCGCTCAGCAAATCTGGCGCAGAGCTGCTCTTCGAGGTCATATCCCAATGCTATGAACGCGGCTCCATCATCATAACCTCGAACCTGCCCTTCGATGAATGGACTGAAGTCTTTGGCTCTGAGCGGCTGACCGGTGCGCTACTCGATCGTTTAACCCATCACGTCCACATCCTCGAGATGAATGGCGAAAGCTATCGGCTCAAACACAGTCGCAACAACCGAAAATAACCAGCCCGCAATCACAGTCAGAATAATGCTGGCCTTATGGCCAGCATGCGCTTTGGCACGCTTCAGCTTTGTGACGAGCACGCGTGCAAAAGCGCCACAAAACATCAACCGAAGTGGCCCATTTTTACGCCGCGACATGGACCCATTTTACTCTGCGATTGACAGACGACTTTTGCGCCGCCCGCACCGAAGGCTTCAACCGGGACTTCGCCGGTAAGTTAATTTGCTCAAAGCGTCCCGTTGATTCTGCGCTTGGGATCACAATAGCAGGGTTTTCGAAGCAGTTTCAGCACTTGAAACCCATACTGCACGCCTTCGATCCTTCCCCCGGGTTCATCGGTAAAGCCATCAAAGTTTCACAAAAGGCACAAGACAAAGCACTTTGGGCCGAGCATTGGGTCAACGAGATGTGGGGCACCGACAACCCGGAGGGCTTTTGGCTGAATCTGAACCTGGCAGCCAAAATAATTGATGCGCGTTGCGAGTATGACAGAAGCATCTACCGGACAGAAAACAAATGGCGTTCCTTTGCAAGCCTCTTCACACGTGGGCGCAAGAATCGCATCAAGAAATTGCGGAAGGAGCGTGCAAAGACACTTTACGGAAGTGAGAATCCAAAAGACATATTTTATCCGGCAATCCGATTTGATCCGCAAAAGAGCAATAATACCAACGGCTTTGTAAGGTGGTTCTCTTTTTGGATTCCCAAATCGGCCGACCTCTGAAACACTGTTTCCATTCAGAGGAGGATCGATCATGGGAGCGGCGGTGAAGATTTCACGCAGATATGAGTGCTCGGGAATTGCGCGCTCTTGCGGGTCGTGTGAAGGAAGGCTAGGTCTCTCGACGCCTGCCGGCGATTGCTTTGGTGCCTGAGGGTGCATCTCGCAAGGTTGCTGCCGGGAGTTGCGAAATGGATCGACAGACGTTGCGCGACCGGGTGCATCGCTGCAACCTCGAAGGCGTTGAAGGGCTCTTCAATCGCGGTGGCGGTGGGTCCCGGCGCGCCGCCGGAAACGAATGGAACGGCTTGCCAAGGGCGTGTTGGCTGCCACCAGGTGCCGCTCCCGGTGTCCGGAAATCACGGGTCCTTCCCGGCGGGGACGGCTTGTGGGTGTTATGCGCCGCACCTTCCAATGTCTGCGTGCCGATTTTTTTGCATTTCGTTTCGTTTCGGATTTACGCCGCCGACAACCGATTGCAACCGTTCAGGAAATTTTTTTTCCGACGGGTCATCCGAAACGAAATGGCCCTCCCCGCCGAAACGAAATGCCCCCCTGAAACGCGCGGGGAAACGGCCGAAGGGGTCGCGCCGGAATTTGCGCGATACCGGCGCTGAAAAAATCGTCAGGAGGTCCGGCATGACCAGCGGCAAAAAAACCTTCGCGCGACGTGGCGTGCTCCGGTCCTGCCCGCAGTCCGGAGATCGGGCGGCTGCCGACGGGTGTCCCCGTGCCCTGAAACCCCCTGTGCGCGGAATTCCCGTGCCCGTTCTGCGGATCAGGTCCGGCAGATCGCGGCGTCGATCAGGGTGTCCGGTTTTACCGGTCCCGTCCTGTTCGCCGGGGGCAACACCATTGTTGCCGGGGCAGGACCGTGTGCCGACGGCGCGGGAGACGGGCATGGATGTTGTGCCCTGCATCCGGCTGCCCGGTCTCCCGGATGGGCAGCGCCCCGCGTATATTGTTGCTGACAACAGGCCGGTCGGACATGCGGGCCGGGACGGGGACCTGCTCCGGCCCGGGCCGGGGGAATTGCGCGACCCCGGGTTTCATCCGGACAGATGTCGGGATGCCGGTGGCTGATGACCGGATTGACATGTGCCGGACCGGTCCGCCCTGTAACGCCACCTGCGAGGCAAGGCCGAGAACGATACCATGGACAGCCCTGCCCTGCCCGCCGTCCTGACCATTCGTGCATAGCGCAGAAATTTGGCGGCCTGGTCAATATGATGGGGGCAGTCATCACTTCGGTTTGGACACGTCGAGTACGAAGACATCAATACGGCCTGCCAACTCTGACGGTAGTTTCGCTTCGATGCTTTTCCGTAGCGCTTGCCCATCTCCAATTCCATGGTTCTTGCGACCTGCAACCTTTTCATCTCTACCGAACCAAATCACGAGGAAAATACCTTGCCGCTCAGCATCCGGATGGATTGAGTAGCGTTCGTATAGCTGGGCGGATGCGGCTCGATAAAGCTCCTTATGCCATTGACCTTTGACCTCGGTAACAAGCAGCTTTCGGTTGCCACCAATCATCCTGGCCACAGTGAAGTCGCTACGCTTCGCGGCTTTCAACTGATGCTCTGGCGTTACAGTGATACCTTGTGGCTCAAGCCTCAAGTTCAGGCGCTCTGCAATAATCTCGGTTGATCGCGCTTCGTCCAGTCATTCACCGTTCTCATAGAAGCGGTCAGCAGAATTGTACTCACCTCCGTCAATAGTCTTCTGGAAATCCTGCAGTTCCTGGATCACGAGTTGGCGCAGGCCTTCAACGGTCACTACGGCGTCGTGATCGAGCACATCCATGATTTCCCCGGGCGTCGGTGGTTCGAAATCCCTGAGTACTTTTCTTCGGACCTGGCCAGCCCGAATATTCTTCAGGTTCATGTGAAAGTCAGCAAACCGCGCGTCAGCAACCAGCCGATCAAGAACCTGGGTCGCTTGATCGGGGTCATCCGCGCTGATAGGGGTCGAGTGCGGCTGAGTGCTAAATCCCCCTTTAAGCGCTTTCATCTTTCATTTTCCGCCATCTGTATTCGCCCGTGAGGATGATGTGCGCCCATCCGAGGGGTGAGATATGCGCGAGAAGATAAGCTGGCGTGTCCAACCCAGCCTTTTTCCGTTGCGCGACCGCGAAGTGGAGATCTTTTGTATTCCAATAGATTATGATGGCGGTGAGCAGGTTCAGCCCCGCAATGCGGAAGTGCTGACCTTCCGTCGTACGATCCCTGATTTCACCCTGTCGGCCGATCCGGAGGGCGCTCTTCAGGGCATGATGCGCCTCACCCTTATTGAGACCAATCTGCGCGCGGCGCTGCATGTCGGTGTCAAGCAGCCATTCGATGATGAACAACGTCCGTTCAACCCGTCCGATTTCCCGAAGAGCGATTGCCAGATCATGTTGACGTGGGCGCGCTGCCAGTTTCTTCAGAAGCTGGCTGGGTTGTATCCTGCCGGAAAGCATTGTCGCGATGCAGCGAAGGATATCAGGCCAATTGGCGATGATTGTATTTTCGCGGATGCGGTCGCCAACCAAGTCTTTCATCTCATTCGGAACACTTCGGCGATCAAAGATATGCAGCCGCTTTGAAGGCAGATCCCTGATGCGCGGGATGAACCGATAACCGAGCAACGAAGTGGCTGCAAATACAAGATCCGTGAAGCCGCCGGTATCGGCGTATTGCTCTTTGATCCGTTTGCCGGTTGGGTTCATCAGCAAACCATCCAGTATATATGGGGCCTCGTTCACCGTGGCGGGGATGACCTGTGTGGCGAAGGGGCCATATTGGTCTGACACATGGATATAAGCTTTCAGGCCGGGTTCATGACCGTACTTTGCATTAATCAGATTCATCGCCTCACCCTGGCGCGTTGTCGGAAAGAACTGCCCGTCACTGGAGGCTGTCTGGCCACCACCCCAGTATTTGGCCATCGGCAATCGCGCTTGCGCATCAATCACCAGGGCCAGCGCCCGATTGATGGCATCACTTTCAATATGCCAGTTCGAGAGACGCGCCAACTGGGCAAAGCTATGCGTACTGCTTGCCCCGGCCATCTTGCTCAGGCCGAGATTCAGGCCCTCTGCCAAAATGACATTCAGCAAACCAAGCCTGTCTTTACACGGTGCGCCGGTACGCAGATGAGTGAAAGCATCGGTGAGCCCTGTATCATTGTCCACATCCATAAGAATGTCCGTGATCCGCACTTCTGGCAGGCGGCGATAGAGATCAAGGATAAGGCTTGTCTTATGACTTTCCCTGGGTTTCATGCGAAGTTTGAGTCGAAGCCAGTCACGCCATATATGGCGTGACTGGCTTCGACGGTCGCTGGATCGTGAGGGGCCTGGTTGTAATGAACCGTTTGATAGTTTGATCAGCCACCGTCTTCGCATGAGGCCTGAACGGATACGCAGCAGCTGCTGGCTCTGCACGACAGGCACAGGACATCGAAGATAATGAAGGACAGCATCGGGATCGACATCTCCAAAGCGCATTTGGATGTGCATCGGATCAAGACAGGACAACATGCCCAATTCGACAACACCGCTTCCGGCTTTCGCGCGCTCAAGCGCTGGTGAATTGCCCCGGTTTTACCGGAGACTGAACCTCCTCCGACTAAAGTCAGAGGGTTCAGTGGTTCATGAGCGCCTTCGGCGCACGTTTGAATGTTTTTCCGACTAAAGTCGGAGGCTTTAGACCAGATTGTGGAAAGTAAAACACTCTACAGGTGATCCATATGACCAAGAAGAAATACAACCCCGCCTATCCTGCCGAATTGCGTGCCCGTGGTGTTCGGCTTTTTCAGGAACAACGCAGTAATTACACCGGTGATACAGCCGCTTGCCGGGCGACAGCGCCTGAACCGGGATGCTCAACGGACAGCCTGCGCAAATGGTGCCGACAAGCGGAACGGGATGCTGGGCAGCGCGACGGTTTAACAACGGCAGAGAAGGATCGGATCAAGGATCTTGAGCGTGAGGTTCGGGAACTGCGCCAGGCCAATGAGATTCTGAAGAAGGCATCTGCTTATTTTGCCCAAGCGGAGCTCGACCGCCCGTTCAAGCGATGATCGCCTTTATCGAAGAGCATAGAGTGATCCACGGGGTCGAGCCGATCTGCAGGGTTCTGCCGATTGCCCCATCTACATTTTATGCCCGTACGACCGTTGCCCGCGATCCTGATCTGGCATCGTGTAAAACGCGGAGCAATATTGGGCCACAGAAGCGGCTGCATATCGCAGTTGTAGCGGAGTAAAAGTCCGCCAGTTTGTGCCCTTCGTTTATTCGGAGGGCGGGAGATGTATTCTGTGGATATTTATAGTCGTGTGCGCCGTGCTTGTTTGAAGGACGGTATGTCTGGCCGAGAAGCGGCGCGGTTTTTCAACATGGCGTAATCAGGATCAGCACTCAGTTACCCCTGTTATTCTGGATGCACATGCAATTGAAAAGGAGACTGACCAATGGAATATTTTGCTGGTTTGGATGTGTCCATGGAAGAGACGCATATCTGCATTCTGGATCGTGAAGGGGCCCTTATTCGTGAAGGAAAAGCGAGCTCAACACCAAAAGCGATCGCTGACTTCCTCGCTTCTGGACCACCATGTGCCAAAGTTGTATTTGAAACGGGACGGATGGCACCAATGCTTTACCATGGGCTGACGGAGCTTGGTGTCCCGGTTGTTTGCATCGAGAGCAGGCAAGCATATCAGGCCCTTAAATCTCTGGCCGGCCACAAGACGGACCGCAATGATGCCCGCGGTTTGGCACACCTGGCGCGGACGGGATTCTACAAGCCGACCCATGTCAAATCACTGTCAGCGCACGCAATCCGGTCGCTGATCGCAGCCCGCAAGAAGCTGGTCGGACAGCGTGTGACGCTCGACAATCAGATCCGCGGTCTGGTCGTCGTCTTCGGCGTGCGGCTGCCACGAGCTTTGTCTCCGGCATTCAAAAACGCGGCGCTAAAAGTTAGCGATGGAGTGCCTGGCCTCCATGCCGCAATTTGCGGACTGTTCGCAGCACGCGAAGCAATCCTCGCGGCGGTTGCAGCCATTGATGGCGACATCAAAAAGATGACCCGCAAATCCGAAGTCTGCCAGCGCCTTATGACGGTACCAGGGGTCGGTCCGATCACAGCATTGGCCTTTGCCGCAGCAATTGATGATCCGTCGCGTTTCAGGAAATCGCGTGATGTGGGGGCGTATCTTGGACTGGTGCCGCGACGGCATCAATCTGGTGAAATCGACTACACGGGCAGCATCTCAAAGCGGGGCGACGTGCGCGTCAGAACGCTTCTCTATGAGGCCGCCAATGTGATGCTGACGCGGTATGCCGCTCCGCTCAAATTGAAGACATGGGCCCTCGCAATCGGTGCGCGCTCAACGATGAGAAAGGCCCGAGTGGCTCTGGCGCGTCGTCTGGCAATCATACTTCATGCCATTATGCGAGACAAAACTGACTTCCAGTCCGCGTAAGGCTTACGAGGCGACAACGAGGATTCCTAAATCAAAGTTCCCATCTGGGACGATGCCCGAGGGAGGGCGTGAGACACGGCGCCGATTCTGTAGCAACAGCCAAGACCAACGGTATGATTGCGGTTTCAACATTGCCGACCCACACCCAGCCAACCCCATCATGAACCTCAGAGTTCGAAGAGAACAAAGGCAACCTCTGACATCAAAAGCAGGAAACTCAGGAAACACGCATTGACAGATTAGAGAACACGCATTGACAGATTAGAGAACAAAGATCGTAAGACGATCGCGAAGATGCTGCGCCATGAACTTCCGCCTGGGTATCGTCGGTCGGAAGCGCCTCGGCGGCCAACGCTTGATGGTTATGTTGGTGTGGTCGATGAGATACTGCGCACAGACAAAGCCCTGATCAAAAAGCAGCGACACACGGCCAAGCGCATCTTTGAACGGCTGCGCGATGAGCATGGATATGCTGGCAGCCTGACCACGGTGACCTATTACGTGCGCGAGCAAAAACGGCGCACCAAAGAGGTGTTTGTGCCGTTGTCGCATCGGCCGGGCCATGCGCAGGTTGATTTTGGTGAGACGCTGGGCGTGATCGGTGGCGTGGAATGCAAGATCCACTTCTTCGTGATGAGCTTGCCACATTCTGATGCGGTGTTTGTGAAGGGATATCCAGCTGAGACAACCGAGGCGTTTTGCGATGGCCATGTGTCCGCCTTTGCATTCTTTGGCGGCATTCCGCAATCCATTCTCTACGACAATACCAAGATCGCCGTGGCTCGGATACTCGGGGATAAGACGCGCATCCGCACACGTCGGTTTACGGAACTGCAGTCGCATTACTTGTTTGATGACAAGTTTGGCAGACCCGCGCGAGGGAACGATAAAGGCAACGTTGAGGGCATGGTTGGATACACCCGCCGCAACTTCATGGTTCCCGCACCTCGCTATGACAGCTTTGATGATCTGAACGCACATTTGGAAGAGAAGTGTTTAGCACGTCAGGCCGATACGTTGCGGGGTCACACCCAAACCATAGGCGCACGCCTGATGTCGGATTTGGATGCTCTGATGGGATTGCCCGTCGCAGAATATGAAGCCTGCGATCACGTCAGCACGCGTGCAACGTCGATCTCAATGGTGCGCTATCGCAGCAATGATTACTCGGTGCCAGTAGCCTATGCGCACCACGATGTTCATGTGCGTGGGTTTGTGCATGAGGTTATCATCGGCTGCGGCAATGAGATTATTGCGCGGCACAAACGATCCTACACATCAGCGGATATGGTCTTTGACCCATTGCACTTTTTGCCCCTGCTTGAACAAAAGGTGGGTGCCCTGGATCAGGCCGCGCCTTTGCAGGGTTGGCATTTGCCAGATGTATTTGCCACGCTGCACCGACTGCTTGAAGCCAGAATGGGTAAGCCGGGCAAGCGAGAATACGTTCAAGTCTTGCGCCTTTTGGAGACCTTCGAAATGGATGTTGTGCAAGGCGCAATCCAGCAGGCAATAGATATGGGTGCAATTGGCTATGACGCCGTAAAACACCTTGTACTGTGTCGGGTTGAGAAGCGGCCACCACGATTGGATTTGGACTTCTATCCATACTTGCCCAAGGCCAATGTCGGCACAACACGCCCATCCAGTTACATGAGCTTGATGGGAAGGACCGCGGCATGACCGAAGCCCCTCGGATTCTTCTACGGCATCATCTTAAACAACTGCGACTGCCAACGTTCCAAGGCGAGTATGCCAAACAGGCGCAGCTCTGTGCTGCAGAGAACAAAGATCACATCCACTATCTGGCGCGGCTGTGTGAGATGGAATTGATCGACCGCGAACGCCGGATGATTGAACGGCGCATCAAAGCGGCGAAGTTCCCCAGCACCAAGAGCTTGGATAGCTTTGACTTCAAGATCATGCCAAGCTTGAACAAGCCCCTGACGATGGATCTGGCACGATGCGATTACGTTAATCGCAGGGAGAACATCATCGCGCTCGGCCCGTCAGGCACGGGCAAGACACACATCGCCCTGGGACTTGGGCTGGCTGCATGTCAAAGAGGACTGAAGGTGCGCTTCACAACGGCTGCGGCATTAGTCCATGATCTGATCGAGGCTCAAGATGAGCGGAGATTGCAGCGCCTTCAAAAGCAACTGACCAGCCAGAACCTGTTGATCATTGATGAACTGGGCTTCGTACCGCTCAGCAAATCTGGCGCAGAGCTGCTCTTCGAGGTCATATCCCAATGCTATGAACGCGGCTCCATCATCATAACCTCGAACCTGCCCTTCGATGAATGGACTGAAGTCTTTGGCTCTGAGCGGCTGACCGGTGCGCTACTCGATCGTTTAACCCATCACGTCCACATCCTCGAGATGAATGGCGAAAGCTATCGGCTCAAACACAGTCGCAACAACCGAAAATAACCAGCCCGCAATCACAGTCAGAATAATGCTGGCCTTATGGCCAGCATGCGCTTTGGCACGCTTCAGCTTTGTGACGAGCACGCGTGCAAAAGCGCCACAAAACATCAACCGAAGTGGCCCATTTTTACGCCGCGACATGGACCCATTTTACTCTGCGATTGACAACACATCAAAATGCGAACAGAGAGGTCGATATGATTGAGAATCCGGTTCCCTGGCCCAACGGGGCAAAATGCGCAGTGGCCATTACCTTTGACGTGGATACGGACAGCTTTTTGCATCTTGAATATGGTGACCGGGTTCCGGATATGGTCTGCACCACGTCTTGGCTGCGATACGATGAAATCGCCATTCCCCGGATTTTGAAAATGTTTCGGGACTACGATTTGCGCCAGACGTTCTTCTATCCGTCCTGGTGCATGGAAACCTATCCGCATCTGGTGGACATGATTTTGAAAGATGGCCACGAAATTGGGCATCACGGGCATCTTCACGAAAACCATACCCGCCTGTCAGAAGCCGACCAGATCTATTGGACGCAACGCGCGATTGACATCATCAAACGCATGACCGGCAAACGCCCAAGGGGGTTTCGCGCACCTGTTTATAACTTTTCACGCCACACGGCCGACATTCTGGCGCAAGAAGGGTTCTTGTATGATTCCAGCCTTATGGCGGATGATGTGCCCTATACCATCCAAACAGACTCGGGCAGTTTTTGGGAATTACCCTCGCATTGGGCGTTGGATGACTGGCCTGCCTATGTTCACAATATTGAGCTGGAATACACCATGCCTATCCGATCACCCGACGACGCTATGACTGTTTATCTGTCTGAGTTTGAAGCGGCGTATAAGTATGGGGGGCTGTGGGTGGCCGTGTGGCACCCTTGGGTGTCAGGGCGCACCGCGCGCTGTGACCGGATCGCGCAAATGATCGAATACATGCAATCCAAAGGGGATGTCTGGTTCGCGACGTTAGAGGAAATCGCAAATCACGTCGCAGCCTGCCAGGAAGACGGCTCTTACGTCCCGCGAAATGTGGAGCTTCCATATTACCGCTCCGCAATTTCTGCAAACGACAGGCCCCGGCAATCTGAACCCTAATTTTGGAACTCCGGTATAGTGATACGGCATTAAGCAAATTTTGCGGGTCATGAGGCCACTACGTCCTTCGAGGCAGTCAATTTACCGTCGAGGATCGAAGTTCTTGTGATGCCCATACGATGAGCGTGCGTAATTCTTACGGAAATCTCTTTCCAATATGCTCCGTTTCCATGAGCCAATATCCTCATTTCTGGATTTTCGGCAAACAAGGAGCAGTTCAAACAGGCTGCATTATGAAATTTGGGCTAATGTCCGCACTGTGTGAATTTACGGCTTCAGATTTGGTACATTTTACCTGAATGACAGCTTTTTGTGCTGCATCGCAAATCAAACTTTGGTGGCGGTGCACTGAACCTCCTCCGACTAAAGTCAGAGGGTTCAGTGGTTCATGAGCGCCTTCGGCGCACGTTTGAATGTTTTTCCGACTAAAGTCGGAGGCTTTAGACCAGATTGTGGAAAGTAAAAGACCTGGTGTGAGCGAACGTAGCATAAATTCAGCACTTCTCCTATGGGCTCGGAGTCAGATTTCGCCGCACTTTGTGCGAACGGCTGCTTAGCCAAGAAATTGCTTAAAGGGGGATTTAGCACTTAGCCGCACTCGACCCCTGATAGACCACACGACTTCAGTCAGGAAGCGATAGGCGGTTTCCTCTTTGGGACTGTTAGTGCCAAACATACCAGGCAGGTGCACCCTGGGCCATTGGTCGACAAATGCGTCCAGAATGACTTCAACCTTTTCGGAAGTGAGCCTTGGCCAGGCAAGATGCTCACTCCGGTTCTGATGGTCAGTGCGTTCCCTAAGAGCCTGATTTAAAACTAGTTGAATGAATCCAATAGGTTGTGATTCTGTTCGGTTTGATAGCTGAACGGAGATATTTATGGCCTGGACCCCTGTACACGACTCATGCGATTTTCTGCCTGATTTTCTGCCTGATTTTGGGCCAGTGTCGGAAGGCTTGTTCCGGCTGGGTTCGCAAGAGCCTTCCGATTTCGTCCAGGCGGATGCGGAAGATGGATTTTGCGTATCGCCCATGAGACTTTCGAGGCCGTTTCCGTGTTCCGGGCCTGGTGGATGCCACCTTTGCAGCCCATGCCATGGCCAGGGCAAGGAGACCGACCAACAAGCTCAACTTTTCGGCGATCGAGAGACGGGTGTCTTCCAGGTTGAAACCCCTGGTCCTTGCTTCGGCGAACAACAGGAGGGGCAGACCAGTCTTTCCCGAGGCTGACATGCTGAAAAAAGCGCTGCAATCGACGGTAGGTGCTTTCAACCTTGGCCTGCGTCGGCATCTCACCGCAAATGTGGCTCAAATTGACGGTTCGAACGCTGGCAATGCCAATCACCGGAAGGCAGAGTGTTTCGAGGCGACTATTGCTCAGCGACAAGCCATCGGAAAGTTTCGCCGAGAGGGTGTCGATTGCTTTTCGGATCATGGGAGGCTCCATCGTAAATTGAAGAATCCTAACCAAAATCACAAATCTGCGCCCTCAACCACCTTTACTGTCGTGTACAGGGGGTCTGGACAGAACTCACCCGCCGCCGACATGAGCGCGCAGGCGGCAGGTATGCAAGTGATTTGACCGATGCAGAATGGGCAATAATCGCCCCTTTACTCCCGGCGCGCAGAACAACGGGCAGACCCCGTACCATTGATTTGCGTGATGTGTTTGACGCGATCCTTTATATCGCGACAACCGGTTGCCGGTGGCGTATGTTGCCCAATGACTTCCCGGCGGTTTCCACGGTGCGTGGCTATTTCTATTCATGGAGCAGGGATGGCCTGCTGGATGAGATAAACCGTGGGCTCGTCAGAAGCGCGCGACTGGCTGAGGGTCGCAAGGCCCGGCCAACAGCGGGGGTCATCGACAGTCAGAGCGTAAAAACAACGGAAAGTGGCGGGGTTGGAGGCTATGACGCAGGTAAAAGGATAAAGGGGCGCAAACGCCATATCGTGACCGATACCATCGGATCGCTCATTGGCTTCGTCGTCCACAGTGCCGGTATTCAAGACCGGGATGGCGCGCCTGACGTGCTGGCGACTGTCGCGAACCGCTATCCCACGCCGGGTCATCTATTCGCCGATGGAGGCTATGCAGGGTCCGGATTACGAGACGCGCTGAAAGCCATTGGCTGCTGGACCGTCCAGATCATCAAACGCTCTGATACGGTCGAAGGGTTCGAAGTTTTGCCCCGTGGATGGGTGGTCGAGCGAACCTTCGCCTGGCTCGGACGATGCCGTCGATTGGCAAAGGACCGGGAGAAATCCATCGCAAGCGCCGAAGGGTGGCTGCTTATCGCCCACATCCGTCGCGTCACACGCCACCTCGCAAGGAATTGAGAGCGTTCAATTGGTTTTAAATCAGACTCTTAGCATCAGAACCGTATCTTTGTCTGCTTTGAACAAATCCCAATAGATATCGGGTGCATCCCTCAGAAAATAGAAGGCGCGCAGAAACCAAAATCTCCGCTTCTGCTCGATGTTCTCGTTTTCAGTCGGATCAGGCCAGAAAAAACTGAACCTCCTCCGACTAAAGTCAGAGGGTTCAGTGGTTCATGAGCGTGTAAAACGCGGAGCAATATTGGGCCACAGAAGCGGCTGCATATCGCAGTTGTAGCGGAGTAAAAGTCCGCCAGTTTGTGCCCTTCGTTTATTCGGAGGGCGGGAGATGTATTCTGTGGATATTTATAGTCGTGTGCGCCGTGCTTGTTTGAAGGACGGTATGTCTGGCCGAGAAGCGGCGCGGTTTTTCAACATGGCGTAATCAGGATCAGCACTCAGTTACCCCTGTTATTCTGGATGCACATGCAATTGAAAAGGAGACTGACCAATGGAATATTTTGCTGGTTTGGATGTGTCCATGGAAGAGACGCATATCTGCATTCTGGATCGTGAAGGGGCCCTTATTCGTGAAGGAAAAGCGAGCTCAACACCAAAAGCGATCGCTGACTTCCTCGCTTCTGGACCACCATGTGCCAAAGTTGTATTTGAAACGGGACGGATGGCACCAATGCTTTACCATGGGCTGACGGAGCTTGGTGTCCCGGTTGTTTGCATCGAGAGCAGGCAAGCATATCAGGCCCTTAAATCTCTGGCCGGCCACAAGACGGACCGCAATGATGCCCGCGGTTTGGCACACCTGGCGCGGACGGGATTCTACAAGCCGACCCATGTCAAATCACTGTCAGCGCACGCAATCCGGTCGCTGATCGCAGCCCGCAAGAAGCTGGTCGGACAGCGTGTGACGCTCGACAATCAGATCCGCGGTCTGGTCGTCGTCTTCGGCGTGCGGCTGCCACGAGCTTTGTCTCCGGCATTCAAAAACGCGGCGCTAAAAGTTAGCGATGGAGTGCCTGGCCTCCATGCCGCAATTTGCGGACTGTTCGCAGCACGCGAAGCAATCCTCGCGGCGGTTGCAGCCATTGATGGCGACATCAAAAAGATGACCCGCAAATCCGAAGTCTGCCAGCGCCTTATGACGGTACCAGGGGTCGGTCCGATCACAGCATTGGCCTTTGCCGCAGCAATTGATGATCCGTCGCGTTTCAGGAAATCGCGTGATGTGGGGGCGTATCTTGGACTGGTGCCGCGACGGCATCAATCTGGTGAAATCGACTACACGGGCAGCATCTCAAAGCGGGGCGACGTGCGCGTCAGAACGCTTCTCTATGAGGCCGCCAATGTGATGCTGACGCGGTATGCCGCTCCGCTCAAATTGAAGACATGGGCCCTCGCAATCGGTGCGCGCTCAACGATGAGAAAGGCCCGAGTGGCTCTGGCGCGTCGTCTGGCAATCATACTTCATGCCATTATGCGAGACAAAACTGACTTCCAGTCCGCGTAAGGCTTACGAGGCGACAACGAGGATTCCTAAATCAAAGTTCCCATCTGGGACGATGCCCGAGGGAGGGCGTGAGACACGGCGCCGATTCTGTAGCAACAGCCAAGACCAACGGTATGATTGCGGTTTCAACATTGCCGACCCACACCCAGCCAACCCCATCATGAACCTCAGAGTTCGAAGAGAACAAAGGCAACCTCTGACATCAAAAGCAGGAAACTCAGGAAACACGCATTGACAGATTAGAGAACAGCCAAGACCAACGGTATGATTGCGGTTTCAACATTGCCGACCCACACCCAGCCAACCCCATCATGAACCTCAGAGTTCGAAGAGAACAAAGGCAACCTCTGACATCAAAAGCAGGAAACTCAGGAAACACGCATTGACAGATTAGAGAACAAAGATCGTAAGACGATCGCGAAGATGCTGCGCCATGAACTTCCGCCTGGGTATCGTCGGTCGGAAGCGCCTCGGCGGCCAACGCTTGATGGTTATGTTGGTGTGGTCGATGAGATACTGCGCACAGACAAAGCCCTGATCAAAAAGCAGCGACACACGGCCAAGCGCATCTTTGAACGGCTGCGCGATGAGCATGGATATGCCGGCAGCCTGACCACGGTGACCTATTACGTGCGCGAGCAAAAACGGCGCACCAAAGAGGTGTTTGTGCCGTTGTCGCATCGGCCGGGCCATGCGCAGGTTGATTTTGGTGAGACGCTGGGCGTGATCGGTGGCGTGGAATGCAAGATCCACTTCTTCGTGATGAGCTTGCCACATTCTGATGCGGTGTTTGTGAAGGGATATCCAGCTGAGACAACCGAGGCGTTTTGCGATGGCCATGTGTCCGCCTTTGCATTCTTTGGCGGCATTCCGCAATCCATTCTCTACGACAATACCAAGATCGCCGTGGCTCGGATACTCGGGGATAAGACGCGCATCCGCACACGTCGGTTTACGGAACTGCAGTCGCATTACTTGTTTGATGACAAGTTTGGCAGACCCGCGCGAGGGAACGATAAAGGCAACGTTGAGGGCATGGTTGGATACACCCGCCGCAACTTCATGGTTCCCGCACCTCGCTATGACAGCTTTGATGATCTGAACGCACATTTGGAAGAGAAGTGTTTAGCACGTCAGGCCGATACGTTGCGGGGTCACACCCAAACCATAGGCGCACGCCTGATGTCGGATTTGGATGCTCTGATGGGATTGCCCGTCGCAGAATATGAAGCCTGCGATCACGTCAGCACGCGTGCAACGTCGATCTCAATGGTGCGCTATCGCAGCAATGATTACTCGGTGCCAGTAGCCTATGCGCACCACGATGTTCATGTGCGTGGGTTTGTGCATGAGGTTATCATCGGCTGCGGCAATGAGATTATTGCGCGGCACAAACGATCCTACACATCAGCGGATATGGTCTTTGACCCATTGCACTTTTTGCCCCTGCTTGAACAAAAGGTGGGTGCCCTGGATCAGGCCGCGCCTTTGCAGGGTTGGCATTTGCCAGATGTATTTGCCACGCTGCACCGACTGCTTGAAGCCAGAATGGGTAAGCCGGGCAAGCGAGAATACGTTCAAGTCTTGCGCCTTTTGGAGACCTTCGAAATGGATGTTGTGCAAGGCGCAATCCAGCAGGCAATAGATATGGGTGCAATTGGCTATGACGCCGTAAAACACCTTGTACTGTGTCGGGTTGAGAAGCGGCCACCACGATTGGATTTGGACTTCTATCCATACTTGCCCAAGGCCAATGTCGGCACAACACGCCCATCCAGTTACATGAGCTTGATGGGAAGGACCGCGGCATGACCGAAGCCCCTCGGATTCTTCTACGGCATCATCTTAAACAACTGCGACTGCCAACGTTCCAAGGCGAGTATGCCAAACAGGCGCAGCTCTGTGCTGCAGAGAACAAAGATCACATCCACTATCTGGCGCGGCTGTGTGAGATGGAATTGATCGACCGCGAACGCCGGATGATTGAACGGCGCATCAAAGCGGCGAAGTTCCCCAGCACCAAGAGCTTGGATAGCTTTGACTTCAAGATCATGCCAAGCTTGAACAAGCCCCTGACGATGGATCTGGCACGATGCGATTACGTTAATCGCAGGGAGAACATCATCGCGCTCGGCCCGTCAGGCACGGGCAAGACACACATCGCCCTGGGACTTGGGCTGGCTGCATGTCAAAGAGGACTGAAGGTGCGCTTCACAACGGCTGCGGCATTAGTCCATGATCTGATCGAGGCTCAAGATGAGCGGAGATTGCAGCGCCTTCAAAAGCAACTGACCAGCCAGAACCTGTTGATCATTGATGAACTGGGCTTCGTACCGCTCAGCAAATCTGGCGCAGAGCTGCTCTTCGAGGTCATATCCCAATGCTATGAACGCGGCTCCATCATCATAACCTCGAACCTGCCCTTCGATGAATGGACTGAAGTCTTTGGCTCTGAGCGGCTGACCGGTGCGCTACTCGATCGTTTAACCCATCACGTCCACATCCTCGAGATGAATGGCGAAAGCTATCGGCTCAAACACAGTCGCAACAACCGAAAATAACCAGCCCGCAATCACAGTCAGAATAATGCTGGCCTTATGGCCAGCATGCGCTTTGGCACGCTTCAGCTTTGTGACGAGCACGCGTGCAAAAGCGCCACAAAACATCAACCGAAGTGGCCCATTTTTACGCCGCGACATGGACCCATTTTACTCTGCGATTGACATGAGCGCCTTCGGCGCACGTTTGAATGTTTTTCCGACTAAAGTCGGAGGCTTTAGACCAGATTGTGGAAAATAAATTCAGCGCACCGTTCTGCGATAATCTCTTTCAGTTCCTCGCGATCACCAAACTGTGCGGCAATCCCGAAAAGGGCGTCCAGAGATGACAGGTTCAAGGCACGGGAACACCTGAGCCATTCAAGTGAGATTTTTGAACGAAAGGGTTTGAATGCGTCTTCGTACTGCAGCCACCGGATTTCGTACTTTAACAACCCGATTCCCGAGTTAGCGCATCCGTGCATGGTCAATTGCGGTTCGACATACTGCCGAAGGAACTCTTCGGCACTTGCATCATCGGGAAAGATGAGGCGTTCGACCTCAGTTTTTAACGTATTCCGGTCTTCGTCCGAGACCGCGCTGTATTCCCATCCCATGTTTGTGCGCAGTGCTTGCAGCAAGCGCCGGTCAACGCATTCAAGGTTGCCATGGTCCCGCAGGATTACCAGGCAAGCCGCATAGAGGATTGGTTCAGAATAGTGGATCACAGGTGCAAAGTGGAGTCGGGAAAGGCGTTGTAGATCAGGGACTTTATCGTCGATAAAATCGAGGCAATTTTTCAATGCATTCCTAACAAGCCTCTCGTCCCCGAATTCAAGTTCGATCTTGTCAGGATGCTCAAGCACCAGTTCTGCGAAACGAACCAGGCAATTCCAGTGGCGGTCGCCTTCGACTTGCTCCCGATGCTCTCGAACATATTTTATGTTCGCCTCGTACATCGCGGCGCGCTTCGCGTCTTCCATCCTGTGACGGCGTTTCATTTTGCGGCTGTGTCTACCAATGTTTTCACGTTCGAACCGGGCCGCCGCTTGGTTGGTCTTCGCCCACGCGCGCATAAAGGGTGGTTTTGCCAGCGCTTGTTCGCGCATATGGCGTCGCAGAGCGTCCGGGCCCCGATCAGCAATTTCCCGGTGGTATTTATGCTGAGCCATGAATCCCGACCACAAGACCGGATTGTCGGTGTCAAAAGCCAGATCAACTATAAATCTGTAATCTTCAGGCCGCAGACAGAGCCCTGAATGAAACCCGTCCAAAAACTGGAAGTGCCTTTTCGCTTCAAATATCCGGTCCCGGTCGATCAGGTCGCCAAACACATGTGCAATAATGCCTTGTCGAAGCCCATGATTTTCCTGCAACTCGCGGACTGAATTGCTTTCCTCCGGACCCTCACTCCCATGAAAATTCAGGTTTGCAACCCACTGCCATACCCGGATTGGATCGCAGGGAGGCAACGCCATTTCAAAGTACCGATCCAACAACACGCCGACGATCTTGCCGATCCCGTTTCGACAGTCGCATTTATATGATTTTTGCCACATGTGCAGGTCAGTGCCTGTGTTAGTTCATCCAGCAACCATTCGATGGCTGTCAAATCCAACGTGCGAATGAAGCGCTTCACGAAATATCGCGGCCCGATTGTCCGCTCATGCTGCTCTTGATGGCCCGGATAGAGACTGGCGCAAACGCGAAGGAAGCCTGCAAGATACTGCAGACCAAAGGCCCGGGATCCGAGCGTCTCAATGGCCCCGGCGACGACCTCCAGTGATATTTTACTGGCTTCTGAAATCAGAACGTCACAATCATCTCTATGATCATGCTCCGCCAGTTCGAGTAAGCAGGCGTTGGCGAGAAGGCGCGTGTCCTCACTTTCAGTTGGCGAAAGGACCAGATGGCGTAATTCTTCAGAAAGGTGAGCTGTTGCTGGTGAGCCCGTCAAAAGTTCCAGGATCAAATCGCCAAGGTCGCCATCGCTGCCAGACACCAACAAGGGTCTGATCTCATCCACGACATCTTCGGTGAAGAACCCTGCGATACTGAATCGGCGCCGGAAATCGCCTCTTCGAAAATACGGGTCATTGTCCTCCACCTCCCCAAGCTTGCGTACAAGACGTTTCCTGGACGAAGGGTCGAGCTGTGACGGGTCGCCGTTTGCAAGCACGGCGTAGGGGTCAAGGTCAATAACATCCACTTGTATTCGCTTGTTGCCGAGTGATGCCATCCACCCGACAAGCCCTCTGAGATCGTCGCGCACGGTTAGATTTGGCGCAATGATCGATAGGCACCTTTCCAACGTCAATGGGTCTGCCGGGTCTGCAATCCGCTTGACAAGGTATCCTGCGGCACAATATTCCGCGACAATCTTATGAACAGGGCGGTGTTGAGATTCCGTGTCGCCCGGTTTGAAAAGCCTGGTCGCAAGAATGCTCTCGGCCTCCACACCCTTTCCAAAAACCGAGGCCAACTGCGGGTACATGCGGTCTTCAAATGCCTCACTGGTACCTATACCTTCCGCACCTGACAGCAAAAGTTCAGCAAAGGCTTCCGACGCGCGGTCAACCTTTTGTCCTGGTGAAAGCCCCTGACGGCTGTTCTTTACAGTTCCGTTGGCTTCCCTTGCGAGATGGTCCACCGCTTGAGAGAAAATTGACCGCTTGTCAGCAAAGCGCCTGTCACTTTCCACGTAGGCGCCTACGAATAGCTTCAGAAACTGCGGATTTGGAAGAAGAACATCCAAATCAAAGCGTTCCACTTCTTCCTGGAAGTCCGCAAACACCTCTCCCGGTGCGTGGTCTTCGAAAACACGCTGCTGCTCAGCCTGATTAAATTCCTGGAGCCACACCACCAGGGGCTTGTGACCAAGAAAATCCCTGAATGCGCTTGTCGCTGCCTTATCCCATTCACTCGACCTACTCGAAATAATGACATGTGTCGGATTCGCGGTTTCGGCTTTTCCCAGAAGTTTGAATATACCGGAACCACCCGACTTTGCCAGTTCGTCATAGGCGTCAATCACAAGAGGAGAGTTTGCTTCCTTTGTCTCACTATAGCTAAATTTGCTTGCTGTAATTACGCTCGCATCCAACTGCCGAGCCAAGCTGGCCAGAAGTTCGGTTTTGCCCCCTCCCGGCTCGGCCAGGACGACAATGTACCTTGAAGCGGCCAGCAAATCTGCTTCGCTGTAAGCTTTTCCCGGGCGGGTGAGAGTACGTGGTAAATTGAGAGTACGTGGTAAATACAGAGGTGTGCTCATCTTGAACCGGCGACCTGCTCAACTTGCCGTTTTTGGGCAACGCGCCCTTGACAAACCAAAGCGATTGACCCAAAGCCTGATCACCTCTCGATTTACAATGGCATCCCGCTCAGCCAGCAGGTCCTCGACCTCTGCCGTGCTTAAGGCGAAGCGATGGCAGGCCCAGACCGCAAAGGCGATGATCTCTTCGGGATAGCGAAAGCCTTTCAGGCGCGGCATGTTGGCTGGAATGTTCATGACAGGATTATAACGAACCCACACCGCGCCAACAACCTGGCAATGCCTTCCCGGAATACCTGATACGGGTTTTCCGAAAGGGCTTGCGGGCCTCCGAAAGAAGCCACGGCGAACCGCCGGGAACGGATGGACCGGCTTGCCAAAGGCATGTTGGCTGCCACCAGGTGCCGCTTTCGTTGTTCGGAAATAACGGGTCCTTCCCGGCGGGGACGGCTTGTGGGTGTTATGTGCCGCACTTGCCTACTTCTGCGTGCCGATTTTTTTGCATTTCGTTTCGTTTCAGATTTCCGTCGCCGACAACCGATTGCAACCATTCAGGAATTTTTTCCGACGGGTCATCTGAAACGAAATGGCCCCTGGGCTCGAAACGAAATGCCCTCCCGAAACGCGCGGGGAAACCGCCGAAGGGGTCGCGCCGGAATTTGCGCGATACCGGCGGTGAAAAAATCGTCGGGAGGTCCGGCATGGCCAGCGGCAAAAAACCCTTCGCGCGACGTGGCGCGCTCCGGTCCTGCACGCGGAATTCCCGCACCCGTTCTGCGGATCAGGTCCGGCAGATCGCGGTGTCAATCAGGGGACCCGGTTTTACCGGTCCCGTCCTGTTCGCCGGGGCAACACCATTATTGCCGGGGCAGGACCGTGCGCCAACGGCGCGGGAGACGGGCATGGATCCCGTGCATCCGGCGGCCCGGTCTCCCGGATGAGCCGCGCCCCGCGTATATTGTTGCTGACAACAGGCCGGTCGGACATGCGGGCCGGGACGGGGACCTGCTCCGGCCCGGGCCGGGGGAATCGCGCGACCCCGGGTTTCATCCGGACAGACGTCGGGATGCCGGTGGCTGATGACCGGATTGACATGTGCCGGACCGGTCCGCCCTGTAACGCCACCTGCGAGGCAAGGCCGGGAACGACACCATGGACAGCCCTGCCCTGCCCGCCGACCGCAGGCCGGTTCCACACAGGAACATTCCATACAGGAACAGGAGTCCGGCAGGAAATTGCGGGCCTGCACACTGCCACAGACAGGTCCCTGTACCCGGGCAATTTTTTCCCTGCTTTTTCCCTGAATTTCCGGAGAAATCCGGGAGAGACCGGTTAGCAGCACACCGACCGCACAGCCAGCCATACCGCCGGTTTTGTCCCCCGCAGATCTGGAGCGGGTTTATGCGGTGTTATCAGCAGGTTGAAAATCGGTGTTTCCGACAGAGACGCTTTATCCGGGCGGATATACCCCCCGGATACACGAGAAGTCTCTGCGGGCGTATTTCATCATCCGTTTCGGGTCTTCAGGCTGGAGGGATCTTTACCCGCATTCCCCGAGTAAACCGCCGGTTTCGCAGTCCTGACCGTGGCATTTTCGATATCAATCAGGGTGGTGGTGGCGATGCGGGGCGGGCTTCATGCCCCCCCCCGGAGGGTGCGGGTGCCATAGACAACCGGCCCCTGCCCCGAAGCGGTTTCAGCCCGGCACGGCAATCCGCAGCTTTTTCGGCACGAGGGTGTTCATCTGCCGGATATGCTCCGGCAGGCACAGGGTCCTGAAATCATATGTCCCGACCACATGCGCCAGCGCATCCGCGTCAAGGAAATCCACCGGCAATCCGGTTTCGCCATGGGTGATTGGCTCGCGCACCGAAGGCACGTCCGAGGCCACGATAGTGGCCTGCATCGCCATTGATTCCAGCAGCGACCACCTCATCACAAACGGCATGGTCAGATGCAGAGTACGCCTCCGGCGAGGGCCGTCTTTTCGGGTGATGTGAGATTTTGTAGCGGTTGCAGTCATGAGCAGCAACAAACCCACCCCCCGCAAGCAAGCCGTTTCCAACGTCAAAACCGGGCGTCGTCATCGGTCTGATGAAGAGAAACTGAAGATCGTTCAGGAAAGTTTTGAGGAAGGGTGTGTGCAGGCGCAATTGGCGCGCCGACATGGCATTTCGACCTCTCGGCTTTGGGATTGGCGGGCGCGCTACAAGGCCGGGCTGCTTGTTGGCAACTCAGGATTTTCTCAAGTTGTGGTGACGCAGGAGACGACGGATGGCGCTCGGGATGAGGCTTCACCTGCCGTCGTGCGCCTCGATCCGGTGGTTGATGTGGGGCAGCACTATCGGCTCACGATCCCGGCGGGGTTTGACATGGACGCAGCTGCGCAGCTTTTGCGGGGGCTGGCATGATCGCATTTGGGGCGGGTGTGAAGGTCTGGATTGCGGGCGGTGTCACGGACATGCGCAAAGGGATGAACACCCTCGCCTTGCAAGTGCGGCAGGGTCCGGGACGGGATCCTTATGCGGGCGGGATTTTCTGTTTTCGGGGGCGTCGCGGTGATTTGGTCAAGATCCTCTGGCACGATGGCGTGGGGACGTCGCTGTATTTGAAACGCCTGGAGGCGGGCAAATTTATCTGGCCATCAAGCGGATCCGGCGAGGCTGCGGCGATTTCTGCGGCGCAATTGGGCTACTTTCCCGAGGGCATGGATTGGCGCAATCCGCGTTGGACGCAGCGGCCTGCAAAGGCGGGATAATCTGCATTTCAGCACTGTTTTTATTGTGCATTTTTGTCTCGCGTGGTAATTGTGAGCCATGTCAGAAACTGCCGGGATTGCCAAATTACGTGCGGCCCTTGCCGCGTCAGAGGCCCGTGCTGAAGCGGCCAACAGCGCGCTGCTGCAAATCCGCGCGACGGTGAGCTTTGAGATCGCCAAACTTCGGCGTGACAAATACGGCAAGTCTTCGGAACGCGGTGCGCGACTGCTTGACCAGTTGGAGTTGCAGCTCGAGGAGCTGGAAGCGGCGGCAACCGAGGATGCGCCGGCGGTTGAACAGGTCGCTCCCGACGCGCAAACCACCGTTACATCCTTCACCCGGCGCATCCCATCCCGCAAACAGTTTCCAGAGCACCTGCCGCGCGAGCGCGTTGTGGTCCCTGCACCCACCCGGTGCGATTGCTGCGGGTCGGATCGCATCGTCAGGATGGGAGAAGATGTAACCGACACACTGGAGGTCATTCCGCGCCAGTGGAAGGTGATCCAGACCGTCCGGGAAAAGTTCACCTGCCGGTCGTGCGAAAAGATCAGCCAGCCTCCCGCCCCGTTCCATACCATCCCACGCGGTTGGGCGGGTCCCGGCCTGATCGCCATGGTGGCCTTTGAGAAGTTCGGCCAGCACCAGCCTCTGAACCGCCAGGCGGAACGCTTCACCCGTGAAGGTGTGGACATCAGCCTGTCCACATTGGCCGATTTGATCGGCCATGCCACGGTTGCCCTGGCCCCCATCCACGCGCTGATCGAGGGGCATGTTCCGGCGGCCAAACGTTTACACGGAGACGATACAACCGTCCCGCTGCTCGCACGGGGCGGCACCAAAACAGCGCGGCTCTGGACCTATGTGCGCGACGATCGTCCATTTGACGGCGGCGCGCCACCTGCGGCACTGTTTTACTTCTCGCGCGACCGCGAAGGTCAGCACCCGGAAAAACACCTCGCCGGATGGCAGGGTGTGCTGCAATCGGATGTCTATGCGGGCTACAATGGTTTGTACCTGCCCGATCGCGATCCAGGCCCGGTGATCTGCACATTCTGCTGGAGCCACAGTCGCCGCAAGTTTTTCGAGCTGGCCGACATCCGCAGGAACGTACGCAAAAACAAACCCGCCCATGATATTTCCCCCATCGCTCTGGAGGCGGTGCAAAAGATCGACGCCATCTTTGACATCGAACGCGAGCTGAACGGGTTGAGCGCTCCCGACCGCCATGCTGCCCGGCAAGAGCTGGTCCGCCCACTGGTCGAAAATCTGCACACCTGGTTGATCCAGGAGCGCGCCAGGATGTCAAAACACAACCCCGTCGCTAAAGCCATCAACTACATGATCCAAAAAGCGGGCCGATGGGAGGCATTCACGGCTTTCCTGGACGATGGGCAGATTTGCCTCACGAACAATGCCGCCGAGCGCGCCCTGCGCGGTGTAGCTCCGGGCCGAAAAAGCTGGCTCTTCGCTGGATCGGAACGCGGCGGTGACAGGGCTGCCTTCATGTACACTCTGATCGTCACGGCAAAAATGAACAACATCGACACTCAAGCCTGGCTCGCCGACGTTCTCAAACGACTGCCCGACATGCCCGTCTCGCGCGTGCACGAGCTCCTACCGTGGAACTGGAAAACCGCAGCGGCAATCGTCAACGCCGCATAGCCGCGGTCAACGCCGGATGTTTACGATGTTTACCCATCACTACGAAAAGCATCTGGTTATCTATGTGATTACCGATGAAGGTATTTTGATCGTGCGCGTGCTGCATCAGAACATGAATGTGACTGCGCAAAGTTGAGACTTAATTTATCCAAACGCTAAAAGCCACGGGCCCTTGCCGATTGAAGCGCAGACGGAACTGTACCGGAGTGCCGACTTTAATCTCGTCGAACGAAAGGTCAACCAGTGCACTCATGTGCGCGAAAACAGAAGAAGGATAGCCATCAAATCGAATGAAGAAGTATCTATCCTTTTTGTCCGCAATAGTACCTGCATATTCGCTCAAACGCTCCGTGATCGGATCGCCAGAGGATGGCGCAGTTTTTCGAAAATGATCAGGAGCCTTGGCATCTATTTCTTCGAATAGTTTTTTGCTCTCCGCCGCCTGACCATTGAAGAATAGATACTCGGCAAGCAAATACCGCGCTTCAAAATTGTGGTCCCCAGCCGAAAAGCTTGAGCGGAAATGATAGATTATGTCTGAGGGATCGCCTCCGGTCTCGATCTTGAGCAGTGCTGCTTGGAGATGGATTCCTTTGTCGCCAGAGAACCGTTCGAGGGCATCATTGAGCGTCTTTGTTGCTTCGCTCTCGGAACCGCTCGCACGCTGAATTCGTGACAAGCGCGCAAATGCACCGGAATTCTTGGGCTTAACCTTGATCGCCTTTTCGAGCGAACGAGAAGCTTTTTCATTCTCACCCAGCGTTTGCCAGAATTGACCCTCCGCAGTCGGAAACTCGGCCTGATTTGGAAAATCCTGTTGTGCTTTCCGTAGCCTTTTGACGGCGTCAGCGACTTTTTCGTCAAATTCGAGTAACTCATGGTCTTTTGGGTCCTCTGGAATATTCCGCAGCAAGTTGGTCGCCTCATCGACCAGTAACTTACAGAAAGATAAGTCTTTCCGAGAGTCCTTGAGGGTGATGCTGTTTAGATAAGACCGGGACTGGGCGCGTAGCTTTTCGCTTGCAACCTTTGAGGTTGCCGCTTTGGCCCGTCGCCTCCCAACTTCCGCAAGCGTGTGGATGTAGATGTGATTGTTCTCATCGAGAGTTTTTGCTTGTTCGGCGAGTTCTTGGGCTCGCTCAAGGGAGCCCTTTGGATGCATGTGTGGCTCCGGCAAGAACAGATCTCGCTCCCGGCGGTTGTCCACGGATCGGCCGGGCGCGAAATCCGGTGGAAACTGCCCGTCTACAACACGGTCCTGCACATCCTCAACAACCCGATCTATGCCGGGGCCTATGTGTTTGGCCGCACCGGCTCGCGCACGGTGATCGAGGACGGACGCAAGCGTGTGATTCAGGGGATACGCAAGCCACAGGAAGACTGGGATGTTTTGATCCCCGATCATCATGATGGTTATATCAGCTGGAATACCTACGAGAGGAACCAGCGATTGATTGCGGACAACGCCACAGGAAAGTTCGGCCCGGGGCGCGGTGCCGTACGGCGTGGCGAAGCTCTTCTGGCCGGGCTTCCGAGATGCGGCCATTGCGGGCGCAAACTTCACGTCGCCTATTCGGGCAAGGGCGGCAACACCGGCCGCTATCATTGCCGCGGCAGCCAGTTCAATCACGGTGGCGCGCGCTGCATCTCGTTTGGTGGCATGCGGGTCGATCAGGCAATCGGCGCCGAAATCATCGCGCGGTTGCAACCGCTCGGCATCGAGGCGGCACTCGAGGCAGAGGTGGCCCAAGGTCAGGCACATGGGGAGAAGCGCCATCAGCTTGAGCTGAGCCTGAAGCAGGCGCGCTACGAGGCCTCCCGTGCCCGGCGCCAGTACGATGCGGTCGATCCCGACAATCGTCTGGTGGCGGGAGAACTGGAAGCGCGCTGGAATGCGCGGCTTGGCGCGGTCACCGCGCTCGAGGATCAGATCAAGGCGCATGATGCGGCGGCCCTGTCGCAAAAGGCGAGCACCGCAGATCGCGACAGGCTGTTGAGCCTAGGGGCCGATCTTGAGCGTGCGTGGACAAGCCCAGGTGCTGCACCTGCCACCAGGAAACAGATCATTCGCACTCTGGTCGAGGAGATCATTGCCCGCGTTGACGGAGAGACGATCGAGCTTGTTGTCCGCTGGCAAGGCGGCGCACATTCCGCTCTGGCTGTCCGCAAGAACCGCAGCGGCCAGCACCGCTGGAGTACCGACCGGGATATCGTCGATCTCGCACGTGCGCTGGCCCGTCTCATGCCTGACAAGCTGATTGCCGCAACTCTCAACCGGGCAGGCAAGGTGACCGGCCGCAGTCACGGATGGACGCAATCGCGGGTATGCAGTCTGCGCAATCACCATCAGATCGATGTCTATCGTGAAGGCGAACGCCAGGAGCGCGGTGAGATGAGACTTGACGAAGCAGCCGAGGTCTTGGCAATCAGTGCATCAAGCGTCCGCCGCCTGATCCAGGAAGGCCGGCTGCCGGCGCAACAATTCTGCAAAGGTGCCCCCTGGATCATCAAAATGGACGAACCGGGCAGGAACGATGTCATTGAAGCAGCGGACAAAAGGCGCGGCAGCCGCCCGCCGTCTCAAAATCCGCATCAAAAAACACTTGTCTTATAGAGACATAGCGAGGTGGGCATTATGAATCAGGATCGGACGGGCCGAGCGCGATGACGTTCTCCCTGCGCTCGATCCATTCACAGCGCGCCAGTTCCAGCACCATCATCTTGTTCAGACCGGGGATGGCCGTAAAGTCGAAGCTGTCGAGGCTTTTGACGGTTGGAAACTTTGCCGCCTTGATCCGGCGCTCGACCATGCGCCTCTCCCGATCGATTGGTTCCAGCTCGGTCAGCCGGGCTGGATAGCGCACATGATCCAGGCCTTCCGCCGCACAAATGCGCGCTTGCTTGTCATGCTCGCGCAGGAAGGTGGGCAGGCGCAGAGTCTTGAGGTGGTGTGTCAGCGGCAGTTCGGGTGCATCCGTCATGCGTCACCTCCTGACAGAAGGCTCATACAGGAAGAAGCCGAGGTGGTGGCGATGTTGGTTCCGGGCAGGAACGGATAGACATCCAAATCCAACCTCGGGGGCCTTCGCTCGACGCGGCACAGGACGAGGTGCTTGATCGCATCGAAGCTGACCGCCCCCATTCGCAGGGCGTCTTTGACGGCAAGATGCAGCACCTCCAGCTCGAACCGTTCCGACAGGCGCAGGACCTGGACATACTCCCTTTTGCCCGCCTTGCCCTGCCGGGCTTCCAGCAAGCGCCGGAGCGTGGCGAAGGCGTCAGGCAGTTCCCAACCCTGCAAGGGCGCAGCCTGATCGAAGGACATGATCCTGCGCTCGATCAGCGGCAGGTAATGCAGCGGGTCGAACACCATGTCACCGCTGTCATAAGAGCGGGGATGATCGGCGATCACCTCAGTGGCGCAACCGATAACGACGCGGATCACGAAGCCCTTGATCCAGACCGCGCCGTGGCCATATGCGACCGGTACCGAGTAGTCGTTACCGCGATACCGCAGCACCGATGTCGATGTGACCTGGCCACTTTGCAACTCACAGGCCTCGAAGGGTGCGCCGGGCAAATCCTGCATTGCCGCCGGATCGGCTTGCAGCCGTTCGCCGATGCTGGCCTTGTGTCCGCGCAGGACATCGTCCTGCCGTTTGCGGCATTGCTCTTCCAGGTGAGCGTTGAACGCATCCCGGTCCGGAAAGGACGGGATCGGCACCATGAAGTCGCGCCGCCCGTAGCCGACCAACCCCTCGACCGCTCCCTTGTCGTTCCCCTTGCCGGGACGGCCGTAGCGATCCCGGACCACATAATGCGACAGCATTGCGCTGAACCGTTGGGTTCTTTGCCGGGTGCCGTCCGGCAGGATCCGCGCCACCAGGCAGCGGTCATTGTCATGGAGGATCGACAGGGGAACCGCCCCAAAGAAAGCAAAGGCATGCACATGCCCATCCAGCCAGGCCTCGGTGGTTGCCGCAGGATAGGCCCGGATAAAACACGCATCGCTCTGCGGCAGATCAAAGGCGAAGAAGTGCGCCTTCCGCTCAACGCCGCCAATCACGACAGGCGCTTCACCAAAATCCGCCTGCGCATGCCCGGGCGGATGGCTGAGCGGCACGAACATCTCTTTGCCAGAGCGCTTCTTGGCCCGGACGCAGTCTTTGACGATTGTGTATCCGCCATCAAAGCCGCACTCGTCGCGCAGCCTCTCAAAGATACGCTTTGCGGTGTGGCGCTGCTTGCGCGGACGCGCTTTGTCCTCAGTAAGCCATTGGTCGATCTGGCAGGTGAACGCATCCAGCTTCGGGCGCCTAATCGGCGCTGTCCGCCGATACCCCGGTGGCTCCGAATAGGCCAACATCTTCGCAACACTGTCTCGGCCAATCCCAAAATCCCGGGCAATCCGACGCCCGCTCAACCCATCCTGAAAATGAGCCCGACGCACCTTCAAATACAATTCCACGGTGAAAATCCCCCGGCCCTCCCATCAAACGAAAGGGCAAAAGTGGACGACTTTTACGCCGCCCGCGACAACACAACGACGCCGCTACCCTGGCCGAGTATTGCTCCGCCGATTACACGCGGCAATGATAGCGGCCGGTGTTGCCGCCCTTGCCCGAATAGGCGACGTGAAGTTTGCGTCCGCAATGGCCGCATCTCGGAAGCCCGGCCAGAAGAGCTTCGCCACGCCGTACGGCACCGCGCCCCGGGCCGAACTTTCCTGTGGCGTTGTCCGCAATCAATCGCTGGTTCCTCTCGTAGGTATTCCAGCTGATATAACCATCATGATGATCGGGGATCAAAACATCCCAGTCTTCCTGTGGCTTGCGTATCCCCTGAATCACACGCTTGCGTCCGTCCTCGATCACCGTGCGCGAGCCGGTGCGGCCAAACACATAGGCCCCGGCATAGATCGGGTTGTTGAGGATGTGCAGGACCGTGTTGTAGACGGGCAGTTTCCACCGGATTTCGCGCCCGGCCGATCCGTGGACAACCGCCGGGAGCGAGATCTGTTCTTGCCGGAGCCACACATGTACCTGCCGGACGGACCGCATCCCGTCGAATTTGGCAAACACCAATCCAATGGCGTCCTGGACCCGCCGGTCAGGGTCCTTGTCGATCCGATCCCGGCCGATGCGCACGTAGCCAATGGCAACCGTCATGAACAGCTCACCGCGGCGTGCCTTCCGGCGGAGCGCCTCGTGGGACCGTTGCCGAAGGATCGACAGTTCCATCTCGCTCATGGTCCCTTTCATACCGAGCAGCAGGCGGTCATTGGGATGGCGCGGATCATAGACCCCATCTTCATCGACAATGAGCGTGGAAACCAGACCGCAAAACTCCAGCAGCGTGTGCCAATCGCGGCCATTGCGCGCCAACCGCGAGGCTTCGATCGACACCACCGCACCAACACGGCCCTCGCAGATCCGGGCGAGAAGCTTCTCGAAACCGGGCCGTGCGACGCCGGAGCCCGAGCGGCCAAGATCATCGTCGATGACCTCTACATCGGTCCATCCAAGCTGGCGGGCGTGCTCCACAAGAGCGTACTGGCGCCGTTTGCTTTCAAGGTTATGCGCGACCTGGCCCGCAGTCGATTGCCGGACATACACGATGGCCTGGCGCGCCAGATGATCAGAGCCAACGTTACTCATCCTGTGTCTCCCTCGCCGCAGACGGGTCTTCCAGGTCCGTCATGTCGCGCGCGGCTTCGCTCAGAAGCGCTCCCGTGAGCGTCAGCAGACGCCGTCGGCGGTCCAGCGGGATCGTTGCGGGATCGGGGCTGGCATCGAACAGATGCAGTTGAAGAGGATTGGTTGCTGTCATTCTCGCCTCCGTTGTCCGGGGATGATTCCCCGCCCGGCAAGCGTAAGGAGCGATCCACTATTGCGCGGGCCTCGAGGAGCGCCGCAACCGAAAGCGCAGGATCACGAACGACCACCGCCTCTCCCGATCCCTCCTCGGTCATCCAGGCGGGGATCTTTGCCAGCGTTCCGTCACATTGAACAATCGTCAGATGCGCGGCTCCACCACGACACGATCGCGCGACCACCTGCACCACCTGTCCCGCCCGAGGATGAAACGGATAACAAATCCGAACCTCAGATCCCGGAAAGCGGGCAGTCTGTCGTTGGCTTGTCGGGAACCGGCAAAACCCATGTCGCTCTCGGGTTGGGGCTGACCGCCTGCCAGAAAGGGTTGCCTGTCGCCTTCGTAACCGCCGCAGCTCTCGTGCACGGGATGATGGAGGCCCGCGACGAGAAACGCCTCCGGCAGCTTCAGCGCAAACTGGCCAAGGTCAAACTGCTGATCATCGACGAGCCGGGCTTCGTCCCCTTGAGCAAAACCGGCGCCGAGCTTCTGTTCGAGCTGATCTCTCAGCGCTGCGAGCGTGGCTCAACCCTGATCACATCGAACCTGCCCTTCGAGGAATGGACCGAGACATTCGGCACCGAACGCTTGACCGGCGCGCTCCCGGACCGGCTGACACATCACGTCAACATCCTCGAGATGAACGGCGAAAGCTACCGCCTCAATCAGAGCCGCGCACGTATTGCCAACCCTTCAACCTGACAACTGAACAATCGGCCTGACGGCCAATGCGCCTTGGAACGTGCTTGCTGATTGGTGGCCACACGCCCCAAGGCGCACTCCACAAACTGGCCGACTTTTGCTCCGCCCCAGTGGCCGGATTTTAGGTAGTGTCTCAGTTTGAAATTGAACGGGGTTGAACCCCCGAACCAAGCGGGATCGTTGTATGAGATTTGACAAAAAGTGAATTATAATTAAATATTATACCGGAGCTACGCCAAAACCCGAAACTTCTCATGAGTTATGACGCGAAAATTGTCTGAGACTTGGCTTCGGAATGTTTTCCACTCGTTTGGTATGGTTACGCGGAAGAACTTCAGGATTGCATTCGCAAACTGTTTTTGGGTTGGGTAATGATGATTGTGCGTCACGAACTGGTGCATGACAGCCCATAATCGTTCAATGGGGTTCAGGTGCGGGCAGTATGGCGGCAACTGGATAAGGTGGATGCGGCAATCTGGCCTTGCGAGAAACGCCCTGACATCCGGCCCTTTGTGATAGGGCGCGTTGTCCCAGATGACGTGGATTAATCGCTTGTCGGGGTTGCGCGTTTCAATCTTGGCTAGAAGCTGCGTGGCACTGACACCGTCGACGGTGGTTGGCTCGACAAAGGGCGCGTCGAAGGTTTCAAGGTTGAGCCCGCCATGGATATTCACACGGCCTCGCCCAGCAGTGGTCGGGACTGCGGGGTTTGAGCCTGCCTTCACCCAGCCATATGCAGGCTTTGTCTGATATTCTGGGTGGACGGCATCAGCGAAATAAACGGCTTCATCAGCGCCAAGCTCGGTCATCAACCGCTCGTACATCGTAATGAAGCTGGCCTGTTTCTCGACAGATACACCCCGTGGCAGGGCCTTGGGTTTGCGATACTCAAACCCGAGCCGGGCAAGAAGCTTGATGCAGCCAGAATGCGAGTAGCGCAGGCCAAATTCTGTTGAAATATGGGCTCTTATCTCAACTGTCGAACGGCAGAAGCGACCGTTCAGCCAATCGCATAATGCAGCCTCTTGATCTGGGGCCATACGAGATTGACCCCCTTTCCAGCCATCGGCGGCAAGCGCGTCCCAGCCGCTTTCACGGTAGGTTTTGTGCCAGCCACGAATGGTGTCGTCGTCCAAATATAGAAATTCCGCGATTACTTGACAGGACTTCCCGTCATCCAGCAAAAGGAGCGCATTTGCACGCCGTGCAATCCCATGATCTTCGCGTTGACTGCGCACACAGGACTCAAGCTCAAGGCGCTCCGTGGGAGAAAGAAAGTTGGGACGGATCATGCGGCTAGCTGAATCGTTCTACGGTCAGACGTCAACCCGTCAAAAGTCGGGTGCTCGAGGACTCTGTGTATAACATTAATATTAGGGTCTGTTGACAATCATCGTGTTGCAATGAGCATGGCACAGAGGTGCCAGTTGGCAGCGTAGCTTGTATCAGTCTTGTCGTATCGCGTTGCTATGCCTCTGAATTCCTTGATCTTTGCGAAATGGTTTTCGATGAGATGGCGCCACTTGTACATGTGGGTATCGTAGTCCCGTTGAACTTTTCGGTTCGATTTGGGCGGGATGACAGCGGTTGCGCCACGCTCATCAAGGTCTTGCAGGAGCCAGTCGGCGTCGAAGGCTTTGTCGGCCAGCAACGCCCCAAAGGAAGCCCCCTTGATCAGAGGAGCGACCCCCTTCATGTCGTGTGCCTGTCCCGGCAAAAGCAGAAACCGGAACAGGTTACCGAGCGCATCGACCAAGGCCACGACCTTGGTCGTCAGTCCGCCGCGAGAGCGTCCGATAGCCTGGTGTTGAGTCCCCCTTTTGCGCCCGAAGCCTTCTGATGAGCTTGAACAATCGTCCCGTCGATAAGGGCATATTCCAGGTCCGGCTCGCCACTCATGGCATTGAAAAGACTCTCGAACACGCCGTTCCTGGCCCATCGACGAAATCGCTTGAACCGGCTGTTCCGGTTGCCAAACTCTTTGGGCAAATCCCGCCATGGGGACCCTGTGCGTACGCGCCATAATACTGCTTCCATAAACCGGCGATTATTGCGCGCGGTAACACCCGGATCGCCTGCCTTGCCCGGTATAAGCGGCTCAATCTTCTCCCAAAGCTCATCGGAAACAGCCAAACGATTTGCGTCCATCAACACCTCCATTTTGGAAGCTTGAATCAGACTTCAGGCAAAATGGGAACCCCGAATGTCAACAGGCCCTAATGTTAGTGTTACTGGTAGCGCGTTGCGCCGATAATGCTCACGGAGGAGAGAGTGATCATGGCAAAAGGACCGCAAGGGCAGATACGCCCAGCGGACGTGATCGGCAATGCAGTACAAATTGCCCGAATCGCGACCGGAGAAACCGAAGAGACAACACTGAAGCAACCAGCGAAGCGCAACAGCGGCTTGGCGGGAGCGAAAGCACGTGTGCAGAACACAACACCAGAGGACCGCAAGGCGATTGCCCAAAAAGCCGCAGCGGCGAGGTGGGGATGATCGAGCAAGCTGCACACCCTACAAGGGCCATGGCGGTAGCGAACTGGTTTTTGGAGAAAAGCTGGCGCGCGCCTGAATCTCCCTCTTGCGATCAAATGAAGCTATATAAACTCGTTTTCTATTCGCACGGTTGGTATATGGGGAACTGCAAGACGGAGTTGTTTCCTGAAGACGTTGAGGCGTGGCCTCACGGGCCAGTTATTCGTGACCTGTATGTTGAATTCAGTGACTTTGGTCGTGATGCGATTTCACGTTTGGGCCGACGTATGAAGATCGCCGACGGTAAGGTGTCGATGGAAGAGCCGCGCCATGATGGAAGTCTTGACCAATTTTTTGAAAGCGTCTGGAGCACCTACGGAGGTTACACTGGGATTCAGTTGTCTAACATGACGCACCGCCCAGGTGAAGCTTGGACGGTTGTCGCTGAGCAATATAAATATGATGGCTCAATTAGCATTTATTATGCGTGGCGACCTGTGATAGAACACACCATGAACAAAATTATGGGTGCGGCACATGGATCATCAGGCTTTTTTGGTGTGGCTTAACGAGATCGACAACCTTTCATCGAAACAACGGGCTGAAACCGGACGGCTCGTTGCCGGGGTTTCGTCGCTGGAAAGCGTGATCGATCTCCTTGAGGCGACTGTTCGCGAGGGGCGTATCTGTCCGCACTGCGCTTCGGGCGGTGCGATCATCAGAGGCCATGCAAGTGGCCTGACGAGGTTCTTTTGCAAAAGCTGTCGCAAAACCTTCAACGCGCTGACCGGGACGCCGCTTGCCCGCTTGCGCCACAAGGACAGGTGGGCAGAGTTTGCAGCTTCCCTGCGCGACGGCGAAACGGTAAAGGCGTCCGACGGGCGTTGTATGGTGGCCGACACCACAGCTTTTCGTTGGCGTCATCGCTTTCTTCAGGCTGTAACGGTCGGTGCGGTCAAGCTGTGCGGGATCGTCGAAGCCGACGAGACGTTCTTTCTGCACAGCCGGAAAGGGGAGCGTAATCTCTCTCGAAAAGCCCGCAAACGCGGGGGAAAGGCCTCAAAACGCGGATTGTCGAAGGAGCAGGTTCCGGTCCTCGTTGCAGTCGACCGATCAGGCACCGCCATCAGTGCTGTCTTGCCTGCGGTGACAGCCGAACATCTCAAAACGGTTCTGCAGCCACGTCTTGATGGGGACGCTCTCCTGGTGACCGATGGCTGCACCGGGTACCCGCCCTGCGCCGCAGAAATGGGCGTCAGCCATGAAAGTCTCAACCGGACCGCCGGAGAACGTGTCCGTGGTGAATTGCACATTCAAACCGTGAACAGTCGGCATGAGCGGTTAAAGACCTTTCTGCGCCGCCATCGGGGTATCGCAACCAAATACCTGGACAGCTACCTTCGGTGGTTCCACCTTGCCGTCCTTCCGAGCCACCAAACGCCGCGCGCGATACTTGCCGCAGCAGCAGGCATCCTGCCTGTAATACGCCACGCATAATCAATGCTAATTGAGCCAATATGATTTGAGCAAAAAGCCCACAATCACCAGTGAAATAATTGAGTCGGTCTTTGAGCGAAAAGTTGCAGAACAAACCGCCTAAACGACGAGCTTTAGTTGTCGGGAAGACAGTTGGACAAGTTCCATCTCTGCCCGACAAATATACAAAGAAAGCCCCTGTCTTTTTCGATGGGGCCGCACCTAATCAAGTCTTTCGGTTGGATCTCGGATTTGTCTCGTATGGTACGGATGGCAAAGGCCATGCAGCGTCACTAATCCTGTCAATAATGATAGGGCTGTTGTTAATGGTAGTCTTCGGGATTGGGACCTTTGTGGAGCGAGCTTGGATACCAGACGCGCTGAAGTTGTTAGGCACTGCATTTACTTTTGTTGCAGGTGTTGCTATCGGGAAAAGTAGTAGCATCAAGAGTTAAAATGAACTTACTGCTTGCTAAATGGTATCTTACTGTCTATATTCCAAGTATGAACAGATTAGACACCAAAACCCGCGCAATGATCCTGAACATGCTGGTCGAGGGCAATGCCATGCGTTCGACCAGCCGCGTTGTCGGGGTTTCAATCAACACAGTAACCAAGCTATTGGTTGAAGCTGGTGAGGCCTGTGCTGCCTATCATGACGTAACAGTGCGCAATGTTGGCTCTACCCGCGTAGAGTGCGATGAAATCTGGTCATTCGTGGTATGCCAAGGACAAGAACGTAGAAGGCACTAAGGCGGTTCCTGACGGCGCTGGTGACGTATGGACGTGGACCGCCCTCGACGCAGATAGCAAGATGATCCTGTCTTATGAGGTCGGCGACCGCTCAGGCGATACGGCTTACGAATTCATGGTTGATCTGGCGTCACGTTTGGAGAACCGCGTCCAGCTTACGACAGACGGCCACAAGGCCTATCTGGACGCCGTAGAGGGCGCGTTTGGTGGCGACGTTGACTATGCAATGCTGGTTAAGCAGTATGGTGGCACAACGGGCCAGCAAGGCCACGAAAAGAAATATTCGCCAGCGGGCTTTACCGGATCACGCAAAGAGCAAGTTTTCGGTGAGCCGATAACAGAACTGGTCAGCACGTCTTATGTTGAGCGCCAGAACCTCACAATGCGCATGGGTATGCGTCGGGTTACTCGCTTGACAAACGGTTTTTCAAAGAAACTGGAAAACCACCTGCACATGCTTTCACTGTACTTTGTTCACTACAACTTCGTTCGCATCCACAAGACGTTGAAAATGACACCTGCAATGGCGGCTGGCGTGTCTGACACACTGCGCGACACCGCATGGATTGTCGGTCTGATCGACGCCAACGCACCAGCACCTAAAAAGCGTGGACCTTACAAAAAGAAAAGTATTTCAAACTGATACACTACCGGATTTTCAGGGCAATCGCGCTTCAAAAGCCTTTGATTAGTGTTCGCAGGAAATCATTACTCCAGCCCGCTTTTTTGAATTTGCCGCGATTTGATCCTTTTGCAGGATTGGCCTTGATGATGCTCAAGGCAATCCGCCTCAAAGCGGCAAAGTTGGCTGGCGCGTGATCTTTTCGCGCGCGGTGTCGGTCGTCGTTCATCACCACGTCGAGAGACCAATGCAAGCTGTTCCCAATTTGCCAGTGGCCGCGGATCAGTGTGGCGGCCCCCTGAGCCGCGGGACATTTGGAGAGCGGATAAAGCCGTTCGGCGTGACTGGTTTTGTCGCCAACCGCGCGCCTGGAGGCGACATGGACGAAAGCCTGAAGATGCGGCCACTTATGGGTATTGATCAGATATTCCGGCACATCGCGGACGCGGTATGACCGCTCTTCCACACGCCCGTGATCAGCATCAATAGTGCTATATTCATCAACGTAATCAGTAGCCTCGTCTTCCACAAAAGCCCGGACATCGGCCAACATGTCGCCCTGATTGCCTTTGAGTTGAAGGCAGTGGTTACCGCCTTCTTTTACGATCAATTCACAGGTCTCTCGCTGGCAATGTAACGCATCAGCGGTGATGGTGATGCCATGAATGTCAAGCATCTCGATCAACTCGCGCAGGGCCAGGATCTCGCCGCCGCCCCTGGCGCTTTGCTTGATGCCAAGGGTCAGCCGCGCCCCATGTGCAAAGGCCGTGACAATGTTCATATTCGATTGCCCGGCGGCCTTGTCAAAGCTGCGTCGCATCTCTTTGCCATCAATAGCGATGGCTGGTTCCTCTCCACATCCAGCCGTAAAATCGGCACGAAACTTGTCATAAAACGCTTGAAAACCGGTCGGCTTCATCATCCGGAACAGACGGGAACAAGCGTCATGACAGGGTACGCCATGAGGCAATTCGAGAAAATCGCGCAGAAAATCCTCCTTCATATGACCGAAAAACTCCATGTCGACCGCTGTATCGCCGCCGCAAAGCGCGCATAAAAGGCTGATCGTCATAAGATCACAGAACCTGTGACGTGGCGCATTGCCGCCGCGTGGGTCATCCATCTCATTGAAACAGCTGTCCAGGTTGGGCATCGCGAAGCTCCATCAAGTGATGAAACCTCCAGAATCCAATTCGCAACCGCTGTCAAACTTTAAGCGCGATTCCCCTGGCCCGTTCGGGACGTGCTGTTGCCAAAACACACGCAAGGCACTACCGTTGATATGGAAACACGAGGGCATTTGAATGACCAAGACCATCTTCGCATGGGCTGCCATAGCCGCTTTTTTTGCAGCATCCGTACCTGTAGCAGCGCTGGAGCCTGTTGAAATCCTCATCCTTCAGTACAGGCTTGCTGACCATGGATTTGACGCAGGCAAACCAGATGGGCGCGTGGGACCCAAGACCAGACAGGCAATAACAGCTTTTACAGAACACCACGGCATTGGAAGCAGCGCAGGAAGCGCATTCGACTTCATGGTGAAAAGATCAGTCGGGGCACGGATCAGCATAACCAGAAGCGAGACTTTGGAGATGGTCAAGGCGGGGGTAGCGGAGCGCCTTCGCGATCCGTCAAGTGTAATGATCCGAAATGTCTACAGAGTCACCGATGCCGATGGAACAACCAATATAGTATGCGGCGAGGTCAACGGAAAGAACGGCTACGGCGGTTACACCGGCTACACCACTTTCACGGGCTTTTTGTTGTATTCAATAGAGTCCTTCTCCGTCATCAGGATTGACACCCCCTCCAGCCGATACGCTTCACTAACCTGCACAACTTCATTTCCAAAAGCTCAGTTTACAAATCGTATGCATTGACCTGTGATCGCGGTTGCGAGGCAAGTGCGGGGTGAGGCGTTCTCCGGTTCAATACGCTGAAACCATCGCAGGCAGTTGTCCAGATACCTGGTAGCGACGCCCCGGCAGCGGCGCAGGAAATCCTTCAACCGGCTGTGTCGGCTGTTGACCGTCTGAATGTGAAAGGCATCCCGTACCCGCTCCCCACCTGACAGGTTCAGGGCTTCGTGGTGTATCCCCGGTGCTGCGGCGCAAGGCGGACAGGCGCGGTGTCCGTCGGTTACCAAAACGATATCCGCGTCCACGACCGGTTCGATAGCAGACCGCAGCGTATCAACATTGACCGCAGGCAGAACCACACTGACTGTCGCCCCGTTGCGGTCAGCGGCAACCAGGACCGGAACCTGTTCATCCGACAGGCCCCGTTTGCCGGCCTTGCCTCCCCTGCGGCGCGCCTTGCGCGCAAGGTTTCGTTCGCCCTTTTGGCTTTGCAGAACATAGGTTTCATCAGCTTCCACAATGCCCGTGAGCCTGCGTGTTTCCGGGTCTTTTGCGGTGAGAAACCGGTGCCGCCAACGGTAGGCGGTATGGATGGCAAGCCCGCAACGTTCTGCTGAAGCACGAACCGTCAGCCCATCGGCAGGACAGGCTCCAAAGGCAAGCCACCTGTCCTTGCGGTGCAGGCCCGACAAGGGGGTGCCGGTCGCCGCGTTGAATGTCTTCCTGCACCCCTTGCACCGGTATCGCCGCAGACCCCGTGCCTTGCCGCGCGATATCGCTCCCGGGGTGCCGCAATGCGGGCACCGGCGATCTTCATCCACACGGGCTTCAACAGCAGCCAGCGAAGAAGACTCTTCCGACCCCAAAGGAAAACTGTTTCGGCTTGATGCCGTTGCGCCGGGCTGAGGTCGTCAATCCCGGACAGCCATTCCTGAAATTGCTTATGATCCATGCTGCTACTTCCCTCTGATTGCAAAAGGAACATACAGTGAACGCATACAATCTGTAAACTGAGCCTTTCCAAAAGACCGATGACAACACCGGTCTGCACCTGCGCCAGGGGAATCGCATGAGTTTCACGGCGCGAGGATTTGAAGCGGGAAGCGGTTGTTCCAGCCTGCCTTTTTCCGCATTCCTCCGAGGGAGTTCTCGCTTTTTGCTTTGTTGAGCAAATTCATTGCGATGTGCTTGATGACGGCGAAGTTGGCGGGTGCGTGATCTTTTCGTACCCGGCTGTCGTCATCGCGGAAGGTGACATCAAGCACCCGGTGGAGGCGGTTTTCAATTCCCCGGTGAGAGCGTACGGCATGGGCAAGGCGCGCGGCGTCTTTTGGCAGGGACGGGATGAAGTACCGCGTTTGCCGTGTCGTCTTCCCGCCACTTTCCCGAAGCGGGACGACGCGGCCAATGCTGAGCAACCCCTCCCGATGGGGATGGCGCTTTTTCAACCGGCCGATGGCGTCGCATTGGGTGTATGTTCGCGTTTCAATCCTACCCCTGTCGCCGTCAACCGTCTGTAATGATTCTGTGTTTTCCCGATCCTGTTCTTCGAACCACAGTTTCGCGTCCTCATGGAGAAGCCCCTGATTGCCCTTCAGGGCCGGCACATAGTCAGCACCCTTGTCACGGATTTTGCAGGCGATCTCACGTTGGCACCCCATCGCATCCAGCGTCACGACCGCGCCCTCCGGGAAGAGCAAATCCAGGAGAACGGGGATGTCCCTGATCCCGTTCCTTTTGTGCGCGCCGGCTTGCTGGCCGGGCACGAGGCGTAGATCGTTACACCGGGCCGGGATCAGATGCAGAGGCGTTTCACCACCGGCCCTTGAGCCTCGCGCTGTCTTGCCGTCAATGGCAACGACCGTTCCTCCAACGCGCCCGGCCAACCCGGACGCCCACGCGGCAAAGGCTGCGTTGAACTCTTCAGGATCAAGCGCCCGAAACACCGTCGAAAGCGTGTCGTGGGAGGGTATGCCATGCTCAAACGTAGCCAACTTGCGCAGGAAACCCGACTTTTCCTCGCCATAAAGGGCAACATCGACAAAACTCCCACACCCCGACACCACTCCGCACAGGCTCAAAAGCGGAATCCCATCAAGTGGATACACCACCTTCGTCTCCTGGCGGGGATCGGAAATCGACGAGGCAAAAGATTGAAACAACACGGTATTTTCCAAAGCAGCGCCCTCCGGACATAAACTTTGGAAAACTGAATCAGAGACAGAAGATCAAGGCAAACCAAAAGATGCTATTCATGCGATACGCCTGCCTCCATAGTTAACCCGGATAATTCATGACGATGATAATTCATGACGATATGGTGAGGGTGGTGTAAGCTATTGGAATTTGGTATTTTTCGGTTTCTGAAGCCAAAAACTCCATTTTCCGGAGCACGCCCCCTCACCATGCCAAATCCTGCCTTTCCGCGTCCCTCTTTGTCACCCCTGAACGGCAAGCCCGTGTTGCTCGATTTTGACGGCGCGCAGATGAGCTCCGATGCTGGTCTGATGCTCTTGCGGGAGGTCGAGCGCCGGACCGATCCGGCTGGCCTTATTGCATCGTGTCTCACCGGTCTGCGGGCACCGGGCAAGGTGCGGCACAGCCTGGAAGAGATCATCCGGTTCCGGATCATGATGATCGCGGACGGAGAACCTGGCCGACATGCGGGCGATTATCCGGATGGCGCATGGGATGGTGCGTTTTTACTGCGCCTCGTTTGCGCGCGCTCCCCGACAAATCGTGCTCGACATTGATGACACTTTCGACACCGTCCACGGCCATCAGCAGCTGCGCCTGTTCAACGCCTGTTACGATGAATACGGCTTCCAGCCGATTGTGGTATTCGATGGCGAAGGGCGTCTCGTGGGTGCAGTGTTGCGCCCGGCACGGCGCCCGACGGGCAAAGAGGCCGCCGCACACATCCGACGCCTGATCCGGCAAATCCGCCGTCATTGGCCCACGACCGGGATCCCGCTGCGGGCTGACAGCCATTACGGCACCCCGGAGGTTCTGGACCTGTGTGACACCCTCGGGCTCCACTATGTGCCTGGCTTGTCAAAGAACGCGCGCCTGCGGGAGCATGTGCAAACTTTGGAGGCCTCCACGGCAGATCGGTATGCGCGCAAAAGCGGGAAACCGCGCCGGTTCAAGTCATTCTCCCATGCGGCCCGATCATGGTCAAAAGAGCGCCGCGTCATCGCCCGGGTCGAGGTTGGACCCATGGGGCGTGACACGCGCTTCATCGTGACCAATCCGATGGGCAGGCGTGGCAAGCACCTTTACGGGAAACTCTCCTGCGCACGCGGTCAGGCCGAGACCCACATCAAGGGCTGGAAGAGCCATCTCGCTTCCGACCGCACGTCGTGCTCAAAGGCCAGCGCCAACCGGATGCGGCTCATGCTGCACGGCTGCGCCTGCTGGCTGTGGTGGACGTTGCGGGCGGCCTGTCCAAAACGCTCCCCATGGCGGCAAGCCCGGTTCGATACGTTGCGGTTGCACCTGGTCAAACCGACCGCGACCATCGTGGAGAAGAAGACCCGGATCATTATGACGCTGCCGGCCTCATGTCCACGCCAGAGCCTCATCCGCCTCCTGTTCGATGCACTTGCCCCGCCACACCCGACATGAAGCAGCCATCGCGCCCCGCCCACTCTGAAACATCAACTTGAAAAGCCCCGGATAACATCGCCGTCCGCCGTAAAAAACCGGACGCCAACTACGCGCGCGCTCCCGAAAAAAACAGGCGCGGAAACCAACAGCCAGGCACAGACAAAACAGGCTTCATGAATTATCCGGGTTAAATCGCTTGGATAAAAGCCCGTTTTACGCCTGTGCCCTGCGCGGGTGATGTCTGTCCACGTCATGGGATCCTCCAGTTTCTTTCAAAACCAATGAATCATAAACACGTGATATCACTCAACTACTTTTGGAACAGCCTCTGACAGAAGACCGCACTTGATCACATGCTCACCGGAACAAAAACTTCTTGCATCATGGGCGGCAACCACAGAAGACTCTAAGGTTTCGTTCACCTTACCGACTTTCCGGCACATAAGTTTCATCAGCTTCCACAATGCCCGTGAGCCTGCGTGTTTCCAAGTCTTTTGCGGCAGGAAACCGGTGCCGCCAACGGTAGGCGGTATGGATGGCAAGCCCGCAACGTTCTGCTGAAGCACGAACCGTCAGCCCGTCAGCAAGACAGGCTCCAAAGGCAAGCCACTTATCCTTGCGGTGCAGGCCCGACAAGGGGGTGCCGGTCGCCGCGTTGAATGTCTTCCTGCACCCCTTGCACTGGTATCGCCGCAGGCCCCGTGCCTTGCCGCGCGATATCGCTCCCGGGGTGCCGCAATGCGGGCACCGGCGATCTTCATCCACACTGTCTTCTATCGCAGCCAGTGAAGCAGATGCCTCTGATCCCCCCGAAAGCCCGGCTTCGGCCTGTTGCCGCTGCGCCAGGCTGAGTTGGTCTATCCAGGACAGCCATTCCTGAAATTGCTTATGATCCATGGTGATACTTCCCTCTGATTGCAAAAGGAACATACAGTGAACGCATACAATTTGTAAACTGAGCTTTTGCGAAAAGGAAAATTTACCAACGGCGGCGTAAAATCCTGCAGACGGGTCGTCGAACGCACCTTCGCCTGGCCCGGGCGACGCCGCCGCCCGGCAAAGGATTGGGAGAAAACCATCGAAAGTGACGGGACCCGGGACTTGATTTCCCATATCGGACGCAGGACGGGCTGCCTCGCAAGGGTTTGAAAAACATCGACTCCTTTTGAATCAGGCTCCCGGAAATGACGGGTCCTTCCCGGCGGGGACGGCTTGTGGGTGTTATGCGCCGCACCTTCCAATGTCTGCGTGCCGATTTTTTTGCATTTCGTTTCGTTTCAGATTTCCGCCCCCAGCAATACATTGAATCCATTGAGCAAATTTTTACCGACAGGTCATCTGAAACGAAATGGCCCTCCCCGCCGAAACGAAATGCCCTCCCGAAACGCGCGGGGAAACCGCCGGAGGGGTCGCGCCGGAATTTGCGCGATACCGGCGCTGAAAAAAATGTCAGGAATCCCGGCATGGCCAGCGGCAAAAAAACCTTCGCGCGACGGGACGCGCTCCGGTCCTGCACGCGGAATTCCCGCACCCGTTCTGCGGATCAGGTCCGGCAGATCGCGGCGTCGATCAGGGTGTCCGGTTTTACCGGTCCCGTCCTGTTCGCCGGGGGCAACACCATTATTGCCGGGGCAGGACCGTGTGCCGCCTGTGCCGCCTGCGCGGGCCGGGGGAATTGCGCGACCCCGGGTTTCATCCGGACAGATGTCGGGATGCCGGTGGCTGATCACCGGATTGACATGTCCCGGACCGGTCCGCCCTGTAACGCCACCGCAGGCAAGGCCGGGAACGACACCATGGACAGCCCTGCCCTGACCGGTGCCCTGAGCTTTCCGGTCAGGAAGACCGCAGGCCGGTTCAGTCTGCGGTTTTATGCAGGGATGGTCCGCCGGGAGGCAAGCGGGGCGCGGTGTGAACCGGCGACCGGGGATGTCCGGTCTGCACAGGCGCAGCTGACGCCGGTCGGGCCGCTTGCCAGCACCCTGGCAATACCCGTTCCCTGCCCGCCGACCGCAGGCCGGTTCCACGCAGGTCCGTTCCACACAGGTAACAGGAGTCCGGCAGGAATTTGCGGGCCTGCACCCTGCCACAGATACGGCCACAGAGACGGCCCGGCGCACCGATAATTTTTCCCCTGTTTTTCCCCTGAATTTCCGGAGAAATCCGGGAGAGACTGGTTAGCAGCACACCGACCGCACAGCCAGCCACACTGGCGTTTTTCTCTCCTGCAGATCTGGAGCGGTTTTATGCCGTGTTATCAGTGGGTTAAAAATCCGCATTCCTGACAGAGACGCCTTACCTAGGCGGATATACCCCCCCAGATACCCGAAAGTCTCTACCGGCGTATTTCATCATCCATTTCGGGTATTCAGGCTGGAGGGATCCTTACCAGTATTCCCCGGGCAAACCGCCGGTTTCGCTGTCCGGATCGCGGCATTGGCGATATCAATCAGGGAGTTGAAGATGATGCGAGGCGGGTTTTATGGATCAGCCGGAGGGCCGGACTGTATCCTCCCGCAGCCCGAAGGCCTGTGCGACCTGCTTCGCCACGGTCACGGCTGCACGACAGCACCTTCAGCGTTTCCTGATCTTCCGCCGAAACGCCAACCCTTGATCTACACGACATCCTGCACCCCCGTGATCTCAACACAGGATTCATCCCCACAACCGTGGGGCAAGGAAAAACAACCTGCCTAGGCCCTGCGTAGCACCACGATCAAAAAACACAGCATCCCAACTGCACTAAGGATGGATCCACCTGTTGCCAATGCCGTTGTGATCGCGAGTTTGGACAGGGCAATCCCAGGCACCACAGTGATCAGCCCGGACACCGAAAAAAAGAAATGCAGTTTCGGCAACCTGCCTCCGGTGGCCTCTGGCAGCAAATGATAATAAAAGGCAAAGATCGAAAAACTGACCCAACCCAACAGGTTAAGATGCGCATGCGCCGGTGCCATCAAATGATCCTGCGTCGCGGCCATGTATATGCCCCAGGCCATGCCAACCAGCACACTGATGACCCCCGGAACCAGAAACCAATACGCCAAACCCTTCATCCAACCGCCTCCGTCAAGTTATTTGGCTCAGTTTACAAATCGTATGCATTGACCTGTGATCGCGGTTGCGAGGCAAGTGCGGGGTGAGGCGTTCTCCGGTTCAATACGCTGAAACCATCGCAGGCAGTTGTCCAGATACCTGGTAGCGACGCCCCGGCAGCGGCGCAGGAAATCCTTCAACCGGCTGTGTCGGCTGTTGACCGTCTGAATGTGAAAGGCATCCCGTACCCGCTCCCCACCTGACAGGTTCAGGGCTTCGTGGCGCAGCCCCAATGCTGCGGCGCAAGGCGGATAAGCGCGGTGTCCGTCGGTTACCAAAACGATATCCGCGTCCACGAGCGGTTCGATAGCAGACCGCAGCGTATCGACATTGACCGCAGGCAGAACCACACTGACTGTCGCCCCGCTGCGGTCAGCGGCAACCAGGATCGGAACCTGTTCATGCGACAGACCCCGTTTGTCGGCCTTGCCTCCCCTGCGGCGCGCCTTGCGCGCAAGGTTTCGTTCGCCCTTTTGGCTTTGCAGAACACAGGTTTCATCAGCTTCCACAATGCCCGTGAGCCTGCGTGTTTCCGGGTCTTTTGCGGTGAGAAAGCGGTGCCGCCAACGCAAGGCGGTATTGATGGCAAACCCGCAACGTTCTGCTGAAGCACGAACCGTCAGCCCATCGGCAAGACAGGCTCCAAAGGCAAGCCACCTGTCCTTGCGGTGCAGGCCCGACAAGGGGGTGCCGGTCACCGCGTTGAATGTCTTCCTGCATCCCTTGCATTGATACCGTCGCAGACCCCGTGCCTTGCCACGCGATATGGCTCCCGGTGTGCCACAATGCGGGCACCGGCGATCTTCACCCACACTGTCTTCTATCGCAGCCAGGGAAGCAGATGCCTCCGGTCCCCCCGAAAGCCCGGCTTCGGCCTGTTGCCGCTGCGCCGGGCTGGGTTGGTCTATCCTGGACAGCCATTCCTGAAATTGCCTGTGATCCATGGTGATCTTTCCCTTTGATTTAGCAAGGAACATACAGTGAACGCATACAATTTGTAAACTGTAAAACGCGGAGCAATATTGGGCCACAGAAGCGGCTGCATATCGCAGTTGTAGCGGAGTAAAAGTCCGCCAGTTTGTGCCCTTCGTTTATTCGGAGGGCGGGAGATGTATTCTGTGGATATTTATAGTCGTGTGCGCCGTGCTTGTTTGAAGGACGGTATGTCTGGCCGAGAAGCGGCGCGGTTTTTCAACATGGCGTAATCAGGATCAGCACTCAGTTACCCCTGTTATTCTGGATGCACATGCAATTGAAAAGGAGACTGACCAATGGAATATTTTGCTGGTTTGGATGTGTCCATGGAAGAGACGCATATCTGCATTCTGGATCGTGAAGGGGCCCTTATTCGTGAAGGAAAAGCGAGCTCAACACCAAAAGCGATCGCTGACTTCCTCGCTTCTGGACCACCATGTGCCAAAGTTGTATTTGAAACGGGACGGATGGCACCAATGCTTTACCATGGGCTGACGGAGCTTGGTGTCCCGGTTGTTTGCATCGAGAGCAGGCAAGCATATCAGGCCCTTAAATCTCTGGCCGGCCACAAGACGGACCGCAATGATGCCCGCGGTTTGGCACACCTGGCGCGGACGGGATTCTACAAGCCGACCCATGTCAAATCACTGTCAGCGCACGCAATCCGGTCGCTGATCGCAGCCCGCAAGAAGCTGGTCGGACAGCGTGTGACGCTCGACAATCAGATCCGCGGTCTGGTCGTCGTCTTCGGCGTGCGGCTGCCACGAGCTTTGTCTCCGGCATTCAAAAACGCGGCGCTAAAAGTTAGCGATGGAGTGCCTGGCCTCCATGCCGCAATTTGCGGACTGTTCGCAGCACGCGAAGCAATCCTCGCGGCGGTTGCAGCCATTGATGGCGACATCAAAAAGATGACCCGCAAATCCGAAGTCTGCCAGCGCCTTATGACGGTACCAGGGGTCGGTCCGATCACAGCATTGGCCTTTGCCGCAGCAATTGATGATCCGTCGCGTTTCAGGAAATCGCGTGATGTGGGGGCGTATCTTGGACTGGTGCCGCGACGGCATCAATCTGGTGAAATCGACTACACGGGCAGCATCTCAAAGCGGGGCGACGTGCGCGTCAGAACGCTTCTCTATGAGGCCGCCAATGTGATGCTGACGCGGTATGCCGCTCCGCTCAAATTGAAGACATGGGCCCTCGCAATCGGTGCGCGCTCAACGATGAGAAAGGCCCGAGTGGCTCTGGCGCGTCGTCTGGCAATCATACTTCATGCCATTATGCGAGACAAAACTGACTTCCAGTCCGCGTAAGGCTTACGAGGCGACAACGAGGATTCCTAAATCAAAGTTCCCATCTGGGACGATGCCCGAGGGAGGGCGTGAGACACGGCGCCGATTCTGTAGCAACAGCCAAGACCAACGGTATGATTGCGGTTTCAACATTGCCGACCCACACCCAGCCAACCCCATCATGAACCTCAGAGTTCGAAGAGAACAAAGGCAACCTCTGACATCAAAAGCAGGAAACTCAGGAAACACGCATTGACAGATTAGAGAACAAAGATCGTAAGACGATCGCGAAGATGCTGCGCCATGAACTTCCGCCTGGGTATCGTCGGTCGGAAGCGCCTCGGCGGCCAACGCTTGATGGTTATGTTGGTGTGGTCGATGAGATACTGCGCACAGACAAAGCCCTGATCAAAAAGCAGCGACACACGGCCAAGCGCATCTTTGAACGGCTGCGCGATGAGCATGGATATGCCGGCAGCCTGACCACGGTGACCTATTACGTGCGCGAGCAAAAACGGCGCACCAAAGAGGTGTTTGTGCCGTTGTCGCATCGGCCGGGCCATGCGCAGGTTGATTTTGGTGAGACGCTGGGCGTGATCGGTGGCGTGGAATGCAAGATCCACTTCTTCGTGATGAGCTTGCCACATTCTGATGCGGTGTTTGTGAAGGGATATCCAGCTGAGACAACCGAGGCGTTTTGCGATGGCCATGTGTCCGCCTTTGCATTCTTTGGCGGCATTCCGCAATCCATTCTCTACGACAATACCAAGATCGCCGTGGCTCGGATACTCGGGGATAAGACGCGCATCCGCACACGTCGGTTTACGGAACTGCAGTCGCATTACTTGTTTGATGACAAGTTTGGCAGACCCGCGCGAGGGAACGATAAAGGCAACGTTGAGGGCATGGTTGGATACACCCGCCGCAACTTCATGGTTCCCGCACCTCGCTATGACAACTTTGATGATCTGAACGCACATTTGGAAGAGAAGTGTTTAGCACGTCAGGACGATACGTTGCGGGGTCACACCCAAACTATAGGCGCACGCCTGATGTCGGATTTGGATGCTCTGATGGGATTGCCCGTCGCAGAATATGAAGCCTGCGATCACGTCAGCACGCGTGCAACGTCGATCTCAATGGGGGTCGAGTGAGGCTGAGTGCAGAAAACCCCGTTAAGGGTTTTGGCGGGCTGTTTGGGGTTTGAGATTTGCCCTTACGTCTCGTTCGCTCCGAGATATCGATAGATGGTGGCCTTTGAGAGGCTATAGTGAGCCATCAGATCTTTGATCAAAGTCCCCTGTTTGCGCTTCTCGCGAAGCTCTGTGATTTGTTCGTCAGTGAGTGCGGGCCGTTTGCCAAACTGGATGCCTCGATCTTTGGCTTTTTTGATGCCGTCCATTTGTCGCTCTGCGCGGATTTCGGTTTCAAACTGGCCGATAGCCCCAAGCATGTTGAACAACAGCCGTCCTGTCGCGTCCGATGTGTCTATGTTCTGATCAAGGACAACCAGATCGACGCCCTTGTCGCGCAAGGTGTCTGCGATCTGACAGGTGCAGCGTTGAGCGCGCCAGCCGGTCGATGCGCGTCACGATCAGCTGGTCGCCCTCGTGGACATATCCCAAGCATTGCTTCAGCTGAGGGCGGGCATCTGTGGTGCCGCTGCGTTTTTCTTCGAAGATTTTATCGCAATCATTGAGCTTCTCGCGTTGGAGGTCGAGAGATTGCCCAACTGAGCTGGCGCGGGCATATCCGACTTTGGCCATGGGGTCTCGTATAAACTAAAGGGTTTTGCGACTATCATATTGAGACATTGAAAAAGACATGGCAAGCGTATTGTCTCGATAAGTACAGTTTTTAAGACCCTCCCCAGACAGAAAGACGATCTCCATGGCACACCGAGCGGTTCTGACCGCGCGACAACGCGCGGCCCTTTTTGATCTTCCAACGGATGAGGCGTTGCTGCTTCGTCATTACACCCTGTCCGATGAGGACATCGATTTCGTCCGCAATCGCCGTCGCCCCGAGAACCAGATTGGTATCGCTTTGCAACTTTGCGCCTTTCGATATCCGGGGCGGCTGCTGAGGCCGAGTGAGGTCATCCCCAAGCAATGTCCGGCTTCGTCGCTGCCCAACTCGGCGTCAAACCTGACGCTCTGCTGCACTATACAGAGCGGGAGAACACCCGACATGAACATCTTGAAGCGCTACGCAAAGCTTATGGGTACGAGATGTTCAAGGGCAAACGGATCAAACAGATGCGTGCTTGGCTGGATCAAAATGCAGAAGGCGCACAATCAAGCGAAGGTTTAGTGCATGGTCTCATAGAAGAATGTCGGCGACGACAGATTATCTTGCCGGGCATCACAGTCATAGAACGGCATTGCGCCGACGCGCTCGTTGCTGCTGAGCGCCGGATCGAAACCCGCGTTGCAGCCCGGCTCGACAGCGCGATGCGGGCCCGCCTTGACGAATTATTGAATGAAGAAACGGGCAGCCGTACCAGCAGGTTCGTCTGGTTGCGCCAATTTGAGCCAGGCAAGAACTCAGCAGACATCAATCGTTTGCTGGATCGGTTGGAGTTTTTGCAGGCGATTTCATTGGTGCCAACAATCTTAGATGACATTCCCGCCCATCGGATCACGCGGCTGCGCCGCCAGGGGGAGCGCTACTTTGCGAAAGGGCTGCGCGACATCACCAGCGACCGCCGTCTGGCCATCTTGGCCGTATGCGTCGTCGAATGGAGCGCGGCCATCGCGGATACCGTTGTGGAAACACATGACAGGATCGTGGGCAGCGTCTGGCGGGATGCAAAACGGATTTGCGACATCCGCGTTACCGAAGCGCAAGCGGCGGTCGCAGAAACCCTAGCCGGGTTCGAGGCCTTGGGATCGAGCTTGTTGATGGCTAAGGGAGACGATGCCGCCCTCGCCGGCGCTGTCGATATATCCTGTGGTTGGACGGGCCTTGAAAGCCTGGTCGCGCAGGCAACGCAGCTTCAGGCAACGGTAAAAGCAGATGTATTGACCCATGTTTCCAAGGGTTTCCACAAGTTCAAACTCTACGCGCGGCGCATGCTCAATGCTTTAGATATGACATGCGCCAGTGTGGCACAGCCTTTGGCCACGGCAGCACAGATCATCCGCGACAAACAGGAAATCCCCGCCACATCACTGTCTTTCTTGCTGCCACGTTCGAAATGGCGTCCCCAATTCCGTGCGCCCGATGCTGATCAAGAGCGCTTGTGGGTTGTCGCGGTGTTGTTCCATCTGCGCGATGCGTTCCGATCGGGTGATATCTGGCTCCCGTATTCGCGCCGTCACGCCGATATGAAACAAGCTCTTGTCCCCATTGAGGCGGCACGAACCATGAGGCTGAATATGCCCCTTGAGCCAGAGGTTTGGATTGCTGATCGAAAGCGCCGCTTGGAAGACGGATTGAAACGGTTGGCCAAGGCCGTGCGCTCCAAAACCCTGCCAGGTGGGGTCATTGAAGATGGCGTATTGCGCGTCGAACGTCTTGAGGCCGATGTGCCGGAAGAGGCCGGTGATCTCGTCCTCGATCTTTATCGCCGTCTACCTGAAGCGCGGATCACGGATATCCTCACAGAGGTCGAAAACGACACTGGTTTTACCGAAGCCTTCACGCATCTGAATACCGGGACCCCGTGCCGCGACAAGATTGGTTTGCTGACTGTGATCCTGGCCGAGGGCCTCAATCTGGGTCTGAGCAAAATGGCAAACGCCACCAGCACACATAACTATATCCAACTTTCCCGCTTATCGCGGTGGCATGTGGAAAGCGAGGGAATGGCCCGCGCCCTGGCCACGGTGATCGAAGCGCAAGCCCGTCAACCAATGGCCCAATTCTGGGGTCTTGGACAAACAGCATCCAGTGATGGGCAGTTCTTCCCCACCACCCGTCAAGGCGAAGCGATGAACCTCATCAACGCGAAATACGGCAACGAGCCAGGCATCAAGGCCTATACCCATGTGTCCGATCAATACGCGCCTTTCGCCACCCAGGTCATTCCGGCCACGGTAAGCGAAGCTCCTTACATTCTGGATGGCCTATTGATGAACCCAACCGGCAAACGGATCAAAGAGCAATACGCCGATACCGGCGGCTTCACCGATCTGGTCTTCGCCGCCACGTCTTTGCTCGGGTATCGCTTCCATCCACGCATTCGCGACCTTGCCTCCAAGCGGTTGCATGTGTTTGACTTGCGCGCTGTCCCAAAAGAGCTGATAGGACTGACCGGAGAAAAAATCCGGGAAGCAAGGGTTGTTGAGAATTGGCCGGACGTGTTGCGCTGTATCGCTACAATGCTGTCAGGCCGGATGCAGCCGAGTCATCTGCTCAAAAAATTGGCAGCGCGCCCGAGGCAGCACGACCTGGCGCTCGCCTTACGCGAAATCGGGAGGGTTGAACGCACATTGTTCATCATAGAATGGCTGCTCGACACCGACATGCAGCGCCGGGCCAATATCGGCTTGAACAAGGGCGAAGCACATCACGCCCCGAAAGGTGCCCTACGCATTGGCCGACAGGGCGAAATCCGCGACAGAACCACCGAAGGGCAGCACTTCCGTATCGCGGGCCTCAATCTCCTCACCGCCATCATCATTTACTGGAATTCGAAACAGCTCGGCATCGCTGTCGCAAAACGACAAAGGGCGGGGCTGGATTGTTCCCCCGAACTCCTTGCCCACATCTCACCGCTTGGGTGGGCGCACATCATTCTAACAGGCGAATATCGCTGGCGGAAAATGCAAGCCAAAAACGCTTAGAGGGGTTTTCTGCACTCAGCCCCACTCGACCCCAAGTTCACTTGTTTCACGATGTTTTTGCCCTCCGCCCTAGGGCAAGTTTGCCACTGGTCCGTCTGTCAATTCGCTGACCGATTGCACAATGGCCCGCCGGTCAATGCGAAAATGCTGTACAAGATCGCCAATGCTTCCTGTTTGGCCGAAATGCTCTACTCCATGCGAAATGGTCTTGTGGCCGGCGACCGACCCCAGCCAAGCCAACGTGGCCGGGTGTCCGTCGATAACAGTGACAATATTGCAGTGGGACGGAATGCTGCCGAGCAGGCGTTCGATATGGGCAAGCGCACAGCGGTTGCCACGGGCTCTTTCACGCTGCGCGGCAGTCCAGCCTGCATTCAGCCGGTCAGCCGAGGTCACCGCCAAAACGCCGATATCGCGTCTGGCCTCGCTGATCATGCCCGCAGCGGCAATGGCTTCATCCGCTACGGCCCCTTGATAGGCGATGATGATAGAGCAGTTGGGGCCAGGTTTGCGCAACCAATAGGCTCCATCAATTGCGCCTTGCCGGAAGTCGTCATTGGCACGTTTCCCGGGTTGTTCCAACGCTTTCGTTGTCAGCCGAAGATAGACCGAACCACCGGTTTCGTCCCGCAACCAAGTGCGTTCATCCGGGTCACCTTCGCCATCGCGCTGTAAATAGTCAAAGGCCCATTCCATGATCACGGCCAGTTCATCGGCGAAGGCCGGTTCAAAGGCCGCCAGCCCGTCCTGGGCCATTCCGATCAAAGGTGTGCTCACCGACTGATGTGCACCGCCTTCTGGCGCCAGAGTCACACCAGAGGGCGTGCCGACGATCATGAAGCGGGCATCCTGATAGCAAGCATAGTTAAGCGCATCGAGCCCGCGACAAACGAATGGGTCATATACCGTGCCAATAGGGATTAACCGCCTTCCAAACAGGCTGTGCGACAGGCCGGCTGCCCCCAACAACAACATCAAGTTCATCTCCGCGATACCCAATTCAACATGCTGGCCATCCGGTGCGAAATTCCACTTCGCGGTCGACGGGATGCGGTGTTCAATGAACGCGTCTTCCTTCACTTCGCGGGCAAACAGCTTGCGCCGATTGACCCATGCTCCAAGACCAGTAGTGCCCGTCACGTCGGGCGATGTGGTCATGATCCGCGCGGCCAGTTTACTGTCACCTTTTGCAAGACCATCAAGAATCTTACCGAACGCCATCTGCGTTGAAATCTCGCGCGACGTATCGAAATCGATCTTTGGCACTGGCAGATAGGTATCCGAAAAACGACGGTGCCCATCCGAAAAGAATGTGGCGCCCTCTAAGAAAGCCGTCAAACCGTCAGTGTCGCTGACCCCTGCAAAAAGTTCCCATTCCTCACCTTCGGGGATGCCCATATGTGTTTGCCATTCAGCCATCTGCGCTTTGGTCATCAATCCACTGTGGTTGTCTTTATGGCCCGCAATCGGCGTCCCCCAGCCTTTGATTGTATATGCCAAAAAACAGGTCGGGCGATCATGGATGATCGCGGCGAATGTAGCTGCCATGGTTTCTACGCAGTTCCCGCCAAGGTTTTCCATAAGTTCGGCGATTTCGGTGTCGCTGCGTCGGTCCAAAAGTGCTGTTACATCGCCCTGATCTCCAAGATCATCCATCAGACGTTGCCGCCAGATCGCGCCACCCATATAGGTCAGCGCGGAATATTCTGCGTTCGGACAATCATCAATCCAATCGCGTAGTCTTTCACCGCCCGGCTCCTGAAAGGCGGCGCGCTGCAAGACGCCGTATTTGACGCGCACAACTTCCCAGCCGAAGGCGTCAAAGATCTTTTCAACCCGCTCGAACAAACCTTCGCGGACGATCCCGTCAAGGGATTGGCGGTTATAGTCGATGATCCACCAAGTATTGCGCAGATCGTTTTTCCAGCCTTCCTGCAACACCTCATAGACATTGCCCTCGTCCAGCTCGGCGTCGCCCACCAGGGCCACCATCCGGCCGGTTCGGGCATCCTTGCCCCATTCTTTCGCCTCAACGAAGTCCTGCACCAGTGACGCGAGTGCAGTGATCCCGACACCAAGTCCGACAGAGCCGGTCGAAAAATCAACGTCATCCACGTCTTTTGTTCGGCTGGGATAACTCTGAGCACCGCCGAAGCCTCTGTAGTTCTCCAGCTTTTCACGACTTTGATTGCCCATCAGGTATTGCATGGCGTGAAATACCGGTGAGGCATGCGGTTTTATCGCCACGCGATCCCCCGGCTTTAAGGCCGAAAAGTAGAGCGCTGTCATAATTGATACCATTGAGGCAGAGGATGCTTGATGGCCACCAACTTTGATATTGTCGGCCTTGGGTCGCAGGTGGTTGGCATTGTGGATCATCCAATGGGACAGCCATAACAGCCTTTGTTCGATGGTCTTTAGATGGCTCATACGGCCCCCAGTTCACTTTTTGGTATACTGGGTTTGATGCGCAGGTGGTTCTGCGCTAATTGTTGAGCTTCGGAGAGAACCTTCGCGGAAAAACTGCGCGAAATTGGGAAATGACAGTGGAAATCACCAACCTTGATGAGTTTGATATCAGAATCCTTCGCGTTCTTAAAAGGGACGGGCGGATAACCGTTCAGGCGCTTAGTGACCTTGTGCGGCTCAGCCCTTCTCCGGTGGCGCGACGGCTCTCTCGGCTGGAGCAAGCTGGTGTCGTATCAGGCTACTCCGCTCTGATAGATGAGGCGCGGATAGGATTTGGAGTATCTGTATTTGTATCGGTCAAACTGGATCGACAGGTTGATGATGCGCTGGCGCAGTTCGAAACTGCTATCCACGCGATGGAAGAAGTGGTCGATTGTTGGCTGATGACCGGGAACCGGGATTATCTGCTGCGCGTTGTGACGCGCGATATGGCGGAGTTCGAACAGTTTTTGGTCGGCAAACTGACAAAACTGGTGCCTGTCGCTGAAATTGAAAGCTCAATACCTCTTCGCCGGGTCAAATCTGGCACGGCCCGCACGCCTTAGAGGCTGTTCCAAAAGTAGTTGAGTGATATCACATGTTTATGATTCATTGGTTTTGAAAGAAACTGGAGGATCCCATGACGTGGACAGACATCACCCGCGCAGGGCACAGGCGTAAACGGGCTTTTATCCAAGCGATTTAACTATGGAGGAATGGGCGCTTGTTCGGCCCCTGTTACCTGCCGCGAAGCGAGGTGGTCGCCCTCGCAAGACGAATCCGCGCCGTGTTGTGAACGCGATTATGTATATGGCGACCACGGGATGTCAGTGGCGCATGATCCCGCGGGATTTCCCGGCGATCTCGACTGTGCAGAACTGTTTTTACGACTGGCGCGACAACGGTCTGTTACACCGGATCAACCATCTGTCAATGATGGCGGCGCGCGAATTGTCGGGCCGTGAGGCGAGCCCCACTGCGGGCGTTATTGACAGCCAGAGCGTAAAAACAACGGAAAGCGGCGGCATTTCAGGCTTTGATGCGGGCAAAAAGATCAAAGGGCGCAAGCGTCACATCGTGACAGACACGCAAGGTTTCCTGTTACCGATCCTTGTTCACGCCGCCGATATACAGGATCGGGATGGTGCTGTGGATGTTCTCAAAGCACTGCGCATCCGCTTCCCGTGGCTGGGGTACATCTTTGCGGACGCAGGATATGCAGGGCCAAAGCTTCGGGATGCTTTGGCCCTGCAGGGAAAATGGACATTGGAGATTGTCAAGCGCCCTGACAAAGCCGAGGGGTTCGTTCTTCCACCACGAAGATGGGGTGTCGAGCGAACATTCGCGTGGCCGGGACGTTGCCGTCGTTTGGCAAAAGATCGGGAGGCAACCGTTGAAAGTTCCGTAGCATGGGTTTTGGTTGCCGGTCAGGGGAATCGCGCTTAAAGTTTGACAGCGGTTGCGAATTGGATTCTGGAGGTTTCATCACTTGATGGAGCTTCGCGATGCCCAACCTGGACAGCTGTTTCAATGAGATGGATGACCCACGCGGCGGCAATGCGCCACGTCACAGGTTCTGTGATCTTATGACGATCAGCCTTTTATGCGCGCTTTGCGGCGGCGATACAGCGGTCGACATGGAGTTTTTCGGTCATATGAAGGAGGATTTTCTGCGCGATTTTCTCGAATTGCCTCATGGCGTACCCTGTCATGACGCTTGTTCCCGTCTGTTCCGGATGATGAAGCCGACCGGTTTTCAAGCGTTTTATGACAAGTTTCGTGCCGATTTTACGGCTGGATGTGGAGAGGAACCAGCCATCGCTATTGATGGCAAAGAGATGCGACGCGGCTTTGACAAGGCCGCCGGGCAATCGAATATGAACATTGTCACGGCCTTTGCACATGGGGCGCGGCTGACCCTTGGCATCAAGCAAAGCGCCAGGGGCGGCGGCGAGATCCTGGCCCTGCGCGAGTTGATCGAGATGCTTGACATTCATGGCATCACCATCACCGCTGATGCGTTACATTGCCAGCGAGAGACCTGTGAATTGATCGTAAAAGAAGGCGGTAACCACTGCCTTCAACTCAAAGGCAATCAGGGCGACATGTTGGCCGATGTCCGGGCTTTTGTGGAAGACGAGGCTACTGATTACGTTGATGAATATAGCACTATTGATGCTGATCACGGGCGTGTGGAAGAGCGGTCATACCGCGTCCACGATGTGCCGGAATATCTGATCAATACCCATAAGTGGCCGCATCTTCAGGCTTTCGTCCATGTCGCCTCCAGGCGCGCGGTTGGCGACAAAACCAGTCACGCCGAACGGCTTTATCCGCTCTCCAAATGTCCCGCGGCTCAGGGGGCCGCCACACTGATCCGCGGCCACTGGCAAATTGAGAACAGCTTGCATTGGTCTCTCGACGTGGTGATGAACGACGACCGAACACCGCGCGCGAAAAGATCACGCGCCAGCCAACTTTGCCGCTTTGAGGCGGATTGCCTTGAGCATCATCAAGGCCAATCCTGCAAAAGGATCAAATCGCGGCAAATTCAAAAAAGCGGGCTGGAGTAATGATTTCCTGCGAACACTAATCAAAGGCTTTTGAAGCGCGATTGCCCTGTCTCCGACCCCCAATTTCTTGACCTCGACAAGCTCAAGCTCGACCTTTGGATCAGTTGAGGTGATGGTGAACGCAAGGCTTTCCATCTCAGTGTCTGATTCAAAATGGGATGAAGGATTTCAATCTGTTGCAAGTAGTCGGGTCACGCGCCTGATGTGGGCGATGAGCAGCCAGGCCTCGGCGCTTTCGATGGATTTCTCCCGATCCTTTGCCAAACGACGGCAGCGACCGAGCCATGCGAAGGTGCGTTCCACAACCCATCTGCGTGGCAGCACCTCGAAGCCCCCGGCGGTGTCGGAGCGCTTGATGATCTGTAGCGTCCAGCGTCCGAGGCTCACGAGGGCACCCCGCAGCTTCGGCCCGGCATAGCCGCCATCCGCGAACATGTGGCGCGGTTTCGGGGCCTCACGGCGGAGCCTGGCGAAGACCCCGGGCGCACCGTCACGATCCTGAATGTTGGCCGTATGGACCTCGCATGCGATCAGATTGCCACAGGTATCAGTGATAATGTGGTGTTTTCGACCTTTGATCCGCTTGCCCGCATCGTAGCCGGAAAGGGACGTGTTTTCAGAGGTTTTAACGCTCTGGCTGTCGATCACACCGGCTGTCGGATGCACATCGCGGCCTGCCGCGAGGCGCACGGCCGCGACCAGGTGGCGGTTGATCCGGGCCAGCAGGCCATCATCTCGCCAGAGGTGGAAATAGTAACGCACAGTCGAGACCGCAGGAAAGTCCTTCGGCAGGAGCGACCATGCGCACCCGGCGGCGGCAAGATACTGAATCGCATTCCAGACCCGACGCAAATGCACCTTTCGCGGACGCCCAGGGCGGTTAGGGCCGGGTAACAATGACCGCACGATATTCCATTCCGCATCGGTCAAATCACTTGGATAGCACTTTGTTTCGCGCATATGCTGCGCACGGGTGAATTCAGTCCAGGCCATTGTGATCTCCGTTCAATTTCATAACCGAACAGAATCACACCCTGTTGAATTCACTCAACTCATTTCTGATCAGACACTCAGAGAAATCATCGGCGGTCATATCGCTTAAATCAGGCATTTCGCAGGTGTCTTTTCAGTTAAATTCAGTTGGCCCCGCATAGTGCAGAACAGGTCGAAACTTTAGGCTCAATTAGCATTGATTATGCGTGGCGTGTTACAGGCAGGATGCCTGCGGCGGCGGCAAGTATCGCGCGCGGCGTTTGGTGGCTCGGAAGGACGGCAAGGTGGAACCACCGAAGGCAGCTGTCCAGGTATTTGGTCGCGATACCTCGATGGCGGCGCGGAAAGGTCTTTAACCGCTCATGTCGACTGTTCACGGTTTGAATGTGCAATTCACCACGGACACGTTCTCCGGCGGTCCGGTCGAGACTTTCATGGCTGACGCCCGTTTCTGCGGCGCAGGGCGGGTAGCCGGTGCAGCCATCAGTCACCGGGAGAGCGTCCCCATCAAGACGTGGCTGCAGAACCGTTTTGAGATGTTCGGCTGTCACCGCAGGCAAGACAGCACTGATGGCGGTGCCTGATCGGTCGACCGCAACGAGGACCGGAACCTGCTCCTTCGACAATCCGCGTTTCGAGGCCTTTCCCCCGCGTTTGCGGGCTTTTCGAGAGAGATTACGGCCCCCTTTCCGGCTGCGCGGAAAGAACGTCCCGTCGGCTTCGACGATTCCGCACAGCCTGACCGCACCGACCGTTACGGCCTCGGGAAAGCGATGACGCCAACGAAAAGCTGTGGTGTCGGCCACCATACAACGCCCGTCGGACGCCTTTACCGTTTCGCCGTCGCGCAGGGAAGCTGCGAACCCTGCCCATCTGTCCCTGTGGCGCAAGCGGGCAGGCGGCGTCCCGGTCAGCGCGTTGAAGGTTTTGCGACAGCCTTTGCAAAAGAACCTCGTCAGGCCACTTGCATGGCCCCTGATGATCGCACCGCCCGAAGCACAGTGCGGACAGATACGCCCCTCGCGAACATTCGCCTCAGGGAGATCGATCACGCTTTCCAGCGACGAAACCCCGGCAACGAGCCGTCCGGTTTCAGCCCGTTGTTTCGATGAAAGGTCGTCGATCTCGTTGAGCCACACCAAAAAAGCCTGATGATCCATGTGCCGCACCCCATAATTTTGTTCATGGTGTGTTCTATTACAGGTTGGCACGCATAATCAATGCTAATTGAGCCAAACTTTAAGGCATTTTGATACAGGAAACAATGCGCGCCTGTTGCAACGCCCCGTATCTCTGTCGGCTTTCCGGTCTCCAATGCCGCCCGGTCCTCAGGGGCGTCGTGCGCATTGCCACCAGACAAGATAAACGCCAGTGCGAAACGGTCACTTGCGGCACTCAAGCGGACTTTGGAGTTCCACCCCCCGCGTGATTTTCCTATCGCGTGCATCCCGTTTTTTAGGGCGCACCAGTGCCGTCGGGACGCACTTTCACGGATGGGTGTCAACGGCGGAGTAAAATCCGGCCACTGGGGCGGAGCAAAAGTCGGCCAGTTTGTGGAGTGCGCCTTGGGGCGTGTGGCCACCAATCAGCAAGCACGTTCCAAGGCGCATTGGCCGTCAGGCCGATTGTTCAGTTGTCAGGTTGAAGGGTTGGCAATACGTGCGCGGCTCTGATTGAGGCGGTAGCTTTCGCCGTTCATCTCGAGGATGTTGACGTGATGTGTCAGCCGGTCCGGGAGTGCGCCGGTCAAGCGTTCGGTGCCGAATGTCTCGGTCCATTCCTCGAAGGGCAGGTTCGATGTGATCAGGGTTGAGCCACGCTCGCAGCGCTGAGAGATCAGCTCGAACAGAAGCTCGGCGCCGGTTTTGCTCAAGGGGACGAAGCCCGGCTCGTCGATGATCAGCAGTTTGACCTTGGCCAGTTTGCGCTGAAGCTGCAGGAGGCGTTTCTCGTCGCGGGCCTCCATCATCCCGTGCACGAGAGCTGCGGCGGTTACGAAGGCGACAGGCAACCCTTTCTGGCAGGCGGTCAGCCCCAACCCGAGAGACATGGGTTTTGCCGGTTCCCGACGGGCCGAGCGCGATGACGTTCTCCCTGCGCTCGATCCATTCACAGCGCGCCAGTTCCAGCACCATCATCTTGTTCAGACCGGGGATGGCCGTAAAGTCGAAGCTGTCGAGGCTTTTGACGGTTGGAAACTTTGCCGCCTTGATCCGGCGCTCGACCATGCGCCTCTCCCGATCGATTGGTTCCAGCTCGGTCAGCCGGGCTGGATAGCGCACATGATCCAGGCCTTCCGCCGCACAAATGCGCGCTTGCTTGTCATGCTCGCGCAGGAAGGTGGGCAGGCGCAGAGTCTTGAGGTGGTGTGTCAGCGGCAGTTCGGGTGCATCCGTCATGCGTCACCTCCTGACAGAAGGCTCATACAGGAAGAAGCCGAGGTGGTGGCGATGTTGGTTCCGGGCAGGAACGGATAGACATCCAAATCCAACCTCGGGGGCCTTCGCTCGACGCGGCACAGGACGAGGTGCTTGATCGCATCGAAGCTGACCGCCCCCATTCGCAGGGCGTCTTTGACGGCAAGATGCAGCACCTCCAGCTCGAACCGTTCCGACAGGCGCAGGACCTGGACATACTCCCTTTTGCCCGCCTTGCCCTGCCGGGCTTCCAGCAAGCGCCGGAGCGTGGCGAAGGCGTCAGGCAGTTCCCAACCCTGCAAGGGCGCAGCCTGATCGAAGGACATGATCCTGCGCTCGATCAGCGGCAGGTAATGCAGCGGGTCGAACACCATGTCACCGCTGTCATAAGAGCGGGGATGATCGGCGATCACCTCAGTGGCGCAACCGATAACGACGCGGATCACGAAGCCCTTGATCCAGACCGCGCGGTGGCCATATGCGACCGGCACCGAGTAGTCGTTACCGCGATACCGCAGCACCGATGTCGATGTGACCTGGCCACTTTGCAACTCACAGGCCTCGAAGGGTGCGCCGGGCAAATCCTGCATTGCCGCCGGATCGGCTTGCAGCCGTTCGCCGATGCTGGCCTTGTGTCCGCGCAGGACATCGTCCTGCCGTTTGCGGCATTGCTCTTCCAGGTGAGCGTTGAACGCATCCCGGTCCGGAAAGGACGGGATCGGCACCATGAAGTCGCGCCGCCCGTAGCCGACCAACCCCTCGACCGCTCCCTTGTCGTTCCCCTTGCCGGGACGGCCGTAGCGATCCCGGACCACATAATGCGACAGCATTGCGCTGAACCGTTGGGTTCTTTGCCGGGTGCCGTCCGGCAGGATCCGCGCCACCAGGCAGCGGTCATTGTCATGGAGGATCGACAGGGGAACCGCCCCAAAGAAAGCAAAGGCATGCACATGCCCATCCAGCCAGGCCTCGGTGGTTGCCGCAGTGTAAAACACGCATCGCTCTGCGGCAGATCAAAGGCGAAGAAGTGCGCCTTCCGCTCAACGCCGCCAATCACGACAGGCGCTTCACCAAAATCCGCCTGCGCATGCCCGGGCGGATGGCTGAGCGGCACGAACATCTCTTTGCCAGAGCGCTTCCTGGCCCGGACGCAGTCTTTGACGATTGTGTATCCGCCATCAAAGCCGCACTCGTCGCGCAGCCTCTCAAAGATACGCTTTGCGGTGTGGCGCTGCTTGCGCGGACGCGCTTTGTCCTCAGTAAGCCATTGGTCGATCTGGCAGGTGAACGCATCCAGCTTCGGGCGCCTAATCGGCGCTGTCCGCCGATACCCCGGTGGCTCCGAATAGGCCAACATCTTCGCAACACTGTCTCGGCCAATCCCAAAATCCCGGGCAATCCGACGCCCGCTCAACCCATCCTGAAAATGAGCCTGACGCACCTTCAAATACAATTCCACGGTGAAAATCCCCCGGCCCTCCCATCAAACGAAAGGGCAAAAGTGGACGACTTTTACGCCGCCCGCGACAACACAACGACGCCGCTACCCTGGCCGAGTATTGCTCCGCCGATTACAGCGTTCTCAGCCGGATCAAATTCACTCCGAATCCCGATAGCGAAGCGCAGGATTTCTTCCTGCACGGCGAGGAACTGACCCTGATATATGCCAGGATTGATGGGACGCCAGTCACCCCGGAACTGGTCAGCGGCGGGCTGCGCTGTGACGTTCCGGATGCGCCCTTCGTCTGGGAGGCCGAGGTCGAAATCAACCCCACTGCCAACACCGCGCTTGAGGGGCTTTACATGTCCTCGGGCATGTACTGCACCCAATGCGAAGCCGAAGGGTTTCGCAAGATTACCTACTACCCCGATCGCCCAGATGTGATGGCCGTCTTTGACGTGCGCATCGAAGGGACCTGCCGGTGATGCTGTCCAATGGCAATCCCGGCGAGGCGGGCGATGGCTTTGCCGAATGGCACGATCCCTGGCCCAAACCGGCCTATCTGTTTGCACTGGTCGCGGGGGATCTGATCAACCACCCCGACAGCTTCACCACCGCCTCGGGCAAAGATGTTGAACTCAACATCTGGGTCCGTCCGGGCGAGGAGGACAAATGTGCCTTTGGCATGGAGGCGTTGAAAAAATCCATGCGCTGGGATGAAGACGTCTATGGCCGTGAATACGACCTCGATCTGTTCAACATCGTGGCGGTCGATGATTTCAACATGGGCGCAATGGAAAACAAAGGATTAAACATCTTCAATTCCTCCTGCGTTCTGGCCAGCCCCGAAACCAGTACCGATGCCAATTTTGAGCGGATCGAAGCAATCATCGCGCATGAGTATTTCCATAACTGGACCGGCAATCGCATCACCTGCCGCGACTGGTTTCAGCTTTGCCTGAAAGAAGGGCTGACGGTATTCCGGGATGCTGAATTCACCTCCGATATGCGCAGCGCTCCGGTCAAACGGATTGAGGATGCGATCATGCTGCGCGGACGTCAGTTCCGCGAGGATAACGGCCCGCTGGCCCACCCGGTGCGCCCCGACAGCTTTGTCGAGATCAACAACTTTACACCGCCACTGTCTACGAGAAAGGCGCCGAGCTGATCGGTATGCTCAAGACGCTGGTGGGGGATGAGGTCTATCGCGCCGCCCTTGATCTCTATTTTGATCGCCATGACGGACAGGCCTGCACCATCGAGGATTGGCTGGCGGTCTTTGCCGAGGTCTCGGGCCGTGATCTGACTCAGTTCAGACGCTGGTATGAACAGGCCGACACCCCGCGCGTGCAGATAACAGATGACTTAAAGAACGGCACCTATACTCTTACCTTTAAACAAGAAACACTGCCCACCCCTAGTCAGGATGTGAAAGATCCAAGGGTGATCCCCATCGCCGTCGGTCTGCTTAATCCCAACGGCGATGAAGTGGTCGAAACCACCGTGCTTGAAATGGATCAGGCGCAGCAAAGCTTTTCATTCGATGGATTAGCCACACGTCCTATCCCCTCTATTTTGCGTGATTTTTCAGCTCCCGTTATTCTGGAACGCGACACCTCCAATGACGAACGCGCCTTTCTTCTGGCCCATGACACCGACCCGTTCAACAAATGGGATGCGGGACGCGCTTTGGCCCGTGACGGGTTGATCGCAATGATCCGCGACGATGCGCAACCTGATCAGGCCTACCTCGACGCGGTCGCCACCATGGCGCGCGATGAAAGCCTCGATCCGGCGTTCCGCGCGCTTGCCCTTGGGCTGCCCAGTCAGGACGATCTGGCGCAGGCGCTGTATGACAGCGGCACCACGCCCGACCCGCAAGCGATCTGGAACGCGCTGGAAACTCTTCGGCAGGCCCGGGCCGAGCATATGCAGGACATCACCACCCGGCTTTATGCGCAGTTTCAGGTCACCGCGCCCTTCCAGCCCGATGCCGAGCAGGCCGGTGCGCGGGCGCTCGCCAATGCGGCCCTTGGCATGATCACCCGGCTCGATGGCGGCGCGCAGGCGCAAAGGCAATATGACGCGGCCGACAACATGACCCAGCAGTTGGCTGGGTTCTCGTGCCTGTTGCAGGCGGGCAATGGCGATGCGGCGGTGCAGCACTTCTATGATCAGTGGCAACATGACCGGCTGGTGATCGACAAATGGTTCTCACTTCAGGTGGTCCATGCCCAGCCCGATGATGCCGCAGATGTGGCCACCCGTCTGACCGCCCATCCTGATTTCAGCATGAAGAACCCCAACCGCTTCCGCGCCACGCTGGGGGCGCTGGCCATGTCACCTGCCGGGTTCCACCATGCCAGCGGTGCGGGTTATGCCCTGCTGGCCGACTGGCTGATCAAGCTGGATGCTCTGAACCCGCAAACCACGGCGCGGATGTGCACCGCGTTTGAGACCTGGCGGCGCTATGACAGCGCGCGCCAGTCCCTGATTAAAACCCAGCTGGAGCGGATATTGGCGACCACACCACTCAGCCGCGACACCACGGAAATGGTCAGCCGTATTCTGGGCGGATAATCCCTGCTCGACGGATATCGGCAGGTTTGCTATGGCCCGACCACACCTTTGTTGCGGAGATCAGTATGCATATTGTGATTGCCGCGCTCGGATTGTTGGCAGCCATCTATTTCCTGTTCATTCGAACCCGAAATGCAGGCCATGTGGCGGCCGATATGGCCAACGATGTGCGCCTTGCAGCGCGCCGGTTCGGCTTTAACTTCAGACCAACGTCCATCCGGTCGAAACCATCGAAGACCCCAAACTGGCAATCGGGGCCATTGCCACCGCATTTCTGGAACTGGATGATCTGCCCACACGCGAACAGCGCGACGCCCTGCAAGGCACCTTGCGCGACACCTTCCATCTGGGCAATCAGCCCGCAGAAGAGATGACCACTCTGGGTCATTGGTTTGTCTCAGAATGCGGCGGGGCGGAACCGGCGATCACGCGACTGGCGCGCAAGTTATACAAGCTGGATGGGGCAAATAGTTTTGAGCCCCTTCTGAGCATCCTGAACACCACCATGGCCGCCGGATCAGGGGCGCTGAACGCGGCCCAACGCGGCGCGCTGGACGAGGTGAAATGCGCTTTTCGGATCAGTTAACCGATGGTTCAGCCGCAGCTGTCTCAAACACCTCGGGACGGGATCGCGGGCGGACCGAGCTGATCGGCTTGCAATAGCTTTGCGCGCGCATCCAGCGTTTCATATCATTGCGCTTTTTCGAGCTGTGAAACGGCCCCCAATCAGCCGCAACGCCGCGCATCCCCTTGGACACCACCTGATCACGCCCAACGGTTGTGGTCATGATCCGCAACGCACAGGAAAGGTTGTCCGGCCCGTGTTTCAGCGCCGACCCGCTGCGCGCGCGGCACCCGTACCCCCGCGCCGTGCCCGGCAGGATTTGAAGCAAGCCATACCACTTGCCTCCACCGCCCACAGCATAGGGCCGATAGGTGCTTTCATGCTTGGCCAATGTCGACAACAGCCCGACCCAGAACGCCCGACGCCCCGCCGGTTCTGCATCAGGATGGGCCGGGCACCAGTCGTTGATGTCACGCGGCACGATCTGGGTCAGCGGGTTGGCATGATCCTTCAGCGCGGCCAGCGCCGCACGGGTCCACAGCCTGGACCCGCTGACATGTTCCCAACGGGTGCGGGGCAAATTCCCTTCGCGCGCAGGCGGCGAAACAACCTCGCGTGGGGTCTCAACACCTTGCGCGGAGACCGTAAAGGGCAAAAGAATCACCAAAAAACAGGCAGCTATCCGGATCATCAGGGCATCATTAAGGGTTTTAACCATGAATTCAACGTCACGATCGGCAACAGTCTTTTTCCCGCCGATACCCTATGGCGGTCATGATTTGGCCGGAATCTCACGACAGATTGGTCGCTGAAGATGTGTGTTGGAGGATCTATGCCCTCATTTTTCGCCAAACCGCAGCAAATGCTGCGCCCCTTGATTTCGGATATGGCCGGACGCGCCACACCCCGCCTTGCGCGGTTACTGCCGGGACGGCGCGCGCCTGATCTGGATTCCTTGAGCAAACAGGTGATCCTGCCCTCCCTGCCGGTGGCGGATGAGGATATGACCCGCATCGCGATCTGGGAGAAGGGCCGCCGCATGGTCCGCCAGGACGATTGGGAGGACCTGTCGAGCCGCGTTCAACTGGCCGATGATGCACGGCTTTGCACGCCCGGAGGCATCCCCGAGACGATCCTGCTGATCCTTGGTGCGCATGGCGATGTAGTGGCCGCCGCCACCGATACGCTGCGCGATGGGGGGATGCCCGAACCGGGCGGCCTGCGGGCGCTGGAAGACGCGTTAGAAGACGCACCGGATGATTATGTCCCTGCATTGGTTATGGCTCTTGCCCGTCTGCGCATCGGCCGTGCCTGGCTTGAGGCAGGCGAGGCTGCGGGGGTGGCCGGCGCAACAGATGCGTTACGACAGGCCAAACTGCACACCGAGAGGGCGCGCGAGGGTCTTGCCCCCTTTGACTCCAAAAAGTTGGACGCGCCATCGCTGGCCGCCGTCCATGCGGCCCCCTCAGAAAGCCCCGCCGCCCCTGAGACACCCAAAGCTATGCGCAAAGCCTACCGGGATCTGATCACCCTTGATCCGGATTGCCCGCAACACATGCGCGATTACGGCGCGGCGTTGACACGCACCCAGGGCGATCCCGATCTGCTGGACCACGAGGCGGGCCATATCGCCGGGATCACCCGCGCCATGTGGGGCGACGGCGGCTATGCCTGGGTCTATCTTGACGCGCTTGCAATTGATCCGAACGCCCTGCTGACCCTGGACGCCGATCGGTTTATTGAGGGGCTACGCGCCCTGCTGACCCATCGCCCAAATCAGCACCTGACCAATGAGATCGCCGCCCTTTGCGCGCTCAGCATGGCCCCCGGCGGGGCGCATCCGCACGCCGCTGAACCTGCCCGCGCGGCGTTGCATGGCTGTCTCGATTGGGTGTTGGGACAGCATCTGCATGAATTGCACCCCCGTCTCTGGGCCGGATCGGATATCCATGACAGCCTCTCCGCCCCTCGCCCCGGTCACCGGGCTCTGGTGGCGATGGGCCGCAAACGGGCGCTAGAGTGTATTGCGGGTTTCTTTGCCGATCAGATGGCGGATGGCAGCTCGATCGCGTTCTCGCCTGTCGGCATGTACCGCCTGCCCGCGATGTAACCGGCACGGGCGCACCTTCAACAAAGCCCCTCCGCCCCTCTTGCCCGCACCCTTTGGCTGGCATAGAAACCCGGACAAGCGGACATCGGAGCTTTCCCCATGCTGGACCTGACTTATGAGACCCCCAAACCCAAGGTGATTGCCGGGGCGAAACACGACTGGGAACTGGTAATCGGCATGGAGGTGCATGCGCAGGTCGCCAGCAACGCCAAGCTATTTTCCGGGGCCTCCACCCAGTTCGGGGCCGAGCCGAATTCAAACGTCGCCTTCGTGGACGCGGCCATGCCCGGCATGTTGCCGGTGATCAACGAATACTGCATCGAACAGGCGGTGCGCACCGGGCTGGGCCTGAAGGCCGAGATCAACCTGAAATCCGCCTTTGACCGCAAGAATTACTTCTACCCCGATCTGCCGCAGGGCTATCAGATTTCACAGCTCTACCACCCCATCGTCGGCGAAGGCGAAGTGCTGGTAGATATGGAACCCGGCATTGCGCGGCTGGTGCGCATTGAACGTATTCACATGGAGCAGGACGCGGGCAAATCCATTCACGACATGGACCCGGCCATGTCCTTTGTTGATCTCAACCGCACCGGTGTCTGCCTGATGGAGATCGTCAGCCGCCCCGACGTTCGTGGCCCCGAAGAGGCCGCCGCCTATGTCGCCAAGATGCGCCAGATCCTGCGTTACTTGGGCACCTGCGATGGCAACATGCAGAACGGCAATCTGCGCGCCGATGTGAACGTATCGATCTGTCGCCCGGGCCAATACGAGAAATACCAGGAAACGCAGGATTTCAGCCACCTGGGCACACGGTGCGAGATCAAGAACATGAACTCGATGCGCTTTATCCAGATGGCCATCGAGGTCGAGGCCCGCCGCCAGATCGCCATTGTCGAAGGCGGTGGCGAGGTGGATCAGGAAACCCGCCTCTATGATCCCGACAAGAACGAGACCCGCTCGATGCGCTCGAAAGAAGAAGCGCATGATTACCGCTATTTCCCCGACCCCGATCTGCTGCCTTTGGAGATTGAGCAGGCCTGGGTCGATGAGATTGCTGCCTCCCTGCCCGAGCTGCCGGACGAAAAGAAAGCGCGGTTCGTGGGCGATTTCGGATTGTCCGAATATGACGCCAGCGTGTTGACTGCCGATGTCGCCAATGCCGCCTATTTTGAAGAGGCTGCACAGGGGCGCGACGGCAAGCTGGTGGCCAACTGGGTCATCAACGAGTTGTTTGGCCGTCTGAAGAAAGAGGACCACGACATCACCGACAGCCCCGTGTCGCCTGCGCAACTGGGCGGGATTGTCGATCTGATCGCCTCGGATGCCATCTCGGGCAAGATCGCCAAAGACCTGTTCGAAATCGTCTATACCGAAGGCGGTGACCCGACCGAGATCGTCGAGGTGCGCGGCATGAAACAGGTCACCGATACCGGCGCCATCGAGGCCGCCGTGGAGCAAATCATCGCCGACAACCCCGCACAGGTGGAAAAGGCCAAGGCCAACCCCAAACTGGCAGGCTGGTTCGTCGGTCAGGTGATGAAAGCCACCGGCGGCAAGGCCAACCCAAAGGCAGTCAACCAGATCGTGAGCGCCAAGCTGGGCCTTTGACCACCAGACTTTGCGATCCAAACCCCAAAACCGGAACTGCGCGGTCAATATGCCGCACAGGCTGGGATGTATACGCCTTGAAATCACTCTTCCAAGACCTTGAACTCCCTTTTAAAATCAAGAGCAGGGTGAGGGGTTGGGATTATGAAAATGCACACTGGAAAAACAATTATTGCGGTCGCGGCACTGGCGGTTCTGATCGGCTGCGATCCGGGTTCAGATATCACAAACCCTCCGGTCACATTCTCCTACAGTGAGGATTTTGATCAATCGCGTTTGCTAGAGAGCGCCGAGATTCCATTCCGGACATATGCAACGCCCGCAGGCGGCGGCAAAGCGGCCAGCGATGAGATCAGAGGAGCAAACTGCCTGCTCAAATCCGAGGAATTCGAGGCACGCTTTGTCACACCGGCCAAAGTCGCATTGCCGGTCATCAAGGGACGGCCCTCACCGCTCAAAGTTACATGTGTTGCAGATGGGATTGAAATCACGCGCACTCAGGACCCGTTCAAACCTCAGACGGTCTTTGTCGGAGACCCCGCTGCCGCGCTTGTTGCCACTATCGTCTCAGTTGCGGTGACCGCTGCCTCTGATCGTTGGTACTATATCCATGGCGAACCAACGATTGTCTTCGTCATGAAATCATGAAATAGCGTCTGTTTGATATCGCTTCGCTAAAACCGACCGGACCTCGGGTAAACGCAGTGCAAGCCGGATTTTCCCTTCGCAGTCCACCGGATACCCGGCTGCCGCTCTCTGTTGGGGGTAAACTATACCCAAATCGTTAACGCCAAGCTGGGGCTGTGATAGCGGCCTGAATACAACAGGCATCAGATGGCCACTTATTGCTTATATCCAAAATCAACGACACCCATTCGCTTTCCATCTCGACATTACCGGGGCGACGCGTTTTGGTCGTAAGGGACTGATCCGAATACGTTTCGAACCGCGATGCGATTACAGACAGCAAACCCAAAACCTGCATTGGAAAACGAATGATCATTGAACGTGCAACTGATCGCAGGGCCAACCTGTTGGGCGCTGTTTGGATGATCACTGCAATGGCGATTTTTGCCGTCGAGGACACGTTTCTTAAAGCCGCGGCCAAGACGGTGCCGATAGGCGAAATCCTGATCATTTTCGGCTTGGGCGGGGCCGCACTGTTTGCCGTTATGGCGCGCATCAACAAAGAACCCCTGTTCGTCCGGGATGTTGTTTCACGTCCGATGCGCATCCGCGTGATATTCGAAATCATCGGCCGGTTGTTCTACGTTCTCGCGATTTCACTGATCCCGTTATCGACCGCAACCGTGATCCTGCAAGCGACCCCGCTGGTCGTGGTCGCAGGCGCGGCGCTGGTCTTTGGTGAAAAGGTGGGATGGCGCAGATGGACAGCCATTTTCATTGGATTGATCGGGGTTGTCGTGATTGTGCAGCCGGGTGCAGATAGTTTTTCGATGCTTTCCATTCTCGCCATTATCGGAATGCTGGGGTTTGCCGGGCGCGATCTGGCCAGCCGCGCAGCCCCTGCATCGCTCAGCACCCTGATCCTTGGATTGTACGGGTTTCTGTCCATCGTCGTTGCCGGCGTGCTGTATTCGCTCTGGCAGGGGGTGCCTTTTATCCTGCCCAATCCCGAGGTTTCTCTTTACCTGCCGGGGGCTGTGCTGTCAGGTGTCGTGGCCTATTCATGCTTGATGATAGCAATGCGCACCGGTGAGGTATCGGCGGTCACACCATTCAGATACACTCGGTTGCTGTTTGGCATAGCCCTGGGGGTGCTGGTGTTTGGCGAGCAATTGAGTATCTCAATGCTGGTGGGCTCTGGTCTGATTGTTATCTCGGGCCTCTTCATTCGTTGGCGGGCACGGGAAACGGGCCCGTCATAGTAAGGCAAACAGCGCGACGCGCATGCCCTCTGACGAAAGAACGCAACGGACGACAGGGGTTAACGCCTTGCTCAGACCCGCCTTTCCCTTTGCATGTCACAGCCCACCGCACTATCCGGGGCGCATCCCTAGCAAGGACCGCCTGCAATGACCCAACCTATCCCGTTCATGTCCAGTTGGATGAGCATCGAGCCTGAGTGGATCGACTATAACAACCATCTGAACATGGGGTATTACACCGTCCTGTTTGATCGGGCTGCGGATGAGGTGTTTGAGCAGTTCGGCTTTGGCCCCGAGTATGTCAGTCGCTCCAACCACACCACTTTCTCGGGCGAATTTCACCTGCGCTATCTGCGCGAGGTCAAGCTGGGCGACAGGCTGCGCTCGACCTTCTATCTGATTGATTACGACGAAAAGCGGTTTCACTCCTATCAGGAGCTCTATCACGAGGATGACTGGATTTCGGCCACGGGTGAGGGTCTGACCCTGCATGTCAATCTCGATGGTCCCAAGGTTGCCCCGATGCCCGAGGATATCCTGAGCCGCATCAAAGCCATGGCCGAGGCGCATGCCACGCTGCCCCGCCCCGATGGGGTGGGCCGCCGGATCGGGATCAAGCGCACCTAATCCCCGGAGATCGTCATGAACAGCACCCGCACGCTCACCGCCTATGAGGTCCATGCCGAGGGCGAACCGGGGCGGGTGATCGTCGACGGGATGCCTGATCTGCAAGGCACAAGTATATTTGAAAAGATGCAGGACATGGCCACGAACCATGACGATATCCGCATGCTGATGTTGCAGGAACCACGCGGCTATCCGGCACTGTGCTGTAACGCTCTGGTGCCGCCCTGCGATCCGCACGCGGATGCCGGTTTTATCATCATGGAACAGTCCGAGTATCCGCCGATGTCCGGTTCGAACACCATTTGCGTGGTCACGGTGCTGCTGGAAACCGGCCTCCTGCCCATGGTCGAGCCTCTCACCACCCTGACACTGGAAACACCCGCCGGGCTGATCACCGTCAAGGCCAATTGCGCAGGCGGCAAGGTCACGCGGGTCGAGTTTCTCAATGTGCCCGCTTTTGCCGTCCATCTGGATGCACAGATCGACGTGCTGGGCCTGGGCATGGTTCCGGTCGATATCGCCTGGGGCGGGATGTTCTACGTGCTGGCGGATGCCGATCGGCTGGGCGTGTCGCTGGAGCCTGAAAATGGCGCAGAGATTGTCGCGCTCAGCGAGGCGACCGCCATGCTGCGGCCACGCAACTGCCCGTTCAACACCCCGAGAACCCCGCCATCACCGGCCCGACCATCACCAACCTTTACGCTGTACCAACCGACCCGGCCACCCATGGGCGCGGGGCCATTACGCTGAGCACCGGGGCATTCAACCCTGACCGACCCTACGGCGTGCTCGATCGCTCGCCCTGTGGCACGGGCACCTGCGCCAAGATGGCAGTCCTGCATGCGCGTGGGCTGCTGGCCGAAGGGCAGGATTACGTCAATGCGGGGCCGCTGGGCACAGCTTTCACAGGGCGCATCACCGGCACAACCCGGATCGGACCCTACCTGTCAACGGCGGAGTAAAATCCGGCCACTGGGGCGGAGCAAAAGTCGGCCAGTTTGTGGAGTGCGCCTTGGGGCGTGTGGCCACCAATCAGCAAGCACGTTCCAAGGCGCATTGGCCGTCAGGCCGATTGTTCAGTTGTCAGGTTGAAGGGTTGGCAATACGTGCGCGGCTCTGATTGAGGCGGTAGCTTTCGCCGTTCATCTCGAGGATGTTGACGTGATGTGTCAGCCGGTCCGGGAGCGCGCCGGTCAAGCGTTCGGTGCCGAATGTCTCGGTCCATTCCTCGAAGGGCAGGTTCGATGTGATCAGGGTTGAGCCACGCTCGCAGCGCTGAGAGATCAGCTCGAACAGAAGCTCGGCGCCGGTTTTGCTCAAGGGGACGAAGCCCGGCTCGTCGATGATCAGCAGTTTGACCTTGGCCCGTTTGCGCTGAAGCTGCCGGAGGCGTTTCTCGTCGCGGGCCTCCATCATCCCGTGCACGAGAGCTGCGGCGGTTACGAAGGCGACAGGCAACCCTTTCTGGCAGGCGGTCAGCCCCAACCCGAGAGCGACATGGGTTTTGCCGGTTCCCGACGGGCCGAGCGCGATGACGTTCTCCCTGCGCTCGATCCATTCACAGCGCGCCAGTTCCAGCACCATCATCTTGTTCAGACCGGGGATGGCCGTAAAGTCGAAGCTGTCGAGGCTTTTGACGGTTGGAAACTTTGCCGCCTTGATCCGGCGCTCGACCATGCGCCTCTCCCGATCGATTGGTTCCAGCTCGGTCAGCCGCGCTGGATAGCGCACATGATCCAGGCCTTCCGCCGCACAAATGCGCGCTTGCTTGTCATGCTCGCGCAGGAAGGTGGGCAGGCGCAGAGTCTTGAGGTGGTGTGTCAGCAGCAGTTCGGGTGCATCCGTCATGCGTCACCTCCTGACAGAAGGCTCATACAGGAAGAAGCCGAGGTGGTGGCGATGTTGGTTCCGGGCAGGAACGGATAGACATCCAAATCCAACCTCGGGGGCCTTCGCTCGACGCGGCACAGGACGAGGTGCTTGATCGCATCGAAGCTGACCGCCCCCATTCGCAGGGCGTCTTTGACGGCAAGATGCAGCACCTCCAGCTCGAACCGTTCCGACAGGCGCAGGACCTGGACATACTCCCTTTTGCCCGCCTTGCCCTGCCGGGCTTCCAGCAAGCGCCGGAGCGTGGCGAAGGCGTCAGGCAGTTCCCAACCCTGCAAGGGCGCAGCCTGATCGAAGGACATGATCCTGCGCTCGATCAGCGGCAGGTAATGCAGCGGGTCGAACACCATGTCACCGCTGTCATAAGAGCGGGGATGATCGGCGATCACCTCAGTGGCGCAACCGATAACGACGCGGATCACGAAGCCCTTGATCCAGACCGCGCGGTGGCCATATGCGACCGGTACCGAGTAGTCGTTACCGCGATACCGCACCACCGATGTCGATGTGACCTGGCCACTTTGCAACTCACAGGCCTCGAAGGGTGCGCCGGGCAAATCCTGCATTGCCGCCGGATCGGCTTGCAGCCGTTCGCCGATGCTGGCCTTGTGTCCGCGCAGGACATCGTCCTGCCGTTTGCGGCATTGCTCTTCCAGGTGAGCGTTGAACGCATCCCGGTCCGGAAAGGACGGGATCGGCACCATGAAGTCGCGCCGCCCGTAGCCGACCAACCCCTCGACCGCTCCCTTGTCGTTCCCCTTGCCGGGACGGCCGTAGCGATCCCGGACCACATAATGCGACAGCATTGCGCTGAACCGTTGGGTTCTTTGCCGGGTGCCGTCCGGCAGGATCCGCGCCACCAGGCAGCGGTCATTGTCATGGAGGATCGACAGGGGAACCGCCCCAAAGAAAGCAAAGGCATGCACATGCCCATCCAGCCAGGCCTCGGTGGTTGCCGCAGGATAGGCCCGGATAAAACACGCATCGCTCTGCGGCAGATCAAAGGCGAAGAAGTGCGCCTTCCGCTCAACGCCGCCAATCACGACAGGCGCTTCACCAAAATCCGCCTGCGCATGCCCGGGCGGATGGCTGAGCGGCACGAACATCTCTTTGCCAGAGCGCTTCCTGGCCCGGACGCAGTCTTTGACGATTGTGTATCCGCCATCAAAGCCGCACTCGTCGCGCAGCCTCTCAAAGATACGCTTTGCGGTGTGGCGCTGCTTGCGCGGACGCGCTTTGTCCTCAGTAAGCCATTGCTCGATCTGGCAGGTGACCGCATCCAGCTTCGGGCGCCTAATCGGCGCTGTCCGCCGATACCCCGGTGGCTCCGAATAGGCCAACATCTTCGCAACACTGTCTCGGCCAATCCCAAAATCCCGGGCAATCCGACGCCCGCTCAACCCATCCTGAAAATGAGCCTGACGCACCTTCAAATACAATTCCACGGTGAAAATCCCCCGGCCCTCCCATCAAACGAAAGGGCAAAAGTGGACGACTTTTACGCCGCCCGCGACAACACAACGACGCCGCTACCGTGGCCGAGTATTGCTCCGCCGATTACATCACGTCGGCGGGCAGAAAAGCACGGCACCGCGAGGTGCATCAAGGTAGATGCGGCACAGCTTATCCTGCGTGGGCGCAGCCTGACAAGCCGGGTGATCGTTACAAGGCAGGTCCTGCGCCTGGGCGGACGGGATTGAATAGATGCCAAACAGCGTTACTGTCAGAGATGCTGCCAGCAGAAATCTGATAAAAGCCATAGCGTTAACCATATTTTTTCAAATGAAAGGTCTTAGCTTAGCATACAAGCGACAGATCGCTAAATCAGACGGAGGTGTCAACTCATCTCGGCAAGACGCGCCACATAGCGGGCAAGCGTATCGATTTCGAGGTTCACCTGATCGCCCACAGCCACATCACCCCAGGTGGTTACCTCTTTGGTGTGGGGGATAAAGTTGATGCCGAAATCGGCCCCGGCCACCTCGTTCACCGTCAGGGATGTGCCATTCAACGCCACCGAGCCTTTGGGCGCGATAAACTTCGCCAGCCCCTCGGGCGCACGCAGGGTGACGCGGGTGCTGTCACCGTCGTCCGTCACGGCAATCACCTGGGCCAGACCATCGACATGACCCGATACGATATGCCCACCCAACTCGTCCCCGACCTTGAGGGAGCGTTCCAGATTGACGCGCGTGCCGGTTTCCCAAGCGCCCAGGTTGGTCTTGGACAGTGTCTCGCCCGAGACATCCACATCAAACCAGTCCGCACCCAGACCCACAACTGTCAGGCACACGCCATTGCAGGCGATCGAGGCGCCCATATCAATGCCCGCAGTGTCATAACCCGTGCCAATGCGCACGCGCAGACCGCCTTTTTGGTCCAGATGACGAATGACGCCGATATCTGTCACGATCCCGGTAAACATCTTATTTGCTCCTTACGTGCTACATAATTCCCCTAAAGGGCCGTTACACCGGAGGCAAGATGCCATAATCTTGCCCCAATCCGACACTAATTTTAGGCAAAAGCTGGTACAGGTGACATTTTGGTATGACAGGGCTGACAGGAGAAAACCGCGTTTTCCTGTTTTTACAGGGTCCGCATGGTCCGTTTTTTCCCAAACTGGGAAAGATGCTGTGCCGTGCCGGAGCCATTGTCTGGCGTGTCGGCTTTAACGCGGGCGATCAGGCGTTCTGGCGTCAGCGCAGCAGCTACATCCCCTATCGCGGCACTGTCGAAGACTGGCCCGAAGAATTCAGCCGTATCCTCGCCGACAAGGGCGTCACCGATATCGTGCTTTATGGCGCCACCCGCCCCATCCATGCCGAAGCCGTGGCCCGCGCCCGCGCAACCGGTCTGCGCATCCACGTTTTTGAAGAAGGGTACCTGCGCCCCTATTGGGTGACGTACGAGCGCGGTGGTTCAAACGGTCATTCACGCCTGATGGAGATGAGCGTGCGCGATATGCGCGCCGCCCTTGAAAACTCGGGTATGGATCAACCGCTGCCCCCTGCCAGCTGGGGTGACATGCGCCAACACATCTTTTACAGCGCGCTGTATCATGGGTTTGTCATGCTGACGAACTGGCGCTATCGCAGTTTCCGCCCGCACCGAAGCCTCAGTGTCACGCAGGAATTCAAGCTGTATCTTCAACGGCTTCTGCTGATGCCCGCACAGGCCATTGACCGCCGCATTGCCACCTGGCGCATCCGCCATAGCGGCTTTCCCTATCATCTGGCCCTGTTGCAACTGGAACACGACAGTTCGTTCCAGGAACACAGCGCGTTTGCCAGTATGACAGACTTTCTGGAAACCGTGGTCGATGGGTTTGCGCGGGGGGCCCCGCCGCATCACCATCTGGTGGTCAAGGCGCATCCGCTTGAGGATGGCCGTGTACCAATCCGGCGCGAGTTGAAACGCCTTGCCAAGCACTACAACATCGCCAAGCGCGTGCATTATGTGCGCGGTGGCAAGCTGGCACAGCTTCTGGATGAGGCCCGCAGCGCGGTCACGGTGAATTCCACCGCCGCCCAACAGGTGCTTTGGCGCGGTATCCCGCTTAAAACCTTTGGTGAGGCGGTTTATGCCAAGCCTGAATTTGTCAGCACCAAACCCCTGCGTGATTTCTTTGCCGGGGCCGAGCGCCCGGATCACAAAGCCTATAAGGATTACCACCGTTATCTGCTGGAAACCAGCCAGGTGCCGGGAGGGTATTACTCGTCCCGGGGGCGTCGGCAACTGCTGCGCTAGGCGGTCGATATGATGCTGGCCAGCGAGGATTCGTATGATGCGTTGAAATCAGGCACCTCGGCAACAGTTGCGGGCAGTTACCTCAGGGGAATCGCATGAGTTTCACGGCGCGAGGATTTGAAGCGGGAAGCGGTTGTTCCAGCCTGCCTTTTTCCGCATTCCTCCGAGGGAGTTCTCGCTTTTTGCTTTGTTGAGCAAATTCATTGCGATGTGCTTGATGACGGCGAAGTTGGCGGGTGCGTGATCTTTTCGTATCCGGCTGTCGTCATCGCGGAAGGTGACATCAAGCACCCGGTGGAGGCGGTTTTCAATTCCCCGGTGAGAGCGTACGGCATGGGCAAAGCGCGCGGCGTCTTTTGGCAGGGACGGGATGAAGTACCGCGTTTGCCGTGTCGTCTTCCCGCCACTTTCCCGAAGCGGGACGACGCGGCCAATGCTGAGCAACCCCTCCCGATGGGGATGGCGCTTTTTCAACCGGCCGATGGCGTCGCATTGGGTGTATGTTCGCGTTTCAATCCTGCCCCTGTCGCCGTCAACCGTCTGTAATGATTCTGTGTTTTCCCGATCCTGTTCTTCGAACCACAGCTTCACGTCTTCATGGAGAAGCCCCTGATTGCCCTTCAGGGCCAGCACATAGTCAGCACCCTTGTCACGGATTTTGCAGGCGATCTCACGTTGGCGCCCCATCGCATCCAGCGTCACGACCGCACCCTCCAGGAAGAGCAAATCCAGGAGAACGGGGATGTCCTTGATCCCGTTCTGTCAATCGCAGAGTAAAATGGGTCCATGTCGCGGCGTAAAAATGGGCCACTTCGGTTGATGTTTTTGTGGCGCTTTTGCACGCGTGCTCGTCACAAAGCTGAAGCGTGCCAAAGCGCATGCTGGCCATAAGGCCAGCATTATTCTGACTGTGATTGCGGGCTGGTTATTTTCGGTTGTTGCGACTGTGTTTGAGCCGATAGCTTTCGCCATTCATCTCGAGGATGTGGACGTGATGGGTTAAACGATCGAGTAGCGCACCGGTCAGCCGCTCAGAGCCAAAGACTTCAGTCCATTCATCGAAGGGCAGGTTCGAGGTTATGATGATGGAGCCGCGTTCATAGCATTGGGATATGACCTCGAAGAGCAGCTCTGCGCCAGATTTGCTGAGCGGTACGAAGCCCAGTTCATCAATGATCAACAGGTTCTGGCTGGTCAGTTGCTTTTGAAGGCGCTGCAATCTCCGCTCATCTTGAGCCTCGATCAGATCATGGACTAATGCCGCAGCCGTTGTGAAGCGCACCTTCAGTCCTCTTTGACATGCAGCCAGCCCAAGTCCCAGGGCGATGTGTGTCTTGCCCGTGCCTGACGGGCCGAGCGCGATGATGTTCTCCCTGCGATTAACGTAATCGCATCGTGCCAGATCCATCGTCAGGGGCTTGTTCAAGCTTGGCATGATCTTGAAGTCAAAGCTATCCAAGCTCTTGGTGCTGGGGAACTTCGCCGCTTTGATGCGCCGTTCAATCATCCGGCGTTCGCGGTCGATCAATTCCATCTCACACAGCCGCGCCAGATAGTGGATGTGATCTTTGTTCTCTGCAGCACAGAGCTGCGCCTGTTTGGCATACTCGCCTTGGAACGTTGGCAGTCGCAGTTGTTTAAGATGATGCCGTAGAAGAATCCGAGGGGCTTCGGTCATGCCGCGGTCCTTCCCATCAAGCTCATGTAACTGGATGGGCGTGTTGTGCCGACATTGGCCTTGGGCAAGTATGGATAGAAGTCCAAATCCAATCGTGGTGGCCGCTTCTCAACCCGACACAGTACAAGGTGTTTTACGGCGTCATAGCCAATTGCACCCATATCTATTGCCTGCTGGATTGCGCCTTGCACAACATCCATTTCGAAGGTCTCCAAAAGGCGCAAGACTTGAACGTATTCTCGCTTGCCCGGCTTACCCATTCTGGCTTCAAGCAGTCGGTGCAGCGTGGCAAATACATCTGGCAAATGCCAACCCTGCAAAGGCGCGGCCTGATCCAGGGCACCCACCTTTTGTTCAAGCAGGGGCAAAAAGTGCAATGGGTCAAAGACCATATCCGCTGATGTGTAGGATCGTTTGTGCCGCGCAATAATCTCATTGCCGCAGCCGATGATAACCTCATGCACAAACCCACGCACATGAACATCGTGGTGCGCATAGGCTACTGGCACCGAGTAATCATTGCTGCGATAGCGCACCATTGAGATCGACGTTGCACGCGTGCTGACGTGATCGCAGGCTTCATATTCTGCGACGGGCAATCCCATCAGAGCATCCAAATCCGACATCAGGCGTGCGCCTATGGTTTGGGTGTGACCCCGCAACGTATCGGCCTGACGTGCTAAACACTTCTCTTCCAAATGTGCGTTCAGATCATCAAAGCTGTCATAGCGAGGTGCGGGAACCATGAAGTTGCGGCGGGTGTATCCAACCATGCCCTCAACGTTGCCTTTATCGTTCCCTCGCGCGGGTCTGCCAAACTTGTCATCAAACAAGTAATGCGACTGCAGTTCCGTAAACCGACGTGTGCGGATGCGCGTCTTATCCCCGAGTATCCGAGCCACGGCGATCTTGGTATTGTCGTAGAGAATGGATTGCGGAATGCCGCCAAAGAATGCAAAGGCGGACACATGGCCATCGCAAAACGCCTCGGTTGTCTCAGCTGGATATCCCTTCACAAACACCGCATCAGAATGTGGCAAGCTCATCACGAAGAAGTGGATCTTGCATTCCACGCCACCGATCACGCCCAGCGTCTCACCAAAATCAACCTGCGCATGGCCCGGCCGATGCGACAACGGCACAAACACCTCTTTGGTGCGCCGTTTTTGCTCGCGCACGTAATAGGTCACCGTGGTCAGGCTGCCGGCATATCCATGCTCATCGCGCAGCCGTTCAAAGATGCGCTTGGCCGTGTGTCGCTGCTTTTTGATCAGGGCTTTGTCTGTGCGCAGTATCTCATCGACCACACCAACATAACCATCAAGCGTTGGCCGCCGAGGCGCTTCCGACCGACGATACCCAGGCGGAAGTTCATGGCGCAGCATCTTCGCGATCGTCTTACGATCTTTGTTCTCTAATCTGTCAATGCGTGTTTCCTGAGTTTCCTGCTTTTGATGTCAGAGGTTGCCTTTGTTCTCTTCGAACTCTGAGGTTCATGATGGGGTTGGCTGGGTGTGGGTCGGCAATGTTGAAACCGCAATCATACCGTTGGTCTTGGCTGTTGCTACAGAATCGGCGCCGTGTCTCACGCCCTCCCTCGGGCATCGTCCCAGATGGGAACTTTGATTTAGGAATCCTCGTTGTCGCCTCGTAAGCCTTACGCGGACTGGAAGTCAGTTTTGTCTCGCATAATGGCATGAAGTATGATTGCCAGACGACGCGCCAGAGCCACTCGGGCCTTTCTCATCGTTGAGCGCGCACCGATTGCGAGGGCCCATGTCTTCAATTTGAGCGGAGCGGCATACCGCGTCAGCATCACATTGGCGGCCTCATAGAGAAGCGTTCTGACGCGCACGTCGCCCCGCTTTGAGATGCTGCCCGTGTAGTCGATTTCACCAGATTGATGCCGTCGCGGCACCAGTCCAAGATACGCCCCCACATCACGCGATTTCCTGAAACGCGACGGATCATCAATTGCTGCGGCAAAGGCCAATGCTGTGATCGGACCGACCCCTGGTACCGTCATAAGGCGCTGGCAGACTTCGGATTTGCGGGTCATCTTTTTGATGTCGCCATCAATGGCTGCAACCGCCGCGAGGATTGCTTCGCGTGCTGCGAACAGTCCGCAAATTGCGGCATGGAGGCCAGGCACTCCATCGCTAACTTTTAGCGCCGCGTTTTTGAATGCCGGAGACAAAGCTCGTGGCAGCCGCACGCCGAAGACGACGACCAGACCGCGGATCTGATTGTCGAGCGTCACACGCTGTCCGACCAGCTTCTTGCGGGCTGCGATCAGCGACCGGATTGCGTGCGCTGACAGTGATTTGACATGGGTCGGCTTGTAGAATCCCGTCCGCGCCAGGTGTGCCAAACCGCGGGCATCATTGCGGTCCGTCTTGTGGCCGGCCAGAGATTTAAGGGCCTGATATGCTTGCCTGCTCTCGATGCAAACAACCGGGACACCAAGCTCCGTCAGCCCATGGTAAAGCATTGGTGCCATCCGTCCCGTTTCAAATACAACTTTGGCACATGGTGGTCCAGAAGCGAGGAAGTCAGCGATCGCTTTTGGTGTTGAGCTCGCTTTTCCTTCACGAATAAGGGCCCCTTCACGATCCAGAATGCAGATATGCGTCTCTTCCATGGACACATCCAAACCAGCAAAATATTCCATTGGTCAGTCTCCTTTTCAATTGCATGTGCATCCAGAATAACAGGGGTAACTGAGTGCTGATCCTGATTACGCCATGTTGAAAAACCGCGCCGCTTCTCGGCCAGACATACCGTCCTTCAAACAAGCACGGCGCACACGACTATAAATATCCACAGAATACATCTCCCGCCCTCCGAATAAACGAAGGGCACAAACTGGCGGACTTTTACTCCGCTACAACTGCGATATGCAGCCGCTTCTGTGGCCCAATATTGCTCCGCGTTTTACACCGTTCCTTTTGTGCGCGCTGGCTTGCTGGCCGGGCACGAGGCGTAGATCGTTACACCGGGCCGGGATCAGATGCAGAGGCGTTTCACCACCGGCCCTTGAGCCTCGCGCTGTCTTGCCGTCAATGGCAACGACCGTTCCTCCAACGCGCCCGGCCAACCCGGACGCCCACGCGGCAAAGGCTGCGTTGAACTCTTCAGGATCAAGCGCCCGAAACACCGTCGAAAGCGTGTCACGGGAGGGTATGCCATGCTCAAACGTAGCCAACTTGCGCAGGAAACCCGACTTTTCCTCGCCATAAAGGGCAACATCGACAAAACTCCCACACCCCGACACCACTCCGCACAGGCTCAAAAGCGGAATCCCATCAAGTGGATACACCACCTTCGTCTCCTAGCGGGGATCAGAAATCGACGAGGCAAAAGATTGAAACAACACGGTATTTTCCAAAGCAGCGCCCTCCGGACATAAACTTTGGAAAACTGAATCAGAGATAGAAGATCAAGGCAAACCAAAAGATGCTTTCATGCGATACCCTTGGCAGTTACCTGAACGACATAATTCAGGGGAATCGCGCTTAAAGTTTGACAGTGTCCGAGAATTGGATTCTGGAGGTTTCATCAGATGATGGGGTTTCGAGATGCCAGGATTAGACAGCTGTTTCAATGCGGTGGATGACCCACGCGGCGGCAATGCTCCGCGCCACAAGTTCCGTGATTTGATGACGATCGGCCTTTTGTGCGCGCTTTGCGGTGGTGATACGGCGGTGGACATGGAACCTTTCGGACAAATGAAGGGGGATTTCCTGCGTGGGTTTCCTGAGTTGCCTCACGGGATACCTTGCCATGACGCGTATTCCCGGCTGTTTCGCGTGATGAAGCCGACGGGCTTTCAGGCCTTTTTCGACAAGTTTCGCGCCGACTTTGCGGCTGGCTCCGGTGAGCACCCTGCCATCGCCATTGATGGCAAAGAGATGCGACGCGGCTTTGACAAGGCCGCCGGGCAATCGAATATGAACATTGTCACGGCCTTTGCACATGGGGCACGTCTCACCCTTGGGATTACTCAGGGCGCCAGGGGCGGTGGCGGGATCCTGGCCCTGCGTGAGTTGATCGAGATGCTTGATATCCGCGGCATCACCATCACTGCAGACGCACTGCATTGTCAGCGCGGGACCTGCGAGTTGATCGTGCGGGAGGGAGGCGGTTATTGCCTGCGGCTCAAGGGCAATCAGGGCGGCATGTTGGCCGATGTCCGGGCTTTCGTGGAAGACGAAGACACAGATTACATTGATGAATATAACACAATTGATGCTGATCATGGTCGTGTGGAAGAGCGGTCATACCGCGTCCACGATGTGCCGGAATATCTGATCAATACCCATAAGTGGCCGCATCTTCGGGCTTTCGTCCATGTCGCCTCCAGGCGCGCGGTTGGCGACAAAACCAGTCACGCCGAACGGCTTTATCCGCTCTCCAAATGTCCCGCGGCTCAGGGGGCCGCCACACTGATCCGCGGCCAGTGGCAAATTGGGAACAGCTTGCATTGGTCTCTCGACGTGGTGATGAACGACGACCGACACCGCGCGCGAAAAGATCACGCGCCAGCCAGCTTTGCCGCTTTGGGGCGGATTGCCTTGAGCATCATCAAGGCCAATCCTGCAAAAGGATCAAATCGCGGCAAATTCAAAAAAGCGGGCTGGAGTAATGATTTCCTGCGAACACTAATCAAAGGCTTTTGAAGCGCGATTGCCCTGCCCCCAAAGCAATAAAGATCTTTTTTTTCAGAAAAGATAGTTATACTCCCGCGACCGAATTGACCAGAAGATTTGAGGTCAGATCAGCTTGTATTCCTTGAGAGAAAGGATCCTGAAATTGTCGGTATGAAATTGTCGGTAACAGTGTCGCGAAAATCGCGCCGTTTGTCGGGTAGGGTTTGGCGGAAGAAGTTGAGAATGGCCTCGGTGAACTGGTTGAACGTGGCGTAATGGCGATTATGGGTGATGCATTCGTGCATGACACCCCAAAGGCGCTCAATCGGGTTGAGATGCGGGGCGTATGCCGGCAGGAACTTCAACTTCACCCGACGTTCGGGGCTGTGCGGCCATGGCTGGAGTATCCTGGCATGGTGATAACGCGCATTGTCGACAAAAACATGGATGGTCGTTTTGGTTGGGGTGTTGCGCTCCGGCTTTTCCAGCATGAGAGTGTCGTTTGGGCATTGATCTTCCCGCCTTCCACAAAGGTGAACTGGAACGTTTCAAGATCGAGCGCACCCTGAATATTGAGGCGCCTGCGCCCCGATGTTGCCTTCAGGGCCGTCTTTTGCCCCTTCGGGAACCGGGCATGGGCGGGACGGCTCCGATGCTCGGGATGCACAGCATCGGAGAAGACCACCATCCCATCGGCTGCAAGTTCGGTCATCAGGGCCTCATACATGGCGATAAACGCCGCCTGTTTGACTTCATCGGCCTGTGCAGGCGGCAATCGTGGCTTTTTATACTCAAACCCCGGACGGCGCATCAGCCTGGCGGCCCCCGAGGGACTGTAGCTCCGCCCGTATTCCGCCGGAACATACGCACAGACCTCGTCTACGTTCCGTGCCGGGTTTTCGGCAAAACGGGCTTTCAAAGCCCGTGCGCGCTCCCCCGACAAATGCCCTTGTCGCTGGCTGTAATCCTTCAAGCCGAAAAACGACAGCCCCGCCCCGGAAAAGGCAAACCGCCACTCCGTCAGAACCGTCGGTCCGATATCCAGAATCCGGCAAACCGTTCCGGCGTCTTCTTCTGCATCCAACAGCGGAAACGCACGGGCGCGCCTCCAGACAAGCGCTTCAACCTTGCGGCGGCGGCAAATGGCCTCAAGGGCCAGGCGCTGATCGGCAGATAGCGAAACCGTTTTGTGGGGCTTGTTCATGCTCTCAAAGTGCATGCTGTGATACGTATGACCATGCGGCAAATTGAATCAACCTCTCTACAAATTCTTCAGGTCAATTCAGGCGCAGTAGTATAACTTATACCGGAGCTACGCCAAAACCCGAAACTTCTCATGAGTTATGACGCGAAAATTGTCTGAGACTTGGCTTCGGAATGTTTTCCACTCGTTTGGTATGGTTACGCGGAAGAACTTCAGGATTGCATTCGCAAACTGTTTTTGGGTTGGGTAATGATGATTGTGCGTCACGAACTGGTGCATGACAGCCCATAATCGTTCAATGGGGTTCAGGTGCGGGCAGTATGGCGGCAACTGGATAAGGTGGATGCGGCAATCTGGCCTTGCGAGAAACGCCCTGACATCCGGCCCTTTGTGATAGGGCGCGTTGTCCCAGATGACGTGGATTAATCGCTTGTCGGGGTTGCGCGTTTCAATCTTGGCTAGAAGCTGCGTGGCACTGACACCGTCGACGGTGGTTGGCTCGACAAAGGGCGCGTCGAAGGTTTCAAGGTTGAGCCCGCCATGGATATTCACACGGCCTCGCCCAGCAGTGGTCGGGACTGCGGGGTTTGAGCCTGCCTTCACCCAGCCATATGCAGGCTTTGTCTGATATTCTGGGTGGACGGCATCAGCGAAATAAACGGCTTCATCAGCGCCAAGCTCGGTCATCAACCGCTCGTACATCGTAATGAAGCTGGCCTGTTTCTCGACAGATACACCCCGTGGCAGGGCCTTGGGTTTGCGATACTCAAACCCGAGCCGGGCAAGAAGCTTGATGCAGCCAGAATGCGAGTAGCGCAGGCCAAATTCTGTTGAAATATGGGCTCTTATCTCAACTGTCGAACGGCAGAAGCGACCGTTCAGCCAATCGCATAATGCAGCCTCTTGATCTGGGGCCATACGAGATTGACCCCCTTTCCAGCCATCGGCGGCAAGCGCGTCCCAGCCGCTTTCACGGTAGGTTTTGTGCCAGCCACGAATGGTGTCGTCGTCCAAATATAGAAATTCCGCGATTACTTGACAGGACTTCCCGTCATCCAGCAAAAGGAGCGCATTTGCACGCCGTGCAATCCCATGATCTTCGCGTTGACTGCGCACACAGGACTCAAGCTCAAGGCGCTCCGTGGGAGAAAGAAAGTTGGGACGGATCATGCGGCTAGCTGAATCGTTCTACGGTCAGACGTCAACCCGTCAAAAGTCGGGTGCTTGAGGACTCTGTGTATATAAAAAAAACTGAGGCAGTACATAAGGTCGAGGAGACCGTAGCAGTGAAAACCCAATCCAGCAGATGGGCGAAGTCCGTCGCCCTAGTGGTCCTTGTGGGCATGATATCGTCATGTGGCGTGTTGCCCCGTTCCGACCCCAATAAAAAAGAAATCTACGCAGGTTCGGTCCAGAAATCAGGCGATGCCTTTGTGGTATCGGTCAATGACCGCGTGACCCGCGCCACAGCCGTGCAACCGGCCCTTGGCTTTAGCGATAAGTTCCTGAATGCAGGCCAGATCGGATCAGACACGATCAGCCCGGGCGACACGCTGGGCATCACCATATGGGAGAACGTCGATGACGGGCTTCTGGTGATCGAAGGGGCCAATGCCGCCATTCTGGAAGAGGTTCAGGTGGACGGTGCAGGCTTTATTTTCATTCCCTATGCGGGGCGCATTCGTGCTGCGGGCAACTCACCCGACGCGGTACGCCGCATCATCACCGCCAAACTGGAAGAACAGACCCCTGATCCGCAGGTTGAAGTGCGTCGCCTGGCCGGGGATGGCTCGACCGTCTCTCTGGTTGGTGCCGTTGGCGCGCAAGGTGTTTACCCGGTTGAGCGGCCCACCCGCTCATTGTCGTCCATGCTGTCGCGTGCCGGTGGTGTTGCGATCGAACCCGAAGTGGCGCAAGTAACCGTTATTCGTGGCAGTGAGCGCAGCAAGGTCTGGTTCCAGGATATCTTCAAGCATCCCGAGTTTGATATCGCCCTGCGTGGCGGAGATCGCATTCTGGTTGAACAGGACAGCCGTGCCTTTACCGCCCTTGGTGCAACCGGTGCGCAGGCCCGTGTGACCTTTGAAACCCAGACCCTGAGCGCGGTCGAAGCGATTGCCCAGGTCGGCGGTCTGTCCACAGCCGGCGCGGACCCGAAAGGTGTCTTTGTCCTGCGCAACGAGCCTGCCGAGATCGCCAATATTGTGTTGGGGCGCAATGACCTGCAAGGCGCACAGCGCCTGGTCTATGTGCTGGACCTGACACAGCCCAATGGCATGTTCATGGCGCGTGATTTCGCCATTCGCGATGATGACACGCTTTACGTGACCGAAGCGCCGTTTGCTCAGTGGAGCAAGGTTATCTCGGCCCTGACCGGCACGCTTGGGGCTTGTCTTATGACTTTCCCTGGGTTTCATGCGAAGTTTGAGGCGAAGCCAGTCACGCCATATATGGCGTGACTGGCTTCGACGGTCGCTGGATCGTGAGGGGCCTGGTTGTAATGAACCGTGCTACAGTTTGATCAGCCGCCGTCTTCGCATGAGGCCTGAACGGATACGCAGCAGCTCATGGCTCTGCACGACAGGCACAGGACATCGAAGATAATGAAGGACAGCATCGGGACCGACATCTCCAAAGCGCATTTGGATGTGCATCGGATCAAGACAGGACAACATGCCCAATTCGACAACACCGCTTCCGGCTTTCGCGCGCTCAGGCGCTGGATCGGGAGCGAACAGCCACAAATCGTGGTCTTTGAACCAACGGGTGCTTACCATGCCTCCTTCGAGAAGACGTTCCCGGGCAAATTGCCTCTGGTGAAGATCAATCCACTACAGGCCCGCCGCTTTGCCCAGGCGCATGGAACGCGTGCCAAAACAGATGCCGTTGACGCGCGCATCCTGGCCACGATGGGTTCGGCGTTCGATCCGGTACCGGACAGGCCTTACAACAGGAATGAACGTGAACTCAAAGAGTTGCAGATCGCGCGGATGGCCCTGGTCAAGGACAGAACCCGGCTGTTGAACCGTGTGAAAACACAGACTCTGGCGTTCACACGCCGCCAGACAAAACCACGCCTGACGCAGGTCAAACGCCAGATCGCAGCTCTTGACGATGAACTCGGGACGCGTCTGCGTGATTGTCGGAAAAGGGCGCGCGCACATGATATTCTCCGCTCCATTCCCGGCATCGGCGAGGTCGCTGCCGTCGCCATCCTGGTCGAATTTCCAGAGATTGGAACACTGGACCGCAGGAAGGCAGCCAGTCCGGCGGACCCCGCACCCATGACGCGACAGTCCGGGCAATGGCGCGGCAAGGCCTTCATTCAGGGCGGTCGTAAATTCCTGCGCGACGCTCTTTACATGTTGGCTCTCGTCGCGGCACGCCACAACCCTGACCTCGCAAGGAAATACCAGGCCATGATGGCAGCCGGGAAGCCTGCCAAAGTCGCTCTCACCGCGCTCATGAGAAAACTGATCGAGATGGCAAATGCGCTTGTCAAGGCTGACCGCGAATGGTCGCAAAATTCTCCTTGATCAAGACGGATACTGTCAGTTCGGTTTCAACGGGGCTTGACGCGCTCGGTGGACTTTAGACTTTAATGAAGGCTCAATTAGCATTGATTATGCGTGGCGTGTTACAGGCAGGATGCCTGCGGCGGCGGCAAGTATCGCGCGCGGCGTTTGGTGGCTCGGAAGGACGGCAAGGTGGAACCACCGAAGGCAGCTGTCCAGGTATTTGGTCGCGATACCTCGATGGCGGCGCGGAAAGGTCTTTAACCGCTCATGCCGACTGTTCACGGTTTGAATGTGCAATTCACTGCGGACACGTTCTCCGGCGGTCTGGTTGAGACTTTCATGGCTGACGCCCATTTCTGCGGCGCAGGGCGGGTACCCGGTGCAGCCATCGGTCACCGGGAGAGCGTCCCCATCAAGACGTGGCTGCAGAACCGTTTTGAGATGTTCGGCTGTCACCGCAGGCAAGACAGCACTGATGGCGGTGCCTGATCGGTCGACCGCAACGAGGACCGGAACCTGCTCCTTCGACAATCCGCGTTTTGAGGCCTTTCCCCCGCGTTTGCGGGCTTTTCGAGAGAGATTACGGTCCCCTTTCCGGCTGCGCGGAAAGAACGTCCCGTCGGCTTCGACGATTCCGCACAGCTTGACCGCACCGACCGTTACGGCCTCGGGAAAGCGATGACGCCAACGAAAAGCTCTGGTGTCGGCCACCATACAACGCCCGTCGGACGCCTTTACCGTTTCGCCGTCGCGCAGGGAAGCTGCGAACTCTGCCCATCTGTCCCTGTGGCGCAAGCGGGCAGGCGGCGTCCCGGTCAGCGCGTTGAAGGTTTTGCGACAGCCTTTGCAAAAGAACCTCGTCAGGCCACTTGCATGGCCCCTGATGATCGCACCGCCCGAAGCACAGTGCGGACAGATACGCCCCTCGCGAACATTCGCCTCAGGGAGATCGACCACGCTTTCCAGCGACGAAACCCCGGCAACGAGCCGTCCGGTTTCAGCCCGTTGTTTCAATGAAAGGTCGTCGATCTCGTTGAGCCACACCAAAAAAGCCTGATGATCCATGTGCCGCACCCCATAATTTTGTTCATGGTGTGTTCTATTACAGGTTGGCACGCATAATCAATGCTAATTGAGCCTTAATGAACGACCAGGACACGATAGAGACCGCCGGGCCCCAAGCCCGGCGGGTTTTCTATTATAATGCCGGGTTTCTGCGCCAGCGCCGGATCCGGCGTATTCTGGCTCTGGCGGGGTATGATCTGCGCCTTGGCAAACCAGGCGCTGACTATCTGATCGCGGTCTGGGGCCACAGCCCTTATGCCCACTGCGGCGAGGCGATGGCCGAGAAAACCGGTGCCGCCCTGATCCGGATTGAATTGCCCCGGTTTTACCGGAGAGTAAAACACTCTACAGGTGATCCATATGACCAAGAAGAAATACAACCCCGCCTATCCTGCCGAATTGCGTGCCCGTGGTGTTCGGCTTTTTCAGGAACAACGCAGTAATTACACCGGTGATACAGCCGCTTGCCGGGCGACAGCGCCTGAACCGGGATGCTCAACGGACAGCCTGCGCAAATGGTGCCGACAAGCGGAACGGGATGCTGGGCAGCGCGACGGTTTAACAACGGCAGAGAAGGATCGTATTAAAGAACTGGAACGCGAGGTTCGTGAACTTCGTCAGGCCAATGAAATCCTGAAGAAGGCGTCTGCATATTTTGCCCAGGCGGAGCTCGACCGCCCGTTCAAGCGATGATCGCCTTTATCGAAGAGCATAGAGTGATCCACGGGGTCGAGCCGATCTGCAGGGTTCTGCCGATTGCCCCATCTACATTTTATGCCCGTACGGCCGTTGCCCGCGATCCTGATCTGGCATCGGACAGGGCCAAACAGGACATCATCGACCGAGAGAAGATCAGGGAAGCCTTTGATGGCAGTGGTAAACGATATGGCGCGCGTAAAATCTGGCATGAACTGCGCCGGACGGGTCATGATATCGCGCGCTGCACAGTGGAACGTCTGATGAAAGCTATGGGAATACAGGGCGTTGTGCGCGGTCAAAAGCCAATCACCACCAACCCTGACACCTCTCGGCCATGCCCGGACGACAAAGCCAATCGTGACTTCACAGCCACCATGCCAAACCAGCTCCGGGTCAGTGATTTTACCTATGTCTCAAGCTGGCAGGGCATGGTTTATGTTGCCTTCGTGATTGATGTCTTCGCTCGTAAGATCGTCGGTTGGCGCGTGTCCACGTCCATGGCGACCGGCTTTGTGCCGGACGCTTTGAACCAGGCAATCTATCAGCGCGTTCCTTCCGGGGATTTGGTGCACCATTCGGACCGTGGGTCGCAATATCCATCCATTCGCTACACCGAACGACTGTCCGAGGCCGGCATCGATCCATCCCTCGGAAGTGTTGGCGACAGCTATGACAACGCCCTGGCCGAAAGCACAATTGGCCTGTTCAAAACCGAAGTCATCGACTTCATGGGGCCATGGAAATCTGTCGGACAGATCGAATGGGAAACCCTGAAGTGGGTCAATTGGTACAACACAAAACGCCTGCACAGCAAAATCGGATACGTCACGCCACAAGAAGCAGAGGAGAATTTCTATGAAGCCTTGATCGAAGCTGAAAAAGCAGCCTAATATTTGAAACAACAACCCTCCGGTAAAACCGGGGCAATTCAGATCGAGGATGCCTTTCTGCGCTCGCTGCATCCGGGGCGCGATGGCGAGCCGCCTTTGGGCCTTCTGATTGACCACACGGGCGTGCATTTTGATGCCTCGCAACCTTCTGATCTGGAAACCCTGCTGGCCACCCACCCGCTGGATGACACCGCCCTGCTGGACCGCGCCCGAGGGGGCATCGCCCGGCTGCAAGAGGCGCATTTGAGCAAATACACTGCCTTTGACCCAAACACCCCCTGCCCCGAACCAGGCTATGTGCTGGTGATCGACCAAACGCGCGGCGATGCCTCGGTCACCCATGGCGGGGCCGACTCCAACACGTTTCGCGAAATGCTGTATTACGCGCAAGAGGACAATCCCGGCGCGCGCATCCTGATCAAAACCCACCCCGAAACCGTCGCAGGCCACCGTCAAGGCTATTTCACGGCTGATGATGCAACTGATCGGATCACGCTGTTTTCCGACCCGGTCAGCCCCTGGACTTTGATGGAAGGCGCGATTGGCGTCTATACGGTATCCTCGGGGCTTGGGTTCGAGTCGATCTTTGCCGGGCATAAGCCCCGCGTCTTTGGCCAGCCGTTTTATGCCGGATGGGGCCTGAGTGAGGATCGCCACCCCCGGTCCCTGTCCCGCCGGGGCCGCGATCTGACCCGCGCGCAGATGTTTGCCGCTGCGATGATCCTCTATCCGACATGGTACGACCCGCATACCGACGCACTGTGCGATCTGGACCGCGCGATTTCAGCGCTGGAGGCCCAGACCCGCGCCTGGCGCGAGGATCACGGCGGTTGGGTCGCCTCGGGCATGCGGTTGTGGAAGCGCAAACCCTTGCAACAGTTCTTTGGTCGCCATGGCCCCCGTGTGCAGTTCAAAGAAGTGGAGAGTGCCTCACCCCCCCGCCGCCACATGACCTGGGCCGGGAAGGCCGCGACGGACAGTACAGCCACCCGGGTCGAAGACGGGTTCCTGCGCTCACGCGGGTTGGGAGCCGAACTGGTCCCGCCTCTGTCGCTGGTCTGTGATGATCTGGGGATTTACTATGACCCCACCCGGGAAAGCCGTCTGGAGCGGTGGATTGCCGCCCGAGCCGAGCTGCGCCCGGACCAGCACTTGCGCATCGAAAAGCTGATCGCCCGTCTGCGCGATCTGGGTCTGTCGAAATACAATCTGGGCGGCGCGCAGCCTGACCTGCCGGATGGGCACCGCATTCTGGTGCCGGGCCAGGTGGAGGACGATGCCTCGATCCAACTGGGTGCGGGTGAGATTTGCACCAACCTTGCGCTTCTGCAACGCGCCCGGGCCGAGAACCCCGAGGCGGTGATCCTCTACAAACCTCACCCGGATGTTGAGGCCGGTTTGCGCGCCGGTGCCATCGCACCTGGCGTGTTGCACGGGCTGGCTGATGCGGTGCTATCTGAGGCCGACCCGATGGCCCTGTTGGACAGGGTACAGGAGATCTGGACCATGACCTCACTTCTGGGGTTCGAGGCCATGCTGCGCGATGTGCCGGTCACCACCACGGGCGCACCGTTTTATGCAGGCTGGGGCCTGACCCGCGATCTGGGCCAACTGCCCGTACGCCGGGCCGCACGGCCCTCGTTAAGCGGATTGGCCCATACCGCGCTGATTGATTATCCCCGCTATTTTGACCCGGTCACCGGGTTGGCCTGCCCCGTCGAGGTGGCAATAGACCGGCTGGCCACAGGCGAGGTGCCCCATCCCGGTGCGGTCAATCGTTTGCTGGCCAAGCTGCAGGGAGTGTTTGCCTCCTACGCGCCCCTCTGGCGATAAAATGGTTTGAGCACAGAGTGTTCAGGCACGCGTCCAGCGATGCAGGATGTCATTGCCAATGGCCCGGCACTCCACCAGATTAAAGCGCGTCGCCTCGTCAAGCCTGGATCGGCCGAGCGCCCCGATGCCGGGCAGGCCCTCCGCGCCAATGGCAATGCCAGCGGTGAAGCCCACAAAATCATCCACCAGATCGGCGTGGAGTAACGACGCAGCCAGCGCGCCCCCGCCTTCACAGAACACCCGGGTCAGGCCCAGCTTGCCCAGTTCCTGCAGCACAGATGTCATATCCAACTGTTGGCCCGTCAGGCGACAGGGAACCAAGGTTGCGCCCAACCCGTCCCACGCCTCGATCAGGGCGGCATCGGCATCCGGGCCATGGCATATCCAGACCGGAAGGTCTTTGGCCGTGCGCGCCAGTTGCGACATCAGGGGTAGGTCTAGCCTGCGCGACACAACGATACGTATCGGTTGATGATCGGTCTCGGCATCGCGCACGGTCAGCGACGGATCATCCGCCCGCGCCGTACCTGCACCCACCATCACCGCGTCATGGACTGCGCGCATGGCGTGCACCTCGGCGCGGGCCTCAGGCCCGGTGATCCACTGGCTGTGGCCGCTGGCCGTGGCGATGCGCCCGTCAAGCGATGTGGCAAGCTTCAGAGTCAGGCGAGGGCGGCCATGGGCAATGCGGTGGAAAAACCCGGCAAAATCCTGCGCAGCAATGTCGGCCAGAAGGCCAGTGTCAACCGTGATGCCCGCAGCACGCAGCATGGCAAATCCCTGCCCCGATACACGCAGATCGCTGTCCTCAATGGGGCAAACCACCCGCGCGGTCCCGGCCTTGATCAACGCCTCAGCGCAGGGGGGCGTCTGACCATGATGAGCGCAGGGTTCCAGCGTGACATAGGCCGTGGCCCCGTTTGCTGCCTCGCCCGCCTCGGCCAGAGCCTCGGTTTCAGCGTGGGGCCGCCCACCCGGCGCGGTGCGCCCTTGCCCGATGATTTGGGTATCTTTGACAATCACGCAACCCACAGCAGGATTGGGCCATGTGGCCCCCTGCGCGCGCCGGCCCAAAGCAAGGGCCAGCGTCATATGCGTGGTGTCATCGGGGCTCACGCGCCCTCAGGCTCGCCCTGATCGCCGCCGGGGCGCAGCTCGCTGACGAATTTATCGAAATCATCTGCCGCCTGGAAGTTCTTGTAAACACTGGCAAATCGCACGTAAGCCACGGTGTCGATCCGCGCCAGGCTTTCCATGACGATCTCGCCCACCACTTTCGAAGCAATGTCGGTTTCGCCCAGGGATTCCAGCCGCCGCACGATGCCCGAGATCATCTGCTCAACGCGTTCCGGCTCAACCGGGCGTTTCTGCAGGGCGATCCGGATCGAGCGCTCCAGCTTGTCCCGGTCGAAATCTTCGCGCCGTCCATTGGTTTTCACCACCACCAAATCACGCAGTTGCACACGCTCATAGGTGGTAAAGCGCCCACCGCAGGCCGGGCAAAATCGCCGCCGCCGGATCGAAACATGATCCTCCGCCGGGCGCGAATCCTTAACTTGTGTATCGATATTTCCGCAAAACGGGCAGCGCATTGGCCGGTCCCCTTTTCTTCTCTGCCTCTGTCACATGGGTCTTATGCCCAGTTATCCACAGTCACTATAGGACAGCCGCAAGGTTTTGGGTAGAGGGGAAATGCAACCGCTGCATATAGGGCACACCGGGATCAGAGAGACGCAGGGAACAAGGTCTGTCAGGGCGAAAAGCAGCGTTTATGCAGGTACTCCGCTCAGATGCGCGACCACCTGACGGGTGTGCGGAGCATCGCGATGCTCAAACACATAGATGCCCTGCCAGGTGCCTAAGGTGAGCCGCCCGTCACTGACCGGAATCGACAAGGACACCGGCATCATCGCCGCCTTGATATGGGCGGGCATGTCATCGGGACCTTCATAGTATGCGTCAGATAAGACATGGATGGATCAGAAGTTGGCGGTACAAGCCGTTGAAAATATGCGCGTAAATCACTTTTCACTTCGGGGTCGGCGTTTTCCTGGATCAACAGGCTGGCCGAAGTATGACGGATGAACAGGGTGAGCAGCCCGATCTGCGCGGGGTGCGCGCTGACCCAGCCAGCCACCTCGCGGGTCACCTCGTGAAGGCCCTGCCCATGTGTCGAGATCGTGAACGTGGTCTGCATGATGGGGTCTAGCACTTGCCTCAGGCAAACGCGTTACGATCCCAGCATTGGCCCTTGGCTTCTTTGGCCTCATAGACCGGATAAAACTCGCGCGCCTCCACACTGCCGGGATCGCAGGCCAACTCGGCCAGGGTCTGATCCCCCTTGGTGACGCGAATGCCGCCATCCACGTCAGGTGTATCCGCCGCGATCCGGCTGACGGAATAATAGACCGTGTAGTCAACGTCGCCATTGGTGAATCCGACCTCTTCATAGATTGAGCTGCCCACCCCGTTCCAAGGCCACATGAACATGCGCTCAACCCGCTCGGCCAAGAGCAATTCCGGGGCCGCGCCGGGTGGGCCGTACCGATAGATGCCCACATCACTTTGCAGACAGATATCCAATGCCCGCGTGCCGTCTTTCAGCGTGCAGTGAAACAGTGGCTCACCCGCACCAAAACAGCCCTGGCCCAATGCCGGGCCGGTCAGCAGGCCAGTCAAAGCAATCGCGATCCAGCGGTGCATGGCAAATCCTTTGGGCTCAATAACGACTAGGGCGTGTTGACGATCAGGGTTCCTTTTGGGTGTGAATTCTGATTCAAGCTTCGAACCCATGGGAGCATAAGATGGCACGTTTGATACTGACGGACCGGCAATGGGCATTGATGGAACCGCATTGCCTTGGCAAGAAATCCGACCCTGGCCAAACTGGCGGCGATGGACGAATGTTCATTGAGGCAGTGCTCTGGATCGCCAGAACCGGTGCGCCGTGGCGTGACCTTCCTGCGGAGTTCGGAAACTGGAATTCTGTGTTCAAACGCTTCCGTCACTGGGTGGGTCGGGATGTGTTCACGCGCATTTTCGGTGCATTATCAGAGGGTTTTGATATGGAATACGCGATGGTTGATGGGACACTTATCAAAGTTCACCGACATGGACAGGGAGCAAAAGGGGGACTGAAAGTCAGGCCATAGGCAAGTCACGAGGTGGGATCACGAGTAAAATCCTTGCGCTGACCGATGCTCTGGGGATCCTCGTCGATTTCGTACTGATGCCCGGTCAACGCCACGATATCATCGGTGTCCCCGAACTGATCGAAGGCCACAAATTTGATACGCTGCTCGCCGATAAGGCATTCGATGCAAACTGGCTTTTCGATGAACTGGACCGGCGTGGTGGCGACGCGGTGATCGCTCGGAAAAGCAACCGTCTGGAGCCTCGGAAATTCGACAAGGAAATTTACAAATGGCGTCACCTCGTAGAAAACGTCTTTTGCAAACTCAAGGACTTCAAGCGCATCGCCATGCGGGCTTGCAAGACAGATACGAGCTTCTCTGCGATGATCTACATATGTTCCGCCGCCATCAATTCGAGATGATCGTCAACACGCCCTAGTGTTCAGCACCTGACATAAGATTCCCACTGTCGGTTTTCTGTGCCATACCCGGCCCATGAGACGCACTGACATCTGCCTTTACCTTGGCCCCGCCGAGCGTTCTGAGCTTCAAGCCCTGATCGCCAACCGCAACAGCCCTCGCAAACTGGTCTGGCGGGCCGAGATCGTACTGGCAACGGCGGATGGTTGCGGCACGTTTGAGATCATGCGGCGGGCGGGCACTTCGAAACCTACCGTGTGGCGTTGGCAGCAACGCTATCTCGATGAGGGTGTAGCTGGCCTCAAACGTGACAAGACCCGACCTTCGCGGGTGCCGCCGCTGCCGATTGCGACACGATTGAAGGTGATCGCCAAGACAGTTCAGGAGTCCCCTGCGAATGCCACTCACTGGAGCCGCAGCCTGATGGCCGAGGCCGTGGGTATTTCGCCTTCGAGCGTGGGACGCATATGGGCCGAGGCGGGCCTGAAGCCGCACCTCACGAAAGGGTTCAAGGTGTCGAACGATCCGCTGTTCGAGGAGAAAGTCGCCGATATCGTCGGGCTCTACCTTGACCCGCCGGAGCGGGCGGTGGTGCTGTGCGTCGACGAGAAGTCGCAAATTCAGGCACTTGATCGCACCCAGCCGGGATTGCCGCTCAAGAAGGGTCGCGCCGCCGCCATGACCCATGATTACAAACGCCACGGCACGACCACGCTGTTCGCCGCCCTTGATGTGAAGACGGGCACGGTCATCGGCAATTGCATGCCCCGCCACAGAGCCAGGGAGTTCCTGAAATTCCTGCGCAGTATCGACAAGGCCACGCCAGTGCGATGCGAGGTCCATCCGGTGCTCGACAACTACGCCACCCACAAGACACCCGAGGTCAAGGCCTGGCTCGAAAAGCACCCCCGCTTCAAGCTGCATTTTACCCCCACCAGCGCCTCATGGCTGAACCTGGTCGAGCGCTTCTTCGCCGAGATCACCGCCGGGCGCATCCGACGCGGCAGCTATTCCAGCGTCGATGACCTGGAGGCTGCGATCTACGACTATCCGGCGCTCCACAACGAGAAACCGAAGCCTTTCAAATGGACCAGGAGCGCCAAGGATATCCTCACCCGAGAACGCCGCGCACTCGACACGCTGGATGAAATCCGCGGAAATAGGTAAGAAGTGTCAGACTCTGAACACTAGTTTAGCATCTGGCGTTTGGTTTGTCCTGCTTGTCGATCGACAGTCAATCTATGGGCAAGACACGGCCATGATACCGGATCAACAGGCCAAACCACGGCAGGTGTGCCGAGACATCAAAGCAAAACCGACCAGCCGCATCCATGTATTCACGTGTTTCGCTGCGCGGGCACAGGACGCCCGGAATGGGCAGACCCAGACATCGCAGGCGGGCAATGTGGACCAGCAAGCTGCGGTTTTCGGCTCCAAAGCTCATGTCGATCGCGAATGGGCCAAAACGCTCGGTGACACGTTGCGATGGGACTGACCAACGCATGACCGACCGCGTGATATGCCCGTCGAAGTCACGTATCCATTCGGCCCCCTCAGGCGATGTGATCAGGGTCAGACGCACCGGCACGCCCTGCCCTTCGGCTGGAAATCCCGCAATGCGGAGCAGTGCGCGCACCAGCGGATTGCGTCCGAGGGTAATGTCACAATCGCCCATATAGTGTTTGGTGCCCAACCCATCATGAAAGGCCATAACGCCCTCGGCCACGTCCAGCCGACCGGCTGTGATTGCGTGCCAGAACGGGTCGCCGCTCATCCCCAACCTCCGGACAGGAAGCGAGCCCGCAGGTTTGCATCAGGCAGCATACAGGTCTGGTAACGCCCGAAGATCCGATAGCGATTGCGCGCGATCAGACCATATGCGGGATCCCCCTGTACACGACAGTAAAGGTGGTTGAGGGCGCAGATTTGTGATTTTCATTGGGATTCTTCAAATTACGATGGAGCCTCCCATGTAATCGGCGGAGCAATACTCGGCCAGGGTAGCGGCGTCGTTGTGTTGTCGCGGGCGGCGTAAAAGTCGTCCACTTTTGCCCTTTCGTTTGATGGGAGGGCCGGGGGATTTTCACCGTGGAATTGTATTTGAAGGTGCGTCAGGCTCATTTTCAGGATGGGTTGAGCGGGCGTCGGATTGCCCGGGATTTTGGGATTGGCCGAGACAGTGTTGCGAAGATGTTGGCCTATTCGGAGCCACCGGGGTATCGGCGGACAGCGCCGATTAGGCGCCCGAAGCTGGATGCGTTCACCTGCCAGATCGACCAATGGCTTACTGAGGACAAAGCGCGTCCGCGCAAGCGGCGCCACACCGCAAAGCGTATCTTTGAGAGGCTGCGCGACGAGTGCGGCTTTGATGGCGGATACACAATCGTCAAAGACTGCGTCCGGGCCAGGAAGCGCTCTGGCAAAGAGATGTTCGTGCCGCTCAGCCATCCGCCCGGGCATGCGCAGGCGGATTTTGGTGAAGCGCCTGTCGTGATTGGCGGCGTTGAGCGGAAGGCGCACTTCTTCGCCTTTGATCTGCCGCAGAGCGATGCGTGTTTTATCCGGGCCTATCCTGCGGCAACCACCGAGGCCTGGCTGGATGGGCATGTGCATGCCTTTGCTTTCTTTGGGGCGGTTCCCCTGTCGATCCTCTATGACAATGACCGCTGCCTGGTGGCGCGGATCCTGCCGGACGGCACCCGGCAAAGAACCCAACGGTTCAGCGCAATGCTGTCGCATTATGTGGTCCGGGATCGCTACGGCCGTCCCGGCAAGGGGAACGACAAGGGAGCGGTCGAGGGGTTGGTCGGCTACGGGCGGCGCGACTTCATGGTGCCGATCCCGTCCTTTCCGGACCGGGATGCGTTCAACGCTCACCTGGAAGAGCAATGCCGCAAACGGCAGGACGATGTCCTGCGCGGACACAAGGCCAGCATCGGCGAACGGCTGCAAGCCGATCCGGCGGCAATGCAGGATTTGCCCGGCGCACCCTTCGAGGCCTGTGAGTTGCAAAGTGGCCAGGTCACATCGACATCGGTGGTGCGGTATCGCGGTAACGACTACTCGGTGCCGGTCGCATATGGCCACCGCGCGGTCTGGATCAAGGGCTTCGTGATCCGCGTCGTTATCGGTTGCGCCACTGAGGTGATCGCCGATCATCCCCGCTCTTATGACAGCGGTGACATGGTGTTCGACCCGCTGCATTACCTGCCGCTGATCGAGCGCAGGATCATGTCCTTCGATCAGGCTGCGCCCTTGCAGGGTTGGGAACTGCCTGACGCCTTCGCCACGCTCCGGCGCTTGCTGGAAGCCCGGCAGGGCAAGGCGGGCAAAAGGGAGTATGTCCAGGTCCTGCGCCTGTCGGAACGGTTCGAGCTGGAGGTGCTGCATCTTGCCGTCAAAGACGCCCTGCGAATGGGGGCGGTCAGCTTCGATGCGATCAAGCACCTCGTCCTGTGCCGCGTCGAGCGAAGGCCCCCGAGGTTGGATTTGGATGTCTATCCGTTCCTGCCCGGAACCAACATCGCCACCACCTCGGCTTCTTCCTGTATGAGCCTTCTGTCAGGAGGTGACGCATGACGGATGCACCCGAACTGCCGCTGACACACCACCTCAAGACTCTGCGCCTGCCCACCTTCCTGCGCGAGCATGACAAGCAAGCGCGCATTTGTGCGGCGGAAGGCCTGGATCATGTGCGCTATCCAGCCCGGCTGACCGAGCTGGAACCAATCGATCGGGAGAGGCGCATGGTCGAGCGCCGGATCAAGGCGGCAAAGTTTCCAACCGTCAAAAGCCTCGACAGCTTCGACTTTACGGCCATCCCCGGTCTGAACAAGATGATGGTGCTGGAACTGGCGCGCTGTGAATGGATCGAGCGCAGGGAGAACGTCATCGCGCTCGGCCCGTCGGGAACCGGCAAAACCCATGTCGCTCTCGGGTTGGGGCTGACCGCCTGCCAGAAAGGGTTGCCTGTCGCCTTCGTAACCGCCGCAGCTCTCGTGCACGGGATGATGGAGGCCCGCGACGAGAAACGCCTCCGGCAGCTTCAGCGCAAACTGGCCAAGGTCAAACTGCTGATCATCGACGAGCCGGGCTTCGTCCCCTTGAGCAAAACCGGCGCCGAACTTCTGTTCGAGCTGATCTCTCAGCGCTGCGAGCGTGGCTCAACCCTGATCACATCGAACCTGCCCTTCGAGGAATGGACCGAGACATTCGGCACCGAACGCTTGACCGGCGCGCTCCCGGACCGGCTGACACATCACGTCAACATCCTCGAGATGAACGGCGAAAGCTACCGCCTCAATCAGAGCCGCGCACGTATTGCCAACCCTTCAACCTGACAACTGAACAATCGGCCTGACGGCCAATGCGCCTTGGAACGTGCTTGCTGATTGGTGGCCACACGCCCCAAGGCGCACTCCACAAACTGGCCGACTTTTGCTCCGCCCCAGTGGCCGGATTTTACTCCGCCGTTGACACTCCCATGATCCGAAAAGCAATCGACACCCTCTCGGCGAAACTATCCGATGGCTTGTCGCTGAGCAATAGTCGCCTCGAAACACTCTGCCTTCCGGTGATTGGCATTGCCAGCGTTCGAACCGTCAATTTGAGCCACATTTGCGGTGAGATGCCGACGCAGGCCAAGGCTGAAAGCACCTGCCGTCGATTGCAGCGCTTTTTTCAGCGTGTCAACCTCGGGCAAGACTGGTCTGCCCCTCCTGTTGTCCGAATGCCCGGGCTCTCCGGGAGCCGGCATCCGTGCCTTGATCGCACGAACTGGAAGATAGGGCGCAAAGAGATCAACCTGTTGGTTCCTGCCGTCGCCACGCGTCGCTATCGCGTGCCCCTGATCTGGACCGTGTCGGGCAAGGCCGGCAACAGCAACACCTGCGAGCGCATTGCACTGATGAAGCGCTGTCTGGATCTGTTCGGGTCCGGAAGCATCAGGTGCCTTCCGGCGGATCGTGGGTTTATCGGCCTTGATTGGTTGACTTTCCTGCATGAACAGGACGTTCCTTTCATCATCCGCGTGAAGTCGAACCGGTACGTGACAGGCGGGGATGGCGTCCGGCAAAGCCTGCGAACCTTGCCGCGCACCTGCCGTGGCCCGCGCACATTCACGGCCCACTTCAAGGCTGCCGGGGGCACTGCGCCGTTCTGGCTGGACTTCGCAGCCAGGCGCATCAAAGGTAAGGAATTGCCTGTCGTTGTCGGCAACCAACCCGCCCATCACGCCCTGACCGTCTATCGCAAACGCCGGGCCATCGAATGCCTGTTCGCCGAAGCGAAGACAAAGGGCTTCAACCTGGAAGACACCCGTCTCCCGATCGCCGAAAAGTTGAGCTTGTTGGTCGGTCTCCCTGCCCTGGCCATGGCATGGGCTGCAAAGGTGGCATCCACCAGGCCCGGAACACGGAAACGGCCTCGAAAGTCTCATGGGCGATACACCAAATCCATCTTCCGCATTGGTCTCGACGAAATCGGAAGGCTCCTGCGAACACAGCCGGAACAAGCCTTCCGACACTGGCCCAAAATCAGGCAGAAAATCGCATGAGTCGTGTACAGGGGCGGGGTCCTTCAAAATACCCGGCAGAAAACGCAGGGCCGAGAGCAGTCGCCAAGGCCAGCCAATTGCACGCATCGCGGCGGCAAAAGCATCCAGTTTGCGATAAATCCGCACGTCGACGATCACCAGATTGGTCTCGTAATCCATGACGGACAGGCCCAACGCCTGATAAATCCGCGTGCCAAGATCAGATTGCGCCAGCACGAACTGAAAACGCACCGCTCTGTCGCGCGCCAGCATAAAGCGAAAGAACCCCGAACACAGAACACATTCGCCATCAAAGACGATCACATCCTCACCTCTCAAGACCTCGGTCAACTCGGCTGGCAGATCGCAGACTTGGGTCATGATCTACGAAAAACGGCGCCCGCAGGCACCGCTCCTTTATTGATCCAGGAAAGATCGCAATTTGCGCGACCGGCTGGGATGTTTCAGCTTGCGCAGGGCCTTGGCCTCGATCTGGCGGATACGTTCGCGGGTGACTGAGAACTGCTGGCCGACTTCCTCAAGCGTGTGATCGGTGTTCATCCCAATGCCAAAACGCATCCGCAGCACGCGTTCTTCCCGCGGTGTCAGCGAGGACAACACCCGCGTCGTGGTCTCTTTCAGGTTGTCCTGAATGGCGGAATCCAGCGGCAGGATGACGTTCTTGTCTTCGATGAAATCGCCCAGCTGGCTGTCTTCTTCGTCGCCAATCGGGGTCTCAAGGCTGATCGGTTCCTTGGCGATTTTCATCACCTTACGGACCCTCTCAAGCGGCATTTGCAGCTTTTCGGCGAGTTCTTCGGGCGTCGGTTCGCGGCCAATTTCGTGCAGCATCTGACGGCCGGTCCGGACCAGCTTGTTGATCGTCTCGATCATATGCACCGGGATACGGATCGTGCGCGCCTGATCGGCAATCGAGCGGGTAATCGCCTGGCGAATCCACCAGGTGGCATAGGTCGAGAATTTATAGCCACGGCGATATTCAAACTTATCAACCGCTTTCATCAGGCCGATGTTGCCTTCCTGAATAAGGTCAAGGAATTGCAGGCCACGGTTGGTGTATTTTTTGGCAATCGAGATCACCAGACGCAGGTTCGCCTCGACCATTTCCTTCTTGGCCTGACGGGCTTCTTTTTCGCCCTTTTGCACTTGCTGCACGATGCGGCGGAATTCGGAGATGTCCAGACCCACATACTGGCCCACCTGCGCCATGTCGGCGCGCAGATCGGTGACTTTTTCGGGGCTGCGTTCCATGAACATCTGCCAGCCACGGCCCGATTTCTTGGCCATGTCGTCCAGCCAGTTCGGGTCCAGCTCGCGACCGCGATATTCTTCGACAAATTCGCGGCGGTTGATACGCGCCTGATCCGCCAGCTTCACCATCGCGCTATCGATCTGCATGATCCGGCGGTTGATGCCATACAGCTGATCTATCAGCGCTTCGATCCGGTTGTTGTGCAGGTGCAGCTCGTTCACCAGCTCGACAATCTCGGAGCGCAGTTTCTGGTAAGTCGTTTCCTGTTTCTTCGAGAACGATCCGTCTTCGTTCAGCGTGGCCGAGATGCGGCTATCCTGCATTTCGGCCAGTTTTTCATAGTCATCAGCGATGCGATCCAGCGTTTCAAGCACGCGCGGTTTCAGCGCGGCTTCCATCGCGGCCAGACTCATGTTGGCCTGTTCATCGTCATCATCGTCACTGGCAATCGGATTGCCATCGGCGTCAACTTCGGGCGTGCCCTCGTCCTTCTTGACCGGGGGGGCCGCGGTGACATTGGCGGCATCGACCACGGGCGCGCTGTCATCATCCTCGCCCATCTGATTGCCGAATGTCGCCTCAAGGTCGATCACGTCGCGCAGCAGAATGTCTTCGCCCAGAAGTTCGTCGCGCCAGATGGTGATCGCCTGGAAGGTCAGCGGGCTTTCGCACAGACCCGCAATCATCGTGTTGCGGCCGGCCTCGATGCGTTTGGCGATGGCAATTTCGCCTTCGCGCGACAGCAGTTCGACGCTGCCCATTTCGCGCAGATACATGCGCACCGGATCGTCGGTGCGATCCAGTTTTTCTTCCTTGCCCGAGCCAAGCGTAATCTCACCCCTGCGGCCAATTTCGGCCACGGCGGTGGTCTTTCGCTCTTCTTCTTCTTCGTCGTTCTCGATGATGTTGATGCCCATCTCGGATAGCATCGACATCACGTCCTCGATCTGTTCCGAAGACACCTGATCGGGCGGCAGAACCTGATTGAGCTGATCGTAAGTGATGTAGCCTTTCTCGCGGGCCTCGGCGATCATCTTTTTGACGGCGGTCTGGCTCATGTCCAGCGAGATTTCGGACTCCTGATCGTCCGTCTTCTGCTCGTCATTATCTTTGGCGGCCATCAAGGTCTCCTCACTTTGGCGGGCGGCAGGTGATTCGCTTGGTACGAATCATTAGCGCGAATCACTGATTCGCACACCCGTTTACCCTGTTTTCTTTACCTAATCCTAAGCGGATGGGCTAGCGCCCCCGTTTTGAATAGGTGATTTGGTCTAACAGCGCCTCGAATTGCGCCTTTTCGTCTCGCTTGATTCGGGCGCCATTGTCGCTCGTATCGTATTCCGCTTTGTCTTCGCTTTCGCTGCGAACGGCCTTGTTATGCGCTTCGGCGGCCTGACTCAGTCGCCATGTGACCGACTCGTCGGCAACATGCGTGATGTCCTCGGATGCTTCGCTGATTTCGACCCGCAAACCGCGTTGCGCATCCAGCTTGGCCAGTTCTTCGGCCACAGTCATGCGGGCGATATCGGCCTTTCCGGGATGGCGCACCGAGGGTGCTAGGGCGACATGGGGCAGGCTCAGCAGTTTTTCAAGGGCGCCCTCGCCCATCTCTTCGGCGATGTGGGTTCTCAACGTCTGTTGCCCGGCATGGAAATGACGCAGGATCAGATTGCGCAACTGGGCGTGATCGCCCCCCTTACACTCCATCGCCTCAACCGCCGTCTCAAATTCGTCACATACATCAGGCGCGCAGATCAGCGTGGCCAGGATCACCGCCTCGCGCATCTGGGTCTCGGCGCGCTCACCAGCGGCCACCAGGAGCGAGGATTTGGCCGCAGGCGTGGCCGGATCAGGCGCATTCCATTTGCGGGGCTTGCCCTGCCAATTGCCTTTGCCTTGTGGTGCGCGGCGTGGACTGAACAGCTCCCAACGCATCTCCTTGATCGCCTGCCCGTAATGGGTGCGGATGGATGGGTCACGGATCAGCGTGATCTTTTCACGTAGTGCCTTGTCCAGCGCCGCCTTGCGTTCGGGGCTATCAAACACACGCCCCTCGGTTTCACGCTGCCAGAGCAATTGCACCATGGGCAATGCACGATCCATCAAGGCCTGCACCGCGACGGCCCCTTCTGCGCGCAAAAGGTCATCGGGGTCCTGCCCCTCAGGCATCACTACAAAACGCAGGCTTTTGCCCGCCTCCAGCAGCGGCAGTGCCAGATCGATCACCCGGTGCGCGGCACGAAGGCCCGCTGTGTCGCCGTCCAGCGCGATGATCGGCTCGTCCGCGACACGCCACAGCATCGCCAGTTGATGCTCGGTCACCGCCGTGCCCAAAGGCGCGACCGACGCGCCGAACCCGGCTTCGGCCAGCGCGATCACATCCATATACCCTTCGGCCACGATCAGCGGCTGGCCCTTGCCCGCCGCTTCGCGGGCGGGGCCGAGGTTGTAGAGCGTCCGGGATTTGTCAAACAACTCGGTCTCGGGTGAGTTCAGGTATTTTGCGTTGTCATTGGGGTCCATCGCGCGCCCGCCAAAGGCGATACAGCGCCCGCGTGCGTCGCGGATCGGATACATGATCCGGCCCCGGAACGTGTCATAGGGCTTGCCGCCTTTTTGCGAGGGCTTGGCCAGCCCCGCACCAAGGATCAGATCATCCTCGATATTCTTGCCCTTCAGGTGGTCCCAAAGGCCCTGCCAGGCGTCGGGGGCAAATCCGATCTCAAACCGTTCCAGCGCCGCCTCGGACAGCTTGCGCCCGGCCAGATACTCGCGCGCCGCCGCCCCAGCCCCGGTTTTCAGTTGCAGGCGGAAATACTGCACCGCGATCTCCATCACATCGCTCAGCTGGGTGCGGTGATCGGCCTTGGCCTGTGCCTGCGGGTCGCGTTCGGGCATCGGCATCCCGGCCTCGCTGGCCAGAATGCGCACTGCCTCCATGAAATCTACATTCTCGGTTTCGCGTATGAACGAGATCGCATCACCCTTGGCGTGACAGCCAAAGCAATAGTAAAACCCCGTGCGCTCATCCACATGGAAAGACGCGGTTTTTTCCTGATGGAATGGGCATGGTGCCCACAAATCGCCCTTGCCCTGATTGGACTTGCGGGCGTCCCACGTGACCTTGCGCCCCACCGCCTGTGACAGTGATGTGCGCGTACGCAGGTCATCGAGAAATCCGGGCGGCAGGCTCATGTTGACTATATTGGCGCGTGCGCGCCCCGAGTCCAGCCCGCACAGGGCTTTATTTACTGCTCAAGACAGGCCGCTTGATAAGAGGTGGCCACCTCATCGCCCAGTTGGTCTTGGGGAAGGGTATAGACCCACTCTACAATGGGCTGAACAGCGGCCTCATAGGCTGATTGCTCCTCGGGCAGGCTTGCAACAACGGCTTTAACGGCCATATCTGCGGCCTGCCCATTCTGACGTTCAATTACCGCTGCGCCTACGATATCAGATGACACCCGACACAGGTCGGCCTTGTCCTGCGCCATCACAGGAGCGGCAAGGAATAGCAGACAGATCGTGGTACGCAACATATTCGAAACCCTCATAGATCACTGAACCTCCTCCGACTAAAGTCAGAGGGTTCAGTGGTTCATGAGCGCCTTCGGCGCACGTTTGAATGTTTTTCCGACTAAAGTCGGAGGCTTTAGACCAGATTGTGGAAAGTAAATCAGCAGCAGATTATCTCACCAAATCCCGGTTGTCAGCGCCCACAGAGACAAGCGCGCATTTACGCCGCTTCACCGCGCCGCGACACCCTCCATTGCGGTTTTCAGATCATGCACCAGAGTTTCGGCAAAGGCGCGAAACACCATGATCTGATAACTGTCGGCACCGATCCGCGTGATCGAGGCCATCATATGCTGCAGCTCGGTGCGCGCGGTGTGGCCGCGTTTGAACACAGCCTCGCGCAAATCAATTGGCGTCAGACGCGCCAAGACATCACGTGCGCCCGGCCCCTCCAGCCGCACAACCGCCCAGGCATCGGATTGATCAACAAGGGCAGCGTGTTTGGCCAACCCGGCATCGGCCTTGGGACCCATTAACAGAACCATGCGTTGCCCAAACCAGATCGCCCGCGCGCCTTCTTTGCCGGTGGCCCGGTTCGGCGCCGGAGCAGCCATGCCATGCGTTACCTTCAACGCCGCGCCAAACGCCGTGTCGGTGTTTTTATATGGGGCGAGTGAGGTCATCACGCCCGTGTCCACTTCACTCAAGGAAACCTCGCCGATGGTAATCGGCAGCAGCCCTGCGCAGGGCGATTTTGCTTGCAACTCAACCACGCATCCGCCCTCCCTCAGCGTCCAACACCACTGGGTCTGTCACCTCGCAGAAGGTTTCCACACCCTTCAGATGCTCGACCATACGCACCACCTCGCCATGGCGCGCGCGGCCATTTTTGAGGAACCCCATGGCCAGCGGCGTGTGTAGCGTCGGTGAATACCCAACCGATGTGATATAGCCCTGATCGTTCACGCGCACCGCCTCGTCGTCTTTGGCAAACAGATGCGCACCTGCCACCAACAGTTTGGCCTCGCCCACCGGACGCAGACCCACCAGCTGTTCACGCTCCTCCCCCCAAAGGCCGGGGCGCGCGGCGGCGGCCTGACCGATGCAGTCTTTCCTGGCGCTCACCATCCGTTCCATCCCGATGTCAAAGGCAGTCACACGGCCATGGGTCTCGGCATGGGTGATAAAGCCCTTTTCGATGCGCAGCACATTGAGGGCCTCCATCCCGTAGAGTCCACCGCCCATCGCTTCGGCTCGCACGACCAGTTCCTTGAACAGGCTTTCGCCATAGCGGCTGGGTACGGCCAGCTCATACGCCTGCTCGCCCGAGAAGGAGATGCGGAACAACCGGGCGGCCACATTACCGATGCGGACAACGCCGCAGCCCATGAAGGGCCAATCGGACAGCGATTGATCCAACAGCTCTTCCAGCAAACCGCGCAATTTCGGCCCGGCCACGGCGAGCTGCGCCCATTGCTCGGTCACCGAGGTACAACGGACATCCATCTGCGGGCACAGGCATTGATGCACAAATTCCAGATGCCGCATCACCTGTCCTGCCGCCGCCGTGGTGGTGGTTATCAGATAGTGCTGTGGCCCCAGTCGCGCGGTTGTGCCATCATCCATCACATGGCCATCCTCGCGCAGCATCAGGCCATAGCGCACGCGGCCCTCTTTTAGCGTCGAGAAGGTGTTGGTATAGACGAAATCCAGAAATGCCCCTGCATCGGGGCCCTGAATGTCAATCTTGCCAAGGGTCGAAACGTCGGAGATGCCGACATGTTCACGCACCATGGTCACTTCGCGATCACAGCTTTGTCGCCACGTCGTCTCGCCCGCCTGCGGGAAGTAACTGGGGCGATACCAGAGCCCCACCTCGATCATCGGTGCACCGCACGCGACACTCAGTTTATGCGAGGTGGTATAGCGTTGCGGGGCAAAGCCAGCCCCCTGCCCGCCCGTACCCAGCGCTGCAATACTAACGGGAACATAAGGTGGGCGGAAGGTTGTCGTGCCCGTATCGGGGATGCCATTGCCCGTCGCGTCGGCCAACACCGCAAGGGCAGCCACGTTCGAGTTCTTGCCCTGATCCGGCGCCATCCCCTGGGTGGTGTAGCGCTTCATATGCTCGACGGATTTGAAGTTTTCCTGCGCGGCCTGTTTGACGTCCTTGATCGTCACATCATTCTGAAAATCGAGCCAGGCGCGGCCTTTGCCGGGCACCGTCCAGAGCGGGGTGATGTCATACGCGCCATCATCCGAGCCGGGGATTTTGACCGTGGGGGCTGTCATGCCCAGCGCGCTCAACACCTCGGTTGCCACATCGACCCCATGTTCAAAGCACGCGCGGGTCGAGAACCGGCCTGCCGCTGCGCCCGCGACGCCCATACCGGGCACCGCGCCGGGCGTGGGCACAAAGGCCTGAATGTCCACGTCCCATTCGGCTCGCCCGCCCATATGACAGGTCAGATGCACCGACGGGTTCCACCCGCCCGACATGGCCAGACAATCGGTCTGAATCTTGTCTTGTCCACTCACGCTTTGAACGGTGACGGCCTCCAGCCGCTTGGCGCCTTCGGCGTTGCACACCTGCGCGCCGGCGTAAAACGGCAGATCGAGGGTGGTGGTGGCATGAGGCCGCGCATTGACCAGCGCGCTGACATGAATGCCTGCGGCGATCAAATCGGCAGCGGTGCGGTGAGCGCTGTCGGTATTGCCAAACACCACCACGTTCTTGCCCGGGCTGACGCCCCACCGGTTGAGATAGGTGCGCACCGCGCCTGCATTCATGATGCCGGGCCGGTCATTATTGCGAAACGCCACGGGGCGTTCCAGCGCACCGGCGGCAAGCACAGACCGCTTTGCCGCGATCCGCCAGAAGGTTTCCACCGGAGCGCCTTTGCGATTACGCCGCCCGGGCGAGGATCGCTCCAAAGCGCCATAGGTGCCCTGATCATAAGCCCCCGTGACGGTGGTGCGGGTCATGATCCGCACATTCTCCACCTCGGCCAGTTGCGCGGTGACCTCCTTCGCCCAGACATGGCCCGGCTGCCCGTCCACCTCATAGGTTTCGCCGTTCAACCGCCCACCGGTGCACGTGTCTTCCTTCGCGATAATCACATCGGCCCCGGCGCGCGCCGCTGTCAGGGCCGCCATCAACCCCGCAGGCCCCGCGCCGATCACCAGCAGATCACAATGGGCATAGGCCTTTTCATATTTATCGGTGTTATGCGCCCCCGACAGCGCGCCCAGACCAGCAGCACGACGGATCACCGGCTCATACAGTTTTTCCCAGAACGCCTTGGGCCACATGAAGGTTTTGCAATAGAAACCGGCGCTTAGAAACGGCGCGGCCCATTCGTTCAGACCCAGAATGTCAAAGCCCAGAGACGGCCAGCGGTTCTGACTGCGCGCCAACAGGCCCTCATATAGCTCGGTTGTGGTGGCCCGCGCATTCGGTTCCTGCGCGCCCTCCAGACCGATTGTGACCAGCGCGTTGGGTTCCTCACTGCCTGCCGTCAAAATCCCGCGCGGACGGTGATATTTGAACGACCGGCCCACCAATCGCACATCATTGGCCAGAAGGGCCGAGGCCAGCGTGTCGCCCTCGAACCCCTGATACTGATGCCCGTCGAAAGAAAACTGGATCGGGGCATTGCGATCAATCAATCCACCCTTGGATAGCCTCATGTCGCTGCCCCCTTCACGTCACTGGCCAGTTCGGTGCTCAGCACCTCATGGGTGATCGTGTTGCGCGTCACCACCAGCCAGGCAGAGCAGCCCGACTCGTGATACCAGAGATCGCGGGTTACACCGGCGGGGTTGTCACGGTTGTGGATGTAATCATCCCAGGCCTCGGCGGGCGCATCGCCTTCTGGCCGCTCCAGCGCGACCGCGTCGCCGACATACTGAACCTCCTCCGACTAAAGTCAGAGGGTTCAGTGGTTCATGAGCGCCTTCGGCGCACGTTTGAATGTTTTTCCGACTAAAGTCGGAGGCTTTAGACCAGATTGTGGAAAGTAAAATTCTCGCCGGTCACGTTCGCCACAAAGGGGACAGGTCAGTCGCATGTCAGTTCTCTACTCTTGAAAGGCACGTATCCATCGGCACCCGGTCCAGCCGGTATTTGACCTCCTGTCCGGGGATTTCAGCCAGATCAATCGCGCCGCCGCACTCTTCCGTCTCGCCCACCCAAAGCCTTTGCGTGGCGATGGTCAGCGTGCTGTCTGTCTCGCCCGTCACCAGGAACGACCCACCATCGCATTCCACGCCACAGCCCTGCTTGCCGTCCCGTGTATTGAAGCAGATCAACTGCTGATCCAGCGTCTGAGCGCCATGTCCGTCGCGCTTAACGTGGCCCTGATTGGCAAAATCCACGACGAGATAGGCAAAGCGGGTCATGTATTCACCGTCCTGCTGGTCGTGGATCATCATGGTCAGCGACCGCGTCACCTGATCGGGGTGTGCATCCAGATGGGCCTGCGTGTATTCACGCGTGTAACAGCCCGGTGTCGGCCCATCCTGTGCAGCCGCCACGCCTGCCATGCAGAGCGCGCTAATGAAGATTATGTTGCGCACCGGTGCCCTCCTCATCCATCAGGCCGTGGCCCGTGCGGAACCGATCCAAACGGAAGCGTGCCGCCGCTTCGTGATGCTGATCCGTGGCCACCAGATGCGCCATCGAATAGCCCGAACCCGGCACCGCCTTGAACCCGCCATAACACCAGCCGCAATCCAGATGGAGCCCGTCGATATGGGTCTTGTCGATGATCGGGCTGCCATCGGGCGTCATATCCATGATCCCGCCCCAGCTGCGCAAAACCTTGGATTTGCCAATCATCGGCATCAGGGTCATGCCCGCCTCCATCACGTGTTCGACCATGGGCAGGTTGCCGCGCGCCGCGTAGGAAGCGTAGAAATCCAGATCGCCGCCAAAGACCAAGCCGCCCTTGTCAGATTGGCTGATATAGAAATGGCCCATGCCAAAGCTGACCACGTGGTCGATCACGGGTTTCAACCCCTCTGTCACAAAAGCCTGCAACACATGGCTTTCAATCGGCAGGCGCATCCCCGCCATGGCCGCCACCTGGCTGGTGCGCCCGGCGACGATGATCGCCACCTTCCTGGCCCGGATCGCGCCGCGCGTGGTCTGCACGCCCTTGACCACGCCATTCTCGATATCAATGCCAGTGACTTCGCAGTTCTGGATCAGGTCAACACCGCGATCACTGGCCCCCCGAGCAAAGCCCTAGGCAACGGCATCGTGGCGCGCCGTACCAGCGCGGCGCTGCAACAGCCCGCCATAGATCGGAAAGCGGGTCTGGTCGTAATCGATATAGGGCAGGATCCGTTTCAGATCCCCAACGCCCAGCAATTCGGCATCATCACCCTGATTGCGGATGGCATTGCCCCGGCGGATCGCTGCATCGCGCTGCCCGTCATTGTGAAACAGCGCGATCTGGCCGCGTTGTGAATGCATGACGTTGTAATTGAGGTCTTCCTCCAACCCTTCCCACAGCTTCAGGGAGTGGCTGTAAAGCTCGGAATTGCCGGGCAGAAAGTAATTGGCGCGCACGATGGTGGTGTTGCGCCCCACATTGCCGCCGCCCAGATACCCCTTTTCCAGCACCGCCACATTGGTGATCCCGTGGTTCTTGGCAAGGTAATACGCCGTGGCCAGGCCGTGGCCGCCACCGCCGATGATCACCACATCATATTCGGGTTTCCGAGTCGCATCGCGCCAATGGGCTTGCCAGCCCGTATTGCCCCTCAAGCCCTCTTTGAGAACGCGCAGCCCTGAAAAGCGCATGACCCACTCCTTTATCACTGGCCGAACTCAACCAAGTTCCGTTCTGGATAGCAATGGGGGGCAGACCATGCTGAGCACATTTCGACCAACGCAGGTCACCACGCGACTTCGGTGACAGGGCGCGCGGAAAATATGCGTTTTCCGGACCGGGTTTATGCAGATATCAAACAGGTCAGGACAGGTGCCTGGGGGTGGCAGCCCTGCGTTGATCTTTTGAAATCACCTCGACCCGCGCGATGGCAACGCCATCCTCGGCGATCAGCGGAGTCATTTTGCCACGTCCACTTAGCCAGGCGGCCAGCATCCTTTGCAGTACGTCAAAACCAGCACGTTTGAAGCCTTTGTCGCGTGTGGGCGCACCCGCTCCGGGGCGTGCGTCGGCAGTTGAGGCATAACAGCGGGTTTTGCCATAAACCGCGTCGGCATCCGCAAGAGCAGACTGGCGCAGGATCATCCCCAGAAAGGGCAGTTTCAGATTGGGCAGCGTGTTGAACATCGGCGTGCCACAACAACCCGCGTGCCAGCGCATCAGGCCTTTGGGGGACAGGCGGATCACTTTCAACTGCTCGGCACCGGTGACGATTTCGATCCGGTCTGGGGTTGTCTGCCAGATATCGCTGCCACCCGCCGGACCCAGCACATCTTCGGCCTGGGCATGTAAATGCGCGGCGGTCTGGCAATCTTTGCAATAGCAGATCACGCGTGTCCCGGCAGCGGCACCCGGCACGTCAACGCGCAGCTCAACGCCGCCGCAGCGGCAGGTGTGTGTCACTGATCCGGCCATGCCTGTCATTCGTTCCATCACCAGCTGCACAGATAGCCGGTATGCGCCCAGCCCTCCACATGCAGCGATTTCTTGGCGATACGCCAACCGTTCTCGTCGGTCAAGCGATAGGCTGTCCAGACCCTGACCCAAGGTCCGACGCGTTCGTCCTTGTTGACTTCAAAGACGACAAGACGTTTCAGCTTGCGGCGGATTGCATAGTCTGACCCCGGACCGGCGCGCACCGCCAACCAGCCATCAGGGCCGTTGACATTGCACACCATCGGGGTGGCCAATGGATCGCCCACCCCCATTGCGGGGCGGCAATCCCTGTCAGGCGCACCTCATTATAGATGCGTTTTTCTGCTAAGGCAGCTGACCCAAGAAGCGCGCAGATCGTCAACACGCAGATCTTGAGTACAGCCGCCCTGATCACAGGCCCAGCGCGCGGTAGCTGGACGCCACTTTGCCGACCGACACAAGATAGGCCGCCGTGCGCAGATCGGTCACGTCCTGGCGTTCGTGCCAGACCTCGCGCATCGAGCCATAGGCGGCGCGCATCGTGTCATCCAGACCCGATCGGACCAGCTCCAGCTCGCCCGCGCCGCGCAGGTACTTCTGCTTGAACCCGTCTGTCAGGGTCCAACCGGTCTGTTTGTCCGCACTCAGTGTTTCAAGCTCGTCCACCAGCAACTGGTGACGGGCCTCTTCCTGACGGCGCCCCATCCGGCCAAACCGGATATGGCTGAGGTTCTTGACCCACTCAAAGTAGGACACCGTCACACCGCCCGCGTTGGCAAACATGTCCGGGATGATCACACAGCCCTTCTCGCGCAGGATCTCATCTGCGCCAGCGGTCACAGGGCCGTTGGCAGCTTCAATGATCAGCGGGGCATGAATGTTGGCAGCGTTAGACATGTTGATCACGCCTTCCAGCGCGGCCGGGATCAGAATATCACACTCATGCTCAAGGTACTTTGAGCCGTCGCGGATGTACTTGCCCTGCGGATAGCCATCGACCCCGCCGTGTTTGGCGATCCAGCTGCGCACAGCCTCAACATCCAGACCGCTCTCATCCATCAGCCCGCCATCGCGTTCGATGATCGCGGTGACCTTACAGCCATCCTCTTCGCTGAGGAACTTGGCAGCATGATAGCCTACATTGCCCAGACCCTGCACCACAACGCGCTTGCCATCCAGCGAGCCTTTCATTCCGGCGGCTTTGACGTCTTCGGGATGTCGGAAGAATTCCTGCAGGGCGTATTGGACGCCACGGCCCGTCGCCTCGGTGCGGCCCTGGATACCGCCGGCATTCACCGGTTTCCCCGTCACACAGGCGCGGGAGTTGATATCGGTGGTGTTCATGCGGCGATACTGATCTGCGATCCAGGCCATCTCACGCTCGCCCGTGCCCATGTCGGGGGCGGGCACGTTCTGGGAGGGATGGATCAGGTCGCGCTTGGCCAGCTCATAGGCGAAACGGCGGGTGATCCGCTCCATCTCGTGTTCGTCCCATTCGTGCGGATCGATCCGCAAGCCGCCTTTGGAGCCGCCAAAGGGCGCCTCAACCAATGCGCATTTATAGGTCATCAGGGCGGCCAGCGCCTCGACCTCATCCTGATTGACGCCCATGGCGAAGCGGATGCCGCCCTTGACGGGTTCCATATGTTCCGAATGCACCGAGCGATAGCCGGTGAAAGTATGGATTTGCCCACGCAGCCGCACCCCGAAGCGCACCGTATAGGTGGCATTACAGACCCTGATCTTTTCTTCCAGCCCGGGCGGCAGGTCCATCAGGGCAACGGCCCGATTGAACATCAGATCCACACTTTCACGAAAACTCGGCTCTTTGGCTGGTGACATATTCTCTCTCCCTCTGGTCATCCGGAAATTGCTTTGTCTTGTTGGTTTTGACGCGCCGGATGTGAATGCATGGTTAATGCCTGCGACAATTTTGTCCACCCAATGTGTAAAATCCGTATGACTGCCGCTCAGATTGCTCAACTTTGGGTCGTATTAGGGCAGTTACTGGAAACAACCAGATGACCCTCACTATACTGTTGAAATATATGAGTGAACGACTACCGGCTGACGCCGGTAGCATCATTTCGAGGAATGCAATTCCAGATACTGAAGTATGGTATCGTCAGTCACGTTGCCTGATGTGGTTGAGAAATATCCACGCGCCCAAAACCGCCTGCCCCGGTAGCGCTTGCGGAGTTCGGGAAATTCCATCTGCACCCGGCGCGATGAGCGCCCTTTGATCCGTTGCATAACCCTGGACAAGGCGACATGTGGCGGCACGGATATGAACATATGGACGTGATCGCGGGCCAGAACGCCTTTTACGATATGAACGCCCATCTCGGCGCAAGCCTGGCGAATGATCTCGCGAATACGCTCGCGCATGGCACCTTGCAAAACCTTGTAACGGTATTTTGTCGACCAGACGACGTGACAGCGGTGATAAAATCTGGTATGTGATCCATTAGAATAGACCATGATCTCTCCCTCTCATTTTGAAGCCCCCGAAAGGGTAAGGCTTCAAAATGAGAGGGAGAGATCATCAGAATTCACGCTGAAGCGAACCGGCTGGAAGCCGGTGGCTTATCTCCAATAGGTGGAAAGTTAATCCGCCCCATTTCTCCCCGGTTTTGCCATAATTCAGCCACAGAACTCGTTAAGAAAGAGCATGGATCAAAGTATTTTCTGGGCCCGAATCCGCCCAACGAGGTGACGATATGAAACTGAATGTGACACGCAAACAGCTAAGCAAACGCTCGCTTCGAGGCGCGCTTCTGGCCCGCCTTAACGCCAAACATCGCGCCTACCAGCGGGATGAAGACGGCGGAATCGCAATAATCGCTTTCTTTATCTTCCTTCTGATGGCCACCATGGGCGGCATCAGCATCGACAAGATGAATACCGAGATGCAACGCACCGAGATAGCGGCGACCACCGACGGCGGGGCGCTGGCCGGGGCCGGTGCGCCCCCAGGCGCATCCGAAGCAGACATCAAAATCATCATTGAGGATTTCTTTGCCAAGAGTGGCCACTCAAACACCCTGGTGCCGATCGGTGATGGCGATATCGACGCCTCGCTGAATGCGCGGCGTGTCAGCGTCAAGACCGAGAAGGTGGTGAATACCTACCTGATGAAGCTGATGGGCGTTGACACCATCCACCTGAAAGGCGGGGCCACGGCCGAAGTGCGCACTCCCAAGCTTGAGGTGGCACTTGTACTTGACGTGTCTGGCTCCATGGGCGGCAGCAAGCTGGCCAACCTGCAAATTGCTGCCAAGGAATTCGTGACGGCCCTTCTGACCGGTTCGGATCCCGGCGACACTGTGATTTCGATTGTGCCGTTCAGCTGGACCACGGCACCGGGTGAACCGATCTTCGACGCCATGTTCGACAATATTGACGTAAGCCAACCATATTCGAGCTGTCTGCGTTTTGACGATGATCACTATGAAGAGGCGTTCATCAACCCAACGCTGAACCTCCTGGAAGGCCCGGAGTATACGCAGCAGATCTACACCTCGCTTTATGGTGGATTCGATAATCTAACCGAATACTCACGGTCGTGCTTCAGAGATGATTATGCCGAAATCCTTGCCTATTCGATGAACGAGCAGGAACTGCACGACAGGATCGACTTGCTGCATGCAGATGGTAACACCTCGACCCATATCGGGATGAAATGGGGTGCGGCCCTGCTGGACCCGGCCTTCGCACCCGTGGCCGCGACGCTGCGGGCGGATGGGGTGATGGACGCATCGCTGACCAACATTCCGGCGGCCTACAACGAACCTGAGTCGATGAAAATCATCGTCGTGATGGGCGACGGGGCAAACACCACATCGTACTACTTTAACAAAAACGGCGCCTTTCGCGGCGAGGGCTCTGATCTGCAGAAAGTCACCCACTAGGAGCTGGAGTTTGATCACGCCAGTCACAATTACAAGGACAAGATTTCATACAGTCAGAACAAGTGCGGCAAAACTGAACCTCCTCCGACTAAAGTCAGAGGGTTCAGTGGTTCATGAGCGCCTTCGGCGCACGTTTGAATGTTTTTCCGACTAAAGTCGGAGGCTTTAGACCAGATTGTGGAAAGTAAATGGACCTGCCACTACGAACCAGTCGACGACGGGCTGCGCACCTACTACCTGAAGAGCGGAAGCGACTATTACTCGGTTGAAGAAGACGAATGGCTGACCCAGAGTGAATACAACGATATTCTAAGCGACGGGGACGGCGACCCACTGCTGGAAGTCACAGCCGAAGCTCTGGATTGGGAGGTGGCCTGGGGCCTTATGCCCGCCAACTATATCGGTAACATCACTGGCGACTGGAGTTCTTGGAACGACTATGTCGGTTCGGAAGTCGAGAGCGGCTCAGACAAGAACCTGCTGATGCGCGGCATTTGCACTGCGACCAAAACCAGTGGGGTTGTGGTCTACTCCATCGGGTTCTCCGTACCTGAAAACGGCACGGCCGAAACCGAACTGCGCAACTGCGCCAGTGATCCGCTGCTTTACTACCGCGCAAGCACCACCACAATTTCCGATGCGTTCGGCTCGATCGCATCGAATGTTCAAAACCTGAGGTTGACCCAATGATTGCTTCGTTGCTGAAACGGTATATGCGTCATTGGCGCGACGAAACGGGCAGTGCTGCGATTGAATTCGTGTTTGTTTTCCCGGTCATGGCAACAATGATCGTTATGACGCTCGAACTGGGGTTCATCACATTGCGGCAATCCATGCTGGAGCGTGGGCTGGATATGGCCGTGCGCGATGTGCGGCTGGGCACCGGAGCAGCCATGGAGTACGAAGATATCAAAGGGCTGATCTGTGAAAACTCCATGATTTTTGCCGATTGCGAGGCCAAGCTGTATCTGGAAATGATCAATAGCGATCCACGCTCCTTTGTCCCGCTGCACCCTACTGTTGCTTGCACCGATCAGCCCATCGACGAAAGCCTCCGGCCCGTCAAGAGCTTCACTCCCGGTCAAGCCAACGAAGTTGTCATGATGCGCGCCTGCGTGAACTACGAGCCGATTTTCCCCCGCGCACTTCTGGGGGAGTTGCTGACCAAAGACATTTCTGGCGATGCGGCCATTGTAGCGGTTACCGCCTTTGTACAGGAGCCTGAATAAAATGTCGTTGTTTGACCCACGCAAAATCAAGGGCTGTCTGGCACATGCCCTGTCCAAGTTTCGTAAGGACAAAGATGGCACCATGACCATTGAGATGGTCATCACACTGCCGCTTCTTTTCTGGATGATCACCACGTCGTTTGAGTTGTTCGAGGTGCATCAGTACAAATCCGTGCGCATCAAGGCGACCTATACCGTTGCCGATATGCTATCGCGCGAGATGCAGACGGTGAACGATGCCTATATTGACACCGCCAAGAGCATTTTTGACGCCCAGGCCAATGACCGTGGCGAGAACCAAGTGCGTATGACGGTTGTCAAATACTCGGTTCCTACTGGCAGCGATCGAGAGGATGGAACCTACGAAGTACGTTGGTCGGAAATCCGTGGCGACGGCCCAATGTCGGAATTGACCACAACTGAAGTGCGCACGGCCCATGACGAGTTGCCGATGATGCAAAGCGGTCAAGAGTTAATCATCGTCGAAAGCGTGTCGACCTATCAGCCGACCTTCATCTATCCTGGCCTGAACAACAGTTACACCGCCAGTGCCAAGGCGTTCAGCAGTATCCGCTTTGCCTCACAGCTGTGCTGGGAAGGCTCTTACTGCGGCTAATCTGAAGTCTGTGACCGGGATGCAATCATGGCCGATATCACGTCGGCCATGATTTTCGTTTGTGCGCCGGGGGTCACGCCGCCCACGCCCAATCGCTTGCCAAAGCGCCACCACATGCCGGGATGCCAGCCCGCCGGGGTCTTGCCCGCCAGTTTGAGGGTGAACCCATGCGAGGGTTTGAAGGCAAACATGCCCCGGTCAATATTCACGATACTGTCGGTTGGGGTCAGAACGGTGCCGTCACTCAACCGCAGTTCCTCAAGGGTCAGTTCCATCGCCAATTGCGTGGCCTGCCACATCTTGGCGGTCATCATCAGAGCACCAATCCCAAAGACAATTAGCATCAATTGGAACCCAAGCCCCGCCGGGGGCGACGCAAACGCCAGATAGATCAGCATCACACCAAGCGAGCCCAGAACAAATACTCCAGACCCCCTGCGAGGTGGTGATGCGCGCACGCTTGCCAGAACTTCATCCGCCATTGGTCTCTCCCTTTGTTTGCCCCTTAGCGTGTTCGCAGGCAAAGAGAAAGCTATGTCAGGCGCACTGGGGCGCGACCGCTCAGAATTTCGGGCGGACCTCGGCGCCCCGTTCCTCGGGTTCGTCATCGACCAGTTCTTTGGGAAAGCCAGGGGCCGTGATGCTTAGCCCAGTGGCCTCTTCCAGCCGTTCGATCATGCGGTCGGATTGCGCGCGATCGCCATAGCGGGCCTGCCCGTCGCGCATCAGGTCAATGATCATCGGTGAGATTTCCAGCGGCACACCGTTACGCTCGGCAATTTCCTGAAACAGGCCGATATCTTTCAGGACCAGATCCATGGTGAAATCCACACAGCGCGATCCCGACAGGATCAACTGGCTTTCGGTTTCATGCACGAACGAGGTGCCCGAACTGATCTTGATCGCCTCATAGGTGGTGGCCATGTCCATCCCCGCGGCCTTCATCGTGGTCAGCGCCTCGCACAGCATCAGCAAATGACCTGTGGCCAGATAGTTGGTCATCACTTTCAGCACGCTGGCCGTGCCCAGATCACCGGTATGCAGCACACGCCGCCCCATGATGGTCAACAGGGGCAGGATCCGCTCAAACGTCGGGCGATCACAGCCGGCATAGATGCTGATATTGCCCGTGTCGGCCCGGTGGCATCCGCCCGAGACCGGGCAATCCACCGCGGCGCCACCCTGTTCGATCACCATCTTGCCAAGGCGTTTCACCTCGGTCTCGTCCGTGGTGGACATCTCCATCCAGATCTTGCCGGGGCCGATCTCGGGCAGCATCTCCTGCATCACAGCATCTGACGCGGCGGGGCTGGGCAGGCAGGTGATCACCGCATCGCAGCTGCGCATCATCTCGGCTGGGCTGCCCCCGGCCTTGGCTCCCTTCGCGACAAACCCGGCCACGAAGTCGTCGTTCAGGTCATGCACCTGCAAGTCCACCCCGTTGCGCAACAGGCTGCCCGACAGCTTGCCGCCGACATTGCCCAGACCGATAAATCCGATTTTCATTGTCAAAACTCCCTGACCGTTTCAGCGACTTTTGAAAACCAAGACCCGTAAAACTATCCCGTCTGCGACATCATACGCCCAAAACGGCGTTTAATCTTCCGCCACCGAAAAATCCGTCTGGCCCGCGTGAGGCAACGGGAGCCGCACCCAGATCGGCATATGGTCGCTGAAATCATGGGTGAAGCGGTCGTAATCAGGGCTGCCATCGGGCTTTGCCCCGGACCCGGCATCGACAAAGGCCTGCACGAAATCGAACATGCCATAATCATATTCATCCGCGCCCAATGTGCCCGCCTGATCATTGTGCCGCCCGCGCGGCAGACGGGTATCGGTGGTGATCCAGGAAATGTGGTCAAAAGTCTCGTTGCGCCGGGCATTGGTAAAAACCCACCATCCAGAAACGGAAAGTTCACCTTTGCTTTCAGGTTTTTCTCGGCATTTATCGTGGTCATGTATTCTTCGAAGGCCTGTCGCCGCTTGTCGACATTGGATTGAAAATCAAGGTTCAGGTCAGCCATCAGAAGAAAGCTTTTACCGTCCTTTTCAACCGTCGTGCGACTGTCCAGAAGCAGCCATTCCAACAGCGCGAAAAACTCCAATTCGCGCTCGGTCTTGCTTTGCCCCGACACCAGATGCGCATTCACCACATAAAATTCATAGGCCCCGCCCGGCCCGTCGATGATGAACTCTACCAGATGCGGTGTGCGGATGAACTGCACAAACTTTTTGAACCGCGCGCCCACCAGCTTGCTCTGCCCGCCCAGCCACGCGGTCAGCTTGTCCCAAAACCCGTCCTTCCCGGCAATCTCGACCTCTTTGGCAACCAGCAGCTTCAGCGCGTCATCGGAATTCTCAACCACCGCCGAGCGGTCAAAGGACAGGTCCGAGGCCAGGTCACCCCGCCGCACCCGGTCGCTGCGGTACAGCACGGCCATCCGTTCAGCCATGCCAGTGTAACCGGGGGCCATGCCTGTGACGTCACTGACCACCACCTCCCATGGGTCCCCGCCCGCGCGCAGCCGATCCCGCAGCACATAAAGGCTGGACATGTCGCGCTGCACTTCCTGAATGGCGATCAGATCAGCGAGGGCACAGACCCGCTCGATCATGTCAAACGCGCCCGGTGATTTCTTGGGCGTGCCATTGTCCTCAAATGCGCCAAACTTGCGAATGTTCCAGCTCATCAAGACCACCGAGCCATCACACCGCGCGGGCAGCCCATACGCCCCTGGATCTGCATCCAGATGCGCGTTGATCTGCGTCCACTCGGCGTCGGTAAAATCGCTGGCCATGTCCCCGTCTCCCCGGATCAGCTTAACACGGAATTCGGCATATGTGTTGCAACTGCATTTCTGCACAACATGGGCGCGCAACAGCACATACCCCTCTATTGGCGCAGGGACGCGCTCCCCTTATGTCAATGCGGAAAGGAGGACCAACTCATGTCCCTCAGACCTACCCTTGAGACCCGTCGCGCCCAGCCCATCATGGAAGGTGCCGGCGTGCATCTGCACCGCGCCTTTGGCTTTGGTGATCCCTCCGACCTGGATCCGTTCCTGTTGTTTGACGATTTCCGCAATGACGACCCGGCCAGGTTTGAAAAGGGGTTCCCCTGGCATCCCCATCGCGGGATCGAAACCATCACCTATGTCCTGTCGGGCGAGGTCGATCATGGCGACAGCCTTGGCAATACCGGCACGCTGGGGGCGGGCGATGTGCAATGGATGACCGCCGGATCGGGCATCATGCACCAGGAAATGCCACGCGGAAACGCGGCGGGCCAGATGCACGGGTTTCAGTTGTGGGCCAATCTGCCCTCATCGCTGAAGATGACCGCACCGCGCTATCAGGATGTCGCCTCGCAGGAAATCCCCGAGATCACCGACGATGACGGCACGGTTGTGCGCGTGATCACCGGGGAATTCTGGGGCAAGCGCGGACCTGTCGATGGCATCGCCGCTGATCCGCAATATCTGGATATCTCGGTGCCCGCCGGGGTGAAAAAGACGTTTCGGATCGACACCTATCGTCGCGCCTTTGCCTATGTCTTTGATGGTAGAGCCGCTTTTGCCGATGCCAGCGCGCCCACGGGCGTTTTGCTGGAAAAGGAAGTGGCGAGGGAAGAGGTGAACATCCGCGACATGTCGGGCAACCGCACCCTGATCCGCTTTGGCACCGGCGATGAGGTGACTGTGCAGGCCGGTGAGGACGGTGTCCGCTTCCTGCTGATCTCGGGCGCGCCGATCCAGGAACCTGTCGCCTGGCATGGCCCGATCGTGATGAACACACGCGATGAGTTGCGGACCGCCATGCAAGAGTTGCGCAACGACACGTTCATCAAACCGACCCACTAGAACCAGAGGCGTGGCCACATCCAAAATGGAGTGGCTGCGCCACGCAGTTTTTTTCTTGATGCCTCCGGCGGGAGTATTTCGGGCAAAAACGAAGAACGTTGTCAGTTGGCCACGGTCTTGCGCACCATGTCCCAGTACAGCGTTTCAACTTCGCCAAGGCTAAGGCGCCCGCCCTCGCGGAACCACGTATTGACGCCGGTCAGCATAGCGATCAGCGCCATCGAAGTCACACGCGTATCCGACACCTGAAAATCGCCCGAAGCGACTCCTGCGCGCAAAATATCCTCCAACGCGTCTTCATAGCGGCGGCGCAGGCCTTCGATCACCTCGAAATTCCGAGGCGAAAGATTGCGCAATTCCATGTAGGAGATGAACACCGCCTCGGGTCGGGCGGAATGGAAACGGATGTGAAAGCGTGTGAATCGCTCTAACGCGGTCATCGGGGTCGGCTGATCGGGCTCGGCCTGCCATGCGGCCAGCAATTGATCCATGTGGCCCTTCATCAGATCAAAGAGCAGGCTTTGTTTGTCCGGGGTGTAGTTGTAGAGCGCCCCCGCCTGCACCCCGACCTCGCCCGCAATCTGGCGCATCGACACGGCGGCAAACCCGTGCTGCGCAAACAACTGCAACGCTGCCTCGCGCACACGCGGTCCAGTGATACCGGAATGAGAGCCTTGGGTTCGCGCCATAAAGCGTTTCGCCTTAAACCTGAGTCATCACTTAAGGCGAAACGCGCGTAACATATGAGCGTTTCACCACGTTTCGCAAAAAATCTATGTCAGGTTTTTCGCGAAACGCTTTAAGCGAGATTTAACTGAACATGCGTTCATATCAAACCCCTGCTTGCCCGGCTTTAAAAACAGTGCCAAGAAAGAAACAGGTCAAAGCGTTTCTCGAAAAATCTGCATTCTGCATTTTTTAGGGAAACGCAGCGCCATCAATGCTATACTCCCGCGACCGAATTGACCAGAAGATTTGAGGTCAGATCAGCTTGTATTCCTTGAGAGAAACGATCCTGAAATTGTCGGTAACAGTGTCGCGAAAATCGCGCCGTTTGTCGGGTAGGGTTTGGCGGAAGAAGTTGAGAATGGCCTCGGTGAACTGGTTGAACGTGGCGTAATGGCGATTATGGGTGATGCATTCGTGCATGACACCCCAAAGGCGCTCAATCGGGTTGAGATGCGGGGCGTATGCCGGCAGGAACTTCAACTTCACCCGACGTTCGGGGCTGTGCGGCCATGGCTGGAGTATCCTGGCATGGTGATAACGCGCATTGTCGACAAAAACATGGATGGTCGTTTTGGTTGGGGTGTTGCGCTCCGGCTTTTCCAGCATGAGAGTGTCGTTTGGGCATTGATCTTCCCGCCTTCCACAAAAGTAAACTGGAACGTTTCAAGATCGAGCGCACCCTGAATATTGAGGCGCCTGCGCCCCGATGTTGCCTTCAGGGCCGTCTTTTGCCCCTTCGGGAACCGGGCATGGGCGGGACGGCTCCGATGCTCGGGATGCACAGCATCGGAGAAGACCACCATCCCATCGGCTGCAAGTTCGGTCATCAGGGCCTCATACATGGCGATAAACGCCGCCTGTTTGACTTCATCGGCCTGTGCAGGCGGCAATCGTGGCTTTTTATACTCAAACCCCGGACGGCGCATCAGCCTGGCGGCCCCCGAGGGACTGTAGCTCCGCCCGTATTCCGCCGGAACATACGCACAGACCCCGTCTACGTTCCGTGCCGGGTTTTCGGCAAAACGGGCTTTCAAAGCCCGTTCGCGCTCCCCCGACAAATGCCCTTGTCGCTGGCTGTAATCCTTCAAGCCGAAAAACGACAGCCCCGCCCCGGAAAAGGCAAACCGCCACTCCGTCAGAACCGTCGGGCCGATATCCAGAATCCGGCAAACCGTTCCGGCGTCTTCTTCTGCATCCAACAGCGGAAACGCACGGGCGCGCCTCCAGACAAGCGCTTCACCCGGATTATTCATGACGGCTTTGATTTGGGCGCTTATGCGTTGGCTTTCTGGTGTTTTTCACGGTTTGGGCATGGGGCATCGTTTGCGCGGGCTTTGGCGCTTGCGGCTGATTTGTCGGGTTATGGTTTCAGGGTTCATCGGGAGGAGCAGTCGCGGTCTACGGCGCCTGCGCGTGGCTGGCCTGTCTTCCCAGCAGAGTGTCCAGGATGGTGATGAACAAGGCTTTGTCTGGACAGGCTGAAGCGAAGGCAACCCGGATCCGGGATTGGGTTTCAATAACCCGCGCTCCGATTTTCAGGAGACGGCGTTGGATTGTCTCGAAGTCGGATCGCTTCAACCCGGCGGCCTTCGGCATGGCTGAGCGCACCGCCCAGATCATCCAGTAGGCAATGGTGTGGAGGATCAGCCGCATCTGGTTGGCCGTTGCCGAGGAACAGGATGTACGATCGCTCTTCAACTGGGTTTTGTGGAGCTTGATCAAATTCTCCATCTGACCGCGGGCGCAATAGACACGCTCATAGAGCTGCTCCGGGGTGCCGTCGGCGAGTGAGGTCACAATGTATCTGACAGCCATGCCATGCGCCTGGCGTGCCTCAAACCGCGCGATGACCCGGCGCCTGGTCTCACCCCAACTCGCGGCAGCGTATTGGGTCTCACAAAAGCAGCGCAACACAAGCAAGCCTTCTTTCGCGCGCTGAACCGCACAGGCATCCTGAGCGCGTGTAACGACAGGATCACGACGCAAAGCAGAATTGGCTGGCAAGCCAAAGATGAAGTCCACCCCTGCCTGGGCTTCGCACCAGGCCATGACCTCCGGGCGGCCATAATGCCCGTCTCCGCGCAAGGTGATACGGGTCTGCGGCCAATGAGATCGAATGCGCCTGATGAGGCGACGAACATGGCCGCGCGCTTCCACGCCGGATGGCGTGCGCGCAGGGCGCAGGATGAATGCGACTGGTTTTTCGCTCTGGGCTTCGTACACATGGATCGGGGCATAGCCACGCTCACCATGGTAGCCGTTGAAGAGGGTCAGTTGCTGCTGGCCGTGAGCGGCATCAAACGTGTCATCAATATCAAGGGTCACCGATTCAGGTGGCGCGTCGTAGCTGCTACAAAAGATATCCACCATCTCGCGTCCAACCCGGATCAGGGAACGCTGGCCCACACCATTCTCAAATCGCGACATCGTCGGCTGGCTCACCAACCCTACGTCTTCGCCGGGCGCTTTGCCGAGCGCCATCATGAAGGCAGGGTCGTGTCGCAATTCGTCCAGGTCATCACCGTCTTCATAACCGCACGCGATGGCCATGGCCCGCGCGCGAAGAATGTCACACATGCGATGCGTCACCCGCGAAGGATCGCGACCATCGGGGATTACCCCAACCAAACGATCCACGATCCCCAGACGACGCTCCGCCTGAGCAAGAAGCAAAACACCGGCGTCAGAGGTGATCGCACCACCATCAAAACAGCCCGTAACTTTCTTGGAACGAATGGCTGGAAAAGAGAAGGAAGTCCGGGCTATATCACTCATGGCGGCGTTGGCAGTCATTGTCCGGCGTCCGGGATTGATTGTACACATGTTCTATACGCCAAATCAGACACTTACGCCAGCGCTGCCAACAAAAAACAGCACCGTCATAAATAATCCGGGTTCAACCTTGCGGCGGCGGCAAATGGCCTCAAGGGCCAGGCGCTGATCGGCAGATAGCGAAACCGTTTTGTGGGGCTTGTTCATGCTCTCAAAGTGCATGCTGTGATACGTATGACCATGCGGCAAATTGAATCAACCTCTCTACAAATTCTTCAGGTCAATTCAGGCGCAGTAGTATATGTCAGGCAGGGGCATCGCGCTTAAAGTTTGACAGTGTCCGAGAATTGGATTCTGGAGGTTTCATCAGATGATGGGGTTTCGAGATGCCAGGATTAGACAGCTGTTTCAATGCGGTGGATGACCCACGCGGCGGCAATGCTCCGCGCCACAAGTTCCGTGATTTGATGACGATCGGCCTTTTGTGCGCGCTTTGCGGTGGTGATACGGCGGTGGACATGGAACCTTTCGGACAAATGAAGGGGGATTTCCTGCGTGGGTTTCCTGAGTTGCCTCACGGGATACCTTGCCATGACGCGTATTCCCGGCTGTTTCGCGTGATGAAGCCGACGGGCTTTCAGGCCTTTTTCGACAAGTTTCGCGCCGACTTTGCGGCTGGCTCCGGTGAGCACCCTGCCATCGCCATTGATGGCAAAGAGATGCGACGCGGCTTTGACAAGGCCGCCGGGCAATCGAATATGAACATTGTCACGGCCTTTGCACATGGGGCACGTCTCACCCTTGGGATTACTCAGGGCGCCAGGGGCGGTGGCGGGATCCTGGCCCTGCGTGAGTTGATTGAGATGCTTGATATCCGCGGCATCACCATCACCGCAGACGCACTGCATTGTCAGCGCGGGACCTGCGAATTGATCGTGCGGGAGGGAGGCGGTTATTGCCTGCGGCTCAAGGGCAATCAGGGCGGCATGTTGGCCGATGTCCGGGCTTTCGTGGAAGACGAAGACACAGATTACATTGATGAATATAACACAATTGATGCTGATCATGGTCGTGTGGAAGAGCGGTCATACCGCGTCCACGATGTGCCGGAATATCTGATCAATACCCATAAGTGGCCGCCTCTTCGGGCTTTCGTCCATGTCGCCTCCAGGCGCGCGGTTGGCGACAAGACCAGTCACGCCGAACGGCTTTATCCGCTCTCCAAATGTCCCGCGGCTCAGGGGGCCGCCACACTGATCCGCGGCCAGTGGCAAATTGGGAACAGCTTGCATTGGTCTCTCGACGTGGTGATGAACGACGACCGACACCGCGCGCGAAAAGATCACGCGCCAGCCAGCTTTGCCGCTTTGGGGCGGATTGCCTTGAGCATCATCAAGGCCAATCCTGCAAAAGGATCAAATCGCGGCAAATTCAAAAAAGCGGGCTGGAGCAATGAGGTCCTGAAAACTCTCATCCAAGACTTTTGAAGCGCGATTGCCCTGATATGTCAGGACGTTTTTCGTCCAATCTGATTAAGATGAAACGAAATCCGCTCCAGATGCCGGAGACCCGCGCCATGCCCCTGCGCCCCATCCCTGTTCTGCTCTGCGCTGCGCTTTGCGCCGGATGTACGCAGTTTCCTGATCTGGACAGCGCCATCTCGCCCGATGCCGAACGCGCGGGTTATCCCAATCTGGTCCCTGTTGAGCAGCTAAAGGCGCGTGTGCCCGAGGCACAGGTCAGCCCCGATGTGGCCAGCGGTCTTGAGGCGCGCGTCGCCAATCTGCGCGCCCGTGCCGGACGCCTGCGTGGCACCGTCATCGACAGTTCCACCCGCACCCGCATGACCAGCGGTGTCAGCACGAATTAGGCCCGCCCTCAAAACCTGCGTTGCAAGGGCCAGCCGAACCCGCTACATCGCGCAGGCACGAGATTTGCAACGATTGGAGACGCCGATGACAACCCCCTTGCGCCTAGGTATTGCAGGCCTCGGCACCGTGGGCACCGGTGTTGTGAAAATCATCCGCCAAAAGGCCAACCTGCTGGCGGAACGCGCCGGGCGCCCGGTGGTGATCACCGCCGTCTCGGCCCGCTCGCGCGATAAGGATCGCGGCATCAACATCAAGGATTACGCCTGGGAGGATGACCCGGTTGCCTTGGCCACACGCGACGATATTGACGTGTTCGTCGAACTTATGGGCGGCAGCGACGGCCCCGCCAAGGCCGCCACCGAAGCCGCCATTGCGGCAGGCAAGGATGTGGTCACCGCCAACAAGGCGTTGCTGGCCCATCATGGTCACGCCCTTGCGATCGCTGCGGAAAACGCTGGTCATGTGATCCGGTTTGAGACCGCCGTGGCCGGTGGTATCCCGGTGATCAAGGCGCTGACCGAAGGGCTGGCTGGCAATGATATCACCCGCGTGATGGGTGTGATGAACGGTGGGTTTCCTGAGTTGCCTCACGGGATACCTTGCCATGACGCGTATTCCCGGCTGTTTCGCGTGATGAAGCCGACGGGCTTTCAGGCCTTTTTCGACAAGTTTCGCGCCGACTTTGCGGCTGGCTCCGGTGAGCACCCTGCCATCGCCATTGATGGCAAAGAGATGCGACGCGGCTTTGACAAGGCCGCCGGGCAATCGAATATGAACATTGTCACGGCCTTTGCACATGGGGCACGTCTCACCCTTGGGATTACTCAGGGCGCCAGGGGCGGTGGCGGGATCCTGGCCCTGCGTGAGTTGATTGAGATGCTTGATATCCGCGGCATCACCATCACCGCAGACGCACTGCATTGTCAGCGCGGGACCTGCGAATTGATCGTGCGGGAGGGAGGCGATTATTGCCTGCGGCTCAAGGGCAATCAGGGCGGCATGTTGGCCGATGTCCGGGCTTTCGTGGAAGACGAAGACACAGATTACATTGATGAATATAACACAATTGATGCTGATCATGGTCGTGTGGAAGAGCGGTCATACCGCGTCCACGATGTGCCGGAATATCTGATCAATACCCATAAGTGGCCGCCTCTTCGGGCTTTCGTCCATGTCGCCTCCAGGCGCGCGGTTGGCGACAAGACCAGTCACGCCGAACGGCTTTATCCGCTCTCCAAATGTCCCGCGGCTCAGGGGGCCGCCACACTGATCCGCGGCCAGTGGCAAATTGGGAACAGCTTGCATTGGTCTCTCGACGTGGTGATGAACGACGACCGACACCGCGCGCGAAAAGATCACGCGCCAGCCAGCTTTGCCGCTTTGGGGCGGATTGCCTTGAGCATCATCAAGGCCAATCCTGCAAAAGGATCAAATCGCGGCAAATTCAAAAAAGCGGGCTGGAGCAATGAGGTCCTGAAAACTCTCATCCAAGACTTTTGAAGCGCGATTGCCCTGATATGTCAGGACGTTTTTCGTCCAATCTGATTAAGATGAAACGAAATCCGCTCCAGATGCCGGAGACCCGCGCCATGCCCCTGCGCCCCATCCCTGTTCTGCTCTGCGCTGCGCTTTGCGCCGGATGTACGCAGTTTCCTGATCTGGACAGCGCCATCTCGCCCGATGCCGAACGCGCGGGTTATCCCAATCTGGTCCCTGTTGAGCAGCTAAAGGCGCGTGTGCCCGAGGCACAGGTCAGCCCCGATGTGGCCAGCGGTCTTGAGGCGCGCGTCGCCAATCTGCGCGCCCGTGCCGGACGCCTGCGTGGCACCGTCATCGACAGTTCCACCCGCACCCGCATGACCAGCGGTGTCAGCACGAATTAGGCCCGCCCTCAAAACCTGCGTTGCAAGGGCCAGCCGAACCCGCTACATCGCGCAGGCACGAGATTTGCAACGATTGGAGACGCCGATGACAACCCCCTTGCGCCTAGGTATTGCAGGCCTCGGCACCGTGGGCACCGGTGTTGTGAAAATCATCCGCCAAAAGGCCAACCTGCTGGCGGAACGCGCCGGGCGCCCGGTGGTGATCACCGCCGTCTCGGCCCGCTCGCGCGATAAGGATCGCGGCATCAACATCAAGGATTACGCCTGGGAGGATGACCCGGTTGCCTTGGCCACACGCGACGATATTGACGTGTTCGTCGAACTTATGGGCGGCAGCGACGGCCCCGCCAAGGCCGCCACCGAAGCCGCCATTGCGGCAGGCAAGGATGTGGTCACCGCCAACAAGGCGTTGCTGGCCCATCATGGTCACGCCCTTGCGATCGCTGCGGAAAACGCTGGTCATGTGATCCGGTTTGAGGCCGCCGTGGCCGGTGGTATCCCGGTGATCAAGGCGCTGACCGAAGGGCTGGCTGGCAATGATATCACCCGCGTGATGGGTGTGATGAACGGCACCTGCAACTACATCCTGACCCGGATGCAATCAGCCGGGTTGCCTTACGCCGAGGTTTTTGAAGAGGCCAATCAGCTGGGCTTTCTTGAAGCCGATCCCAACCTCGATGTGGGCGGCATTGATGCAGGGCATAAACTGTCCCTGCTGGCCGCCATCGCCTTTGGCACACAGGTCGATTTCGACGCGGTCGAACTGGAAGGTATTGGCCGCATCACCATTGAAGACATCAACCAGGCTGCTGATATGGGCTTTCGTATCAAGCTGTTGGGTGTTGCCCAGATGACAGCCTGCGGGCTCGAACAACGCATGTCGCCCTGCCTTGTGCCCGACACCAGCCCCTTAGGTCAGCTGGAGGGCGGCACCAATATGTGCGTGCTGGAAGGCGACGCGGTGGAACAGATCGTGCTGCGCGGCCCCGGTGCTGGGATGAGCCCCACCGCCAGTGCGGTGATGGGGGACGTGATGGATATCGCACGCGACATTCGCATCCCGACATTTGGTCAACCCGCAGCGGGTCTGAGCAAGGCCAAGCCAGCCAAGGCCGCCACCCCTGCGCCCTACTATCTGCGCATGGCGCTTGAGGACAAACCGGGCGCGCTGGCTAAGATCGCCGCGGTGCTGGGCGATGCAGGTGTGTCAATTGACCGGATGCGTCAGTACCAACATGAAGAAGCCTCGGCACCAGTTCTGATTGTCACCCACAAGACCACGCGCGACGCGCTGGACACCGCACTTGAGGCGATGGCGCAGCTGGATGTGATGCACACTCCGCCCGTCGCCCTGCGTATCGAAACTGTTTGAACCCCGGCCTTGTGCCGTTTGGGGTCAGCCGCTAATGCTGGCCTCGTCTTAGTCTGCCAGAGGATGACCTGATGTCTGCCGAAACTCCGTTTGATGATCACATGCTGTCCCAGGCCTTGGCCCGTGTGGCCGAAGAAGCCGCCATTGCCTGCCAGGGCATGATCGGGCGCGGCGATGAAAAGGCCGCCGATCAGGCTGCCGTCAACGCCATGCGCGAACAGCTGAACCTGCTGGACATCGCCGGAGTCGTGGTGATTGGCGAGGGCGAGCGCGACGAGGCCCCGATGCTCTATATCGGCGAGGAAGTCGGGACAGGCTCTGGCCCCGGCGTGGATATCGCGCTTGACCCTCTGGAAGGCACCACCCTGACCGCGAAGGCGATGCCCAACGCGCTGACTGTCATTTCAATGGCCCCGCGCGGCACCATGCTACACGCCCCCGACGTCTATATGGACAAGCTGGCGATTGGCCCGGGTTATCCCAAAGACGTAGTCTCGCTGGATATGAGTCCCACCGAGCGTGTAAAGGCACTCGCCAAAGCCAAAAAAGTCAAGCCGGATCAGATCACCGTCTGTATCCTCGAACGCCCCCGCCACGAAGAGATGATTGCCGAGATCCGCGCCACCGGTGCCTCGATCCACCTGATCACCGATGGCGATGTGGCTGGTGTGATGCATTGCACCGAGGCCGAGATCACCGGCATCGATATGTATATGGGCTCCGGCGGGGCCCCCGAGGGTGTGCTGGCCGCGGGCGCGTTGAAATGTATGGGCGGGCAAATCTGGGGCCGCCTGTTGTTCCGCAACGACGACGAAAAAGGCCGTGCTGCCAAGGCCGGCATCACCGATCTCAACCGCATCTATGCGCGCGACGAAATGGTGCAGGCCGACGTGATCTTTGCCGCCACCGGCGTGACCAAGGGCTCGATCCTCAACGGGTTGCAAAACAAGGGCGACATGGTGGAAACCGAAACGCTTCTGCTGCGCTCCAAAACCGGCGAAGCCCGCCGTGTGATCTGCCGCCACCCCAAGAGGTAGCCTGCATGACATCGGCGCTTGTTCTGATCGATATCCAAACCGGGTTTGACCATCCGGTTTGGGGAGTGCGGAACAACCCCGACGCAGAAAAGAATGCCGCCCGCCTGCTTTCGGCCTGGCGACGCTCGGCCCAACCCATCTGTCATGTGCGCCATATCAGCACCGAGCCGGACAGCCCGCTTGGCCCCGAAACCGGGGGCACGGATTTCAAACCAGACGTTGCCCCTGTGACGGGTGAACCGATTTTTGACAAATCGGTCAACTCCGCCTTCATCGGAACCGGGCTACAGGCGCATCTTGAAAGGCTTGGCATCACGTCGCTGGTTATCTGTGGTTTGACGACACCGCATTGCGTGTCCACCACAACGCGGATGGCGGCCAATCTGGGCTTTGATGTCACGCTGGCCCATGACGCCTGTGCGGCCAATGCGGATACCGGCTGGAACGCTGATCTTGCCCCGCTTGATCCCACAACCATCCACACCACTGCCGTCTCGCATCTGCACGGTGAATTCGCCCAGGCCCGCGAGACCGCCGAGATACTGAAATCAGACACATGAGCTTTCTCGGGGTCGACCACTCCCTGACAGGGCGGCGTTGGGTTGGCCCCGGGGCCGAGACAGACCGCCTGGCCGAGGCCCTGGCCCAGGACGCGGGCCTGCCCCGCCCTTTATGTCAGACACTGGCCCGGCTGGGCGTGAGCCCCCAGGAGGCCGAAAGCTATCTTGCCCCGCAACTGCGCGATCTGCTGCCCGACCCACGCAGCCTCAAAGACATGGAAGTGGCAGCGGCGCGGTTTCTCAGGGCGTTGGATGCCCGCGAACGGATCGCCATCTTTGCCGATTACGATGTGGATGGCGGCAGCTCTGCGGCCCTGCTGATCGACTGGCTGCGCCAGATGGGTCAGCCCGCCACGCTGTATGTGCCCGACCGGATCGACGAAGGCTATGGCCCCAATGACGAGGCTATGGCCGATCTGGCCGCCCGTCATGATCTGATCATCTGTGTCGATTGTGGCACCCTCAGCCACGGGCCCATTGCGGCCGCCAAGGGCGCCGATGTGATTATCCTCGATCACCATCTGGGCGGCGAAACCCTGCCCGCTGCTCTGGCCGTGGTGAACCCCAACCGGCAGGACGAAAGCGGCGATCTGGCGCATCTTTGTGCCGCCGCCGTGGTATTTCTGATGCTGGTCGAGGCCGGGCGCCAGCTGCGCGAGGCGGGCAAAAAGGGTCCGGACCTGATGCAGATGCTCGATCTGGTGGCACTGGCCACGGTGGCCGATGTCGCGCCCCTACAGGGCGTCAACCGCGCCTTCGTGCGGCAAGGGCTGAAGATCATGGCGCAGCGGGGGCGACCCGGTCTGGTGGCACTGGCCGATATCGGGCGGCTCGATACCGCGCCCACCTCCTATCACCTCGGTTTTGTGATGGGGCCACGCGTGAACGCAGGCGGACGTATCGGCAAGGCCGATCTGGGGGCACGATTGCTGGCCTCGGATAGTCCGCACGAGGCACAAGCCATGGCCGAGCGTCTGGATCAGCTAAACACCGAACGTCGTGAGGTCGAAGCCTCGGTGCGCGCCGCCGCCATGGATCAGGCCGAGGGTCGCGGGCTGGACGCGCCACTGGTCTGGGCGGCAGGCGAAGGCTGGCATCCGGGCGTGGTCGGCATCGTTGCTTCTCGTTTGAAAGAAGCCACCAACCGTCCCGCGATTGTGATCGGTCTGGACGGGGCTGAGGGCAAAGGCTCGGGGCGCTCGATCTCGGGCGTGGATCTGGGCGCGTCAATCCAACGTCTGACGGCTGAGGGGCTGTTGTTGAAGGGTGGAGGGCATAAAATGGCCGCAGGCCTGACCGTAGCCCGTGACAAGCTGGATGCGGCAATGGCGCGCCTGTCCGAGCTACTGGCGCGGCAAGGCGCGGGTGACGCGGGCCCGGCTGATCTGAAGCTGGATGGGTTGATGATGCCCGGTGCCGCCGATGTCGAACTGATCAATCAGATCGAGGCGGCAGGCTCGTTTGGCGCAGGCGCCCCTGCCCCGCGTTATGTCTTTCCCGACATGACAATCAGCTTTGCCAAACGCGTAGGCGACGCGCATCTGAAACTGCGGTTTGGCGACGGTATCGGCCCACAATTGGATGCCATTTCCTTCGGGGCATTTGACACCGACCTAGGGACCACGCTGGAGGCCCATGGCGGTGCGCGCTTCCACCTGGCAGGCCGGGTCGAACTGAATAGCTGGCAGGGCCGCCAATCGGTGCAGCTAAGGCTGGAAGACGCCGCACGTGCGGCATAAACTCTGCCCCCTCTCTATGGCACTCGTTATCGCCACATCGCTCGGGTCTTTTTTGCAGAATCCCTCTTGCGCATAACGCGGGATTTGCCTAGGAAGCGGCTCACGCCAAGGTTTGGCCCGTTCGTCTATCGGTTAGGACGCCAGGTTTTCAACCTGGAAAGAGGGGTTCGATTCCCCTACGGGCTGCCACTTACTTCCATCAAAAAATTTGATTTCATTAAATTGATAACCCCACCCAAGATTTGCGCCCCAACCTTGGAGTGCTTAATGCCGGGCATCGACCAACAAACGCGATCGAGCAAAGGGCCGGATTTAGGCTGAAGCAAAGCCACTCCATACCCCATTGAATCTCCAGTGATCCGGAAAGTTGAAAGTGCAGTTCGTAAGGTTTACGGCTGGTGTCTGCTTTGATGAAGGTTTTTCGACGCGGGTCATTGCGCGGGGTTTCGGCACGGTCTGACTGTGGCCCGTGTTGACAAACCTCTCAGGGAGGAAGCCGCGGGGGCTAGGTGCTATCTATGGGGAAAGAGTGCGGTTGGCTTTGTCTTTGACTGTCACGGACGCACCGGCTTGGGGGTTCAGGCCGGTCGTCTCCGAGTTTTGCCAGAGGATTTGCCTCGGATGGATGTCCTTTTGCGTCGTTCGCGCGGCCTGTCGGGGCGCTGCAGACGAGGTGGCTTGGCCGGCATTGCCGCAGCAACCGGTCTGGGGTGGACGGGATGGACAGGCTTTCGGTCATGCGGCCTGCCTCCGTGGTGGAGCACGAGACCGTGGAAGCTCCCCGCGCCGGAAGGTCTCGATGATGCGCATCCGCCCGCCGCAGTCGGGGCATGGCTCCCGCAATGTCATCGGGATGACATCGGCGGTGGATGCGTCTTGCTGCATTGCTGGTTGCGCGCCGAGCAACGTGCGGGTCCTGGCAAGGTTGCTTTTGCGGGTTGCGCTGGCCAACAGGCCGTAGTGACGAATGCGGTGGAACCCGCCTGGGAGCACATGGATGAGGAACCGGCGCAAGAACTCGTGCGTATCAAGCCGCATGACCTTCATACGGTCTCCACGTTTGATCCGGCAGTCTTTCCAGCGGAACACCACGGTTCGGGCATCAGCGCTGACAGGGCGGCTGTTGGAGATGGCAATCCGATGCGTGTAGCGGCTGAAGTATGCCAGTACAGCTTCGGGTCCGCCGAAGGACGGTTTGGCATAGACCACCCATTCGGACTTGCGAAACGGCGCAACCCAGGCGGCAAATGCATCAACGTCTGCCAACCCGGCCAGATCGCCGAAGAAGGCGAGCTCTCCCGCCCGATGCAACGCGATCAGACCTTCGATGAACAGCCGACGGAACAGTCTGGACAGCACCCGGACATGCAGGAAGAACCCAGGCTTGCAGCCAACCCGACGGACGCCATCTTGCGAGAGCCCGCCTCCTGGTACGATCATGTGGACGTGGGGATGGTGCGTCATTGCCGATCCCCGGGTGTGGAGCACACTGGTCATACCGACGCGGGCACCCATACGCCTGGGAGCGGCGGCGATGGTCGTCACCGTCTCTGCCGATGCTTTGAACAGCAGGCCGTGGACGGCCTTTTTGTTCCAAAAAGCGATCCGGGCGATCCCGGCTGGCAAGGTGAAGACCAGATGGAAATACTCCACCGGCAGCAGATCATCTGCCCGCGCCGCCATCCAGTCACGCGCGGCTGGTCCCTGGCACTTCGGGCAATGCCGGTTTTTGCAACTGTTGTATGCGATGTGTTGGTGATCGCATTTGGTGCAAGCCGCCACATGCCCGCCGAGCGCTTCCGTCCGGCAAGCCTCAATGGATGACATCACCTTGAGCTGCGAGAGGCTCAGATGCCCTGCATTGGCCCGCCGGTAGGCTGGACCATGCGCACGAAAGATGTCTGCAACCTCCAGCGCGTGCCGTGGCACGCTGACCGATCCGTCAGGTCACATCCCGGATATGCTCGAATGGGCTGGCGACGTTGCGCAGTGTCTTGGTGGCGACATGGGTATATCGCGCCGTCGTGGTCAGCCTGGCGTGGCCAAGCAACACCTGTATTACCCGCACATCCGTATCAGCCTCCGGAAGATGGGTCGCGAAGCTGTGCCGGAGCGAATGCAGCGTCGCAGGCTTTTTTATCCCCACCATTGCTTTTGCCGAGTTGAAAGCCCTGTTCAACGAACGGGGTGACATCGGCTCGACCCGGCTTTGACCCGGGAACAGCCGGCCTTGCGGACGGGCCTCGCGCCAATAGGCCCGCAGCAACTCCAGCAGAGATGGCGACAGCATCACGTCCCGGTCCTTGCCGCCCTTGCCCCGCTCGACGTGGATCAGCATGCGGTCACTGTCGATGTCCCGGACCTTCAGGTTGGTCACCTCGGAGGCGCGCAGACCGGCACCGCAGCCAATGCTCAAAGCAGCCCGATACTTCATACCCGGTCCCGGTGCCGCCGCCGGAACCGCCGAAACCTCCTCGATGCTCAGAACAATCGGGAGCTTGCGCGGCTCGGTGCGGAACTGCATGTACTTCTTCATGTCCTCGCGATCACACGTCATGCCGAAAAAGAACCGCAACGCTGTGATCCGGGCGTTGTAGAGCGAAGGTGTGACCTCAGTGTCCGTCATATGAAGCTGACAGGCGCGCAACTCCTCCGGTTTCGCGGTGTCCGGTGAGCGCCCCGGAAATGCAGTGAAATCCTTGAGCGCCCGGATATGGGCTTTCTGTGACGTCTCCGCCATCCCGCGAATACGCATGTCCTCGATCATCCGCGCACGCAGCGGGCTCATCTTCTCCTGTGTCATGGGAACCTCCTGTCCAATTGAGAAAGCTCAATCGTCAGTCAGATCAGTCACATCGCAAAATGCGCGGCATCAGTGAAGTTGTCGTCCGTTAGCCACACGCGCCAATGCCGCGAGAGCGGCTTAGTCCAAGAGCCCGAAGCGCACGCGTCGCCATCGCAATGTAATGTTGACTATGTTTGCTACCAAGAAACAAAGGCCGTACAAGACAATTCAAGATCATCGGAGTTTGCAGCTATGGACTGTCAATCGCAGAGTAAAATGGGTCCATGTCGCGGCGTAAAAATGGGCCACTTCGGTTGATGTTTTGTGGCGCTTTTGCACGCGTGCTCGTCACAAAGCTGAAGCGTGCCAAAGCGCATGCTGGCCATAAGGCCAGCATTATTCTGACTGTGATTGCGGGCTGGTTATTTTCGGTTGTTGCGACTGTGTTTGAGCCGATAGCTTTCGCCATTCATCTCGAGGATGTGGACGTGATGGGTTAAACGATCGAGTAGCGCACCGGTCAGCCGCTCAGAGCCAAAGACTTCAGTCCATTCATCGAAGGGCAGGTTCGAGGTTATGATGATGGAGCCGCGTTCATAGCATTGGGATATGACCTCGAAGAGCAGCTCTGCGCCAGATTTGCTGAGCGGTACGAAGCCCAGTTCATCAATGATCAACAGGTTCTGGCTGGTCAGTTGCTTTTGAAGGCGCTGCAATCTCCGCTCATCTTGAGCCTCGATCAGATCATGGACTAATGCCGCAGCCGTTGTGAAGCGCACCTTCAGTCCTCTTTGACATGCAGCCAGCCCAAGTCCCAGGGCGATGTGTGTCTTGCCCGTGCCTGACGGGCCGAGCGCGATGATGTTCTCCCTGCGATTAACGTAATCGCATCGTGCCAGATCCATCGTCAGGGGCTTGTTCAAGCTTGGCATGATCTTGAAGTCAAAGCTATCCAAGCTCTTGGTGCTGGGGAACTTCGCCGCTTTGATGCGCCGTTCAATCATCCGGCGTTCGCGGTCGATCAATTCCATCTCACACAGCCGCGCCAGATAGTGGATGTGATCTTTGTTCTCTGCAGCACAGAGCTGCGCCTGTTTGGCATACTCGCCTTGGAACGTTGGCAGTCGCAGTTGTTTAAGATGATGCCGTAGAAGAATCCGAGGGGCTTCGGTCATGCCGCGGTCCTTCCCATCAAGCTCATGTAACTGGATGGGCGTGTTGTGCCGACATTGGCCTTGGGCAAGTATGGATAGAAGTCCAAATCCAATCGTGGTGGCCGCTTCTCAACCCGACACAGTACAAGGTGTTTTACGGCGTCATAGCCAATTGCACCCATATCTATTGCCTGCTGGATTGCGCCTTGCACAACATCCATTTCGAAGGTCTCCAAAAGGCGCAAGACTTGAACGTATTCTCGCTTGCCCGGCTTACCCATTCTGGCTTCAAGCAGTCGGTGCAGCGTGGCAAATACATCTGGCAAATGCCAACCCTGCAAAGGCGCGGCCTGATCCAGGGCACCCACCTTTTGTTCAAGCAGGGGCAAAAAGTGCAATGGGTCAAAGACCATATCCGCTGATGTGTAGGATCGTTTGTGCCGCGCAATAATCTCATTGCCGCAGCCGATGATAACCTCATGCACAAACCCACGCACATGAACATCGTGGTGCGCATAGGCTACTGGCACCGAGTAATCATTGCTGCGATAGCGCACCATTGAGATCGACGTTGCACGCGTGCTGACGTGATCGCAGGCTTCATATTCTGCGACGGGCAATCCCATCAGAGCATCCAAATCCGACATCAGGCGTGCGCCTATGGTTTGGGTGTGACCCCGCAACGTATCGGCCTGACGTGCTAAACACTTCTCTTCCAAATGTGCGTTCAGATCATCAAAGCTGTCATAGCGAGGTGCGGGAACCATGAAGTTGCGGCGGGTGTATCCAACCATGCCCTCAACGTTGCCTTTATCGTTCCCTCGCGCGGGTCTGCCAAACTTGTCATCAAACAAGTAATGCGACTGCAGTTCCGTAAACCGACGTGTGCGGATGCGCGTCTTATCCCCGAGTATCCGAGCCACGGCGATCTTGGTATTGTCGTAGAGAATGGATTGCGGAATGCCGCCAAAGAATGCAAAGGCGGACACATGGCCATCGCAAAACGCCTCGGTTGTCTCAGCTGGATATCCCTTCACAAACACCGCATCAGAATGTGGCAAGCTCATCACGAAGAAGTGGATCTTGCATTCCACGCCACCGATCACGCCCAGCGTCTCACCAAAATCAACCTGCGCATGGCCCGGCCGATGCGACAACGGCACAAACACCTCTTTGGTGCGCCGTTTTTGCTCGCGCACGTAATAGGTCACCGTGGTCAGGCTGCCGGCATATCCATGCTCATCGCGCAGCCGTTCAAAGATGCGCTTGGCCGTGTGTCGCTGCTTTTTGATCAGGGCTTTGTCTGTGCGCAGTATCTCATCGACCACACCAACATAACCATCAAGCGTTGGCCGCCGAGGCGCTTCCGACCGACGATACCCAGGCGGAAGTTCATGGCGCAGCATCTTCGCGATCGTCTTACGATCTTTGTTCTCTAATCTGTCAATGCGTGTTTCCTGAGTTTCCTGCTTTTGATGTCAGAGGTTGCCTTTGTTCTCTTCGAACTCTGAGGTTCATGATGGGGTTGGCTGGGTGTGGGTCGGCAATGTTGAAACCGCAATCATACCGTTGGTCTTGGCTGTTGCTACAGAATCGGCGCCGTGTCTCACGCCCTCCCTCGGGCATCGTCCCAGATGGGAACTTTGATTTAGGAATCCTCGTTGTCGCCTCGTAAGCCTTACGCGGACTGGAAGTCAGTTTTGTCTCGCATAATGGCATGAAGTATGATTGCCAGACGACGCGCCAGAGCCACTCGGGCCTTTCTCATCGTTGAGCGCGCACCGATTGCGAGGGCCCATGTCTTCAATTTGAGCGGAGCGGCATACCGCGTCAGCATCACATTGGCGGCCTCATAGAGAAGCGTTCTGACGCGCACGTCGCCCCGCTTTGAGATGCTGCCCGTGTAGTCGATTTCACCAGATTGATGCCGTCGCGGCACCAGTCCAAGATACGCCCCCACATCACGCGATTTCCTGAAACGCGACGGATCATCAATTGCTGCGGCAAAGGCCAATGCTGTGATCGGACCGACCCCTGGTACCGTCATAAGGCGCTGGCAGACTTCGGATTTGCGGGTCATCTTTTTGATGTCGCCATCAATGGCTGCAACCGCCGCGAGGATTGCTTCGCGTGCTGCGAACAGTCCGCAAATTGCGGCATGGAGGCCAGGCACTCCATCGCTAACTTTTAGCGCCGCGTTTTTGAATGCCGGAGACAAAGCTCGTGGCAGCCGCACGCCGAAGACGACGACCAGACCGCGGATCTGATTGTCGAGCGTCACACGCTGTCCGACCAGCTTCTTGCGGGCTGCGATCAGCGACCGGATTGCGTGCGCTGACAGTGATTTGACATGGGTCGGCTTGTAGAATCCCGTCCGCGCCAGGTGTGCCAAACCGCGGGCATCATTGCGGTCCGTCTTGTGGCCGGCCAGAGATTTAAGGGCCTGATATGCTTGCCTGCTCTCGATGCAAACAACCGGGACACCAAGCTCCGTCAGCCCATGGTAAAGCATTGGTGCCATCCGTCCCGTTTCAAATACAACTTTGGCACATGGTGGTCCAGAAGCGAGGAAGTCAGCGATCGCTTTTGGTGTTGAGCTCGCTTTTCCTTCACGAATAAGGGCCCCTTCACGATCCAGAATGCAGATATGCGTCTCTTCCATGGACACATCCAAACCAGCAAAATATTCCATTGGTCAGTCTCCTTTTCAATTGCATGTGCATCCAGAATAACAGGGGTAACTGAGTGCTGATCCTGATTACGCCATGTTGAAAAACCGCGCCGCTTCTCGGCCAGACATACCGTCCTTCAAACAAGCACGGCGCACACGACTATAAATATCCACAGAATACATCTCCCGCCCTCCGAATAAACGAAGGGCACAAACTGGCGGACTTTTACTCCGCTACAACTGCGATATGCAGCCGCTTCTGTGGCCCAATATTGCTCCGCGTTTTACAATGGACTTAGAATTTTGTTCTGCCCGTTTGCGTCTTACCCCTCTTTCGTGGAGCGATCTTGATCTGGCATTGGAGATGTTCACTGATCCTCAAGTTATCAGATATGTGGGCGATCTGATGGATGAGGAAACCATCCGCGCCGGAATGCCAGACTCGATAAGAAGGGGCGGAGATGGATGGATCGGCATTTGGTGTGTTTCGAACAGACAAACCGGCGAGAAACTAGGCACGGCGTTTCTCTTGCCAATGCCAGTCGAAGAGGACGACATCGATTACAGCCTTGTCATTCCGGGTAAGATTCCCGATGGTGACATTGAAATAGGCTATTGTTTCAAACGCTCTGCATGGGGCCAGGGTTACGCAACCGAAGCATGCAGCAGATTGGTTAGGTTTGCGTTCGAAGAGACCCCGCTGGATGAAATAGTTGCTTCTTTCTACGACGAACACGAGGCGACCAAGAACGTGCTCAGAAAGGCCGGCTTTGTCGATAGGGGCAAAATGCGTTGCTATGGTGAAGATGCCCCCAGTTATCGGATTACTCGCCAAGAATGGATTCAGCTAAAAAGAGCGTGCTAGAGCCTTAGAGGCTGTTCCAAAAGTAGTTGAGTGATATCACGTGTTTATGATTCATTGGTTTTGAAAGAACCTGGAGGATCCCATGACGTGGACAGACATCACCCGCGCGGAGCACAGGCGTAAAACGGGCTTTTATCCAAGCGATTTAACTATGGAGGAATGGGCGCTTGTTCGGCCCCTGTTACCTGCCGCGAAGCGAGGTGGTCGCCCTCGCAAGACGAATCCGCGCCGTGTTGTGAACGCGATTATGTATATGGCGACCACGGGATGTCAGTGGCGCATGATCCCGCGGGATTTCCCGGCGATCTCGACTGTGCAGAACTGTTTTTACGACTGGCGCGACAACGGTCTGTTACACCGGATCAACCATCTGTCAATGATGGCGGCGCGCGAATTGTCGGGCCGTGAGGCGAGCCCCACTGCGGGCGTTATTGACAGCCAGAGCGTAAAAACAACGGAAAGCGGCGGCATTTCAGGCTTTGATGCGGGCAAAAAGATCAAAGGGCGCAAGCGTCACATCGTGACAGACACGCAAGGTTTCCTGTTGCCGATCCTTGTTCACGCCGCCGATATACAGGATCGGGATGGTGCTGTGGATGGTCTCAAAGCACTGCGCATCCGCTTCCCGCGGCTGGGGCACATCTTTGCGGACGCAGGATATGCAGGGCCAAAGCTTCGGGATGCTTTGGCCCTGCAGGGAAAATGGACATTGGAGATTGTCAAGCGCCCTGACAAAGCCGAGGGGTTCGTTCTTCCACCACGAAGACGGGGTGTCGAGCGAACATTCGCGTGGCCGGGACGTTGCCGTCGTTTGGCAAAAGATCGGGAGGCAACCGTTGAAAGTTCCGTAGCATGGGTTTTGGTTGCCGGTATTCGTCTCTTGACAAGGCGGATAGCAAGGCATTCTGTTCAAACATAAACTTTTGAGTCAGACTCTTATGTAGAAAACGAGGCTTTGGGTGCGTAGCGTTCGACGGCTGACAGGCCATATTGGAGTGTACTTGCTCCGCAAGCCCGGTCAGAAAATGCGGCAAATTATACCGCGCCGATGCGATCGCAATAGACCTGTTCGCCTCTGCTTTAATCTTGCCAATACCATCTGCTTGAGAGCGGCACCGGGGCTTTTCTGAGCTTAACCATAAGCAGGTCACTACCGCGGGCGACTCATTGCAAAAAAGTCGCTTTGTTTCCAAAACCGAGAGAGTGATGCGATGGCCGAAATACTGTCTTCATGTGGGCAACAGGCGCATCCTCTTGCCAGCATTTTGCCATGTTTTCGCCCCGATTGACCCCTAAAAAACATAAGCCTGCCGCAAAATGGCCATGTCTCATGTCCGGTGCGGGAATAACGAGTCGAACAAAAGGGTCTTAACCATGGCTGCCACATCCCCTGATCGCGATGCTCCTTGCAAAGCAACGCCATCCTCCGATGATTTGATCCGTGCGGTGATGAGCGATCAGAAGCGCGAGGTGAACCGCAAAGCACTGCCCGATCTCGCGCCTGTGCCTGAGGACATCGGCTCGCGTCAAAGGACCCCCTCTCCAAGAGCACGTACCGGTGCAACGCGCGGTGAACAGCGGGGGCTGCGTAGCCGTATCACCGGGTACCGCCCGCGTGGCAAACATATTCTGTGGGTCGCTCTGGCGCTGGTGGTGTTCTTCCGGCCCTGGCTCATTCCGGGGCTGTTGTTCGTCACGCTATGGATCGTTCTGGTGGCCTATCTGACCATGGGGCACGACCGGATTTTTGAGGTTGTATCAAACGGTTGGGACCGCTTTGTGCACCGCCATCCCAAACGCGCTGAAAAGCTAAGGCAGAGGGCAGATCGCTTTGCATTGAGATTTGATGCCCTGCTGGATCGACTGCCCAACAGCTGGGCCGAAAAACTGGCCCTGCCCGATCTGTCACACCCCGGCATGCGGGATGAAAATCCGCATGAGCGCCCGGATCCCTTTGACCGGCTGATACAGCCTGAGGTCTATCGCGGCTGACCCCAAGGTTTTAGGCAAACAGATCCGGCGCTTCCCCCTTGAACTCAGCCTGCGCTGCGCGTATGTCGCACCATCAGACAAGAGCAACAGTCGCACCATCAGACAAGAGCAACAAAAGACGGCGCACATGGCACGCACTAATCCACTTCAGTTTATTCAACAGGTCCGCTCGGAAGTGTCCAAGGTGGTTTGGCCCACCCGGCGCGAGGTCCTGCTGACCACGGTGATGGTGTTTATCATGGCCGCGCTGACGGCGGTGTTCTTTGCCCTGGTCGACATGATCATCCGCAGCGGGCTGAATGGTATTCTGGGGATATTCGGCTAAACCAAGCTGGTTTTTGCCCTGCTGCCCCCTTGAAAAACATGCCAATGGGCGGTAACTCACAGCTCACTTCGGAATATGGCGCGCGGCGATTCGAGTTGCGCGCCGATTTTTTGTTTCCGGGACTCAAGGTTGCGCTATCGTCAACACCTTGGGATAAAACGAAATTCTGACCTTCGGGTCGAACAGACAAAGGCATGGATCTCAGATGGCAAAACGGTGGTATTCGGTCAGCGTGCTCTCGAACTTCGAAAAGAAGATCGCCGAGCAGATCAGAACGTCCGTCGAAGAGCAGGGCCTTGAGGACCAGATCGACGAAGTCCTGGTGCCGACCGAAGAAGTGATTGAAGTGCGGCGCGGCAAGAAAGTCACCGCCGAGCGTCGCTTTATGCCAGGCTATGTGCTGGTGCATATGGAAATGTCCGATCAGGGCTATCACCTGATCAACTCGATCAACCGCGTCACCGGGTTTCTGGGACCGCAGGGGCGCCCGATGCCGATGCGCGATGCCGAAGTGAACACGATCCTGAACCGCCTGCAGGAAGGCGAAGATGCGCCGAAACTGCTGATCCACTTCGAAGTGGGTGAAAAGGTCAAGGTCAACGACGGCCCGTTCGAGGATTTCGATGGCATGGTCGAGGAAGTCGACGACGACAACCAGCGCCTGAAGGTGACAGTGTCGATCTTTGGCCGCGAAACCCCGGTCGAGTTGGAATACACGCAGGTCACCAAGCAGACCTAATCGCCAGTGGCCGCTTCGCGGACAAGGACGAAACCGCTCTCGCGGTATTGGCGCTTGTGTCGAGGGTTTCGCGCTGATCGAAGCGCCGTGATTTTGTGAACTGACGATTCTGTTGGACGATTGGGACCTTCTCAATCTGACGATAGGAGGTTTCAATGTCAGACCAATATGTACCTGCACTGCGCCAGCGATTTCTCGAAGATATGCGGATCAAAGGGCTGCAGTCGAAAACGCAGACAATGTATTTGCGAGGGATGCGGGATTTTACGCGGTTTCTGGGTCACGCGCCGGATAGCGCGACACCGGAAGAGCTGCGGGCGTTCCAGCTCGATATGAAGGAGCGCGGCATTGGCGCACCGACCTTCAACAACCGGCTGACAGTGTTGAGTTTCTTCTTTGCGACGACGTGCCCGCGTCCCGAGATGAAGCGGCATATGCGCTATCAACGGGCGGCTAAGAAGATCCCCGTTGTGCTCAGCGCCGAGGAAGTCGCGCGTATTATCGAAGCGGCACCTGGGCCTGGGTTACGATACCGCGCGGCCTTCAGCGTGGCCTATGGTGGCGGGCTGCGCGCCAGCGAGGTCACCCATCTCAAAGTTGGCGACATAGATAGCGACCGGATGCTGATCCGGATTGAGCAAGGTAAGGGTCGTAAGGACCGGCAGGTCATGTTGTCGCCGAACCTTCTGAGCCTGTTGCGCGACTATTACCGAGAAGTGCGGCCGAGAGGTTGGATGTTCCCGGGTCGTAACCGGATCGATCCAATCTCGACGCGGCAGTTCAATCGGGCCTTTGGGGTCGCATGCGATTTTGCAGAGATCAAGAAGCAGGTGTCGCCCCACACTCTGCGGCACAGCTTTGCCACGCATCTGCTGGAGGGTGGGACCGACATCCGGGTGATCCAAGTGCTTCTGGGCCATGCCAAGCTGGAAACGACGACGATCTATACCAAGGTGGCAACCAAGACGATCCAGAGTGTCACCAGCCCGTTTGATCTGCTGGTGCGGCGGGAGGCCGGACCCGGTTAAACTAGGCTTCCATGTCTCGCCTCAAGCTGGAGGTCGCAGACATCTTCCGCGCCCATGGTGCTACCTATCGCCTGGCCCACGCCGGACACTTGAACCTACAGCAGTTAAAAGTGATGTCGGCGATAGAGAGCTGCCGGACCGCTGTGCTTGGCGGGCATGTTGCCGCTTGCACCAAATGCAGTCACCAGCACATCGCCTACAACTCGTGCCGCAATCGGCATTGCCCGAAGTGCCAAGGTGCAGCGGCGCAGGACTGGATGCAGGCGCGCATGGAAGACTTGTTGCCCATTGAGTATTTCCACGTGGTCTTCACGCTGCCATCGCAAATCGCCGACATTGCCTTCCAGAACAAAGCGGTGGTCTACGGCCTCCTGTTCAAGGCGGCGGCGCAAACTCTGCTGACAATCGCAGCCGATCCAAAACATCTTGGTGCAAAGATTGGCATGACGAGCGTGCTGCATACATGGGGATCCGCGATGACGCACCACCCGCATGTGCATATCATCGTGCCGGGCGGTGGATTGTCGTCCGATGGCAAGCGCTGGAAGAACTGCCGCTCAGGCTTCTTCCTGCCGGTAAAGGTGCTCGCGCGTTTGTTCCGCCGCCTGTTCCTCGAAGGGCTGAGCGGATTGCACAAAGCAGGCAAGCTGCGCTTCTTCGGCAAACTGGCAAAGCTGGCCGACCCCGATACCTTCGCCGCCCATCTCGCGCCGCTGCGCAAAACCAACTGGGTGGTTTATGCCAAACCACCCTTCGGCGGGCCTGAGGCCGTGCTGGCGTACTTGAGCCGTTACACGCACCGCGTGGCGATCTCAAACCACCGCCTGATCAGCGCTGATGCCAACACTGTGGCCTTCCGGTGGAAAGATTATCGCATCAAACGTGGGGACAGGATGAAGGTCATGCGTCTGCCGACGTCCGAGTTCATCCGTCGCTTCCTGATCCATGTCCTGCCCTCCGGCTTCCACCGCATCCGCCACACAGGCTTCCTCGCGAACGGCATCCGTCGCGACAGGATCGCAAAGATCAGGTCTTTATTGGAGGTTGAAGCAGACGCCATTCCGAAAGCCCATGAGGATCAAGGTGTCGATACCGACGAACGAGACCAGTCCCAGCCGTGCCCCAAATGCGGTGGCGCAATGATCATCATCGAGACCTTCATGCGGGGCCAAACACCCAAGTCCCGCGCACCGCCATGGGAGGACGCCGCATGATACGACTATCAAATCGGGTCCTTCATTACGCGGACGCCGGACCCATCGGTGCGACCATCCCGCCAAAACCTGCGCTACAACAGGCCAATGGCGGCAAAACGGGATATCAATCAGCCAAATCGGGCTGGGAAAATCGACTTATCAGCGCTGCTTGTCATCACGCAGCCGATAGTTCTGCACATCAATCACCGCAGCCATAGTACACAATCCCCATAGCACCGAAATCCGCCCACGCTTTCCTCCTTGTCAGATTTGTCGCCGCTGCATCTCACGATGACAACAGCCACAAACCTTAGACAAAGCCGGGATTGATCTTCTAAAACCGAATGCCTGCAGTCAGCACCGCGCCAATCGGCTTGATCTAGCCATTTTGTTCAGCAAAAAGCTCACAGATCACCTCTCGAAGCCATCTTTGCCCCGGTTCGCGCTCGTTTCTCAAATCCCAGCACAAATCAAATGAAAACACGACCTCTTCAAGCGGTAAGGGTGTCGCCTTGAGGTGCTTCAACCTCGGGTCGCTGTTGACAAGTCTGCTGGGTGCGATGGCGATGAGGTCTGAATTCGCGATAATATTCGGGATGTCGAACCAGCTTGCGACTGTCATCGCCATGTGCCGTTTCAGTCCGCGAGCCTCAGAGTCTGACTCAAAAGCTTATGTTTGAACAGAATGCCTTGCTATCCGCCTTGTCAAGAGACGAATACCGGCAACCAAAACCCATGCTACGGAACTTTCAACGGTTGCCTCCCGATCTTTTGCCAAACGACGGCAACGTCCCGGCCACGCGAATGTTCGCTCGACAACCCGTCTTCGTGGTGGAAGAACGAACCCCTCGGCTTTGTCAGGGCGCTTGACAATCTCCAATGTCCATTTTCCCTGCAGGGCCAAAGCATCCCGAAGCTTTGGCCCTGCATATCCTGCGTCCGCAAAGATGTGCCCCAGCCGCGGGAAGCGGATGCGCAGTGCTTTGAGACCATCCACAGCACCATCCCGATCCTGTATATCGGCGGCGTGAACAAGGATCGGTAACAGGAAACCTTGCGTGTCTGTCACGATGTGACGCTTGCGCCCTTTGATCTTTTTGCCCGCATCAAAGCCTGAAATGCCGCCGCTTTCCGTTGTTTTTACGCTCTGGCTGTCAATAACGCCCGCAGTGGGGCTCGCCTCACGGCCCGACAATTCGCGCGCCGCCATCATTGACAGATGGTTGATCCGGTGTAACAGACCGTTGTCGCGCCAGTCGTAAAAACAGTTCTGCACAGTCGAGACCGCCGGGAAATCCCGCGGGATCATGCGCCACTGACATCCCGTGGTCGCCATATACATAATCGCGTTCACAACACGGCGCGGATTCGTCTTGCGAGGGCGACCACCTCGCTTCGCGGCAGGTAACAGGGGCCGAACAAGCGCCCATTCCTCCATAGTTAAATCGCTTGGATAAAAGCCCGTTTTACGCCTGTGCTCCGCGCGGGTGATGTCTGTCAACGTCATGGGATCCTCCAGTTTCTTTCAAAACCAATGAATCATAAACACGTAATATCACTCAACTACTTTTGGAACAGCCTCTCAAGCATGTCTTCGATCACGGTTGTGCCAGTGGCGGCCTGCGAAAGCTTAACATGCGGCAAACCAGCATAAAGCTTTGCAGTCATTGGCTGCTCGGCCTGCGGGTGGTCAGTCCGCATTAATACCATCACGTCATCCGCCATAAGCCGCTGGCTGCGGGCCACGTCAGGTTGCAGCCGTCCCGGGGTCAGTCGGATTTGCAAGTCGACGCGGTCCCAGATGCTTTCAGTGCTGATGGAAAACGGGAGGATGTTCACCGAAATGCCAGGTGCTTCTGCCTGAAGACGAGCCGCAAGCCGAGGCAGAAGGAAAACGGACACGTAATCCGTCACCTGCATTGTGAAGACTCGCTCTGCCGTGGCGGGAACAAATTCATGTTGCAGGGAAATCGCGGAAGAGATGAAGCTAAGCCCGCGTTCAACTTCAACGCTTAGTTCCTTGGCACGTGCAGTCGGTTCTACGCCCTTTGCGGTGCGGTGGAACAATTCGTCGTTCAGCATCACCCGCAACCGCGACAGCGCATGGCTGACAGCCGATGGCGACAATCCAATTTCATCTGCGGCACCGGCGATAGACCCGCGCTGCACGATGGCTCGAAAGATAACCAAAAGGTTCAGGTCGAAGTTGCGCAGATTAACCAATCGCTATCCTTTTTCTGCACGGTCCACTTGCAACATCATCGCAGCAAACTCGGTATGGTCAATGTGACCGCTGGCACAAAGGCCACCAGCATCAAGACGGCAATCATGATCCCGAGCATAGGCATCAATGGCCGTGCGATTTGCCCGATGCTTAGCCCGCTGATCGCGGCACCCACAAAGATCGTGTATCCGAATGGCGGGGTCGCCATGCCAATCGTGAAATTAATCGCGACCATAGCCCCGAACTGCACGGGATCCATGCCAAGCTGTTCGCCGATCGGCACCAGAAACGAGGCCAGAATGATCATCGCCGCAAGGTTACCCATCACGCAGCCGATCACTAGAAGCAGCACATTGATCATCAGTACGTAAAGCGTCGGCGTGTCCGAGAAACTTTCCAATGCGCCGGTGACTTGCATCGGGATGCGTTCAAACGCGATCATCCAGCCAAAGCCGTTAGCCAGCGCGATGATGAACATGACCATCGTCATGGTTTCAACGAATTGCGTGTGACAGGTACGATATTGGTGAATGTCAGTTCGCGGTAAACGCCAAAGCCCAGAACCAGTGCAAAGACGGACGCCACGATGGCGGCTTCGGTCGGCGTGACAATGCCACCATAGATACCGCCGAGGACAATGATCGGGCCTGCAAGTGCCCATTTCGCCGCATTGAAGGCCTCAAGCCGCTCGGCCCGTGTCGCTTTTGGTTGCGGCGCGATGTCGTGCACGCGTGCATGGTTCCAGCACAGCGCCATGAGCCCAAGCGCCAATAGCAAACCGGGAATGATGCCTGCCAAAAACAGTTGACTGATCGAGGTTTCGGACATGACCCCCCAGACGACCATCGGGATGGACGGGAGCAGCATCGGCCCGATAATACCACCCGCCACGGCCAAGGCCGTCGAAAAGGGGCGCGAATAGCCGCGCTTTTCCATTTCGGGGATCATGATCGCGCCAATGGCTGCTGTTGTTGCGGGGGCAGAACCGGACAAAGCGGCAAAAAACGCTGCGGCAAGTACGGCAACCATGCCTAAGCAGAGATTCTTGACTTGTCCCACGGATGGCCCTTGCGCTCGCTATTTCGGTTTTTGACGCTGTGGTGAATGATGTTTTCGAGGTCGTCGATATCGCTGAACGTCTGGTGTGCCGGTTCGGTCGCTTTGAGCGCTTTCCATGCCGGTTCGATGTCGTTGAGCTCGGGAGCATATTCAGGCAGCCATTCAACGGTAAGCCAATGATCACGTTCTTCCAGCGCCGTGCGGGTCAGCTTGCCGGTATGGACCGGTCCGTTGTCCAGAACCGGTACAACAGGCTTCTCCGGCCTGCCCGGTGCCGGAGCAAAAAGCCGATCCAGTTCAGCCGGCAAGTCAATGAAATCACTTGAACGCCTGGTGCGCGACGTGGTGACGGTGAGTTGGTTCGCGGCATAATCAAGCGCGCCCATTATGGCGATCCTTGATGCCTGACCAGGCGCGGGAATGCGAAATCAGTGCCGCGACGCGCCCACGCACGGGCCAGATAAGGATGTGTCAAAGCCTCGCTCTCATCAGCAAAAAGAAGCATGATGTCTCCGGCCCTTGCCTGTTGTTTCAAAAGCCTGAGCCGTACCCCCGCACGATCCACGGCCTGCGCATCCTGTCGGCCTTTCAGGGTATGCCGGGGCCTTTTGCAGACAAAGCCCCCTTTTTGAGAGCCTTCGACAGTTGCGGGCGACTGATCGGGATGCCCTCACACCGCTCAACCTCGGCGGCCAGCCGTGACAATGTCCAGTCGGGGCGATCCTGCGCCGATGCTTCAAACAGTGGCGCGGCCACACGCAAAGCGGTTTGTGTCTTTACCGGCTCCGTACCGGGTGCCCTGCGGACCCTCACCGCATCAATCCCGCCCTTCATGAAATCACTGCGCCACTGGCGGACCGTATCCTCGCGAACACCAAAAGCCTGCGCAATCCGACCCGCTGTCCAGCCTTCCAGCGTCAGAAAAACAGCCCGCGCCCGATCCGCCTCACCACGATCCAAACTCCCGGACAAGGTTTTGAGCGCATCCCGATCTGCCTGCGTTGCTCTGACCTTCGATGTTCCCGCCATTGCGCTCCTCCCACATATGCGAAGGCTGAATCACAGGCAAGACCGTGGGACAAGTCAAAAAAAGATGCTTAGGCCGCCTGTGCGGTGCCGCACAAGGACATCGGCAAAGCCCACCAAGCGGCGCGAGATTCCACCGACCGTCATCAGATCTCCGGCAAGGATGAAGAACGGGATCGCAAGCAGGCTGAAGGATTGAGTGCCCGACACCAGCCTTTGCGCAAAAATCATCGTGTCGATATCTGCCACCCAAAGTGCCGCAATTGTCGAAAGACCCAAGGCAAAGGCCAGCGGCACGCGCATCACTAGCAACAGCGGCAGGCCAAGTGTCAGTACCAGGACAACCGGATTCATGACGTATCTTCAGGGGTGATGTATTCCATCAAGGTGGCCATTGCGTGCAAGATCAACAGCGCGCCGCAAACCGGTACACAGAGATACAGCGCCTCAATCGGCCATTGCAGGGCGGCGCTTTTCTGGCCTGATGTGCGCGCGACGTAAGACAGACCGGCGGTCAAAGTGACGTAGCCAAAGGCCAGCACAAGACCGGACACCAGCCACTCCGAGGCCGCGCGCAAGCGATGCCAAGTCGTGGGGATCGTTTCAATCGCAACATGAAACCGGTCGCGAAAGCCGACCGTCGCATAAAGCAAAACCAGCCAGGCAAAGAGGGTAATCGCCACCTCTTCGGTCCAGATGGGAGGCGCGCCAAGAAAGTAGCGCATCAGGATTTGCGTCACCAACAGACCCAGCATTACGTAAATGATGCCGACACAAAGATATTCCACAAGCCGTGAAATCCAGCGGCTTGTGGCAGAAATCAGATGCGCGAGAGGGCGCAATGCGGTCATGATCCGGCTTTACTCGGTTGCGACAGCGGCAAGGCCGCTGTCAAGTAGGTCCTGCCCGATAGAAGGTGCAAACCGTTCGTAAACTGGCCCCACTTCTGCACGGAAGGCGCCCACATCTTCGATGTCGTTAATCTCCATCCCGGCCTCTGTCAGTGCTGTGACAACGTCCGCTTCGGCCGCAGCAACAACAGCGCGTTGGGCAGCAATGGCTTTCATACCAGCGTCCAAAACGGCTTGCTGTACGTCCTCTGGCAGCGCATCAAAACTGCGCTCTGACATCAGTATATGGATCGCGGAATAGGTGTGGCGCGTAAAGCTGAGATATTTGGTGACCTCGGCAAAGTTGTTGGAATTCACAACAGAGGCCGGAATTTCCAAACCGTCAACGGTGCCTTGCTGCATGGCGGTGAACACCTCGCCCCAAGCCATTGGAACGGGACTACCGCCCAGAGACGAGAACATCTCGATGAAGACAGGGTTTTGCATGGTGCGGTATTTGACGCCCTCAACATCCGCAGGGGTGCGCACGGGGCGCGTGTTGTTGATCATATTGCGGAAACCGCCCTCTGCGGCACCCAGCGACACGACACCATCGTCGCGCAGATTTGCAGCAAGTTGTTGTCCCACAGGACCGTCCAAAACCTCGTGGGCCTGCCCGGCGCTCCCGAACAGGAAGGGCAGATCGACAAGCTGGTACGTTGGCTCAAGGTTCGCGACCACCGCATTTGTGATGATCCCCATGTCAATCGTACCGAACTGCAAACCTTCGAGGATTTCCTTGTCGTCGCCAAGCTGGCGATTTGGAAACAACGCAACTTCGACGCGACCGGGCATCGCGGCTTCGATCTCTGTCTTAAAGGCGCGGGCGGCAATTGCATAAGGGTCTGTAGGGCTGTCAGCGGTCAGCCATGCCAGCTTGAGCTCAATTTCCTGCGCAGCCGCAGGGCTAACTGCCATGACAGCAGCAATGGCCGTGGCGGCGAGATGCTTGGTGAATATCTTCATGTTGTTTCCTCCCGGAAAGCACTGTGTCTGCTATGCGCAGCGTTATGCAAGTGAAGCTGGTAGCAGTCATGCCGAGACCAACGCCTTTGCGTATCTCTCCAACCTATCCACAGAATATAGAGTGAAAGAAGTGCATATTTAACATCTATAACTGCATGTCATGCATCATGCGTACCGTGCAGCATTTCTTGCACAGAATGAAGGTTCCGCAGCAGCTTGTTTTGATTAATCATGGTCCCAGCTGCCGCAGGTCTGGGCCATGACCGCACTCAAATAGCAGCGGCAGTTTTCAGGAGCCCCGGAATGGCAAACGATCAGCAAAGTTTTGATATCCTGCGCGCGCCGCCCAATTTGGCTTGGAAAGACGGCAAACGCATCGCGGCCGTCTTTAACTTTGCCTACGAGATGTGGAGCGATGGCATCACATCGGGTGTCGGACCGATGGGCAATGTTCTAGCCGAAGGCATCTTTGACCCCAACGCCGATTCCTACGGTCGTTACAACGCTACCGCCGGGATCAAGCGGCTTATCTGGATCGCAGACAGCAACGGGATTGCGACGAATGTCTTAACGTCGGGAAAAGTGGCTGAATGTCATCCCGAACAACTGCTTGAGATTGCCAACGCAGGCCACGAGATTGTGGGGCATGGCTATGCGCAGAATCTCATACGTCCCATGCTGTCAGAGCAAGAAGAACTGGCAGATATCGCCCAATCGACGGAGTTGATCACGAAAGCCATTCAAAAACGCCCCACTGGCTGGATCAGCCCACGGGTTACATCAGGACCCGATACCCACCGTCGACTTGCGCGGCATGGATATCGCTGGCATGGCGATGCCCTAGATGACGATTTACCCTACTTGCAGAGGTTTCCTGACGGGGAAATCCTCGCCATTCCGATGAGCGTCGAATTCAATGATTTGCCGCATGCCATGCGGTTCGGACGGACCCCGACCCAGTTTGTCACCCTATTCAAAGATGCCATAGAGGCGCTTTTGGCCAGCCCGCAAGAAACGATTATTCTGGATGTCTTTGCACATGGGCATTGCTATGGCCGTCCCGCAACGGCATGGGCCATCGATAAAATCATGAAATATTGCGTCGCCAATGATCATCTGTGGGTTACCACACGTGACCAGATTGCGAGCAGTATGAACTTCTCAGTTCCAGTCGATGTCTGATACGTGCGCGACGAACTTATAAGGTATACTCCCGCGACCGAATTGACCAGAAGATTTGAGGTCAGATCAGCTTGTATTCCTTGAGAGAAAGGATCCTGAAATTGTCGGTAACAGTGTCGCGAAAATCGCGCCGTTTGTCGGGTAGGGTTTGGCGGAAGAAGTTGAGAATGGCCTCGGTGAACTGGTTGAACGTGGCGTAATGGCGATTATGGGTGATGCATTCGTGCATGACACCCCAAAGGCGCTCAATCGGGTTGAGATGCGGGGCGTATGCCGGCAGGAACTTCAACTTCACCCGACGTTCGGGGCTGTGCGGCCATGGCTGGAGTATCCTGGCATGGTGATAACGCGCATTGTCGACAAAAACATGGATGGTCGTTTTGGTTGAGGTGTTGCGCTCCGGCTTTTCCAGCATGAGAGTGTCGTTTGGGCATTGATCTTCCCGCCTTCCACAAAGGTGAACCGGAACGTTTCAAGATCGAGCGCACCCTGAATATTGAGGCGCCTGCGCCCCGATGTTGCCTTCAGGGCCGTCTTTTGCCCCTTCGGGAACCGGCCATGGGCGGGACGGCTCCGATGCTCGGGATGCACAGCATCGGAGAAGACCACCATCCCATCGGCTGCAAGTTCGGTCATCAGGGCCTCATACATGGCGATAAACGCCGCCTGTTTGACTTCATCGGCCTGTGCAGGCGGCAATCGTGGCTTTTTATACTCAAACCCCGGACGGCGCATCAGCCTGGCGGCCCCCGAGGGACTGTAGCTCCGCCCGTATTCCGCCGGAACATACGCACAGACCCCGTCTACGTTCCGTGCCGGGTTTTCGGCAAAACGGGCTTTCAAAGCCCGTGCGCGCTCCCCCGACAAATGCCCTTGTCGCTGGCTGTAATCCTTCAAGCCGAAAAACGACAGCCCCGCCCCGGAAAAGGCAAACCGCCACTCCGTCAGAACCGTCGGTCCGATATCCAGAATCCGGCAAACCGTTCCGGCGTCTTCTTCTGCATCCAACAGCGGAAACGCACGGGCGCGCCTCCAGACAAGCGCTTCAACCTTGCGGCGGCGGCAAATGGCCTCAAGGGCCAGGCGCTGATCGGCAGATAGCGAAACCGTTTTGTGGGGCTTGTTCATGCTCTCAAAGTGCATGCTGTGATACGTATGACCATGCGGCAAATTGAATCAACCTCTCTACAAATTCTTCAGGTCAATTCAGGCGCAGTAGTATAGGATTGGTCTAAAACACCAAAGCTTCACCGAAGCAGCCGTTCGTAGATCGCGCAGCATCGGTCAATTTGGGCTCTTGGACTAAGCCGCTCTCGCGGCATTGGCGCGTTGTCAACGGCGGAGTAAAATCCGGCCACTGGGGCGGAGCAAAAGTCGGCCAGTTTGTGGAGTGCGCCTTGGGGCGTGTGGCCACCAATCAGCAAGCACGTTCCAAGGCGCATTGGCCGTCAGGCCGATTGTTCAGTTGTCAGGTTGAAGGGTTGGCAATACGTGCGCGGCTCTGATTGAGGCGGTAGCTTTCGCCGTTCATCTCGAGGATGTTGACGTGATGTGTCAGCCGGTCCGGGAGCGCGCCGGTCAAGCGTTCGGTGCCGAATGTCTCGGTCCATTCCTCGAAGGGCAGGTTCGATGTGATCAGGGTTGAGCCACGCTCGCAGCGCTGAGAGATCAGCTCGAACAGAAGCTCGGCGCCGGTTTTGCTCAAGGGGACGAAGCCCGGCTCGTCGATGATCAGCAGTTTGACCTTGGCCAGTTTGCGCTGAAGCTGCCGGAGGCGTTTCTCGTCGCGGGCCTCCATCATCCCGTGCACGAGAGCTGCGGCGGTTACGAAGGCGACAGGCAACCCTTTCTGGCAGGCGGTCAGCCCCAACCCGAGAGCGACATGGGTTTTGCCGGTTCCCGACGGGCCGAGCGCGATGACGTTCTCCCTGCGCTCGATCCATTCACAGCGCGCCAGTTCCAGCACCATCATCTTGTTCAGACCGGGGATGGCCGTAAAGTCGAAGCTGTCGAGGCTTTTGACGGTTGGAAGCTTTGCCGCCTTGATCCGGCGCTCGACCATGCGCCTCTCCCGATCGATTGGTTCCAGCTCGGTCAGCCGGGCTGGATAGCGCACATGATCCAGGCCTTCCGCCGCACAAATGCGCGCTTGCTTGTCATGCTCGCGCAGGAAGGTGGGCAGGCGCAGAGTCTTGAGGTGGTGTGTCAGCGGCAGTTCGGGTGCATCCGTCATGCGTCACCTCCTGACAGAAGGCTCATACAGGAAGAAGCCGAGGTGGTGGCGATGTTGGTTCCGGGCAGGAACGGATAGACATCCAAATCCAACCTCGGGGGCCTTCGCTCGACGCGGCACAGGACGAGGTGCTTGATCGCATCGAAGCTGACCGCCCCCATTCGCAGGGCGTCTTTGACGGCAAGATGCAGCACCTCCAGCTCGAACCGTTCCGACAGGCGCAGGACCTGGACATACTCCCTTTTGCCCGCCTTGCCCTGCCGGGCTTCCAGCAAGCGCCGGAGCGTGGCGAAGGCGTCAGGCAGTTCCCAACCCTGCAAGGGCGCAGCCTGATCGAAGGACATGATCCTGCGCTCGATCAGCGGCAGGTAATGCAGCGGGTCGAACACCATGTCACCGCTGTCATAAGAGCGGGGATGATCGGCGATCACCTCAGTGGCGCAACCGATAACGACGCGGATCACGAAGCCCTTGATCCAGACCGCGCGGTGGCCATATGCGACCGGCACCGAGTAGTCGTTACCGCGATACCGCACCACCGATGTCGATGTGACCTGGCCACTTTGCAACTCACAGGCCTCGAAGGGTGCGCCGGGCAAATCCTGCATTGCCGCCGGATCGGCTTGCAGCCGTTCGCCGATGCTGGCCTTGTGTCCGCGCAGGACATCGTCCTGCCGTTTGCGGCATTGCTCTTCCAGGTGAGCGTTGAACGCATCCCGGTCCGGAAAGGACGGGATCGGCACCATGAAGTCGCGCCGCCCGTAGCCGACCAACCCCTCGACCGCTCCCTTGTCGTTCCCCTTGCCGGGACGGCCGTAGCGATCCCGGACCACATAATGCGACAGCATTGCGCTGAACCGTTGGGTTCTTTGCCGGGTGCCGTCCGGCAGGATCCGCGCCACCAGGCAGCGGTCATTGTCATGGAGGATCGACAGGGGAACCGCCCCAAAGAAAGCAAAGGCATGCACATGCCCATCCAGCCAGGCCTCGGTGGTTGCCGCAGGATAGGCCCGGATAAAACACGCATCGCTCTGCGGCAGATCAAAGGCGAAGAAGTGCGCCTTCCGCTCAACGCCGCCAATCACGACAGGCGCTTCACCAAAATCCGCCTGCGCATGCCCGGGCGGATGGCTGAGCGGCACGAACATCTCTTTGCCAGAGCGCTTCCTGGCCCGGACGCAGTCTTTGACGATTGTGTATCCGCCATCAAAGCCGCACTCGTCGCGCAGCCTCTCAAAGATACGCTTTGCGGTGTGGCGCTGCTTGCGCGGACGCGCTTTGTCCTCAGTAAGCCATTGGTCGATCTGGCAGGTGAACGCATCCAGCTTCGGGCGCCTAATCGGCGCTGTCCGCCGATACCCCGGTGGCTCCGAATAGGCCAACATCTTCGCAACACTGTCTCGGCCAATCCCAAAATCCCGGGCAATCCGACGCCCGCTCAACCCATCCTGAAAATGAGCCTGACGCACCTTCAAATACAATTCCACGGTGAAAATCCCCCGGCCCTCCCATCAAACGAAAGGGCAAAAGTGGACGACTTTTACGCCGCCCGCGACAACACAACGACGCCGCTACCGTGGCCGAGTATTGCTCCGCCGATTACACGTGGCGCTGGCCCCGTATTTGCCCAGGCGCAGCGGCAGGCCATAGGTTTCCACGAAGGCGATCCAGTCCTTCACGGTGTAGCTCTTGCACATCCAGCCAAAGGCCACGAGCCGCGCAAGACCGCCCCGGCCGACAAGCCCGGACTTGAGCTTGGCCCTGTGGCTGATCCATTTGAACGGCTCAAGCGCCAGACCGTTCACCATATCGAGTTCGTCAATCAGGCGAACTTCCCGCCCCGTGTCCCGGTCGAACATGAAAAAGCGCGGATCGCGGTGAATGAACTCCTCAATCCACCAACTGCGCTTGCCGCTTCCCCAGATCAGCTCCACCTGGGAGAAGCCCTTGCCAAGCGCATCGAGCATGTCCTCCACGAGGTCTGCAAATCCGTCATGCTCCGCCAGACCGGAGCGCACATCCATGGCTATCCTGACGTCATCAGGTTTGTCGGAAGCGGGGGTGACAACGGGAATGACACCGGAGACGGCGCGCTTTCGCACGCCCAGGACAGATGCGTAATGCGGATCCCTTTCCTCCATCTCTTCGGCAAGGATCAGATACGCATCCAAGTCGTTCTCCGAAGCATTGGACAGAACGGTTGCCAGCCGCGCAGGGGTCAAACCCGAAGCAATCGATCTCGACCAGGCACTGCGAATGGACGTGATACCCGGCTCGGCGACGCGCTCGCTCAGAGATTGCCTGCGCACCGGGCGCTGATATTGATCGACGAGACGGTAGTGTTGTCCTGTCGCTCCGCTGCCTGAAGACTTGTCGGCCATCACCACACTCCTTTTTGCGCCCGGAACCCGGCGGTCTGCCTGACCGGGCGGCGCACATCCCTGCCCCCGCCGGCCGGGACGGGGCGGTAGGCATAGGGTTGATATTCGGTCTCGGCGCTCGAGACGGCCAAAGCACCGGCCCAGAAGCGGTCGGCGTGGCCATCAGTTTCGCCATCAGAGACCAGACGGCGGTTGCCGGTTGGTCCTGCCACGGATTTGATAGAGTGCAGGTCCGCGCGCAGCACGGGTGTCAATCGCAGAGTAAAATGGGTCCATGTCGCGGCGTAAAAATGGGCCACTTCGGTTGATGTTTTGTGGCGCTTTTGCACGCGTGCTCGTCACAAAGCTGAAGCGTGCCAAAGCGCATGCTGGCCATAAGGCCAGCATTATTCTGACTGTGATTGCGGGCTGGTTATTTTCGGTTGTTGCGACTGTGTTTGAGCCGATAGCTTTCGCCATTCATCTCGAGGATGTGGACGTGATGGGTTAAACGATCGAGTAGCGCACCGGTCAGCCGCTCAGAGCCAAAGACTTCAGTCCATTCATCGAAGGGCAGGTTCGAGGTTATGATGATGGAGCCGCGTTCATAGCATTGGGATATGACCTCGAAGAGCAGCTCTGCGCCAGATTTGCTGAGCGGTACGAAGCCCAGTTCATCAATGATCAACAGGTTCTGGCTGGTCAGTTGCTTTTGAAGGCGCTGCAATCTCCGCTCATCTTGAGCCTCGATCAGATCATGGACTAATGCCGCAGCCGTTGTGAAGCGCACCTTCAGTCCTCTTTGACATGCAGCCAGCCCAAGTCCCAGGGCGATGTGTGTCTTGCCCGTGCCTGACGGGCCGAGCGCGATGATGTTCTCCCTGCGATTAACGTAATCGCATCGTGCCAGATCCATCGTCAGGGGCTTGTTCAAGCTTGGCATGATCTTGAAGTCAAAGCTATCCAAGCTCTTGGTGCTGGGGAACTTCGCCGCTTTGATGCGCCGTTCAATCATCCGGCGTTCGCGGTCGATCAATTCCATCTCACACAGCCGCGCCAGATAGTGGATGTGATCTTTGTTCTCTGCAGCACAGAGCTGCGCCTGTTTGGCATACTCGCCTTGGAACGTTGGCAGTCGCAGTTGTTTAAAATGATGCCGTAGAAGAATCCGAGGGGCTTCGGTCATGCCGCGGTCCTTCCCATCAAGCTCATGTAACTGGATGGGCGTGTTGTGCCGACATTGGCCTTGGGCAAGTATGGATAGAAGTCCAAATCCAATCGTGGTGGCCGCTTCTCAACCCGACACAGTACAAGGTGTTTTACGGCGTCATAGCCAATTGCACCCATATCTATTGCCTGCTGGATTGCGCCTTGCACAACATCCATTTCGAAGGTCTCCAAAAGGCGCAAGACTTGAACGTATTCTCGCTTGCCCGGCTTACCCATTCTGGCTTCAAGCAGTCGGTGCAGCGTGGCAAATACATCTGGCAAATGCCGACCCTGCAAAGGCGCGGCCTGATCCAGGGCACCCACCTTTTGTTCAAGCAGGGGCAAAAAGTGCAATGGGTCAAAGACCATATCCGCTGATGTGTAGGATCGTTTGTGCCGCGCAATAATCTCATTGCCGCAGCCGATGATAACCTCATGCACAAACCCACGCACATGAACATCGTGGTGCGCATAGGCTACTGGCACCGAGTAATCATTGCTGCGATAGCGCACCATTGAGATCGACGTTGCACGCGTGCTGACGTGATCGCAGGCTTCATATTCTGCGACGGGCAATCCCATCAGAGCATCCAAATCCGACATCAGGCGTGCGCCTATGGTTTGGGTGTGACCCCGCAACGTATCGTCCTGACGTGCTAAACACTTCTCTTCCAAATGTGCGTTCAGATCATCAAAGCTGTCATAGCGAGGTGCGGGAACCATGAAGTTGCGGCGGGTGTATCCAACCATGCCCTCAACGTTGCCTTTATCGTTCCCTCGCGCGGGTCTGCCAAACTTGTCATCAAACAAGTAATGCGACTGCAGTTCCGTAAACCGACGTGTGCGGATGCGCGTCTTATCCCCGAGTATCCGAGCCACGGCGATCTTGGTATTGTCGTAGAGAATGGATTGCGGAATGCCGCCAAAGAATGCAAAGGCGGACACATGGCCATCGCAAAACGCCTCGGTTGTCTCAGCTGGATATCCCTTCACAAACACCGCATCAGAATGTGGCAAGCTCATCACGAAGAAGTGGATCTTGCATTCCACGCCACCGATCACGCCCAGCGTCTCACCAAAATCAACCTGCGCATGGCCCGGCCGATGCGACAACGGCACAAACACCTCTTTGGTGCGCCGTTTTTGCTCGCGCACGTAATAGGTCACCGTGGTCAGGCTGCCGGCATATCCATGCTCATCGCGCAGCCGTTCAAAGATGCGCTTGGCCGTGTGTCGCTGCTTTTTGATCAGGGCTTTGTCTGTGCGCAGTATCTCATCGACCACACCAACATAACCATCAAGCGTTGGCCGCCGAGGCGCTTCCGACCGACGATACCCAGGCGGAAGTTCATGGCGCAGCATCTTCGCGATCGTCTTACGATCTTTGTTCTCTAATCTGTCAATGCGTGTTTCCTGAGTTTCCTGCTTTTGATGTCAGAGGTTGCCTTTGTTCTCTTCGAACTCTGAGGTTCATGATGGGGTTGGCTGGGTGTGGGTCGGCAATGTTGAAACCGCAATCATACCGTTGGTCTTGGCTGTTGCTACAGAATCGGCGCCGTGTCTCACGCCCTCCCTCGGGCATCGTCCCAGATGGGAACTTTGATTTAGGAATCCTCGTTGTCGCCTCGTAAGCCTTACGCGGACTGGAAGTCAGTTTTGTCTCGCATAATGGCATGAAGTATGATTGCCAGACGACGCGCCAGAGCCACTCGGGCCTTTCTCATCGTTGAGCGCGCACCGATTGCGAGGGCCCATGTCTTCAATTTGAGCGGAGCGGCATACCGCGTCAGCATCACATTGGCGGCCTCATAGAGAAGCGTTCTGACGCGCACGTCGCCCCGCTTTGAGATGCTGCCCGTGTAGTCGATTTCACCAGATTGATGCCGTCGCGGCACCAGTCCAAGATACGCCCCCACATCACGCGATTTCCTGAAACGCGACGGATCATCAATTGCTGCGGCAAAGGCCAATGCTGTGATCGGACCGACCCCTGGTACCGTCATAAGGCGCTGGCAGACTTCGGATTTGCGGGTCATCTTTTTGATGTCGCCATCAATGGCTGCAACCGCCGCGAGGATTGCTTCGCGTGCTGCGAACAGTCCGCAAATTGCGGCATGGAGGCCAGGCACTCCATCGCTAACTTTTAGCGCCGCGTTTTTGAATGCCGGAGACAAAGCTCGTGGCAGCCGCACGCCGAAGACGACGACCAGACCGCGGATCTGATTGTCGAGCGTCACACGCTGTCCGACCAGCTTCTTGCGGGCTGCGATCAGCGACCGGATTGCGTGCGCTGACAGTGATTTGACATGGGTCGGCTTGTAGAATCCCGTCCGCGCCAGGTGTGCCAAACCGCGGGCATCATTGCGGTCCGTCTTGTGGCCGGCCAGAGATTTAAGGGCCTGATATGCTTGCCTGCTCTCGATGCAAACAACCGGGACACCAAGCTCCGTCAGCCCATGGTAAAGCATTGGTGCCATCCGTCCCGTTTCAAATACAACTTTGGCACATGGTGGTCCAGAAGCGAGGAAGTCAGCGATCGCTTTTGGTGTTGAGCTCGCTTTTCCTTCACGAATAAGGGCCCCTTCACGATCCAGAATGCAGATATGCGTCTCTTCCATGGACACATCCAAACCAGCAAAATATTCCATTGGTCAGTCTCCTTTTCAATTGCATGTGCATCCAGAATAACAGGGGTAACTGAGTGCTGATCCTGATTACGCCATGTTGAAAAACCGCGCCGCTTCTCGGCCAGACATACCGTCCTTCAAACAAGCACGGCGCACACGACTATAAATATCCACAGAATACATCTCCCGCCCTCCGAATAAACGAAGGGCACAAACTGGCGGACTTTTACTCCGCTACAACTGCGATATGCAGCCGCTTCTGTGGCCCAATATTGCTCCGCGTTTTACAGACCCTGACGCCAGAGCGCCTCGATGCGCGCACGGCGTCCGCCCGCGCCTCCGAAACTGCCACAGGGCACCATGAAGGTGCCTTCTCCGAGCAGCCTGGAGAGTTGTCCGGCAGCCTCAAGGCCAACGATCCGCGACAGCTCGGAGTCAGGCATTGGGGTTTTGGGCACATGGATGGCCCGTCCGCCGCGCGCCTCGGCCAGGCGCACTGCGACCTCCTCGCCGATTTCCCCGGCGATCAGGCCCAGCACACCCGGCAGATATGGCTTGGATATCTTGTTCATTTGCGCCGCCTCTGCCCCCGGCGCGTGCGCTTCTTCACCGCTTCAGCTCCACGCTTTCACGCGCGCACCAGTCTTTCAGGGAATTGATGATCTGGCTGATCTGCCGGTGATCGCGCAGGGTGTCCACGTCGATCGGCACGGACTTCCAGCTTCCCTCAAAGCGGCTGCGAATGAATTTGTTGAGACCGGCACGCCCGGGTTCGCGCAATGCGCCCGCGTCTCCGAGCTTGCGCCAGAGCACATGCACCAGACGCAGATCACCGCGCGGCGCAGGCTTGTGACCGCGCCGTTCGGCCCCCTGTCCAGCGCCCCCTTTCCAGCCGCGCGCCTTCAGGTGGTTGACCACCAGTTGCAGGTCAGCCTCTGACATGTCTCGCATCGACGCCTTGCCGCACGCAGCCATCTGGATGTCATGACGGGCGTCGGCATCAAGGCCAAGATCACGGCAGGCGATGTGGATCTGTTGCTGAAGCGCGCGCACGGATTTCCCTGTCCAGGTCTGGCTCATGATCACACCGCCGCCATGTCGAGAACGACAGGCTCCCAGCGGGCATCATGGCTGGCGCGTTGATAGCAGCGCACATAGGTCCTGGACCCGACCGGGCGCATAGCTTCGCGAATGGCGCGCTGGCCTTCCTGCCAGCGGGGATCGTCGCTGTCCTGGCGCAAAAGCATAAAGATGCGAGAGCGGTTGATATTTCCTGTCCTGTCGGTTTGGAACGCATTCGTCACTACGGCCCGCAACTCTGGCCGTGCGTCCGCTGCCCATTCAGTCAGGCATTCATCAAACAGGGCCTTGGCGATCTGAAGCTCTGGACCGAAGGTGATGTGGTCTGACACCTGCACCTGAACCTTGAATAACCCGTCGACGGTCTGAAGCGTTTTGTTGCCCTTGGCCCCGCCGAGCTTCGTATTGTATTCCTGCTCAAGAATGGCCTCGTGTCCACCGATGTCGCCAAAGGTATGCTCCTTAAACCGCGCCATCTGATCGGACAGGGCCAGGCCAAAGCCGAGGATGCTGCGCACGATTTCATCTTCAAGCAGATGCTGGGGCTTGATGGTCTCGATCGGCTGGAAACCACCTTTGCCGTCGCCCATGTAAATGTTGCCGTAGATATCGTGCTTGCCGTCAGGGATTGCGGCGGGGGTAAACTGGCTCATGACTGGGCCTCCTTCATGTTTCGGGGACAGTGATTGCAGGCGCGGAACATTCGAACGCGCAGCATGTTGGCGTTGCCGAACTGCCGGGATTTCTTGCGCCAGTCGTGGCATTCGTTTGAGGGAATTGATCCAAGCGCGGGGCACTCGATCGTGCCGTTCATGAACACGCCGCGCACGCAGTCCTCAACAGCGGCAAGATCGCCGTTGTATTTGTTCTTCAGCACCTGATTGACCAATGCGCCGGAGCGGTCGAGACGCCCAGCCACTTGCCGTTGTGAGCTGGCCGCGCATTCTTCGGCGAGACGGACAACCCAGTCGGGGGGATCAATTCCCCAGCTTTGGGCGATGGTATCCAAAGGCCCGCTCATAGAGTTGCGCCGGGGTAATAGGTCACTTCGCGGATGTTGGGATCAAAGACCTGTTTCACGCGCTGGATTTGCGGGGGCAGTGGGCCAGTGTCGCGCACAAACCTGTAGGTGGCTGGCCATTTGCCCGGCACGGCCTTCCGGACAACGCCCAGATACCCGGCCTTCAGCAGCATCGAGCAATAGCCCCTGGCTGTCGCTTCGGTGACCGACACTGTATCCGTGGTTGAATGCACGGCGATGTCGAGCGGCGTGAACTGCCCCATCATCCGCATGGAGCGCCACATGTTCTCGGTGCCCGTGCCTTGGGTGACAGGTTTGCGGGTCATTCCGTTGGTTCCTTCTCGACTGTGATGGAAATGTTCCGGGGCAGAGCGTCCGCGCACGTTCGGCAGAGGGCAAACTCCCATGCGCTGAAGGTCATGTTGCCTGTGAACAAAACGAGGGAATGCCGGACCTGCGCGGGGCGGTCACAATGCTCACAAACGCTCATGCCAATTCCCCCGAGGCTTGGGGGCCGCGCAGGCGAAGAATTCCCGATCACCCCACCTGGAAATATCCACCTGTTCAACGCCCCGCGTTCCGGCAAATTCAGCCACCTTGTCGAGGTTCACACAGATGCGGCGAATGGAATGCCGGGAGGCCTTGAGGCCTTGAGGCCTTGAGGATGTGATCCTTAAAGTCGGGGGCGAGCGTCACTTTCGGGCAATACAGCCCAGCCAGATGGTCAAGGTCCGCCATGCAAGCAGGCAGCGCAGGCACCCAATCCAGCATGCGGCCGTGGATGTTTTCCCGGCGTTGCAGATCCTGCGGCAGGGTCTCTTCGCCAATCAGAATGATTGTGTTGCCGCTGCTCTCATAGATGTCGCGCAGAATGCCGATGATGCCGCGCTTCACCAAATACTGCGCGTCGTCCACAAGCAGCACCCTCTCGGAGAACATCAGACCCCGGGCAATCTGATCGACCATGTCCGCGATCGTCGTGGCTGGCGTCACGATCATCTCGCCAAGGATCGCCTGACACAGTTTCTTGCCCGTCCAGCTCTCTTTCACCTGAACCTGAAGGGCGTTGAATTTGTTGGCCGCATAAACCGCCGCTGTTGTCTTGCCGAAGCCTGAGTGGCCGTAGAACGTGGCCATGCCAGGCAACCCCATGGTGCGCCCGTTGACCCGATGGATCAGGGTGACCAGGGCAGTCACATTCCTGAGCGGGGCTACGCTGTTGTAAAGTCCGGTTGTCTCTGTCATTTTAACTCCTGTCTCCGGGGCTTTCCGCCCGTTTCATCGTCGCCTGCGCGGGGTGCATCCCGCGCAGGCGGCATCACTCAAACCACACGAAGTGATCCCCAACATCGCGGTGCATGTCGCGGTGGGCGAAATACTCCGAGGTTGTCTGGTAGCCCCGCAGCCAGTTGGCCGCGCTTGCGCCAATGTTCTTTCCACCCGACAATTCCTGCTCGAGCGTAACGGCGCGGCGATATCGGTCGATCGGCTCTTCGTCTTCGGCCTTGGCTTCCTTGCGTTTTTGATCCGCATAGAACTTTTCTTGAAACGCAATGACCTCGGCTTCTTGCTCCGGTGTCATTTCGTCCTCATAGGCAGGACGCGTTGCCCGCGCCGCGATGGGGCGTGCTTCCCCTTTGTGCAGCGCCACAATCTTGTTTTCCGGCACGATCGGGTCAGGCACGGGGATGGCGTCAAGCTGCGCTGCGATCTCCTTTTGATTGAGACGGCGCTCGGCCTTCAGCATCTTGCGATGAGCGAGGCGGAATTGGGCTTTGGCCCGTGCGTTCTCTTTCGCAGCCGTCAGATCGCGGAAACCTTTGGCAAGCTGGCATGGGGCAAAGCCCATGAACTCGCCGGTCAGCTCGTAGATATAGACGCCGGATTGCAGATCCTCGATATCGAAGCGGACAATGACGCGTTTGGACGCATACTCGGCCATCCAATCAGACCAGAAGTAGTTGCCGAAGGCGTGAATGCGACCGTTGTTCTTCTGCATGGTCAGCGTTTTCTGACCCATCAACCAGAGGCGTTTCTGCTCGTCGGTAGCGCGGCGAATGGCAGAGCGTTCATAGCTTTCCGCAAAGGTCTCATCGAAGCTGCGGCCATTGGCGGTTTCCGACAGACGCCCGACCCGGGCGTTGTGTTCCTTGATGCGCTCGTCAACGACACGGATGAAATCCTTGATCGGGATGGCCCGGGATTTGTAGTTCTCCGGCTTGGCATCCGGGCGATTGCCGACATAGGCACCGGCGAAGCGGATGTCCTTTGCGATATCACTGGCGAAGTCACGGAAGGTCCGCTCGATCGGCTTGGCCTGACCATGCCCCGGCGTGGCCCAGTGGATTTGAATGCCAAGCAAGGGCAGCACACCCATTGGATCATCATCACGGATCTTGCCGCGATAGCGGGTCTTGACCCCGCCGCTCAACCACTTGGCAGCGAATTCGCGACCGTAACACCTTCGGAATGATGCTGATTGAGAGGCTACGATCTGGCATCGGTCAACATGACCATCTTCCCATTCGGTGAAGACATCGAACTTGTGGCAGTCAGCATTCACATGCTCCATCGCATGCATCTCAAGCCTGGACCGGATCATGGGCGGGAAGCAGCGCTCAAGCCCGGCAATACCGTCCCGGGCATAGACCTGGACAACGCGCGGCACCTCCTCATTCATGCGCCGCCGCGCCGTGCGTTCGCAGAGAATTGCCCAGCCGTTGTGGCGGGCGATCTTCTTTGTATCGCGGTAGGCCTGGGCGAAAGTCGGGCCTTCAAGCTGCAAAAACAGCCCCTTTAAATAGTCCATAAATTCAGGGCTGCAGTCCGCCTTCGCCTCCTTGCGTGCGCCCGCCCTGTTGCGCGGCGCGAGGAGGTAAAGCCAGTCGGCTTCCGGCTGCCCCTTGACCAATTTGAACCAGTTCCAGATCGTGCGATCACCAATCCCGTTCATCAGCGCCGCCTGGCTCACCGCAAAGAACCGCGTCAGGCCGGAACGCTCATGGGCCAGAACCTCGCACAGCACCTTCTTGCGGTTTTGCGCCTTGGCCTTCACGCCCTCGGGCAGGCTCTCATAATAGGCTTGCAGATCAGCCAAATCAGGTGGTGCGTTTTGCGCCTCCTGATTTGGCAGCTTCGCCTCCTTCAGCAGTTTGCGCCGCGCTGCGAGCGGGAAAAGCTGCCAATTGTATTCCCAGCCGCCGCCTTTGCCGCTGCGCTGACAAGACCATTCGGGATGATCTCTCCACCCCGAGCGATTTGCGAGTGCATCCACGCCCTGCTGCGTGCTCGGCATATCAGGAAGCCGCGCCTCGGCGGTCTCGGTCGTAGTCCACCAAACCTTGTCCGGGCGCAGCGAAGCCATCTTTACAGCTCTCCGTCCAGGTCTTCGAGAATCTTCGACAACCCGACATTTTGATCGGCGACAAAGCGGCGCTTCACCTTCATTGACGCGCGAGACCACGCTGCAGCCAGCTTTTGAAAGGCCCGGGCGTCAGGGTCAGATGATTTTGCATTTTGTGGTTGGAGTTTTTCAAGTGCCTCAGTGACTGACTTAACCTCACCGATTGAAAGACGACCCACGATATCTGCACGCACAATCGGTTCCCCGATCTGTGCAAGCGCCATCAAATCCTTGAGCTTTAATGGCTCCTTGGCTGAGGCCAATTCGCCCACTTCACGCCGACTGAGCGCGTTGCCGATCAAGATGAAATTGCGGATATGGCGCGCGGTCAATTCGCGTTTTTCTGCTACGCTGTCCGCAAAGGAAATAATTTCCGTTGCGGTTCCGTTCCTGGCATGCGCCCCTGCAACTCCGGCTTTCGTCTCCGGATGCAGACGCTCATAGACGCGCTTGCGTTCGGCGAGGAATACGCTGAGTTCAAGATTGCTCAGGTCAGAGCCAGAGAGGTTATCGTCGATTTCCATAAGCCGCGCAAAATCATCTGTTGCATCAGCCCATATGCGTGCCGGAATTGTCTCCCAACCGAGCCGCTTGGCGGCTTCCAGGCGGTGTCCGCCCGCCATCAAAACAAGGCTCTCGCCGGTTGCACGCCGTTTCTTGCGCACATGGATGGCATCCTTGATCACGCCCAATTCCTCGATCGAGGCCATCAGGCTTTGCACACCGGCGTCCGAGACAGGCCGAAGCCGGTGCTCCGCATCCACTTCAATATCCGCAACGGGGATGCGCTGGATCTTCGGTTCGGAGATTTTTGTCACGCCTCAGTATCCTTCCGGGCTTTTCGTCAGCCGGTAGTAAAATCGCCGCTGGCCATCTTTGACCGCCTGTCGGCAGGTGATCCCGGCCCCGTTTGCGCGCAGTTCCGCGATGACCGAATTGACCGCGCAAATGCCTGCCGCCCGCGACAACGCGCGGGCTGGCATGCAGGCGGGCGTGGTGCATCATGCCATCCCCACGGGTGCGTCCGCAGCGAGCCCCTCAAGCACCCCTGTCGCCATCAGGGCGATATCATCACAGACCGCCAGACGCTCCTTCGCGCGCTTGATGCCGTGATGGAGCGTTGTGTGATCCCGCCCTCCGAGAGCCGCCCCGATAGCGGTCAGGGGCGCGCCTGTCAGCGCCGCCGCCAGCAGCATGGCCAACTGCCGCGCCCGGACCACCCCGGCGGTACGACCCGCGCCGCGCAGCGTGTCCGCGTCCAGATCGGCAACGTGCGCCGTCCAGACGATAATCCTTGTGACCGCACGGGTCCGGCAGCCGGACAGCCGTGTCACGGGGCCCAGTCCCTCAAGCGCCGCCCTCAGCTCCGCCCGCCGCCCTGTGTCTGCAGTCCCGGTTGGCAATCGGGAGGCGTGCAATGCGCGCTCCGCCCGGTCCATATGCCCGGCAGTTTCCAAGGCATGCGCCTGTGCAACCGCCACGCGCAAAAGCCCGATCAGCTCACGGGCTGTATCGGTCGCACCGGTCGCACCGGTCGCACCGGTCGCACCGCGCGCGCTGTGCTGATCCATCCTGCGCAACAACGCGGCCGCACCACCAAGCGCGCGCCGCATCTCCCTGAACTCCGCCAGCGCGCTCATGGGGTGCCCCCGAGCGCGTGACCAAACAACAGGAACATCCAAAGCACACCGAAAAGCGAAACCACCCCGATCAAATCCCCCAGCCAGTGATCCTCCAGCCGCGCCACCGCGCCGCACAGGCCCCGCCAGAAGCCCCCGACCCGCGCAAGACAGGATCTGCGCAGGGTCGGGGCAGGTGCCGCCACGAAAACGGACAATCGTGGCGGAGACGGGTGGCGGTGCCCGGTGGACCTCATGTGACACCTCCCGGAACACGGTCCAGCAACCACAGCGCGGCGGTCAGAACAGCCGCCGGCGGGACGGTAATGATCCCGGTGTCGTGACGATTGGCCCGATCCAGCACAAGCCGGTATATATCCCGCCGATCAAGCTGAATTGTCGTATGTCCCAGCGACAGTGTGGCCATGCCCGCGTCAGGAGTGGCGCGGATATCCCAGCGGTTTATTCGAAGGGTCCCGCTCACCGGTCCCGCTCCGGCCGCTTCAGACCGTGTTCGGCGTCCATCCTGCCGCCAGGCCCGGACGGGCGGGTCCACGGGGCAGCCGAAACAGCAACCCACCATGCCCGGTACCGATCAGATCAACGGCTCCGGCGGGGCGTTTGTCTTTCGGCAGAGGATCCCAGACATTCATCCTGATCGAGGCCCCTCCACGCATTGTCGCCCTGAACTCCAGATCCCCGTCTGCCTGCATGACCAGCAGCAGCCTGCCCTCGTCGGGGCCGCGACCCGCCTTCGCAAAGCAGCGCTCTGCGATGATGGAGCGTTCGAAAATCTCCATCTGCGCCGCCGCCGTGAAGCTCAGGCGCGCCGCAGACGCGGTTTTCGAAATCCACAGGGAAAATGATATGCCCGTTCTGGCGGTGTGCGTTTCGGGTGGTGCAACGTCAGTGAAGGACATGGCTATATGCTCCTGGATTTGCCATCGGGGACGGTGCCGGGGCCATCCGCCGCGACACCAGTGGGTTTTTCGAGGGGCTTGCGGGACATGGACAGCACCTGCCCAAGCCGCTTTTCGGCGTTCACACAGCGAACGTCCTCCGTCCCGGCGTCGTGACGATTGGCGGGGCCATCCGCCTCCCAAACCGGGACAAGCTGCGCGACGCGGGCCGCCAGGGTGTCCCGGCAGTCCGGACAAAGCTCCACCATGCGCGCGCAGGCAACCGCGTCCGGGTCCATAAGCCCGTCATCAACGCGCATGAGCGCCAGCTCGTAAATCCCGGCTCCCGCGACCCCGCATCTATCGCAGCGCCCGCTCATGCCGCATCCCCGGCTTGCGGGGCCGCGGGAGCCGCAGCCAGGCCCGCAGGCGAACCCGGCGCAGGCGCGGGGCGCGGTATGTCGTCAGGCCACGCAAGGCCGGAGGGCCAGTGGTCGGAGAAGTATTGCGTGACGCGGGCCGCACGGCGCGTCGTAAGGTCGCAGCCGCGCTCAAGGCGGTCACAGAAGTCGCCGGATCCCGCCGCGTAGGTAGAAACAGTGCGGTGAGTAAGGCCGGAAGCGACAGCGTAGCTTCGGATTAGACGGGATAGTGATTTGCTATACATGGCAATAATATTTGCCAAATATGGAAATTTGTCAAATAATTTCTCGCCATAGCTGGCGAACCAATTATTCGCTATAGATTGCGAATGGACCGTGAGAATTTAGCAAACCTCTTTCGATCAGAAATCGCGCGACAGGAAACCAATCCATTTCGCGTTGAAAAGGATCATGGCCTTCCCGGGAGTGCTTTGCGCCATGTACTTGAAGGTCATGAACCCAAGGTTGGCCGCGCCGCAGAGATCTGCCGCGCCCTCGGCCTTGAATTCTACATTGGCCCGCCACGGCCCCCCGCGCCCGCCGAATCCGCACCGCCCGCCTGGACCAGCTTTGCGGAGACCACGGCCCCGCACCGGGGCTTGCGAAATGCTCAGTTCAGGGCTGGGGCAAGCCGCAGCCCGAGCGTGACCCTTTACCAACACCGGAGACAGCCATGGATCAGGATATGTTCTGGGTCTCGGCAATCGGCCAGTCGATGATCCCCGAGGGGATAGCCTCTTCGGCCTTTTGCCTTGTGGCACCGGACACGCGGGCGCGGGAGGGGGACCGGGTCTGGGTGCTCGATCACGAGGGCAAGGCTGCCATCAAGCGACTGGTGGAAAAGCGGGAGAACGGCGATCTCAGGCTGCGCGGCTGGATGCCGATCCGGGACGGGCAGCAGAAAGACTTTGTGGAAGAGCGCTTTGCGGTGGCCCTCCGTGAGGTCTATCCGGTGATTGCGGTTTTCAGGGGCAAGCCCGGATCGGAGACCTGCAGCTATATTCCCGATCCCGGGCCACCCGCCCATGCGGTGCCCCCCGCGCCGGAGCGAATCCCCAAGGCCATCACCGATCTGCTGGGCCTGCCGGAGGGGGCGGCGGCGGCGAGGGTTCTGGCGGCGATGCAGGCGCAGCTTGCACACCGTGGCACGGCACATGCCACACCCGCAGCGGCCCTGGACAGGCGCACGCTCAAGGCGCTGACCAAAGCACTGCGGGAGGAGATGGCGGCCACGCTGGAAGAGAAGCTGGCGGCCACGCTGGACGCGCGTCTGCCGCCACGCCAGCCACCGGCCCGGCCGCAGTCCAAACCTGTGCCCGCCGAATCCGGCCCGCCCGATCCGAAAACCCCTGAGGCGTCCGTCACCCGGCTGCGGTTTGCGGGCGATGTGCGTGCGGCGGCCGGCGCGGGCGAGGAGGTGTTTGAAGAGACGGAAGTGTCGATCACAATCCCGAGCGAGGCGCTGCCGACGGGGCTGGACCCCGACACATGCATCGCGCTGCGGGTCGAGGGCGATTCGATGGAACCCAACATCCGTTCAGGAGATATCCTGGTGATTGACCAGAGCGACCGTGAGCCTCTTGAGGGCCGGGCCTATGTGGTGCGCAGCGCCCCGGGGCTGATCATCAAGCGGCTGCGGCAGGAGGCCGGTGCCTGGATCATGGCCAGCGACAATCCGGACTTCCCGCCACGCCCCATGGCCGGGGAGGACCGCATTCTTGGCCGCGTCCTGTGGTTTGGCCCGGAGAAGGCCGCCGTGGCGGGAGGGTAGACAGATGGGCGCGATTCGCGCCCGGCTCTGTAACTGATCGGTTTTATCGGATAGGCCAAAATCAGTTGTATGTTGCGCTGTCGGTGCTTTCAGGTTGCAGAGACAATAACGTTTTGTTTTCAGCGTGTTACGAAACATACAACTCGAAACCCGAACATACAACCGGAGTTGTATGTTCGGAAAATTGTCGAAGCCGCTATATCGCCGCTCAAACCCTTGTAAAACAGGCGTTTAAGCGCCGCCTGCACAGCCCGCCACCAGAGCTTGCAGTGGGCGCTGTCACCGGCAAATACCCTGATTTCCGGTGATACTGCATGACAACCCGCCGCGCACATGACACAGTCCGGATTTGTTATTTTTAGCTTTTATTTTAATGATCTATTCGGGCAAGTTCGCCATAGCCCCGGCAAGTTCGGTTACTGCAATTATCTGTGGCGAACAACAGCGCACCACATGATTTTGTTTTGACAAATACAAAATCTGTGGCAGTCTCTCCTTAGGTTTAACATTCGAAAGGAGGTGGTCCAGTGTCATTAGAGGTATTGGAGCGAGGTGTCGGAACAGTTCGGGAGGGCACAGTCCAGGGCAAACCTTGGGCGTAAGATCCCATCCGAATTGGTGCGCCTAACCGGCCCACCTCCGCAAACTTCTAGAGGGCCGCACCGACAAGGGCGGCCCTTTTGAATTGAGGTCACTATGTTGCACATCACCGACACGATCACGATTGAGGATTGGGAACTGACCGAGCATTTCATGCGCGCCTCGGGTCCCGGCGGTCAGAATGTGAACAAGGTCAGCTCAGCAGTCGAACTGCGCTTTGAGGCCGCCCGCAGCCCCAATCTGCCCGAGCCGGTCAAGACCCGCCTGCGCCGTCTGGCCGGGCGACGCTGGACTAAAGAAGGCGCACTGGTGATCCAATGCGATGAAACCCGCAGCCAGGCGCGCAACCGTGACATCGCCCGCGACAGGCTGACCGAATTGATCCGCAAAGCCACCGAAAAACCCAAACGCCGCATCGCCACGCGCCCCACTCTTGGCTCAAAGAAGCGCCGTTTCAAGGCCAAGAAAGTGCGCGGCGAGGTCAAAGCCCTGCGCGGCAAAGTAGACGGCAACGACTGATCCAATGCCCCTGCTTCTTCTTGCCAAAAATATCCCGGGGAGTTTGAGGGGCAGCGCCCCTCATCCAACGTAAACAGCGTGGCGCAGCCACACATTTTAATTGGTCGTGCAACTTGACCCGAAAACCGGTGCTCACTTTTCGAATTGCACTCCGTTGGATCAAGCCACACTCAGCCCTGCATCAACCGCCTTATCCTGATGCGCCAGCCAGAGCAGGAAATCTCGGATCGTGCCTTCGTAATCGTCAGTTGCCAACGGCCCTGACTGCGCATGAGACGAATGCAGCGAGACCTGCATCCGTTCCAGTTTTTCGCGATCCTCGCGGTTGACCTCCTCCCAAAGGGCGATGCGCTGCGCGATGGTGTCCTCGTCCAGATCGTCGCCGTAAACGGACATGGTCCATTTCACCTCGATCTGATCAGGGGTGCGTGGGAAAATATACAAAGACACCAGAAGGTTGGCCGCCTGACTGGCCACCTGATTGGGGAAGCGCGCGAACAGGGACGAGCGTCGACGTTCCACATCGCTGAGACCCGGCGCCCCTGCCCCGCGTGACGGGATATCCTGCGGATAATTGGCATTGTAGCTGGTGAACCCGGGGCCCGAGACAGATTTCTTCGCCAGACCCGTGGGTGTGTAACCATGCAGCGTCTGAGGATGCACGACCGACAGGTGATAGCCTTCCATGAAATTCTCAACCAGACATTTCCAGTTGGTATTCCACAGCTCGGACGCGGAATGCACGACGTGGAACGCTTCGGTCTCGTAAGGCGCCAGCATGTCATCCAACGCCTGCGCCTCAGCCCCAAAAGGGGCGGCAGAGGCCGACAGCGAGGCATAGATGAACCCCCGCCAGACCTGCACCGGAAAGCTGTTCAACTGGCAGGATGAGGCATCAAAACCTGCATTCTCCATCCGCGGAGCACGCAGCAATGCGCCATCGCGCCCATAGGCCCAGGCGTGATAGGAACAAATGAACCGCTTGATATTGCCCGACCCTTCGGCCAGCGGCATTCCGCGGTGACGACAGACATTCGACAGAACGCGCGCGTCGCCATCATCGCCCCGCACCACGATCAGCGGCTCGTTCAGCAATTGCAGGGTAAAGTAATCCCCCGGCTCGGCCACCTCATCCTCGCGGCCCAGACAATGCCAGCCGTCGCGCAATAAATGGGCACATTCCCAGTCAAAATAGGCCGGTGAAGTATAGAAATTGCCGGGCAGGCCAAAGGGGCGATCACCGGGCAGATTGGCCAACTCTTGCAATGTGCTACGCATCTGATCAATCGAAGACATGGGGCGAAACCTTCTATTCGTCGCCGGGCACCCCGTAACTGGGGGCGACCGATGGGTTGAGGGCACGGGCGATGTAATCGTCCATTTGGGGTTCGTAAGCAGTCCAAAGCGCACGCAGCGCGGCAACGGGGCAGGATTCCGACCAATCCACGTGCAGATCGACCAGCGGCCATGGTGTTTCAGCGGCAACCAGCAGGCAGGCGGAATGCACGGGGCCAGCCTCGCCTCCGCCGTCGTTCAAACCCGCTTCCAGAGCGCCCAGCAGACGGTCTGGCAAAGAGAGATCAGCTGTCGCCTCGAAACGGTCCACCACCACTTGGGGCAATTGATCCGAGGCCAACAGGTTACCTGCCGAGATCACACCGTCGCCGACTGCCTGCGCGTGGATGCCCAAGGAATTGCCGCCCGAGAATATGGCCGTATCGCCAGCGTGATCGACCACGGCGACCTGTCGGTAGTCAGGAAAGCGTTCACGCTCCATCACCGCGTCCAGCGCCTGTTGGGCATCATCACCACCACCGATCCAGTCCAGCACATCATTGCCAATCGACGGCATGGTGACGTTCTGTGTGGCTACGGCCCCGACACCGGCCTTGACCCAGGGACAACGGCTGCCCACCGCAATCGACGAGGTGGTGATCGCAACGCCAAGTTGCCCGGTGCGCGCACAGCGGCCTGTGACAGAGAATGTCATGCCACATCCTCCGGGATCACGGCGGTACCGTCGATCTCAACCACCCATTCAGGACGGGCGAGCGCCTGTACCACCAAACCAGTTGAGACCGGATAGACCCCTTTGATGTACTCGCCCATGGTGCGATAGACCGCTTCGCGATGGCGCACGTCGGTGATGTAGACGACCACCTTGACCAGATGCTCCATCTGCCCGCCGGCCTCTTCGATCAACTGGCGAATATTCTGCATCACCTTGTGAGTCTGATCGACCAGGTCATGACTGTCGATATTGACCGCATCATCCAGGTTCTGCGGGCATTGACCACGCAGATAGACGGTTTTGCCGCCTTGGGTGACTACCGCCTGACACAGGTCGTTATCGAGGTTCTGCTCAGGATACGTGTCAGACGTATTGAACTTGCGAATTCGGGTGTGGGCCATGGATTGCGCCTTTTTAACTATTGATCCGCGCGTTGAGATATTGCGCAAAGTCATAGTTCGGGCGTTCCAGGTGGCTGAGATGGCCAGGGGTGCTGAGCGCCGAACATAGGCCATTGTAGACTTTTTCGGTGCACCCGCGATCTTCAACGTTCACATCATCCAGAAGTGCCTTCAAATCGGCGAAATTCTGCTGTGCGTCCGGATCATCCTTGTAGTCATCCGACATGCCGCCGCCAAAGCGGATATGCACCTGGCCGGGGCTGACCGGGTGCAGCGAAAGGTACCAGAAATAGCCCGGCGTCAGCGTGATCAGCAGGCTGGGATAAAGCGCGAGCAGGAAGGTCGTGCGGCGTTCATCGCCTTTCAGGCGATCATTGCTGTCATGCGCCATGGCGATGCGCAGCGTCTTGTCCTTGAGGATCGTGTGGTAGTTGAACGCAGGCAGGCCGGGCGGACAAATCATGTCTTCCAGCTTGGACAGCCCGCCGATGGTGCCCGCATGGCAGACCGGCAGGTGATAGCTTTCCATGAAGTTCTCGGCCAGCACCTTCCAGTTAGTGTCCCAGACATGTTCTTCATAGAAGCTTTCGGTGTAGTTGGTCATGTCGTACCCGGCGACCATGTCTTCAACCTGTTGCAGCTGGTCGGCCACAGCGGGGGCAGCGGGGTTGAGCGTGACAAACACCCAGCCCAGCCATTCCTCGCAGCGGATGGTGGGCAATTTGTAGCTGTCTTTGCAGAACCCTTCATTCAGGGTCATCGCAGGGCCCCCGCGCAAAGAGCCATCCAGATTATAGGTCCAGGCATGATAGGGGCAGACGATCGAGCGCGCAGTCCCGCGCCCTTCCAGCAAGGTCGACATCCGGTGCAAGCAGACATTGGACATCGCGCGCAGCGCACCGTCCCTGTCGCGCAGCACGATGATCGGCTGGTTTGCCAGTTCGGCGGTCACATAGTCGCCTGCATTGGCCAAAGCACTGGCGCGCCCGACGCAATACCAGTCCTTTGAGAAGATATGCTCAAGCTCGGCCTGCATGAACCTCTCGGTGGTGTAAACCGAGGGCGGCATAGCGCGGGCCTGCTCAAACGGTTGGGCGGCGTTCGCGCGCAGCTCTTCCAGCGGGTCAAGATGATCTTTGGCCATAAGGCGTGCTCCAGAATAACGCCGTCACGTGGCAAGCCGAGGACGGGTGACTTTCCTTCAAAGACTGTCCGTCAGAACGCGCAATGTTAAAAGGTGCCTCTGACTCACCTTTGATTTGGCCGCGCCTAAGTCAATCTCCGTGGGCCTTGGCTCTCGCCCGTCAACTTGCTGTAAAACGCGGAGCAATATTGGGCCACAGAAGCGGCTGCATATCGCAGTTGTAGCGGAGTAAAAGTCCGCCAGTTTGTGCCCTTCGTTTATTCGGAGGGCGGGAGATGTATTCTGTGGATATTTATAGTCGTGTGCGCCGTGCTTGTTTGAAGGACGGTATGTCTGGCCGAGAAGCGGCGCGGTTTTTCAACATGGCGTAATCAGGATCAGCACTCAGTTACCCCTGTTATTCTGGATGCACATGCAATTGAAAAGGAGACTGACCAATGGAATATTTTGCTGGTTTGGATGTGTCCATGGAAGAGACGCATATCTGCATTCTGGATCGTGAAGGGGCCCTTATTCGTGAAGGAAAAGCGAGCTCAACACCAAAAGCGATCGCTGACTTCCTCGCTTCTGGACCACCATGTGCCAAAGTTGTATTTGAAACGGGACGGATGGCACCAATGCTTTACCATGGGCTGACGGAGCTTGGTGTCCCGGTTGTTTGCATCGAGAGCAGGCAAGCATATCAGGCCCTTAAATCTCTGGCCGGCCACAAGACGGACCGCAATGATGCCCGCGGTTTGGCACACCTGGCGCGGACGGGATTCTACAAGCCGACCCATGTCAAATCACTGTCAGCGCACGCAATCCGGTCGCTGATCGCAGCCCGCAAGAAGCTGGTCGGACAGCGTGTGACGCTCGACAATCAGATCCGCGGTCTGGTCGTCGTCTTCGGCGTGCGGCTGCCACGAGCTTTGTCTCCGGCATTCAAAAACGCGGCGCTAAAAGTTAGCGATGGAGTGCCTGGCCTCCATGCCGCAATTTGCGGACTGTTCGCAGCACGCGAAGCAATCCTCGCGGCGGTTGCAGCCATTGATGGCGACATCAAAAAGATGACCCGCAAATCCGAAGTCTGCCAGCGCCTTATGACGGTACCAGGGGTCGGTCCGATCACAGCATTGGCCTTTGCCGCAGCAATTGATGATCCGTCGCGTTTCAGGAAATCGCGTGATGTGGGGGCGTATCTTGGACTGGTGCCGCGACGGCATCAATCTGGTGAAATCGACTACACGGGCAGCATCTCAAAGCGGGGCGACGTGCGCGTCAGAACGCTTCTCTATGAGGCCGCCAATGTGATGCTGACGCGGTATGCCGCTCCGCTCAAATTGAAGACATGGGCCCTCGCAATCGGTGCGCGCTCAACGATGAGAAAGGCCCGAGTGGCTCTGGCGCGTCGTCTGGCAATCATACTTCATGCCATTATGCGAGACAAAACTGACTTCCAGTCCGCGTAAGGCTTACGAGGCGACAACGAGGATTCCTAAATCAAAGTTCCCATCTGGGACGATGCCCGAGGGAGGGCGTGAGACACGGCGCCGATTCTGTAGCAACAGCCAAGACCAACGGTATGATTGCGGTTTCAACATTGCCGACCCACACCCAGCCAACCCCATCATGAACCTCAGAGTTCGAAGAGAACAAAGGCAACCTCTGACATCAAAAGCAGGAAACTCAGGAAACACGCATTGACAGATTAGAGAACAAAGATCGTAAGACGATCGCGAAGATGCTGCGCCATGAACTTCCGCCTGGGTATCGTCGGTCGGAAGCGCCTCGGCGGCCAACGCTTGATGGTTATGTTGGTGTGGTCGATGAGATACTGCGCACAGACAAAGCCCTGATCAAAAAGCAGCGACACACGGCCAAGCGCATCTTTGAACGGCTGCGCGATGAGCATGGATATGCCGGCAGCCTGACCACGGTGACCTATTACGTGCGCGAGCAAAAACGGCGCACCAAAGAGGTGTTTGTGCCGTTGTCGCATCGGCCGGGCCATGCGCAGGTTGATTTTGGTGAGACGCTGGGCGTGATCGGTGGCGTGGAATGCAAGATCCACTTCTTCGTGATGAGCTTGCCACATTCTGATGCGGTGTTTGTGAAGGGATATCCAGCTGAGACAACCGAGGCGTTTTGCGATGGCCATGTGTCCGCCTTTGCATTCTTTGGCGGCATTCCGCAATCCATTCTCTACGACAATACCAAGATCGCCGTGGCTCGGATACTCGGGGATAAGACGCGCATCCGCACACGTCGGTTTACGGAACTGCAGTCGCATTACTTGTTTGATGACAAGTTTGGCAGACCCGCGCGAGGGAACGATAAAGGCAACGTTGAGGGCATGGTTGGATACACCCGCCGCAACTTCATGGTTCCCGCACCTCGCTATGACAGCTTTGATGATCTGAACGCACATTTGGAAGAGAAGTGTTTAGCACGTCAGGACGATACGTTGCGGGGTCACACCCAAACCATAGGCGCACGCCTGATGTCGGATTTGGATGCTCTGATGGGATTGCCCGTCGCAGAATATGAAGCCTGCGATCACGTCAGCACGCGTGCAACGTCGATCTCAATGGTGCGCTATCGCAGCAATGATTACTCGGTGCCAGTAGCCTATGCGCACCACGATGTTCATGTGCGTGGGTTTGTGCATGAGGTTATCATCGGCTGCGGCAATGAGATTATTGCGCGGCACAAACGATCCTACACATCAGCGGATATGGTCTTTGACCCATTGCACTTTTTGCCCCTGCTTGAACAAAAGGTGGGTGCCCTGGATCAGGCCGCGCCTTTGCAGGGTTGGCATTTGCCAGATGTATTTGCCACGCTGCACCGACTGCTTGAAGCCAGAATGGGTAAGCCGGGCAAGCGAGAATACGTTCAAGTCTTGCGCCTTTTGGAGACCTTCGAAATGGATGTTGTGCAAGGCGCAATCCAGCAGGCAATAGATATGGGTGCAATTGGCTATGACGCCGTAAAACACCTTGTACTGTGTCGGGTTGAGAAGCGGCCACCACGATTGGATTTGGACTTCTATCCATACTTGCCCAAGGCCAATGTCGGCACAACACGCCCATCCAGTTACATGAGCTTGATGGGAAGGACCGCGGCATGACCGAAGCCCCTCGGATTCTTCTACGGCATCATCTTAAACAACTGCGACTGCCAACGTTCCAAGGCGAGTATGCCAAACAGGCGCAGCTCTGTGCTGCAGAGAACAAAGATCACATCCACTATCTGGCGCGGCTGTGTGAGATGGAATTGATCGACCGCGAACGCCGGATGATTGAACGGCGCATCAAAGCGGCGAAGTTCCCCAGCACCAAGAGCTTGGATAGCTTTGACTTCAAGATCATGCCAAGCTTGAACAAGCCCCTGACGATGGATCTGGCACGATGCGATTACGTTAATCGCAGGGAGAACATCATCGCGCTCGGCCCGTCAGGCACGGGCAAGACACACATCGCCCTGGGACTTGGGCTGGCTGCATGTCAAAGAGGACTGAAGGTGCGCTTCACAACGGCTGCGGCATTAGTCCATGATCTGATCGAGGCTCAAGATGAGCGGAGATTGCAGCGCCTTCAAAAGCAACTGACCAGCCAGAACCTGTTGATCATTGATGAACTGGGCTTCGTACCGCTCAGCAAATCTGGCGCAGAGCTGCTCTTCGAGGTCATATCCCAATGCTATGAACGCGGCTCCATCATCATAACCTCGAACCTGCCCTTCGATGAATGGACTGAAGTCTTTGGCTCTGAGCGGCTGACCGGTGCGCTACTCGATCGTTTAACCCATCACGTCCACATCCTCGAGATGAATGGCGAAAGCTATCGGCTCAAACACAGTCGCAACAACCGAAAATAACCAGCCCGCAATCACAGTCAGAATAATGCTGGCCTTATGGCCAGCATGCGCTTTGGCACGCTTCAGCTTTGTGACGAGCACGCGTGCAAAAGCGCCACAAAACATCAACCGAAGTGGCCCATTTTTACGCCGCGACATGGACCCATTTTACTCTGCGATTGACACTTGCCCTTATGCCCCGGTTTCTCTTGCATCTGGACGAACAGGCCCTAGTGCACATTGCTGGCCTGCCCAAAAGATTGTCGCCATGTCATGAACAATCCCCTGTTCTGACACATTCTGTTACCAATTCCGCCACTCTCGTTAACTAATCCTAATCCCAGAACGTCTTCGTAATCAGGAAGGGAAACAGGGATATGCGGAACGAAATGAACACAACAGATATTCAACAGATGGTCCTGCGCGAACGTCGGCTGGCGGTATCCGAACGCGAATGGAAACACCGTTTGCGCGGCTATGGTTATGGCATTCGCGACACGGATGAAGGCCGGGTTGTCACCTCACTGGTGCGCAACATCCGCCTGTGCTGTCTGCCGGGTCACGCCGCCGCTTAAGACCAGTGCAGTGCCCCATCGCAGGTTTGGCCCTGATCAGGGCCGATCAGGCGATGCAAATCCGCTGGACGCGAGGCCGGTTTGGTTGCACAAAGCGTGCAACAGATCCATCGCGCCAGACAGGGGCCCGCCATGAGCTTTGAGCGTTCCATCAAGATTGCACCATCGATTCTCAGCGCGGACTTCGCCAATTTCGGGGCTGAGATTCAGGCGATCGAGGCGCAGGGCGCCGATTGGGTGCATGTCGATGTGATGGACGGGCATTTCGTACCCAATCTCACCTTCGGCCCCCCCGCCGTCAAAGCCTTCCGCCCACATGTGAAAACCTTCATGGACGTGCATCTGATGATCGCACCGGTCGATCCCTATATCGAAGCCTATGCCGAGGCTGGTGCCGATATGATCGTGGCCCATCTCGAGGCCGGGCCGCATATTCACCGCACCCTTCAGGCAATCAAGGCCACCGGCAAAATGGCCGGTGTGTCGCTGAACCCCGGCACCCCGCTCAGCAGTATCGTACATGTGCTCGACCTTGTGGATATGGTTCTGATCATGACGGTGAACCCCGGTTTCGGCGGGCAGAAATTCATTCATTCCGGTGTCGAGAAAACCCGCGCCCTGCGCGCCATGATCGGCGACCGCCCCATTCACATTCAGATCGACGGCGGCGTGACGCCTGAAACCGCCCCGCTGGTGGTTGCGGCGGGCGCAGATGTGCTGGTCGCCGGATCGGCCGTGTTCAAAGGCGGCAGCGTGCACACCCCCGAGGTTTACGGCGACAATATCCGCGCCCTGCGCGCCGCGGCAGAGGCCGCACAGTAAGCCCCTCTCCTGCGGCGATTGGCGGGATTGCACCGCCCGTCCCATCGTGGTGGAAACGCCCCTGAGCCGCCCAGCCAGGATAACCCCCAAGCGACCGGCGAAGACCAACCTTTTTGAAAAAAGGAGACGCCAGATGGCGGACTCAAAACGGGGTATCAACCGGCGCACAGCCATCCAGATCACCATTGCGGCCAGTTGCTGTGGCAGCGCCGCGCAGGCCAGTGGACCCAAAGTGGATCAGATCACCGATCCCGGTGCGCGTGAGGTCACGGATATGTTCCGGTTTTCGCCCGACCTGATCACGGTCGAACGGGGCAGCGAAATCGCCTTTCTCAACAGCCGGGGCGAACATACGGTGCATTCAGTGCCGCAACTTTGCCCCGAAGGCGTGACCGAGGTGGGGATTTCAAACAAACCCGAGGCGATTGTCCACTTTCCCACTGATGGGCTTTACGGCTTTCGCTGCCGCCGTCACGGGCAATATGGCATGGTGATGCTGGTGGTTGTGGGCGATGGCGGTGATCTGACCACTATGCCAGATCAGATCGACGCCATGCGTGCCACCCCCCGCGAAAAGGAAGCCTTTGAAAAGCTGGTCGCCCGCTACGCTGAGACCAAAGGCGCATAGCACTCTTGCACTAACGTTCGGCCTTTCGCAAAGTAACACCATGACTGATCTGATTTCCGCCCTCACCGACATCGTTGGCCCGCCCTATGTGGTGACGGGTGCTGATGCCAAACCATGGTCGCATGACTGGATCGACAGCATGCATTGGACCCCGGCCGCCGTGGTGCGCCCGGCCACGACCCAAGAAGTCTCGCAGATTGTCCAACTAGCCAATCAACACCACATCCCTGTGGTGCCGGTAGCGGGCAATACCGGGCTGGCGGGGGGTACCAATGCGGATACCTCGATCATGCTGTCGCTGGACCGGATGTCGGCCATTCGCGAAATCCGCCCCGAGGCCCGGGTGGCTGTCGTTGAGGCAGGCGTGATCCTGTCCTCACTGCACGGCGCGGTGGATGCCCATGACCTGATCTTTGCCCTCACCTTTGGCGCGCGCGGCTCAGCGATGATCGGCGGCGTGCTCAGCACCAATGCCGGTGGATCGAACGTGCTGCGCTATGGCAATACCCGCGACCTGTGCCTAGGGCTTGAGGTGGTGCTGCCCACTGGCGAGGTGGTCGATCTGATGTCCGAGTTGCACAAGGACAATTCGGGCTATGACCTGCGCCATCTGATGATCGGGGCCGAAGGCACGTTGGGGGTGATCACTGCCGCCGTACTGAAGCTGCACCCCAAGCCGCGCGCCTACGCCACCGCGATGGTGGCCGCGCCCTCGGTGAATGACGCGCTTGGATTGCTCAACCGGCTGCAAAGCGAAACCGGCGGCGCGGTTGAGGCGTTTGAATTCATGCCGCGCAACTATATCGAGGCGCATCTGGCGCGGTTCCCCGAGGCGCGCGCCCCGTTCGATCAGATGTATGACGTGAATATTCTGGTCGAGGTCGGCGCGCTGGCCGCCCGCGATGCGACAGTTGCTACCGATGGCTCTGTCCCGGTGGTGGCGCATCTCGAAACCGTATTGGGCGATCTGTTCGAAGATGGCGCCGTTCTGGACGCGGTCGTCGCCAAATCCGATGCACAACGGGCCGAGATGTGGGCAAGGCGCGAGGCGGCGGCCGAAGTGTCGCGCCTGCACGACCCGATTGTGGACAATGACATCGCCGTGCCTCTGGACAAGATGCAAACCCTGATTGAGCGTATCGAGGCCCGCGCATCAGCGTTGGACCCCGGCATCACTTTCAATTCCGTGGCGCATCTGGGGGATGGCAATCTGCACTTCGCCGGCTGGCCCTCGACCCACGACAGCGCTGTGCATGACGCGATCAAGGAAGCGGTGGAAGAAGAAGTGATCGCCCTTGGTGGCAGCTTTTCCGCCGAACACGGCATCGGGATCAGCAAACTGCCCTCGATGCGGCGACGCAAAAACCCTCAGGCGATGGCGGTGATGCGGGCGATCAAAAACGCGCTTGATCCCAACGGCATCATGAACCCGGGCAAGCTGTTGCCTCAGAGGCTGTTCCAAAAGTAGTTGAGTGATATCATGTGTTTATGATTCATTGGTTTTGAAAGAGCCTGGAGGATCCCATGACGTGGACAGACATCACCCGCGCGGAGCATAGGCGTAAAACGGGCTTTTATCCAAGCGATTTAACTATGGAGGAATGGGCGCTTGTTCGGCCCCTGTTACCTGCCGCGAAGCGAGGTGGTCGCCCTCGCAAGACGAATCCGCGCCGTGTTGTGAACGCGATTATGTATATGGCGACCACGGGATGTCAGTGGCGCATGATCCCGCGGGATTTCCCGGCGGTCTCGACTGTGCAGAACTGTTTTTACGACTGGCGCGACAACGGTCTGTTACACCGGATCAACCATCTGTCAATGATGGCGGCGCGCGAATTGTCGGGCCGTGAGGCGAGCCCCACTGCGGGCGTTATTGACAGCCAGAGCGTAAAAACAACGGAAAGCGGCGGCATTTCAGGCTTTGATGCGGGCAAAAAGATCAAAGGGCGCAAGCGTCACATCGTGACAGACACGCAAGGTTTCCTGTTGCCGATCCTTGTTCACGCCGCCGATATACAGGATCGGGATGGTGCTGTGGATGGTCTCAAAGCACTGCGCATCCGCTTCCCGCGGCTGGGGCACATCTTTGCGGACGGAGGATATGCAGGGCCAAAGCGTCGGGATGCTTTGGCCCTGCAGGGAAAATGGACATTGGAGATTGTCAAGCGCCCTGACAAAGCCGAGGGGTTCGTTCTTCCACCACGAAGATGGGGTGTCGAGCGAGCATTCGCGTGGCCGGGACGTTGCCGTCGTTTGGCAAAAGATCGGGAGGCAACCGTTGAAAGTTCCGTAGCATGGGTTTTGGTTGTCGGTATTCGTCTCTTGACAAGGCGGATAGCAAGGCATTCTGTTCAAACATAAACTTTTGAGTCAGACTCTTAGGCGTTGGATTTGGGCTCACACAGCATGGATCACCGTGATCTCGATCTCGTTTGATATCCACACGGTCTGATCCGGGTTGCTTTGGGCTGCATCCATTGTGAACCCAATGTCTTCAAGAAGATGCGGAGAGGTCTCAGCCAGTCTTACCAGGTGTTCCTTGGGCACGGGCCGCGGTTGGGCTGACCGCAGGAACGCATCAGCTTTTCTGATAACCCTTAGCAGGTGCTGCCCGGGCAGGCGCGGTATCCCAATGATGTTATGCATCCAGTAGTGGGCCATTTTTACTGCTACCTTTTTGTCGTTCTCCTATAGAATATGTCACGCAAACCATGGGTTTCAAACCAAGCTTTCTCATGGTATGGATCAGATAAACTAATCCAAAGGTGCGCCATGAAGTTACCGCCTCTGAACGCTCTGCGCGCCTTTGAGGCTGCCGCCCGCCATGGCGGGTTCATCGGGGCCGCCGACGAGCTGTTCGTCACGCGCGGTGCAATCAGCCGACACGTCAAACTGCTTGAGGATCATCTGGGCGTCACCTTGTTCCGCCGGAATCACCGGGGAGTCGAACTGACCACCGCCGGGCACAAGCTGTTGCCCGTGCTGAGCGACGCGTTCGAAACCATCGCGCGCGAGGCCGGTCGCATCGCCGACACCGGGACCGATTTGCGGATCATCTGCCCGCCCACCCTGTCCATTCGCTGGCTTCTGCCCCGGCTGGAGCAGTTTCGCCAGAAACATCCGGACATCCGCGTGAATGTGACGACCTGCTTTTACGGGGAAAAGGGGTTTGACGAGTCGGAATTTGATCTCGGCATTTCCATCGAAAACAAACCGGGGCGGGCCAAGGACATCATGGTGATGCCGTTTTTCCCGATGATCATCGCGCCCGCCTGCGCGCCCGGTCTGCTGAATCAAGGCGCGGGCCTTTCAAAACCCGAGGACATTCGCAACTTCAAACTATTGCACGAGAACCCAAGCCGTGAAGATTGGGGCACATGGGTGCGGGCCTTTGGGATTGGCGAAATCGATCCGACCGGGGGCGATATCTTTCCTAATCTGGATATGGCCGTCAAAGCGGCGGGGATGGGCGTCGGGCTTGTGATGGCCGATCTCTATCTGTGCCGCGAAGAGCTTGAACTGGGAACGCTGGTTCTGCCGTTCAAGGATATGACCTGCACCACACCTGATGGCAGATATGCCCTGATCGGCCCCCGCGACAGATGGCAGGAACTGAAAGTGCGGGCCTTTCGGGAATGGATCGAAGACAGCGTTCAGGCAGATTTTCCTCAGCTGGCAGCCCAGACGGCGTAATCAGCCCTTCCAATCAAAGAAATTAGGCCCAGCCTTGGCCAGCAGATCAGCCGCCATGGCGCGCCCAAGCTCGGGTCCGTCGGCAATCGTGCCGGTCCGATCATCACTCAGGCTTTCGCTGCCATCGGGCCGCAAAACCTCGCCGCGCAGACGCAGACTTCCACCATCCAGTTGGGCCAGCGCTGCAATCGGGGTCTCACACGACCCGTCCAGCGCCTCAAGAAAGGCGCGTTCCGCTGCCAGTCGTTGACCCGTGGGGGTGTCATGAATCGCCGCCAACATCTCGGCGGCGCGGCTATCATCGGCGCGACGCTCAATCCCGATCGCGCCTTGTGCCCCGGCAGGCAGCATCTCTTCGGGCTCAATCGCGGCTTGGGCCACCTCAGAGCGACCCAATCGGTTCAGCCCAGCCATGGCCAGAAACGTGCAGGCCGCCAGCCCGTCGTCCAGCTTTTTCAGCCGGGTTTGCACATTACCGCGAAACTCGACCACATCCAGTTTGGGATAGGCCACCAGAATCTGCGCCCGACGGCGCAGCGAAGAGGTACCGACCTTGGCGCCATCCGGCAAATCGGCCAGGGATTTGTACTCAGGCGACACGAACGCATCACGCACGTCTTCGCGGGGCAGATAGCAGTCGATGGTCAGCCCCTCGGGCTGCAACACCGGCATGTCCTTCATCGAATGAATGGCAATATCGATCCCGCCATCCAGCAGCGCCTGTTCGATCTCGCGTGTGAACAACCCCTTACCACCCAACTCTTTCAGCGGCGTGTCGGTTTTGATCAGCGACATGTTATCGCCGGTGGTTTTGATCACGACGATCTCAAACGCGTCTTCGGGCAGATCATGCGCCTCGCTCAGACGGCGGCGGGTCTCATAGGCCTGCGCCAGCGCCAGTGGTGAACCACGGGTTCCAAGCTTCAGAGGGGTGTCGGGGGTGGGGAGTGTCTGCGTCATATTAGCGGAATAGCCCTGCGGTGCGGCCATGGCAAGCGGGGCCGCTTGACAATATGTCGCTGGAAGGCGACCAGAGGATGCAACCCGGAGACTTACAATGACAGGCCAGAAAACCATCCTCAGAGCCCTCGCAGGTGAAACCCAATCCGTTCCCCCGATCTGGATGATGCGGCAGGCGGGTCGTTACCTGCCAGAATACAAGGCCACACGGGCCGAGGCCGGGGATTTTCTGTCGCTGTGCTACAACGGCGATCTGGCCACCGAGGTGACGCTGCAACCAATCCGGCGTTATGGGTTTGATGCCGCGATCCTATTTGCGGATATCCTGCTGGTGCCCCAGGCTCTGGGCGCGGATTTGTGGTTTGTCACTGGCGAAGGGCCGCGCCTCAGCACCATCACTGATCAGGCGGGGGTGGATGCCCTGAAACCGGTGGAGGATATCCACGAAACCCTGAACCCGATTTATCAGACTGTGCGCAATCTGGCCGGGGCCTTGCCAAAAGAGACCACCTTGATTGGTTTTGCCGGGGCGCCCTGGACCGTGGCCACCTATATGATCGCCGGGCGTGGCACACCGGATCAAGGCCCGGCCCATGCGTTCAAGGACAAAAACCGCGCAGCGTTCGAGGCGCTTTTGGCGCGGATCACGGCAGCGACGATCGAGTATCTCTCGGCCCAGATCGAGGCCGGGGGCCGAAGTGATCAAGCTGTTCGACAGCTGGGCAGGATCGCTGAAGGGCGATGACTTTGACCGTTATGCTCTTGCCCCCGCGAAAGAGATTATCGCGGCGCTCAAGGCCCGCCATCCCGGCATCCCGATCATCGCCTTCCCGCGCGAGGCAGAGATGCGCTATATCGGCTTTGCCAAGGCCACAGGCGCCGATTGCGTCGCCCTGGACAACTCGATCAGTCCCGAATGGGCCGCCCGTCATGTACAGCCGGATGGCTGTGTGCAGGGCAATCTGGCTTCGTCCCATATGGTGACGGGCGGCGAGGATCTGGTGCGCGAAACACGTCGCATTGTCGATGCGTTTTCCAAGGGTCCGCATATCTTCAATCTGGGCCACGGCATCACGCCGGATGCGGACCCGGACAATGTACAGCGGATGATTAACGCGGTGCGCGGCGGGTGAAAGGGCCATCGTCAGCCCCCGGGTTGACGATCCTTAGGGATGTTTTGGAGCAATTTATGCCTGCAAAGTCCGTGAACAGAGCGAAAGTAGTGCTCAGCCTCACCTAATCGCCAGCCCAAGGGAGGGGGCGGCCGATGGCCCGGGGCGCTACGCGCCCGTTAACCTGGCTGAAGCAGCTTAGCTCTGGGCTTGGAGGATCGTCACCGCGATCATCTGCGTCACATCCTCGGCCACACAGCCGCGCGACAGGTCATTCGCGGGCTTGGCCAATCCTTGCAAAATTGGCCCGATGGCCGCATATCCCCCAATCCGCTGGGTAATCTTATATCCGATATTCCCCGCATCAAGGTTGGGGAAGATCATCACATTGGCATGACCCGCCACATCCGATCCGGGCGCTTTGCTTTCGCCCACGGATGGCACAAAGGCTGCATCAAATTGCAGCTCGCCATCGACCTGCAAATCAGGGTGCTGACCCTGCAGCAGTGCCACAGCGTCGGACACTTTGCTGACTTTCTCGTGGCGTGCGCTGCCTTTGGTCGAAAAGGACAGCATCGCGATCTTGGGCTCTTCCCGCATAAGCGCGCGGCAGGACGCGGCCGAGGCAACGGCAATCGCCGCCAAATCCTCGGTCGACGGATCAATCACCAGACCACTGTCGGAATAGAGCATCGCGCGCGCGCCGGGGCGTGCATCTTCGGGCGGGTACATCAGGAAAAAGCTGGACACGATGGGCGCATCCGGTGCCTTGCCAATCACCTGCAAGGCCGTGCGTACAACGTCAGATGTGGTGGCCACAGCCCCACCAACCGTGCCGGTCGCATGGCCCATCCGCACCAGTATGGCGGCATAGATCAACGGAGTTTGCACCGCCGCCAGTGCGGCCTCGGCACTGAGCCCTTTGTGCTTGCGTGCCTCGTGAAACGCGGCCGCCATATCGTTGATCAGCGGGGAGGAGGCGGGATCATGGATGGACACATGGGCACCTTCGGACGCGCCTTGCGCTTCAAGACCGGCAGCCACTTCGGCGGCATCGCCCACCAGGATCACATCGCTGATCCCGGCCTTTACTGCGGCAAGCGCCCCCGCAATCACGCGGGGGTCACTGCCTTCACTTAACGAGACAACAGGACGGGCGGCCAGGGGCTGAGACAGCAACAGGTTGAGTGGTGTCTCGGTCATACTCCCGGCCCTGCCCCTGCTGCTCAGACCTGCTGAGGACGCATGTCCGCCTTGTCGATGCCCGCCACTTTGACCGGTGTTTTCATCGCGTCGCGGCGGAACGGGTCGCCCAGTTCCTGGTTGATCATAGCTTCGATCAGGGTGGTTTACCCGCTTTCTGATCTTTGATCGCCTGATCCAGTGCTGCCGTCAGCTCTTCTTGTGTGCGGGCCACGACACCTTGCAGGCCACAGGCCTTGGCGATACCAGCGTAAGACACTTGCTCGTCCAGCTCGGTGCCGACGAAGTTGTCAGCATACCACAGGGTCGAGTTACGCTTTTCCGCACCCCACTGATAGTTGCGGAACACGATCTGCGTCACGGCAGGCCATTCGCCACGGCCAATCGCGGTCAGCTCGGTCACAGCAATCCCGAAGGCACCGTCACCCGAGAAGCCGACGACCGGCACATCCGGGCAGCCAATTTTCGCACCAACCACGGCAGGCAGACCATAACCACAAGGGCCAAACAGGCCGGGGGCCAGATATTTGCGGCCCGCTTCAAACGCCGGATAGGCGTTGCCGATGGCGCAGTTGTTGCCGATGTCGGACGAGATGATCGCCTCTTTCGGCAGCGCAGCCTGAATGGCACGCCATGCCATGCGGGGGCTCATCCAGTCGGGTTTGGCAGCGCGGGCACGTTCGTTCCAGGTGGTGCCGGGATCGTCGTTCTCGTGATCCAGCGAGGTCAGTTCCTGCGCCCATGCCGATTTGGTCTTAGCGATCAGGGCTTTGCGATCATCCCGGCCTGCGTCCCCTGCGTCATCTGCCAGATTGGCCAGCAGCGAGTTGGCCACTTTCTTGGCGTCACCGACGATGCCCACGGTGACCTTCTTGGTCAGGCCAATGCGATCCGGGTTGATGTCGACCTGAATGATTTTCGCTTCGGTCGGCCAGTAGTTGATGCCATAGCCCGGCAGGGTCGAGAACGGGTTCAGACGGGTGCCAAGCGCCAGCACAACATCCGCTTGCGAGATCAACTCCATGCCTGCTTTTGAGCCGTTATAGCCCAGAGGACCAGCAAACAGCGGGTGCGATCCGGGGAAGGCATCATTGTGCTGATAGCCAACACAGACAGGCGCATCCAGACGCTCAGCCAGCTTGGCGCTGTCGCCGATCGCACCGGCCAGAACAACGCCGGCACCGTTCAGGATCACCGGGAATTTGGCGTTCGACAGAAGTTCAGCCGCTTCCTTCAGCGCGCTTTCACCGCCACCGGGACGTTCAAAGTCAACGATCTGGGGCAGGTCGATGTCGATCACCTGCGTCCAGTAATCGCGCGGGATGTTGATCTGTGCAGGCGCCGAGGCGCGCTTGGCATTCAGGATCACACGGTTCAGAACTTCGGCCATGCGCGAGGGGTCCCGCACTTCTTCCTGATAGGCCACACAATCCGCGAACATGTTCATCTGTTCGATTTCCTGGAAACCACCCTGACCCATGGTCTTGTTGGCGCCCTGCGGTGTCACCAGCAGAAGCGGCGTATGGTTCCAATACGCGGTCTTCACGGCGGTGACGAAGTTGGCAATGCCGGGGCCGTTTTGCGCGATCATCATCGACACTTTGCCGGTTGCGCGGGTGTAACCGTCGGCCATCATGCCGCCCGAACCCTCGTGGGCACAATCCCAGAACGAGATGCCCGCCTCACCAAAAATATCCGAGATCGGCATCATCGCCGAGCCGATAATCCCGAACGCATGTTCAATGCCATGCATCTGGAGGGTTTTCACAAAGGCTTCTTCGGTGGTCATTTTCATCTGGAGCTCTCCCGCGCGTCTGGGGCCGGAATCGCCCGGCCAGTCGCGCTATATCTAAGGCGCACGATGGGCAGCGCGTAGGGCCAGATGGAATGCCCACATAGGGCCAGTCAACTCAGATCGCGCAGCGCCGTGGCCAGCAAAGCGATTCCATTGCCGATTTTGTTCGATGGAATCGAGGAATAGGCGAGGCGGTAAAAGTTACGCGGTGGATCGGCCCCGTGAAAGAAGGGACGGCCCGGTTCGATCAACACACCCTGGGCGCGCAGTTTGATTTCCAGTTCAGAGGTGTCGATATGCTCGGGCGCGCGCATCCAGATCGAGCTGCCACCAAACACGCCGCGCCCCTCAACCACCAGCCCTTGCCGGGCCAGCGCATCCTCCATCGCCGTGCGTCGCGTGGCATAAACCCGACCCATCCGCCGGATCAGGCTGTCATAGTGACCCAGTGACAGGAAGTAAGCTGCCGTGCGCTGAATATGGCCCGGCGGGTGGCGCAACACCGAGGCGCGCAGGGCGCGTGCTTCGCGAATAAATGGTTTAGGCCCAACAAGATAGCCAAGCCTGAGCCCCGGAAAGATCGACTTGGAGAAGCTGCCGACATAGATCACCCGCCCATCGGTATCGAGAGATTTCAGCGCCGGAGAGGGCGCGCGCAGGAACGACATCTCGAACTCGTAATCGTCCTCAACGATCAGCGCGTCCATTGCATGGGCCTTTTCCAACAGCGCCTTGCGCCGCACCAGCGGCATGGTGGCGTTGGTCGGGCTTTGATGGCTGGGGGTTGTAAAAATCACATCCGCCGTATCGGGCAGTCGATCGGGCGGCAGCCCATCGCGATCCACCGGCACGGGCGTCAGATGACACCGCGATTGGGTCAGGATATCGCGCAGGGCGTGATAGCACGGGTCCTCCACCACTGCGGTGCGGCGCTGGGTCAGCAGCACCTGCGCCGTCAGCCACAGCGCGTTCTGCGCGCCCATAGTGATCAATATCTCATCGGGCTGCGCCAGAATGCCCCGGCGCGGCAGGGTATGACGGGTGATGAACTCGATCAGGCGAGGATCGTCCTGATCATAGTAATCGGTCGTCAGCGCCTGAAAGTCTTTCTGTCCAAGGGCTTGCAAGGCACACAGCCGCCAGTTGGCATGGTCAAACAGCGCCGGGTCGGTCTGCCCGTAGACAAACGGATAGCTGTAAGTGTGCCAATCCTGCGGCTTTTCCGGGGTCGCCCCTCCGGTGAACCGGCGACCCAAAGCGCGCGACCAATCGACATTGTCCTGATGCGGGGATTGCGGGGGGAAGCGCGGCGGCTCGGGCGCATTTTCCGAGACAAAATAGCCCGAGCGGTCGCGGCTTTCGAGGTAATCATTGGCCAGCAATTCGGTATAGGCCAGTGTCACGGTGATGCGACTGACCCCCAGATGCCGCGCCAAAGCCCGCGAGCTGGGCAGCTTTTCGCCTTTCGAGAATCGGCCCGACAAGATGCCCTCGGCGATCATCTGCTGAATCTGCGCCTGAAGCGTGCCCTGAGCATCGGGATCAAGGAAAAAGGTTTCGACGGAAATGGCCATGGCGGGATGGTAGATTGGACTTAAAGCCGATGCAATCTGGTATGGTCCCCTGCGCCTTAACCTTCCTTTAGGACACACGGGGATTTGTACAATTTGGGGCAGGTTCGCAGGCCGCAAAACCCAATTTGTACAAATTGTATAAGTGCCAGCACAGATGACGCCCGCTGTGGTCTTTCTGTCCGGGCCGTGATTGGCTAGGGGGATTGCCTCACCCCGGAGTCTGCCGTGATGCCCTCGTTTGATCTTCTTATCGCCTTCGTCATCGCCGCTGGCATCTTTGCCTATATGCCGGGGCCTTCGATGCTTTATGCGGCCGCGCAAACCATGGCGCGGGGGCAACGGGCGGGATGGTTCGCCGCGCTGGGGATCCATGCCGGTGGCTATGTGCATGTGCTCGCCGCCGCGCTGGGGCTGGCCCTGTTGTTCGAGGCCGTGCCGGTGCTTTACCTGATGTTAAAGCTTGCCGGGGCGGCCTATCTGATCTGTCTGGGCCTGAAGATGGCGCTGGCCGATGCCGGACAGACACCGTCGATCATGCCAGACACAAAGGCCCCAAAACGCGCTTTTTGGGAAAGCGTGGCGGTCGAGGTGCTGAACCCCAAGACCGCGATCTTCTATCTGGCGTTCCTGCCGCAGTTCACCGATCCCAACGCCGCGCTGGCAATCTGGGCACAATTGCTGATCCTTGGGACCATCGTGAATCTGATGTTCTCAAGCGCCGATGTGATCTGCGTCGTGCTGGCCCACCGGGTGACAGCGGCCTTGCGCCGCTCGGGATCAGCCCGACGGATGGTACAGCTGCTAGGCGGCGGGATACTGGTGGCGCTTGGGGTGAAGCTGGCGCTGAGCCGGGGCTGATATGCTTAGCAGCGGTAAAACATATAGCGCCCCGGCGCGATCTCGCCGGGTTCCTCCAGCTGGGTGAACCCCACCATCGGTTGCCCTGACACGATCAGCCCGCCCGGTGCCATGATCCGCGCCAGTAGCGGGCTGAGCCGCGCCGCCTCGGCCACGTCCTGTTCTTTCACGCCAAAACCCAGGTCGTAATGGGCCAGCGCGATTTGCGTGTCTTGAGCGTGCAGGCGATCCAGCATCGGTTCGGCCTCGCCCTCCAGAAAATTCTCTTCCGGGGGCACGCAGGACGGGTGGCATTGCAGCACCCGGTCGATCACCCAGATGCGGCGGTCGGTCAGGGTTTCGCGCAGATGGTCATAGGTCCGCCCGTTGCCCAGGCCCAGATCCAGCACGTCGCCTTGCATGTCCTTGATCTGTTCAGCGGCCCAGTTCAGCCCATCGCGTTGGGCGCTGAGGCGGCGCAGCATGGAATCCAGTCGGCTCATGAGGTGGGGTCCTTTTCGGTGATCCAGGGTGTGGCAGGGCCGTCCATCAACAGCGCAACAAGGCGCGCGCAGAAAGACCAGATTGCCGCGTCATGCACAAGGTGGTGGGTCAGCAAACCCAAGGGTTCGGTTGCATCCGTGCGCCCGACCCGGCGGTCCTGCAACAGGCTGGTGATATGGGCAATCAACGCGCCCTCGTCCACAAGTCCACCGCCGCCACGCCAGTTGATCGGGTCGATATGGGTGTTGACCTGGGTCAGCCCCGGCGCGGGATGGGCCGTGACGCGCGGCGTGAAGGTAGAGACGGTGTGAAAGCCACAGTCCGGTAAGCGTGGCAGAAACCCGGGGGCGATCCGGTTCCAGGGCGGCACAAAGAGCGGCTGGAGCCGAGGGCCAAACAGGGTTTGCAGGCGGATCAGCCCGTCACGGGCTTCACCTTGCAGAACATCAAGAGGGCGATGCGCACCAAATTCGGCCTTTTTTTCAGAAGCTGGCGCATGAGTGTCATGAGCCCAGCCATGCACGACCGGGATCAGAGCCGATGTATCCGCGACACGCGCCGCCAGTGTGTCCTCCGCATGGGCCGGGATCACGGCCAGATGCACCGGCAAGCCGGCCTCCTGTGCCATCGTGGCCAGCTGGCGCAGGGCGGCCGTGTCAGACACCGCATCATCATCGCGCCACCAGAAGGACAGTGTCAGCCCGACATCCTGCCAATAACGCAGCTCGGTTTCCAATGGGCTCCAATCGGTCATGGCCGCGCCTCCAGCATCGCCGTAGTCAGGCGCACGGTTTCGGCGGCCCCGTCAAAACCCAGCCCCTCGGTGGCGCGGCGCGGCATGGTGACAAGGGTGCGCACCTTCTCAGCCAAACGAAGCGCCGTCAGATCGGCACTCAACACGACCTCCATTCCCGGCAGCCGGGCCAGACTGCTGGCACGCAATCCTTGCTCGACTTCGCCGCCGTCATCAAAGGGGATCAGCAGCGCAGGCACTCCGGTTTGCAGCAGATCGAGCGCAGTGTTGTAGCCCGCGAGGCTGACCGAGCAGGCGGCGTGGTTCAGCATCTGGCGGAAATCAGGCCGGGCGGGTTCAGCGATCAGATTGGGTGGCGCCTGTGTCATCAGTTCCGCGATAGCTGCGCCAGGATCCTGACCGCCAATCAACAGACGCCAAGTCAGGTCTGGGGTCAGCTCCGCCGCCGCGCGGGCCGTTTCAAAAACATGCCCGCCAACGGCTCCACCCCCGGCACTGACCAAAACCTCGCCCTGTCCGGCGGCATCGGGGTGCGTTGTTGGCGCAGGAGAGGCAACAAATCCGGTATAATGCAGTTTAGCCGCCAGAGTGGGGGTGACGGGCCAGCTAATCTCAAGCGGGGTAGCCGTTGGATCAGAATGGACCAAAACGTTATCATAGAGGCTGTCGATCAGGGCATGGGCGGCCTCGGCCTTGGCTGGTTTCGAGGGTGGTGCAAGGATATCGCGGATCGAAGACAGGATCAGGGGGCGCGGGGTTTGGGCCTGGGCAGCGCGCAGCAAAGCGCTGAATTCGGCGCTAAGGATGCGCCGGCCAAAGGGGAACAGCTCGGTGATCAGAACATCCGGGGCGGTTTGGGTCAGAGTGTCCAGCAGCATCGCTTGTCGGGCGATCAGGTCATTGTCATCCGCAGGCTGTCCATCTGCACGCAAAAGCGTGCTGAAATTCGTGCCGTCCGAGCGCAGCGGTGGCAGTTGGATCAGGTCGATCCCGGTTGTGTCTAACCCCGACACCGGCCCACCACCCGAGGCGACGCCCACCCGATGTCCGGCCTCGGCAAAGGCCTTCGCCAGCACCATTGCGCGGCGCAGGTGGCCGGTGCCCAGCAGGTGGGTGACAACGATCTGCACCTTCATGGCGCAATCCGTGGGATCAGGCGCACAGGTTCGTCCTGCGCCAGCCGGAGCTGTGGTGTGGTTTCCAACACGTAGAGCCGGTTGCGTTTGATTCGAAACGGCGCGGGGCCATCGAAATTCCAACCCGTGGCGCAGGCCAGAAGCACCCGCATGATGCCCATATGCGAGACCACCACCGTGTCGGTCGTCACGGTGCCGAGCCACTCGGATACACGCGTCCAGACCTGTTTCGGGCTTTCGCCGCCGGGGGGCTGATACGCCCAGCCCCAGTCTTCGATGTCGCGGAACCCCGATGAGGAATCAGCTTTCAACTCGGCACCCTTCTGGCCTTCCCAATCCCCCCAATGCATTTCGCGCAGGGCGGGCGCGATATCCGGCGCGCTGCCGCTAACCAGTTTGGCGGTTTCAATCGCGCGGCAAAGCGGACTGGAGACAAGTGCGGCCCTGTCCCAAGGGGCGGGCAAGGCAAGGGCGGCCAGATCAGCGCGGGCGTCATCGTCCAGTGCGATATCGCTTTGGCCCTGGATACGTCCGGCACGGTTCCACGCGGTGTGGCCATGGCGCAAAAGAGCAATTCGGGTCATGGTTTGCCCCCGATCAGAGGGGTCAGGGTGTTGTGCAATGTGGCCGCGGCGGCGGGCATCAAGTGCCGTGTTGCGTTCTGACGGGTTGCGGCTCCGGCAGTACGGCGCGCGTCCGCGTCACTCAGCAGTTCGTTCAGGCGTGTGGCCAGCCCTGCAGCGCCGCTCTCGGGATCAGGATATGCGCCCGGAGGCAACACATCGCAGACGCCGGGGCGATCCTGGGCCACGATGGGCAGGCCAGCGATTTGCGCCTCAAGGTAAACCATGCCAAAGGCCTCGTTGACGCCGGGCCACACGAACAACCCGGCCTGGGCATAGTGCATGGCCAAGACCTCGGGGGGCAGCGCGCCCAGAAACGTGACCCGGGGGCCAAAGGGGGCAAACAACATCTCGACCTCAGGCCGGGACGGGCCGTCGCCTGCGATGTTCAGATGCCAGTCACCCACCACCATTCCCAACGCATCGGCCAAAAGCCTGTAGGATTCCAGTTTGTCGCCCGGGCGCATCATGCCGACGGTGAGAATGGGGTCATCGCAGGGGACCGGGTCAGGCAGCGAGTCGCGATCGACGAAGGGGGCCAGCGGGACGATCTGTTGATCCGGCAGGCGGTCCCGGTCCAGCGCAACCCGGTCGCGGGCGGTGAGCGAGAAGATGACAGAAGCGGCGTCGCTGGACGCCTCTGCCGCTTTGGCGAAGTTCGCCCAAGGGCCGGTGAGGCGGGATTTGGCGCGGGTGGCCTCGATCAGGATGTAGGGGACGCCGTGGGCAGCGGCGACTGCCGGGCCGATCAGATCGGGGGCTTTGTAGTAGTTGTGGTAGGTGACCCAGAGGACGCAATCGGAGGTGCGCGGGATCAGGCGTGCGATCTCATCCTGCGCTGCGGCCATCAGTTGGGCTTGGGCGGCGGCCAGACCTTTTGGCTCAAAACTGCGCAGGTCAGACACCAGATCGACCTGTGCATCCAACCCCTGCCCTAATGCTTTCATCAGGTTGCGCGCCATCTGACGGTCCCCCGAAGGCGTTGGATGGAGAGGCGATTTCAGCGGCGCGTAGAAGGCGATCCGGGTCATTTTGCCGACTCGATCAACGCGGTGAGGCGGTGGGACAGGCGGGTGATGCCCGGCCCCATGGCAAACTCGGCGTGCAGGCGGGTATGGGCTGCGTCAGCCATGGCTTGGGTGGTCTTGGGCTCGTCAGCCAGATCGGTGATCGCCTGCGCCAAAGCATCGGGCGCGTCATCGGAAAGCACGCCATGGGTGCCGCTGTCGATGAATTCCGGGATCGCCGAGACGGGCGTTGAAAGGATCGCCAGCTTTTGCGAGGCGGCTTCCATCAGCACATTGGGCAGGCCGTCGCGGTCGCCATCCGCAGCCACGCGGCTGGGCAACACAAACAGATCAGCGGCGCGCATGGCGGCAACCACCTCGGGCTGATCACAGGCGCCGCGCCAGGTGATGCGGGTGTTGATTCCGGCGCCCTCGGCCTGCGCACGCAGGGGGGTTTTCAGGTCACCGCCGCCGATATGGATCCAATGCCAATCCACCCGGTCCGGCAGCAATGCCAGCGCGGCGATCAGCCGGTCAAAGCCCTTCTTTTCGACCAGACGGCCGACAGACAGCAGGTGGATCGGCGCGTCCGGGTCGCGCAGGGGCCTCTCCGGTGCGTCCGGGAAACGCGAGAAATCCAAGCCGTGATAGACCAGATCGACCCGCGCCGGATCATCCGCCAGATCGCGCAGGTGGCGGGCGCCAAAGGCGGTGCAGGTGGCCCCGAATGTGGCGCCGTGACTGGCGGCTGACAGTTTCTCACGCAACTCCCATTCGGGCGAGGTCCAGATGTCTTTAGCATGGGCCGAAAAGCTCCATGGCAGGTCGCGGATCATCGCGGTGTAGCGCGCGACCGACGACGGCGTGTGCAGGAAATGGGCGTAAAGCCCACGGGCATCGGTGGGCAGTTCGGCAGCCATCACACAGGCCTGACCAAAACGGCGGATGCGGTTGCGGGTAAAATCGCGGCGCAAGTCGCCCCACCAGATTTTCCACGCCTGACGGAACCCGACCTGACGGCGCACGCGCCAGAGCGCGCGGATCACGCGCAGCGGTTCACGGTGCAGATATTCCGGCAGATAGCGTACCCGTGCCTGCAGGCGATCATGCAGCGGGTGGCGTTTTTTATCGGTGGGAAAGCGCAGTGACCAGATGTCGAACCGGTGTCCGGCTTCTTCAAGAGCCACCAGTTCCTGGGCAATGAAGGTCTCGGACAAGCGGGGCCAGCCTTTGACCACCATCGCCAGGGGGGCATCGCTCATTCGGCGGCAGCACGGCTGGCGCGTTCCGCCAACAAGGCGTTGACGCGGGCGTTCACGCTATCCAGCCCATCCAGCAAACCATCGACAAAGGCCTCGGAGGGGGGCGATTGGTCGGGCAGACCACGAATGGCGCGGATCATCGCCTCGGGCGTGGACCCATCCCGGGTTTCATCCAGCATCCTGCACAGGCCCAGCTCTTCCGCGCGCGCGGCGCGGATATATTGCTCAAGCCGGGGCACTTTGCGCGGCAGGATCACGGCGGGTTTGTCAAAGGACAACACCTCGCAAAACGTGTTGTAGCCGCCCATGCAGATCACCCCCTGCGCCCCATCAAAAAGCGTTTCGATTTCAGCCTCAAATCCCACCGTCGTGACCCGTCCATTCAGCTTTTCAGCCCGCTCTTCAAAGGCACGGCGGGTATCGCCTGACAGGAAGGGGCCATACACCAGCTTGGCCTCGGGGCCGAGATCGGGGTCCATCTCATAGGCCGCCAAAAGCAGGTCCACCAGCGCCTCGCCATCACCACCGCCACCGGGGGTGACAAGGATGTATTGTTCTTCCGGAGGGGTGGCGGATTTACGCATAGACCGGCGCAGATAGCCGGTCCAATGCATCCGCGCACGGGCGGCGGGGGACAGATCAAGACCGGCCGTGGGGTCATAGATCGACTTCAGGCCATAGACCCAGATGTCGTCATAAAACCGCTCGGTCGCGGCGATGCCACCTTTGCGCGCCCACTCGGTGGCCAGCACATCGGGTTCATCCAACACATCGCGCAGACCCAGAACCATTTTGGTGCCCCCCTCGGCCAGCAGGCTTTCCAGCGTCGGCAGCAGTTCACCGCGAAAGCCGGTGGGTTCCTTGTCAACGATCAGAAGGTCGGGTTCATATTGTTCGATCGCCGATTGGATCAGGCCAGAGCGCAGGCTGGTGGTGGCGTCGATATCCATGCCCAGAGTGGTGGACACATAAGAGCCGTCCGACCGTTTGGTGACCCCGGGCAGGCGGATGTGATCAACCCGCTGGGGAAAGGCAAAGCGCCCGGCGATGGGCGAGCCGGTGAGGATCAGCGCCGAAGCAGACGGATCGGCCTGCGTGATTGCAGTGGCCAAAGCGCGCGAGCGGCGCAGATGGCCCAGCCCGAACGTGTCATGGCTATAGAGCATGACCCGCAGGGCGGGTCCGGGCGGTGGGGTCATTGATGGTGCCTGCGCCATATCGTGCTTCTCTTGCGGGCCTTGGCCTACAGCCTCATATCCGAGGCGGATCGGTCAAATAGTCCCTTGATATCATAGAGTATTGCACCGGGTTTGCCCAAGCCCCGGATCGCCTTGGCCCCCATTTCCATGAATTGGGTGTGCGCAATGGCCACAATAATCGCGTCATAGTTGCCGGGTTCAGGGATTTTGATGGGTGAAATGCCGTATTCGGCCTTGACCGCAGCTGCATCAATCCAAGGATCATAGAGATCGGCAAAGACGGTGTAGTCGTCCAGTTCCTGCAAGATATCGGCCACCCGGGTGTTGCGGGTATCGGCGCAGTTTTCCTTGAAGGTGAACCCCATGACCAGCACGCGGGCACGGGCCAGATCGACCTTGCGCGCCAGCAGGACCTTGATCAGCTGCTGACTGACATGACGGCCCATCCCGTCATTGATGCGCCGCCCCGCAAGGATCACCTCGGGGTGATAGCCCAGCTGTTCGGCGCGGTAGGTCAGGTAATAGGGGTCAACACCGATGCAATGCCCGCCGACAAGGCCGGGTTTGAACGGCAGGAAGTTCCATTTGGTCCCGGCGGCCTCAAGCACATCCAGCGTATCCAGACCGAGGCGCGAAAAGATCAGCGCGAATTCATTGACCAGCGCGATGTTGAGGTCGCGCTGTGTGTTTTCGATCACCTTGGCAGCCTCGGCCGTGGCGATGGACGACGCGCGGTGCAGCCCGGCCTTGACCACGGGGGCATAGATCGCCTCGACCCGGTCAAGGGTGGGGGCGTCCTGCGCGGCGATGATTTTGACCACGTTTTCCAGGGAATGTTCGGCGTCGCCGGGGTTCACCCGTTCGGGCGAGTAAGCCAGCGCAAAGTCTTTGCCCGCCGTCAGCCCGCTGGCCTGCGCCAATGTCGGGCCGCAGACCTTTTCGGTGACGCCGGGGTAGACGGTGGATTCAAGGATCACCAGTGCGCCGGGGCGCAGATGCGCACCGATCATGCGGCATGCGCCACGGATCGGGTCCAGATCAGGTTTGCGGGCATCGGTGATGGGCGTGGGCACGGCAATGATAAAAACCTCGGCACCCGCCAGATCGGCAGGGTCCGCGCTAAAGCGCAGCGTGGTTTGTGCCAGCGAGGCCTCGGACACTTCGCCGTTACGATCATGTCCGCCCTTGAGGGCCGCAATATGGTCGCCGTCAAGGTCGAACCCGATCACATCGCGCCCGCCCCGGCCCAGCGCCAGAGCGAGGGGCAGGCCGACATACCCCAGGCCCAATATCGCGATGGCGGGATGAGTGATGGATGCGGACATGGGCAAGTGCCAGTGCTAAAAGGTAAATCGGAGACGCGTATACGCCCCAGTCCTGAGGATTTCCAGCACCGCAACACAGAATTACGATCTTGTGACGTTGGTGTGAGATGGAGCAGAATTGCACCCTGGCCCACACTGCACTAGCGTGAACCGCAATAAAGATGACCAAAAAGGCGTGGGACATGGTGTTGAATTGGCTGCGGAGTCTTCTGATCCTCGTGGTGTTGATGGCAGCACCCGCAGTGGCCAATGCGCAAGGCTGGCCCTCGCTTCCTGGTACAGGCGGCTCTGCGGGCGCAACGGACGAGACCCCGGTGGCCGATGCCATCCGGCAAGCCGCCGAGCAGGGTGTGTCAGTCGTGATTGTGGATCAGGACGGGCAGGTGATCGCCGTACCGGGTGTGACGCAAACCGCCGACGGGGCGGATGACACCGACATGATGGGCCAGGGGTCGGCCCTGATGAAGGCGCAGGAACGCGCCACCGCCTTTCGCGATACCTTGCAGGAACGGCTGGACGCCCTGCCCGGCTCAATTATCGAAGTGGCCTATATTCTAAGGGCAACCAGCCCCGACGGGCGCATCATGACTTATGTCGAGGCGGTGGTGTTCTCGATCCTTCTGTTCATCGTCGGTCGTTTCCTGACCACCGAAATCTACGGCAAACGCTTTGCCAAACGCTATGTTGTGGCCCGCATCAAGGAGAACCCCGAAGGCTTCCGCGAAAAGATGCCCTTCCTTGTGTTCCGCTTTTTCATGGGCGTGATCGGCACGCTGGTGTCGATGCTGTTCGCCTATATCATGGGCTCGCTGATTTTCGGCCCGGCCGAAGATGTCTCGATGCAGTTCACCATTGCCGCGATCTATACGACCTATTTCTTCTGGTCGGTGATCGCCGATCTGTGGCGCATGATCCTGTCGCCCTATCTGCCGCAGTACCGCATCCCCAATTTCTCCACCCGCGACGCCCGGCACCTGTATTACTGGGCACTGGGGCTGGCGCTGATTGACTGGATGGTTGTGGCCTTTGCCACCTGGCTGTGGGATTTCGGGCTGAACTACAACCTTTACGCCATCGTCTATGGCGTCCTTGCCATGACCATCATGCTGCTCAACGTGCTGATGGTGCTGGTCAACCGGCGGGCCATCACCAAGGCATTCCGCAATGGCAAGGAACTGGAGGAAATGGCCTGGCTGGGCCGTGTCATCTCGTATGCCTGGGCGCCGGTTGTGATCCTCTATTTCGTTGTCGGCTGGGTCGAGCTGGCCACCGATCTGGTACTGGAACGTCCCACGTCGGTGCCGATGATCGCCGGGGCGTATGGCGTGCTGTTGTCGGTCATCATCGTCTATGGCGTCATTAACTATGTCATCGAACGCTTCTTTGAGCGCAATCGCCTGCTGCGCGAAATGAACGTTGTCAGTGACAAGGATGACGACGAAACCATCGGAGCAGACGGCGAACAGAGCGAATATCACGAGCAAGAGGACGAGGTGACGAATCCACATCTCGTCCCCCGGATGATGACCTTCGAGGCGCTGGCGCGGCGTGTGTCGGCCATTCTGGCGCTTGTGGCGGGCATATTCGCCCTGCTCCTGATCTGGGACAGCGACGGGCACATCCTGCATGACGTTCTGGTTGAAAGCGTGCTGGATGTCGTGGTGGTCATGTTCATCGGCTATATCATCTACCACTTCTTCCGCATCTGGATTGACAGCAAGATTGCCGAAGAAACCGTGGATATGCCCGAGGCCGAACTGGGCGATGAGGGCGGCGGGGCCTCCAGTGCCAGCCGGTTGGCCACGCTGCTGCCGCTGTTCCGGAACTTCATTCTGGCCGTGGTGGTGGTCACGATTCTGCTGATCGTCCTGCTGGAACTGGGCATCAATGTCAGCCCGCTGTTTGCCGGTGCTGGTGTGGTTGGTCTGGCCGTGGGTTTTGGGGCCCAGACGCTGGTGCGCGATATCTTTTCGGGCGCGTTCTTTCTGGTCGATGACGCGTTTCGCAAGGGCGAATATATCGACATCGGACAGGTCAAAGGCACGGTCGAGAAAATCTCGGTCCGCTCGTTCCAGCTGCGCCACCATCTGGGCGCGCTGCACACCATTCCGTTTGGCGAAATTCAGGTGCTGACCAACTATTCACGCGACTGGGTGATGATGAAACTGCCCCTGCGCGTGACCTATGACACCGATGTGGATCGGGTGCGCAAACTGATCAAGAACCTCGGTCAGGAATTGCTGAGCGATCCGGTGATCGGCGAAAGCTTCCTGCAGCCACTGAAAAGCCAGGGGGTGATCGAAATGCAGGACAGCGCGATGATCATCCGGGTCAAGTTCATGACCAAGCCGGGCGATCAATGGCTGGCGCGCAAGAAGGTCTATCAGGAAATCCGCAGCCTGTTTGCCCGCGAAGGCATCAAGTTTGCCCATCGCGAAGTTACGGTGCGGATCGCCGATGAGAAGGCCGAAGATCTGACCGACAAACAGCGTGAAGCGATTTCAGGAGCTGTCGAGGCCGCGATTGACGAGGACATGCTGGACGAGATGGGTCCCGGCGGCGGTGATGACCGCTAGGGGCTGAGTAGCGCCTGTATTCGCCTGAAGAGGCTAAGCCCGGCCATTGCCAGACCGCGGGGTGGCGATCCGACGGGAATGTCCGGGCGCTTTATAGTTGCAAAGTCACTCTGCTCTCAAAATGAAGCGCCCTGCCTCACCAAATCGCCAGCCCTGACGGGCGGTCTGGCGATGGCCGGGCGCCTACGGCGCTGTTACTGTAAAACGCGGAGCAATATTGGGCCACAGAAGCGGCTGCATATCGCAGTTGTAGCGGAGTAAAAGTCCGCCAGTTTGTGCCCTTCGTTTATTCGGAGGGCGGGAGATGTATTCTGTGGATATTTATAGTCGTGTGCGCCGTGCTTGTTTGAAGGACGGTATGTCTGGCCGAGAAGCGGCGCGGTTTTTCAACATGGCGTAATCAGGATCAGCACTCAGTTACCCCTGTTATTCTGGATGCACATGCAATTGAAAAGGAGACTGACCAATGGAATATTTTGCTGGTTTGGATGTGTCCATGGAAGAGACGCATATCTGCATTCTGGATCGTGAAGGGGCCCTTATTCGTGAAGGAAAAGCGAGCTCAACACCAAAAGCGATCGCTGACTTCCTCGCTTCTGGACCACCATGTGCCAAAGTTGTATTTGAAACGGGACGGATGGCACCAATGCTTTACCATGGGCTGACGGAGCTTGGTGTCCCGGTTGTTTGCATCGAGAGCAGGCAAGCATATCAGGCCCTTAAATCTCTGGCCGGCCACAAGACGGACCGCAATGATGCCCGCGGTTTGGCACACCTGGCGCGGACGGGATTCTACAAGCCGACCCATGTCAAATCACTGTCAGCGCACGCAATCCGGTCGCTGATCGCAGCCCGCAAGAAGCTGGTCGGACAGCGTGTGACGCTCGACAATCAGATCCGCGGTCTGGTCGTCGTCTTCGGCGTGCGGCTGCCACGAGCTTTGTCTCCGGCATTCAAAAACGCGGCGCTAAAAGTTAGCGATGGAGTGCCTGGCCTCCATGCCGCAATTTGCGGACTGTTCGCAGCACGCGAAGCAATCCTCGCGGCGGTTGCAGCCATTGATGGCGACATCAAAAAGATGACCCGCAAATCCGAAGTCTGCCAGCGCCTTATGACGGTACCAGGGGTCGGTCCGATCACAGCATTGGCCTTTGCCGCAGCAATTGATGATCCGTCGCGTTTCAGGAAATCGCGTGATGTGGGGGCGTATCTTGGACTGGTGCCGCGACGGCATCAATCTGGTGAAATCGACTACACGGGCAGCATCTCAAAGCGGGGCGACGTGCGCGTCAGAACGCTTCTCTATGAGGCCGCCAATGTGATGCTGACGCGGTATGCCGCTCCGCTCAAATTGAAGACATGGGCCCTCGCAATCGGTGCGCGCTCAACGATGAGAAAGGCCCGAGTGGCTCTGGCGCGTCGTCTGGCAATCATACTTCATGCCATTATGCGAGACAAAACTGACTTCCAGTCCGCGTAAGGCTTACGAGGCGACAACGAGGATTCCTAAATCAAAGTTCCCATCTGGGACGATGCCCGAGGGAGGGCGTGAGACACGGCGCCGATTCTGTAGCAACAGCCAAGACCAACGGTATGATTGCGGTTTCAACATTGCCGACCCACACCCAGCCAACCCCATCATGAACCTCAGAGTTCGAAGAGAACAAAGGCAACCTCTGACATCAAAAGCAGGAAACTCAGGAAACACGCATTGACAGATTAGAGAACAAAGATCGTAAGACGATCGCGAAGATGCTGCGCCATGAACTTCCGCCTGGGTATCGTCGGTCGGAAGCGCCTCGGCGGCCAACGCTTGATGGTTATGTTGGTGTGGTCGATGAGATACTGCGCACAGACAAAGCCCTGATCAAAAAGCAGCGACACACGGCCAAGCGCATCTTTGAACGGCTGCGCGATGAGCATGGATATGCTGGCAGCCTGACCACGGTGACCTATTACGTGCGCGAGCAAAAACGGCGCACCAAAGAGGTGTTTGTGCCGTTGTCGCATCGGCCGGGCCATGCGCAGGTTGATTTTGGTGAGACGCTGGGCGTGATCGGTGGCGTGGAATGCAAGATCCACTTCTTCGTGATGAGCTTGCCACATTCTGATGCGGTGTTTGTGAAGGGATATCCAGCTGAGACAACCGAGGCGTTTTGCGATGGCCATGTGTCCGCCTTTGCATTCTTTGGCGGCATTCCGCAATCCATTCTCTACGACAATACCAAGATCGCCGTGGCTCGGATACTCGGGGATAAGACGCGCATCCGCACACGTCGGTTTACGGAACTGCAGTCGCATTACTTGTTTGATGACAAGTTTGGCAGACCCGCGCGAGGGAACGATAAAGGCAACGTTGAGGGCATGGTTGGATACACCCGCCGCAACTTCATGGTTCCCGCACCTCGCTATGACAGCTTTGATGATCTGAACGCACATTTGGAAGAGAAGTGTTTAGCACGTCAGGACGATACGTTGCGGGGTCACACCCAAACCATAGGCGCACGCCTGATGTCGGATTTGGATGCTCTGATGGGATTGCCCGTCGCAGAATATGAAGCCTGCGATCACGTCAGCACGCGTGCAACGTCGATCTCAATGGTGCGCTATCGCAGCAATGATTACTCGGTGCCAGTAGCCTATGCGCACCACGATGTTCATGTGCGTGGGTTTGTGCATGAGGTTATCATCGGCTGCGGCAATGAGATTATTGCGCGGCACAAACGATCCTACACATCAGCGGATATGGTCTTTGACCCATTGCACTTTTTGCCCCTGCTTGAACAAAAGGTGGGTGCCCTGGATCAGGCCGCGCCTTTGCAGGGTTGGCATTTGCCAGATGTATTTGCCACGCTGCACCGACTGCTTGAAGCCAGAATGGGTAAGCCGGGCAAGCGAGAATACGTTCAAGTCTTGCGCCTTTTGGAGACCTTCGAAATGGATGTTGTGCAAGGCGCAATCCAGCAGGCAATAGATATGGGTGCAATTGGCTATGACGCCGTAAAACACCTTGTACTGTGTCGGGTTGAGAAGCGGCCACCACGATTGGATTTGGACTTCTATCCATACTTGCCCAAGGCCAATGTCGGCACAACACGCCCATCCAGTTACATGAGCTTGATGGGAAGGACCGCGGCATGACCGAAGCCCCTCGGATTCTTCTACGGCATCATCTTAAACAACTGCGACTGCCAACGTTCCAAGGCGAGTATGCCAAACAGGCGCAGCTCTGTGCTGCAGAGAACAAAGATCACATCCACTATCTGGCGCGGCTGTGTGAGATGGAATTGATCGACCGCGAACGCCGGATGATTGAACGGCGCATCAAAGCGGCGAAGTTCCCCAGCACCAAGAGCTTGGATAGCTTTGACTTCAAGATCATGCCAAGCTTGAACAAGCCCCTGACGATGGATCTGGCACGATGCGATTACGTTAATCGCAGGGAGAACATCATCGCGCTCGGCCCGTCAGGCACGGGCAAGACACACATCGCCCTGGGACTTGGGCTGGCTGCATGTCAAAGAGGACTGAAGGTGCGCTTCACAACGGCTGCGGCATTAGTCCATGATCTGATCGAGGCTCAAGATGAGCGGAGATTGCAGCGCCTTCAAAAGCAACTGACCAGCCAGAACCTGTTGATCATTGATGAACTGGGCTTCGTACCGCTCAGCAAATCTGGCGCAGAGCTGCTCTTCGAGGTCATATCCCAATGCTATGAACGCGGCTCCATCATCATAACCTCGAACCTGCCCTTCGATGAATGGACTGAAGTCTTTGGCTCTGAGCGGCTGACCGGTGCGCTACTCGATCGTTTAACCCATCACGTCCACATCCTCGAGATGAATGGCGAAAGCTATCGGCTCAAACACAGTCGCAACAACCGAAAATAACCAGCCCGCAATCACAGTCAGAATAATGCTGGCCTTATGGCCAGCATGCGCTTTGGCACGCTTCAGCTTTGTGACGAGCACGCGTGCAAAAGCGCCACAAAACATCAACCGAAGTGGCCCATTTTTACGCCGCGACATGGACCCATTTTACTCTGCGATTGACATGTTACCGGCCTAATGGTCCACGGCTTAATGCTCGTAAGGATCAAGGCTGTCTCGCAGCCCGTCGCCGAGGAAGTTGAAGGCCAGCACCACGATGATGATCGGCAGCATCGGGATGGCCGTCCACGGGTAAATCTCGATCGAGGCAAGGTTCTGCGCATCGTTCAGCATCACCCCCCAACTGACCGCAGGGGCGCGCAGGCCGAGGCCAAGGAAGGACAAAGCCGTCTCACCTAGGATCATCGCCGGGATCGACAAGGTGGCCGAGGCGATCAGGTGGCTGACGAAATTGGGCAGCAGGTGACGGCGGATCACCCGGCTGGAAGACGCGCCCATCATTTCGGCAGCGCGCACGTATTCTTCTTCGCGCAGGCTGAGGAACTTGGCGCGTACCGCCCGGGCCAGCCCCGGCCAGTCGAGAATGCCTAAGATCACCGAGATTATAAAGAACACCGCAACCGGCCCCCAGCTGGACGGGACCGCCGCCGACAGCGCCAGCCAAAGCGGCAGTTCGGGGATCGAGCGGAGGATTTCGATCTTGCGCTGGATGACCCAGTCAATCCGCCCGCCGAAATATCCCGCGATGGACCCGAATCCGATGCCAAGAATGAACGAGACAGTAATGCCGATCAGCCCCACGGTCAGCGACAATTGCGCGCCATAAAGGATACGGCTGAACACATCCCGGCCCAGTCGGTCCGAGCCGAGCAGGAACACGGTCGCACCTTCCGAGGCGCAGAACAGATGTCGATCCGTTTTAATCAACCCGGCCAGCCGGTAACTGCCGCCCTCACAGAAGAACCGCAGCGGCATCGGACGGGTCGTGTCGGTCTCATAGGTCCATTGGAAATTCTCAAGATCGGCCACGGCGGTGCGTGGATAGACAAACGGTCCGACCAGCGATCCCTCATGAAACCACTGCACCATCTGGGGCGGGGCATAGAGGTGATCGGCGTTGCGCTCACTTGGCGTGTAGGGCGCGATGAACCCGGCAAAGGGCAGCATCAGGTAGGAAAACAGCAGGAAGATACCCGACCAAAGCCCCAGTTTATGCTGTTTGAATTTGCGCCAGATCAGCAGCCAGTTGGGGGCGTCAAATTCGGCGCGGTCGATCCGGTTGATGTTCTCATCCGGGTCATAGGGGGCATCGTCCACATAGCGTCCATCGGGCAGTTGGGTCATGCTTTGCGCCCTCCATAGCGGATGCGCGGGTCCAGCAGAACCAGTAGCAAGTCAGAGACCATCGTGCCGATCAGGGTAAGCAGGGCGACGAACATCAGGATGAAGCCTGCGAGGAACTGATCCTGGCTTTTCAGGGCCGCCAGTAGCGCAGGACCAATCGTTTGCAGACCCAGCACCACCGACACCAGAACCGAGCCGGATATCATCGCCGGTAGCAGATTGCCGATATCGGCCACGAACGGGTTGAACGCCATGCGCAGCGGGTATTTTGTGAGCATCCGTGCCGGGGCCATGCCCTTGGCGCGGGCGGTCTCTACGTAAGGTTTGCCCAGTTCATCCAGCAGGTTGGCACGCAGGCGTTGCATCATCGCCGCTGCCCCCGAGGTGCCGATCACAAACGTGGGCACGATCAGGTGGATCAGGATGGATTTCACCTTGTCCCAGCTCATCGGTTCGCCCTCGAACTGCGGGTCCATCAGCCCGCCGATGGGCAGGCCTAGGTATTTCTGACCGTAGTAAAACAGGATCAGCGCCAGCAGGAAGTTGGGCGTGGCAAGACCCAGATAGCCCACAAACGCCGCCGAATAATCGACCCATGTCTTGGATTTCGCCGCCGCGAGTACGCCCAGTGGCAAGGCCACGATATAGACAAAGAGAACAGCAGCCAGATTGACCAGAACGGTCAACCAAAGCGCGTCACCGACGATATCGGCCACGGGTTGATCAAACTCGAAAGACCAGCCGAAATCACCCTGCAACAGCCCGGAAAACCCGTTTGGTCCGGGCATGGCACCAACCCAGATCAGGTATTGCTGCCAGAGCGGGCGATCCAGCGCATATTCCGCGCGTAAAAACTCGGCTTTTTCCACCGCAGCACTTTGCCCGGTCGCGCGCAGTTCGGCGATCTGGTTGGACAGGTAATCGCCGGGTGGCAGGTTTATGATGAAAAACACCAGAACCGAGACCACACCCAGCGTCAGCAGCATGGTCATGAACCGGTAAGCGGCGTATTTCAGCAGGCTCATTGTGTGACCTCGACATCAAGGTCGATCCAGAATTCATCGACGCGATGCACGCCGAAATGCGCCCCCGGATCCCAGGCCCAGATCGCGCCTTCGGGGACGTTGCGCAGCCGGTCAGACACGACAACAGGCTGCGGTGCTTCCGACAGAATGCCGATGGCGAACTGCTGATCGGCGTGGATATCCAGCATTTCTTTCCAGATCGCGCTACGGGCTTCTTCGGTGCGGGCGTCACGCCACTCGTAAGACAACTCCATCAGCCGCACGGGTTCGTCCAGATCGGGGGCCTCACCGGCTTCGCCATGGGTTTGGTAATGCTGTCCCCACTTTGGCCAGGCCAGAAAATCCTGATGTTTGGGGGCCAGGTAATCGGGCGACGTATTGGCCGTGGGAATACCATTGTCCCAGCCAAACCAGACCGAGGCCATGGTGACACCGGAGTAAACCCGGTTGCGCAGGATATCGCGATCCAGCGGACGCATGATCAGTTTCACGCCCGCGTCGCGCCAGGTGTCGGTGATAATCTGCAGGGCGTTTTCAACCTCTTGCCGCTCGCCCGCGGTTTCCACCACGATCTCCATCGGGCGGCCATCGGGCAGCAGGCGGATGCCATCGGCACGCCGTTCGCTCAACCCCGCCTCGTCCAGCAACTGGTTGGCCAGTTCGGGACTGTATAACGCCCAAGCGGTCAGGCGGGCGGGGTCAAAAAACGGGCTTTGGGACAAAGCGGTCATGCCGCCTTCTTTGCCCAGCCCAAAATAGAGCGCACGGTTGATCATCCGGCGATCAATCGCCAGGCTGAGGGCGCGGCGCACCCGCACATCGCGCAGCACATCGCGCCAGACCGGATCGTTGAAGTTCAGATTGGGGTAAATCGCGATCTGGCTGGCCACGCCATTGGCCCACAGATGCGTGCTGTAGGGCGCACCGTCCGACTCGCCCTTTTTCAGCACCGAAATATCGCGAAACGACAGCCCGCGCGCCTGCAGGTCGATCTCTCCCGCGTTGGTTTTCGCGGCGATCAGGCCGCCCGACACGATACTCATCTGCACGATGTCGATATAAGGCAGCTGTATACCTGCCGTATCAATCCGGTGATAAAACGGGTTCTTCACAAACAGATGACGCGTGCCTGCCTTGCCTGTTGCGTTCATCCATGGCTGCAAGGTTGGTTCATATTCATTGTCGAATTTATACATATTATCCAAGCGGTTATGCAGCGCCGCCCAGCTACGCACCCGCTTGTCTGCCATCATCGCAAGCAGGCTGTCCGCATCGGCGAAATCCGCGTGAAACTGTTTGAGGTAATGCGCCGGGCGATAGATGAACAAGGGGCTGGCCCGCGCCAGGGCACCCAGAAAATTGGGGTTCGGTGCGTCCCATTCATAGATCACCGTCACATCATCCGGGAAGGACACGCGCGGCGGTTTGCCATCCACCACCAACAGCTCGGACGGGCCGGCTGGGGTCAGTTCTTTGTTGTTGACCACATGGGTCCAGTAATACTCAAAATCAGCCGAGGTAAAAGGATGCCCATCGGACCATTTATGCCCAGGGCGCAGGTGGAAGGTGAAGGTGCGGTTTCCTTCATTCGCAAAGTCCAGAAGGATGTCGGGCACGAGATCATAGGTGTCGTTATATCCAATCAGCCGGGCGTAGCCATAGACCACCATCTGGCGGATATCCTTGGAGCGCGACACCATGGTGCGCAGCGTTCCACCCTGCTGTCCGGACATGCGCCCCTTGGCCTCGGGATCGACGACCAGTGGCATATCAGGCACCCGCTGGGCCACCGGGGGCAGATATCCGGCACTGACCTCGTCACTCCAGAACATGCTTTCCTGCAGCGCAGGGTCGGCCTGCGCGGGGGAGAGGCCGCCGGCGAGGATCAGGGCGATCAATCGCTTACGCATGGCAGCGCACCATATGGCCGGGGGCCATCTCGGTCAGGCGGGGCGTTTGATCGGCGGCAAAGCGGAACGCCTCGGGCCAGCAATCAGGGTCACCCGCGCCCTGCGCCACCAGTTTCAGATTGATGGGCCGTTCGATATCCGGCTCAGGCTGCGCGGCGATCAGCGCCTTGGTGTAGGGATGTTGCGGGTCATAAAACAGCGTCTCGGGCGGGGCCTGTTCCACCACCATGCCCTGACGCATCACCGCCACCTCATCGGCAATCCGCGCCACCACGGCCAGATCGTGGCTGATGAACAGATAAGACAGGCCCGCACGCTCCTGGATGTCTTCCAGAAGGCACAGGATTTGTTCCTGTACCGACACGTCCAGCGCCGAGGTCGGCTCGTCACAGACCAGCAAGGCCGGGTCCAGCATCAAGGCGCGGGCAATCGACAGGCGCTGGCGTTGGCCGCCGGAAAACGCATGAGGATAGCGATAGAGCATCTCGGGCTTCAACCCGACCCAGCCCAGCATTTCGGCAGCCTTGTCGCGCTGCTCGGCGCGGGTGCCGAGGCCGTGAATTTCCAGCGGTTCGGTCAGGGCATCCATCACCCGCATCCGTGGACTGAGCGAGGAATAGGGGTCCTGAAACACCATCTGCGCCTGACGTTGAAAGGCGGTGCGGGTGGCCCCGTCCATGGCGTGCACGGCAATCGGATCGGCCTCTGGTGTGGCGCGAAACAGCACCTCGCCGCCCGCATCCGGTGCCTCTGCCCCCAGCGCGATCCGTGCGCAGGTGGTTTTGCCCGATCCGCTTTCGCCAACAATGGCCAGCGTTTTGCCCCACACGACCGACAGATCGACACCGCGACAGGCCCGCACCAGCACATCAGGTTTCCAGCGGCTTGCCCCGCGCACCCGGTAGGTTTTGGACAGATCGCACATCGACAGGATCAGATCGCCCTGCGGCACCGGCGGGGCCGGTTCGGCAACTTCCGGGATCATCGGGGCGGCGGAAAACAGTTTCTGCGTATAGGCATGCGCAGGTGCCTCAAGGACCGCAGGCGCAGGCCCGGATTCCATCACCCGGCCCTTGTTCATCACCACAACCGTTTCGGCCATATTGGCCACCACGCCCAGATCATGGGTGACCAGAATGACAGCTGTGCCGGTGTCGCGTTGCAGCTCTTTGATCAGGCCCAGAACTTGCGCCTGCGTGGTCACGTCCAGCGCGGTGGTCGGTTCATCCGCGATCAGAAGTTCAGGTTTTGAGATCATCGCCATGGCAATCATCGCCCGCTGGCGCATCCCGCCTGACAGCTCAAACGGATAAGCCCGATAGGCCCGTTCCGGATCGGGAAAGCCGACACGTTCGAACTGTTCAATCGCCGCCGATTTTGCCTTGGCCGCGCTGACGCCCTCATGCAGGCGCAGCGCCTCGATCACCTGATTGCCGACTCGGTGCAAGGGTGAGAGCGAGCGCATCGGCTCCTGAAAGATCATCGAAATCGTATTGCCGCGAATCCCGCGCATGCGCCGTTCGCTGAGGTTCATCAAATCCTGCGGGCCGTCGCGGCCATGAAACATCATCATGCCGCTGGTCAGACGCGCCTTTTTGGGCAGGATACGCAACAGAGACCTGCAACTGATTGTCTTGCCCGAGCCGCTTTCGCCGACCAGCGCGAGGGTCTGACCTTTTTCGACGGTAAAGCTGACCCCGCTGACCACAGGGGCGGCGTTGCCAAAGGCGATATTCAGGTCTTCAACACGCAAAAGTGCGGTCATAAAAGGCGCTGTCCCAACGGGTGTCCGTTTTTTCCAGCCGGGTCACGGCGTGGATTCTGTTCAGAACCACCTTGGCAATGCCTATGGGGGGTCGTCAATGCGCGTGGTGTATAGGGCGGAACACAATTTTGTTGAGATTTCGGGGAAAACACCTGCTGCGGACCGTTTCAGCGGCCCAGGTTTTCCGAACGGCTTTCGCCCCAATCCGGTTCAAACCCAAGCACCACGGTATCAGGCAGGATTGCGGTGTTGAACAGTTGGTTATGGGCCATGGTCGCCTGATAGAGCGTGTTATGCGCCGCCAGTTTCCAGACCTTGCAGGACAGATCAAAGCGTTGGGAATAGGCCTCGAACACCAAGCGACAAGCCTTTGCGCGGTGGATTTTCAACGCCCCTTCCGAACCCGGAGGAAAGGTGGCGGTCAGCACATCCGAGAATTCAGCCGCCTTCTGATAATAGGTCGAGGACAAAAATTTCATCGCATCCGAGCGGCGCTGTGCCGGGTCATGGGTTTTTTTCGCCATATGCAGAAATTCGGGCGTGACGGAATATCCCGGTGCCTTGTTCATCAGGGTGATGATGTGGCCCAATGCCTCGTCTGCATCATCCAGGTAAACGGCAGGCATGATCGCATCATCGGGGCGGCCATCGCCTTCGCGCATGTTCAACTGGCGCACACGGCATTGCCATTTCATAAAGGCTTGGCGCAGCGGGTGATCAGAATAGGATTGACCCAGTTGGGTGGCAAGAGAACTCATGCGACATTCCTTCCCGGATCGCTGTCCAGTGTAAAGGGGCGGTCATGGCTGAGCGAGGGGATTTTTGCCGCCGTCTCGCCCACCATATCAAGATCAATGCGGGCCTGCACCACACCCGGCAGCGTGCCACCATCGGCAATCACTTCGCCCCAAGGATTGATGACCAGAGAATGGCCATAACATTCGCCGCCGCCGGGAACATCGCCAATGGCGCAGGGCGAGATCACAAAACAGGTGTTTTCAATCGCACGCGCCCGGTTGAGGACATGCCAATGCGCCTCGCCGGTTTTCCTGGTGAAGGCGGCGGGGCAGATCAGGATTTCGCTACCCGCCTGCGCAAGCGCGCGGAACAGCTCGGGAAAGCGCAAATCATAGCAGATCGTATGACCAATGCGGGCAAAGGGCGTGTCGTGCATCACCGCCTTGGACCCGGGGCTGACCGTCGCGCTTTCGCGGTAGACTTCCGTCTCGGACAGCTGGATGTCGAACATGTTGATCTTGTCATACTGGCCACGAACCGCGCCGGTATCGTCGATCATCAGGCCGCGATTGAGGATGCGGCCATCGGGGGCGTCCACCGCAATCGAACCGAGGTTGACCCAGATGCGCACCTCGGCGGCAAAACTCTGCATGGCCTTGAGGAAAAGGTGATCCCCCAGAGGGGCCGAGGGCGGCGCAACCGCCGCCCCGTCTGTTTTCAACCCGCCGCAATATTCCGGCAGGAAGAGGATATCAGCCCCCGCTTTGGCCGCGGCCTGGGCCAGCGGCATCGCCTCGTCCAATGCCGATTGGAAATCGGGCATGGGCCGGGTCTGAAGACAGGCGATGTCAAGCGGGCGGGCCATGGATATCCTCGTTAATCGTTTCGACTTCATATGGAATCGCTTGTTCGCTGCCTCTCCCTCCGACCGAACGCGAAAAACGATAACACTTTTTCCATCAAAAGCCGAAACGCTTTGATCAGAACTTCATGTAGGCTTTTCTGAGCGAAACCAAGGGGTGGCGATCCGACATCTGGAACTTGATCAGGAATTCGCGGGCAATCATGTCGCGGTCCTGCTGGTTGTCGGGCAGGTCGACCGATTCCGGCACGCGGACCCAGCCGTTGTTGTTGCGGTCAAACACCGCCGCTGCGCCCTCTTCATAGCCCATGTGGACGTCCTCAAGCCAGTTGAGATCGTCCCAGCCCATGACTTCCATGTATTTGGTCAGGAAGGGGGTGATGCGGTTGTAGTCGGGCACAAGGTTCACGTCATAGCGATAGCCGATATGCTGACCAATTTCTCTTTCGCGTTCAGATTCAAGGCCATCGGAGTCCTTGAGGAACTGATCGACATCCTTGATTTCCGAGCCGCGGTACTGTGTTCCAGCCATTTGTTTTCTCCTTTCCGGGTGCCGGGGAGACCCCCGGCCTACATTTGTGGTAGGGCGGGGTTCACCCCGCCGCACCCTCAAAGATGGTGATAATCCTCGACGCCAACGGTGTGGTTGGTACCCGCAAGGGGAACACCGGCCATGGCCGAGGCTTCCATCGTCAGAGCGCCAAGATCCTCTGGCTCGAGGCTGTGGAGATAGATCTTGCCACAGGCGCGGGCGAAAAGCTGTGCCTCGATGGTCAGCGTGTGGAGGAAGTTATAGACCCGTTCGGCCGCGGCATCGGGATCAAGACGGGCGCGCAGAATGGGGTCTTGCGTAGCAACACCAACCGGACAGCGGCCCGTGTGACAGTTGTAGCAATAGCCCGGCTCGGCACCGATTTCCTCGGGGTAGTTTGCCTCGGGAATGTCCTTGTTGCAGTTCAGCGCCATCATCGCCGAGTGGCCGATGGCAATGGCGTCTGCACCAAGGGCAATCGCCTTGGCCACGTCAGCGCCGTTGCGGATACCACCCGCATAGATCAGCGTGATATCACCACGTTTGCCCAGATCGTCGATGGCCTTGCGGGCCTGACGGATCGCGGCGATGCCGGGCACACCGGTATCTTCTGTGGCCAGGTGGGGGCCAGCGCCTGTGCCGCCTTCCATACCGTCGATGTAAATCGAATCCGGGTCGCATTTCACGGCCATACGCACATCGTCATAGACGCGGCTTGCGCCCAGCTTCAGCTGGATCGGGATTTGCCAATCGGTCGCTTCGCGGATTTCCTGAATTTTCAGGGCCAGATCGTCCGGGCCCAGCCAGTCGGGGTGACGGGCAGGCGAGCGTTGGTCGATGCCGGCAGGAAGCGAGCGCATTTCGGCAACCTGGTCGGTCACTTTTTGACCCATCAGGTGGCCACCCAGCCCCACTTTACAGCCCTGCCCGATGAAGAATTCACAGCCATCGGCCAGAACTAGGTGGTTGGGGTTAAAGCCATAGCGCGATTGAATGCACTGGTAGAACCATTTCGAGCTATAGCGGCGTTCGTCCGGGATCATCCCGCCTTCGCCAGAACACGTCGCCGTGCCAGCCATCGTGGCACCACGGGCAAGCGCGGTTTTCGCTTCATAGCTCAGCGCACCAAAGCTCATGCCGGTGATGTAGACCGGGATGTCCAGCTCAAGCGGTTTCTTGGCGCGAGGGCCGATGATCGTCTTGGTCTCGCATTTCTCGCGATAGCCTTCGATTACGAAACGGGTCAGCGTGCCGGGCAGGAAGGTCAGATCATCCCAATGCGGGATTTTCTTGAACAGAGAGAAGCCGCGCATCCGATAGCGGCCCAGTTCGGATTTGATATGGATGTCATCCATCACACGAGGTGGGAAGACAAAGCTGTCACCGATGCGGTTTACATCGCGCGCCAGCGCCGGTTTTTTAGGCAGGTCGCCGTCAGCCATGGTTTTATTCCTTTCTTCGGGTGGTGGGGTTCACCCACCAATCACAGAATGAGTTTCTTTTCGGTGGGCTCAAGATTGTCGTAGTTCCAGAGCTGTTTACCGGCGACGACCTTGGTGAAATGATCCACGCCCTTGTCGGGCATCAGGCCGTATTGCGTCAGCTTGCGGGTCAGCCACGCCTTGTCGAGATCGGTCAGTTCCGCCTCGATGGCGTCAACACCCAGCGATTTGATGTCACCGCCGACAAAGATCGTGCCGTCATACATCGAATCGCCCAGGTTCTTGCCTGCATTGCCGCAGACAACCATCCGGCCGCGTTGCATCATGAAGCCAGACAGAGCGCCGGTGTCACCACCAACGAGGATCGTGCCGCCCTTTTGGTCGATCCCTGTACGCGACCCAACCGAGCCACGGCAGACCAGATCGCCACCACGAATGGCCGCGCCAAAGGTGGAGCCTGCGTTTTTCTCGATCATGATCGTGCCGGACATCATGTTTTCACCACAGGACCAGCCAACCCGGCCGGTGATGCGCACATTTGGCCCATCCAGCAGACCCACGGCAAAGTAGCCGGTCGAGCCTTCGATAATCAGGTTCAGCTTGGACAGGATGCCCACACCGATCGAGTGCATGCCGCGTGGATTCTGCAAAACGATTGTGCCATAGCCCTGAGCCATCAGATCACGGATGCCCGAGTTGACCTCGGTCGTGGTCTTGCCATCACAGTCGATTTCAGTCCGTTTGTTGAAGTCAACTTCGGGCGCCCAAGGGTAGGTGAACCGTTCTTCGGCGTCGGGGTCAAACTCGACATAGAGCGATTGCCCGGACAGTTGTTCCGTGGTCATCCCGAGCGCTTTGGCGCGCTCTTCCTGGGTCATTTCCTTGAGTTCTGCGTCACTTACGCTTGCCATACCCGGACCTCCTCGTCGTAGGGATCAGTTGTGTCAATTTCTTCGGGAAGGATCGCGCGGATGGCGACCTCTTCGCTGGCCATGGCGATCAGATCGTCGCTTTCGTAAAGGACCAGCGGTTTGGCGGCCATCGTGTCTTTGGCCATGCCCAGTTGGTCCTTGGTGGCCACCAGATAGGTGAACACGCCGTCGATCTCGTCAATCGAATTGCGCAGGCTTTCCTCGAGCGTCACGCCATTGGCCAGGTTGTGGGCGGTGTAGACCGCCAGCAATTCACTGTCGCAGTTCGACATGAAGCGGTGGCCCTTGCGTTCCATTTCGCGGCGCATGATCCAGTAGTTGGTGATCTGGCCGTTATGGACAACGGAGACATCGTTGTAAGGGAACGCCCAATACGGGTGCGCCGAGCGGATATCGACATCGGATTCCGTGGCCATACGCGTGTGGCCAATGCCATGGGTGCCCTGAAAATCGTTCAGGCCATAAAGAGCGGCCACATCATCGGCATCACCAAGATCCTTGATCAGCTCAAGACCGCTGCCCATCGACATGATCTCGACCCCGTCGCCCTCTTCGATATGGGCGGCCATTTTGGCGGTGTCGCCGTCATGGGTGATCACATAGCGCAGGGCATATTCGGTGTCGGCCTTTTTGGATTTCACCTTTGCGCCATGCTCGGCCAGGATCGACTCGACCTCAGTGATGCGGTCTTCGATAATCTTGTGAATGCCACGGCCCTTGTCCATGTCCTCGGCTTCGGCGACGTTCACGCGAAGGATGTAATCCCCTTCGGTGGCTTCGCCGTAAACCGCATAGCCGGTGCTATCGGGCCCGCGGTGTTTGAGGGCCTTGAGCATCTGGGTCATTTCCGACCCGACGTTCGAGCTTTTGCCCTTATGAATCAATCCAGCAATTCCACACATCTGGAAACGCCTCCTTTCGGGGTTGAACAGTGTCTTAAAGTGGCGGCAGACCTCAGGGAGTCTGCCGCCAGAGTCTGGTCTGCCTCAGGGAAGGCATTCCATGTAGGTGTCGTTGTCCCAGTCGGTCACGGTCGACATGAACCGGGCGTACTCGTCGTATTTGTATTCGTGGAACAGGCGGTACATTTCGCCGGGCATACCGCGCCGGACAACTTCGCTGCCTTCCAGATGATCAAGAGCTTCGCCCAGCGACATCGGCAGTTTCTTGACCTGCTTACCGGCTTTGATCGCCTCGTAGATGTTGCGCTCTTCCGGCTCGCCGGGATCAAGCTTGTTGGTAATGCCGTCATCCATGGCCGCCAGCAATGTGGTGCCCATCAGGTAGGGGTTCACCATACTGTCGACCGAGCGGTATTCAAACCGGCCGGGGGCCGACACGCGCAGGCCGGTGGTGCGATTCTGGAAGCCCCAATCGGCAAAGACCGGCGCCCAGAAGCCTGTGTCCCAAAGACGACGATAGCTGTTCACGGTCGAACAACCGACTGCCGTGAGGGCCTGCAGATGGTGGACCACGCCGCCAATCGCCTCAAGCCCTTCGGCACCGGGCATTTGCGGGTCGTCATCATCGGGCATGAAGGTGTTTTCGCCACCCTTCACATACATATAGTTATCGGCCATGCCCGGCAGGTCATTGGGGTCTTGCCCGCATTTGACAAATTCATCCTCGCCACCGCGCCAGAGGCTCATGTTGTGGTGACACCCACTCGCCGAGACACCCATGAACGGTTTGGTCATGAAGCAGGCGAAGATGCCTTTTTCGCGGGCGACCTGCGCACAGATCTGCCGGTAGGTTGTCAGGCGGTCAGCGTTGCGCAGCACATCGTCGAACATCCAGTTAAGCTCAAGCTGGCCCGGGGCATCCTCGTGATCGCCCTGGATCATGTCGAGGCCCATCGCGCGAGAATAGCGGATAACCTGCATAGAGACGGGGCGCAGCGCTTCGAACTGGTCGATGTGGTAGCAATACGGCTTGGAATAGCCGTCCTTCGGCTTGCCGTTCTCGTCGTACTTGAGCCACATCATTTCCGGCTCGGTGCCGATGCGCAGGCTGCGGCCATGCTTGGCCTTAAATTCGTCATGCATGCGGCGCAGATTGCCGCGACTGTCAGCGGTCAGATACCCGCCAGGATTTTCTTTTTCTTCGCGGTTGCGGAACAGCGTGCAGTAAAAGCGGCCAATCGTCGGGGCCCAGGGCAGTTGCATGAAGGTTTCAGGCTCGGGGATACCGATCATTTCGGCGGCTTCAGGCCCGTAGCCCAAGTAGTTGCCGTCACGGTCGGTGAAGAGGTTCATGGTGGCGCCGTAGACCAGCTGGAAGCCTTTTTGAGCAATGCTTTCCCAATGGTCAGCCGGGATGCCCTTGCCAAGGATTTTGCCGGTAACGGAGACAAATTGCAGGTAGACATACTCAATGCCCTTGGCATCAATCATCTCCCGCACTGCCCTGATTTTCTCAGCGCGCCCTTCTGCTTCTACAAATCTTTCAAGATCGGTTTCGGCCAATGTAACTCTCCCTGATGATGCCGGGTCCGGGTCTGGCGCCCGTTGCGGCGATTGGTTTATGATCCCCGGTCGCAGACCCAGGTGACGCGGCACGGGGATTGCCGCAGTCGGTCTGAAGCACATGAAATGCTGCTGAGGACAGTCTGGCCGGTGTCAGAAAGAGGCTTGAGAGGCGACTTGGGACAGAGCCATTTTCAAATCCTTGCGGCAGCTAGGTGGATGCATCTTTCCGCAGAATGATGCTAAGGTATCAAAAGTTTTCCGCCGATAGCGCCAAAAGTCAACCACTTTTGATCCAAAAGGGGCTTTTTTGTTGCCAATCGGAATTAATTGGTATATAATTGGTGCATATTAGGAGATCTGGGATGAGTTCACGAATTGAGCAGAAAATGGGCTCGACAGACATCGCGGCGCTGGTCCGGCGCGAAATTTCAAAGGGAAATCTGCAACTTCACGACCGGCTTCCCCCCGAGCGGGTGCTCTCGGAACGCTATGGCGCGGCACGGGGCACAGTGCGCAAGGCGCTGATGCAGCTGGAAGAGGAAGGATTTGTGCAAATCCGCCTAGGCAGTGGGACTTATGTGGTGCACAAACCCGACGAATCCGCCGCCTCGGCCATTGAAAACGCCACGCCGCTGGAATTGATGGACACCCGATTCGCGCTGGAACCGCATATTTGCCGCCTCGCCGTGCTGCACGGGCGGCGGGCGGATTTCGACCTATTAGAGACACTTTGCACCCGAATGGAAAACTGTCTTGGGGATCCGATGGCCTTTTCCGAGGCGGACACGGCGTTTCACCGCGCCCTGGTCGATTCCACCCGCAACGGCCTGCTGATCTGGATCATTGATCAGATCGGCAATGTGCGCGGGCAGGACGACTGGACCCGGATGCGCCACCTGACACTGGATGAGGCCACGATCACTGCTTACAACGCCCAGCACCGCCAGATCCTGAATGCGATCCGCACCCGCGAGCCGGAACGCGCGGCCAATATCATGAAAGAGCATCTGGAGACGGCGCGCCTGTCGCTGACCCGGGCGGCGGCGACGTGAGTGAGTTTGTATGCTGTGAGCCGACACACACTCGCGCGGAATCAAGGCGAAGCCGCCGTGCGATCGCCAGACCGCCCGCAAGGGCTGGCGATTTGGCTGACCTCGGCGCTTTGCTCTGATCTTATTCGGACTTGGCAGCCATAAAGCACATCAAACAGATGGGCTCAATTATACCAACGGCCCAATTAATTGACCTTTATCCATTCTCGATCTGTGATTGAAGTTATGCGTTCAGGGTCGTTCGCAAAGAAGTTCCAGGCCCGGGCGCATTTTTCGAGGATTTCTTCATATGTGTCGAAGACAGAGACAGCGGGTTTGTTCGACCGCAGATAGGCCCAAACGTTTTCCATTGGGTTCAATTCCGGTGAGTATGGGGGCAGTTTTACGAGTGTAGTATTATCTGGCACCTGCAAGCATTTTGCTCCGTGCCAACCAGCCCCGTCGATGATGAGCAAGGCATGTGCGCCGGGTGCGATTGTCTTTGCGATCTCATCGAGATGCAGCCCCATTGCTTCGGCGTTGACGTAAGGCAGGACCAGCCCAGCCGCCGTGCCACAGGCAGGACAGGCTGCGCCGAAGATACAGCTCCATTTGCAGCGCGTATCACGTGGTGCGCGCGGGCGGGTTCCACGCCTGGCCCATTTGCGGGTGAGGGTTCCTTGCTGCCCGACGCGGGCTTCATCCTGGAACCATACCTCAAGCGGCTTCCCCTTTGCATGTTTTGGCAGGGTATCGGCTATGAGGCTGGCAAAGTTTTTTTAAAAGCCTGCTGTGCAGCGGGATCAGTTTTGGGATGCTCCGGGCGCACGGAAAGGCGACGAAAACCATGCCTGGCTGGATACTTGCCAATCGTACGTTCATGTAGCTTTACGTCGAATTCTTCTTCAACGCGGACCTGCAAATCGGCACAGCGCCACCGCACTACGCCATCTTTTGCCGGGTCAGGCCCAGCCTCAACCCAAGCCACAAACAGCGCCTGTTGCTCCAGGGACAGGCGTGGTTTTGCACCCTTGCCACACCGATCAGAAAGCCCACCAAGGCCCTCTGCATTGTAGCGATGCACCCGGTCTCTGGGAGTTTGGCGATCCATACCGCTGCTACGGGCCGCTGTTGCGCGGTCCACATCGTCAAGCACCAGCGCTATGGCGAGTATTCGACGGACAACACGACCATCCCTGGTTCGCTTTGCAGCACAACGCAAATCTTGCGCGGACATATCTGTGCGCGTAATCTTGACTGCCCCACCCATGAGCACCTCCTTGCTTCTGGAGGCCATTGATTCAGAAATGCAGTAAATTTGAAATCACAAAAGTGAGTCAGACATTAAGGCCGCTGGTATTAGCCGCAAAAATTCACGAGCGCCCTGTTTTGGCACCTGATGCTTTGTTGGCAACCATTCCAATTTGATGCGGCATGGTTGATCTTCGCCCTGATTTTGCATCGGGCGCTCCTGTCTGGCGATTTGGTAATTTGGCGGTTGGTTTTTTGTGTGGGCGGGGCGTGTTGATCAGCGTCAGACAGGGTGAGGCGGCGGCAGTGCCCCAGGCAACAGGCCGATCAGCGACTTGCGCGGGCATGAAGCCGGCAATGTCATCACGATCCCGGTTTTTTTCCCGACGATGGTTGCTGCGGGTTTGACCGGATGCAGGCGCAGGGTATCGAACCGGGCATGCCGCCATCGGGACCGTTTTGGACAAGCGGCCCGGAGTGTCCACCAGATCCAACAGGCACAGCCATGCAGCACAAGCCGCATCTGATTGGCTGACGCCCTGGTGCAGGAGGTACGGTCCGAGGCGAGATGGGTCTTCCATCCCTTGATGTGGTTCTCGGCCTGACCACGGGCAGAATAGATTTTCCCGTAGAGATGCCTGCCACGCCCGCCGTCGGGATTGGTCACGATGTAACGAGTGTCCCGCCCCCGGGAACTGACCTCGACACGGGCTGCCACGCGGCGGGCTTTTGACCGGGACCCAGCCGCACAGGCGAATGTTTTGAACCGTCTGACCTTCTGGCCGGCATTGCGCGCATATCGGGTTGCCGTCGATGCCTCCAACGCCTGAACCTCCTCCTGAAGGCGCGCATTGCGGCTCAGGCCAAAGACATGGCGCAGGCCCGGCCGGTCACACAGGTCCAGAACCTCTGGCCCGCAATAATGGCTGTCCGCGCGCGGCAGGATCCCGGTCCTGGGCCAGTGCTTGCGGATCTCCCGGATCAAGCGGCGCAGATGTGCGGCGCTTTCCGCCCCCCCGGGGCGGCGCGCCGGGCGCGGCAAGGCCCCGACCAACCGTCCATCACCATCGAAGACGACGATGGGTTGGAAGCCATATTCATCATGGTATGAGTTGAACAGGCGCAACTGCCGGTGCCCGTGGACCGCGTCAAAAGTGTCGTCGATGTCCAGCACGATCTGCCCGGGCACACGCGCAAAGGATTGGCAATGGAAACGAACCATGCTGCGTGCCATCCGGATCGGATCACGCGCGTCGGGCAGGTTTTCCATCCGCGGGATTGTGGGCTGCGGGCACAGCGCCGCACCCGTCTCCGGGTTGCGCTCGGGCGCGATCCTGAAGGACGGGTCATGGCGCGGATCAGCGGCGTCATTGCCATCCCCATACCCCGCCGCAATCATCATGATCCGGAAACGGATGATGTCCTCCAGGCTATGCCTGACCTTCCCGGGATCGCGCAGGTCCGTGAGGCAGGACGACAGAAGACCCGCCATGTCGTGCCGGCGTTCCACCTCCCGCAAAAGCGCCAGGCCGGCATCGGAACTCATCTCCGCGCCGTCGAAACTGAGCGGCACAGGCTTGCCATTCACGGGTGACAAAACCGGCGCGGCCGGGGTAAACCGCTTCATGGTGAGGTGTGGCTCCTGAAAACTGCGCTTTTTCGCATCGACAGCATAAAAATACAGCTTTCCAAAAGGGTGCGCTACCATCACCAACCCCTCAAGAATAATTCGGGTTAAAGGCCCGTGATTTCCGGACACCGGGAGCGGCACCTAGTGGCAGCCAATACGCCGTTGTCAGCAACAATATACGCGCGGCGCTGCGCGTCCGGGAGACCCGCCAGACGGGTACAGCAGGCGTTGTTGCACGTATCCTCCTCCCCTGATATTTGTTTCAGTCTGTTCTCTTGAGGATGCTGTAGATGCCGCACAGGTTCAACGCTGATCATCGTGACAGGATTCCAAAACAAAAGCAGCGCGTGACCAACTGGCCTGAGTACAACGAAAGTCTTCGGCGGCGCGGCGATCTGACGGTCTGGATCAGCGAGGACGCGCTGGCTTTGTGGGCGGCCCCGCCACGAACGACGCGTGGCGGGCAGCCTGTCTATTCGGATTTGGCGATTGAGGCTTGCCTGACCGTTGGCATGGTGGTCAGGCAGCCGTTGCGGCAGACCGAAGGCCTGATGCGCTCGATTGCGGCGCTGTCGGGTATAGATATCGCGGTGCCGGACTTTTCCACGCTCTCCCGCAGAGGCAGAGGACCGAGCTTGTCGGCCAAATCTGTCTCCAGGGACACCAAACCGGTACAACTGGTTGTGGACAGCACCGGGTTAAAGATTTCCGGCGAAGGCGAATGGCAAGAGGAGAAGCCTAAAACCAGGCGTAAACGGCGCTCCCGGCGCAAGCTGCACCTTGGTCTGGATCTCGTCACTGGCGACATCGTTTGCTCCGGTTTGACCACCAATGATGTCGGCGATCCGACGGCCTTGCCGGAGATGCCGGATCAAATTGACGGACCCGTCGAACTCTTTTCGGGGGACGGGGCTTATGATGGGGAGCCAACAAGCGACGCTCTCACCGAACGCTTCGGCTCGACGATTGAAGTCACAATCCCGCCCCCCGGGAACGCCGTCCCGAGCCCGAATGCGGCGCAGTATCCGACCGTCCGCGATCGCCATATTGCCGACATACGCACGTACGGCCGGATGGCCTGGCAGAAGTCATCGGGCTACAATCAGCGCAGCCGGGCTGAAACCCTGATGGGGCGCTGGAAGACGGTCATTGGGCCCAAACTCAAGGCGAGGGCGTTCGAAAATCAGAAGACCGGGGCCGGGATCGGTGTCCGTGTGCTCAACCGAATGACCGGACCTGGCCGCCCCGATTTCGAACGCACCGCCTGAAATCCGTCTCGGGTAGGGTGAGGTCCGGGCTAATCAGTCTCCATGCAACAACGCCCAGTTGAAGAGTGATCGGACCTCCTGTTCATCGGCAACGGCCAATCAGATGCGGCTGATCCTTCACACAATTGCCTATTGGATGATCCGGGGCGTGCGGGCGGCCATGCCGAAAGCGGCGGGGTTAAAGCGATCCGACTTTGAGACAATCCAACGTCGTCTCCTGAAGATCGGGGCACGGATCATGGAAACGCGGTCCAGGATCCGCGTTGCCTTCGCATCGGCCTGTCCTGACAAAATCCTGTTCATCGCCATCCTGGATACCTTACCTGGTAGGCAAAACAGCTGCGCTCAGGCGCCGTAAACCGCCGGAGCCAGCCCTGATAAGCCCTGAAACCGTAACCCAACAAGATAGACGCAAGCGCCGTAGCCCGCGTAAGCGATGCCCCATGCCAAAACAGTGAAAAACAACAAGGGCCCAACGAGAAAACACAGAAATGCAAACCGTCATGAATAATCCGGGACAAGCCACTCAACTTGAGATAACCTCGCCTTCATTGCTGCATCACATTCATTGGAAGGACTGTCGTGACCGAAGCGAAAGATGAACCTCTCTCGCCAACCGTGACAAAGGTCCTTGATGCGTATCTCGAAGCGCTCAAGGGAGATAGCGATATTGATGATGAAGCCGCGGGACGGCTTGATGATCTGCTGCGGCGGGGGAACGTTCCGAAGCCTGCGGATATTGATGGTGCGCTGTTTCTTACCGATGATGACAAGGCGGCGTCATGATCCGTATCAAGGCAATCAAGATCGAAGAATTTCGCGGTATCAGGGAATTGTCGCTCGATCTGGAAGAGCACAACTTTGGGCTTTGCGGACCCAATGGCACCGGAAAGAGCGGTGTTGTTGATGCCGTCGAGTTTTGCCTGACCGGAAATATTACGCGTCTCTCGGGACATGGCGCGGGGGAGCTCAAAGTCAAGGACCACGCTCCGCACGTTGATCAGCGGGCCAATCCCGATAAGGCCAAAGTGACTATCATGGCATCAATCCCGGCGCTTGGCAAAGACGTGACGATCAAGCGGAGTGTGAAGTCACTGCGGGCTGTTTCAATTACGCCCGCTGATCCGGCAATAAAAACGGCGGTAGAAGAACTGCGGATGCACCCGGAATTTGCACTCTCCCGCAGAGAGATCGCGAAATACATCGTAACGCCGCCAGCCCGTCGCTCTGACGATGTTCAAAACCTTCTGCGCCTTGACCATGTCGGAAAGCTGCGTAGCAGCTTTGTTACCTACGCCAACAAATGCAAAGGCGATGCCGACGAGGCGGAGCGCACGCGAAATAGGGCAGAAGACGATCTAAGGACAGCGCTTGGCCTCCCCACGCTAGTGTTCAGAGTCTGACACTTCTTACCTATTTCCGCGGATTTCATCCAGCGTGTCGAGTGCGCGGCGTTCTCGGGTGAGGATATCCTTGGCGCTCCTGGTCCATTTGAAAGGCTTCGGTTTCTCGTTGTGGAGCGCCGGATAGTCGTAGATCGCAGCCTCCAGGTCATCGACGCTGGAATAGCTGCCGCGTCGGATGCGCCCGGCGGTGATCTCGGCGAAGAAGCGCTCGACCAGGTTCAGCCATGAGGCGCTGGTGGGGGTAAAATGCAGCTTGAAGCGGGGGTGCTTTTCGAGCCAGGCCTTGACCTCGGGTGTCTTGTGGGTGGCGTAGTTGTCGAGCACCGGATTGTAAAACGCGGAGCAATATTGGGCCACAGAAGCGGCTGCATATCGCAGTTGTAGCGGAGTAAAAGTCCGCCAGTTTGTGCCCTTCGTTTATTCGGAGGGCGGGAGATGTATTCTGTGGATATTTATAGTCGTGTGCGCCGTGCTTGTTTGAAGGACGGTATGTCTGGCCGAGAAGCGGCGCGGTTTTTCAACATGGCGTAATCAGGATCAGCACTCAGTTACCCCTGTTATTCTGGATGCACATGCAATTGAAAAGGAGACTGACCAATGGAATATTTTGCTGGTTTGGATGTGTCCATGGAAGAGACGCATATCTGCATTCTGGATCGTGAAGGGGCCCTTATTCGTGAAGGAAAAGCGAGCTCAACACCAAAAGCGATCGCTGACTTCCTCGCTTCTGGACCACCATGTGCCAAAGTTGTATTTGAAACGGGACGGATGGCACCAATGCTTTACCATGGGCTGACGGAGCTTGGTGTCCCGGTTGTTTGCATCGAGAGCAGGCAAGCATATCAGGCCCTTAAATCTCTGGCCGGCCACAAGACGGACCGCAATGATGCCCGCGGTTTGGCACACCTGGCGCGGACGGGATTCTACAAGCCGACCCATGTCAAATCACTGTCAGCGCACGCAATCCGGTCGCTGATCGCAGCCCGCAAGAAGCTGGTCGGACAGCGTGTGACGCTCGACAATCAGATCCGCGGTCTGGTCGTCGTCTTCGGCGTGCGGCTGCCACGAGCTTTGTCTCCGGCATTCAAAAACGCGGCGCTAAAAGTTAGCGATGGAGTGCCTGGCCTCCATGCCGCAATTTGCGGACTGTTCGCAGCACGCGAAGCAATCCTCGCGGCGGTTGCAGCCATTGATGGCGACATCAAAAAGATGACCCGCAAATCCGAAGTCTGCCAGCGCCTTATGACGGTACCAGGGGTCGGTCCGATCACAGCATTGGCCTTTGCCGCAGCAATTGATGATCCGTCGCGTTTCAGGAAATCGCGTGATGTGGGGGCGTATCTTGGACTGGTGCCGCGACGGCATCAATCTGGTGAAATCGACTACACGGGCAGCATCTCAAAGCGGGGCGACGTGCGCGTCAGAACGCTTCTCTATGAGGCCGCCAATGTGATGCTGACGCGGTATGCCGCTCCGCTCAAATTGAAGACATGGGCCCTCGCAATCGGTGCGCGCTCAACGATGAGAAAGGCCCGAGTGGCTCTGGCGCGTCGTCTGGCAATCATACTTCATGCCATTATGCGAGACAAAACTGACTTCCAGTCCGCGTAAGGCTTACGAGGCGACAACGAGGATTCCTAAATCAAAGTTCCCATCTGGGACGATGCCCGAGGGAGGGCGTGAGCCACGGCGCCGATTCTGTAGCAACAGCCAAGACCAACGGTATGATTGCGGTTTCAACATTGCCGACCCACACCCAGCCAACCCCATCATGAACCTCAGAGTTCGAAGAGAACAAAGGCAACCTCTGACATCAAAAGCAGGAAACTCAGGAAACACGCATTGACAGATTAGAGAACAAAGATCGTAAGACGATCGCGAAGATGCTGCGCCATGAACTTCCGCCTGGGTATCGTCGGTCGGAAGCGCCTCGGCGGCCAACGCTTGATGGTTATGTTGGTGTGGTCGATGAGATACTGCGCACAGACAAAGCCCTGATCAAAAAGCAGCGACACACGGCCAAGCGCATCTTTGAACGGCTGCGCGATGAGCATGGATATGCCGGCAGCCTGACCACGGTGACCTATTACGTGCGCGAGCAAAAACGGCGCACCAAAGAGGTGTTTGTGCCGTTGTCGCATCGGCCGGGCCATGCGCAGGTTGATTTTGGTGAGACGCTGGGCGTGATCGGTGGCGTGGAATGCAAGATCCACTTCTTCGTGATGAGCTTGCCACATTCTGATGCGGTGTTTGTGAAGGGATATCCAGCTGAGACAACCGAGGCGTTTTGCGATGGCCATGTGTCCGCCTTTGCATTCTTTGGCGGCATTCCGCAATCCATTCTCTACGACAATACCAAGATCGCCGTGGCTCGGATACTCGGGGATAAGACGCGCATCCGCACACGTCGGTTTACGGAACTGCAGTCGCATTACTTGTTTGATGACAAGTTTGGCAGACCCGCGCGAGGGAACGATAAAGGCAACGTTGAGGGCATGGTTGGATACACCCGCCGCAACTTCATGGTTCCCGCACCTCGCTATGACAGCTTTGATGATCTGAACGCACATTTGGAAGAGAAGTGTTTAGCACGTCAGGCCGATACGTTGCGGGGTCACACCCAAACCATAGGCGCACGCCTGATGTCGGATTTGGATGCTCTGATGGGATTGCCCGTCGCAGAATATGAAGCCTGCGATCACGTCAGCACGCGTGCAACGTCGATCTCAATGGTGCGCTATCGCAGCAATGATTACTCGGTGCCAGTAGCCTATGCGCACCACGATGTTCATGTGCGTGGGTTTGTGCATGAGGTTATCATCGGCTGCGGCAATGAGATTATTGCGCGGCACAAACGATCCTACACATCAGCGGATATGGTCTTTGACCCATTGCACTTTTTGCCCCTGCTTGAACAAAAGGTGGGTGCCCTGGATCAGGCCGCGCCTTTGCAGGGTTGGCATTTGCCAGATGTATTTGCCACGCTGCACCGACTGCTTGAAGCCAGAATGGGTAAGCCGGGCAAGCGAGAATACGTTCAAGTCTTGCGCCTTTTGGAGACCTTCGAAATGGATGTTGTGCAAGGCGCAATCCAGCAGGCAATAGATATGGGTGCAATTGGCTATGACGCCGTAAAACACCTTGTACTGTGTCGGGTTGAGAAGCGGCCACCACGATTGGATTTGGACTTCTATCCATACTTGCCCAAGGCCAATGTCGGCACAACACGCCCATCCAGTTACATGAGCTTGATGGGAAGGACCGCGGCATGACCGAAGCCCCTCGGATTCTTCTACGGCATCATCTTAAACAACTGCGACTGCCAACGTTCCAAGGCGAGTATGCCAAACAGGCGCAGCTCTGTGCTGCAGAGAACAAAGATCACATCCACTATCTGGCGCGGCTGTGTGAGATGGAATTGATCGACCGCGAACGCCGGATGATTGAACGGCGCATCAAAGCGGCGAAGTTCCCCAGCACCAAGAGCTTGGATAGCTTTGACTTCAAGATCATGCCAAGCTTGAACAAGCCCCTGACGATGGATCTGGCACGATGCGATTACGTTAATCGCAGGGAGAACATCATCGCGCTCGGCCCGTCAGGCACGGGCAAGACACACATCGCCCTGGGACTTGGGCTGGCTGCATGTCAAAGAGGACTGAAGGTGCGCTTCACAACGGCTGCGGCATTAGTCCATGATCTGATCGAGGCTCAAGATGAGCGGAGATTGCAGCGCCTTCAAAAGCAACTGACCAGCCAGAACCTGTTGATCATTGATGAACTGGGCTTCGTACCGCTCAGCAAATCTGGCGCAGAGCTGCTCTTCGAGGTCATATCCCAATGCTATGAACGCGGCTCCATCATCATAACCTCGAACCTGCCCTTCGATGAATGGACTGAAGTCTTTGGCTCTGAGCGGCTGACCGGTGCGCTACTCGATCGTTTAACCCATCACGTCCACATCCTCGAGATGAATGGCGAAAGCTATCGGCTCAAACACAGTCGCAACAACCGAAAATAACCAGCCCGCAATCACAGTCAGAATAATGCTGGCCTTATGGCCAGCATGCGCTTTGGCACGCTTCAGCTTTGTGACGAGCACGCGTGCAAAAGCGCCACAAAAACATCAACCGAAGTGGCCCATTTTTACGCCGCGACATGGACCCATTTTACTCTGCGATTGACACCGGATGGACCTCGCATCGCACTGGCGTGGCCTTGTCGATACTGCGCAGGAATTTCAGGAACTCCCTGGCTCTGTGGCGGGGCATGCAATTGCCGATGACCGTGCCCGTCTTCACATCAAGGGCGGCGAACAGCGTGGTCGTGCCGTGGCGTTTGTAATCATGGGTCATGGCGGCGGCGCGACCCTTCTTGAGCGGCAATCCCGGCTGGGTGCGATCAAGTGCCTGAATTTGCGACTTCTCGTCGACGCACAGCACCACCGCCCGCTCCGGCGGGTCAAGGTAGAGCCCGACGATATCGGCGACTTTCTCCTCGAACAGCGGATCGTTCGACACCTTGAACCCTTTCGTGAGGTGCGGCTTCAGGCCCGCCTCGGCCCATATGCGTCCCACGCTCGAAGGCGAAATACCCACGGCCTCGGCCATCAGGCTGCGGCTCCAGTGAGTGGCATTCGCAGGGGACTCCTGAACTGTCTTGGCGATCACCTTCAATCGTGTCGCAATCGGCAGCGGCGGCACCCGCGAAGGTCGGGTCTTGTCACGTTTGAGGCCAGCTACACCCTCATCGAGATAGCGTTGCTGCCAACGCCACACGGTAGGTTTCGAAGTGCCCGCCCGCCGCATGATCTCAAACGTGCCGCAACCATCCGCCGTTGCCAGTACGATCTCGGCCCGCCAGACCAGTTTGCGAGGGCTGTTGCGGTTGGCGATCAGGGCTTGAAGCTCAGAACGCTCGGCGGGGCCAAGGTAAAGGCAGATGTCAGTGCGTCTCATGGGCCGGGTATGGCACAGAAAACCGACAGTGGGAATCTTATGTCAGGTGCTGAACACTAGATCGTAAGGAACTGCTCAAGAAGGTCAACGAACAGCGAAAAATTCTGAGCTTGGCCGAGATACCCGAACTCAAGCCGGATACGATTTTCAAGGATGGTCTGGGCGAGGATGATGACGACAAGGACGAAAAGCCCGGCATTGCCAAGGAGGTTGCACTTGCTGATCTGAACGCTCTCACCGAGGCTATTGCGACCGGGGAGCCGGAAAGCGAGAAGCAGCCTCGGCAAGACGCTCTGGCGGCGCTAGAAAAACTCAAAGAAGATGAAAAGGCGCTGCTACACGCGCGGCAGCATGGCTTGATATCAACAGGGCTTGAACTCGTTGAGACCGATGCCTGCCCGCTTTGCGATAAGCCTTGGGATGCCGAAGAGCTTCGGGCGCATCTTAAAGAAAAGCTCTTGAGCGCAGAGGCTATGGGTGAACTTCTGGAAACGCTCTCGGGCAATCTTGACGCTATCAGCGCCGAAATCGAAGGGCGGATTGCAGCGATAGAAAAGGCTGCCGATTACGCCGATAAGCTGGAGCCGAAGGTTGCCCGCGCTGATCTCGATGCCGCAGTTGAAACACTTCAGGTACTTATCGACGCCCTGAAGGCGTTCAGCGATGATCCCGCCAAGATCGGTGACGCGCTATCGGTCGTTAAGGCGGATTGGTGGGCATCAAAAGCCGAAGAAAACATGCGCGTTGAAGACGTGCAAAAAGGGCTAGAATCGCTTCCAGACCATTCGGCGCACGACAAGGCCATCTCTTTCCTGTCCGAGTTGCAGGTGCGCTATGACCAACTTCTGAGAGCAACCAAACAAGCCAAGGCCAAGGCTGCCCGAAACAAGATCGCACAGAATGTCCGCAGTCATTACGACGCGGCTTCAAATGCGGTGTTATACCAACGGCCCAATTAATTGACCTTTATCCATTCTCGATCTGTGATTGAAGTTATGCGTTCAGGGTCGTTCGCAAAGAAGTTCCAGGCCCGGGCGCATTTTTCGAGGATTTCTTCATATGTGTCGAAGACAGAGACAGCGGGTTTGTTCGACCGCAGATAGGCCCAAACGTTTTCCATTGGGTTCAATTCCGGTGAGTATGGGGGCAGTTTTACGAGTGTAGTATTATCTGGCACCTGCAAGCATTTTGCTCCGTGCCAACCAGCCCCGTCGATGATGAGCAAGGCATGTGCGCCGGGTGCGATTGTCTTTGCGATCTCATCGAGATGCAGCCCCATTGCTTCGGCGTTGACGTAAGGCAGGACCAGCCCAGCCGCCGTGCCACAGGCAGGACAGGCTGCGCCGAAGATACAGCTCCATTTGCAGCGCGTATCACGTGGTGCGCGCGGGCGGGTTCCACGCCTGGCCCATTTGCGGGTGAGGGTTCCTTGCTGCCCGACGCGGGCTTCATCCTGGAACCATACCTCAAGCGGCTTCCCCTTTGCATGTTTTGGCAGGGTATCGGCTATGAGGCTGGCAAAGTTTTTTTAAAAGCCTGCTGTGCAGCGGGATCAGTTTTGGGATGCTCCGGGCGCACGGAAAGGCGACGAAAACCATGCCTGGCTGGATACTTGCCAATCGTACGTTCATGTAGCTTTACGTCGAATTCTTCTTCAACGCGGACCTGCAAATCGGCACAGCGCCACCGCACTACGCCATCTTTTGCCGGGTCAGGCCCAGCCTCAACCCAAGCCACAAACAGCGCCTGTTGCTCCAGGGACAGGCGTGGTTTTGCACCCTTGCCACACCGATCAGAAAGCCCACCAGGGCCCTCTGCATTGTAGCGATGCACCCAGTCTCTGGGAGTTTGGCGATCCATACCGCTGCTACGGGCCGCTGTTGCGCGGTCCACATCGTCAAGCACCAGCGCTATGACGAGTATTCGACGGACAACACGACCATCCCTGGTTCGCTTTGCAGCACAACGCAAATCTTGCGCGGACATATCTGTGCGCGTAATCTTGACTGCCCCACCCATGAGCACCTCCTTGCTTCTGGAGGCCATTGATTCAGAAATGCAGTAAATTTGAAATCACAAAAGTGAGTCAGACATTAAGGCCGCTGGTATTAGAAGGCATCTATGATGCCGTCGCCCAGGAGTTCACTGACTTCTACAAGGCGATCAATGACGACGAGGGCAAGTTTGTCGGCGAGTTCAAGGCAGAGCCTGCTAAGCTCAGTTTCAATGTGGATTTTTACGGGCGCGGAACCTTCCCGCCGGGGGCGTATCACAGTGAAGGCCATCAGGACGGCATGGGGCTTTGCCTCTACCTCGCGCTGATGAAGCACACGCTCGGCGGCAAGTTTACATTCGCGGTACTCGATGATGTGTTGATGTCCGTTGATACCGGCCACCGCCGCGAGGTTTGCCGACTCCTGAAAACGAAGTTTCCAGACACGCAGTTCATCCTGACAACCCACGACAAGGTCTGGCTCCAGTACATGCGGACCGAGGGTCTCATCAAAAAAGGCCAGATCTTCGGCGGCTGGAACGTCGATACCGGCCCGCGTGTCTGGGACGACACCGACATCTGGACGGAGATCGATGCAGCGCTCACCAAGAATGATGTGCCGCGTGCGGCAGCGCTTCTACGTCGCTATCTTGAGTATATCGCGACGGTGCTCGCCGATAACCTGCGGGCCAAAGTCGAGTACCGCAGTGATGCTAACTACGATCTGGGTGATCTCTGGCCGCCTGTCACCAATCGCTGGCGCGAACGTCTCAAGCAAGGCGTCAAGACCGCCGCGCATTGGGGGCACGATACCGTGAAGGATGTAATCGGCGGAGCAATACTCGGCCAGGGTAGCGGCGTCGTTGTGTTGTCGCGGGCGGCGTAAAAGTCGTCCACTTTTGCCCTTTCGTTTGATGGGAGGGCCGGGGGATTTTCACCGTGGAATTGTATTTGAAGGTGCGTCGGGCTCATTTTCAGGATGGGTTGAGCGGGCGTCGGATTGCCCGGGATTTTGGGATTGGCCGAGACAGTGTTGCGAAGATGTTGGCCTATTCGGAGCCACCGGGGTATCGGCGGACAGCGCCGATTAGGCGCCCGAAGCTGGATGCGTTCACCTGCCAGATCGACCAATGGCTTACTGAGGACAAAGCGCGTCCGCGCAAGCGGCGCCACACCGCAAAGCGTATCTTTGAGAGGCTGCGCGACGAGTGCGGCTTTGATGGCGGATACACAATCGTCAAAGACTGCGTCCGGGCCAGGAAGCGCTCTGGCAAAGAGATGTTCGTGCCGCTCAGCCATCCGCCCGGGCATGCGCAGGCGGATTTTGGTGAAGCGCCTGTCGTGATTGGCGGCGTTGAGCGGAAGGCGCACTTCTTCGCCTTTGATCTGCCGCAGAGCGATGCGTGTTTTATCCGGGCCTATCCTGCGGCAACCACCGAGGCCTGGCTGGATGGGCATGTGCATGCCTTTGCTTTCTTTGGGGCGGTTCCCCTGTCGATCCTCTATGACAATGACCGCTGCCTGGTGGCGCGGATCCTGCCGGACGGCACCCGGCAAAGAACCCAACGGTTCAGCGCAATGCTGTCGCATTATGTGGTCCGGGATCGCTACGGCCGTCCCGGCAAGGGGAACGACAAGGGAGCGGTCGAGGGGTTGGTCGGCTACGGGCGGCGCGACTTCATGGTGCCGATCCCGTCCTTTCCGGACCGGGATGCGTTCAACGCTCACCTGGAAGAGCAATGCCGCAAACGGCAGGACGATGTCCTGCGCGGACACAAGGCCAGCATCGGCGAACGGCTGCAAGCCGATCCGGCGGCAATGCAGGATTTGCCCGGCGCACCCTTCGAGGCCTGTGAGTTGCAAAGTGGCCAGGTCACATCGACATCGGTGCTGCGGTATCGCGGTAACGACTACTCGGTACCGGTCGCATATGGCCACCGCGCGGTCTGGATCAAGGGCTTCGTGATCCGCGTCGTTATCGGTTGCGCCACTGAGGTGATCGCCGATCATCCCCGCTCTTATGACAGCGGTGACATGGTGTTCGACCCGCTGCATTACCTGCCGCTGATCGAGCGCAGGATCATGTCCTTCGATCAGGCTGCGCCCTTGCAGGGTTGGGAACTGCCTGACGCCTTCGCCACGCTCCGGCGCTTGCTGGAAGCCCGGCAGGGCAAGGCGGGCAAAAGGGAGTATGTCCAGGTCCTGCGCCTGTCGGAACGGTTCGAGCTGGAGGTGCTGCATCTTGCCGTCAAAGACGCCCTGCGAATGGGGGCGGTCAGCTTCGATGCGATCAAGCACCTCGTCCTGTGCCGCGTCGAGCGAAGGCCCCCGAGGTTGGATTTGGATGTCTATCCGTTCCTGCCCGGAACCAACATCGCCACCACCTCGGCTTCTTCCTGTATGAGCCTTCTGTCAGGAGGTGACGCATGACGGATGCACCCGAACTGCCGCTGACACACCACCTCAAGACTCTGCGCCTGCCCACCTTCCTGCGCGAGCATGACAAGCAAGCGCGCATTTGTGCGGCGGAAGGCCTGGATCATGTGCGCTATCCAGCCCGGCTGACCGAGCTGGAACCAATCGATCGGGAGAGGCGCATGGTCGAGCGCCGGATCAAGGCGGCAAAGCTTCCAACCGTCAAAAGCCTCGACAGCTTCGACTTTACGGCCATCCCCGGTCTGAACAAGATGATGGTGCTGGAACTGGCGCGCTGTGAATGGATCGAGCGCAGGGAGAACGTCATCGCGCTCGGCCCGTCCGATCCTGATTCATAATGCCCACCTCGCTATGTCTCTATAAGACAAGTGTTTTTTGATGCGGATTTTGAGACGGCGGGCGGCTGCCGCGCCTTTTGTCCGCTGCTTCAATGACATCGTTCCTGCCCGGTTCGTCCATTTTGATGATCCAGGGGGCACCTTTGCAGAATTGTTGCGCCGGCAGCCGGCCTTCCTGGATCAGGCGGCGGACGCTTGATGCACTGATTGCCAAGACCTCGGCTGCTTCGTCAAGTGTCATCTCACCGCGCTCCTGGCGTTCGCCTTCACGATAGACATCGATCTGATGGTGATTGCGCAGACTGCATACCCGCGATTGCGCCCATCCGTGACCGCGGCCGGTCACCTTGCCTGCCCGGTTGAGAGTTGCGGCAATCAGCTTGTCAGGCATGAGACGGGCCAGCGCACGTGCGAGATCGACGATATCCCGGTCGGTACTCCAGCGGTGCTGGCCGCTGCGGTTCTTGCGGACAGCCAGAGCGGAATGTGCGCCGCCTTGCCAGCGGACAACAAGCTCGATCGTCTCTCCGTCAACGCGGGCAATGATCTCCTCGACCAGAGTGCGAATGATCTGTTTCCTGGTGGCAGGTGCAGCACCTGGGCTTGTCCACGCACGCTCAAGATCGGCCCCTAGGCTCAACAGCCTGTCGCGATCTGCGGTGCTCGCCTTTTGCGACAGGGCCGCCGCATCATGCGCCTTGATCTGATCCTCGAGCGCGGTGACCGCGCCAAGCCGCGCATTCCAGCGCGCTTCCAGTTCTCCCGCCACCAGACGATTGTCGGGATCGACCGCATCGTACTGGTGCCGGGCACGGGAGGCCTCGTAGCGCGCCTGCTTCAGGCTCAGCTCAAGCTGATGGCGCTTCTCCCCATGTGCCTGACCCTGGGCCACCTCTGCCTCGAGTGCCGCCTCGATGCCGAGCGGTTGCAACCGCGCGATGATTTCGGCGCCGATTGCCTGATCGACCCGCATGCCACCAAACGAGATGCAGCGCGCGCCACCGTGATTGAACTGGCTGCCGCGGCAATGATAGCGGCCGGTGTTGCCGCCCTTGCCCGAATAGGCGACGTGAAGTTTGCGCCCGCAATGGCCGCATCTCGGAAGCCCGGCCAGAAGAGCTTCGCCACGCCGTACGGCACCGCGCCCCGGGCCGAACTTTCCTGTGGCGTTGTCCGCAATCAATCGCTGGTTCCTCTCGTAGGTATTCCAGCTGATATAACCATCATGATGATCGGGGATCAAAACATCCCAGTCTTCCTGTGGCTTGCGTATCCCCTGAATCACACGCTTGCGTCCGTCCTCGATCACCGTGCGCGAGCCGGTGCGGCCAAACACATAGGCCCCGGCATAGATCGGGTTGTTGAGGATGTGCAGGACCGTGTTGTAGACGGGCAGTTTCCACCGGATTTCGCGCCCGGCCGATCCGTGGACAACCGCCGGGAGCGAGATCTGTTCTTGCCGGAGCCACACATGTACCTGCCGGACGGACCGCATCCCGTCGAATTTGGCAAACACCAATCCAATGGCGTCCTGGACCCGCCGGTCAGGGTCCTTGTCGATCCGATCCCGGCCGATGCGCACGTAGCCAATGGCAACCGTCATGAACAGCTCACCGCGGCGTGCCTTCCGGCGGAGCGCCTCGTGGGACCGTTGCCGAAGGATCGACAGTTCCATCTCGCTCATGGTCCCTTTCATACCGAGCAGCAGGCGGTCATTGGGATGGCGCGGATCATAGACCCCATCTTCATCGACAATGAGCGTGGAAACCAGACCGCAAAACTCCAGCAGCGTGTGCCAATCGCGGCCATTGCGCGCCAACCGCGAGGCTTCGATCGACACCACCGCACCAACACGGCCCTCGCAGATCCGGGCGAGAAGCTTCTCGAAACCGGGCCGTGCGACGCCGGAGCCCGAGCGGCCAAGATCATCGTCGATGACCTCTACATCGGTCCATCCAAGCTGGCGGGCGTGCTCCACAAGAGCGTACTGGCGTCGTTTGCTTTCAAGGTTATGCGCGACCTGGCCCGCAGTCGATTGCCGGACATACACGATGGCCTGGCGCGCCAGATGATCAGAGCCAACGTTACTCATCCTGTGTCTCCCTCGCCGCAGACGGGTCTTCCAGGTCCGTCATGTCGCGCGCGGCTTCGCTCAGAAGCGCTCCCGTGAGCGTCAGCAGACGCCGTCGGCGGTCCAGCGGGATCGTTGCGGGATCGTTGCGGGATCGGGGCTGGCATCGAACAGATGCAGTTGAAGAGGATTGGTTGCTGTCATTCTCGCCTCTGTTGTCCGGGGATGATTCCCCGCCCGGCAAGCGTAAGGAGCGATCCACTATTGCGCGGGCCTCGAGGAGCGCCGCAACCGAAAGCGCAGGATCACGAACGACCACCGCCTCTCCCGATCCCTCCTCGGTCATCCAGGCGGGGATCTTTGCCAGCGTTCCGTCACATTGAACAATCGTCAGATGCGCGGCTCCACCACGACACGATCGCGCGACCACCTGCACCACCTGTCCCGCCCGAGGATGAAACGGATAACAAATCCGAACCTCAGATCCCGGAAAGCGGGCAGTCTGTCGTTGGCTTGTCGGGAACCGGCAAAACCCATGTCGCTCTCGGGTTGGGGCTGACCGCCTGCCAGAAAGGGTTGCCTGTCGCCTTCGTAACCGCCGCAGCTCTCGTGCACGGGATGATGGAGGCCCGCGACGAGAAACGCCTCCTGCAGCTTCAGCGCAAACGGGCCAAGGTCAAACTGCTGATCATCGACGAGCCGGGCTTCGTCCCCTTGAGCAAAACCGGCGCCGAGCTTCTGTTCGAGCTGATCTCTCAGCGCTGCGAGCGTGGCTCAACCCTGATCACATCGAACCTGCCCTTCGAGGAATGGACCGAGACATTCGGCACCGAACGCTTGACCGGCGCGCTCCTGGACCGGCTGACACATCACGTCAACATCCTCGAGATGAACGGCGAAAGCTACCGCCTCAATCAGAGCCGCGCACGTATTGCCAACCCTTCAACCTGACAACTGAACAATCGGCCTGACGGCCAATGCGCCTTGGAACGTGCTTGCTGATTGGTGGCCACACGCCCCAAGGCGCACTCCACAAACTGGCCGACTTTTGCTCCGCCCCAGTGGCCGGATTTTACTCCGCCGTTGACACAAATGTGCGTTCAGATCATCAAAGCTGTCATAGCGAGGTGCGGGAACCATGAAGTTGCGGCGGGTGTATCCAACCATGCCCTCAACGTTGCCTTTATCGTTCCCTCGCGCGGGTCTGCCAAACTTGTCATCAAACAAGTAATGCGACTGCAGTTCCGTAAACCGACGTGTGCGGATGCGCGTCTTATCCCCGAGTATCCGAGCCACGGCGATCTTGGTATTGTCGTAGAGAATGGATTGCGGAATGCCGCCAAAAAATGCAAAGGCGGACACATGGCCATCGCAAAACGCCTCGGTTGTCTCAGCTGGATATCCCTTCACAAACACCGCATCAGAATGTGGCAAGCTCATCACGAAGAAGTGGATCTTGCATTCCACGCCACCGATCACGCCCAGCGTCTCACCAAAATCAACCTGCGCATGGCCCGGCCGATGCGACAACGGCACAAACACCTCTTTGGTGCGCCGTTTTTGCTCGCGCACGTAATAGGTCACCGTGGTCAGGCTGCCGGCATATCCATGCTCATCGCGCAGCCGTTCAAAGATGCGCTTGGCCGTGTGTCGCTGCTTTTTGATCAGGGCTTTGTCTGTGCGCAGTATCTCATCGACCACACCAACATAACCATCAAGCGTTGGCCGCCGAGGCGCTTCCGACCGACGATACCCAGGCGGAAGTTCATGGCGCAGCATCTTCGCGATCGTCTTACGATCTTTGTTCTCTAATCTGTCAATGCGTGTTTCCTGAGTTTCCTGCTTTTGATGTCAGAGGTTGCCTTTGTTCTCTTCGAACTCTGAGGTTCATGATGGGGTTGGCTGGGTGTGGGTCGGCAATGTTGAAACCGCAATCATACCGTTGGTCTTGGCTGTTGCTACAGAATCGGCGCCGTGTCTCACGCCCTCCCTCGGGCATCGTCCCAGATGGGAACTTTGATTTAGGAATCCTCGTTGTCGCCTCGTAAGCCTTACGCGGACTGGAAGTCAGTTTTGTCTCGCATAATGGCATGAAGTATGATTGCCAGACGACGCGCCAGAGCCACTCGGGCCTTTCTCATCGTTGAGCGCGCACCGATTGCGAGGGCCCATGTCTTCAATTTGAGCGGAGCGGCATACCGCGTCAGCATCACATTGGCGGCCTCATAGAGAAGCGTTCTGACGCGCACGTCGCCCCGCTTTGAGATGCTGCCCGTGTAGTCGATTTCACCAGATTGATGCCGTCGCGGCACCAGTCCAAGATACGCCCCCACATCACGCGATTTCCTGAAACGCGACGGATCATCAATTGCTGCGGCAAAGGCCAATGCTGTGATCGGACCGACCCCTGGTACCGTCATAAGGCGCTGGCAGACTTCGGATTTGCGGGTCATCTTTTTGATGTCGCCATCAATGGCTGCAACCGCCGCGAGGATTGCTTCGCGTGCTGCGAACAGTCCGCAAATTGCGGCATGGAGGCCAGGCACTCCATCGCTAACTTTTAGCGCCGCGTTTTTGAATGCCGGAGACAAAGCTCGTGGCAGCCGCACGCCGAAGACGACGACCAGACCGCGGATCTGATTGTCGAGCGTCACACGCTGTCCGACCAGCTTCTTGCGGGCTGCGATCAGCGACCGGATTGCGTGCGCTGACAGTGATTTGACATGGGTCGGCTTGTAGAATCCCGTCCGCGCCAGGTGTGCCAAACCGCGGGCATCATTGCGGTCCGTCTTGTGGCCGGCCAGAGATTTAAGGGCCTGATATGCTTGCCTGCTCTCGATGCAAACAACCGGGACACCAAGCTCCGTCAGCCCATGGTAAAGCATTGGTGCCATCCGTCCCGTTTCAAATACAACTTTGGCACATGGTGGTCCAGAAGCGAGGAAGTCAGCGATCGCTTTTGGTGTTGAGCTCGCTTTTCCTTCACGAATAAGGGCCCCTTCACGATCCAGAATGCAGATATGCGTCTCTTCCATGGACACATCCAAACCAGCAAAATATTCCATTGGTCAGTCTCCTTTTCAATTGCATGTGCATCCAGAATAACAGGGGTAACTGAGTGCTGATCCTGATTACGCCATGTTGAAAAACCGCGCCGCTTCTCGGCCAGACATACCGTCCTTCAAACAAGCACGGCGCACACGACTATAAATATCCACAGAATACATCTCCCGCCCTCCGAATAAACGAAGGGCACAAACTGGCGGACTTTTACTCCGCTACAACTGCGATATGCAGCCGCTTCTGTTCTCTAATCTGTCAATGCGTGTTTCCTGAGTTTCCTGCTTTTGATGTCAGAGGTTGCCTTTGTTCTCTTCGAACTCTGAGGTTCATGATGGGGTTGGCTGGGTGTGGGTCGGCAATGTTGAAACCGCAATCATACCGTTGGTCTTGGCTGTTGCTACAGAATCGGCGCCGTGTCTCACGCCCTCCCTCGGGCATCGTCCCAGATGGGAACTTTGATTTAGGAATCCTCGTTGTCGCCTCGTAAGCCTTACGCGGACTGGAAGTCAGTTTTGTCTCGCATAATGGCATGAAGTATGATTGCCAGACGACGCGCCAGAGCCACTCGGGCCTTTCTCATCGTTGAGCGCGCACCGATTGCGAGGGCCCATGTCTTCAATTTGAGCGGAGCGGCATACCGCGTCAGCATCACATTGGCGGCCTCATAGAGAAGCGTTCTGACGCGCACGTCGCCCCGCTTTGAGATGCTGCCCGTGTAGTCGATTTCACCAGATTGATGCCGTCGCGGCACCAGTCCAAGATACGCCCCCACATCACGCGATTTCCTGAAACGCGACGGATCATCAATTGCTGCGGCAAAGGCCAATGCTGTGATCGGACCGACCCCTGGTACCGTCATAAGGCGCTGGCAGACTTCGGATTTGCGGGTCATCTTTTTGATGTCGCCATCAATGGCTGCAACCGCCGCGAGGATTGCTTCGCGTGCTGCGAACAGTCCGCAAATTGCGGCATGGAGGCCAGGCACTCCATCGCTAACTTTTAGCGCCGCGTTTTTGAATGCCGGAGACAAAGCTCGTGGCAGCCGCACGCCGAAGACGACGACCAGACCGCGGATCTGATTGTCGAGCGTCACACGCTGTCCGACCAGCTTCTTGCGGGCTGCGATCAGCGACCGGATTGCGTGCGCTGACAGTGATTTGACATGGGTCGGCTTGTAGAATCCCGTCCGCGCCAGGTGTGCCAAACCGCGGGCATCATTGCGGTCCGTCTTGTGGCCGGCCAGAGATTTAAGGGCCTGATATGCTTGCCTGCTCTCGATGCAAACAACCGGGACACCAAGCTCCGTCAGCCCATGGTAAAGCATTGGTGCCATCCGTCCCGTTTCAAATACAACTTTGGCACATGGTGGTCCAGAAGCGAGGAAGTCAGCGATCGCTTTTGGTGTTGAGCTCGCTTTTCCTTCACGAATAAGGGCCCCTTCACGATCCAGAATGCAGATATGCGTCTCTTCCATGGACACATCCAAACCAGCAAAATATTCCATTGGTCAGTCTCCTTTTCAATTGCATGTGCATCCAGAATAACAGGGGTAACTGAGTGCTGATCCTGATTACGCCATGTTGAAAAACCGCGCCGCTTCTCGGCCAGACATACCGTCCTTCAAACAAGCACGGCGCACACGACTATAAATATCCACAGAATACATCTCCCGCCCTCCGAATAAACGAAGGGCACAAACTGGCGGACTTTTACTCCGCTACAACTGCGATATGCAGCCGCTTCTGTGGCCCAATATTGCTCCGCGTTTTACAGGTGAACCTTATTACTCCCTCGAATATTCATATCAACGCTTTCATGTATGAGCCAATCTTAGATATGGGTTTTGGGGAACTTGTTCAGCTTTACCAAGATGTTAAGGATCATCTTGTTTGACGAGTCGCTCAACATCGGTCTAGTTCTTGTTATTAGGCATCGTCTTTTCAATCAAGACCGCGCGAACCTCGGTTGCTGGTTCATTCAGTACATATTCTCTCGATGTATGTGCTTGAGCGCATGCCGGGTAGGCCAATATTGCGTGACGCGGCTCATTGAAAGGATTCAGGAAATCCGGCGCATCCAGTCAAAGGTGCTAGGCTTTCCACAAACATCACACGGCTTCGATGGCTGCGTTGACCTGCCCCCCGAGAACCGGACCATTTGAAAGGAGACTCAGTTCGCTTAATGTTCACAAGAACGAGGAGAACAGAGAATGCGCAAGTCACGGTTTACCGAAGAGCAGATAGTCCAGATCATTCAGGAGTACGCGGCGGGTGCGAAAGTGTCCGAGCTGTGCCGCAAGCACGGCATGTCGGACGCCACATTTTATAAATGGAAAGCCAGGTATGGCGGTCTGCAGATTTCGGATGTCCGACGTCTGAAAGACCTTGAGGACGAGAACAGCAAGCTGAAGAAGTTGTTGGCCGAGCAGATGCTGGATAATGCCGGACTGAAGGGGCTGCTGGCAAAAAACTTCTGACGCCCGCAAGCCGCCGGGAAGCTGTCTGGGTGCTTTGCCGTGACTTTCAGTTTTCAAAGCGGCGTGCCTGTGGGCTGGTCAGGATTTCAAGATCAAGCAATGGCTACAGACGAAGGCCGGATCAGCATGCGCGCCTGCGTGAGCGGCTGATCACGCTGTCCGGCAAACACCGGGGCTATGGCTACCGCATGTTGCATGCCAAGCTGGTCCGGGAGGGATTTGGGGTGAACGTAAAAGTGGTTGAACGGCTCTACAGGGAGGAACGGCTGGCTCTGCGTCGCCGCAACCGCAAGAAAATCCCCAAAGGCGTGCGTGAGGGTGCCTGGTGCCCGATTGCCGCCAACCAGCGCTGGTCGCTGGACTTCACCATGGATGCGCTTGCCAACGGACGAAAGTTCCGCACTGCCAATCTGAAAGACGATTGCACGCGGGAATGCCCGGCTATTGATGTAGCCCTGTCGATCCCCGGCACCCGCGTCGTGGAGATGCTGGAACGCGTTGCCCGTGAGCGCGGGTATCCAGATGTTCTGACCGTTGACAATGGGCCTGAACTACGAGGCCGCGCCCTTGATGGATGGGCCGATGATCATGGCGTGCAGCTCTACTTCATCGATCCGGGCAAGCCGACCCAGAACGCCTACATCGAAAGCTTCAACGGGCGTTTCCGCGAGGAATGTCTGAATCTGAACTGGTTCACGACACTGGCTGAAGCCGAACGGATCATCGAAAACTGGCGGGTCGATTACAACGAAAACCGGCCCCACAGTTCGCTGAAATATCAGACCCCGGAAGAATTTGCTGAAAACAGGCCCTTCCACAAACTGCAATGGGCAGCGCCGCTTGAGCTATCTGAAGGCTCCGCGCCACCACCCATTGCTCACGCCGCCGAATAATGGCAAACAAAAGAGGAACAGTGTCTTCTTATGAGTGGCCCTCAGATTGGGGGCAGGTCAGCGTCATAACATTGACCCAAAAATTGGATCGTTAATTATCTTTAGCGTCGGTGCTTCCATTGCGTCCAGACGCCATGAGCGTGTAGCGTGCTATCGAATAAAACAACGCGCCAAATCAGGCGCTGACCGAGCGAGAGACCCCACATGCCCACACTAGACTGGATCGGTAAAAAGGCCGTCGTCAATCATCACCGCGAAGTGCCGTATCGCCTGATCCATTGCGACGGAGATTTGTCAGCGGGCGACCCTGATGCGGGGAACCTGTTGGTTCAAGGCGACAATCTGGAAGCTCTGAAATCGTTGTTGCCTTACTACGCGGGCAAGGTGAAGTGTATTTACATCGACCCGCCCTACAACACGGGCAACGAAGGCTGGATCTATAACGACAATGTCGCGTCGCCAGAGATCAAGGCTTGGCTGGGCAAGGTTGTTGGCAAGGAAGCCGAAGACCTGTCCCGCCACGATAAATGGCTTTGCATGATGTATCCACGTTTGCGGCTTTTGCGGGAGTTCTTGCGGGAAGATGGAGTCATCGCGATTTCCATCTCGGATGTGGAAATCGGAAACCTGAAACTAATGATGAATGAGGTCTTTGGCGAACATAATTATGTCGCCGAAGTGATTGTAGAATCAAACGCACGTGGTCAAACGTATAAAGCGATCGCAAGAACCCATGAATATTGCTTGATCTACTCGCGTTCTGACGCGGCTGAACTATCAGAAATCAGCGACTTATACCAGCGGCCTTAATGTCTGACTCACTTTTGTGATTTCAAATTTACTGCATTTCTGAATCAATGGCCTCCAGAAGCAAGGAGGTGCTCATGGGTGGGGCAGTCAAGATTACGCGCACAGATATGTCCGCGCAAGATTTGCGTTGTGCTGCAAAGCGAACCAGGGATGGTCGTGTTGTCCGTCGAATACTCGCCATAGCGCTGGTGCTTGACGATGTGGATCGCGCAACAGCGGCCCGTAGCAGCGGTATGGATCGCCAAACTCCCAGAGACCGGGTGCATCGCTACAATGCAGAGGGCCTTGGTGGGCTTTCTGATCGGTGTGGCAAGGGTGCAAAACCACGCCTGTCCCTGGAGCAACAGGCGCTGTTTGTGGCTTGGGTTGAGGCTGGGCCTGACCCGGCAAAAGATGGCGTAGTGCGGTGGCGCTGTGCCGATTTGCAGGTCCGCGTTGAAGAAGAATTCGACGTAAAGCTACATGAACGTACGATTGGCAAGTATCCAGCCAGGCATGGTTTTCGTCGCCTTTCCGTGCGCCCGGAGCATCCCAAAACTGATCCCGCTGCACAGCAGGCTTTTAAAAAAACTTTGCCAGCCTCATAGCCGATACCCTACCAAAACATGCAAAGGGGAAGCCGCTTGAGGTATGGTTCCAGGATGAAGCCCGCGTCGGGCAGCAAGGACCCCTCACCCGCAAATGGGCCAGGCGTGGAACCCGCCCGCGCGCACCACGTGATACGCGCTGCAAATGGAGCTGTATCTTCGGCGCAGCCTGTCCTGCCTGTGGCACGGCGGCTGGGCTGGTCCTGCCTTACGTCAACGCCGAAGCAATGGGGCTGCATCTCGATGAGATCGCAAAGACAATCGCACCCGGCGCACATGCCTTGCTCATCATCGACGGGGCTGGTTGGCACGGAGCAAAATGCTTGCAGGTGCCAGATAATACTACACTCGTAAAACTGCCCCCATACTCACCGGAATTGAACCCAATGGAAAACGTTTGGGCCTATCTGCGGTCGAACAAACCCGCTGTCTCTGTCTTCGACACATATGAAGAAATCCTCGAAAAATGCGCCCAGGCCTGGAACTTCTTTGCGAACGACCCTGAACGCATAACTTCAATCACAGATCGAGAATGGATAAAGGTCAATTAATTGGGCCGTTGGTATTAGGGCCTGTTGACATTCGGGGTTCCCATTTTGCCTGAAGTCTGATTCAAGCTTCCAAAATGGAGGTGTTGATGGACGCAAATCGTTTGGCTGTTTCCGATGAGCTTTGGGAGAAGATTGAGCCGCTTATACCGGGCAAGGCAGGCGATCCGGGTGTTACCGCGCGCAATAATCGCCGGTTTATGGAAGCAGTATTATGGCGCGTACGCACAGGGTCCCCATGGCGGGATTTGCCCAAAGAGTTTGGCAACTGGAACAGCCAGTTCAAGCGATTTCGTCGATGGGCCAGGAACGGCTGTAAAACGCGGAGCAATATTGGGCCACAGAAGCGGCTGCATATCGCAGTTGTAGCGGAGTAAAAGTCCGCCAGTTTGTGCCCTTCGTTTATTCGGAGGGCGGGAGATGTATTCTGTGGATATTTATAGTCGTGTGCGCCGTGCTTGTTTGAAGGACGGTATGTCTGGCCGAGAAGCGGCGCGGTTTTTCAACATGGCGTAATCAGGATCAGCACTCAGTTACCCCTGTTATTCTGGATGCACATGCAATTGAAAAGGAGACTGACCAATGGAATATTTTGCTGGTTTGGATGTGTCCATGGAAGAGACGCATATCTGCATTCTGGATCGTGAAGGGGCCCTTATTCGTGAAGGAAAAGCGAGCTCAACACCAAAAGCGATCGCTGACTTCCTCGCTTCTGGACCACCATGTGCCAAAGTTGTATTTGAAACGGGACGGATGGCACCAATGCTTTACCATGGGCTGACGGAGCTTGGTGTCCCGGTTGTTTGCATCGAGAGCAGGCAAGCATATCAGGCCCTTAAATCTCTGGCCGGCCACAAGACGGACCGCAATGATGCCCGCGGTTTGGCACACCTGGCGCGGACGGGATTCTACAAGCCGACCCATGTCAAATCACTGTCAGCGCACGCAATCCGGTCGCTGATCGCAGCCCGCAAGAAGCTGGTCGGACAGCGTGTGACGCTCGACAATCAGATCCGCGGTCTGGTCGTCGTCTTCGGCGTGCGGCTGCCACGAGCTTTGTCTCCGGCATTCAAAAACGCGGCGCTAAAAGTTAGCGATGGAGTGCCTGGCCTCCATGCCGCAATTTGCGGACTGTTCGCAGCACGCGAAGCAATCCTCGCGGCGGTTGCAGCCATTGATGGCGACATCAAAAAGATGACCCGCAAATCCGAAGTCTGCCAGCGCCTTATGACGGTACCAGGGGTCGGTCCGATCACAGCATTGGCCTTTGCCGCAGCAATTGATGATCCGTCGCGTTTCAGGAAATCGCGTGATGTGGGGGCGTATCTTGGACTGGTGCCGCGACGGCATCAATCTGGTGAAATCGACTACACGGGCAGCATCTCAAAGCGGGGCGACGTGCGCGTCAGAACGCTTCTCTATGAGGCCGCCAATGTGATGCTGACGCGGTATGCCGCTCCGCTCAAATTGAAGACATGGGCCCTCGCAATCGGTGCGCGCTCAACGATGAGAAAGGCCCGAGTGGCTCTGGCGCGTCGTCTGGCAATCATACTTCATGCCATTATGCGAGACAAAACTGACTTCCAGTCCGCGTAAGGCTTACGAGGCGACAACGAGGATTCCTAAATCAAAGTTCCCATCTGGGACGATGCCCGAGGGAGGGCGTGAGACACGGCGCCGATTCTGTAGCAACAGCCAAGACCAACGGTATGATTGCGGTTTCAACATTGCCGACCCACACCCAGCCAACCCCATCATGAACCTCAGAGTTCGAAGAGAACAAAGGCAACCTCTGACATCAAAAGCAGGAAACTCAGGAAACACGCATTGACAGATTAGAGAACAAAGATCGTAAGACGATCGCGAAGATGCTGCGCCATGAACTTCCGCCTGGGTATCGTCGGTCGGAAGCGCCTCGGCGGCCAACGCTTGATGGTTATGTTGGTGTGGTCGATGAGATACTGCGCACAGACAAAGCCCTGATCAAAAAGCAGCGACACACGGCCAAGCGCATCTTTGAACGGCTGCGCGATGAGCATGGATATGCCGGCAGCCTGACCACGGTGACCTATTACGTGCGCGAGCAAAAACGGCGCACCAAAGAGGTGTTTGTGCCGTTGTCGCATCGGCCGGGCCATGCGCAGGTTGATTTTGGTGAGACGCTGGGCGTGATCGGTGGCGTGGAATGCAAGATCCACTTCTTCGTGATGAGCTTGCCACATTCTGATGCGGTGTTTGTGAAGGGATATCCAGCTGAGACAACCGAGGCGTTTTGCGATGGCCATGTGTCCGCCTTTGCATTCTTTGGCGGCATTCCGCAATCCATTCTCTACGACAATACCAAGATCGCCGTGGCTCGGATACTCGGGGATAAGACGCGCATCCGCACACGTCGGTTTACGGAACTGCAGTCGCATTACTTGTTTGATGACAAGTTTGGCAGACCCGCGCGAGGGAACGATAAAGGCAACGTTGAGGGCATGGTTGGATACACCCGCCGCAACTTCATGGTTCCCGCACCTCGCTATGACAGCTTTGATGATCTGAACGCACATTTGGAAGAGAAGTGTTTAGCACGTCAGGCCGATACGTTGCGGGGTCACACCCAAACCATAGGCGCACGCCTGATGTCGGATTTGGATGCTCTGATGGGATTGCCCGTCGCAGAATATGAAGCCTGCGATCACGTCAGCACGCGTGCAACGTCGATCTCAATGGTGCGCTATCGCAGCAATGATTACTCGGTGCCAGTAGCCTATGCGCACCACGATGTTCATGTGCGTGGGTTTGTGCATGAGGTTATCATCGGCTGCGGCAATGAGATTATTGCGCGGCACAAACGATCCTACACATCAGCGGATATGGTCTTTGACCCATTGCACTTTTTGCCCCTGCTTGAACAAAAGGTGGGTGCCCTGGATCAGGCCGCGCCTTTGCAGGGTTGGCATTTGCCAGATGTATTTGCCACGCTGCACCGACTGCTTGAAGCCAGAATGGGTAAGCCGGGCAAGCGAGAATACGTTCAAGTCTTGCGCCTTTTGGAGACCTTCGAAATGGATGTTGTGCAAGGCGCAATCCAGCAGGCAATAGATATGGGTGCAATTGGCTATGACGCCGTAAAACACCTTGTACTGTGTCGGGTTGAGAAGCGGCCACCACGATTGGATTTGGACTTCTATCCATACTTGCCCAAGGCCAATGTCGGCACAACACGCCCATCCAGTTACATGAGCTTGATGGGAAGGACCGCGGCATGACCGAAGCCCCTCGGATTCTTCTACGGCATCATCTTAAACAACTGCGACTGCCAACGTTCCAAGGCGAGTATGCCAAACAGGCGCAGCTCTGTGCTGCAGAGAACAAAGATCACATCCACTATCTGGCGCGGCTGTGTGAGATGGAATTGATCGACCGCGAACGCCGGATGATTGAACGGCGCATCAAAGCGGCGAAGTTCCCCAGCACCAAGAGCTTGGATAGCTTTGACTTCAAGATCATGCCAAGCTTGAACAAGCCCCTGACGATGGATCTGGCACGATGCGATTACGTTAATCGCAGGGAGAACATCATCGCGCTCGGCCCGTCAGGCACGGGCAAGACACACATCGCCCTGGGACTTGGGCTGGCTGCATGTCAAAGAGGACTGAAGGTGCGCTTCACAACGGCTGCGGCATTAGTCCATGATCTGATCGAGGCTCAAGATGAGCGGAGATTGCAGCGCCTTCAAAAGCAACTGACCAGCCAGAACCTGTTGATCATTGATGAACTGGGCTTCGTACCGCTCAGCAAATCTGGCGCAGAGCTGCTCTTCGAGGTCATATCCCAATGCTATGAACGCGGCTCCATCATCATAACCTCGAACCTGCCCTTCGATGAATGGACTGAAGTCTTTGGCTCTGAGCGGCTGACCGGTGCGCTACTCGATCGTTTAACCCATCACGTCCACATCCTCGAGATGAATGGCGAAAGCTATCGGCTCAAACACAGTCGCAACAACCGAAAATAACCAGCCCGCAATCACAGTCAGAATAATGCTGGCCTTATGGCCAGCATGCGCTTTGGCACGCTTCAGCTTTGTGACGAGCACGCGTGCAAAAGCGCCACAAAACATCAACCGAAGTGGCCCATTTTTACGCCGCGACATGGACCCATTTTACTCTGCGATTGACAAACGGCGTGTTCGAGAGTCTTTTCAATGCCATGAGTGGCGAGCCGGACCTGGAATATGCCCTTATCGACGGGACGATTGTTCAAGCTCATCAGAAGGCTTCGGGCGCAAAAGGGGGACTCAACACCAGGCTATCGGACGCTCTCGCGGCGGACTGACGACCAAGGTCGTGGCCTTGGTCGATGCGCTCGGTAACCTGTTCCGGTTTCTGCTTTTGCCGGGACAGGCACACGACATGAAGGGGGTCGCTCCTCTGATCAAGGGGGCTTCCTTTGGGGCGTTGCTGGCCGACAAAGCCTTCGACGCCGACTGGCTCCTGCAAGACCTTGATGAGCGTGGCGCAACCGCTGTCATCCCGCCCAAATCGAACCGAAAAATTCAACGGGACTACGATACCCACATGTACAAGTGGCGCCATCTCATCGAAAACTACTTCGCAAAGATCAAGGAATTCAGAGGCATAGCAACGCGATACGACAAGACTGATACAAGCTACGCTGCCAACTGGCACCTCTGTGCCATGCTCATTGCAACACGATGATTGTCAACAGACCCTAGATCGAAAATATAAGTTCAAAGATGAACGGGGGGGCTACGAACTTTGGGAACTACGAAACAGAAATCCAAGGTTTGATCGCAGCAATCGTCCAAATCTTTTCTTTCCATTTTATGCTGAACCAGAAGCATTTGAGCATGATCATCGCAGAGTTTCATTGACTAGAACATCCGAGAGCCAGATCGAAGTCTTTCCTATTGATGGAAGCGGAGGGGACGATTGTTGGCGTTGGAGCAAAAAACTCATAGAAAAGAAGAAGCTGTCTGGCGATGATCCCGACCTCATCGCCAGACAGACTCGTGAAGGCAAATGGACAATTTGGCAACGCGCTCGGAAAACAACCAAGAGTGCAAAGTCGATCCTTCGAGGCAGTGAGTATCTAAGTGAGGCTGGAACAACACTTTTAACCTCGATGGGTATGAGGGCGGAGTTCGACTATCCGAAGCCACTCGGACTTTTGAAAACGATCATCGAACTTTCGACCGAAGAAGAAGACCTGATTCTGGACTCCTTTTCCGGGTCTGGCACGACCGGTCATGCAGTTCTCGATCTGAATAAAAAAGATGGCGGCAATAGAAACTTCATCTTAGTTGAAATGAACGAACATATTGCCTCGAAAGCGACGGCCAAACGCTTGGGCTTAGCAATCAATGGCTACGATAAAAGCGGCGATCCAGAAAAAGCCATTGAACCCCTTGGCGGTGGCTTTCGCTATTGCCGCCTTGGCACCCCGCTCTTCAACGAGTTCGGCGACATTGACGGCGGCGTAATCTTTCCTGATCTTGCCGCCCATGTGTTTTTTTCCGAGACAGGATCACCCTTGCCACAAAAAGTCGATGGCGCGACCGCCTTCATCGGCATACACAAGGAAAAGGCGGTTTATCTGCTCTTTTCCCCCGCAGAACAGGGCGTCGCCCGTGAAGCGTCAGGCAATGTCCTGACCCCTGACGCATTGGCCAATCTGCCTGCACCATTCAACGACTTCAACGGTGTCCGTGTCGTCTATGCTGAGGGCTGCACAGTCAGCCCCGAACGCCTGAAAACCGAAGGCATCGTGTTCAAACAAATCCCCTACCAGATCGAGGGGAACTGACATGGCCGCAACGAACTTCGAGTTGAAGGAATATCAGCGCACGGCCTTGAAACGATTCCGCGCTTACTTGCGCGATGTGAATAACACAGGGCGCGACGGCGCGAACCTTGCGTTCTACAAAGCCACGAAGATGCCCTACCGCCACGCCCCTGTGATCGCGGATGGCACACCGTATGTCTGTCTGCGCATCCCTACGGGGGGCGGCAAGACCGTCATGGGCGCATACGCTGTTGGCATCGCCGCACAGGAGTTCTTGCAGGTCAAAAACCCCATGGTCCTTTGGCTGGTGCCTTCCACACCGATCCTTGATCAAACCGTGTCCGCCTTGAAGAACCCAGACCACCCCTACCGCGCCGCACTGGCAAAGGACTTTGGCCGCAATGTCTCCGTCCTGACCAAAGCAGAGGCACTGGCCATGTCCCGCGCAGACGCCGAAGGCGGGGCCTGTATTGTCGTTTCGACGATACAGTCATTCCGACGCGAAAAGGACAACGGCAAGCCGAACGAAGAAGGCTTGAAAGTCTAAGGTTTGTGGCTGTTGTCATCGTGAGATGCAGCGGCGACAAATCTGACAAGGAGGAAAGCGTGGGCGGATTTCGGTGCTATGGGGATTGTGTACTATGGCTGCGGTGATTGATGTGCAGAACTATCGGCTGCGTGATGACAAGCAGCGCTGATAAGTCGATTTTCCCAGCCCGATTTGGCTGATTGATATCCCGTTTTGCCGCCATTGGCCTGTTGTAGCGCAGGTTTTGGCGGGATGGTCGCACCGATGGGTCCGGCGTCCGCGTAATGAAGGACCCGATTTGATAGTCGTATCATGCGGCGTCCTCCCATGGCGGTGCGCGGGACTTGGGTGTTTGGCCCCGCATGAAGGTCTCGATGATGATCATTGCGCCACCGCATTTGGGGCACGGCTGGGACTGGTCTCGTTCGTCGGTATCGACACCTTGATCCTCATGGGCTTTCGGAATGGCGTCTGCTTCAACCTCCAATAAAGACCTGATCTTTGCGATCCTGTCGCGACGGATGCCATTCGCGAGGAAGCCTGTGTGGCGGATGCGGTGGAAGCCGGAGGGCAGGACATGGATCAGGAAGCGACGGATGAACTCGGACGTCGGCAGACGCATGACCTTCATCCTGTCCCCACGTTTGATGCGATAATCTTTCCACCGGAAGGCCACAGTGTTGGCATCAGCGCTGATCAGGCGGTGGTTTGAGATCGCCACGCGGTGCGTGTAACGGCTCAAGTACGCCAGCACGGCCTCAGGCCCGCCGAAGGGTGGTTTGGCATAAACCACCCAGTTGGTTTTGCGCAGCGGCGCGAGATGGGCGGCGAAGGTATCGGGGTCGGCCAGCTTTGCCAGTTTGCCGAAGAAGCGCAGCTTGCCTGCTTTGTGCAATCCGCTCAGCCCTTCGAGGAACAGGCGGCGGAACAAACGCGCGAGCACCTTTACCGGCAGGAAGAAGCCTGAGCGGCAGTTCTTCCAGCGCTTGCCATCGGACGACAATCCACCGCCCGGCACGATGATATGCACATGCGGGTGGTGCGTCATCGCGGATCCCCATGTATGCAGCACGCTCGTCATGCCAATCTTTGCACCAAGATGTTTTGGATCGGCTGCGATTGTCAGCAGAGTTTGCGCCGCCGCCTTGAACAGGAGGTCGTAGACCACCGCTTTGTTCTGGAAGGCAATGTCGGCGATTTGCGATGGCAGCGTGAAGACCACGTGGAAATACTCAATGGGCAACAAGTCTTCCATGCGCGCCTGCATCCAGTCCTGCGCCGCTGCACCTTGGCACTTCGGGCAATGCCGATTGCGGCACGAGTTGTAGGCGATGTGCTGGTGACTGCATTTGGTGCAAGCGGCAACATGCCCGCCAAGCACAGCGGTCCGGCAGCTCTCTATCGCCGACATCACTTTTAACTGCTGTAGGTTCAAGTGTCCGGCGTGGGCCAGGCGATAGGTAGCACCATGGGCGCGGAAGATGTCTGCGACCTCCAGCTTGAGGCGAGACATGGAAGCCTAGTTTAACCGGGTCCGGCCTCCCGCCGCACCAGCAGATCAAACGGGCTGGTGACACTCTGGATCGTCTTGGTTGCCACCTTGGTATAGATCGTCGTCGTTTCCAGCTTGGCATGGCCCAGAAGCACTTGGATCACCCGGATGTCGGTCCCACCCTCCAGCAGATGCGTGGCAAAGCTGTGCCGCAGAGTGTGGGGCGACACCTGCTTCTTGATCTCTGCAAAATCGCATGCGACCCCAAAGGCCCGATTGAACTGCCGCGTCGAGATTGGATCGATCCGGTTACGACCCGGGAACATCCAACCTCTCGGCCGCACTTCTCGGTAATAGTCGCGCAACAGGCTCAGAAGGTTCGGCGACAACATGACCTGCCGGTCCTTACGACCCTTACCTTGCTCAATCCGGATCAGCATCCGGTCGCTATCTATGTCGCCAACTTTGAGATGGGTGACCTCGCTGGCGCGCAGCCCGCCACCATAGGCCACGCTGAAGGCCGCGCGGTATCGTAACCCAGGCCCAGGTGCCGCTTCGATAATACGCGCGACTTCCTCGGCGCTGAGCACAACGGGGATCTTCTTAGCCGCCCGTTGATAGCGCATATGCCGCTTCATCTCGGGACGCGGGCACGTCGTCGCAAAGAAGAAACTCAACACTGTCAGCCGGTTGTTGAAGGTCGGTGCGCCAATGCCGCGCTCCTTCATATCGAGCTGGAACGCCCGCAGATCTTCCGGTGTCGCGCTATCCGGCGCGTGACCCAGAAACCGCGTAAAATCCCGCATCCCTCGCAAATACATTGTCTGCGTTTTCGACTGCAGCCCTTTGATCCGCATATCTTCGAGAAATCGCTGGCGCAGTGCAGGTACATATTGGTCTGACATTGAAACCTCCTATCGTCAGATTGAGAAGGTCCCAATCGTCCAACAGAATCGTCAGTTCACAAAATCACGGCGCTTCGATCAGCGCGAAACCCTCGACACAAGCGCCAATACCGCGAGAGCGGTTTCGTCCTTGTCTATCAAGACGCCGGGAACCTGATGGACCATTTCAGCGGCCTGACCGAGGCGCAAGAAGTCCGCTTAGAGCAAGTCGAAGGCGCAGACCGCCCTATCGCATCGCTGGCAAACCTGTTGCGCCTACACAGGCCCATGGTGATTGTCGATGAAGCGCACAACGCCCGCACTGCCTTGTCTTTCGACACTTTGGCGCGGTTCGCGCCGTCGCTTATTCTCGAACTGACCGCTACGCCCCAAACGACCCACGATCCTGCCCGCGAAAAGCACGCATCGAACATCCTCTATTCCGTTTCAGCCGCCGAGTTGAAAGCGGAAGAAATGATCAAGATGCCGATCAAACTGACCACCGACGCCAACTGGCAAAAAACCATCGGCGCGGCGTTTGATTGCCGTGAAGCACTGGAAGAAGCCGCCAAGGCAGAACAGGCCGAGACAAGCGAATATATCCGTCCCATTATCCTGTTTCAGGCGCAAAGCGCATCGGCGACAGACGCCACGCGGATCACATATGACAAGGTCGAACAGCACCTTTTAGAGCGCGGAATACCGCAAGCAGAAATCGCTGTTCATACAGGGCCGCGCAAGGACCTTGATGACCATGAAATCGCGGACGCAGATTGCCGCATCCGCTACATCATCACCGTGTCCAAACTCAAAGAAGGCTGGGATTGCCCATTTGCGTATGTCCTATGCTCTGTTGCCGAGCAGGTATCAGCCACCGCGATTGAACAGGTGTTGGGCCGCGTGTTGCGTATGCCCAAAGCGCAGCGGAAAAACCGCGACGCGCTCAATCAAGCTTACGCCTTTGTCGCGTCCAAGAGTTTCGACTCCACCGCCAAAATGCTGAAAAACGGGCTTGTCGAAGGCGCGGGCTTCAACAAGATGGAAGCCGACCAGATTGTGTCGCCCCAGAGCGATATGGGCTACGACGCCGCCGCTGACGAAGCGGAGCACGAGTCCGAACCGCTTGTGGAAGACGAGACCCCCGCACAGGAAGTCGAAGACGCGATAGCGAAACTGCCAGCGTCCGTGCGCAACCGCGTGGTCTATGATCCCGCAAAACGGTCGATGACTTTCAAAGGTCAAATGTCGCGTGAAAGCAAAAACCTAATCCAAATGGCTTTGGCAAAATCACCTAAGGCGAGCCGCGCGATTGACCGCCTGTATGCGAAGTCCAACAACTTCCAACTGTCCGCATCGCAGGAAGAAGACAAACCAGCCTTCATCGTCCCGCTTCTGGGATTCAGGAAACAGGGCGAACTTCAGCTATTTTCCAAAGAACATTTTCTGGACCTGCCGTGGCGGTTGGACGAATGCGGCCCGACTGACATCACGACCCGATTCAAAATCGTTGATGAAAGCCAATCTGGCGAGATTGATGTATCGGACAAGGGTAAGGTCGAGATCGACTTTGCTAAGCGCGTCCAAGGCGAGTTGGCCATGGTGGTTCAAGAGCCTGCTTGGACCTTGCCACGGCTTGCCAACTTCATCGACAGTGGCATTCGCCATCCTGACATCACAAAGCCGAGCGCAATCATTTTCATCACGAAAGCAATCGAAGCCTTGATTGACGCTGGCCATGACTTCGATGTGCTGGCACGAAACAAGCACGACCTACGCCGTGCCATGGCACAGTTTATCGCCGATTTGCGTGGCGAACGGGAGACAAGCAACTATTCCGCGCTATTCGCCGCCAACGCCGAAGACTTTGCGACCCATTCGGATCTTGCGATGATCTTCGACGAACAGTCTTACGCGTTCAATCAACCCTACGCGGGCGCGACTAAGTTCAACAAGCACTACACCCCCCTTGTCGGAGATTTGAAACCGACTGGCGAAGAATTTGATTGCGCGGTCTATCTGGATCGAATGGACGAGGTGCGCTTTTGGATCAGGAATGTCGAAGGCAAGAAAACCTCATTCTGGCTGCAACTCCCACACCAGAAGTTTTACCCAGACTTTGTAGCGATGCTCACTGATGGACGCATTCTTGCCGTCGAATACAAGGGTGGACATCTTTACGACGACGAAGGCGACAAACGCCGTATTGGCGCGGTCTGGGCGGACGCGAGCGGTGGCAGATGTTTATTCTGTATGCCAACTGAACGTGGTTTTGAGCTTATAAACCAAACCATTTTTTCATGACATATACACGGAGTCCTCGAGCACCCGAGTTTTTGGGTTGACGTCTGGGCGTAGAACGATTCAGCTACCCGCATGATCCGTCCCGGTTTTCTTTCTCCCACGGAACGCCTTGAGCTTGAGGCCTGTGTTCGCAGCCAACGCGAAGACCACGGCGTCGCCCGGCGCGCCAATGCGATCCTGCTGCTTGATGACGGGAAGTCCTGTCAGACCATCGCTGAGTTTCTTTATCTGGACGACGATACCATTCGCGGCTGGCACAAGACTTACCGGAACGGCGGTCGGGACGCGCTTTCGACGGACGGTTGGAAGGGCGGTCAGTCCCGCATGACGTCAGCTCAAGAGACGGAGCTATGCGCGTGGTTGGACGAACGCTTCTGTCGATCGACAGTGGAGATCAGGGCGCATATCGCAGCTCGGTTTGGCCTGGACTACTCTCATTCCGGCTGCATCAGGCTTCTGGCCCGTTTGGGGTTTGAATATCGAAAGCCGAAAGGGCTTCCACGCGTTGCATCTGCTGAGAAGCAGGCCGAATTCATCGATATGTACGAGCGCTTGCTGAACGAATTGGGCGCAGATGAAGCTGAAGACCTCTGCGTGATTGCGCTATTTGGGGATTTATTGATTTTTGAGCCGACTTTTGGGTTCCGCCTCTGGATTTGAGGCGGATTGGTTTTGCGGGTTTGGTTTACGCGATTGCCTGGGTTTGTTGGTTGAGAGTTATTTTGTTTGCGGCCTTGAGGAGGTTCTGCGAGATGGCGGCCATGACCATCTGCGCATGGGTTTTAGCGACACCAAAGTAGCGCGCGCGGTGTAGACCGAAGAGACGTTTCATCGTGCCAAAGCACTGCTCAACCCGGAACCGACGTTTGGAGATTTGCTTGTTGAAACGTTTCTCGGACTGGCGCAAAGGGCGGTTCCGTGCAGCCTTGCGCATGATGCCATCGCGGTGCTGTCCTTTCAGGGCGGCTCTGTTGGCTTTGCCCGCGCAGGCCTTGTCGGCCAATACGCGCTGCGCACTGGCCCCCTTGATCATCGTTTTGAACTCCGGGCTTTCGCCCGCATTGGCGGGCGGGACATGCACCTTAAGTCTAAGGTTTGTGGCTGTTGTCATCGTGAGATGCAGCGGCGACAAATCTGACAAGGAGGAAAGCGTGGGCGGATTTCGGTGCTATGGGGATTGTGTACTATGGCTGCGGTGATTGATGTGCAGAACTATCGGCTGCGTGATGACAAGCAGCGCTGATAAGTCGATTTTCCCAGCCCGATTTGGCTGATTGATATCCCGTTTTGCCGCCATTGGCCTGTTGTAGCGCAGGTTTTGGCGGGATGGTCGCACCGATGGGTCCGGCGTCCGCGTAATGAAGGACCCGATTTGATAGTCGTATCATGCGGCGTCCTCCCATGGCGGTGCGCGGGACTTGGGTGTTTGGCCCCGCATGAAGGTCTCGATGATGATCATTGCGCCACCGCATTTGGGGCACGGCTGGGACTGGTCTCGTTCGTCGGTATCGACACCTTGATCCTCATGGGCTTTCGGAATGGCGTCTGCTTCAACCTCCAATAAAGACCTGATCTTTGCGATCCTGTCGCGACGGATGCCATTCGCGAGGAAGCCTGTGTGGCGGATGCGGTGGAAGCCGGAGGGCAGGACATGGATCAGGAAGCGACGGATGAACTCGGACGTCGGCAGACGCATGACCTTCATCCTGTCCCCACGTTTGATGCGATAATCTTTCCACCGGAAGGCCACAGTGTTGGCATCAGCGCTGATCAGGCGGTGGTTTGAGATCGCCACGCGGTGCGTGTAACGGCTCAAGTACGCCAGCACGGCCTCAGGCCCGCCGAAGGGTGGTTTGGCATAAACCACCCAGTTGGTTTTGCGCAGCGGCGCGAGATGGGCGGCGAAGGTATCGGGGTCGGCCAGCTTTGCCAGTTTGCCGAAGAAGCGCAGCTTGCCTGCTTTGTGCAATCCGCTCAGCCCTTCGAGGAACAGGCGGCGGAACAAACGCGCGAGCACCTTTACCGGCAGGAAGAAGCCTGAGCGGCAGTTCTTCCAGCGCTTGCCATCGGACGACAATCCACCGCCCGGCACGATGATATGCACATGCGGGTGGTGCGTCATCGCGGATCCCCATGTATGCAGCACGCTCGTCATGCCAATCTTTGCACCAAGATGTTTTGGATCGGCTGCGATTGTCAGCAGAGTTTGCGCCGCCGCCTTGAACAGGAGGTCGTAGACCACCGCTTTGTTCTGGAAGGCAATGTCGGCGATTTGCGATGGCAGCGTGAAGACCACGTGGAAATACTCAATGGGCAACAAGTCTTCCATGCGCGCCTGCATCCAGTCCTGCGCCGCTGCACCTTGGCACTTCGGGCAATGCCGATTGCGGCACGAGTTGTAGGCGATGTGCTGGTGACTGCATTTGGTGCAAGCGGCAACATGCCCGCCAAGCACAGCGGTCCGGCAGCTCTCTATCGCCGACATCACTTTTAACTGCTGTAGGTTCAAGTGTCCGGCGTGGGCCAGGCGATAGGTAGCACCATGGGCGCGGAAGATGTCTGCGACCTCCAGCTTGAGGCGAGACATGGAAGCCTAGTTTAACCGGGTCCGGCCTCCCGCCGCACCAGCAGATCAAACGGGCTGGTGACACTCTGGATCGTCTTGGTTGCCACCTTGGTATAGATCGTCGTCGTTTCCAGCTTGGCATGGCCCAGAAGCACTTGGATCACCCGGATGTCGGTCCCACCCTCCAGCAGATGCGTGGCAAAGCTGTGCCGCAGAGTGTGGGGCGACACCTGCTTCTTGATCTCTGCAAAATCGCATGCGACCCCAAAGGCCCGATTGAACTGCCGCGTCGAGATTGGATCGATCCGGTTACGACCCGGGAACATCCAACCTCTCGGCCGCACTTCTCGGTAATAGTCGCGCAACAGGCTCAGAAGGTTCGGCGACAACATGACCTGCCGGTCCTTACGACCCTTACCTTGCTCAATCCGGATCAGCATCCGGTCGCTATCTATGTCGCCAACTTTGAGATGGGTGACCTCGCTGGCGCGCAGCCCGCCACCATAGGCCACGCTGAAGGCCGCGCGGTATCGTAACCCAGGCCCAGGTGCCGCTTCGATAATACGCGCGACTTCCTCGGCGCTGAGCACAACGGGGATCTTCTTAGCCGCCCGTTGATAGCGCATATGCCGCTTCATCTCGGGACGCGGGCACGTCGTCGCAAAGAAGAAACTCAACACTGTCAGCCGGTTGTTGAAGGTCGGTGCGCCAATGCCGCGCTCCTTCATATCGAGCTGGAACGCCCGCAGATCTTCCGGTGTCGCGCTATCCGGCGCGTGACCCAGAAACCGCGTAAAATCCCGCATCCCTCGCAAATACATTGTCTGCGTTTTCGACTGCAGCCCTTTGATCCGCATATCTTCGAGAAATCGCTGGCGCAGTGCAGGTACATATTGGTCTGACATTGAAACCTCCTATCGTCAGATTGAGAAGGTCCCAATCGTCCAACAGAATCGTCAGTTCACAAAATCACGGCGCTTCGATCAGCGCGAAACCCTCGACACAAGCGCCAATACCGCGAGAGCGGTTTCGTCCTTGTCTATCAAGACGCCGGGAACCTGATGGACCATTTCAGCGGCCTGACCGAGGCGCAAGAAGTCCGCTTAGAGCAAGTCGAAGGCGCAGACCGCCCTATCGCATCGCTGGCAAACCTGTTGCGCCTACACAGGCCCATGGTGATTGTCGATGAAGCGCACAACGCCCGCACTGCCTTGTCTTTCGACACTTTGGCGCGGTTCGCGCCGTCGCTTATTCTCGAACTGACCGCTACGCCCCAAACGACCCACGATCCTGCCCGCGAAAAGCACGCATCGAACATCCTCTATTCCGTTTCAGCCGCCGAGTTGAAAGCGGAAGAAATGATCAAGATGCCGATCAAACTGACCACCGACGCCAACTGGCAAAAAACCATCGGCGCGGCGTTTGATTGCCGTGAAGCACTGGAAGAAGCCGCCAAGGCAGAACAGGCCGAGACAAGCGAATATATCCGTCCCATTATCCTGTTTCAGGCGCAAAGCGCATCGGCGACAGACGCCACGCGGATCACATATGACAAGGTCGAACAGCACCTTTTAGAGCGCGGAATACCGCAAGCAGAAATCGCTGTTCATACAGGGCCGCGCAAGGACCTTGATGACCATGAAATCGCGGACGCAGATTGCCGCATCCGCTACATCATCACCGTGTCCAAACTCAAAGAAGGCTGGGATTGCCCATTTGCGTATGTCCTATGCTCTGTTGCCGAGCAGGTATCAGCCACCGCGATTGAACAGGTGTTGGGCCGCGTGTTGCGTATGCCCAAAGCGCAGCGGAAAAACCGCGACGCGCTCAATCAAGCTTACGCCTTTGTCGCGTCCAAGAGTTTCGACTCCACCGCCAAAATGCTGAAAAACGGGCTTGTCGAAGGCGCGGGCTTCAACAAGATGGAAGCCGACCAGATTGTGTCGCCCCAGAGCGATATGGGCTACGACGCCGCCGCTGACGAAGCGGAGCACGAGTCCGAACCGCTTGTGGAAGACGAGACCCCCGCACAGGAAGTCGAAGACGCGATAGCGAAACTGCCAGCGTCCGTGCGCAACCGCGTGGTCTATGATCCCGCAAAACGGTCGATGACTTTCAAAGGTCAAATGTCGCGTGAAAGCAAAAACCTAATCCAAATGGCTTTGGCAAAATCACCTAAGGCGAGCCGCGCGATTGACCGCCTGTATGCGAAGTCCAACAACTTCCAACTGTCCGCATCGCAGGAAGAAGACAAACCAGCCTTCATCGTCCCGCTTCTGGGATTCAGGAAACAGGGCGAACTTCAGCTATTTTCCAAAGAACATTTTCTGGACCTGCCGTGGCGGTTGGACGAATGCGGCCCGACTGACATCACGACCCGATTCAAAATCGTTGATGAAAGCCAATCTGGCGAGATTGATGTATCGGACAAGGGTAAGGTCGAGATCGACTTTGCTAAGCGCGTCCAAGGCGAGTTGGCCATGGTGGTTCAAGAGCCTGCTTGGACCTTGCCACGGCTTGCCAACTTCATCGACAGTGGCATTCGCCATCCTGACATCACAAAGCCGAGCGCAATCATTTTCATCACGAAAGCAATCGAAGCCTTGATTGACGCTGGCCATGACTTCGATGTGCTGGCACGAAACAAGCACGACCTACGCCGTGCCATGGCACAGTTTATCGCCGATTTGCGTGGCGAACGGGAGACAAGCAACTATTCCGCGCTATTCGCCGCCAACGCCGAAGACTTTGCGACCCATTCGGATCTTGCGATGATCTTCGACGAACAGTCTTACGCGTTCAATCAACCCTACGCGGGCGCGACTAAGTTCAACAAGCACTACACCCCCCTTGTCGGAGATTTGAAACCGACTGGCGAAGAATTTGATTGCGCGGTCTATCTGGATCGAATGGACGAGGTGCGCTTTTGGATCAGGAATGTCGAAGGCAAGAAAACCTCATTCTGGCTGCAACTCCCACACCAGAAGTTTTACCCAGACTTTGTAGCGATGCTCACTGATGGACGCATTCTTGCCGTCGAATACAAGGGTGGACATCTTTACGACGACGAAGGCGACAAACGCCGTATTGGCGCGGTCTGGGCGGACGCGAGCGGTGGCAGATGTTTATTCTGTATGCCAACTGAACGTGGTTTTGAGCTTATAAACCAAACCATTTTTTCATGACATATACACGGAGTCCTCGAGCACCCGAGTTTTTGGGTTGACGTCTGGGCGTAGAACGATTCAGCTACCCGCATGATCCGTCCCGGTTTTCTTTCTCCCACGGAACGCCTTGAGCTTGAGGCCTGTGTTCGCAGCCAACGCGAAGACCACGGCGTCGCCCGGCGCGCCAATGCGATCCTGCTGCTTGATGACGGGAAGTCCTGTCAGACCATCGCTGAGTTTCTTTATCTGGACGACGATACCATTCGCGGCTGGCACAAGACTTACCGGAACGGCGGTCGGGACGCGCTTTCGACGGACGGTTGGAAGGGCGGTCAGTCCCGCATGACGTCAGCTCAAGAGACGGAGCTATGCGCGTGGTTGGACGAACGCTTCTGTCGATCGACAGTGGAGATCAGGGCGCATATCGCAGCTCGGTTTGGCCTGGACTACTCTCATTCCGGCTGCATCAGGCTTCTGGCCCGTTTGGGGTTTGAATATCGAAAGCCGAAAGGGCTTCCACGCGTTGCATCTGCTGAGAAGCAGGCCGAATTCATCGATATGTACGAGCGCTTGCTGAACGAATTGGGCGCAGATGAAGCTGAAGACCTCTGCGTGATTGCGCTATTTGGGGATTTATTGATTTTTGAGCCGACTTTTGGGTTCCGCCTCTGGATTTGAGGCGGATTGGTTTTGCGGGTTTGGTTTACGCGATTGCCTGGGTTTGTTGGTTGAGAGTTATTTTGTTTGCGGCCTTGAGGAGGTTCTGCGAGATGGCGGCCATGACCATCTGCGCATGGGTTTTAGCGACACCAAAGTAGCGCGCGCGGTGTAGACCGAAGAGACGTTTCATCGTGCCAAAGCACTGCTCAACCCGGAACCGACGTTTGGAGATTTGCTTGTTGAAACGTTTCTCGGACTGGCGCAAAGGGCGGTTCCGTGCAGCCTTGCGCATGATGCCATCGCGGTGCTGTCCTTTCAGGGCGGCTCTGTTGGCTTTGCCCGCGCAGGCCTTGTCGGCCAATACGCGCTGCGCACTGGCCCCCTTGATCATCGTTTTGAACTCCGGGCTTTCGCCCGCATTGGCGGGCGGGACATGCACCTTGTCGATGTACCCCTCTTCGTCTGTGCGGGCAAAACCCTTGAAGCCCAGCGTGCACTTTGAGCCCTTCTTCACCCAGCGGGCATCCTTATCTGCGCTGTAGTGCACATCCGGGTTCTCCTGTGTGTCGCCTTCTTCGCGATCCTGCGGCGCCTCGATATGGGTCCGCGGGCGGGCGGCGCTCTCTATCAGGGTTGCGTCGATAATCGCCGCCTCGGCTGCCTGGAGCTTGAGGCCGTGTTTCTCGATCTGTCGGCAAACCTCGGCGAGAAGATCATCATAGACACCAGCGTGAACCAATGCATTGCGAAATCGACAGTGGGTGGTCTCATCTGGCACAGGGCCATGTAGATCAAGCCCGCAAAACAGCATGAAATCCAGCCGGACCTTTAAGGCACGTTCAAGCTTCGGGTCCGACAAGCCATGCCACTGACCCACTAACAGGCACTTGAACAAAACAAGAGGTGTATAGCCGGAAGGGCCCAAACCAGACCGTCCAGGACCGCGGTTCAGAATGGCGGAAAACTCACCCCAGTCCAAAAGCGCATCGATCTTGAAAAGCGGGTCTTCAAATCCAATCCGATCCGTCGCTTCACGTAAAAACAGGTCCATATCGCCATCCAAATCCGATTGGCCTAAAGATATCAAAATCTAAAGTTTGGCGGAAGCCTGAATTATGCAGAGGTCTTAGCTGTGTATTTTGCCGATGCGGTGCATCCCGAATACCAGACAAAACCAAGCTATGGCTGGGTCAAGGCAGGCTCAAACCCCGCAGTCCCGACCACTGCAGGGCGAGGCCGCGTGAATATCCATGGCGCGCTCAATCTTGAAACCTTCGACACACCTTTTGTCGAGCCAACCACCGTCGACGGGGTCAGCGCCGCGCAGCTTCTCGCCAAGATTGAGGCGCGCAATCCTGACAAACACCTCATTCATGTGATTTGGGACAACGCGCCCTATCACAAAGGGCCAGATGTCAGGGCGTTTCTCGCAAGACCAGACTGCCGCATCCACCTTATCCAGTTGCCGCCATACTGCCCGCACCTGAACCCGATTGAACGATTATGGGCCGTCATGCACCAATGCGTCACCCACAATCGCCACTACTCAACGCAAAAGCAGTTCGCGAATGCGATCCTCAGGTTCTTTCGAGAAACCCTGCCCAAAGAATGGAAAACCTTCCAAACTCAGGTGTCAGACAACTTCAGGGTTGTCACACACCAAAAATTTCGGGTTTTGGGGTAAGTCCGGTATAACTCTACATAAAGCGCTTCGTGCGATAATATTTCGGCATCAAAACAAATGTTCGGTGGGTCAGAAATGCTTGATGTTTGAGCCAATATTGCATGACGCTTTTCGTTGATAGGATTCAAAAAACCTACCGCCTCGAGTCAAAGGTGCGCGACGTTCCACATGTTTTCAATAGAACTGCCTTAGCTTCGCCCCCTGTCCCAAACGACAAGCATGGACAGGAGTTAAGAGAGTAATCTAGAGTGTTCTTGAAATCTTAGCCTTTATGGGCTAGATACATCTTGTGACTCGTCAGGCCGCGTGCCGGGCGGGAGCAGCGGTGACCCGGGCCTCACAAAAGGACCGGTTGCAAGCCGCAACTCAAGAACCGCCCTCGTGGCGGTTTTTGTCGTTATAAGACCTCGATCTTATACGCATCCTTTAGCTTTTTTGCATTGTCTTCGTCCTTGTCGATCCATGCTCTTGCGTGCGCTACTACATCTGCGAGCTGCAACAGGCGTGACGCGGCAGAGTCCAACGGCGTGACGCGCGTCACAGCTTGAAACAGTCCGTCATGTTCTTGAGCGTTACCAATGATGGTGTTGAACGATGCGTGAGCATTTTGTTCGTTGACGTCAATTATCACCTCGACATTGCCAACCTTGCGTTTCAAGTTGTTGGCGATTGAAAAACGGCGGACACCAATCTTTACGGTCTCGATCAGTGCCTGAGCGTAGAGTTCGGGACGTTCTCCGACACCTAAATTGCCGCGCTTATTCAGCATAAGGAGACTTCCCGGTGCGTCAGTCTGCGCATATTGTCCCAGGATGCTTTGCAAACCGGGTTTGGCCCAATTGGCTGCATGAACTTCATTGACTGATGCGGGCAATAGATCGCTGAAGGCTTTATCGGCCTTACCGCATTCGTGAGACCATATCATGACACATCCAAGGGCAAAACCTTCATCCCCAGCGGTGCCATACTCATCTACAAAGCACAGAATTTTCTTATTCAACCGTGACATAGTTTACCCTACCGCCGCTCTATGCTTTGCCCTTGCGCGATGCGTTAGATCGTGCATTTGGGGTTTCGGTCTTCGCTCTCGAAACACGGCGTTCTTCACGTTCTTCATCGAAGTCCGGGACCAACGCCTTCAACTTCTGTCAATCGCAGAGTAAAATGGGTCCATGTCGCGGCGTAAAAATGGGCCACTTCGGTTGATGTTTTGTGGCGCTTTTGCACGCGTGCTCGTCACAAAGCTGAAGCGTGCCAAAGCGCATGCTGGCCATAAGGCCAGCATTATTCTGACTGTGATTGCGGGCTGGTTATTTTCGGTTGTTGCGACTGTGTTTGAGCCGATAGCTTTCGCCATTCATCTCGAGGATGTGGACGTGATGGGTTAAACGATCGAGTAGCGCACCGGTCAGCCGCTCAGAGCCAAAGACTTCAGTCCATTCATCGAAGGGCAGGTTCGAGGTTATGATGATGGAGCCGCGTTCATAGCATTGGGATATGACCTCGAAGAGCAGCTCTGCGCCAGATTTGCTGAGCGGTACGAAGCCCAGTTCATCAATGATCAACAGGTTCTGGCTGGTCAGTTGCTTTTGAAGGCGCTGCAATCTCCGCTCATCTTGAGCCTCGATCAGATCATGGACTAATGCCGCAGCCGTTGTGAAGCGCACCTTCAGTCCTCTTTGACATGCAGCCAGCCCAAGTCCCAGGGCGATGTGTGTCTTGCCCGTGCCTGACGGGCCGAGCGCGATGATGTTCTCCCTGCGATTAACGTAATCGCATCGTGCCAGATCCATCGTCAGGGGCTTGTTCAAGCTTGGCATGATCTTGAAGTCAAAGCTATCCAAGCTCTTGGTGCTGGGGAACTTCGCCGCTTTGATGCGCCGTTCAATCATCCGGCGTTCGCGGTCGATCAATTCCATCTCACACAGCCGCGCCAGATAGTGGATGTGATCTTTGTTCTCTGCAGCACAGAGCTGCGCCTGTTTGGCATACTCGCCTTGGAACGTTGGCAGTCGCAGTTGTTTAAGATGATGCCGTAGAAGAATCCGAGGGGCTTCGGTCATGCCGCGGTCCTTCCCATCAAGCTCATGTAACTGGATGGGCGTGTTGTGCCGACATTGGCCTTGGGCAAGTATGGATAGAAGTCCAAATCCAATCGTGGTGGCCGCTTCTCAACCCGACACAGTACAAGGTGTTTTACGGCGTCATAGCCAATTGCACCCATATCTATTGCCTGCTGGATTGCGCCTTGCACAACATCCATTTCGAAGGTCTCCAAAAGGCGCAAGACTTGAACGTATTCTCGCTTGCCCGGCTTACCCATTCTGGCTTCAAGCAGTCGGTGCAGCGTGGCAAATACATCTGGCAAATGCCAACCCTGCAAAGGCGCGGCCTGATCCAGGGCACCCACCTTTTGTTCAAGCAGGGGCAAAAAGTGCAATGGGTCAAAGACCATATCCGCTGATGTGTAGGATCGTTTGTGCCGCGCAATAATCTCATTGCCGCAGCCGATGATAACCTCATGCACAAACCCACGCACATGAACATCGTGGTGCGCATAGGCTACTGGCACCGAGTAATCATTGCTGCGATAGCGCACCATTGAGATCGACGTTGCACGCGTGCTGACGTGATCGCAGGCTTCATATTCTGCGACGGGCAATCCCATCAGAGCATCCAAATCCGACATCAGGCGTGCGCCTATGGTTTGGGTGTGACCCCGCAACGTATCGTCCTGACGTGCTAAACACTTCTCTTCCAAATGTGCGTTCAGATCATCAAAGCTGTCATAGCGAGGTGCGGGAACCATGAAGTTGCGGCGGGTGTATCCAACCATGCCCTCAACGTTGCCTTTATCGTTCCCTCGCGCGGGTCTGCCAAACTTGTCATCAAACAAGTAATGCGACTGCAGTTCCGTAAACCGACGTGTGCGGATGCGCGTCTTATCCCCGAGTATCCGAGCCACGGCGATCTTGGTATTGTTCTCTAATCTGTCAATGCGTGTTTCCTGAGTTTCCTGCTTTTGATGTCAGAGGTTGCCTTTGTTCTCTTCGAACTCTGAGGTTCATGATGGGGTTGGCTGGGTGTGGGTCGGCAATGTTGAAACCGCAATCATACCGTTGGTCTTGGCTGTTGCTACAGAATCGGCGCCGTGTCTCACGCCCTCCCTCGGGCATCGTCCCAGATGGGAACTTTGATTTAGGAATCCTCGTTGTCGCCTCGTAAGCCTTACGCGGACTGGAAGTCAGTTTTGTCTCGCATAATGGCATGAAGTATGATTGCCAGACGACGCGCCAGAGCCACTCGGGCCTTTCTCATCGTTGAGCGCGCACCGATTGCGAGGGCCCATGTCTTCAATTTGAGCGGAGCGGCATACCGCGTCAGCATCACATTGGCGGCCTCATAGAGAAGCGTTCTGACGCGCACGTCGCCCCGCTTTGAGATGCTGCCCGTGTAGTCGATTTCACCAGATTGATGCCGTCGCGGCACCAGTCCAAGATACGCCCCCACATCACGCGATTTCCTGAAACGCGACGGATCATCAATTGCTGCGGCAAAGGCCAATGCTGTGATCGGACCGACCCCTGGTACCGTCATAAGGCGCTGGCAGACTTCGGATTTGCGGGTCATCTTTTTGATGTCGCCATCAATGGCTGCAACCGCCGCGAGGATTGCTTCGCGTGCTGCGAACAGTCCGCAAATTGCGGCATGGAGGCCAGGCACTCCATCGCTAACTTTTAGCGCCGCGTTTTTGAATGCCGGAGACAAAGCTCGTGGCAGCCGCACGCCGAAGACGACGACCAGACCGCGGATCTGATTGTCGAGCGTCACACGCTGTCCGACCAGCTTCTTGCGGGCTGCGATCAGCGACCGGATTGCGTGCGCTGACAGTGATTTGACATGGGTCGGCTTGTAGAATCCCGTCCGCGCCAGGTGTGCCAAACCGCGGGCATCATTGCGGTCCGTCTTGTGGCCGGCCAGAGATTTAAGGGCCTGATATGCTTGCCTGCTCTCGATGCAAACAACCGGGACACCAAGCTCCGTCAGCCCATGGTAAAGCATTGGTGCCATCCGTCCCGTTTCAAATACAACTTTGGCACATGGTGGTCCAGAAGCGAGGAAGTCAGCGATCGCTTTTGGTGTTGAGCTCGCTTTTCCTTCACGAATAAGGGCCCCTTCACGATCCAGAATGCAGATATGCGTCTCTTCCATGGACACATCCAAACCAGCAAAATATTCCATTGGTCAGTCTCCTTTTCAATTGCATGTGCATCCAGAATAACAGGGGTAACTGAGTGCTGATCCTGATTACGCCATGTTGAAAAACCGCGCCGCTTCTCGGCCAGACATACCGTCCTTCAAACAAGCACGGCGCACACGACTATAAATATCCACAGAATACATCTCCCGCCCTCCGAATAAACGAAGGGCACAAACTGGCGGACTTTTACTCCGCTACAACTGCGATATGCAGCCGCTTCTGTGGCCCAATATTGCTCCGCGTTTTACAAACTTCGTGACCAAACCTCGAAGGTGGTAAATATTTGAGCCATAGTCTCCATGGGCAGTAATCTGTTGTTCGCGCTCGATGAGACCAGCATCTTCAAGTGCTTTGATATTGATACGAACAGTCGCAGGCGTGATCCCCATGCGCTTCGCCAAATCCTTCTTAGATGGAAATGGCGGATTGTCGGGTCGCATCCAATAGCTCAACAACTGCACAATGATGTTGAATTGCGTTGTGCTGATCCCAAGTCGCGACTGAGCACGCACCAAGATATTCGGCACGGCAGTATAGCCGTGCGCCATAACCTTCGGTCCATAAATGCGCTCGGTAGATGATTTCTTTGTTGCGGGTTTATCCGCGTCGGTAGTGTCAGTCATATGCTCGTCCTTTCGCATTTGACCTAACTACATGCCCTTGCCCTCGCAAGACGTCCAAAGGGCTTCTCGTTGGTGGATTATCTACCACACCTGAATTACACTATATTTCGCTATATGGCGTTACGGTCATTGAGTACCGATGATTAGGTACCTTATATTCCGCCTAGGATATATATGAAAATGGGCCATACCCGTGGGGTGGAAATTCGGGCAACGTCAATTGCGTTTTTTGGCTTATAGACACCATAGCATCTGTGAGCTGGCTCGACCAGTAATACTGAACGTAATGGGGAAAATGTATGAACTTTAGACGTCGCACAATTGATGGCATCGCCGAGCTGATTTGCGGGAATTGTGCCGAGGGTGAAACAGGATATTTCCCTTATCGCTCAAGTTCATATCTCACACGATTTTTCCAAGACGCCGACACAGACTACGAACATGACGGATCAACGCGCGCATGGTGGGTGGCAGAAACGCTATCCAAGATTCTAGCGGAACCGTCAAAAGATAACGATACACCACCCGACGCATTCTTGCGCGTGGTTCGTTCGCTGATGGACCAAGGTGATGCTGAAAATGAAGACACAGACCGTCCGCAAGCCTTGTTGCTATTAAATGCACAATTGGCTCGTGAGGGGTTTGAAGCATTTTATGCTGATGATCGTGTCTGCTATCTGAGAAATACAAAATCCAATGCTGTTGCCGGACTGTCCAGCAGCCCACACCGACCTCTGTCGGGTGAGGAAACAAAGCGGAAAGAGAGGTTGTTATACCAACGGCCCAATTAATTGACCTTTATCCATTCTCGATCTGTGATTGAAGTTATGCGTTCAGGGTCGTTCGCAAAGAAGTTCCAGGCCCGGGCGCATTTTTCGAGGATTTCTTCATATGTGTCGAAGACAGAGACAGCGGGTTTGTTCGACCGCAGATAGGCCCAAACGTTTTCCATTGGGTTCAATTCCGGTGAGTATGGGGGCAGTTTTACGAGTGTAGTATTATCTGGCACCTGCAAGCATTTTGCTCCGTGCCAACCAGCCCCGTCGATGATGAGCAAGGCATGTGCGCCGGGTGCGATTGTCTTTGCGATCTCATCGAGATGCAGCCCCATTGCTTCGGCGTTGACGTAAGGCAGGACCAGCCCAGCCGCCGTGCCACAGGCAGGACAGGCTGCGCCGAAGATATAGCTCCATTTGCAGCGCGTATCACGTGGTGCGCGCGGGCGGGTTCCACGCCTGGCCCATTTGCGGGTGAGGGTTCCTTGCTGCCCGACGCGGGCTTCATCCTGGAACCATACCTCAAGCGGCTTCCCCTTTGCATGTTTTGGCAGGGTATCGGCTATGAGGCTGGCAAAGTTTTTTTAAAAGCCTGCTGTGCAGCGGGATCAGTTTCGGGATGCTCCGGGCGCACGGAAAGGCGACGAAAACCATGCCTGGCTGGATACTTGCCAATCGTACGTTCATGTAGCTTTACGTCGAATTCTTCTTCAACGCGGACCTGCAAATCGGCACAGCGCCACCGCACTACGCCATCTTTTGCCGGGTCAGGCCCAGCCTCAACCCAAGCCACAAACAGCGCCTGTTGCTCCAGGGACAGGCGTGGCTTTGCACCCTTGCCACACCGATCAGAAAGCCCACCAAGGCCCTCTGCATTGTAGCGATGCACCCGGTCTCTGGGAGTTTGGCGATCCATACCGCTGCTACGGGCCGCTGTTGCGCGGTCCACATCGTCAAGCACCAGCGCTATGGCGAGTATTCGACGGACAACACGACCATCCCTGGTTCGCTTTGCAGCACAACGCAAATCTTGCGCGGACATATCTTGCGCGTAATCTTGACTGCCCCACCCATGAGCACCTCCTTGCTTCTGGAGGCCATTGATTCAGAAATGCAGTAAATTTGAAATCACAAAAGTGAGTCAGACATTAAGGCCGCTGGTATTATTTGCGTTATACTCCCGCGCCCGAATTGACCAGAAGATTTGAGGTCAGATCAGCTTGTATTCCTTGAGAGAAAGGATCCTGAAATTGTCGGTAACAGTGTCGCGAAAATCGCGCCGTTTGTCGGGTAGGGTTTGGCGGAAGAAGTTGAAAATGGCTTCGGTGAACTGGTTGAACGTGGCGTAATGGCGATTATGGGTGATGCAGTCGTGCATGACACCCCAAAGGCGCTCAATCGGGTTGAGATGCGGGGCGTATGCCGGCAGGAACTTCAACTTCACCCGACGTTCGGGGCTGTGCGGCCATGGCTGGAGTATCCTGGCATGGTGATAACGCGCATTGTCGACAAAAACATGGATGGTCGTTTTGGTTGGATTGTTGCGCTCCGGCTTTTCCAGCATGAGAGTGTCGTTTGGGCATTGATCTTCCCGCCTTCCACAAAGGTGAACCGGAACGTTTCAAGATCGAGCGCACCCTGAATATTGAGGCGCCTGCGCCCCGATGTTGCCTTCAGGGCCGTCTTTTGCCCCTTCGGGAACCGGCCATGGGCGGGACGGCTCCGATGCTCGGGATGCACAGCATCGGAGAAGACCACCATCCCATCGGCTGCAAGTTCGGTCATCAGGGCCTCATACATGGCGATAAACGCCGCCTGTTTGACTTCATCGGCCTGTGCAGGCGGCAATCGTGGCTTTTTATACTCAAACCCCGGACGGCGCATCAGCCTGGCGGCCCCCGAGGGACTGTAGCTCCGCCCGTATTCCGCCGGAACATACGCACAGACCTCGTCTACGTTCCGTGCCGGGTTTTCGGCAAAACGGGCTTTCAAAGCCCGTTCGTGCGTAACACTCAAGTGTCCCTGCCGCTGGCTGTAATCTTTCAGGCCAAAGAACGACAGCCCCGCACCGGAAAAGGCAAACTGCCACTCCGTCAAAACCGTCGGTCCGATATCCAGAATCCGGCAAACCGTTCCGGCGTCTTCTTCTGCATCCAACAGCGGAAACGCACGGGCGCGCTTCCAGACAAGTGCTTCAACCTTGCGGCGGCGGCAAAGGGCCTCAAGGGCCAGGCGCTGGTCGGCAGAGAGCGAAACCGTTTTGTGGGGCTTGTTCATGCTCTCAAAGTGCATGCTGTGATACGTATGACCATGCGGCAAATTGAATCAGCCTCTCTACAAAATTTTCAGGTCAATTCAGGCGGAAGAGTATAGTGTCATTGATCAGACTGTTCAAACTTGGACTGCCCGCGCTTAGCGAGTCCGGCTGCGTCCAGTAGCGCCCGGTTTGCCGTCATAGCCGAAGACAGCACGAAGTCCCATTCGAAAGCCTGAATGGTGACGTTAGCGTGATCCCCACCCAGCCGGATTTCCCGCCCCCTTCGGTTCTGGATATAGTCCCAAGATACGATCTCATCTTTTAGGCCGCCATGGAAATCCGCAATCAATAGACAGTGAAAGCGGCAGTCGTCCGAAACTGCGGCATCTCGTCGTCCGAAATTCTCAATTTTTCGTCCTTTGATTCGTTCGACGTACTTAGTGATTTGACGTGTCACGCTTTCACCAGCGGAATAGCCCTTTCGACCGGGGTGCTTAAATTCCACAATGAAAACTTGGGTAATTGGTTCCAGATCGTCTACACTTTCGTCGCCGCCCTGCTGCCCAACAGGTGCAAGACAATACAGATGATCCCAGATGAATACGTCAGGTCGTAAGTCGCTCTCATCGTCTACGATTACCTGTTTCAGCGGAACGTCGGAAGCGAAGCCTGATGCAAAGGCAAGCCGTTCATCGAGAAGCCAGAGATCGTGGGCTGCGTGTTCCACCTGGGCGGGATTATTGCTGTTAGGACCAAAAGAGAGTGTAGAGTGGATTCAAGGTGGTACTTGTCGTCGCCATCGGACTTGCGCAGCCTACGGATCAGCTGGTCCATCAAGTCGAGGACAACTCTGCGTCTCGCCGCGTGATGCGCAAGAGAGCTGCGCTCGTTTTCCTGGACCTCCTCGGCGGCGATACGGACGATCTTATCGAAATCTTCAGGCACGGCGTCGCCAGAAACCATGCTCTCTACAATCGTTGTGAGCCTTTTCTCGCGCTCATGTTCCATTCGGTAGCGCGGCAGGGCCAGCTTGGCGACAAAGTCTTCATGCGACTTCGCGCTAACAGGCAGCGAGGCAAAGATCTCATCGCGATCAGCGTAACCAAAGATTGGTTGTTGGGCGAGAAACGCATCGAAACTCCGCCTTCGTTCCTCGTCAAAGACCTTCAATTGCTCCGCGATCAAGCGTTCTCTGGCTTGGCGGACCGCCGATTTTACGATGTCATCCAACAAAGATGACGAAACACCAGTAAAGGATGTGCGGCTTTCAGCGACACGCTCATCGAGAAATTCACTTCTGACCACGAGGTGCATCGCGAGGTCGTCGTGGTCGCCCGCTTCGACTGCACCGATACCGGCGAGGCTATCGATGTTTCTTGTTTCTACGGTTCGCTCGTTGCCAAGAAGATGTAATTGGTGACGGCCTTCTAAGCCCTGACTGGCCTTCTTCTCGCAGAGGTACCCCTCTATTTTGAGCTCAGGAATGTCGTCGTTGATTGGTGTCGAAAGATCTTCCGGCCCTTCGACCACCAGATTGCAGACATCGATCGGAAATTCAGCCAAAACTGTGTTGCCCGATTTAGCTGCAATGTTGAGCAAAACTCTGGCGCTACTGCCAGCCAGGAAGTCTGCAATGAACCCGGATGCGATATGGTCCACTACTTTCTTTGGCTGCCTTGGGAACTGGCTCGCGTAAGGGCCTTGCTTCAGCCCAGAGAGGCGGATGATCGTTCCGGTTTCTAGCGGACCAAATTCGTTAAAATCCGCAGTGAGTTCTTCGATCTGTGTAAAACGCGGAGCAATATTGGGCCACAGAAGCGGCTGCATATCGCAGTTGTAGCGGAGTAAAAGTCCGCCAGTTTGTGCCCTTCGTTTATTCGGAGGGCGGGAGATGTATTCTGTGGATATTTATAGTCGTGTGCGCCGTGCTTGTTTGAAGGACGGTATGTCTGGCCGAGAAGCGGCGCGGTTTTTCAACATGGCGTAATCAGGATCAGCACTCAGTTACCCCTGTTATTCTGGATGCACATGCAATTGAAAAGGAGACTGACCAATGGAATATTTTGCTGGTTTGGATGTGTCCATGGAAGAGACGCATATCTGCATTCTGGATCGTGAAGGGGCCCTTATTCGTGAAGGAAAAGCGAGCTCAACACCAAAAGCGATCGCTGACTTCCTCGCTTCTGGACCACCATGTGCCAAAGTTGTATTTGAAACGGGACGGATGGCACCAATGCTTTACCATGGGCTGACGGAGCTTGGTGTCCCGGTTGTTTGCATCGAGAGCAGGCAAGCATATCAGGCCCTTAAATCTCTGGCCGGCCACAAGACGGACCGCAATGATGCCCGCGGTTTGGCACACCTGGCGCGGACGGGATTCTACAAGCCGACCCATGTCAAATCACTGTCAGCGCACGCAATCCGGTCGCTGATCGCAGCCCGCAAGAAGCTGGTCGGACAGCGTGTGACGCTCGACAATCAGATCCGCGGTCTGGTCGTCGTCTTCGGCGTGCGGCTGCCACGAGCTTTGTCTCCGGCATTCAAAAACGCGGCGCTAAAAGTTAGCGATGGAGTGCCTGGCCTCCATGCCGCAATTTGCGGACTGTTCGCAGCACGCGAAGCAATCCTCGCGGCGGTTGCAGCCATTGATGGCGACATCAAAAAGATGACCCGCAAATCCGAAGTCTGCCAGCGCCTTATGACGGTACCAGGGGTCGGTCCGATCACAGCATTGGCCTTTGCCGCAGCAATTGATGATCCGTCGCGTTTCAGGAAATCGCGTGATGTGGGGGCGTATCTTGGACTGGTGCCGCGACGGCATCAATCTGGTGAAATCGACTACACGGGCAGCATCTCAAAGCGGGGCGACGTGCGCGTCAGAACGCTTCTCTATGAGGCCGCCAATGTGATGCTGACGCGGTATGCCGCTCCGCTCAAATTGAAGACATGGGCCCTCGCAATCGGTGCGCGCTCAACGATGAGAAAGGCCCGAGTGGCTCTGGCGCGTCGTCTGGCAATCATACTTCATGCCATTATGCGAGACAAAACTGACTTCCAGTCCGCGTAAGGCTTACGAGGCGACAACGAGGATTCCTAAATCAAAGTTCCCATCTGGGACGATGCCCGAGGGAGGGCGTGAGACACGGCGCCGATTCTGTAGCAACAGCCAAGACCAACGGTATGATTGCGGTTTCAACATTGCCGACCCACACCCAGCCAACCCCATCATGAACCTCAGAGTTCGAAGAGAACAAAGGCAACCTCTGACATCAAAAGCAGGAAACTCAGGAAACACGCATTGACAGATTAGAGAACAAAGATCGTAAGACGATCGCGAAGATGCTGCGCCATGAACTTCCGCCTGGGTATCGTCGGTCGGAAGCGCCTCGGCGGCCAACGCTTGATGGGGTATTGCCATGTGTGGACGGTTCCTGTTTTGCAAGGTTTTTTTGACGCCGTGATCATAGCGGGTTGCGGTCATGTGTCCGGCCTGTTTTTGCGGCAATAAGGCCGCTGGCCCTGATGAAGTCCGCGTGCCAGTTCCCTATCAAGTTGCCGGACTACTTGTATCCTGGCAATACCTCGGGGTGTTCTGACTGCGGCTTGCTTTGATCATCATCATGTGTGGACGGTTCCTGTTTTGCAAGGTTTTTTTGACGCCGTGATCATAGCGGGTTGCGGTCATGTGTCCGGCCTGTTTTTGCGGCAATAAGGCCGCTGGCCCTGATGAAGTCCGCGTGCCAGTTCCCTATCAAGTTGCCGGACTACTTGTATCCTGGCAATACCTCGGGGTGTTCTGACTGCGGCTTGCTTTGATCATCATCACGTCTATTGCCCTTGCATCCTGAAGCGCAGTTTTGGTGCTCGGTCTTCCGAGCGCGCTTATGTGGCTTGGTACGTTCCTCCTCTTGCCAGGAGCGCCCATACGATCCGCGCAGTTTTGTTGGCCATTGCGACACTAACCAATCGCGGTGCCTTGCGTTCCAGCAGGCTGCGGATCCAGGCAGCGGTGCGGGTTTGTGTATCAGCAACATGCCTGAGAATGGCCGTTGCCCCAACCACCAGGAGTTTGCGCAAATAACCATCACCCATCTTGGTAATCCGCCCCAACCGCTCTTTTCCGCCCGAAGAGTTTTGCCGGGGGACCAGCCCGAGAAAGGCTGCGAACTGGCGTCCGGACCGGAATTGCGAAGGGTCCGTGACAGAAGCTGCCAGGGCTGTCGCTGTCAGCACGCCAACTCCTGGAATGGTTGCCAGGCGCTGACTGGTATCGTTCTGGCGGTGCCACACAAGGATCTCACTATCAAGTGCGCGGATCTGCTGGTTCAGGTTTGCGCGCTGATCGGCCAGGCTCAGCAAAGCGGTTCTCGCTATTTGTGGGATGTCTTCATTGGCACCCTCTTCAAGCTGTAGCAGCAATCGGGAAATATTTTCTGGCCTTTGAGGCGCAATGATCCCCAGCTCAGCCATGTGGGCGCGCAGCGCATTTATCAGCATCGTGCGTTGCCGTACCAGAAGATCGCGCGCCCGATGCAGCATCATAACTGCCTGCTGATCCACGCTCTTTATGGCCACAAAATGCATGTTCGGGCGCGTAACAGCCTCACAGATCGCCTCAGCATCCGCCGCATCATTCTTTTGTCGCTTCACGTATGGTTTTACATAGGCGGGAGGGATGAGCTTCACCTCGTGGCCGAGTGCTGTGATCTCACGCGACCAATGGTGGGACGTCGCACAGGCTTCAATGCCGATCAGGCAAGGTGGCAATTTAGCCAGAGTATCTAGGACTGCGTTCCGGCGAAGCTTCTTCTGTAGAACGGTTTGTCCTGTCGCATCGATCCCGTGAAACTGGAAAACTGACTTTGCAATGTCGATCCCTATCGTTGTAATTTCCATCTGGGCGGTTCCTTTCAAAGCTGGTTCATACCCCAGCACTTTGGCACATTGCGATGCCGGTGGGTGGAACCGTCCAACTCATCAAGTTGTTGGCGACCGCTTGTGAGGCATTGGAAAAGGCAGGGTTATGCCGCCATTTCGGCGGTGTAATCGGCCCAGAGGCTGAACGCATCGCTGCGGGCGTGGCGGTATGAGGTTGCGGTGAGTTGATAGCGGCGGGGACGGAAAATCAGGTTGATCCATTGTCCGGCAGTTGCTGCTTGCAGCAATGAGAGGATGGTCATGCGCTGACAGAAACCTCTGAGCTTGTCGGTGGGATTTGAACCGCCCGAATATCTTCTCCCGTTTGCGGGTCGGCCGGTGCGATACTTCGATCACGTTGTCGAGGCCTTTGTGGGCGCGATGGTCAGCGTCCGGGGCCAGTGTTTTGATCGGCTTGATGCAGCTGCGCAATTTGTCGGTGATGACGACCCCCGGTTCGCCGAACCGGGCAACCAATCGTTGAAAAAACCGCTTCGCCGCTTTGGAATTCCGACGCGTTTGTACAGGAATATCAAGAACATCTCCATTTGCGTCGATTGCGCGCCACAGCCAGTGCCTCTTGCCACGGATCGTGATTACGACTTCATCCATGTGCCACTTGTCGTTCGGTCGCGGTCGATCCCGGCGGATGCAATCTGCAAAGTGTTGAGCAAAGCGATTGACCCACAGTCGGACCGTTTCCCGGCTGACAATACTACCCCGCGCAGCCAACAAGTCCTCAACATCAGCCGGGCTCAGCGCGAACCGGTGGTACGCCCAAACAGCGTACGCAATGATCTCACGCGGATAGCGGAAGCCTTTTAGGCGCGGCATAATGGTTGGGATGCTCATAGGATCAGTCTAACCTGATCATAACCACCGAACAACTTGATGAGTTGGACGGTTCCACCCACCGGCATCGCAATGTGCCAAAGTGCTGGGGTATGAACCAGCTTTGAAAGGAACCGCCCAGATGGAAATTACAACGATAGGGATCGACATTGCAAAGTCAGTTTTCCAGTTTCACGGGATCGATGCGACAGGACAAACCGTTCTACAGAAGAAGCTTCGCCGGAACGCAGTCCTGGATACTCTGGCTAAATTGCCACCTTGCCTGATCGGCATTGAAGCCTGTGCGACGTCCCACCATTGGTCGCGTGAGATCACAGCACTCGGCCACGAGGTGAAGCTCATCCCTCCCGCCTATGTAAAACCATACGTGAAGCGACAAAAGAATGATGCGGCGGATGCTGAGGCGATCTGTGAGGCTGTTACGCGCCCGAACATGCATTTTGTGGCCATAAAGAGCGTGGATCAGCAGGCAGTTATGATGCTGCATCGGGCGCGCGATCTTCTGGTACGGCAACGCACGATGCTGATAAATGCGCTGCGCGCCCACATGGCTGAGCTGGGGATCATTGCGCCTCAAAGGCCAGAAAATATTTCCCGATTGCTGCTACAGCTTGAAGAGGGTGCCAATGAAGACATCCCACAAATAGCGAGAACCGCTTTGCTGAGCCTGGCCGATCAGCGCGCAAACCTGAACCAGCAGATCCGCGCACTTGATAGTGAGATCCTTGTGTGGCACCGCCAGAACGATACCAGTCAGCGCCTGGCAACCATTCCAGGAGTTGGCGTGCTGACAGCGACAGCCCTGGCAGCTTCTGTCACGGACCCTTCGCAATTCCGGTCCGGACGCCAGTTCGCAGCCTTTCTCGGGCTGGTCCCCCGGCAAAACTCTTCGGGCGGAAAAGAGCGGTTGGGGCGGATTACCAAGATGGGTGATGGTTATTTGCGCAAACTCCTGGTGGTTGGGGCAACGGCCATTCTCAGGCATGTTGCTGATACACAAACCCGCACCGCTGCCTGGATCCGCAGCCTGCTGGAACGCAAGGCACCGCGATTGGTTAGTGTCGCAATGGCCAACAAAACTGCGCGGATCGTATGGGCGCTCCTGGCAAGAGGAGGAACGTACCAAGCCACATAAGCGCGCTCGGAAGACCGAGCACCAAAACTGCGCTTCAGGATGCAAGGGCAATAGACGTGATGATGATCAAAGCAAGCCGCAGTCAGAACACCCCGAGGTATTGCCAGGATACAAGTAGTCCGGCAACTTGATAGGGAACTGGCACGCGGACTTCATCAGGGCCAGCGGCCTTATTGCCGCAAAAACAGGCCGGACACATGACCGCAACCCGCTATGATCACGGCGTCAAAAAAACCTTGCAAAACAGGAACCGTCCACACATGGCAATACCTTTGGGGCAAGTGAATTACCTCAGTGACAAGTCAACCTCTCCATTTATGACAATGGCTGATCTAAGCGGACATTTCGGAGTTGGTTCCAGCACCGCAGGGAACAAAGCGAAGGTCGTAAGAGATGCTTTGAAAATGAGTCGATTGAGACATGATTGGATGCTCCCAAGCCTCGTTGCCGAAAACTCTTCGGTGTGGTTTATCTCATTCAACGGAACGATTATTGATGTTCGTGAATTGCCTGTAGAGGTTCAGGAGGTGGCGGTTGAGAAAGGTCCCATCCCTTACGTTGACTATTCGTAAGCATCAAGGGAACCCCCTCCTATTATACCAGCGGCTGAATGTATGAACCTATATGAAGACGCGCGGAACTTCCTTGCCGACGATCCAGAGCATATAGAATCAATCACCCACGGAGATTGCTTAAGAGTCACTTGTACGTGCCGTCGTTATCATACGGCGCATCCGCTCGCACCGGCCTGTGACCCGTATCTTGCTGCGCGCAGATGGCCGTTGAGGTGATGGCCTGGTGCGAGGCGCAGGAAGGCCTTGATTACCTCTTCGGGCTGCCGTCCAACACGACCTTACGCAATGACCCTATCGTTTCCAGAGCCAGGCATGCTTGTGCCGTTCATCGCGTCAAAGAGAAACAGTCGGTCCCGAGAAGTTTTTGTGAGACCGGATACGCCGCTGCGAGTTGGGATAAAGTTCACTACCCGTGTCATCGCCAACAGTGCCAGTGTGCCACTTGACCAGCGGTATTTTTTACGCTCTTGGTGGTTTCAGTTTCAGCCCAAAGCATCGTGATCTCCGCGTGTTTCTGCAAGCAAACGTAATCACGACCCTCTTGAAATCACCCGGCTCATTTTGGATCAGGCTCCCGTAAATCACGGGTCCTTCCCGGCGGGGACGCATGTGGGTGTTATGTGCCGCACCTTCCAATGTCTGCGTGCCGATTTTTTTGCATTTCGTTTCGTTTCGGATTTCCGCCGCCGACAACCGATTGCAACCATTCAGGAAATTTTCACCGACGGGTCATCTGAAACGAAATGCCCCTCCCCGCCGAAACGAAATGCCCTCCCGAAACGCGCGCAGAAGCCGCCGGAGGGGTCGCGCCGGAATTTGCGCGATACCGGCGGTGAAAAAAATGTCAGGAGGTCCGGCATGGCCAGCGGCAAAAAAACCTTCGCGCGACGTGGCGCGCTCCGGTCCTGCCCGCAGTCCGGACATCGGGCGGCTGCCGCCCGATGTCCCCGTGCCCTGAAACCCCGGGTCCGTTCTGCGGATCAGGTCCGGCAGATCGCGGCGTCGATCAAGGTGTCCGGCTTTACCGGTCCCGTCCTGTTCGCGGGGGGCAACACCGTTATTGCCGGGGCACGACCGTGTGCGATGGCCCGGGCCGGGGGAATCGCGCGACCCCGGCTCAGAGCTGGACATATCCGGACAGATGTCGGGATGCCGGTGGCTGATGACCGGATTGACATGTGCCGGACCGGTCCGCCCTGTAACGCCACCGCAGGCAAGGCCGGGAACGACACCATGGACAGCCCTGCCCTGCCCGCCGACCGCAGGCCGGTTCCACACAGGAACAGGAGTCCGGCAGGAAATTGCGGGCCTGCACACTGCCACAGACAGGTTCCTGTACCCGGGCAATTTTTCCCCTGTATTTCCCCTGAATTTCCGGAAAAATCCGGGAGAGACCGGTTAGCAGCATACTGCCCGCACAGCCAGCCATACTGGCATTTTTATCCCCTGCAGATCTGGAGCGGTTTTATGCCGTGTTATCAGCAGGTTGAAAATCGATGCTTTCAGCAGAGACGCTTTACCCGGGCGGATATACCCCCCGGATACCCGAAAGTCTCTACCGGCGTATTTCATCATCCGTTTCGGGTCTTCAGGCCGGAGTGATCGTTACCCGCATTCCACGGGCAAGGTTTCATGGAACCCCCGGAGGGTGCGGTGCCATAGACAACCGGCCCCTGCCCCGAAGCGGTTTCAGCCCGGCACGGCAATCCGCAGCTTTTTCGGCACGAGGGTGTTCATCCGCCGGATATGCTCCGGCAGGCACAGGGTCCTGAAATCATATGTCCCGACCACATGCGCCCGCGCCGCCGGGCCCAGATGCTCGTAGGTGCCGGGATTGGCCAGCACGTCGATCACCTGATCCGCCAGCGCATCCGCATCAAAGAAATCCACCGGCAATCCGGTTTCGCCATGGGTGATTGCCTCGCGCACCGAAGGCACATCCGAGGCCACGATGGTGGCCTGCATCGCCATTGATTCCAGCAGCGACCAGCTCATCACGAACGGCATGGTCAGATGCAGATGGCAGCGGCTGATCTGAACCACCTGGCAAAAGCTCGAATAGGGTATCCGCCCCAGGAAATGCACCCGGTTCCAGTCGACACTGTCGCCGAGTTTCTCGGTCAACTCGGCGCGCAACCCCCCGGGGTGCCCGCTCTTGCGACCATAGGAGACATCGTCGCCGCCCACCACCAGCACCCGGGCCTGCGGACGGGCGGCCAGGATCCGGGGCAGCGCTGCCATGAAAATGTGAAAGCCGCGCACATGTTCCAGATTGCGGGCCATATAGGTGAACACCTCATCCCCGCGCGTGACCGGCCGGTCCAGCCGACCCAGCCACAGGGACACATCCGGGTCGGGGGCCAGTCGGTCGGTACGGATCCCGTCATGGCAGGTGTAGAATTTCGGATGGAACGAGGCCGGGAAGGTGTTCTTTTGCCAGACGGTCGGCACATGGCCCAGATCCACATGCTCGATATTGGCATAGGGCACCACGTTGCGGGCCTCCATAAGGAACGGCGTGTGATCCGATACCGGATCGTCCGGGTCGAACCCGACCACACCGCCTGTGGCGTTATAGAAATATTCAAAGAACCCCAGAATAGGCACATCCGGCCAGATCTGTTTCATGAACAACAGCTCGCCCCAGCCGGTATGGCCCAGGATCAGGTCGGGCCGGAAGCCCTCGTTCTTCTCCAGCTCGCGGGCGGCCATGGCGGCGCCAAACCCCGCGCCGGTGGCCTCTTCCCAGACCCTGGACAGCCCATAGGCCCCGGCCCCGGGCTTGTGATGCGACTTGTAGACCACGGTCATCACCCCGTCGATCCAGGGCGCATTCTGACGCTGTGTCAGGAACACGATCCGATGTCCCCCCTGTGCAACCAGCCACGTCAGCAATTCCCGATGCTGGCCCGGCATATTCTGGTGCACAAAGAGGATATTCATCGCAAGGATCCTGTCCGGTTAATGCAAAAGTCCCTTGAGACGGGTACCCTGGCCGTTCTTTTTGGTGGTGTAGCCTGATGTCCATCCGGAAATTCGCCGCCGGTTTGCACCGTGAAGCATTTTACCGGGGGCCTGCCCCCCGGTAAACCCACATTCGACACCCACATTCGCCAGGCAAACCGCCGGTTTCGCTGTCCTGACCGTGGCATTTGCGATATCAATACCCTGGCCTTTGCGACATAAATCAGGGGCGACGATGCCGGGGCGGATTTCATGGATCACCCGGGGTGCGGGTTTCGAGCGCGGTGGCCGGGTGGATTTTGACAGCCGGGTGCGGATGGCACGCCCTGAAAGAGGCCACAGCAAAACCCCGGGACCGGCTTGCCAACGGCGTTGTTGGCTGCCACCAGGAGCCGCTCCTGTTGTTCAGAAATGACGGCCCCTTCCCGGTGGGGATGGCTGGTGGGTGCCCGCGCCGCACCTGTCGACCTCTGCGTGGATTGTATCCGCCCGAGAATGTTTGCGGCAGTTTGCCGGATTTGCCATTATGTCCCGAACGGGAGACGTACATGGGCAGATCAGGTAAAGTCATTTCGGCGGTCATCCTTTGGGCTGCGTTGTGGTCCGGCAGCGGGCAGGCACAATCCAGTGTCCAGCCTTGCGGGAAGGATTTCCGGCAAACAGCGACAGGTGAGCAGGTCCTGGTTGCCATCGCCGCCGAAGGAGCACGTGAAGATGCGGTTTGATACGAGCCCCGCCGGGCGATTCGCACTGGCACCGGCCCGTGTCCACGAGGCCGAAGGGCCGGGGCGACGCGGCTTTGCCCTGCTGCAGGCCGCGCGGCATTCGGGACCGCTGATCCGGGTTCTCCCGGCCCGGGCACCCCGTTTGCCCATGCTTCGCGGCCTGCCTGACGGCGTGGGACAGCGATTGCATCTGGTTCGTACGGATGACGGGACCGGTCTTTTGTGGTCAGCAGAGGAATCCCTGCCCAGCCCGGGCGTTGGCCTGGTTATTTCCGAGCCGGAAAAACCCCTGTCACCTACCGCAGGCAGGCGCCTGCAACCCGCCGGTTTCGCTGTCCTGACTGCGGCATTTGCGATATCAATCACGGTGGCGACAACGATGCGGAGCGGGGCGGGTTTCCTGGATCACCCGGAGGGTGCGGGTTTCGAGCGCGGTGGCCGGGTGGATTTTGACAGCCGGGTGCGGCTGGAGTTCCGGGGTACGCAGCCCGGTTCGGATGGCGGTCTCCCTGTGATACGCGAGCGCGATGACGCGCCCGGACTGTCCGGTCCGGCGTCGGCGGCGTTGCGCGACAGCCGTCAGGGCAACACCGTCCACCGGTTCGACGGGCAGTTCCGGCAAGCGGTCTATGGACGGCTCGTCGGCTACGAGGAAAGCACTTTCGGAAAAACCTGTATCCCCCGACGCCGCCTGAATGACGCTGACTTTCTCTCAAATCGAGCGGCCTGGTTTATGGGTCAAAGTCGACTTTTTGCGCAAAGGAAACCCCCGCAGCGCACTGCCACAGGGGTCTCGATACTGATCAATCGAACAGACTCAACCTGGCATCCTGGTCTTGCGCAGATAGGGCAGAACCTGCTCGAATTCGCCAAAGCGCTCTTTTGCGTCTTCGTTGGAAACTGCGGGCGTAATGATAACGTCCTCGCCGCTTTTCCAGTTTGCAGGGGTCGCCACCTGATGGTTGGCGGTCAATTGAATCGAATCAAGCGCCCGCAGAATCTCGTCAAAGTTCCGTCCGGTGGTCATTGGATAGGTCAGCGACAATTTGACCTTCTTGTCCGGGCCGATAATGAACACGGTACGTACCGTGGCATTGTCCGCCGGGGTCCGCCCTTCAGAACTGTCACCGGCACCGGCGGGCAGCATCTCGTATAGTTTGGCCACTTTCAACTCCGGATCGCCAATCATCGGATAGCTTACCTCGTTGCCGGTGACTGTGGTAATATCCGACTTCCAGCGGTGATGATCCTCAACCGGGTCAACGGAAATACCGATAATCCTGGCATTTCGGCTGGCAAATTCACCAGACATCCCGGCCATCGTTCCAAGCTCGGTCGTACAAACCGGTGTAAAATCTTTGGGATGTGAAAACATCACTGCATAACCGTCACCGATCCAATCGTGAAAACTGATCTCACCTTCGGTTGTATCAGCTACAAAATCAGGGGCGATGTCGTTTATTCTCAAGGCCATAACTGTGTCCTCTCCTTTGTGTTTGTGTCGCATTGAGAATTTGATCAATCCTGTCGGGAAGGATTCGCACAATCCCGCTGCAGAGTAGCACAGAGATTAACAATGCACCACGAAACCTTCGGCGGAGACCAGGGGAATCGCATGAGTTTCACGGCGCGAGGATTTGAAGCAGGAAACGGTTGTTCCAGCCTGCCTTTTTCCGGTTTCCCCCGAGGGAGCGTTTACCTTTCACTTTGCCGGGCAGGTTCATCGCGATGTGCCTGATGACGGCGAAGCTGGCGGGGGCATGATCTTTTCGCACCCGGCTGTCGTCATCGCGGAAGGTGACATCGAGCACCCGGTGCAGACGGTTTTCAATTCCCCGATGAGAGCGTACCGCATGGCCAGGGCGCGCGGCGTCTTTTGGCAGGGACGGGATGAAGTATCGCGCCTGTCCCGTCGTCTTGCCATTACTTTCCCTGACCGGGATGACGCGACCAATGCTGGCCGGACCCTCCCGATGGGGGTGACGCTTTTTCAACCGGTCGATGGCATCGCATTGGGTATATGTTCATATGTTCGCGTTTCAATCCCGCCCCTGTCGCCGTCAACTGTCTGTAATGACTCTGTGTTTTCCCGATCCTGTTCTTCAAGCCACAGTTTCACGTCCTCATGGAGAAGCCCCTGATTGCCCTTCGGTGCCGGCACATAATCAGCACCCTTGTCACGGATTTTCGCGGCGACCTCACGCTGACATCCCATCGCATCCAGGGTCACGGTCGCTCCCTCAGGGAAAAGCAAATCCAGAAGCACGGGGATGTCCCTGATCCCGTTCCTTTTGTGCGCACTGGCTTGCTGACCAGGCACAAGCCGCGGGTCGTCGCACCGGGCCGGGATCAGATGCAGAGGTGTTTCTCCACCGGCTCTGGACCCGCGCGCCGTCTTTCCATCAATGGCCACAACCATTCCACCAATGCGCGCGGCCAACCCGGACGCCCATGCTGCAAAAGCTGCGTTGAACTCTTCAGGATCGAGCGCCCGGAACACCGTCGAAAGCGTGTCACGGGAGGGTGTGCCATGCTCAAATGGAGCCCATTTGCGCAGGAAAGACAGCTTTTCGTCACCATAAAGGGCAATATCGACAAAACTCCCGCAGCCGGACACAACCCCGCAAAGGCTCAAAAGCAGAACCTCATCAAGCGGATAAAGAACCTTCGTCTGTTGGCGTGGATCGCTGATAGTTGAGGCAAAAGATTGAAACAAAACGGCATTTTCCAAAGCGGCGTCCTGCGGACATAAACTTTGGAAAACTGAAACAGAGACAGAAGATCAAGGCAAACCAAAGGATGCCATTCATGCGATACCCCTGTCGTGTGTCAGCGACACAATCGCGTTTTAGCGACAGTGATGTCGCCAGTGCCTGCGCGTTGCAATTTGATCCACCCGACCGTACGGTTCTGATCCGCCCGCTGATTTCCGGGTATCCGCCCACCGCTTCCCCGGAAGCGGTCGCAGCGAAACGCCGGGACCGAATGGAACGGCTTGCCAACGGCATCGTGGCTGCCATCAGGGGCTGCTTCCATTGCTCGGAAACCACGGGTTCTTCCCGGCGGGGGACGGCAGGTGGGTGTTATGTGCCGCGCTTTCCAACGTCTGCGTGGCTGTTTTTTTTTTGCATTTCGTTTCGTTTCGGATTTACGCCGCCGACAACCGATTGCAACCATTCAGGAAATTTTTACCGACGGGTCATCCGAAACGAAATGGCCCTCCCCGCCGAAACGAAATGCCCTCCCGAAACGCGCGGGGAAACCGCCGGAGGGGTCGCGCCGGAATTTGCGCGATACCGGTGGTGAAAAAAATGTCAGGAATCCCGGCATGGCCAGCGGCAAAAAAAGCCCTTCGCGCGACGCAGCGCGCTCCGGTCCTGCCCCCATTCCCGAGATCGGGCGGCTGCCGCCGGATGTCCCCGTGCCCTGAAACCCTGTGCCATCCACACCCGTGCCCTGAAACCGGCTGCCCTGCGCGGAAAAAAGCCCGATCCGGAGAGCGGGCTTTTCGTGTTTGTCCTGTCCCGGGAGACGCCTCAGAAGATGTCGATATTTTCCGACAGGCCGGTGAGCGAGTCCAGGGTCGAGATCGTGATGATGTCGTCTCCGCCAAAGTCGAACACCACAGCGCCGTTCGTGATTGTCGCGTAGGTTGAGATGATATCCTCGACATCTGTCATCCCGCCGGTCAGCGCGCGGGAGAGGCGCAGTGTATCGATGCCGATCTCGAAATCATTGATCACATCGGTGTCATGGCCGCTGTTGAACACGAAGGTGTCGGCACCGGCACCGCCAAAGAGTTGGTCATGGCCCGCACCGCCGAACAGCCGGTCATCGCCATCCCCGGCATTGATCGTGTCGTTGCCATCGCCGGCCCGGATCGTGTCATTGTCAGTGGCATTGCTGTTGTCAACCCCGGATTCGATGACGTCGTGGCCATCGCCGGAAAAGACAAAGTCATCGCCATCCCCGGCATTGATCGTGTCATTGCCGGTGCCGGAAAAGATAAAGTCATCGCCATCGGTGCCGACCGGTTCCTGGTTGGTGGTCCTGGCAAGGGCGTCCATCTGCGCGGCACTCAGGGTCATGTCGCCAAAGACGAACGCCTCGACATTGGTGACCGTATCGGTGCCCTCTTCCGAGACGATGGTATAGATCCCTGCGTCCTTCGTGACGTCGAATTCGCCGATGGCCGCGCCGAAACGCGCCTGATCGAAGCCCGCACCGCCGTCGATACTGTCGTCACCGGCCCCGGAAACAATGATGTCACTGTCACCGCCGGCATCGATCGTGTCATTGCCTGCGCCGGAAAAGATCGAGTCATTGTCATCGCCGGACGTGATCGAGTCGTTGTCACCGCCGGAAAAGATCCAGTCGTCGCCATCGCCGGAATGGATCGTGTTGTCGCCATCGCCACCGTCGATCGTATCCGCCCCGTCGGTGCCATCGAGACTGTCATTGCCGGTGCCGCCGCGCAGCAGCCGGTTCCCGGGGGCAGGCAAGGCACGGTCATCCATCTGCGCCGCGCCCAGGGTCGTATCCCCGAAGACGAATTCCTCGACAGCCGTGACCGTATCGATACCCTCTTCCGAGACGATGGTATAGACATCCGCGTCCTTGCTGACGGTGAATTCGCCGATGGCCGCGGCGAAACGCGCCTGATCGAAGCCCGCACCGCCGTCGAGACTGTCATTGCCCGCCCCGCCGCCCAGAGTGTCATTGCCCGCGCCGGAGCGGACCGTGTCATTGCCCGCGCCGGCATTGATGCCGTCATTGCCATCGCCGGACGTGATCAGGTTGTTGTCATCGCCGGCATTGATCCGGTTGTTGCCATTGCCGGCATCGATCGTGTCATTGCCATCGCCGGACCGGATCGTGTCATTGCCGGAGCCGGAATGGATGTCGTCATCGCCATCGCCGGACCGGATGTCGTCATTGCCATCGCCGGACCGGATCGTGTCATTGCCGGAGCCGGACGTGATCGTGTCATTGCCGGTGCCGGAATCGATCGAATCATTGCCGGAGCCGGAGCCGGAGCCGGCGTGGATCGAATCATTGCCATCGCCGGCATCGATCGTGTCATTGCCGGGGCCGGAGCGGATCGTGTCATCGCCCGCGCCGGAATCGATCGAATCATTGCCGAAGCCGGAGTAGATCGAATCATTGCCATCGCCGGAATGGATCGAGTCATTGCCGGAGCCGGAATGGATCGAGTCATTGCCGGAGCCGGACGTGATGCCGTCATTGCCGGTGCCGGAATGGATCGTGTCGTCGCCCGCACCGGAAGTGATCGTGTCATGGCCGGTGCCGCCGTCGATCACGTCATCGCCATCGCCGGACCAGACCGTGTCATTGCCATCCCCGGACCGGATCGTGTCATTGCCATCCCCGGACGTGATCGTGTCGTTGTCATCGCCGGCATCGATCCTGTCATTGCCATCGCCGGAATGGATCGTGTCATCGCCGCGACCGCCGAAGATCGTGTCATGGCCATCGCCGGCATGGATTTCGTCATCACCATGGTAGGAAGAGATCCGGTTGTTGCCATCGCCGGCATTGATCGTGTCATGGCCAGTGTCGGAAAAGATCCGGTCATCGCCATCGCCGGACCGGATGTCGTCATCGCCGCGGCCGGAATCGATCGTGTCGTCGCCATCGCCACCGATCAGCGTATCCGCCCCGCCGCCAGCGGTGATTTCCGCCCCGACACCGTCAGGGAGCCGGTCATCGGCGGTGATCCCGGCACGGGCATCCATCTGCGCCGCACTCAGGGTCGTGTCACTGAAGACGAACTCCTCGACATTGGTGAGCGTGTCGGTGCCCTCCGCCGAAACAATGGTATAGACATCCGCGTCCTTCGTGACGGTGAATTCATCGCTGGCCACGTTGAAGTGCGCCTGATCAAAGCCCGCACCGCTGTCGATACTGTCATCGTCATCCCCGGCATTGATTGTGTCATCGCCATCGCCGGACTTGATCGTGTCTTCGCCATCGCCGGACGTGATCCTGTCATTGCCGGAGCCGGACGTGATCCGGTTGTCGTCATCGCCGGAATTGATCCGGTTGTCGCCATTGCCGGAATTGATCGTGTCATTGCCATCGCCGGACCGGATCGTGTCATTGCCATCGCCGGAATGGATGTCGTCATTGCCGGAACCGGACCGGATGTCGTCATTGCCATCGTCGGCATCGATCGTGTCATCGCCGCGGCCGGAATGGATCGTGTCATTGCCGGCACCGGAATCGATGTCGTCATTGCCGGAACCGGAGCCGGAGTGGATCGAATCATTGCCATCGCCGGACCGGATGTCGTCATTGCCGGTGCCGGACCGGATCGTGTCATTGCCATCGCCGGACCGGATGTCGTCATTGCCGGTGCCGGACCGGATCGTGTCATTGCCATCGCCGGACCGGATGTCGTCATTGCCGGTGCCGGACCGGATCGTGTCATTGCCATCGCCGGAATGGATCGTGTCATCACCGTGGCCGGAATTGACCGCGTCATCGCCATCGCCGGAATCGATCGTATCGCTGCCGGTGCCGGACCAGACCGTGTCATCGCCGGTACCGGAACTGATCGTATCATCGCCGGCACCGGAATTGATCCGGTCGTCGCCCGCACCGGCATCGATGTCGTCAAGCCCCGTGTCGGAATTGATCGCGTCATTGCCCGCGCCGGACCGGACCGTGTCTTCGCCGGTGCCGGAAAAGATACGGTCATTGCCATTGCCGGACGTGATCGAGTCATGGCCCGCGCCGGAATTGATCGTGTCATCGCCGGTGCCGCCGGAAAGGGTGTCATCGCCCGCGGCACCCTCCAGCAGGTCGCCGCCCGGGCCAGCGGCCAGATCTCTGGGAATCCTGTCGAACCCGACAATGGCATCCATCTGCGCCGCGTCCAGGGTCGTGTCGCCAAAGACGAACGCCTCGACATTGGTGACCGTATCGATGCCCTCTTCCGAGACGATGGTGTAGACATCTCCGTCCTTCGTGACGTTGAATGCATCGTCGGCCACGCCGAATCGCGCCTGATCGAAGCCCGCACCGCCGTCGAGACTGTCGTTGTCATCGCCGCCAATGAGCGTGTCATTGCCGGTGCCGCCGCTGAGCGTGTCATCGCCGGTGCCGCCGTCGAGCGAGTCATGGTCAGCGCCGCCATCTATCGTGTCATCGCCACGACCGCCAAAGATCGTGTCATCGCCACGACCGCCAAAGATCGTGTCATCGCCATCGGTACCGACGAGCAACTCGTCGGCGAGTGCGGCACGGGCATCCATCTGCATCGCACTCAGGGTCGTGTCCCCGAAGACGAACTCCTCGACATTCCTGACCGTATCGACGCCCTCTTCCGAGACGATGGTATAGACATCTCCCTCTTTGGTGACGGTGAATTCGTCACTGGCCACGCCGAAACGCGCCTGATCGAAGCCCGCACCGCCGTCGAGACTGTCATTGCCAGGACCAGCTTCGATCTTGTCGTTGTCATCGCCGCCAAGGATCGTGTCATTGCCAAGGCCGCCAGTGATCGTGTCGTCGCCATCACCGCCATCGATCGTATCGTTGTCACCGCCGGAATGGATCCAGTCGTCGCCATCACCCGACTTGATCGTGTCATCGCCATCGCCACCGAGAATCGTATCCGCCCCATCGCCGCCGGTCAGTTCGTCGTTGCCCGCGCCGCCGGTCAGCAGCCGGTCATTGGCGGTGATCGTCCCGGCACGGGCATCCATCTCGGCCGCGTCCAGGGTCGTGTCACTGAAGACAAACTCCTCGACATTCGTGACCGTATCCACACCCTCTTCCGAGACGATGGTATAGACATCTCCGTCCTGCGTGACGGTTTTGGTGACGGTGAATTCATTGCTCGCCACGCGGAAATGCGCCTGATCGGTACCGGCACCGCCGTCGAGACTGTCATTGCCCGCACCGCCATCGATCGAGTCATTGCCACCGCCGGCATCGATCGTGTCGTTGTCTTCGCCGCCATCGATCGTGTCATGGCCATCGCCGGACCGGATCGTGTCGTCGCCGGTGCCGCCATCGATCGAGTCACTGTCATCGCCGGACGTGATCGAGTCGTTGCCGGCTCCGCCATCGATCGTGTTGTCGCCATCGCCGGCATCGATCGTATCCGCCATGCCCCGGCCAGTCAGCAGGTCGTCGCCATCGCCACCGGTCAGCCTGAATGCGGCAAGGGCATCCAACTCCGCCGCGGTATAGCTCCGGCTGCGAAGGCCTTGATCAGTGACGAAGTCAAAATCGAACTCTTCGACATTCGTGACCTTGATGATTCTGGATACCGCACCGGTGCTTTCTAAAGTAGCGATGGTATAGACATCTCCCTCCTTCGTGACGGAGATCTCGCTGCTGGGCCCGGAGAAACGCACCCGATCAAAGCCGGTACCGCCGTCTATACTGTCATTGCCAATACCACCGGAGATCGTGTCATCGCCGGAACCGGCATCGATCAAGTCATTGCCACTGCCGGAAGTGATCTTGTCATGGCCATCGCCGCCATAGATCGTGTTGTCGCCAGCGGTGGCAGTGATCGAGTCGTTGCCGACACCGCCAAAGATCCAGTCATCGCCAGTGCGGGAAAAGAGACTGTCATTGCCCGCGCCACCGTGGACCGTGTCGTTGCCACCGCCGCCAATCAGATGGTCGTTGCCATCGCCGCCGACCAGCAGCCGGTTGCTGCCACTGGCCCTCCCGGCACGGGCCTCCATCTCCTCCACACTCAGGGTCGTGTCGGCAAAGACGAACTCCCCGACATTGGTGACCCTGTCGACGCCCTCGTCCGAAACGATGATATAGGTATCTCCGGACTTGAGGACGGTGACATCGTCGGCGGCCACGCCGAAACGCACCTGGTCAGTGCCGGTACCGCCGTCGATCGTGTCATTGCCGTCGCCACCGTCGATCGTGTCATCGCCATCGCCACCATCGATCGAGTCATGGCCATCGCCACCATCGATCGAGTCGTTGTTATCGCCGCCCCCGATCGTGTCATTGCCGGTGCCGCCAAGGAGCGTGTCGTCGCCGGTGCCGCCGATCAGACTGTCATTGTCAGCGCCGCCATCTATCGAGTCAGCGCCAGGCCCACCGATCAGAGTGTCATCCCCGGTGCCGCCATCGATCGAGTCACTGTCAGAGCCGCCATCGATCAGGTCGTCGCCACCGAAGCCATTGACCGTGTCATCGCCGCGACCGCCGAAGATCGTGTCATCGCCATCGGTGCCGACCAGGTCCTGGTCGGCGAGCGCGGCGCGGGCATCCATCTCCTCCGCACTCAGGGTCGTGTCACTGAAGACAAACTCCTCGACATTCCTGACCGCATCCACGCCCTCTTCCGAGACGATGGTATAGACATCTCCCTCTTTGGTGACGGTGAATTCATTGCCCGCCACGCGGAAATGCGCCTGATCGCTACCGGCACCGCCGTCGAGACTGTCATTGCCGGCCCCGGAAAAGATGACGTCATCGTCATCGCCGGACTTGATCGTGTCATCGCCACGGCCCGTAAAGATCGTGTCATTGTCATCGCCGGACGTGATCGAGTTGTCGCCCCCGTAAGCCCAGATCAGGTCATCGCCCGCGCCGCTGTCGATCGTGTCATCGCCCGCGCCGCCGTTGATCAAGTCATCGCCATCGGTGCCGTCGAGACTGTCATTGCCCGCGTCCCCGGCCAGCAGTGGGTTAGCGGCCTGCGCTGTGGCAAGCTCATCCATCTGCGCCGCCGTCAGGGTCGTGTCGGTAAAGACGAATTCCTCGACATTGGTGAGCGTATCGGTGCCCTCCGCCGAGACGATGGTATAGACATCTCCGTCCTGTGTGACGGTTTTGGTCACGGCGAATTCATTGCCCGCCACGTTGAAACGCGCCTGATCGACGCCCGCACCACCGTCGAGACTGTCATCGCCGGTCCCGCCGGTGATCAGGTCGTTGTCAGCGCCGCCATCGATCGTGTCATCGCCATCGCCGGAAGCAATCGTGTCGTCGCCGGTGCCGCCATCGATCGAGTCGTTGTGATCACCGGACGTGATCGAGTCAAAGCTGGCACCGCCATCGATCGTGTTGTCGCCATCACCGCCGTGGATCGTATCCGCCCCGGCACCGCCGGTCAGCCGGTCGGCACCGGGGCCACCGGTGAGGCTGACTCCGGTACGGGCATCCATCTGCACAGCACTCAGGGTCGTGTCCCCGAAGACGAACGCCTCGACATTCCTGACCGTATCGGTGCCCTCCGCCGAGACGATGGTATAGACATCTCCCTCTTTGGTGACGGTGAATTCGTCACTGGCCACGCCGAAACGCGCCTGATCGAAGCCCGCACCGCCGTCGAGACTGTCATTGCCAGGACCAGCTTCGATCTTGTCGTTGTCATCGCCGCCAAGGATCGTGTCATTGCCAAGGCCGCCAGTGATCGTGTCGTCGCCATCACCGCCATCGATCGTATCGTTGTCACCGCCGGAATGGATCCAGTCGTCGCCATCACCCGACTTGATCGTGTCATCGCCATCGCCACCGAGAATCGTATCCGCCCCATCGCCGCCGGTCAGTTCGTCGTTGCCCGCGCCGCCGGTCAGCAGCCGGTCATTGGCGGTGATCGTCCCGGCACGGGCATCCATCTCGGCCGCGTCCAGGGTCGTGTCACTGAAGACAAACTCCTCGACATTCGTGACCGTATCCACACCCTCTTCCGAGACGATGGTATAGACATCTCCGTCCTGCGTGACGGTTTTGGTGACGGTGAATTCATTGCTCGCCACGCGGAAATGCGCCTGATCGGTACCGGCACCGCCGTCGAGACTGTCATTGCCCGCACCGCCATCGATCGAGTCATTGCCATCGCCGGCATCGATCGTGTCGTTGTCTGCGCCGCCATCGATCGTGTCATGGCCATCGCCGGACCGGATCGTGTCGTCGCCGGTGCCGCCATCGATCGAGTCACTGTCATCGCCGGACGTGATCGAATCATCGCCGGCACCGCCATCGATCGTGTTGTCGCCATCGCCGGCATCGATCGTATCCGCCATGCCCCGGCCAGTCAGCAGGTCGTCGCCATCGCCACCGGTCAGCCTGAATGCGGCAAGGGCATCCAGCTCCGCCGCGGTATAGCTCCGCGTGTTAAACCCTTGACCAGTGCCGAAGGTGTACTCGAACTGTTCGACATTCGTGACCTTGATGATTCCAGATACCGTACCGGTGCTTCCAAAAGTAGCGATGGTATAGACATCTCCCTCCTTCGTGACGGTGAACTCGCTGCTGGACCCGCCGAAACGTACAAGATCGATTCCGGCACCGCCGTCTATACTGGCATTGCCAATACCACCGATGAGCGTGTCATTGCCGGAACCGCCGATGAGCGTGTCATTGCCACGGCCGGAAGTGATCCTGTCATGGCCATCGCCGCCATAGATCGTGTTGTCGCCAGCGGTGGCAGTGATATCGTCGTTGCCGACACCGCCAAATATCCAGTCGCTGCCAGTGCGGGAATTGATAAAGTCATTGCCGGTGCCACCGTGGATCGTGTCGTTGCCACCGCCGCCAGTCAGCCGGTCGTTGCCATCGCTGCCGACCAGCAGCCGGTTACTGCCACTGGCCCTCCCGGCACGGGCCTCCATCTCCTCCGCACTCAGGGTCGTGTCCCCGAAGACGAACTCCCCGACATTGGTGACCCTGTCGACGCCCTCTTCCGAAACGATGATATAGGTATCTCCGGACTTGAGGACGGTGACATCGCCGGCGGCCACGCCGAAACGCACCTGGTCAGTGCCGGTACCGCCGTCGATCGTGTCATTGCCGTCGCCACCATCGATCGTGTCATCGCCATCGCCACCATCGATCGAGTCATGGCCATCGCCACCATCGATCGAGTCGTTGTTATCGCCGCCCCCGATCGTGTCATTGCCGGTGCCGCCAAGGAGCGTGTCGTCGCCGGTGCCGCCATCGATCGAGTCACTGTCAGCGCCGCCATCTATCGAGTCAGCGCCAGGCCCACCGATCAGAGTGTCATCCCCGGTGCCGCCATCGATCGAGTCACTGTCAGAGCCGCCATCGATCAGGTCGTCGCCACCGAAGCCATTGACCGTGTCATCGCCGCGACCGCCGAAGATCGTGTCATCGCCATCGGTGCCGACCAGCATCTCACCGGTGAGCGCGGCACGGGCCATATCCTCCGCACTCAGGGTCGTGTCACTGAAGACGAACTCCTCGACATTCCTGACCGTATCGACGCCCTCTTCCGAGACGATGGTATAGACATCGCCCTCCTTGGTGACGGTGAATTCGTCACTGGCCACGCCGAAACGCGCCTGATCGAAACCGGCACCGCCGTCGAGACTGTCATTGCCGACACCGGAAATGATCGTGTCATTGTCATCGCCGGAAATGATCGAATCGTTGCCACGACCGGAAAATATCCAGTTGTTTCCGGCGCCGGAAGTGATCGTGTTATCGCCATCGCCGCCGTGGATCGTATCCGCCCCGTCGCCGCCGGTCAGTTCATCGTTGTCCACGCCGCCCACCAGCAGCAGGTCATCGTCGGTGATCCTCCCGGCACGGGCATCCATATCCTCCGCACTCAGGGTCGTGCCCCCGAAGACAAACTCCTCGACATTCCTGACCGTGTCGACGCCCTCCGCCGAAACGATGGTATAGACCGCTCCGTCCTTCAGGACGGTGAATTCGCCGGGGGCCACGCCGAAACGCGCCTGATCAAAGTCGGCACCGCCGTCGAGACTGTCATTGCCGACACCACCAATCAGAATGTCATTGTCAGCACCGCCATCGATCGTGTCATTGCCCGCGCCGGCGTTGAGAGTGTCATTGTCCGCGCCGCCCCCGATCGAATCATCGCCAGCGCCGGTAAAGATCCAGTCGTTGCCAGCGCCGGCATTGACCAAGTCAGTGCCAGCGCCGCCAAGGATCGTATCATCGCCTTTCCCGCCAACCAGCTGCTGGTCGATGGTCCCGGCAAGGGTATCCATCTGCCTGGTGCCCAGGGTCGTGCCCCCGAAGACAAACTCCTCGACATTCCTGACCGTATCGGTGCCCTCCGCCGAAACAATGGTATAGACATCTCCGTCCTTCGTGACCTCGAAATCGCCGATGGCCGCGTCGAAACGCGCCTGGTCGGCACCGGCACCGCCATCGATCGTGTCATCGCCCTCACCGCCGTCGAGAGTGTCATTGTCCGCGCCGCCCCCGATCGAATCATCGCCACGGCCACCGGTGATCAAGTCATCGCCGCCGCCGCCATCGATCGTGTCATTGCCGGAGCCGGAAAAGATCGTGTCATCGCCATCGTCGCCGTCCAGGTCCTGGTCGGCGGTCTCGACAATGGCATCCATCTGCGCCGCACTCAGGGTCGTGTCGGTAAAGACGAACTCCTCGACATTCCTGACCGTATCGGTGCCCTCTTCCGAGACGATGGTATAGACATCTCCGTCCTGCGTGACGGTTTTGGTGACGGTGAATTCGTCACTGGCCACATTGAAACGCGCCTGATCGAAGCCCGCACCGCCGTCGAGACTGTCATCGCCGGTACCGCCATCGATCGAGTCGTTGTCATCGCCGCCACGGAGCGTGTCATGGCCGGTGCCGCCCTTGAGCGTGTCATGGCCGGTGCCGCCGACCAGAGTGTCATTGTCAGCGCCGCCGATCAGACTGTCATTGTCAGCGCCGCCGCTCAGACGGTCATTGTCAGCCCCGCCAAGGAGCGTGTCATCGCCGGTCTCGCCAAGGATCCTGTCATCGCCACGACCGCCATCGATCAAGTCGTTGTCAGCGCCGCCATAGATCAGGTCGTCGCCAAGGCCACCCTCGATCGTGTCATCGCCATCGTCGGCCTGGATCGTGTCGTTGTCATCGCCGCCATTGAGCGAGTCATCGCCACGATCACCAAAGATATAGTCATCGCCACGGCCGCCGAAGATCGTGTCATGGCCACCGGTGCCGAGCAGAAGCTCGTCGGTGATCGCGGCGCGGGCATCCATCTCCTCCGCACTCAGGGTCGTGTCACTGAAGACAAACTCCTCGACATTGGTGACCGTATCGGTGCCCTCCACCGAGACGATGGTATAGACATCTCCCTCTTTGGTGACGGTGAATTCATTGCCCGCCACGCGGAAATGCGCCTGATCGCTACCGGCACCGCCGTCGAGACTGTCATTGCCGGCCCCGGAAAAGATGACGTCATCGTCATCGCCGGACCTGATCGTGTCATGGCCACGGCCTGAATAGATCGTGTCATTGTCATCGCCGGACGTGATCGAGTTGTCGCCCCCCCAGGCCCAGATCAGGTCATCGCCCGCGCCGCTGTTGATCGTGTCATCGCCCGCGCCGCCGTTGATCGTGTCGGCGCCATCGGTGCCATCGAGACTGTCATTGCCCGCGTCCCCGGCCAGAGCCGGGTTGGCGGCCTGCGCTGTGGCAAGCTCATCCATCTGCGCCGCACTCAGGGTCGTGTCCCCGAAGACGAACGCCTCGACATTCGTGAGTGTATCCACGCCCTCCGCCGAAACGATGGTATAGACATCTCCGGACTTGCTGACGGCGAATTCGCCGATGGCCACCCCGAAACGCGCCTGGTCGGCACCGGCACCGCCATCAAGCGTGTCATCGCCCTCGCCGCCGTCGAGAGTGTCATTGTCCGCGCCGGACAGGATCGAGTCATGGCCATCCCCGGACGTGATCGAGTCATCGCCCCCATAGGACAGGATCGTGTCATTGCCATCCCCGGACAGGATCGTGTCATCGCCTTCGCTGTCGTCATCGCCAGCGATATCGTCGGAAAGGATCCGGTCATGGCCATCGCCGGAAAAAACCCAGTCGCTGCCATCGCCGGAAGTGATCGTGTCATTGCCACGCCCGCCAAAGATCGTGTCATCGCCTTCGCTGCCGACCAGTGTCTGGTCGGCAGTCTCGGCAAGGGCATCCACAAGGGCATCCATCTGCGCCGCGCTCAGGGTCGTGTCGGTAAAGACGAACGCCTCGACATTCCTGACCGTATCGGTGCCCTCCGCCGAGACGATGGTATAGACATCTCCCTCCTTGGTGACGGTGAATTCGTCACTGGCCACACCGAAACGCGCCTGATCGAAACCGGCACCGCCATCAATCGTGTCATCGCCCTCACCGGCATCGATCGTGTCGTTGTCTTCGCCGCCATCGATCGAGTCGTTGTCATCGCCACCATCGATCCTGTCATCGCCAGGGCCGCCATCGATCAGGTCGTCGTCACCAAGGGCATTGATCGTGTCATCGCCACGACCGCCAAAGATCGTGTCATTGCCGGTACCGCCATCGATCAAGTCATTGTCATCACCGCCAAGGATCGTGTCATTGCCAGCGCCGCCAAGGAGCGTGTCATCGTCGGTGCCGCCATCGATCGAGTCGTTGTCATCGCCACCATTGAGCGAGTCATCACCACGACCGCCTTCGATCGTGTCATCGCCACGACCGCCGAAGATCGTGTCATCGCCACCGGTGCCGACCAGCATCTCACCGGTGAGCGCGGCACGGGCATCCATATCCTCCGCACTCAGGGTCGTGTCACTGAAGACGAACTCCTCGACATTCCTGACCGTATCGACGCCCTCTTCCGAGACGATGGTATAGACATCGCCCTCCTTGGTGACGGTGAATTCGTCACTGGCCACGCCGAAACGCGCCTGATCGAAACCGGCACCGCCGTCGAGACTGTCATTGCCGACACCGGAAATGATCGTGTCATTGTCATCGCCGGAAATGATCGAATCGTTGCCACGACCGGAAAATATCCAGTTGTTTCCGTCGCCGGAAGTGATCGTGTTATCGCCATCGCCGCCGTGGATCGTATCCGCCCCGTCGCCGCCGGTCAGTTCATCGTTGTCCACGCCGCCCACCAGCAGCAGGTCATCGTCGGTGATCCTCCCGGCACGGACATCCATATCCTCCGCACTCAGGGTCGTGCCCCCGAAGACAAACTCCTCGACATTCCTGACCGTGTCGACGCCCTCCGCCGAAACGATGGTATAGACCGCTCCGTCCTTCAGGACGGTGAATTCGCCGGGGGCCACGCCGAAACGCGCCTGATCAAAGCCGGCACCGCCGTCGAGACTGTCATTGCCGACACCACCAATCAGAATGTCATTGTCAGCACCGCCATCGATCGTGTCATTGCCCGCGCCGGCGTTGAGAGTGTCATTGTCCGCGCCGCCCCCGATCGAATCATCGCCAGCGCCGGTAAAGATCCAGTCGTTGCCAGCGCCGGCATTGACCAAGTCAGTGCCAGCGCCGCCAAGGATCGTATCATCGCCTTTCCCGCCAACCAGCTGCTGGTCGATGGTCCCGGCAAGGGTATCCATCTGCCTGGTGCCCAGGGTCGTGCCCCCGAAGACAAACTCCTCGACATTCCTGACCGTATCGGTGCCCTCCGCCGAAACAATGGTATAGACATCTCCGTCCTTCGTGACCTCGAAATCGCCGATGGCCGCGTCGAAACGCGCCTGGTCGGCACCGGCACCGCCGTCGAGACTGTCATCGTCATCGCCGCCAAGGAGTGTGTCAGTGCCCGCGCCGCCAAGGAGCGTGTCATCGCCGGTGCCGCCATCAATCAAGTCGTTGTCATCGCCGCCATCTATCGAGTCATCGCCAGCGCCGGAATTGATCGTGTCATCGCCAGCGCCGGAATTGATCGTGTCGTGTCCATCGCCGGACCTGATCGTATCATTGCCGGTGCCGGAATCGATCGAGTCGTGGCCCGCACGGGAGACGATCAGGTTGTTGCCATCGCCGGCCCGGATCGTGTCATTACCATAGCCGGAATTGATTGTGTCATCGCCATCGTCGCCGACCAGCGTCTGGTCGGCGGTCCCGGCAAGGGCATCCACAATGGCATCCATATCCTCCGCACTCAGGGTCGTGTCGGTAAAGACGAACTCCTCGACATTCCTGACCGTATCGACGCCCTCTTCCGAGACGATGGTATAGACATCTCCGTCCTGCGTGACGGTTTTGGTGACGGTGAATTCGTCACTGGCCACGTTGAAACGCGCCTGATCGAAGCCCGCACCGCCGTCGAGACTGTCATCGCCAGTGCCGCCATCAATCGAGTCGTTGTCATCGCCGCCATCGATCGAGTCGTTGTCATCGCCGCCATCGATCGAGTCGTTGTCATCGCCGCCATCGATCGAGTCGTTGTCATCACCACCATCGATCGTGTCGTTGCCAGCGCCGCCATCAATCGAGTCGTTGTCATCGCCGCCATCGATCAAGTCGTTGTCATGGGCACCAATGATCGTGTCATCGCCACGACCGCCGAAGATCGTGTCATCGCCATACCCGGAAAAGACATAGTCATTGTCATCGCCGGAATTGATCGAGTCATGGCCGGTGCCTGAATTGATCGAATCGTTGTCATCGCCGGAATTGATCGTGTCGTTGCCACGCCCGCCAAAGATCGTGTCATCGCCACGACCGCCATTGAGCGAGTCGTTGTCATCCTCGCCAAGGATGGAGTCATCACCATGGCCACCCTCGATCGTGTCATCGCCATCGCCGCCAAAGATCGTGTCGTTGTCATCGCCGCCATTGAGCGAGTCATCACCACGACCGCCTTCGATCCTGTCATCGCCACGACCGCCGAAGATCGTGTCATGGCCATCGGTGCCGAGCAGAAGCTCGTCGGTGATCGCGGCGCGGGCATCCATCTCCTCCGCACTCAGGGTCGTGTCACTGAAGACAAACTCCTCGACATTGGTGACCGTATCGGTGCCCTCCACCGAGACGATGGTATAGACATCTCCCTCTTTGGTGACGGTGAATTCATTGCCCGCCACGCGGAAATGCGCCTGATCGCTACCGGCACCGCCGTCGAGACTGTCATTGCCGGCCCCGGAAAAGATGACGTCATCGTCATCGCCGGACCTGATCGTGTCATGGCCACGGCCTGAATAGATCGTGTCATTGTCATCGCCGGACGTGATCGAGTTGTCGCCCCCCCAGGCCCAGATCAGGTCATCGCCCGCGCCGCTGTTGATCGTGTCATCGCCCGCGCCGCCGTTGATCGTGTCGGCGCCATCGGTGCCATCGAGACTGTCATTGCCCGCGTCCCCGGCCAGAGCCGGGTTGGCGGCCTGCGCTGTGGCAAGCTCATCCATCTGCGCCGCACTCAGGGTCGTGTCCCCGAAGACGAACGCCTCGACATTCGTGAGTGTATCCACGCCCTCCGCCGAAACGATGGTATAGACATCTCCGGACTTGCTGACGGCGAATTCGCCGATGGCCACCCCGAAACGCGCCTGGTCGGCACCGGCACCGCCATCAAGCGTGTCATCGCCCTCGCCGCCGTCGAGAGTGTCATTGTCCGCGCCGGACAGGATCGAGTCATGGCCATCCCCGGACGTGATCGAGTCATCGCCCCCATAGGACAGGATCGTGTCATTGCCATCCCCGGACAGGATCGTGTCATCGCCTTCGCTGTCGTCATCGCCAGCGATATCGTCGGAAAGGATCCGGTCATGGCCATCGCCGGAAAAAACCCAGTCGCTGCCATCGCCGGAAGTGATCGTGTCATTGCCACGCCCGCCAAAGATCGTGTCATCGCCTTCGCTGCCGACCAGTGTCTGGTCGGCAGTCTCGGCAAGGGCATCCACAAGGGCATCCATCTGCGCCGCACTCAGGGTCGTGTCGGTAAAGACAAACTCCTCGACATTCCTGACCGTATCGGTGCCCTCCGCCGAGACGATGGTATAGACCGCTCCGGACTTGCTAACGGCGAATTCGCCGATGGCCACGCCGAAACGCGCCTGATCGAAACCGGCACCGCCATCAATCGTGTCATCGCCCGCACCGCCGTCGAGAGTGTCATTGTCCGCGCCGCCCTCGATCGAATCATCGCCACGGCCACCGGTGATCAAGTCATCGCCGACGCCGCCATCGATTGTGTCGTGGCCATCGCCGGACCTGATCGTGTCATGGCCGGTGCCGGACGTGATCGAGTCATGGCCCGCACGGGAATCAATCAGGTTGTTGCCGTCGCCGCCATCGATCGTGTCATTGCCGGAACCGGAGAAGATCGTGTCAGCGCCATCGTCGCCGTCCAGGTCCTGGTCGGCGGTCTCGGCAAGGGCATCCATCTGCGCCGCACTCAGGGTCGTGTCTCCGAAGACGAACTCCTCGACATTCGTGACCGTATCGGTGCCCTCTTCCGAGACGATGGTATAGACATCTCCGTCCTGCGTGACGGTTTTGGTGACAGTGAAATCGCTGCCGACCACGCCGAAACGCGCCTGATCGAAGCCGGAACCGCCATCGATCCTGTCATTGTCAGCACCGCCGGTGAGCGTGTCATTGCCACGACCGGCATCGATCGTGTCAGCGCCAACCCCGGAATTGATCGAGTCATGGCCATCCCCGCCATCAATCGAGTCATCGCCCGTGCCGGAACTGATCGAGTCATGGCCATCCCCGGACGTGATCGTGTCATGGCCTGTGCCGCCTTTGATTGTGTCAGCGCCGGTGCCGCCAGTGATCATATCATCGCCACGACCGCCGTCGAGGCTGTCATTGTCAGCGCCGCCCTCGATCACGTCATCTCCGGTGCCGCCATCGATCCGGTCATCGCCACGACCGGCATTGATCGTGTCATCGCCACGGCCACCAAAGATCGTGTCAGCGCCCTCGGTGCCCTCCAGCGACTCGTCGGTCAGCAGGGCACGGGCATCCATCTGCGCCGCAGTCAGGGTTGTATCGGCAAAGACGAACGCCTCGATATTCGTGACCCTGTCGGTGCCCTCTTCCGAGACGATGGTATAGATATCTCCCTCTTTCGTAACGGTGAATGCATTGCTTGCCACACCGAAACGCACCTGATCGATGTCACCACCGCCCTCGTCTTCACCGCCGTCGATAGAGTCATCGCCAGCGCCGCCAAGGATCGTATCAGTGCCGGCACCGGATTTGATTGTATCATTGCCCGCGCCGGAAAAGATCCGGTCATTGTGATCGCCGGACGTGATCGAGTCATCGCCAGCGCCGGAAAAGATCGTGTTGTTGCCAGTGCCGACATCGATCGTGTTGTGGCCATCGCCGCCGTGGACCGTATCCGCCCCGTCGCCGCCGGTCAGCGTGTCGTCACCTGCGCCGCCGGTCAGCAACTGGTTCTCACCGGTGATCGTCCCGACAAGCGCATCCAGTTCCCCCGCAGTCAGGGTCGTGTCCCCGAAAACAAACTCCTCGACATTGGTGACCGTATCGACGCCCTCTTCCGAGACGATGGTATAGACATCTCCCTCTTTCGTAACGGTGAACGCATCGCTGGCCACACCGAAACGCGCCTGATCGATGCCGTTATTGCCGCCGTCGTCACCGCCGTTGAGACTGTCATTGCCCGCGCCGCCGGTGAGCGTGTCATTGCCAGCGCCGCCGGTGAGCGTGTCATCGCCATCGCCACCATCGATCCGGTCATTGTCAGCGAAGCCCCGGATCGAGTCGCTCCCCCCCCCGCCAAGGATCGTGTCATTGCCCGCGCCAGCATTGATCGTGTCATCGCCACCGCCGCCGTCGATCCAGTCATTGTCAGCACCGGAAATGATTTCGTCATTGCCGTGACCGCCAATGATCGTGTCATCGCCCGCCCCGGTATTGAGGATGTCATCGCCCTCGCCGCCATCGATCCAGTCATCGCCAGCGCCGGAAAGGACGATGTCACGACCGCCGCCGGCAAAGACCGTATCATTGTCATCGACGCCATCATCATTATTGACATCGTAGGATTCGATGTAGTCGTTGCCATCACCGGAAAAGATCCAGTCGTTGCCTTTTTCGCCGTCCAGGTTGTCATTGCCATGGCCACCAAAGATCGTGTCATCGCCCTCGGTGTCATCCGAATACTGTGTGGTGGTCGCGGCAAGGACATCCATCTGCGTGGCACTCAGGGTCGTGCCCCCGAAGACGAACTCCTCGACATTCCTGACCGTATCGACGCCCTCTTCCGAGACGATGGTATAGACATCACCCTCCTTCGTGACGGTGAATTCGCCGATGGCCACGTTGAAACGCGCCTGATCGAAGCCCGCACCACCGTCGAGACTGTCATCGCCGGAGCCACCGGTGATCGTGTCGTTGTCAGCGCCGCCATCGATCGTGTCATCGCCACGGCCGCCCTCAATCGAGTCATCGCCACCGCCGGACGTGATCGAGTCATGGCCATAGCCGGTATAGATCGTGTCATCGCCACCGCCGGACGTGATCGTGTCATGGCCATAGCCGGTATAGATCGTGTCAGCGCCATCGGTGCCGTCCAGATCCTGGTCGGCGGTCTCGGCAAGGGCATCCATCTGTGCGGCACTCAGGGTCGTGTCCCCGAAGACGAACTCCTCGACATTGGTGACCGTGTCGGTGCCCTCTTCCGAGACGATGGTATAGACATCTCCCTCCTTCGTGACGGTGAATTCGCCGATGGCCACGTTGAAACGCACCTGATCGAAGTCAGTGCCGCCAAGGAGCGTGTCATTGCCGGTGCCGCCCTTGAGCGTGTCATCGCCACCGCCGCCATCGATCGAGTCACTGTCAGCCCCGCCATCGATCAGGTCGTCGCCACCCAGGGCCGTAATCGTGTCATCGCCGGAGCCGGAAAAGATCGTGTCATCGCCATCGGTGCCGGCCAGGTCCTGGTCGGTGATCAAGGCACGGGCATCCATCTCCGCCGCCGTCAGGGTCGTGTCACTGAAGACAAACTCCTCGACATTCCTGACCGTATCCACGCCCTCCACCGAGACGATGGTATAGACATCTCCCTCTTTGGTGACGGTGAATTCATTGCTCGCCACGCGGAAACGCGCCTGGTCGAAGCCCGCACCACCGTCGAGACTGTCATCGCCGGCGCCGGAAGTGATCGTGTCAGTGCCGGCGCCGGAAGTGATCGTGTCATTGTCATCGCCGGACGTGATCGAGTCGTTGTCACGACCGGAGAAGATCCGGTTGTTCCCGTCGCCGGCATTGATCGTGTTGTCGCCATCACCGCCGTGGATCGTATCCGCCCCGGCACCGCCATCGAGACTGTCGTTCTCCGCACCGCCGGTCAGCAACTGGTTATCGTCGGTGATCGTCCCGGCAAGCTCATCCATCTGCGCCGCACTCAGGGTCGTGTCCCCGAAGACGAACTCCTCGACCCGCGTGACCACATCGACGCCCTCCGCCGAAACGATGGTGTAGAATTCTCCGTTTTTGGTGACTGTGAACTCGCCGATGGCCGCGCCGAAACGCACCTGATCGATGTCGGTACCGCCGCCGACAACCAGGTTGTCGTCGTTACCGCCATCGATCGAGTCATTGCCATCGCCGCCGGTGATCGTGTCATTGCCGCGACCGGCAAAGATCAGGTCATTGCCATCGCCGGCATCGATGTAGTCATTGTCATTGCCGGACGAGATCGTGTCATCGCCATCGCCGGAATGGATCGAGTCGTTGTCATCGCCGGAATCGATCGTGTCATCGCCGGTGCCGGAATGGATCGTGTCATCGCCACGATAGGAATTGATCGTGTCATTGCCCTCACGGGAGTCGATCCGGTTATTGCCATTGCCGCTGTCGATCCGGTCATTGCCATGGCCACCAAAGAGCGTGTTGTCGCCACTGTCGCTGAAGCTGTCCAGCCTCTGGCCGGAGGTTTCGGCAATGATGTCCATCTGCGCCGCGCTCAGGGTCGTGCCCCCGAAGACGAACTCCTCGACATTCCTGACCGTATCGGTGCCCTCCGCCGAAACAATCGTATAGACATCGCCCTCCTTCGTGACGGTGAACTCGCCGATGGCCACGTTGAAGCGCGCCTGATCGAAGCCCGCACCCCCGTCGAGACTGTCATTGCCAGTACCGCCGGTGATCGTGTCATTGCCACGGTCGCCATCAAGCGAGTCATTGCCATCGCCGCCACGGATCGTGTCATGCCCGGCACCGCCATCAATCGTGTCATTTAGCCCGGAGGCTACCAGAAAGTCATTGCGAGCTGTTCCCGTAAGCCTTATTCCCATTTCCTGTCCAAACTGCCCTGATTTTTGAGCGTGCCGATGTCAGCAAGCAATAGAAACCAGCTTATCGTGACGGCACTTTGCAAAAAAGATAGTGAGAAAGTGGCACAGGGTCAACCCGCGACCACAGGGCACCCCAGGGCAATCGCGCTTAAAGTTTGACAGCGGTTGCGAATTGGATTCTGGAGGTTTCATCACTTGATGGAGCTTCGCGATGCCCAACTTAGACAGCTATTTCAATGAGATGGGTGACCCACGCGGCGGCAATGCGCCACGTCATAAGTTCTGTGATCTTATGACGATCAGCCTTTTATTTATGCGCGCTTTGCGGCGATGATACAACGGTCGACATGGAGCTTTTCGGTCATATGAAGGAGGATTTTCTGCGCGATTTTCTCGAATTGCCTCATGGCGTACCTTGTCATGACGCTTATTCCCGTCTGTTCCGGGTGATGAAGCCGACCGGTTTTCAAGCGTTTTATGACAAGTTTCGTGCCGATTTTACGGCTGGATGTGGAGAGGGACCAGCCATCGCTATTGATGGCAAAGAGATGCGACGCAGCTTTGATAAGAGTCTGACTCAAAAGTTTATGTTTGAACAGAATGCCTTGCTATCCGCCTTGTCAAGAGACGAATACCGGCAACCCAGGGCAATCGCGTTTGGATTTCTCCTGCCGCATTGAGGTTGAAAAACATCAAAACCTGACCACAAACGCAACGAGAGAGCCAAAAAGTTCATGCTATGTTCGTCAGCGAAGGGCTTAGATTTCCAAATGCGATTGCCCTGGGTCTGCAGTACCATCTTGTGTTTGCATCTCTGCGAAGGCTTCCGCCATGCCGTCCAGCCTGAGTGTTTTGAGCTGATCGAGTGTTGGATGATCGAGCATATCCTGTCCTCTTCAATGAAAGTAACCTGCGCCACGGATGTTGTGATGTGTGATCGCAGGTTCGTCCGCGGCGCGGCGTCGAGGTGTGCGATCCAGACCATTCCTGAGAATGGAATGCAGGGATTGGCAGGTGTAGCTGTTGATGTGCAGCGCGCGTTCACAGGCGGCATCAAGGCGGGCAGAACCGAATGTTTTGGCCAGTCGTAGAATGCCCATACATGTCCTGTACCCTTGTTCCGGGTGGCGGCGCTTGCGCATGACCATCTCCGCAAACGCCTCAACGTTGGGTCCGATGCGCGCGGCCTGTGTGCGGATACGTTCCGGCGTCCAGTCGGTGCGATAACGGTGATTGGCAGGCATGTGGTCGCGGATCGTGGAATGCTGCCGGTGTCAACGGCGGTGTAAAAGCCTCAAACCGGGTGGAGAATGTTGAACTGACCTGCGCGCGCGGCCAAAGCCTTGATGGTATCGGTGCGGATGCGGGACCGCGCCTTGCCTGTAGCCTGGCGTGTGCGCCGAACCAAAGGGGCAATCGGGTGGCGTGTGCAAAACGGGCTTTTGGAAAGTATTCGCCCCCGGTTGCCTGAAGGCCCGTGCGTTTTGTTGACCGGAGATCGGTTCTACGGGACCGCCCGCCTGATCGGATGGTGTCGGGAAGCAGGCCGGGACTATCGGCTTCGCATGAAGGGCAATATCACGCTGCAGCATCAAGGCGGCGAACCGCTGACCCGGGAAATTGCCGGGTTGATACCCGAAGGCATTGTAAACGCGGATCTTTACGGGACAGGTGTCTTCTCCACCATTGGCGTGCTCCACGAAGAAGGTCACAGGGAACCATGGATCATCGCCATGAACGCAGCCCCGTCCGAATACAGGGTTCCCGACCATGGGATGCGCCGGAGCATCGAAGCAATGTTCTCCGACTTCAAAACCCGGGGCTTTGGCATCACCCGAAGCCGGATCAAAAAGCCGGATCGATTGAAGCGGCTCATACCGGTTCCGGCAATCGCTGTGTACCGGGGCGTTTCAACCGGGGCAAAAGAAGAACACCCTGTCGCGCAACGCGGCGAAAAAAGGGGGTCCGGAAAGCGCGGCAATCCCTGTGTTCCCTCTTCAGGACAGGCCTGCGCACCATCCGGCGGTCTCTCGCGGGCTTTGCCAAAATACACAAGCTTCCGGGACGTGTGGATAAATTGAAGGGTGGTAAGATCTCGGACCCTATTCTCAACGCCCATTGGAGTCACCTAAACGCGGGTGAAGGCGTCCGGCAATCCCCCAAGCCACAAAGCACGCGGCTCCGGCTGCTGCAAAGATACCCGAAATAGGTACCGCCGAAAGGATCAGCCATGCGACCCTAGGCGTCAATATCCCGGAAACATCACGATATGACGAATAGACCGCAGACATCTCTGTCCGTTCCGATGGTTTTACCGACATCAAGAAAGGCAGTCCGGCGCAAATATCTAAGAGGATCAGAAAAAAGCTGCCGAAAAAAAGCAGCACAACCGCTGACAAAGGAGCTGCTGAGCCAATGCCAGCGCCACAGAATAGGACCCCACAAACCAAAAATCCCGTTTGTACGGCAAAGCGTACGGAATGGCTTTGCATCCATCGCAACATGAATGGTGATAGGAACAATGCTGAGTTTGTGACGGATAAGAGCGTTCCACCCAATGTATCGCCCAGCCCGTTTTCCACTGCAAAAATTGGCAAATAGACAACATACGCCCACCACCCGCATGAACGGATGACAGCAAAAAGCCAGCCCGCGATCAATCTTGGTTGCTGAAAGAACCGGCCAAGATAGGCAATTGGGTTAGTCGGGGCGTGTCTGGCACGGGTAATCAGCTTCCCATCCTGTCAACGGCGGAGTAAAATCCGGCCACTGGGGCGGAGCAAAAGTCGGCCAGTTTGTGGAGTGCGCCTTGGGGCGTGTGGCCACCAATCAGCAAGCACGTTCCAAGGCGCATTGGCCGTCAGGCCGATTGTTCAGTTGTCAGGTTGAAGGGTTGGCAATACGTGCGCGGCTCTGATTGAGGCGGTAGCTTTCGCCGTTCATCTCGAGGATGTTGACGTGATGTGTCAGCCGGTCCGGGAGCGCGCCGGTCAAGCGTTCGGTGCCGAATGTCTCGGTCCATTCCTCGAAGGGCAGGTTCGATGTGATCAGGGTTGAGCCACGCTCGCAGCGCTGAGAGATCAGCTCGAACAGAAGCTCGGCGCCGGTTTTGCTCAAGGGGACGAAGCCCGGCTCGTCGATGATCAGCAGTTTGACCTTGGCCAGTTTGCGCTTAAGCTGCAGGAGGCGTTTCTCGTCGCGGGCCTCCATCATCCCGTGCACGAGAGCTGCGGCGGTTACGAAGGCGACAGGCAACCCTTTCTGGCAGGCGGTCAGCCCCAACCCGAGAGCGACATGGGTTTTGCCGGTTCCCGACGGGCCGAGCGCGATGACGTTCTCCCTGCGCTCGATCCATTCACAGCGCGCCAGTTCCAGCACCATCATCTTGTTCAGACCGGGGATGGCCGTAAAGTCGAAGCTGTCGAGGCTTTTGACGGTTGGAAACTTTGCCGACTTGATCCGGCGTCCGACCATGCGCCTCTCCCGATCGATTGGTTCCAGCTCGGTCAGCCGGGCTGGATAGCGCACATGATCCAGGCCTTCCGCCGCACAAATGCGCGCTTGCTTGTCATGCTCGCGCAGGAAGGTGGGCAGGCGCAGAGTCTTGAGGTGGTGTGTCAGCGGCAGTTCGGGTGCATCCGTCATGCGTCACCTCCTGACAGAAGGCTCATACAGGAAGAAGCCGAGGTGGTGGCGATGTTGGTTCCGGGCAGGAACGGATAGACATCCAAATCCAACCTCGGGGGCCTTCGCTCGACGCGGCACAGGACGAGGTGCTTGATCGCATCGAAGCTGACCGCCCCCATTCGCAGGGCGTCTTTGACGGCAAGATGCAGCACCTCCAGCTCGAACCGTTCCGACAGGCGCAGGACCTGGACATACTCCCTTTTGCCCGCCTTGCCCTGCCGGGCTTCCAGCAAGCGCCGGAGCGTGGCGAAGGCGTCAGGCAGTTCCCAACCCTGCAAGGGCGCAGCCTGATCGAAGGACATGATCCTGCGCTCGATCAGCGGCAGGTAATGCAGCGGGTCGAACACCATGTCACCGCTGTCATAAGAGCGGGGATGATCGGCGATCACCTCAGTGGCGCAACCGATAACGACGCGGATCACGAAGCCCTTGATCCAGACCGCGCGGTGGCCATATGCGACCGGTACCGAGTAGTCGTTACCGCGATACCGCAGCACCGATGTCGATGTGACCTGGCCACTTTGCAACTCACAGGCCTCGAAGGGTGCGCCGGGCAAATCCTGCATTGCCGCCGGATCGGCTTGCAGCCGTTCGCCGATGCTGGCCTTGTGTCCGCGCAGGACATCGTCCTGCCGTTTGCGGCATTGCTCTTCCAGGTGAGCGTTGAACGCATCCCGGTCCGGAAAGGACGGGATCGGCACCATGAAGTCGCGCCGCCCGTAGCCGACCAACCCCTCGACCGCTCCCTTGTCGTTCCCCTTGCCGGGACGGCCGTAGCGATCCCGGACCACATAATGCGACAGCATTGCGCTGAACCGTTGGGTTCTTTGCCGGGTGCCGTCCGGCAGGATCCGCGCCACCAGGCAGCGGTCATTGTCATAGAGGATCGACAGGGGAACCGCCCCAAAGAAAGCAAAGGCATGCACATGCCCATCCAGCCAGGCCTCGGTGGTTGCCGCAGTGTAAAACACGCATCGCTCTGCGGCAGATCAAAGGCGAAGAAGTGCGCCTTCCGCTCAACGCCGCCAATCACGACAGGCGCTTCACCAAAATCCGCCTGCGCATGCCCGGGCGGATGGCTGAGCGGCACGAACATCTCTTTGCCAGAGCGCTTCCTGGCCCGGACGCAGTCTTTGACGATTGTGTATCCGCCATCAAAGCCGCACTCGTCGCGCAGCCTCTCAAAGATACGCTTTGCGGTGTGGCGCCGCTTGCGCGGACGCGCTTTGTCCTCAGTAAGCCATTGGTCGATCTGGCAGGTGAACGCATCCAGCTTCGGGCGCCTAATCGGCGCTGTCCGCCGATACCCCGGTGGCTCCGAATAGGCCAACATCTTCGCAACACTGTCTCGGCCAATCCCAAAATCCCGGGCAATCCGACGCCCGCTCAACCCATCCTGAAAATGAGCCCGACGCACCTTCAAATACAATTCCACGGTGAAAATCCCCCGGCCCTCCCATCAAACGAAAGGGCAAAAGTGGACGACTTTTACGCCGCCCGCGACAACATAACGACGCCGCTACCCTGGCCGAGTATTGCTCCGCCGATTACATTCACCGGCGTCTTTGTCAATGAAGACCGGGTCCGGGAATGGCAGGAGAGCCAGCGACCGTCCGCTCGCGTCCCTGGCCGCAAGCGTCTGGTCGCTATGGGCATCAAGGTGCCATTCAAAGGCAACCTGTCTCGGCTCTGCCCATTGCAGCAGCGGACCACGCACATCTTCTGCCCTGGCGCGGCCCGTTGCAACGACTTGCTGTAGAAAGCCGCCGAGGGCTTCTCCTTCCGGCCAGTTGAACTGTGCCGGATAGGTGTGGGCCGAAAGATACTCCAATTGCGCGAAAATAACCGCGTCTTCCAGGCTGGTGCCTGCCGGAGCACGCGAAAGACGATGATGTCCACTATATTCCTGAACGTTTTTCCCGATACTGCCGTCTTTCTTTACATAGGCTTTGACCGGTACAATCCCGGCCCGGTGGTCGAAGCTGTGTCGAAAGACGTAAAACACCTCATTACCGGAAGGTTTCGACTTTGTTTCGAAAGGCCGGGTTTCTCCAGGGGCGTCCAACCCGTCGAGCCAAGATGACACCGGACCGGGAAGTCCGGCTTGAACGTTCGGTAGAGTGCGGCCCCGTTCTCCGGGCGGCGCAGGCTCCAGGGTGATATCAGTCCCCTTGTGCGCGGCCTCCAGCAGCACGGCTACAACATGTTTGCAATTATACCCGACCGGGCATGAGCAATGACCATCAACATCAGACAGCCGACCATCTGCGGTTCCCCGCATTTTAGCGTCAACCGAGTAGGTCCGGCCTCCCGAGCCCGCAACGGTGCCGGTTACCCGATCACTCCCGTCTAATTGAATGGTCAAAACCCTTCTGTTTGAATAATACGAAACGCCGCGCTTGAAGTAAGCCGGGTCGCCGATTGCTCGAGCAATTTCTGTTTTGGTTATCCGCATGATCAGTGACTTCCAGCATGGAGCGACATTGGTCAAGCCCGGCTGCACCGGATTTGGCGTTTTCCACGGGTTCACGAACCATTTGAGCTGGTGCCTGATCAGGCAGTTTTCCCGTTGTCGCGACTGTCAGTGCCTGTAACATACTGTTCAGCGTTCCGAACGCACCGAAAAGTTCCCGCTCTGTCAGGTTCTTGTTCCTGCGGAAATCAGCCATGCCCGGTCGATGGCAGAGATAAACAAATCCGATGACAGTGCCCCGAACCGGACGCCGCCAATAATGACCGCCTCAAGCAGCACATGCACATAGCTCCAGGCTACCCGGCAATGGTTTCTATAGGTATCGCCAACGGCGTATTGGCTGCCACCGGGTGCCGCGCCCGTTGCTCGGAAATCACGGGTCCTTCCCGGCGGGGACGGCTTGTGGGTGTTATGTGCCGCACTTGCCTACTTCTGCGTGCCGATTTTTTTGCATTTCGTTTCGTTTCAGATTTGCGCCGCCGACAACCGATTGTAACCATTCGGGAATTTTTTCCGACGGGTCATCTGAAACGAAATGGCCCCTGGGCTCGAAACGAAAGGCTCAATTAGCATTGATTATGCGTGGCGTGTTACAGGCAGGATGCCTGCGGCGGCGGCAAGTATCGTGCGCGGCGTTTGGTGGCTCGGAAGGACGGCAGGGTGGAACCACCGAAGGCAGCTGTCCAGGTATTTGGTCGCGATGCCCCGATGGCGGCGCGGAAAGGTCTTTAACCGCTCATGCCGACTGTTCACGGTTTGAATGTGCAATTCACCGCGGACACGTTCTCCGGCGGTCCGGTCGAGACTTTCATGGCTGACGCCCGTTTCTGCGGCGCAGGGCGGGTAGCCGGTGCAGCCATCGGTCACCGGGAGAGTGTCCCCATCAAGACGTGGCTGCAGAACCGTTTTGAGATGTTCGGCTGTCACCGCAGGCAAGACAGCACTGATGGCGGTGCCTGATCGGTCGACCGCAACGGGGACCGGAACCTGCTCCTTCGACAATCCGCGTTTTGAGGCCTTTCCCCCGCGTTTGCGGGCTTTTCGAGAGAGATTACGGTCCCCTTTCCGGCTGCGCGGAAAGAACGTCCCGTCGGCTTCGACGATTCCGCACAGCTTGACCGCACCGACCGTTACGGCCTCGGGAAAGCGATGACGCCAACGAAAAGCTGTGGTGTCGGCCACCATACAACGCCCGTCGGACGCCTTTACCGTTTCGCCGTCGCGCAGGGAAGCTGCGAACCCTGCCCATCTGTCCCTGTGGCGCAAGCGGGCAGGCGGCGTCCCGGTCAGCGCGTTGAAGGTTTTGCGACAGCCTTTGCAAAAGAACCTCGTCAGGCCACTTGCATGGCCCCTGATGATCGCACCGCCCGAAGCACAGTGCGGACAGATACGCCCCTCGCGAACATTCGCCTCAGGGAGATCGATCACGCTTTCCAGCGACGAAACCCCGGCAACGAGCCGTCCGGTTTCAGCCCGTTGTTTCGATGAAAGGTCGTCGGTCTCGTTGAGCCACACCAAAAAAGCTTGATGATCCATGTGCCGCACCCCATAATTTTGTTCATGGTGTGTTCTATTACAGGTTGGCACGCATAATCAATGCTAATTGAGCCAAACGAAATGGCCCTCCCGAAACGCGCGGGGAAACCGCCGGAGGGGTCGCGCCGGAATTTGCGCGATACCGGCGCTGAAAAAAACCGTCGGGAGGTCCGGCATGCCCAGCGGCAAAAAAACCTTCGCGCGACGTGGCGCGCTCCGGTCCTGCACGCGGAATTCCCGCACCCGTTCTGCGGATCAGGTCCGGCAGATCGCGGCGTCGATCAGGGTGTCCGGTTTTACCGGTCCCGTCCTGTTCGCCGGGGGCAACACCGTTATTGCCGGGGCAGGACCGTGTGCCGACGGCGCGGGAGACGGGCATGGATGTTGTGCCCTGCATCCGGCTGCCCGGTCTCCCGGATGAGCGGCGCCCCGCGTATATTGTTGCTGACAAGAGCCTGGCCGAACATGCAGGCCGGGACGGGGACCTGCTCCGGCCCGGGCCGGGGGAATTGCGCGACCCCGGGTTTCATCCGGACAGATGTCGGGATGCCGGTGGCTGATGACCGGATTGACATGTGCCGGACCGGTCCGCCCTGCAACGCCACCGCAGGCAAGGCCGGGAACGACACCATGGACAGCCCTGCCCTGCCCGCCGACCGCAGGCCGGTTCCACACAGGAACATTCCATACAGGAACAGGAGTCCGGCAGGAAATTGCGGGCCTGCACACTGCCACAGACAGGTTCCTGTACCCGGGCAGTTTTTCCCCTGCTTTTTCCCTGCTTTTTTCCCTGAATTTCCGGAGAAATCCGGGGGAGACTGGTTAGCAGCATACCGACCGCACAGCCAGCCACACTGCCGGTTTTGTCCCCTGCAGATTTGGAGCGGTTTTATGCCGTGTTATCAGCAGGTTGAAAACCGGTGTTTTCAACAGAGACGCTTTACCCGGGCGGATATACCCCCGGATACACGGGAAGTCTCTGCAGGCGTATTTCATCATCCGTTTCGGGTATTCAGGCCGGAACTTCAATGGCCGCATTCACCGGGCCAACCGCCGGGTTCACTGTCCCTGATCGCGGCATTTTCGATGTGTATCGGGGTGGTGACGACGATGCGAGTGCGGGTTCCGAGCGGGGTGACCGGGTGGGTTTTGACAGCGGGTGTGGCTGGAGTTTCCGGGCACGCAGTTCGCTTCGGATGGCGGTCTCCCGGTGATGCGCGAACTTGATGATGCGCCCGGACTGACTGTAGCGCCCTAGGGTTATTGAGACACTCGTGAAGCTTATGCGGCGGCCTGGATTTTGTCCATTGCGTCACATCTGAACTGGTTTGGCGAACGGTGTCCGTGCCGCTGGATCGGCCATTCTTCGTTGTAGTCCTCCTTGAACTTTTGCAGGGCGGCCTGGAGTTCCTCGATGGTGTCGAAAGTTCTGACCCGGAGCAGGTTTTCCTTCAGGGTTCGAATGAATCGCTCGGCGCGGCCGTTGCCTTCGGGAGCGCGGACAAGGGACGGCGAGGATTTCGCGCCCGGCCAGGCAATCTCATTCTGGAAGTCGTGGCTGATGTACTGCGGGCCATTGTCATGGCGGATGGTCAGGCCAGGAGCCACATCCTTTCCGATGGCCCCGAAGCATTCGCGCACCCCCTGGCGGATCGGCTGAAGGGCTTCGAAGCGAGTACCTCGAATGGCGGCATGAATGCCGACGCAGCCCGCCGGGCAATGGTCAACCGCGATGAAGACGGCAACCTGCCGACTGATCTCACCCACCTTGGCCCGCAGACGGTCAATCTCCTCATCGCGCACGTCGCGCGGACGGTACTTCAGGTTTGATGACCCTCCTTCGGGAAATGCATCCCGCCAACCGCTGACATCCGCAGCTGTCGCACCAAACGAACGTGCAACCAATTCAACATCTTCGCCGCGAAGAACGCGCGGAACGGCCTCTTGCTTGCGTGTAGCCGTAAGTCTCCGTCGCCGGGCCGGAGCCGGATCCGCTGCGATATGTGAAGTCTCCGCAGCTCCGGATCCTTCGCGCTCAACCTTCCTTTGTTCCGTCATGATACACCTCAATCATCCCCTTGGGTCATGTCTTGAACGGTGTCTCAAAAAACTCTAGGGTGGGGGATGACCGATCCGGCTTCGGCGGCGTCGCGCGACAGCCGACAGGGCAGGACCACCGGATCCGCGGACTGGTCGGGCAAGCGGTCTATGGGCGGCTCGCTGGCGGGTTATCGATCAGTTCACCTTGAGACAGGCGTAAATTCCGTCCTTCAGAACCCGCGCCGTTTACGCAGATCCACCTCGGACAATTCCCCGCGCGGCTCAACGCCTGTTTCCGCCCGGTGCGCATTGCGGTGATCAGACGATCCGGCGATTTCATCAGTGTTTCAATGACCGACCGGCCTTGTTTTTGTGCGGTGCATGTGACGGTGCGCAGGCACCGGAATGTCTGTGCCCCCGCATAGCCCTGAAGCAGCCCGAAATCTTCTGCCGCACTTTGTCCATACGCAGATCCCGTTCAGCCTCCTTATTGGTGAACGATACTCTAACCCGCCCCACAACAGGCCGTCATGGCCCGGCACAGGCAGGATGAGGTAATCGCCACATCCGTCCGCGACTGTGCTTCTGCCAGATGCTGCTCAAACCCCGGCAACTCTTTTGTCTCCCCACGGCGGCGCAAACATTCCACCAGCCCATGCAAAGACCAAATATTGCCGGGGTGCCGCGCACAGCGTTGTAATTGTTCATTCAGCCCCAGATCAGTGCGATACACCTCTTCGGCTTCATCGTAATGCCCCTGCTCTGCCAGTAGTGCCGCCAATGCGTGCCGTGGCGGATGCATCCAGGCCCAGGGTTCTGAATAGGCCAGCGCATCATCCCGCCGCACCGCTTCGCGCAGATGATTATACGCCACCGCATGATTGCCCTTGTGATATTCCAGCTCACCGTTCAGCATTGCCTCACCAATCGCCAGAACGGCCACAGCCTCATTGTTGAAAAATTTTCGCCCCTCCGGCACCCGGGCAACGGCCTCGTAAAACACCCGTTTTTGATCTTCTGCCTCATCAAACCGATAGAGCGCGGCATGTGCCACCCCCTTGGCATAATGGTGCATCGGCATCGTCACCGGATAAAGATCCGGGTCCGGCGGCATGGGCTCTTCCACAATCTCCTGCCAGCGCCCGAACCGTACCTTCACATGCAACCGGGTAGAGTAATACCCCTCCATCGTGGTGGTCATCTGCGGACGGCCCAGAATGCCCAGAACCTCGGGGCTCAATGTTGCGCACATCTGATCGGCGGCGTCCATCGCTGGCCGATACTGCCCCATGAACATACAGGTATACATCATCAGATGCAGATCATGACACCGTGCCGTGGTGTAGAAATTGAATGGACCCGCATAATCCAGATAGATTTCATCGGCCCGGATCGCCTTTTCGCTCGCAATGCGCGCCTTTTCATATTGCCCGCACAACACATAGGTATGGCCCGGCATGTGGTTCATATGTCCCGCATCCGGACAGGTTTCGCCTAGAATGTCCGCCGACCGCATCGCGCGTTCGGGCGTGTCCGACATTTCTGTTGCGTGGATATGCAGGTGCAAAATGGCCGGATGCTGTGGCGTTCCGGCGGCATCATGCATGGCAATCGATCGCTCGATCACCTCCAGCGCCTCTAAAGTATCCGCATTGGCTGCAGGCAGGCCGGTGTGCACATCCCACAATTTCCAGGGCGTGCGCGTCATTATTGCCTCGACGAAAATTGCCATCACATCGTGATCGTCCCGATGATGGAAATAGACCCTGCGCATTGCGTCGGCATAATCCCCGTCCCACCGGTCAAATTCTTCAGGTTCCACCGGATATGGCTTTTGGAACCGCATCGCCAGCGCCTCCACCAACCGGTTTTCCAGCGCGGTCGCGTTCGCCGCTCCCTCTCGGGCCCTCTGAACATGTCCGTGGCAAAAAGCGGTACAGGTTTCGGCTTCTTCCGGGCAAAAATCCCGCCAGGGCATGTTGTAGAACGGTCCGGTGTCAATCGCAGAGTAAAATGGGTCCATGTCGCGGCGTAAAAATGGGCCACTTCGGTTGATGTTTTGTGGCGCTTTTGCACGCGTGCTCGTCACAAAGCTGAAGCGTGCCAAAGCGCATGCTGGCCATAAGGCCAGCATTATTCTGACTGTGATTGCGGGCTGGTTATTTTCGGTTGTTGCGACTGTGTTTGAGCCGATAGCTTTCGCCATTCATCTCGAGGATGTGGACGTGATGGGTTAAACGATCGAGTAGCGCACCGGTCAGCCGCTCAGAGCCAAAGACTTCAGTCCATTCATCGAAGGGCAGGTTCGAGGTTATGATGATGGAGCCGCGTTCATAGCATTGGGATATGACCTCGAAGAGCAGCTCTGCGCCAGATTTGCTGAGCGGTACGAAGCCCAGTTCATCAATGATCAACAGGTTCTGGCTGGTCAGTTGCTTTTGAAGGCGCTGCAATCTCCGCTCATCTTGAGCCTCGATCAGATCATGGACTAATGCCGCAGCCGTTCTCTAATCTGTCAATGCGTGTTTCCTGAGTTTCCTGCTTTTGATGTCAGAGGTTGCCTTTGTTCTCTTCGAACTCTGAGGTTCATGATGGGGTTGGCTGGGTGTGGGTCGGCAATGTTGAAACCGCAATCATACCGTTGGTCTTGGCTGTTCTCTAATCTGTCAATGCGTGTTTCCTGAGTTTCCTGCTTTTGATGTCAGAGGTTGCCTTTGTTCTCTTCGAACTCTGAGGTTCATGATGGGGTTGGCTGGGTGTGGGTCGGCAATGTTGAAACCGCAATCATACCGTTGGTCTTGGCTGTTGCTACAGAATCGGCGCCGTGTCTCACGCCCTCCCTCGGGCATCGTCCCAGATGGGAACTTTGATTTAGGAATCCTCGTTGTCGCCTCGTAAGCCTTACGCGGACTGGAAGTCAGTTTTGTCTCGCATAATGGCATGAAGTATGATTGCCAGACGACGCGCCAGAGCCACTCGGGCCTTTCTCATCGTTGAGCGCGCACCGATTGCGAGGGCCCATGTCTTCAATTTGAGCGGAGCGGCATACCGCGTCAGCATCACATTGGCGGCCTCATAGAGAAGCGTTCTGACGCGCACGTCGCCCCGCTTTGAGATGCTGCCCGTGTAGTCGATTTCACCAGATTGATGCCGTCGCGGCACCAGTCCAAGATACGCCCCCACATCACGCGATTTCCTGAAACGCGACGGATCATCAATTGCTGCGGCAAAGGCCAATGCTGTGATCGGACCGACCCCTGGTACCGTCATAAGGCGCTGGCAGACTTCGGATTTGCGGGTCATCTTTTTGATGTCGCCATCAATGGCTGCAACCGCCGCGAGGATTGCTTCGCGTGCTGCGAACAGTCCGCAAATTGCGGCATGGAGGCCAGGCACTCCATCGCTAACTTTTAGCGCCGCGTTTTTGAATGCCGGAGACAAAGCTCGTGGCAGCCGCACGCCGAAGACGACGACCAGACCGCGGATCTGATTGTCGAGCGTCACACGCTGTCCGACCAGCTTCTTGCGGGCTGCGATCAGCGACCGGATTGCGTGCGCTGACAGTGATTTGACATGGGTCGGCTTGTAGAATCCCGTCCGCGCCAGGTGTGCCAAACCGCGGGCATCATTGCGGTCCGTCTTGTGGCCGGCCAGAGATTTAAGGGCCTGATATGCTTGCCTGCTCTCGATGCAAACAACCGGGACACCAAGCTCCGTCAGCCCATGGTAAAGCATTGGTGCCATCCGTCCCGTTTCAAATACAACTTTGGCACATGGTGGTCCAGAAGCGAGGAAGTCAGCGATCGCTTTTGGTGTTGAGCTCGCTTTTCCTTCACGAATAAGGGCCCCTTCACGATCCAGAATGCAGATATGCGTCTCTTCCATGGACACATCCAAACCAGCAAAATATTCCATTGGTCAGTCTCCTTTTCAATTGCATGTGCATCCAGAATAACAGGGGTAACTGAGTGCTGATCCTGATTACGCCATGTTGAAAAACCGCGCCGCTTCTCGGCCAGACATACCGTCCTTCAAACAAGCACGGCGCACACGACTATAAATATCCACAGAATACATCTCCCGCCCTCCGAATAAACGAAGGGCACAAACTGGCGGACTTTTACTCCGCTACAACTGCGATATGCAGCCGCTTCTGTGGCCCAATATTGCTCCGCGTTTTACAGCCATTCATCTCGAGGATGTGGACGTGATGGGTTAAACGATCGAGTAGCGCACCGGTCAGCCGCTCAGAGCCAAAGACTTCAGTCCATTCATCGAAGGGCAGGTTCGAGGTTATGATGATGGAGCCGCGTTCATAGCATTGGGATATGACCTCGAAGAGCAGCTCTGCGCCAGATTTGCTGAGCGGTACGAAGCCCAGTTCATCAATGATCAACAGGTTCTGGCTGGTCAGTTGCTTTTGAAGGCGCTGCAATCTCCGCTCATCTTGAGCCTCGATCAGATCATGGACTAATGCCGCAGCCGTTGTGAAGCGCACCTTCAGTCCTCTTTGACATGCAGCCAGCCCAAGTCCCAGGGCGATGTGTGTCTTGCCCGTGCCTGACGGGCCGAGCGCGATGATGTTCTCCCTGCGATTAACGTAATCGCATCGTGCCAGATCCATCGTCAGGGGCTTGTTCAAGCTTGGCATGATCTTGAAGTCAAAGCTATCCAAGCTCTTGGTGCTGGGGAACTTCGCCGCTTTGATGCGCCGTTCAATCATCCGGCGTTCGCGGTCGATCAATTCCATCTCACACAGCCGCGCCAGATAGTGGATGTGATCTTTGTTCTCTGCAGCACAGAGCTGCGCCTGTTTGGCATACTCGCCTTGGAACGTTGGCAGTCGCAGTTGTTTAAGATGATGCCGTAGAAGAATCCGAGGGGCTTCGGTCATGCCGCGGTCCTTCCCATCAAGCTCATGTAACTGGATGGGCGTGTTGTGCCGACATTGGCCTTGGGCAAGTATGGATAGAAGTCCAAATCCAATCGTGGTGGCCGCTTCTCAACCCGACACAGTACAAGGTGTTTTACGGCGTCATAGCCAATTGCACCCATATCTATTGCCTGCTGGATTGCGCCTTGCACAACATCCATTTCGAAGGTCTCCAAAAGGCGCAAGACTTGAACGTATTCTCGCTTGCCCGGCTTACCCATTCTGGCTTCAAGCAGTCGGTGCAGCGTGGCAAATACATCTGGCAAATGCCAACCCTGCAAAGGCGCGGCCTGATCCAGGGCACCCACCTTTTGTTCAAGCAGGGGCAAAAAGTGCAATGGGTCAAAGACCATATCCGCTGATGTGTAGGATCGTTTGTGCCGCGCAATAATCTCATTGCCGCAGCCGATGATAACCTCATGCACAAACCCACGCACATGAACATCGTGGTGCGCATAGGCTACTGGCACCGAGTAATCATTGCTGCGATAGCGCACCATTGAGATCGACGTTGCACGCGTGCTGACGTGATCGCAGGCTTCATATTCTGCGACGGGCAATCCCATCAGAGCATCCAAATCCGACATCAGGCGTGCGCCTATGGTTTGGGTGTGACCCCGCAACGTATCGTCCTGACGTGCTAAACACTTCTCTTCCAAATGTGCGTTCAGATCATCAAAGCTGTCATAGCGAGGTGCGGGAACCATGAAGTTGCGGCGGGTGTATCCAACCATGCCCTCAACGTTGCCTTTATCGTTCCCTCGCGCGGGTCTGCCAAACTTGTCATCAAACAAGTAATGCGACTGCAGTTCCGTAAACCGACGTGTGCGGATGCGCGTCTTATCCCCGAGTATCCGAGCCACGGCGATCTTGGTATTGTCGTAGAGAATGGATTGCGGAATGCCGCCAAAGAATGCAAAGGCGGACACATGGCCATCGCAAAACGCCTCGGTTGTCTCAGCTGGATATCCCTTCACAAACACCGCATCAGAATGTGGCAAGCTCATCACGAAGAAGTGGATCTTGCATTCCACGCCACCGATCACGCCCAGCGTCTCACCAAAATCAACCTGCGCATGGCCCGGCCGATGCGACAACGGCACAAACACCTCTTTGGTGCGCCGTTTTTGCTCGCGCACGTAATAGGTCACCGTGGTCAGGCTGCCGGCATATCCATGCTCATCGCGCAGCCGTTCAAAGATGCGCTTGGCCGTGTGTCGCTGCTTTTTGATCAGGGCTTTGTCTGTGCGCAGTATCTCATCGACCACACCAACATAACCATCAAGCGTTGGCCGCCGAGGCGCTTCCGACCGACGATACCCAGGCGGAAGTTCATGGCGCAGCATCTTCGCGATCGTCTTACGATCTTTGTTCTCTAATCTGTCAATGCGTGTTTCCTGAGTTTCCTGCTTTTGATGTCAGAGGTTGCCTTTGTTCTCTTCGAACTCTGAGGTTCATGATGGGGTTGGCTGGGTGTGGGTCGGCAATGTTGAAACCGCAATCATACCGTTGGTCTTGGCTGTTGCTACAGAATCGGCGCCGTGTCTCACGCCCTCCCTCGGGCATCGTCCCAGATGGGAACTTTGATTTAGGAATCCTCGTTGTCGCCTCGTAAGCCTTACGCGGACTGGAAGTCAGTTTTGTCTCGCATAATGGCATGAAGTATGATTGCCAGACGACGCGCCAGAGCCACTCGGGCCTTTCTCATCGTTGAGCGCGCACCGATTGCGAGGGCCCATGTCTTCAATTTGAGCGGAGCGGCATACCGCGTCAGCATCACATTGGCGGCCTCATAGAGAAGCGTTCTGACGCGCACGTCGCCCCGCTTTGAGATGCTGCCCGTGTAGTCGATTTCACCAGATTGATGCCGTCGCGGCACCAGTCCAAGATACGCCCCCACATCACGCGATTTCCTGAAACGCGACGGATCATCAATTGCTGCGGCAAAGGCCAATGCTGTGATCGGACCGACCCCTGGTACCGTCATAAGGCGCTGGCAGACTTCGGATTTGCGGGTCATCTTTTTGATGTCGCCATCAATGGCTGCAACCGCCGCGAGGATTGCTTCGCGTGCTGCGAACAGTCCGCAAATTGCGGCATGGAGGCCAGGCACTCCATCGCTAACTTTTAGCGCCGCGTTTTTGAATGCCGGAGACAAAGCTCGTGGCAGCCGCACGCCGAAGACGACGACCAGACCGCGGATCTGATTGTCGAGCGTCACACGCTGTCCGACCAGCTTCTTGCGGGCTGCGATCAGCGACCGGATTGCGTGCGCTGACAGTGATTTGACATGGGTCGGCTTGTAGAATCCCGTCCGCGCCAGGTGTGCCAAACCGCGGGCATCATTGCGGTCCGTCTTGTGGCCGGCCAGAGATTTAAGGGCCTGATATGCTTGCCTGCTCTCGATGCAAACAACCGGGACACCAAGCTCCGTCAGCCCATGGTAAAGCATTGGTGCCATCCGTCCCGTTTCAAATACAACTTTGGCACATGGTGGTCCAGAAGCGAGGAAGTCAGCGATCGCTTTTGGTGTTGAGCTCGCTTTTCCTTCACGAATAAGGGCCCCTTCACGATCCAGAATGCAGATATGCGTCTCTTCCATGGACACATCCAAACCAGCAAAATATTCCATTGGTCAGTCTCCTTTTCAATTGCATGTGCATCCAGAATAACAGGGGTAACTGAGTGCTGATCCTGATTACGCCATGTTGAAAAACCGCGCCGCTTCTCGGCCAGACATACCGTCCTTCAAACAAGCACGGCGCACACGACTATAAATATCCACAGAATACATCTCCCGCCCTCCGAATAAACGAAGGGCACAAACTGGCGGACTTTTACTCCGCTACAACTGCGATATGCAGCCGCTTCTGTGGCCCAATATTGCTCCGCGTTTTACAGCCATAGGTGCCGGGGACCGAGTAGTCGTTGGTCTTGTAGCGCACCAGGGATTGTGAACTGACCCGGCCAGTCGCTTTGGCGCAGGCCTCATAGGCTGCGCCTGGCAGCGGTGACATCGCCGTAAGATCGCTTTGGAGGCGTTCGCCAATCGTCTCCGTGTGGCCATGCAGGACTGCAGATTGTCGCTTGCGGCATTGCTCTTCCAGCCAAGCGTTGAAGCTCTCGATGTCGGGGAACTCCGGCAGCGGCACCATCATGTTGCGCCGCGACCAGCCAACCAGACCTTCCACGTTGCCTTTATCGTTGCCCTTGCCTGGGCGGCCATAACGATCATCAAATAGGTAGTGCGACAGCATCTCTGTAAACATCTGCGTCCGACGACGACGGCCATCCGCCTCGATCTTCGCAACCAAACAGCTGTCGTTGTCATACACCACCGACAGCGGCACCGCGCCAAAGAAGCCAAAGGCATGAACATGCCCGTCCATCCAAGCCTCGGATGTCGCCGCGTGACAGGCCCGGATATAGCAGGCATCGCTTTGGGGCAGATCGAAAGCAAAGAAGTGGACCTTCTGCTGAACGCCGCCCGGAACAACAACGGCCTCGCCAAAGTCCGCCTGGCCGTGTCCCGCTGGATGCGCCAGCGGAATGAACATCTCACGCGCCTTTTGACGATGGGAGCGAACGTAATCTTTCACCGTCGTATAGCCGCCCGTGAACCCTTTCTCCGCACAAAGCCGATCATAGATCCGCTTCGCCGTATGCCGCTGCTTCTTCGGGCGCTCCAGATCCGTCAGCAGCCACGCATCAATCGTCTCCGTGAAGCCGTCCAGCTTCGGCCGACGCACAGCCTGCTCACGGCGATACCCCGGCGGCACTGCAAACGCGCACATCTTGTCAACCGTTCCGCGCGCCAAGCCGAAATCCCGCGCAATCGACCGCTTGCTGCGACCCTCATCAAAATGCGCCCGACGCACCTGCAAATAAACTTCCACAGTGTAAATCCTCCAGCCCTCCCTGCTCAAACAGTCAGGACAAAAAGTGGACGACTTTTGCGCCGCCCGCACCGGTGAAATACCGGCGCTACTGTGGCCTAATTTTGCACCGCCCTATACACACTGATAAAGCGGTAGAATAAGGCACCAAGGACAAATTGCTTGAAGTCCCAACCATCGACTGCACCCCTCACATCATTGGCGATTTGCCAAATCTGGCGGTGCAATTCGTCGCGCTGCTGCTGATCTGTCATTTCTGTTCCCCCTCTTGTTTTTGTTCTTGCCCAGCAAGGCTTTGTTGCACAAATAGGCCTGCGGTTAGACTTCCCCTTACCCCAAACGGATTTAGCCTACAGCGACGGTACGTGGTATGCCAATCGCTGTGAAGCCGTTTAGGATGGCTGCCCGGATTTGGATCTCCGCAACCTGACGGTCGAAGTCGCGCGCCGAGAGGCGTTGACCGAGAAGTTTCACACAATGCATCTTTGTCTCGACGCGGCTGCGGCGGTGGGAGCCGGTCAGGTTCCGCCACAAGGCTCTGCCCAGATACTTTGACGACCGGACGGCTTCGTTGCGGGTCTGGCACCGGGCGTGTCAGGTTTCCACATCCTGGCGTTCTTACGCGGAGGTATGACGGCATGCGCATGACGGACCGCGATTGCATCGTGGCATTTTCGTGTATCGTAAGCACCGTCCGCAGTGACGCTGCCGAGCTCTTGATCTGGCGGGGTCTGGGTGAGTAAGTCAGGCAGCATGGGCGCATCACCAATGCTGCTGCTCGTAACCTTGATGGGCCCCGTATCTCAAGGGTTTGCTCATCCACCCCTATATGTATCTTGCGCCAAAGGCGGCGCTTGGGACCACCATGCTTGCGCGCGTTCCACTCGCCTTCCCCTTCAACCTTGATGCCTGTGCTGTCTATCAGCAGGTGCAGCGGCCCTGCTGAGCCCTTGTACGGAATGGCGATCAACAGCGTTCTCTGCCGCCGACACAGGGTACTGTAGTCCGGAACTGACCAGTCCAACCCGTTACATTCCAGAAGGCTCGCTGCAAACCCCGTGGTCTGCCGCAAGGGCAGTCCGAACAGAACTTTCAGGGTCAGACAAGCCTGGATCGCGGCATCGCTGTAAGCTTGCTGGCGTCCTCGGCGGCCAGACGGTGCGCCTCCCATGTCATCTCAGGATCAACCCAAATCGCGAGCGATCCGCGTTTTCCAAGGGAAAGATTGTACTCCGCCCGGTTCCCGATCTTATACGTCGTCGGTGTCCAACTGCTCATCCCCGTCAGCTACCACGCTTGATCCACACAGTGAATCCTCGCACTATGCGATTTGTGCAACAAAGCCACCCCTCCCTCAAAAACTCCAGTTGGGCGTTGTTGCATGGAGACTGACTGGCCCGGACCTCGCCCTGCCCGAGACGGATTTCAGGCGGTGCGTTCGAAATCGGGGCGGCCAGGTCCGGTCATTCGGTTGAGCACACGGACACCAATCTCGGCCTCGGTCTTCTGATTTTCGAACGCCCTCGCCTTGAGTTTGGGCCCAATGACCGTCTTCCAGCGCCCCATCAGGGTTTCAGCCCGGCTGCGCTGATTGTAGCCCGATGACTTCTGCCAGGCCATCCGCCCGTACGTGCGTATGTCGGCAATATGGTGATCGCGGACGGTCGGATACTGCGCCGCATTCGGGCTCGGGACGGCGTTCCCGGCGGGCGGGATTGTGACTTCAATCGTCGCGCCGAAGCGTTCGGTGAGAGCGTGGCGTGTTGGCTCCCCATCATAAGCCCCGTCCCCCGAAAAGAGTTCGACGGGCCCGTCAATTTGATCCGGCATCTCCGGCAAGGCCGTCGGACCGCCGACATCATTGGTGGTCAAATCGGAGCAAACGATGTCGCCAGTGACGAGATCCAGACCAAGGTGCAGCTTGCGCCGGGAGCGCCGTTTACGCCTGGTTTTATGCTTCGCCCCTTGCCATTCGCCTTCGCCGGAAATCTTTAACCCGGTGCTGTCCACAACCAGTTGTACCGGGTTGGTGTCCCTGGAGACAGGTTTGGCCGACAAGCTCAGTCGGTATTGCCAAGTTGTTGGCGGCCGCTTGTGAGGCATTAGAAAAGGCAGGGTTATGCCGCCATTTCGGCGGTGTAATCGGCCCAGAGGCTGAACGCATCGCTGCGGGCGTGGCGGTATGAGGTTGCGGTGAGTTGATAGCGGCGGGGACGGAAAATCAGGTTGATCCATTGTCCGGCAGTTGCTGCTTGCAGCAATGAGAGGATGGTCATGCGCAGACAGAAACCTCTGAGCTTGTCGGTGGGATTTGAACCGCCCGAATATCTTCTCCCGTTTGCGGGTCGACCGGTGCGATACTTCGATCGCGTTGTTGAGGCCTTTGTGGGCGCGATGGTCAGCGTCCGGGGCCAGTGTTTTGATCGGCTTGATGCAGCTGCGCAATTTGTCAGTGATGACGACCCTTGGTGCGCCGAACCGGGCAACCAATCGTTGAAAAAACCGCTTCGCCGCTTTGGAATTCCGACGCGTTTGTACAAGAATATCAAGAACATCTCCATTTGCGTCGATTGCGCACCACAGCCAGTGCCTCTTGCCACGGATCGTGATTACGACTTCATCCATGTGCCACTTGTCGTTCGGTCGCGGTCGATCCCGGCGGATGCAATCTGCAAAGTGTTGACCAAAGCGATTGACCCACAGTCGGACCGTTTCCCGGCTGACAATAATACCCCGCGCAGCCAACAAGTCCTCAACATCAGCCGTGCTCAGCGCGAACCGGTGGTACGCCCAAACAGCGTACGCAATGATCTCACGCGGATAGCGGAAGCCTTTTAGGCGCGGCATAATGGTTGGGATGCTCATAGGATCAGTCTAACCTGATCATAACCACCGAACAACTTGATGAGTTGGACGGTTCCACCCACCGGCATCGCAATGTGCCAAAGTGCTGGGGTATGAACCAGCTTTGAAAGGAACCGCCCAGATGGAAATTACAACGATAGGGATCGACATTGCAAAGTCAGTTTTCCAGTTTCACGGGATCGATGCGACAGGACAAACCGTTCTACAGAAGAAGCTTCGCCGGAACGCAGTCCTAGATACTCTGGCTAAATTGCCACCTTGCCTGATCGGCATTGAAGCCTGTGCGACGTCCCACCATTGGTCGCGTGAGATCACAGCACTCGGCCACGAGGTGAAGCTCATCCCTCCCGCCTATGTAAAACCATACGTGAAGCGACAAAAGAATGATGCGGCGGATGCTGAGGCGATCTGTGAGGCTGTTACGCGCCCGAACATGCATTTTGTGGCCATAAAGAGCGTGGATCAGCAGGCAGTTATGATGCTGCATCGGGCGCGCGATCTTCTGGTACGGCAACGCACGATGCTGATAAATGCGCTGCGCGCCCACATGGCTGAGCTGGGGATCATTGCGCCTCAAAGGCCAGAAAATATTTCCCGATTGCTGCTACAGCTTGAAGAGGGTGCCAATGAAGACATCCCACAAATAGCGAGAACCGCTTTGCTGAGCCTGGCCGATCAGCGCGCAAACCTGAACCAGCAGATCCGCGCACTTGATAGTGAGATCCTTGTGTGGCACCGCCAGAACGATACCAGTCAGCGCCTGGCAACCATTCCAGGAGTTGGCGTGCTGACAGCGACAGCCCTGGCAGCTTCTGTCACGGACCCTTCGCAATTCCAGTCCGGACGCCAGTTCGCAGCCTTTCTCGGGCTGGTCCCCCGGCAAAACTCTTCGGGCGGAAAAGAGCGGTTGGGGCGGATTACCAAGATGGGTGATGGTTATTTGCGCAAACTCCTGGTGGTTGGGGCAACGGCCATTCTCAGGCATGTTGCTGATACACAAACCCGCACCGCTGCCTGGATCCGCAGCCTGCTGGAACGCAAGGCACCGCGATTGGTTAGTGTCGCAATGGCCAACAAAACTGCGCGGATCGTATGGGCGCTCCTGGCAAGAGGAGGAACGTACCAAGCCACATAAGCGCGCTCGGAAGACCGAGCACCAAAACTGCGCTTCAGGATGCAAGGGCAATAGACGTGATGATGATCAAAGCAAGCCGCAGTCAGAACACCCCGAGGTATTGCCAGGATACAAGTAGTCCGGCAACTTGATAGGGAACTGGCACGCGGACTTCATCAGGGCCAGCGGCCTTATTGCCGCAAAAACAGGCCGGACACATGACCGCAACCCGCTATGATCACGGCGTCAAAAAAAACCTTGCAAAACAGGAACCGTCCACACATGGCAATACCTCCCCAGCCTCTTTTTGTCGCAAGCTAAAGCCTAGTGCAACCGGAGGCAACCTGTTTCAAACAGGCAAGCTTCCATCCACCAACACGCCCGACACAATGAATCAGCATGTCTAGACGTGCCTTCAACAATGAAGCAGGCTTGATGCCAACACGAAATAGAACAGCCTATTCTTCGTACCGCGATTGATGTTTCCAGATCGCATGGTCTAAGCTCAGGGGTGTCCATAGCTGCCCCCTGTTGCGAAGCTATTTGGCTGCCAGCCTTACAAGAAGGCTCAATTAGCATTGATTATGCGTGGCGTGCTACAGGCAGGATGCCTGCGGCGGCGGCAAGTATCGCGCGCGGCGTTTGGTGGCTCGGAAGGACGGCAAGGTGGAACCACCGAAGGCAGCTGTCCAGGTATCTGGTCGCGATGCCCCGATGGCGGCGCGGAAAGGTCTTTAACCGCTCATGCCGACTGTTCACGGTTTGAATGTGCAATTCACCACGGACACGTTCTCCGGCGGTCCGGTCGAGACTTTCATGGCTGACGCCCGTTTCTGCGGCGCAGGGCGGGTAGCCGGTGCAGCCATCGGTCACCGGGAGAGCGTCCCCATCAAGACGTGGCTGCAGAACCGTTTTGAGATGTTCGGCTGTCACCGCAGGCAAGACAGCACTGATGGCGGTGCCTGATCGGTCGACCGCAACGGGGACCGGACCCTGCTCCTCCGACAATCCGGGTTTCGAGGCCTTTCCCCCGCGTTTGCGGGCTTTTCGAGAGAGATTACGGTCCCCTTTCCGGCTGCGCGGAAAGAACGTCCCGTCGGCTTCGACGATTCCGCACAGCTTGACCGCACCGACCGTTACGGCCTCGGGAAAGCGATGACGCCAACGAAAAGCTGTGGTGTCGGCTACCATACAACGCCCGTCGGACGCCTTTACCGTTTCGCCGTCGCGCAGGGAAGCTGCGAACCCTGCCCATCTGTCCCTGTGGCGCAAGCGGGCAGGCGGCGTCCCGGTCAGCGCGTTGAAGGTTTTGCGACAGCCTTTGCAAAAGAACCTCGTCAGGCCACTTGCATGGCCCCTGATGATCGCACCGCCCGAAGCACAGTGCGGACAGATACGCCCCTCGCGAACATTCGCCTCAGGGAGATCGACCACGCTTTCCAGCGACGAAACCCCGGCAACGAGCCGTCCGGTTTCAGCCCGTTGTTTCGATGAAAGGTCGTCGGTCTCGTTGAGCCACACCAAAAAAGCCTGATGATCCATGTGCCGCACCCCATAATTTTGTTCATGGTGTGTTCTATTACAGGTTGGCACGCATAATCAATGCTAATTGAGCCTACAAGAATTGCCGCTTGGCGAGGTTGAGGCACACTGTCCAATTCCAGCGCATGACCAACATAACGCTGCACCATTCGGTCGGGCTTAATAAGATTGTCATCACCTGCCAGCATCATGAAATAGTCGAACGCGACGCCACTTGACTGGCCGGGCAGACCCAAAATGACTGCTTCTGCGTATTCTCGTCGCTCAAAATCCAAATCTGAGAAATCGTTTATGCCCGCATCGGTTAATGCGCGGCAATACAACAAGACGGCCTCGGCCTTGAGGATGCCAGAGCGAGAGGAAGTGCGTTGCCTATTTTTGAAAGCACTTTCGACCATCCCTTCAACGCTGATCTTGTCGAACATAGTAATCAGGTCATCTATCCCGCGCTCACCGGCTCTACGGACCTCCCGCGATGCGGCAAAGCCCGTCCATCCAGCATACTCGCAAAAGTTAGAAACGACTTTCTGCGTGCTTGTGTATCGAACTCCAATGGAAAAAACCGCATCGACGACGCACCTATCTGCTGCAGATTGATGGCAGGGAAAACATACAAGCCATCTGTGTCAGAGTCGGGCGACACGCAACCGGACGCAGCCCGTCATCCTGCGAATACCGCCAATCCTCCGGCAGACAGACATCCGGGGGAACAAGTGAAAAAACTGTTCCAAAGCCGGGATTTTCATTGAAGGGCGGGCCGTCTGGACCGCCTGCGCATTCCGGGAACCTCCGCCCGGTTATTACGCCAGTGAGTTATTACGCCCGTGCTTGCAATTTGATCCGCCCGACCGTACAGTTTTGGTCCGCCCGCTGCTCGGTGATATCGGGGGCTCTGCCCCCCCTTCCCCCGAAAGAGGCTGCGGCGCGCCGCCGGGACCGAATGGAACGCCTTGCCAGCGGCAGGTTGGCAACCACCGGGTGTCGCTCCCGTTGTCCGGAAATCACGGGTCCTTCCCGGCGGGGACGCATGTGGGTGTGATGCGCCGCACTTACACACTTCTGCGTGGCGATTTTTTTGCGTTTCGTTTCGTTTCAGATTTTCGTGCCCGGCAACACATTGACTCCATTGATCAATTTTTTCCCGACTGAAATCTGAAACGAAACGGGTATTTTTCCGAAACGAAATGCCCCCTGAAACGCGCGGGAAAACCGCCGAAGGGGTCGCGCTGGAATTTGCGCGATACCGCCGGTTAAAAAAACCGCAGGAATCCCGGCATGGCCAGCCGTCCGGCCACCGTCGGTTCGCCAGATAGTGCGCGCAGCCTTCCTCATTGGAAAAACGCGCGTCGAGCGCCTGGCGGGACATCGGTCTGTAATTTTTCCATCGGGCTGGCATAAGCAGAGTAATACCGGAACGTCACCGATTGGCAAGCAGTGTAGCACTACATCCTGTGCCGCCGGAAAAACGGCCAACTGTCAGATCAAGTCTGAATTACTACAACTAATTTGCGCGCGCCGGTGCTATTCGCCACAAAGGGCCGCGTACTTTTCCGACGCGGCCCTCCAATGCGGCAAATTAAGACGTTACTTGCTGCCTCGATCTGTGTTTTGCCCAGCGTAAGCGTCCAGCATCATCTTGGTGTATTCTAGAGTACTGAAGGTGTGCTCCCCCAAACCAGGCCATGCAAATGGTAGCTTTCTCCAAGCCATCGACTGTTCCAATTCAATTCCGAGAAGCTCGGCCACAGCCAATGCCTGAATGGGATCTTTAGTTTCTGGCCACAGATCCTCATCAAACGTAATCCACACGTCGTTGTTGTCTTCGTCGACGTCAATATCTGCAAACAATGCGCCCAAGCGTTCGCTGGCGTTTGCCGCATCTTCAACCAATGCGCTGCGGATCAGCAACGTTATGTTCTCTTCGACCAACTCCAGCCGAAGTCTAGGGTCTGTTGACAATCATCGTGTTGCAATGAGCATGGCACAGAGGTGCCAGTTGGCAGCGTAGCTTGTATCAGTCTTGTCGTATCGCGTTGCCATGCCTCTGAATTCCTTGATCTTTGCGAAATGGTTTTCGACGGGATGGCGCCACTTGTACATGTGGGTATCGTAGTCCCGTTGAACTTTTCGGTTCGATTTGGGCGGGATGACAGCGGTTGCGCCACGCTCATCAAGGTCTTGCAGGAGCCAGTCGGCGTCGAAGGCTTTGTCGGCCGGCAACGCCCCAAAGGAAACCCCCTTGATCAGAGGAGCGACCCCCTTCATGTCGTGTGCCTGTCCCGGCAAAAGCAGAAACCGGAACAGGTTACCGAGCGCATCGACCAGGGCCACGACCCTGGTCGTCAGTCCGCCGCGAGAGCGTCCGATAGCCTGGTGTTGAGTCCCCCTTTTGCGCCCGAAGCCTTCTGATGAGCTTGAACAATCGTCCCGTCGATAAGGGCATATTCCAGGTCCGGCTCGCCACTCATGGCATTGAAAAGACTCTCGAACACGCCGTTCCCGGCCCACCGACGAAATCGCTTGAACCGGCTGTTCCGGTTGCCAGACTCTTTGGGCAAATCCCGCCATGGGGACCCTGTGCGTACGCGCCATAATACTGCTTCCATAAACCGGCGATTATTGCGCGCGGTAACACCCGGATCGCCTGCCTTGCCCGGTATAGGCGGCTCAATCTTCTCCCAAAGCTCATCGGAAACAGCCAAACGATTTGCGTCCATCAACACCTCCATTTTGGAAGCTTGAATCAGACTTCAGGCAAAATGGGAACCCCGAATGTCAACAGGCCCTAGTATCCACAATATCGATTTTCGGTTCAGGACTTCGGCCAATGTCTGAGGTTCGAACTGGCATAGGTTGAGCATCTCCGTCATCTAACCAAAAGGCATTTTCAAAGATATCAAGCGGAGACGCTTTGCATTCTGGGCAATGCCAGAGGCTATCGGCGATCTGGCGACCAGTGATCGCAGAGTTGCAGTGTAAGCAGAACCAATTGTCCGAGTCCGCACCGAACAAGGGGTGCCGCACCCTGCCCTGTGCATTTGGTTTAGTAGAACGCCGTGGCCAGTCTGTTGCTATACCCGCGCGGACTTGTTCGGAGTGTGTCGCTGCGATCTGCAATGCCTTTTTCAGAAATGCCGGATTATGGATTGGGTTTGAATTGTCGCTTTGCTCTGAAATTTTCACCCGTGGTGGCGCGTTGGGAGCTTCCCCGACGTGAATACTCCAGCCGTCCCCCATCAGATAGACATCGCCAAGGGACTCTACGATCCGAAAGGTGTGATCATCAATTTTCCCTTTCTCAGTTGGGTCATCACTCGTCAAGTCCAAGGTCATGGCTTCCGGACTGCTGTGCTTTACCTCGTAGGTGGGAAGAGTTTGCCTAAGAAGTGCCTGAACAGTCGCAATGTGTTCTGGAGCCGGATACCAGTCTGCTTTACTGGCACTCACCAGCGCGTTCCAATGCGAAAATTTTAGTTCAACTGCAATTAGGGCCTGTTGACATTCGGGGTTCCCATTTTGCCTGAAGTCTGATTCAAGCTTCCAAAATGGAGGTGTTGATGGACGCAAATCGTTTGGCTGTTTCCGATGAGCTTTGGGAGAAGATTGAGCCGCTTATACCGGGCAAGGCAGGCGATCCGGGTGTTACCGCGCGCAATAATCGCCGGTTTATGGAAGCAGTATTATGGCGCGTACGCACAGGGTCCCCATGGCGGGATTTGCCCAAAGAGTTTGGCAACTGGAACAGCCAGTTCAAGCGATTTCGTCGATGGGCCAGGAACGGCGTGTTTGAGAGTCTTTTCAATGCCATGAGTGGCGAGCCGGACCTGGAATATGCCCTTGTCGACGGGACGATTGTTCAAGCTCATCAGAAGGCTTCGGGCGCAAAAGGGGGACTCAACACCAGGCTATCGGACGCTCTCGCGGCGGACTGACGACCAAGGTCGTGGCCTTGGTCGATGCGCTCGGTAACCTGTTCCGGTTTCTGCTTTTGCCGGGACAGGCACACGACATGAAGGGGGTCGCTCCTCTGATCAAGGGGGCTTCCTTTGGGGCGTTGCTGGCCGACAAAGCCTTCGACGCCGACTGGCTCCTGCAAGACCTTGATGAGCGTGGCGCAACCGCTGTCATCCCGCCCAAATCGAACCGAAAAGTTCAACGGGACTACGATACCCACATGTACAAGTGGCGCCATCTCATCGAAAACTACTTCGCAAAGATCAAGGAATTCAGAGGCATAGCAACGCGATACGACAAGACTGATACAAGCTACGCTGCCAACTGGCACCTCTGTGCCATGCTCATTGCAACACGATGATTGTCAACAGACCCTAGGTCGAGTGCACGATGTTGAGGTAGCCTCTTTGAACGTGCGTAACGTTTCGCGAGGGTCTTAAGAGTAAGAAGTGAATTGGTAGGTTTCATGATCCATGTCCAATCTGGATCTGAGAAGGTGCCCGCTGCTCGTCAGACCCTGCCAATGGCATGATGTCCAAAAAGAATTAAATATGGCGCTGCTTAGCTTCGCATGGCGGGCACAGCGGCCTACACCTAAGGCCACCTCAATCATCTTTGATTTATTGAGCAACGTCAAGCACAGCCCTGGCCGCCGCCAAACTGTCTTTTCGCAAATATGCATAGCAGGAAAATGTCATGACGGCGTTCTAAACCCGATGTGGGCCATGCTGCGGGCGTGACGATTGACCCAAAACTGAACATTGTCTGAGGGCTGATTGGACTTTCTGAGTGGCTAAACGTGCGTGCATGACCATTGTTCGAAAAGTACTGCGTTGGATCAACCTGTTGCACAAAACCGCGCTCTATTTCCTAAGTAAACATCCCGTTTGCTTGCTGATTCAGGTTCCTCTAAGGTCGTTTGTAAGAGACAACCCCAAGCACTTCAAAACCGATCCATTTCCTTCAAGCTGGCCACAATGACCACCTCAAAACAGATCCTCGCGCTTTTGCGCAGCCACATTGATGATGACAACGAACAATTTCTGTCCGTTGCCCTTCAGGTTGCGGCAAGTGAGGCGCGCAAGGGCCATAATAAATTAGCCTCGGAATTGCGAGACGTTGTTGAGCAAGCTCGTAAACAAAAGGCGAAGAAGTCCGCGCGGCCAGTCCCCCTAGCGCAGCCGCGCGGTGATTTGGGCGATCTGGTTTCGGCAAGCTACTCGGATACACGACTTTCCGGCATGGTCCTCACTGATGAGCTTGCTGAACGCCTCAAGCGTATCACTACTGAACACCGTCAAAGGAATCGTTTGGCTGAGCATGGGCTCAATCCGCGGCGGAAAATTCTTCTGATTGGGCCGCCAGGTGCTGGCAAAACGATGACCGCGGCGGCATTGGCTGGTGAGTTGAGATTGCCTTTGTTCACTGTCGTTTTTGAGAGCCTCATAACGCGGTTTATGGGGGAAACAGCTGCAAAGTTGCGTCTCCTCTTTGAAGCAATGCAACAAACTGATGGCGTTTATTTCTTTGATGAATTTGACGCCATTGGATCACGGCGGTCTGATACAAACGATGTGGGCGAAATTCGAAGAGTCCTGAACTCGTTTCTGCAGCTCCTTGAAAACGATGACAGCGATGGGCTCATTATTGCCGCTACCAACCATCCAGAGCTCTTGGATCCGGCCCTGTTTAGGCGGTTTGACGACGTTATCGAATACGCTGTCCCCACGCCGGACATTGCGAGGGGCATTTTGGAACGTCGATTGTCTACATTCGATACGACTGGGATCAACTGGGAACAAGCAGTCGAAACAGCAGGGAACCTCAGTCAGGCCGATCTAAGCCGGATTGCGGACGAAGCTGCTAAGCGGTCAATTTTGGACGACAGACTTTCGATTACACTGGCAGACATTCAAGCTGCAGTTGCCGATCGACAGCACACCCCAAGATCATAAAGGGTAGGATTATTGGCCGACGCGCGACCCAACCCAAAGGGACACTTTTACCTTCCTAATCAAGGCAACACGGAACGGTTCACATCACCTAGCTCTGGTGGTGGCAGCGGTAGGACACCCGACCGTAATCGTGTAAATCATGCAGGTAATTTGCAGGCATCCTTCAACGTGGCGCTTGCGGCCGCCGAAGTGCAACGGGCGGCACGTGAACCAGAAATTACGGCAGGCACTCCCGGTTTCTATCTCGAAATTGACATTAGTGGCTCTAATCCGGCTATCGTGGAAAACTTAGAGGCGCGGCAAGGCCAATCACAGATTGAGCTTCTCACAGTTCGCCCGTCTGAAGCTGATCCAGAGAAGTTAACGGCAACATTGTTCGTGCCGGACACAAAAAGCGATCATTACTCGAAACGAATTGATGATTTTGCCGATCCTGAAAAGGATAACTACACCTACGAGAAGAACGCTGATGGTGAATTCAGGCTCGATGCGAATGGCGACCGCATCCAAAAATCACGCCGACCGAAAAACAACGCTCTGATAGCATCAGTTGAAGCTGCACGACTTGGGCAGGTTCGTTCAATATTCACAGACCCGCCCGCAACCTACCCCAACCCTGATACAGAAGTGTGGTGGGAAGTTTGGTTGCGCAATGAACGTCAGGCAATCTTTACCCATGCCGCAGAAGTCGTTGGTTTGACGAGCCGCGAAAGCGTGATCACGTTTGCTGAACGTGATGTTTTGCTTGCACGAGGGACAGCGCGGCAACTGGCACGTATCGTGGCCAACACCGACGCCATAGCAGAATTGCGCCTCGCTAAGGATACCCCTTCCCCGTTTGTGTTGATGGATGGTTCAGAACAGCATGAATGGGCTGACGACTTTCTGGCACGGATCACGCCACCCGAAGATGATGCACCCGCGGTCTGTATTCTCGATAGTGGGACGACACATCGTCATCCCTTAATCCGCCCTGCCCTAAACGTTGCTGATCAACAGCAATGGCAGTTTGACCCGTCTGTTGAAGATGTCAGTGCAAACGGATGGGGTGGACATGGCACTCAAATGAGTGGTTTGGCGCTTTATGGCGATTTGACGGATCACATTTACGGTCAGGACGAAGTTGAGCTGACCCATCGGCTTGAATCCGTCAAAATCCTTCCTGATTTTGGTACAAATGATCCAGAGCTATATGGACACATTACAGCATCAGCAGTCAGTTTACCTGAAATACAAGCGCCCCTTCGAGATCGTGCGTTCTGTTTGGCTGTCACAAGCTCAGACACGTATCTGACTGGGAGACCGTCATCTTGGTCGGCTCGCTTAGATGAGCTGGCCTATGGTGAAGGAGAAAGTCAGCGCTTTATTGCTGTCTCAGCAGGCAACATCCATAACGCCTACCCCGCCAATGAGTACATGGACCAAAATGATAGTGCGGCCATAGAAAATCCGGCTCAGGCTTGGAATGTCCTGACGGTTGGGGCATCTACCGAAAAACTCAACATCACCGAGCCAGCCCTTGCCGGTTGGGAAGCCGTTCCTGCTGCAGGGGACCTATCTCCGGCAAGTCGCACCTCGCTCACTTGGTCTCATGATTGGCCCCTAAAGCCAGATGTTGTCTTTGAGGGGGGCAATCACGCCGTTGAACCCGCAACTGGGCATACCATGAAAGTGGATGATCTCGGACTTTTGACGACTTTCAGACGCCCTGAAGAGGCGGCATTCACAACATCGTTCGACACAAGCGCTGCAACCGCCAATGCGTCCCACATGGCAGCACAGATTATGGCTGCGCAACCAGGGCTGTGGCCTGAAACAGTTCGTGCCCTCATTGTCCAATCAGCAGATTGGACCCCACGTATGCGTGGACATGTCCCTGCAGAACCGTCCAAAGCACAAATGCGTATCCTCACACGGCGCTACGGTTTTGGGGTGCCCAGTTTGGCGCGTGCCATGTCCAGCGTCGACAACGACGTCTCGCTCGTGATCGAGCGTGAAATCACGCCGTTTGTGAAAGAAGCTAACGGTATCAAAACTAACGAGATGATTTTCCATCAGCTGCCCTGGCCAACTGCCAAACTCACCGAACTAGAGAACGGTATCAAAACTAACGAGATGATTTTCCATCAGCTGCCCTGGCCAACTGCCAAACTCACCGAACTAGAGAACACACCGGTCGAGTTGCGCGTGACCCTAAGCTACTTCATTGAACCCAATCCTGGAGAACGCGGCTGGAACAAGCGGCACAGCTATCCAGGCCACGGATTGCGGTTTGCCTTTAAGCGGCCAGAAGAAAGCAATGACCGGTTTAGAAAACGGATCAACGCTGCGGCCCGTGAAGAAGATGACGCCAATGGTGGCGGAGGCGGCGATGGTTGGCTCCTCGGCCAACGTCTGCGCGACCGAGGGTCGCTGCACAGTGACATATGGCAAGGTTATGCCTCAGATTTAGCCAGCCTCAACGGTCTAGCAATCCATCCGGTTGGCGGCTGGTGGCGCGAAAAACCGGCATTGGCGCGTTTCGAACGCCGTATCCGATATGCTTTAGTTCTCACATTGCGCACAGAGGTCGAGACCGACCTCTACACAGAGATTTCAAATCAAGTTGCTGTTCCCATCGAAATTGACATCAACACTTAGGTAGCCAAGGGTCGCTGCGTTTTTTAAACCCGCTTTGACAAAACTTATAGAAATCTAGCATTTGGCGCGTGAAGCCCAGTCAGCAGGACAGACCATCAATGAGCGAACTGACTTCATCCGAGGTGTCGGACCTCCACCTTTGCCATCACTGCGTCGGTGAGGATTTTTTCAGCCGCGAGATCAAACGCCGAGGCACGAAGAAGACCTGCGATTACTGCAAAGAGAAGAAAAAAGGGCTGTCCATCGAGGCCTGTATAGGGCGGTGCAAAATCAGGCCACAGTAGCGCCGGTATTTCACCGGTGCGGGCGGCGCAAAAGTCGTCCACTTTTTGTCCTGACTGTTTGAGCAGGGAGGGCTGGTGTCAATCGCAGAGTAAAATGGGTCCATGTCGCGGCGTAAAAATGGGCCACTTCGGTTGATGTTTTGTGGCGCTTTTGCACGCGTGCTCGTCACAAAGCTGAAGCGTGCCAAAGCGCATGCTGGCCATAAGGCCAGCATTATTCTGACTGTGATTGCGGGCTGGTTATTTTCGGTTGTTGCGACTGTGTTTGAGCCGATAGCTTTCGCCATTCATCTCGAGGATGTGGACGTGATGGGTTAAACGATCGAGTAGCGCACCGGTCAGCCGCTCAGAGCCAAAGACTTCAGTCCATTCATCGAAGGGCAGGTTCGAGGTTATGATGATGGAGCCGCGTTCATAGCATTGGGATATGACCTCGAAGAGCAGCTCTGCGCCAGATTTGCTGAGCGGTACGAAGCCCAGTTCATCAATGATCAACAGGTTCTGGCTGGTCAGTTGCTTTTGAAGGCGCTGCAATCTCCGCTCATCTTGAGCCTCGATCAGATCATGGACTAATGCCGCAGCCGTTGTGAAGCGCACCTTCAGTCCTCTTTGACATGCAGCCAGCCCAAGTCCCAGGGCGATGTGTGTCTTGCCCGTGCCTGACGGGCCGAGCGCGATGATGTTCTCCCTGCGATTAACGTAATCGCATCGTGCCAGATCCATCGTCAGGGGCTTGTTCAAGCTTGGCATGATCTTGAAGTCAAAGCTATCCAAGCTCTTGGTGCTGGGGAACTTCGCCGCTTTGATGCGCCGTTCAATCATCCGGCGTTCGCGGTCGATCAATTCCATCTCACACAGCCGCGCCAGATAGTGGATGTGATCTTTGTTCTCTGCAGCACAGAGCTGCGCCTGTTTGGCATACTCGCCTTGGAACGTTGGCAGTCGCAGTTGTTTAAGATGATGCCGTAGAAGAATCCGAGGGGCTTCGGTCATGCCGCGGTCCTTCCCATCAAGCTCATGTAACTGGATGGGCGTGTTGTGCCGACATTGGCCTTGGGCAAGTATGGATAGAAGTCCAAATCCAATCGTGGTGGCCGCTTCTCAACCCGACACAGTACAAGGTGTTTTACGGCGTCATAGCCAATTGCACCCATATCTATTGCCTGCTGGATTGCGCCTTGCACAACATCCATTTCGAAGGTCTCCAAAAGGCGCAAGACTTGAACGTATTCTCGCTTGCCCGGCTTACCCATTCTGGCTTCAAGCAGTCGGTGCAGCGTGGCAAATACATCTGGCAAATGCCAACCCTGCAAAGGCGCGGCCTGATCCAGGGCACCCACCTTTTGTTCAAGCAGGGGCAAAAAGTGCAATGGGTCAAAGACCATATCCGCTGATGTGTAGGATCGTTTGTGCCGCGCAATAATCTCATTGCCGCAGCCGATGATAACCTCATGCACAAACCCACGCACATGAACATCGTGGTGCGCATAGGCTACTGGCACCGAGTAATCATTGCTGCGATAGCGCACCATTGAGATCGACGTTGCACGCGTGCTGACGTGATCGCAGGCTTCATATTCTGCGACGGGCAATCCCATCAGAGCATCCAAATCCGACATCAGGCGTGCGCCTATGGTTTGGGTGTGACCCCGCAACGTATCGTCCTGACGTGCTAAACACTTCTCTTCCAAATGTGCGTTCAGATCATCAAAGCTGTCATAGCGAGGTGCGGGAACCATGAAGTTGCGGCGGGTGTATCCAACCATGCCCTCAACGTTGCCTTTATCGTTCCCTCGCGCGGGTCTGCCAAACTTGTCATCAAACAAGTAATGCGACTGCAGTTCCGTAAACCGACGTGTGCGGATGCGCGTCTTATCCCCGAGTATCCGAGCCACGGCGATCTTGGTATTGTCGTAGAGAATGGATTGCGGAATGCCGCCAAAGAATGCAAAGGCGGACACATGGCCATCGCAAAACGCCTCGGTTGTCTCAGCTGGATATCCCTTCACAAACACCGCATCAGAATGTGGCAAGCTCATCACGAAGAAGTGGATCTTGCATTCCACGCCACCGATCACGCCCAGCGTCTCACCAAAATCAACCTGCGCATGGCCCGGCCGATGCGACAACGGCACAAACACCTCTTTGGTGCGCCGTTTTTGCTCGCGCACGTAATAGGTCACCGTGGTCAGGCTGCCAGCATATCCATGCTCATCGCGCAGCCGTTCAAAGATGCGCTTGGCCGTGTGTCGCTGCTTTTTGATCAGGGCTTTGTCTGTGCGCAGTATCTCATCGACCACACCAACATAACCATCAAGCGTTGGCCGCCGAGGCGCTTCCGACCGACGATACCCAGGCGGAAGTTCATGGCGCAGCATCTTCGCGATCGTCTTACGATCTTTGTTCTCTAATCTGTCAATGCGTGTTTCCTGAGTTTCCTGCTTTTGATGTCAGAGGTTGCCTTTGTTCTCTTCGAACTCTGAGGTTCATGATGGGGTTGGCTGGGTGTGGGTCGGCAATGTTGAAACCGCAATCATACCGTTGGTCTTGGCTGTTGCTACAGAATCGGCGCCGTGTCTCACGCCCTCCCTCGGGCATCGTCCCAGATGGGAACTTTGATTTAGGAATCCTCGTTGTCGCCTCGTAAGCCTTACGCGGACTGGAAGTCAGTTTTGTCTCGCATAATGGCATGAAGTATGATTGCCAGACGACGCGCCAGAGCCACTCGGGCCTTTCTCATCGTTGAGCGCGCACCGATTGCGAGGGCCCATGTCTTCAATTTGAGCGGAGCGGCATACCGCGTCAGCATCACATTGGCGGCCTCATAGAGAAGCGTTCTGACGCGCACGTCGCCCCGCTTTGAGATGCTGCCCGTGTAGTCGATTTCACCAGATTGATGCCGTCGCGGCACCAGTCCAAGATACGCCCCCACATCACGCGATTTCCTGAAACGCGACGGATCATCAATTGCTGCGGCAAAGGCCAATGCTGTGATCGGACCGACCCCTGGTACCGTCATAAGGCGCTGGCAGACTTCGGATTTGCGGGTCATCTTTTTGATGTCGCCATCAATGGCTGCAACCGCCGCGAGGATTGCTTCGCGTGCTGCGAACAGTCCGCAAATTGCGGCATGGAGGCCAGGCACTCCATCGCTAACTTTTAGCGCCGCGTTTTTGAATGCCGGAGACAAAGCTCGTGGCAGCCGCACGCCGAAGACGACGACCAGACCGCGGATCTGATTGTCGAGCGTCACACGCTGTCCGACCAGCTTCTTGCGGGCTGCGATCAGCGACCGGATTGCGTGCGCTGACAGTGATTTGACATGGGTCGGCTTGTAGAATCCCGTCCGCGCCAGGTGTGCCAAACCGCGGGCATCATTGCGGTCCGTCTTGTGGCCGGCCAGAGATTTAAGGGCCTGATATGCTTGCCTGCTCTCGATGCAAACAACCGGGACACCAAGCTCCGTCAGCCCATGGTAAAGCATTGGTGCCATCCGTCCCGTTTCAAATACAACTTTGGCACATGGTGGTCCAGAAGCGAGGAAGTCAGCGATCGCTTTTGGTGTTGAGCTCGCTTTTCCTTCACGAATAAGGGCCCCTTCACGATCCAGAATGCAGATATGCGTCTCTTCCATGGACACATCCAAACCAGCAAAATATTCCATTGGTCAGTCTCCTTTTCAATTGCATGTGCATCCAGAATAACAGGGGTAACTGAGTGCTGATCCTGATTACGCCATGTTGAAAAACCGCGCCGCTTCTCGGCCAGACATACCGTCCTTCAAACAAGCACGGCGCACACGACTATAAATATCCACAGAATACATCTCCCGCCCTCCGAATAAACGAAGGGCACAAACTGGCGGACTTTTACTCCGCTACAACTGCGATATGCAGCCGCTTCTGTGGCCCAATATTGCTCCGCGTTTTACACGTAGCCGACACAAAGAAAGGAAGCGGCATGATCCAATGCTCTGTCTGCTCCTTGGATGGCAGATCGAAAAGGCTCGTCATGCGTTCGCTCATACTTGCTGACGCCTGGTGTCACGATCAGCGGCTCAAAACCCTCTGGCAGCCGTTCCGAAAACGGCAAGGAAACGACTCGACCGGCGTTGTCCGCAAACCAATCGAGCGAACCATGAACCTTCCATATTCTGACCGTCCTTGCCAGATGCCCCCTACGTTGAATTGAAACTGGATCGCCGCCCTCACGGTTTCGAATGATGCCCGGTACAAAACCTGCTGCGTGAAAGTATCCCGCTATATCAGTAGCATACTCCGCCACACGGTCATAATTTGGGGTCACAATATTTGTGACCATGTTAGTGCTCCTAAACATACCCTGAAGTAAATCAGACAAACTGAAATGCTCCTGCTCTTGTGCTGCCCGCGCCATCAAAGCAAGGTCACCCTCGGCTATCGCTTGCCAAGTAAATGCTCAGGGCAATCGCATTTGGAAATCCAGGCCCTTCGCTGACGAACATAGCATGAACTTTTTGGCTCCCTCGTTGCGTTTGTGGTCAGATTTTGATGTTTTTCAACCTCGATGTGGCAGGACAAATCCAAACGCGATTGCCCTGAGTAAATGCTACAATCTTCTTGACAAGACCAAGACAAGGCGGCGCAGCAGGAGTTTTCAGCAGAGCCTCTTCAAGGCCGTCACCTTCCGCCAAAGCCGTTTTAATTGGCAGCCAAGCATCGGTTTCATCGCCTTCGTCAGGGTCTATATGATCTAGGAGATACTGAGCCAGATCACCCATGCCTCTTAGACCATGAACAACCGATGCCCCGCTTCCCAAGATGACGACCGGATGTTGCTGAATGCAACCTTGGGCTACGGTTGCAATCCTCCCAACGATCTTCTCTTCTTCGCTCATAGTTTGATCTCTGCGTCAGGGTTTCCGGCGGCAAGCGCGTTCATGTAGGCTAGGCACAGCTCGCAAGAGCGGTATTTGCCGCCAAAAGCGGCCTTCTCTTCACGCTCGACGATCGGGAAGGTCGAGTAGATGTAGCGGATGTCATCGCGGTCCGTGATGCCGTAGAGGTGGAAGAAGACGGCATTGAGCTTGGCACGCAAGACAAGGCGGCGCTCTTCATCCCAATTAAAGGGCGTCTTTACGGTTCCAGCATCGTCCACATAGCCCATGTCCCGCGCAAACGAAGCCATATCGTGGGAAGTATAGGTGAGCTCAAGAACTACTTCCCGCACGATCTCGGCGGCGGTATTTGGACCGAACTTAGTTTTCTTGAAACGCTCAAGCGGAATCACCGGAAGTTGTTCGACTATGAAAAGGTTTAGGGTTTGCCCCTGAACTTTTTGCCGCGTCGCATAGTCGAAAGGTATCGAATTTAGGTTGGCACACAGCAACCATTCGTCTCGTTGATCCGACTGTGGAATAAGAAGCGGAACTTTGTTCCCAAACCCGACGGCTGGAAACAGAGCAGAGATCATAGTTCTGACATTCGTCGGTGCAGTAATCTCCTTAAAGCCAAGCACCCAATCGTTTTTGTCCAATTTGCATTCTTTCTCTAGCACCCAGTATTGCGGATCGGGTAGCCAGCTCGGGTTTTTGTGTTGTTCGTCCGTCGAGGGGAGTGGCTGAGCTGGTCGATGTTGGTTCTCCGGATTAATCACTACGCTTGCAGCGCGATGATCATAGGCTTGAACCATCTTTCCTTCATAGAGAGGCAACCAATTACCAGATGGGCTTCCGAAAATGTTCTGACCAATGGGGTATGCGCTCTCCATCTCGTCCAGCTCGGCGCGAGTCCTAAACAAGCCGGAGTCGTTCGTCATATCGAACATTCTGAGATACTTCACCGGCCATGCCTTCACCTCCGCGCCGGAGGAACGATCAACCAGGGGCACGGAATTGCCATAGATGACCGTTGTCAGGTCGGCATCGCGTTTCGAGCGAAAGATCGGCGCTGTCCCGGTGTTCGGATTTACGCGGACGAAGTCCTCGGCGCTGAGGGAGAAGCAAATTTCGGGCTTTGAAAGCTCGCTCACCGCCTGAAGGAAAAATGCGCAGCGCGCGGCCTCTTTCGCTGGTGATGGGCTGGCCACAAAGGCACAAAACTTGAATCGGCTGTCCACATCTTTGAAGAAAGGCTCCAGATCGTAGCGTGTCCGCCGGTTTTCGAAATCATAGGGTGCCTTCAGCCGCCCTTCGGTCGCCACGCCCTGGAAGAACTTCGCGGCGGTCTTGTCCGATGCGATCCCGGACGGGACCAGTAATCCGATCAATCCGTCTTGCCGCACTACGGTCAGGGCACGTTCAACGAAGAGCGAATAGAGGTGTAAAACGCGGAGCAATATTGGGCCACAGAAGCGGCTGCATATCGCAGTTGTAGCGGAGTAAAAGTCCGCCAGTTTGTGCCCTTCGTTTATTCGGAGGGCGGGAGATGTATTCTGTGGATATTTATAGTCGTGTGCGCCGTGCTTGTTTGAAGGACGGTATGTCTGGCCGAGAAGCGGCGCGGTTTTTCAACATGGCGTAATCAGGATCAGCACTCAGTTACCCCTGTTATTCTGGATGCACATGCAATTGAAAAGGAGACTGACCAATGGAATATTTTGCTGGTTTGGATGTGTCCATGGAAGAGACGCATATCTGCATTCTGGATCGTGAAGGGGCCCTTATTCGTGAAGGAAAAGCGAGCTAAACACCAAAAGCGATCGCTGACTTCCTCGCTTCTGGACCACCATGTGCCAAAGTTGTATTTGAAACGGGACGGATGGCACCAATGCTTTACCATGGGCTGACGGAGCTTGGTGTCCCGGTTGTTTGCATCGAGAGCAGGCAAGCATATCAGGCCCTTAAATCTCTGGCCGGCCACAAGACGGACCGCAATGATGCCCGCGGTTTGGCACACCTGGCGCGGACGGGATTCTACAAGCCGACCCATGTCAAATCACTGTCAGCGCACGCAATCCGGTCGCTGATCGCAGCCCGCAAGAAGCTGGTCGGACAGCGTGTGACGCTCGACAATCAGATCCGCGGTCTGGTCGTCGTCTTCGGCGTGCGGCTGCCACGAGCTTTGTCTCCGGCATTCAAAAACGCGGCGCTAAAAGTTAGCGATGGAGTGCCTGGCCTCCATGCCGCAATTTGCGGACTGTTCGCAGCACGCGAAGCAATCCTCGCGGCGGTTGCAGCCATTGATGGCGACATCAAAAAGATGACCCGCAAATCCGAAGTCTGCCAGCGCCTTATGACGGTACCAGGGGTCGGTCCGATCACAGCATTGGCCTTTGCCGCAGCAATTGATGATCCGTCGCGTTTCAGGAAATCGCGTGATGTGGGGGCGTATCTTGGACTGGTGCCGCGACGGCATCAATCTGGTGAAATCGACTACACGGGCAGCATCTCAAAGCGGGGCGACGTGCGCGTCAGAACGCTTCTCTATGAGGCCGCCAATGTGATGCTGACGCGGTATGCCGCTCCGCTCAAATTGAAGACATGGGCCCTCGCAATCGGTGCGCGCTCAACGATGAGAAAGGCCCGAGTGGCTCTGGCGCGTCGTCTGGCAATCATACTTCATGCCATTATGCGAGACTGGGACGAAACCGCTCTCGCGGTATTGGCGCTTGTGTCGAGGGTTTCGCGCTGATCGAAGCGCCGTGATTTTGTGAACTGACGATTCTGTTGGACGATTGGGACCTTCTCAATCTGACGATAGGAGGTTTCAATGTCAGACCAATATGTACCTGCACTGCGCCAGCGATTTCTCGAAGATATGCGGATCAAAGGGCTGCAGTCGAAAACGCAGACAATGTATTTGCGAGGGATGCGGGATTTTACGCGGTTTCTGGGTCACGCGCCGGATAGCGCGACACCGGAAGAGCTGCGGGCGTTCCAGCTCGATATGAAGGAGCGCGGCATTGGCGCACCGACCTTCAACAACCGGCTGACAGTGTTGAGTTTCTTCTTTGCGACGACGTGCCCGCGTCCCGAGATGAAGCGGCATATGCGCTATCAACGGGCGGCTAAGAAGATCCCCGTTGTGCTCAGCGCCGAGGAAGTCGCGCGTATTATCGAAGCGGCACCTGGGCCTGGGTTACGATACCGCGCGGCCTTCAGCGTGGCCTATGGTGGCGGGCTGCGCGCCAGCGAGGTCACCCATCTCAAAGTTGGCGACATAGATAGCGACCGGATGCTGATCCGGATTGAGCAAGGTAAGGGTCGTAAGGACCGGCAGGTCATGTTGTCGCCGAACCTTCTGAGCCTGTTGCGCGACTATTACCGAGAAGTGCGGCCGAGAGGTTGGATGTTCCCGGGTCGTAACCGGATCGATCCAATCTCGACGCGGCAGTTCAATCGGGCCTTTGGGGTCGCATGCGATTTTGCAGAGATCAAGAAGCAGGTGTCGCCCCACACTCTGCGGCACAGCTTTGCCACGCATCTGCTGGAGGGTGGGACCGACATCCGGGTGATCCAAGTGCTTCTGGGCCATGCCAAGCTGGAAACGACGACGATCTATACCAAGGTGGCAACCAAGACGATCCAGAGTGTCACCAGCCCGTTTGATCTGCTGGTGCGGCGGGAGGCCGGACCCGGTTAAACTAGGCTTCCATGTCTCGCCTCAAGCTGGAGGTCGCAGACATCTTCCGCGCCCATGGTGCTACCTATCGCCTGGCCCACGCCGGACACTTGAACCTACAGCAGTTAAAAGTGATGTCGGCGATAGAGAGCTGCCGGACCGCTGTGCTTGGCGGGCATGTTGCCGCTTGCACCAAATGCAGTCACCAGCACATCGCCTACAACTCGTGCCGCAATCGGCATTGCCCGAAGTGCCAAGGTGCAGCGGCGCAGGACTGGATGCAGGCGCGCATGGAAGACTTGTTGCCCATTGAGTATTTCCACGTGGTCTTCACGCTGCCATCGCAAATCGCCGACATTGCCTTCCAGAACAAAGCGGTGGTCTACGACCTCCTGTTCAAGGCGGCGGCGCAAACTCTGCTGACAATCGCAGCCGATCCAAAACATCTTGGTGCAAAGATTGGCATGACGAGCGTGCTGCATACATGGGGATCCGCGATGACGCACCACCCGCATGTGCATATCATCGTGCCGGGCGGTGGATTGTCGTCCGATGGCAAGCGCTGGAAGAACTGCCGCTCAGGCTTCTTCCTGCCGGTAAAGGTGCTCGCGCGTTTGTTCCGCCGCCTGTTCCTCGAAGGGCTGAGCGGATTGCACAAAGCAGGCAAGCTGCGCTTCTTCGGCAAACTGGCAAAGCTGGCCGACCCCGATACCTTCGCCGCCCATCTCGCGCCGCTGCGCAAAACCAACTGGGTGGTTTATGCCAAACCACCCTTCGGCGGGCCTGAGGCCGTGCTGGCGTACTTGAGCCGTTACACGCACCGCGTGGCGATCTCAAACCACCGCCTGATCAGCGCTGATGCCAACACTGTGGCCTTCCGGTGGAAAGATTATCGCATCAAACGTGGGGACAGGATGAAGGTCATGCGTCTGCCGACGTCCGAGTTCATCCGTCGCTTCCTGATCCATGTCCTGCCCTCCGGCTTCCACCGCATCCGCCACACAGGCTTCCTCGCGAATGGCATCCGTCGCGACAGGATCGCAAAGATCAGGTCTTTATTGGAGGTTGAAGCAGACGCCATTCCGAAAGCCCATGAGGATCAAGGTGTCGATACCGACGAACGAGACCAGTCCCAGCCGTGCCCCAAATGCGGTGGCGCAATGATCATCATCGAGACCTTCATGCGGGGCCAAACACCCAAGTCCCGCGCACCGCCATGGGAGGACGCCGCATGATACGACTATCAAATCGGGTCCTTCATTACGCGGACGCCGGACCCATCGGTGCGACCATCCCGCCAAAACCTGCGCTACAACAGGCCAATGGCGGCAAAACGGGATATCAATCAGCCAAATCGGGCTGGGAAAATCGACTTATCAGCGCTGCTTGTCATCACGCAGCCGATAGTTCTGCACATCAATCACCGCAGCCATAGTACACAATCCCCATAGCACCGAAATCCGCCCACGCTTTCCTCCTTGTCAGATTTGTCGCCGCTGCATCTCACGATGACAACAGCCACAAACCTTAGACAAAACTGACTTCCAGTCCGCGTAAGGCTTACGAGGCGACAACGAGGATTCCTAAATCAAAGTTCCCATCTGGGACGATGCCCGAGGGAGGGCGTGAGACACGGCGCCGATTCTGTAGCAACAGCCAAGACCAACGGTATGATTGCGGTTTCAACATTGCCGACCCACACCCAGCCAACCCCATCATGAACCTCAGAGTTCGAAGAGAACAAAGGCAACCTCTGACATCAAAAGCAGGAAACTCAGGAAACACGCATTGACAGATTAGAGAACAAAGATCGTAAGACGATCGCGAAGATGCTGCGCCATGAACTTCCGCCTGGGTATCGTCGGTCGGAAGCGCCTCGGCGGCCAACGCTTGATGGTTATGTTGGTGTGGTCGATGAGATACTGCGCACAGACAAAGCCCTGATCAAAAAGCAGCGACACACGGCCAAGCGCATCTTTGAACGGCTGCGCGATGAGCATGGATATGCTGGCAGCCTGACCACGGTGACCTATTACGTGCGCGAGCAAAAACGGCGCACCAAAGAGGTGTTTGTGCCGTTGTCGCATCGGCCGGGCCATGCGCAGGTTGATTTTGGTGAGACGCTGGGCGTGATCGGTGGCGTGGAATGCAAGATCCACTTGTAAAACGCGGAGCAATATTGGGCCACAGAAGCGGCTGCATATCGCAGTTGTAGCGGAGTAAAAGTCCGCCAGTTTGTGCCCTTCGTTTATTCGGAGGGCGGGAGATGTATTCTGTGGATATTTATAGTCGTGTGCGCCGTGCTTGTTTGAAGGACGGTATGTCTGGCCGAGAAGCGGCGCGGTTTTTCAACATGGCGTAATCAGGATCAGCACTCAGTTACCCCTGTTATTCTGGATGCACATGCAATTGAAAAGGAGACTGACCAATGGAATATTTTGCTGGTTTGGATGTGTCCATGGAAGAGACGCATATCTGCATTCTGGATCGTGAAGGGGCCCTTATTCGTGAAGGAAAAGCGAGCTCAACACCAAAAGCGATCGCTGACTTCCTCGCTTCTGGACCACCATGTGCCAAAGTTGTATTTGAAACGGGACGGATGGCACCAATGCTTTACCATGGGCTGACGGAGCTTGGTGTCCCGGTTGTTTGCATCGAGAGCAGGCAAGCATATCAGGCCCTTAAATCTCTGGCCGGCCACAAGACGGACCGCAATGATGCCCGCGGTTTGGCACACCTGGCGCGGACGGGATTCTACAAGCCGACCCATGTCAAATCACTGTCAGCGCACGCAATCCGGTCGCTGATCGCAGCCCGCAAGAAGCTGGTCGGACAGCGTGTGACGCTCGACAATCAGATCCGCGGTCTGGTCGTCGTCTTCGGCGTGCGGCTGCCACGAGCTTTGTCTCCGGCATTCAAAAACGCGGCGCTAAAAGTTAGCGATGGAGTGCCTGGCCTCCATGCCGCAATTTGCGGACTGTTCGCAGCACGCGAAGCAATCCTCGCGGCGGTTGCAGCCATTGATGGCGACATCAAAAAGATGACCCGCAAATCCGAAGTCTGCCAGCGCCTTATGACGGTACCAGGGGTCGGTCCGATCACAGCATTGGCCTTTGCCGCAGCAATTGATGATCCGTCGCGTTTCAGGAAATCGCGTGATGTGGGGGCGTATCTTGGACTGGTGCCGCGACGGCATCAATCTGGTGAAATCGACTACACGGGCAGCATCTCAAAGCGGGGCGACGTGCGCGTCAGAACGCTTCTCTATGAGGCCGCCAATGTGATGCTGACGCGGTATGCCGCTCCGCTCAAATTGAAGACATGGGCCCTCGCAATCGGTGCGCGCTCAACGATGAGAAAGGCCCGAGTGGCTCTGGCGCGTCGTCTGGCAATCATACTTCATGCCATTATGCGAGACAAAACTGACTTCCAGTCCGCGTAAGGCTTACGAGGCGACAACGAGGATTCCTAAATCAAAGTTCCCATCTGGGACGATGCCCGAGGGAGGGCGTGAGACACGGCGCCGATTCTGTAGCAACAGCCAAGACCAACGGTATGATTGCGGTTTCAACATTGCCGACCCACACCCAGCCAACCCCATCATGAACCTCAGAGTTCGAAGAGAACAAAGGCAACCTCTGACATCAAAAGCAGGAAACTCAGGAAACACGCATTGACAGATTAGAGAACAAAGATCGTAAGACGATCGCGAAGATGCTGCGCCATGAACTTCCGCCTGGGTATCGTCGGTCGGAAGCGCCTCGGCGGCCAACGCTTGATGGTTATGTTGGTGTGGTCGATGAGATACTGCGCACAGACAAAGCCCTGATCAAAAAGCAGCGACACACGGCCAAGCGCATCTTTGAACGGCTGCGCGATGAGCATGGATATGCCGGCAGCCTGACCACGGTGACCTATTACGTGCGCGAGCAAAAACGGCGCACCAAAGAGGTGTTTGTGCCGTTGTCGCATCGGCCGGGCCATGCGCAGGTTGATTTTGGTGAGACGCTGGGCGTGATCGGTGGCGTGGAATGCAAGATCCACTTCTTCGTGATGAGCTTGCCACATTCTGATGCGGTGTTTGTGAAGGGATATCCAGCTGAGACAACCGAGGCGTTTTGCGATGGCCATGTGTCCGCCTTTGCATTCTTTGGCGGCATTCCGCAATCCATTCTCTACGACAATACCAAGATCGCCGTGGCTCGGATACTCGGGGATAAGACGCGCATCCGCACACGTCGGTTTACGGAACTGCAGTCGCATTACTTGTTTGATGACAAGTTTGGCAGACCCGCGCGAGGGAACGATAAAGGCAACGTTGAGGGCATGGTTGGATACACCCGCCGCAACTTCATGGTTCCCGCACCTCGCTATGACAGCTTTGATGATCTGAACGCACATTTGGAAGAGAAGTGTTTAGCACGTCAGGACGATACGTTGCGGGGTCACACCCAAACCATAGGCGCACGCCTGATGTCGGATTTGGATGCTCTGATGGGATTGCCCGTCGCAGAATATGAAGCCTGCGATCACGTCAGCACGCGTGCAACGTCGATCTCAATGGTGCGCTATCGCAGCAATGATTACTCGGTGCCAGTAGCCTATGCGCACCACGATGTTCATGTGCGTGGGTTTGTGCATGAGGTTATCATCGGCTGCGGCAATGAGATTATTGCGCGGCACAAACGATCCTACACATCAGCGGATATGGTCTTTGACCCATTGCACTTTTTGCCCCTGCTTGAACAAAAGGTGGGTGCCCTGGATCAGGCCGCGCCTTTGCAGGGTTGGCATTTGCCAGATGTATTTGCCACGCTGCACCGACTGCTTGAAGCCAGAATGGGTAAGCCGGGCAAGCGAGAATACGTTCAAGTCTTGCGCCTTTTGGAGACCTTCGAAATGGATGTTGTGCAAGGCGCAATCCAGCAGGCAATAGATATGGGTGCAATTGGCTATGACGCCGTAAAACACCTTGTACTGTGTCGGGTTGAGAAGCGGCCACCACGATTGGATTTGGACTTCTATCCATACTTGCCCAAGGCCAATGTCGGCACAACACGCCCATCCAGTTACATGAGCTTGATGGGAAGGACCGCGGCATGACCGAAGCCCCTCGGATTCTTCTACGGCATCATCTTAAACAACTGCGACTGCCAACGTTCCAAGGCGAGTATGCCAAACAGGCGCAGCTCTGTGCTGCAGAGAACAAAGATCACATCCACTATCTGGCGCGGCTGTGTGAGATGGAATTGATCGACCGCGAACGCCGGATGATTGAACGGCGCATCAAAGCGGCGAAGTTCCCCAGCACCAAGAGCTTGGATAGCTTTGACTTCAAGATCATGCCAAGCTTGAACAAGCCCCTGACGATGGATCTGGCACGATGCGATTACGTTAATCGCAGGGAGAACATCATCGCGCTCGGCCCGTCAGGCACGGGCAAGACACACATCGCCCTGGGACTTGGGCTGGCTGCATGTCAAAGAGGACTGAAGGTGCGCTTCACAACGGCTGCGGCATTAGTCCATGATCTGATCGAGGCTCAAGATGAGCGGAGATTGCAGCGCCTTCAAAAGCAACTGACCAGCCAGAACCTGTTGATCATTGATGAACTGGGCTTCGTACCGCTCAGCAAATCTGGCGCAGAGCTGCTCTTCGAGGTCATATCCCAATGCTATGAACGCGGCTCCATCATCATAACCTCGAACCTGCCCTTCGATGAATGGACTGAAGTCTTTGGCTCTGAGCGGCTGACCGGTGCGCTACTCGATCGTTTAACCCATCACGTCCACATCCTCGAGATGAATGGCGAAAGCTATCGGCTCAAACACAGTCGCAACAACCGAAAATAACCAGCCCGCAATCACAGTCAGAATAATGCTGGCCTTATGGCCAGCATGCGCTTTGGCACGCTTCAGCTTTGTGACGAGCACGCGTGCAAAAGCGCCACAAAACATCAACCGAAGTGGCCCATTTTTACGCCGCGACATGGACCCATTTTACTCTGCAATTGACACCCTTGATCTCGTCGCTGTCATGACCGCTGTTGAACACGAAGGTGGCAGGTCAAACCCTCTGATTTTAGTCGGAGGAGGTTTCAGTGGTGCTGCGAATACTATTTAATACATCAATGCCAGTAATCTCACAGACGGCTTCAGCGGCGGCGTGGTCAATACCGTCTCGAAGTGCCGCGCACAGAGAGGCCGAAATTTTGTGTCGTGGATTGAGCACGAGCTTTTCCGATTTTTTGATAAAATTCTTGAGTTGTCCCGAAATCTCAGAGTTCATTTCAATACCCAACCGAGAAACCAAGTGATTAATGTAGTCAAAATCTGTAAAAGCACGATCATAGTTTACATATATTATTTCGTGATTTTTGCCGATAAATTCACGGGTATTGCTCGAAGCCATGTCTCGGATATAGCGATATGTAATATTCATCTCGTGGATGAAACTGCCCAAGCCACGCTACGGATGCCACGTGACATTAAAATTATCCGCCCTCTCTTGATATGACGCTGCTACATAAGCACAATCACGTAGGATGTCGAACACCACTACTCGGTGATCCGATAACAATTGCAAAGTTTGTGGCAACCAGTACTGAAATAAGGGGCGCTTATCGCCAATAAAGGAAGACCTTTTAGACTCATTCAACCTAAGGCGCAAAGTCTCAGTGCGTTCTTTTTGCCATAATTTCCCTACTCCCTTTTCTAGTTCCCCCACCCGCATTTCAACGGCTTCCGGCGAAAAGCATGTTGGTGAATATGGATAAAATGGACTATATAGCTCTTGAAATAATGTTATACTCCTCCGCCTGAATTGACCTGAGAATTTTTGTCGGTGAGTCGATTCGCCGCATATCGTTTTGTATCGGGACGTGCATCCTCCTGGCATGGCCAAACAGCATAAGACATTCAGCCTCACATGCGGGGACCGCGCGGCGCCTGAAGCGATTTGTCGTCGCCGTAAAGTGGACGCACTCGTGTGGAAGCGTGCCCGTGCGTTTTTGCTTCCGGATGCGGGCTATGATGCCAAATTGGTCTGCGGGATACTTGATATTGGCCCGACAGTTTTGACGGAGTGGCGATTTGCCTTTTCCGGTGCGGGGCTGTCGTTCTTTGGCCTGAAAGATTACAGCCAGCGGCAGGGACACTTGAGTGTTACGCAGGAGCAGGGGCTGAAAGCCCGTTTCACCGAAAACCCGGCACGGAACGTAGACGAGGTCTGTGCGTATGTTCCGGCGGAATACGGGCAGAGCTACAGTCCCTCGGGGGCCGCGAGACTGATGCGCCGCCTCGGGTTTGAATACAAAAAGCCCTTGTCGCTTCCGGCACAGGCGGACGAAGCCGGACAGGCGGCGTTTATCGCCATGTATGAAGCTTTGCTGTCCGGGTTGGGGGCGGATGGGATGGTGGTCTTCTCCGATGCTGTGCATCCGGAGCATCGGAGCCGTCCCGCCCATGGCTGGTTCCCGAAGGGGCAAAAGACGGCCCTGAAGGCAACATCGGGGCGCAGGCGCCTCAATATTCAGGGCGCGCTCGATCCTGAAACGTTCCGGTTCACCTTTGTGGAAGGGGAGAAGATCAATGCCCGAACAACACGGGCCATGCTCGAAAAGCCGGAGCGCAACAACCCGACCATGGCGACAATCCATGTCTTCCCCGACAACGCCCGCTATCACCACGCCAAAATACTCCAGCCCTGGCTCGAGAGTTCTGAACGCCGTGTGAAGCTGCACTTTTTGCCGCCATATGCACCCCACCTCAATCCGATTGAACGTCTCCGGGGCGTCATGCACAAATGGGTCACCCACAATCGTCACTACGCCACATTCGATCAGTTCACAGAGGCCATTCCTGATTTCTTCCGAAAAACCTTACCGGCAAAATGGACCGGGTTCCGGGACACCGTCACAGACAACTTCCGCGTTGTCCCGTTCAAGGATTGCAAACTGATCCCGGCTTGAAAATCCGGCCCAATTCGCCCCGTATCGTTTTGCATCGGGACGTGCATCATCCTGGCCTGGCCTCATAAAACACTGCCGCCTCACATGCGGGGACCGCGCGGCGCCTGAAGCGATTCGCCGTCGCCGTAAAGTGGACGCACCCGTGAGAAAGCCTGCGCGCACATTTTTGCTTCCGTATGCAGGCTATGATGCCCTGCTGGATATTTGATATTGGTCCGACAGTTTTGGCGGAATGGCGGTTTGCCTTTTCCGGTGCGGGGCTCTCGTTCCCCGGCCTGAAAGATTACAAACCGATCCCGGCTCAAAATCTCAGGTCAATTCAGGCGGAGGAGTATATATGATTTTAATGGCTTTTATATCCACCCTATTATCCACCCGATGCCGCGCGGTGGTTGCTCACGGGAAGGCCCCGAGCCTTCGCCGCCGCGTCAAGCTCGCAGGCCTGTTTTACCCCGACCCTCTCCAGGATGTCAGAAAACTCCCCGACCAGATTCCGGTTTACAAGCGCGCGGGCCTGTTTTGCCATGATGGTTCCCAAGATGTAACAAAACTCCGCCTTGTCCGGCTCTTTTGCCCATGCGTAGCAGGTCTCCGTTGTGACCCCGATTGCGAGGGTAAGGCTGAATATCGTCGGCACGGCCTCGCCCGCCTTCACCCAGCCGCCCTCCGCATAGGCATGGGCTGCGGCCAGAAGCTCCGGCGTGTATTTTGCGGGTCTGCCAATTCAGCTATTTGAACCTGCCCTCATGCAATCGCCAATACGCATCAGTCCCCTTCAAGGGCACTGTCGTCCTCGATTAAATCAAATGGTATTTTGCCATCTTCGTCCCGCGCGGTGATATCCGCACCCCGGTCGAGCAGCGCATTCACCGTCTCGGTGGTGTCCTGCTTCGCAGCCCAGTGCAGGGGTGTCCCGCCCCGTTCGTCCCGCGCGGCGATGTCCGCGCCCCGGTCGAGCAGGGCATTCACCGTCGCGGCATTGCCACGCGCCGCAAAGTGCAGGGGTGTCCCGCCATCTTCGTCCCGCGCGGCGATGTCCGCGCCCCGGTCGAGCAGCGCATTCACCGTCGCGGCGGTGTCCCGCTCCGCAGCGTTGTGCAGGGGGGGGCTCGCCATCTTCGTCCCGCGCATTGGGGTCCGCGCCCCGGTCGAGCAGCGCGGTCACCGTCGCGGCGCTGCCACGCGCCGCAGCCAAGTGCAGGGGGGTCCGGCCCCGTTCATCCCGCGCGGTGATGTTCGCACCTGCGCTCAAGCACCGTTCCACATCCGCAGCGCCCGCCTCTTTCCAAAATTCAGAGGTCAGCCACTTCCCGCAGTCCGGGGCGGCCTGCGCCCTGATCGGAACACTCACAACAAACACCCACACAACAAGCCAATTACCAATACTCTCGGCATAGAATTTCCACCTTCAATCATCCTGGGGGTTCTTCTGCCACGATACTCCGGCAACAGGGAAAACACAACTTTCCCAACTCAGAGGCCGGATAATCGCGGTGAGGGGCTACCCAGCCGCTGCGTTGTGCCGTTGCCGAGAAAAGGGCAACGCCTGTTTGACCGTTGCCCTTTTTTCGCAACAATTGCGCCAGCGTCAGGCAAAGAGCCTCCTTGATCGTCCAGGCACAGCGCTGCACCCCCTCTTGAAGTGGTCCGGCAAATTTAGACAGCGTGCCAAGATGTATCCAACACAGATGATTGGATACGAGAATGACGAAACGACGGAACTTTTCAGACAAGTTTAAGGCTGCTGTGGCGCTTGAGGCGCTGCGCGGTGACAGGACGGTGCAGGAGATCGCAGCCAAGCGGCAATTGCACCCGACGCAGGTGAGCACATGGAAACGACAAGCGATTGAAGGCATGGCAAACGTTTTCTCTGACAAGATCAAGAAGGCTGAGAATGTTGAATGTCACTGAGAACTGACCCGGTAGCCCCATAAATTGTCACTGAGAATTGACCCATGTGAACACATTACCCTGACGGTTTTGGTCAGGGGGACATGGAGTGATCGACATGGGATTTTTGAGTGTCATTCGACGCTGGGCATTGCGTGACAAAATGCCGATACGTGAGATAGCGCGGCGCACTGGGCTGTCTCGCAACACCATCAAAAAGTATCTTCGTGAAGATGCTGTAGAGCCAAGGTTCAAGACGCCATCGCGTCCAGGCAAGTTGGATCCTTGCGCGGATCGGTTGTCAGCCTGGCTTTTGGCGCAGACGCGTAAGTCTCGTAAAGAGCGGCGTAACGTTAAGCTGATGTATGAAGATCCGGTCAAGCCTGGCTACGATGGATCCTATGAGCGTGTGGCGGCCTTTGCGCGTGCTTGGCGCGCTGATCGGCATCGCGCAGAACAAACGACTGGGCGTGGGACATTTGTGCCTTTGGTGTTCCAACCAGGTGAAGCGTTCCAGTTCGACTGGAGCGAAGACTGGGCCACGATCGGTGGCGAACGCGTCAAACTGCAAGTGGCGCACACCAAGCTCTCACATAGCCGCGCCTTTATTGTCCGAGCCTATCCTCTCCAAACGCATGAGATGTTGTTCGATGCCCACTGGCATGCCTTCCGCGTCTTTGGCGGCGTTCCGGGGCGAGGCATCTATGACAATATGAAGACAGCGCTCGACCGTGTTGGTCGTGGCAAGCAGCGCGATGTCAACGCACGCTTCAAAGCGATGGCCAGCCATTACGTCTTTGAACCTGAGTTCTGCAATCCAGCAGCGGGTTGGGAGAAGGGCCAGGTTGAGAAGAACGTCCGGGATGCCCGGAACCGGTTGTGGCAGGTCATGCCTGTCTTCAAGGATCCGGGAGAACTGAACCAGTGGCTTGAAGATCGTTGCATCGCGCTCTGGCCAGAGACGGCGCACCGGGAATTGCCGGGCTCAATCGCCGATGCCCGGGAAGCTGAGAAGCCTGTGCTGATGGTTCCACCACCAGCCTTTGACGGGTTTGTCGAACACAGCAAGCGTGTGTCACCAACATGCCTGATCACCTTCGAACGCAACCGCTACAGCGTGCCTGCCAGCTTTGCGAACCGCCCTGCAGGCCTTCGTGTCTATCCAGAACGGCTGGTCATTGTTGCTGAAGGTCAAACTGTCTGCTCACATGAGCGCATCATTGATCGATCCCACCGCAAGCCTGGCAAAGTCATCTATGAGTGGCGCCATTATCTGGCGGTCATCCAGCGCAAACCGGGGGCCCTGCGCAATGGTGCACCGTTTACCGAGATGCCTGACACCTTCCGTCGGCTGCAGGATCACATGCTACGCAAAGAAGGTGGAGACCGCGAGATGGTCGACATCCTGTCCTTGGTTTTACACCATGACGAAAGCGCTGTGCCACGGGCGGTGGAGATGGCGCTGGAAGCTGGGGTACCAACCAAAACACATATCCTGAACCTGCTGCACAGGCTGATAGATCCAAAGCAGACAGATCACCCTGAGATCGATCCACCAGATGCCTTGGCTTTGGAAACAGCACCGAAGGCAAACGTAGATCGGTATGACGGTCTCAGACAAACAAGGGAGAACCGCAATGCGTCATGATCCTGCAGGGGCTTCCATTATCATCATGCTGCGCAGTCTCAAGCTGCATGGCATGGCGCATGCGGTCGATGACCTGGTTACACAAGGTGCTCCAGCGTTTGAGGCGGCCACCCCAATGTTGTCCCAACTGCTCAAGGCGGAAATGGCGGAACGAGAGGTGCGATCAATTGCCTGCCACACCAAGGTGGCGCGCTTCCCATCCTGCAAGGACCTCACGGGTTTTGACTTCGCGTCGAGCGAGATCAATGAGGCCACAGTCCGGCAACTCCATCGCGGCGAGTTCATCGAGAATGCAGAAAACGTCGTGCTTATTGGCGGACCCGGGACTGGCAAAAGCCATGTCGCCACGGCTATCGGCGTGCAGGCAATCGAGCATCATCGACGCAAAGTGCGCTTCTACTCGAGCGTCGAACCGGTCAACGCGTCAGAGCGGGAAAAGGCCCTTGGAAAAGCTGGTAAACCGGCTGAGATGTTGACCAAAACTGACTTGGTCATCCTCGACGAACCCGGCTACCTGCCGTTCAGCCAATCCGGTGGCGCATTACTGTTCCACCTTCTGAGCAAACTCTATGAGCGCACCGGCGTCGTCATCACAACCAACCTCAGCTTCAGTGAATGGGCGCAGGTCTTCGGCGACGCAAAGATGACAACAGCACTCCTCGATCGGCTCACTCACCGCTGCCACATCCTCGAGACTGGCAACGACAGCTACCGCTTCAAAGCCAGTTCAGAGGCTGCAAGGAAAACCACAAAGGAGGCCACCACATTGACCAAAACGTAACTGCTGATAAAAAATAAAGGCGGGTCAAATCTCGGTGACAATACCGGGTCAGTTCTCAATGACATTCAACAGGCTGAGAACAAGGACGGCGAGATCAAAGAACTCCACGCCAGGATCGGTCAGCTGGCGGTGGAAAATGATTTTTTGTCACAAGGGCTGAAGCGATGAGCCCCAGTGAACGCCGTAACATGATCCGCAAAGAGAACACCGAACTGAGCCTGACGCGTCAGTGCAAGCTGCTCAAGATCAGCCGGTCCTCAATCTACTACACGCCGGTCGGGCTTGATCCGGCCACGATTGATCTGATGCATGAGATTGACCGGATATTCACGAAGTATCCGTTCTTTGGCAGCCGCCAGATCGCGGCTTATCTCCCCCGGTCGGGGTTCTCGGCAGGGCGGCATCGTGTGCGCCGCTTGATGGCCATCATGGGGTTACAAGCCATCTACAAAGGACCAAACACCAGCAAGAAGCACCCTCGGCACAAGATCTGGCCATACTTGCTGCGAAAGCTGGCGATCACGCGCCCCAATCAAGTTTGGTGCAGTGACATTACGTATATTCCAGTCAAGAACGGCTTTCTGTATTTGGTGGCGATTATGGATTGGGCAACGTGCAAGGTATTGTCCTGGCGGCTGTCAAACACGCTGGATGCCAGCTTTTGCGTTGAGGCTTGGGAAGAAGCCATCGCCAAATACGGAACGCCCGAGATCATGAATACGGATCAGGGTAGCCAATATACGGGCGCTGACTGGATCAACCCGGATTATTCATGACGGTGCTGTTTTTTGTTGGCAGCGCTGGCGTAAGTGTCTGATTTGGCGTATAGAACATGTGTACAATCAATCCCGGACGCCGGACAATGACTGCCAACGCCGCCATGAGTGATATAGCCCGGACTTCCTTCTCTTTTCCAGCCATTCGTTCCAAGAAAGTTACGGGCTGTTTTGATGGTGGTGCGATCACCTCTGACGCCGGTGTTTTGCTTCTTGCTCAGGCGGAGCGTCGTCTGGGGATCGTGGATCGTTTGGTTGGGGTAATCCCCGATGGTCGCGATCCTTCGCGGGTGACGCATCGCATGTGTGACATTCTTCGCGCGCGGGCCATGGCCATCGCGTGCGGTTATGAAGACGGTGATGACCTGGACGAATTGCGACACGACCCTGCCTTCATGATGGCGCTCGGCAAAGCGCCCGGCGAAGACGTAGGGTTGGTGAGCCAGCCGACGATGTCGCGATTTGAGAATGGTGTGGGCCAGCGTTCCCTGATCCGGGTTGGACGCGAGATGGTGGATATCTTTTGTAGCAGCTACGACGCGCCACCTGAATCGGTGACCCTTGATATTGATGACACGTTTGATGCCGCTCACGGCCAGCAGCAACTGACCCTCTTCAACGGCTACCATGGTGAGCGTGGCTATGCCCCGATCCATGTGTACGAAGCCCAGAGCGAAAAACCAGTCGCATTCATCCTGCGCCCTGCGCGCACGCCATCCGGCGTGGAAGCGCGCGGCCATGTTCGTCGCCTCATCAGGCGCATTCGATCTCATTGGCCGCAGACCCGTATCACCTTGCGCGGAGACGGGCATTATGGCCGCCCGGAGGTCATGGCCTGGTGCGAAGCCCAGGCAGGGGTGGACTTCATCTTTGGCTTGCCAGCCAATTCTGCTTTGCGTCGTGATCCTGTCGTTACACGCGCTCAGGATGCCTGTGCGGTTCAGCGCGCGAAAGAAGGCTTGCTTGTGTTGCGCTGCTTTTGTGAGACCCAATACGCTGCCGCGAGTTGGGGTGAGACCAGGCGCCGGGTCATCGCGCGGTTTGAGGCACGCCAGGCGCATGGCATGGCTGTCAGATACATTGTGACCTCACTCGCCGACGGCACCCCGGAGCAGCTCTATGAGCGTGTCTATTGCGCCCGCGGTCAGATGGAGAATTTGATCAAGCTCCACAAAACCCAGTTGAAGAGCGATCGTACATCCTGTTCCTCGGCAACGGCCAACCAGATGCGGCTGATCCTCCACACCATTGCCTACTGGATGATCTGGGCGGTGCGCTCAGCCATGCCGAAGGCCGCCGGGTTGAAGCGATCCGACTTCGAGACAATCCAACGCCGTCTCCTGAAAATCGGAGCGCGGGTTATTGAAACCCAATCCCGGATCCGGGTTGCCTTCGCTTCAGCCTGTCCAGACAAAGCCTTGTTCATCACCATCCTGGACACTCTGCTGGGAAGACAGGCCAGCCACGCGCAGGCGCCGTAGACCGCGACTGCTCCTCCCGATGAACCCTGAAACCATAACCCGACAAATCAGCCGCAAGCGCCAAAGCCCGCGCAAACGATGCCCCATGCCCAAACCGTGAAAAACACCAGAAAGCCAACGCATAAGCGCCCAAATCAAAGCCGTCATGAATAATCCGGGTCAAGACTTTGACCGAAGCCGAGATCAAAATCTCGATGGATGGGCGCGGGCGGTATCTGGACAATATCTTCATCGAACGGCTCTGGCGATCCCTGAAGCAGGAGGCCGTCTATCTGCACGAAATCAATGACGGTTTCCAGGCCAAGCGGATCATTGACGACTGGATAGGCTTCTACAACTCCGAGCGCCCTCACACCGCCCTCGACAAACGCACACCAGATACGGCATACTTCAACGAGATGGAAACAAGAAAAGCGGCATGATCAAAAAACTGATGCATCTTGGCCAAGCCGCAAAGCTGTCCTGAAAAGTAGGACCACTTCATGGCCAACGACGACGACAAGTCCCACGTCCTGTCCAGGCAGGCAGTCGAAGACGCAATGGACGCCTATGATGCGTTTCGAGCGAATCGTGCGCATAGTGAAATTTTTGATGATTTTGCTAAACCCAAAGACTACTGGGTGCGCTCATCTCGTGACCGCAGCGTTCGGATATTTCCATCGAAACCAATTCATTGTTGGGCAAATGGAAAGATTAAGAGCTCAGGTGGTTGGGGGGGGCGTCGATATTCTGCCGCTGCGTTGCATAACGCGGGTTACATAATCGTAAACGAAAATGATCGGCCAGTCCCTCCCCCCACTAAAAAGCCGTTCTTAATTCGCGACGCAGACAGAATTCGTTTGTTCGTCTTGAACTATTTCATCGCGCCAGCGCGCGAAGAATGTCGCCCTTACGTCGACGTGCTTGTTCGCGACGTAAACAGCACCCTTTCCCTGAAGGAGGCCTGGCCCAACATTTGCCAAGCCCTCGGCGGGCGGGAATTCCAAGAACTCTCGCAACTTCCAGTACCGGAACGAATTGGTGCTGATCAAAGTTCCGCTACAGTTTTCCGTTTTGATATTCACGACCTATCCGATTCCAGAAATGGCCGCCCCTTAATGGAGCCAACGACTATGAACCTCATTTTGTACGGCCCACCAGGTACCGGGAAAACTTTCACAACTGCAGCCGAAGCTGTGCGGCTTTGTGGGGAAGCCGTTCCAGACGATCGAGCCGAACTCATGTTGAGCTACCAGGATCTTATGGCTGCGGGGCGCATCGAATTCGTCACCTTCCACCAATCAATGGCCTACGAAGAATTCGTTGAAGGCCGACAGCCTGTGACCGGGTCTGAAGATGATGATGAAGCAACGTCTTCAGGGTTTCGGTTGGAAACCGTACCTGGAATTTTTAGGCGCATCGCTAAACGCGCCAATACTAGCAAAGGGCATTCAGTTGGCGGCAATGCGATCAGCATCGCTGGACGGCAAGTCTTCAAGATGTCCATCGGAGAGGCTAAAAACCCTGAAGACGCCCACTTGTTCGAGGAAGCAATTGAGGGCGGTTATGCCCTTCTTGGCTTCGACGATATCGACTGGAGTGACGAAAAATATAGCGACAGGGCTGCGATCATTGAGGCCTGTAAAGCCGAAAATGACGAAAACGCCAACGCTGACGCTCGATCTGGTCCAGTCCAGATGCCCTTCATCTTTCGTAACTTGGTAAACCAAGGCGACATCGTCATCGTTTCAAAGGGCAATGGCATGTTTCGCGCGATAGGGGAATTTATCGGTGACTATGAATTCCACCCGAGACCTGACGGCGGCTACGCCCATAGGCGTACTGTAAGATGGCTTTGGGTGGACCGCGAAGGTGTCGCAGTGAACGAAATTTACACGCGACGGTTCTTCACGAAATCCATCTACGCAATGTATGATAGAGAACTGAATGTTCCCGCCCTAGAGCGATACATGAACAGCGGAAACACCGACGGGCCCGTCGACCCAGAACCTTTCGTTCTGATCATCGACGAAATCAACAGAGCCAACATCTCGAAGGTCTTTGGCGAACTCATCACTCTCCTTGAGCCTGATAAGCGGCTCGGCCAGACCAATGCCCTCAAGGTACGCCTTCCCTATTCAGGTGATGAGTTTGGGGTTCCTTCTAACTTGCATATTCTTGGGACCATGAACACCGCTGACCGATCAATTGCTTTGCTGGACACCGCCCTACGTCGGCGGTTTACTTTTCGGGAGATGATGCCTGATCCATCGGTTCTTAATGACTCCATTGAGAAATGTGGCATCGACCTGCCACGCCTTCTGACAACGATTAATGAGCGGATCGAATATCTCTACGATCGAGAGCATCAGATTGGGCATGCTTATTTTACTGGGTGCAACTCACGTGCCGATGTTGACCACGTCATGCGTCACAAAGTTATTCCCCTGCTGGCAGAATACTTCTTCGAGGATTGGGATAAAATCGCGGCCGTCCTCGGTGATCTTAAGCCTCATGAGAGCGTCATATCTGGCAATTTCCTAAACCGTTCGATCCTAAAGGCACCGCCAGGTCTCGAAGATGGCGATGCCTTACCTCGGTTTCGTTGGAAATTACGTTCAGAGAGTGAGGGCTTCGACTACACGATGCTCATTGGGGAATGATACGTCGTACGATCTGCGAATGGCAACGCATTGGCTATGGCGACGACGACACTACCATCCCTGAATCGCTTGCCGACAGTATCGCAGCCGTCGCGCAAACTTCTTCATTTGCGGGGCGTCGAAGCGAAGGGGTCTTAGAACATGGCAGAAAAGGGCTGCGAGCGCGCGGAGTTGTGGGAGTGATCGCAACACCCGTATGTCAGCTTGAAATTTTGCCTAAAATAGAAGGTGCGGATGAAGAGGGCGTTACAAACGCCACGTTGCGACATCGTCTAATCCACATGTTGGCAGTGGTCTATGATCTGCCCATCGAGTTGGGAGCGATGACGCACCTAGGTTGGCAACGAGATACTGTGTTGGAGATTTTGATCCGCCTTTTCTCCGGAAAGCTCGCTGATGCTGTGCGTCAAGGAATGCCACGCAAGTATCTAGAGCACGAAGATGATCTCCCAGCCTTAAGAGGTCGTCTGGACGTGACACGGCAGTTCTCGACGCTTGCCATCTCACCTCAAAAACTTGCCTGTCGCTTCGACGCTCTTTCGCCAAACATTGCGCTCAACCAAATTATGAAGGCTGCACTGAACCTCCTCCGACTAAAGTCAGAGGGTTCAGTGGTTCATGAGCGCCTTCGGCGCACGTTTGAATGTTTTTCCGACTAGGGTCTGTTGACAATCATCGTGTTGCAATGAGCATGGCACAGAGGTGCCAGTTGGCAGCGTAGCTTGTATCAGTCTTGTCGTATCGCGTTGCTATGCCTCTGAATTCCTTGATCTTTGCGAAGTAGTTTTCGATGAGATGGCGCCACTTGTACATGTGGGTATCGTAGTCCCGTTGAACTTTTCGGTTCGATTTGGGCGGGATGACAGCGGTTGCGCCACGCTCATCAAGGTCTTGCAGGAGCCAGTCGGCGTCGAAGGCTTTGTCGGCCAGCAACGCCCCAAAGGAAGCCCCCTTGATCAGAGGAGCGACCCCCTTCATGTCGTGTGCCTGTCCCGGCAAAAGCAGAAACCGGAACAGGTTACCGAGCGCATCGACCAAGGCCACGACCTTGGTCGTCAGTCCGCCGCGAGAGCGTCCGATAGCCTGGTGTTGAGTCCCCCTTTTGCGCCCGAAGCCTTCTGATGAGCTTGAACAATCGTCCCGTCGATAAGGGCATATTCCAGGTCCGGCTCGCCACTCATGGCATTGAAAAGACTCTCGAACACGCCGTTCCTGGCCCATCGACGAAATCGCTTGAACTGGCTGTTCCAGTTGCCAAACTCTTTGGGCAAATCCCGCCATGGGGACCCTGTGCGTACGCGCCATAATACTGCTTCCATAAACCGGCGATTATTGCGCGCGGTAACACCCGGATCGCCTGCCTTGCCCGGTATAAGCGGCTCAATCTTCTCCCAAAGCTCATCGGAAACAGCCAAACGATTTGCGTCCATCAACACCTCCATTTTGGAAGCTTGAATCAGACTTCAGGCAAAATGGGAACCCCGAATGTCAACAGGCCCTAAAGTCGGAGGCTTTAGACCAGATTGTGGAAAGTCAATAAGCTCACGCGGTTAACCCAGGCAACAGACAACCATCGAAAGCTCCGCGAATTGAGCTTCGTCTACGCCGATGTTGCCGACGTTCCGCCTAACGCACTTCGCTGGGACAAGATCACGCTGGATAGAACAAACCAGCGCTGGCGTGATCTCCTCTCACTTGCTCAACTTTTCCTGTCCAACCGCCATCAGCAAACAAGCTCCGGTAAGATTGACGGTCATGCAATTCTCTTTGAGATGAATGTCCTTTTTGAAAAGTACGTCGCTCGCCTCCTCACTCGGGCACTTGCCGGAACAGGACTTCGCGCCTCCACGCAGGGAGGGCAGCGAGATTGCCTATTTGAGAACAACACAGGCCGATTCCGAACGCGGCCAGATTTGATCATACGCAAGGACGAGCAGATCGTTCTCATTATCGACACAAAATGGAAACGTATGACACCGCGTATTGACGACCCTAAACAAGGCGTAAGCCAATCAGATGTATATCAAATGATGGCCTACGTGCAGCTTTATCGTTGCCCAAATATTATGCTTCTTTATCCCCACCACAATGGTCTGCCTGAGAACCCTGTTCTGCAGCGCTACTCGGTTGCTTCGGTGGGTGCGGAAGAAAAACTGTCTCTAGCTACGGTCGATGTTACGGGCTCAGCGGAAGAACATCGAAGGGCACTCACCCGATTGGTAGAAAAGTGTCTGGATAAGGTCGTAGCATAAACCCAAACGTGGAGCCCGCAAAACTAAGCTGAGCGCTAATTGATCTGGCCTGAGCCAGCATCTTCCAACTGCTCTCGTTCTGGTAGATCCCGCAGACTTTTCATATCAAACGCCATCAGAAACCCATTCGTAGTCACGAATGTATAAGGCGCACCTCGGCGGGAGCTGCGGGGTCCAGCGGCGATCAGGTTGCGCGCGTGCAACCGCCCGATCAGATCACGGCTGATCTCCTTACCTAAGATGTCTTTCAGTCCGTCGCGGGTGACCGCAGTAATCGGGCCGTACGACTGAGCGGAACGATATACCCTCATAAGGACGGTTTTTCATCGAGACATCGATAGATGGTTGCGGGATGGACGTTGAAGGTTCTGGCGACGGCGGCAATGGGCTGCTCGTTTTTGGCGAGGTCACGGACAACTTGGGTCTATCCCCGCGTGTGCGGGGGAACCTTCTGAGGATGATTCGCTGCCCTCCAGCGACGAGGTCTATCCCCGCGTGTGCGGGGGAACCGCTGTGACGCCCATTGCCTTAAGCAGATCATGGGGTCTATCCCCGCGTGTGCGGGGGAACCAGTATGCACCAGTCGAGGACGCCTTCAGTCGCCGGTCTATCCCCGCGTGTGCGGGGGAACCGCAAGGTATCGATCTGAACGACCTTGATCCGAGGGTCTATCCCCGCGTGTGCGGGGGAACCGCTACGCACTCAACTTCTGGCTGAGTCGCTTTGGGTCTATCCCCGCGTGTGCGGGGGAACCGCAAAAGCACACCGGCCTGGACACCAGCGGTGAGGTCTATCCCCGCGTGTGCGGGGGAACCCGTATCTTGATCCGGTGCACTCCGTCTCCGGTGGGTCTATCCCCGCGTGTGCGGGGGAACCCGTATCTTGATCCGGTGCACTCCGTCTCCGGTGGGTCTATCCCCGCGTGTGCGGGGGAACCCGTATCTTGATCCGGTGCACTCCGTCTCCGGTGGGTCTATCCCCGCGTGTGCGGGGGAACCAAGGTCCAGCGGTGGCGTGAGCACCGCTCGCAGGGTCTATCCCCGCGTGTGCGGGGGAACCAGGGGTGACCTCGGCAACAAAAAAAGGCGTGAGGGTCTATCCCCGCGTGTGCGGGGGAACCACAATGCAGACACCGAAGCCGCCAATACAGGCGGGTCTATCCCCGCGTGTGCGGGGGAACCTCCCGCTACTGGGGACGAGGATGGGAGAATGGGGGTCTATCCCCGCGTGTGCGGGGGAACCGAAACCCACCGGGTTTAACATCCCTTTTGGGCGGGTCTATCCCCGCGTGTGCGGGGGAACCCGGTATCTGGCAGGTAATATCATTGATCTGTAGGGTCTATCCCCGCGTGTGCGGGGGAACCTGACCTTGCCGTCCACAACCGGAACGGTCTCAGGGTCTATCCCCGCGTGTGCGGGGGAACCTCCTGCTGACGCTGGATACGGCAGGGCCTGCACGGTCTATCCCCGCGTGTGCGGGGGAACCGAAACCCACCGGTTTTAATGTCCCTTTTGGCCGGGTCTATCCCCGCGTGTGCGGGGGAACCTTCGGATGTCGAGGTGCCTCCGGTTGAGGACGGGGTCTATCCCCGCGTGTGCGGGGGAACCAGGACACGGCCCTGAAAGGCACCATAATCGGCGGGTCTATCCCCGCGTGTGCGGGGGAACCACCATTGTACCTTCTCGGCGGCAGGCCATCGAGGGTCTATCCCCGCGTGTGCGGGGGAACCCCGCTCTTTTTGACATCCGTCTTTATCAGACCGGGTCTATCCCCGCGTGTGCGGGGGAACCGGATCATCTTCTACAACTTCGGGTGTATCAGGCGGTCTATCCCCGCGTGTGCGGGGGAACCATGCCAGGTCCGAGTCCGGCCGCATTGTCCGTGGGTCTATCCCCGCGTGTGCGGGGGAACCACCATTGTACCGTCTAGGCGGCAGGCCATAGAAGGTCTATCCCCGCGTGTGCGGGGGAACCTTACGGAGGAAAACCGTCGCCGCAATCGTGAGAGGTCTATCCCCGCGTGTGCGGGGGAACCTTATCAAGCCAGATGGGCTTGTCCAGTTTTCAAGGTCTATCCCCGCGTGTGCGGGGGAACCCGAGGCCAATCCGCGTCAGCGCTCTTATTACCCGGTCTATCCCCGCGTGTGCGGGGGAACCCGCCGGTCTCTTCGTCCAGCCCTCGGCACTGAGGGTCTATCCCCGCGTGTGCGGGGGAACCAGCACCTCAGATATCTGTAACACCTGTGAACCGGGTCTATCCCCGCGTGTGCGGGGGAACCCACAGCATCCACCGAAGACGCGTCCATCGGAGAGGTCTATCCCCGCGTGTGCGGGGGAACCGCAGTAGCATCGGCGGCGCGGCGTTGGACAAAAGGTCTATCCCCGCGTGTGCGGGGGAACCTAATGGGTATGAGCAGACGGAGAGATAACGACGGGTCTATCCCCGCGTGTGCGGGGGAACCTGATGTTGTAGGGGACCCTCCGGTCGAGGACGGGGTCTATCCCCGCGTGTGCGGGGGAACCTCCTCGTGGTGAGCTTTTTGTTTCCAGCTTTCGGGTCTATCCCCGCGTGTGCGGGGGAACCTTCGTCGTACGTCGAGACGAGTTCGCATCAGCGGGTCTATCCCCGCGTGTGCGGGGGAACCTTCGTCGTACGTCGAGACGAGTTCGCATCAGCGGGTCTATCCCCGCGTGTGCGGGGGAACCACAAAGTCGCCATTCCCGCTGGCGGATCTGTCGGGTCTATCCCCGCGTGTGCGGGGGAACCTTCGTTGGCGCATTGGGCCATGCCACGTCTCCGGGTCTATCCCCGCGTGTGCGGGGGAACCGCTGCTACGGCAAGCGCGGTGTGACCATCACCGGGTCTATCCCCGCGTGTGCGGGGGAACCCGTCGTCCAGATCGCACAAAAAAATCGCGCTGGGGTCTATCCCCGCGTGTGCGGGGGAACCCGCCGGGATCGCCGCGCGCACCTCGATCGCCGGGGTCTATCCCCGCGTGTGCGGGGGAACCTGATAAAAGTCATCCCACGTGGAGAGCAACCAGGGTCTATCCCCGCGTGTGCGGGGGAACCTGCACGTAGCCCGCAATGTCCGATCTTCCTCCAAGTCTATCCCCGCGTGTGCGGGGGAACCTCTTTATAGTAAGATTTTGAATTAGTTGGCAATATAAAATATCAGCGTTGCGTCTATGCGCATGCGGTTTCATCAGGCAGGCGCCGCCGAACAATCAAGGCAGCATCGTGGGCCACAATATCTCTCGGCGGTTCTCCAAGCGCTTTTAGTCCCAGACCACCATTGGCGGAACTGTCAGCCCAGGTCATCACAATGCTGCCTCGTCCCAGCGAAGCGTACCATTCCGACATTACGGTCCAGACACGAGACCGCACACCAGCGCTGACCCTTGGATGAGCGTATACTCCCGGCGACAGTTCGAGAAGGCAAGAGCCCAGAAAACCGCGATAACGCGGCTCCACATCACGGGTGATAACCACACACATCGGCATTATATACGCTCGCTTTCCGGTTCGGAGTTAGTGGAGTTTTCATCGGGGTGAGGCCCCAACAGCGTCTTGATCCGGTCAATCATCGACGGAATAACACCCTGCTTGCGAAAAGTGCGGGCGGCGCCCTGCCGGACAATGCGTTCGACTGGAACAGACCCTTTTTCCGCCTCTCTCGCAGCAGCGAAAGCGATATCAAGTGTAATATCGTGGCGATAAAGATCTGCGATATCAAGAACGAAAGACTGTCCTGAATCTTCGTGGACAAAGCCTAATTGCGGAATTGCTCCAACGGCCACTACCGCAACGGAAGCGGCCGCGCCAACTGCACTGGCTGCGTGATTGAGGGCCTGGTTGGGTATGTCGCTGGCATTGGGATTGTTACGGTCATATTTGCGCCCTTTCCACAGAATGCCATGGCGCTCGGCAGCCAGTTGATAGCTGCGCCTGATGCGCGCGCCCTCCTGGCCGCGCAAGGTATCAATATTTCGGGTGCGTACAATTTCCCCGAACCGCAAGGCATACATCGCCCTCGCAACCTCCATACGGGTTTTTTGGTCAGCCCACAATCGGACCTGACTTCGCGCAAGAGCCGAGGTGTCAGGCATCAGGGGCGGCGCGGTGTAAAAGCGCACCGCGCCTTCACCGATAGCCGCAAGTGCGCAGCCGTGGCGCGCGAGGAGGCGAAGCGCGTCGTGAGTGACGCTGGAACCCGGCCCAAGCAGGATGATGGAAATGGACTGGTGGGGGATCTGGTAATCTCCGGGTTCGAGCTCATGGCCACCGGCTGTCACAAACCGAAGGCATCCGTCCTCGACCTCCAGACGTCCGCGCTCCAGCCAGACAAGCCCGTGGCGATCAGCATGGGGAATACGCGCCTTTTCCAGGCCGAGGCGTCCGGGGAGCATGTCAGAACTTCCCGGGTGGGCGCAGGAGCAGCATGCCATACCCATAGGCTTTGTGACGGCCAATCCCGCGACTGAGCTTCCTGGCAAACAGCGATCCATCAGTAATGGCAAGTTCGCCGTGAAGCGTCGCGTCAGGTCCCGGCGACATGCCGTTGCGTCGGGATCCCGTTCGCTCAAAGCGCGCCAGTCTCACGGAATGCAGATATGCAGCCCCCTCCAGGCGTTCAGCGAGCCAGTCAACATAAACGTCATCCCGGCGCAGTCGATCCGCACGCTCTTTGGGCGGCCCATCGGGGTGCACTTGCAGGCTCGCAAGAAGCCAGGCGTCGATCTCTGCGCCAACCTTCCTGAAGTTGCCAATCGGTTTTCGCAGGCGTCGCACAGGGCGGATGCGCACATCGAAGGAAAGGCGCCGACCGCTTGTCCAGATTTGGGGCATGGTCTTGAAAGAAAGACACGACGGCTGCAGAAGGGCTTCCAATTCGGGTGCGGCGGTCTCTGCCGCCTTCTGCAACGCAAGCTCTGCGACGGTAGTGTAACCATATAGCGTTGCGTGGCCTGCCCCGCGTCGACCGGGCATCAGGCGAAAAGGCTGGATCGCACCCTTCCCGAATGTTTCAGACAGGAAATGATGCAGAGCCCGGCCTTCATCATCAATCAGTCCCTGAATCGCCGCCTGACGGCGCAGTTCAGCGAGATTTATGGGCAGACTGATCATGGAAAAGCCGGTCACGGTGTAACCTTCAGCGGCGAAATGCGCCCCTCGACCACAAGACGGCTGCCGCCATGGAGGCCTGTCCGCCAATTGCGCCTGTCGGGCAGATCAATGATGCGGTCGACAACGTCCCCGTCAACAGGGCCCTCACCATCCGGCCAGATGGCGCGGCGCTTTGCCTTTCCCGGAACGGACGCAAGCGCGGAATAGCCATCGGCCGCCTCAACGAAGGGCTTTGCAGAGATCAGTGGCGTCGATGGGAGGCACGGTTTACGTCCTATGAACAACGGCCGGGCTGGATGACGAACTGCATCGGCGACATCCTCAAGCGATGGAACCTCAAAACCAGTCAATCGGAGGACAACCGTTATCATTGCATCCATGTGATAGTCACGCTGGCGACGGTGGGGTGCGTCATGACTACCGCCATCCCGGCCCTCTGGCACGCCGAAAGTCGTCCAGCCTTTGTCTGCCTTCCCAAGTTTCGCATTCTGTACATCCGTCAGCACCCCGAGGGATTGTTCGCGGTCACAACGGGCCGCAAACACAAGGCGATCCTGCAGTGCCTGGTGGGACTGCCAATCAGTACGGTGATAGCCGAGTGCGTTCGCAATCAGCCCGGTCAGCATGGAGAGCGCCGGAAAATCCCGTGTAACGCCAATATGATCAATGGCGACGCCCCCGAAGGCCAGAAGCGGACCTTCAAGGTTCAAAGTGAGCCAGCGGTGATGATCAGCCATGATTTGGTCCAGGCGCATCATGAACTCTCTCGGCCGACCATTCGGCCAGAGCCTTGAGGGACACCTTTTCGACTGCGGTCAATTGACCTTCAATGCAAGTGCAACGGCGATTCTCGCCGGTGGCATAGGCCTCATCGATAGCTCGCAAGCGTGCGTCCATGGCTTTTATCGCCTCGTCGACATCATGAGATATAGCGGAGCGAAAAGCGGTCGCGAGCGAACGCGGCTGGCGGTCACCGGCCTCAACCAGCATGAGATCAGCCCGACCATAAGGTGCTGTAGAGCCGAGCTTTGCGCCTGGTGAGACCTCGGCGATGAGGTGGGTGAGGTTGTGAACCAGTTGCGATGCCAGTGCCCTGTCATCGCCGCAATTGCCGATCAGGCCCGGCAGATCGATAACGACATAGCCATAAAACAGACCGCAAGTCAGTTCCGTCTCCTGAATGGTATCGGCACCGCTGTAGTCCTCGTCGCGTTTCAGGTCGTCGACGGCGGTGAAGTAGTCGCCCTCGGTTTCGGCGGCGTGCACGGTGAAGGCATGGGCCACATGAATCGGCGCATCGATATTCGCAGCCGGATCGGAAGTCACCATACGCCCGAACATGGCGGCAGTGAGGCCGCCGGGGAGGGCTACATTTCCCGAGAGGGTTTTGAAATTAGCTTTCTTTTTGAGAGCCTCGACTTCCTTTCTGGCGACCTTTGGGTCGCCGTTCGCTTCGGTCGCTATTCGCCGTGCCTCCCGTGCGAGAAAGTCGAGTTCAGGTTGTCCGAGCAACAGCGTCTGGCGGCTCTTCTTCCCCTTGTCTCCCTTTTCTCCGTAAACGAACTGTTGGAGTGCGGGCTCAATCGCCTCAAGCATTTTATCGTCAAAACTGTCCCGTAAGGGCTCGATCACTTTCTCGGTCACGAGTTCCCGCGAGCGAACGCTTTCAACATATCCCTCGATATTCTGCAACGCGTGGGGATCCGTCACGGCTTTCCGCCAGTGGCGCTTCAGGCATTGGGAGGAGATGCGCGTGCGGCTTGACTTGCCGTACTGCAAGCGCTTGGCCTGCCCGGTATCATCACGGTTAAGCAGTGCACCGGTATACGAGTGCAGGGTGTGGATCTGCAGGAAGCGGGGCGTGGTCATAAGGTGTTTTCCTCGTTTTCATCAACCGGGGTGGTCCGGTCAAGCTTGCAGTAATAGGTTTCAGCCAGGCGCTGCGCTGGCCACTGCGCGCGAACGAAAAGCAATGCACAGATATCGGTACAGTCAACGCCGCTATGGCCTTTTGTCGCCAGCCACCGCACCATGCGCTCCAGCGCCTCGCCGCGCCGGTCCTTCGGCAGCGCCAGGAACCGCATCAGCCGGATCTCGGGGTAGGCTTGCGTCCGTTCCGGGAAAAGCAAATCTTCCGTCGCCAGCGCCTGCCCGAATGGCGTTTTGCGATCATGCAGGCGTTTGGTCGGGTCCGGGGAGCCCCTGGGGGTGAGCAATGCCATCAGGCGTACCGGATGCAACCATCGTGCAGGTCGCGAAAGCTTGCACCTCACAGCGAGTTTCCAGAAATCTCCCTCCCCGGGGCCGGACACATCCATGCGCCTGAGACGTGCAAGCGGGCCGGGTCCCAGGCCAACGATAGCGTTCGTCAGGGCGAAAACAGTCCCGTCCAGCGTTTTCGTATCGGTATCATCCTGCATTGGCAGTTGCCTCCTCGGTTGAGTTGGGATTGAGCACTTCCGGGAAGCGATTATACACGTCTTTCGATCTTAAGGCACGCCGCGCCCGCACCTCGGCACGAGGTCGAAAGAGAGAGGAGCACGGCATGGTCGGCAGCGCATCGTCGAAAATGACCTGAACCCTCTTCCAGAGCTTGCTGGCGAAGGCCATTTCCTGACAATGCAGCGCCTCCGCTCCGGCATCTTGCGCTTCAAAGCGCGCCCAGAGGTGTTCGAAGAAGATTTCGTCGGCGTACCGGTCGAGAGACTTCGCTGACTTGCCTGTATAATCATAGTAAATCTTTTTGATGTTTGAGCGCTCGCCGCGCGCAACCACCAGCACAAGTGCGTCTTTCAGTGCTTTCTCAAAACAACCAATCGTCTCGACCTGTTGTTTTGCGAGATCATGCAATTCGCGTCGGCGGGGGCCAAGTTCACGAGTAACTTTGCCGGAAAGCGGGATAATCCTCGACTTGAGTCCCTCGGTCTTGCACTTCTCGCGCGATAGCGCCGAGAACACCACGGCCAGAGTGCCTTGATCACACGCTTTATCGAATTTTCCAAGAAGGGGTGTCTCCCAGTCACCGGAAAAGAGGTGTTCGACAGTCTTTCGATAATCGAAGTCGCCACTCCCCAGAGTCAGGCTCTTGTTTTCTGTCTTGTGGACAGGTGACCAAGGGTCATCGACGACACCATTCAGCGCCTTGGCATTGATCCGTCTCAACTGCGATGTTCCGCGGACGGCAACTATACTTCCAAGGCACAGATCCAGACGGACCCGCCGACAAACTTCGATGAACCAGGGATCCAATTCCCGGATCTCCAATTGCGTATCGCGTGGCCAAAAATCAAGCCACAATAGCGCCTTGCCGTCCGTCTCGTTGAAGTCTAAACGAGCCTCCCCCGCGCCCGGGGATCGAGTCCGAAGCAGGATGCCAACCTCTCTTCGGAACCACAGCCCCGGGCGGATGTGCATGTTACTGGAGCGATCACCGCACAGTGGTGCCAGACTCTGCATCGGTCGCGATGACCATCCACCATTCATTCGGGCGATGCTGTAGTTGCGGGACCCGCCATAGCCTCCGCCGGTCTGGAGCGTCACGAGCGCGAAGACCCAATCCTCGACCGTGGCCTGCCGGGCGACTGTCTGCTTCAGATCATGGTTGCGGGATGTGATCAGCAGATCGAGTGCGTCAGGGGTCGCAATCCCGGACTTCAACTCAAGCCCCTCAGGTACCGGCGGTTGCATGAAGGCGGGCTTCGAAGTGTCCTCAACGACAAGTGACCAGGGCTGGTCATCGGGATACTGCAACGTCATTGCACGAAGCAGGCCGCGCCATTGATCCTCGTCCTCTGGAATGTCGGTTGTGCCCTTCCCGTACAACGCCAGCGCACCAAGCTGCACACAGAACATGTGCCAGAACATTGCCTGATGAGGCCTGAGAGCCGTGAAACTGTCGATCTCGTCGCGGGCAAGCGCTGCAAGCACACCCGGTAGCGTGTAGGATTTTTCTGCCGCTGCAAGACACGGTTCTACAAGTAAGTTATGCTGTCGGCACATTTTGTTTATTTCTCATCAACCCCACTTTTCCATAGACAAAGCTAGCGGATCCTACCAGAAAATGCCAGCACTCTCCCTGCCTGCTGACGCTTACCGGGTCTTCAGGAATATCTATACCCCTTGACCAGTGCGCGGGGATGGTGATCGTCGAAATCAATTGGCCAAAAGGACCGACAGTGCCATCAACAAATTTGATGCGGGCACCTTCAGCACCAAGACGCGTCCGAACCGCTTCCTGATCCGACGGAAATAGTCCGGCATCTGCAAAATCAGTATCGGTAACAAGCGCGACATTGTTTGCCGCACCAACGTTTGCGAGATCCTGTCCGTAAATTATATTCCAGTAGTGCCTCCAGGCGTCTCCCTTTTCCACACAAAGCGCCTCAATCATTTCGTCATGGGTTGCATTCTCCACAAGTAACCTGTTCATGTCCGGGATGATCCACTCCCGGTGCTTTGCGATCAGACGACGGGTCAGTTCGCAAGCATGCAGGTTTGTATAGACACCGCCTATCACCCTGTCCGCACCTGCGAAACCACCTATCCCGTTCTCAAAGGCAGGCTTTGTCAAATGATCAAGGCCGCGTTCGGGGCAAAGCACAATACACTGCGGTGTTTCGAAACCTGCGGGTCGTGCGAGGCTGTGCCGATGCAATCGACCGATCCGCTGCAAAAGCACATCAGCGGGACTAAGGTCGGTGATCAAGAAGTCAGCATCGATATCCAGGCTCTGTTCCAGTGTTTGTGTTCCAATGACGATAACGCCGCCTTCCGGGCGGGCGCTGGCTGTTGGGGCAAGGGCCCGTTCGACCTCAGTGTCCAGAAGGTTCCGGTCTTCCGCCGCAAAGCGGGAATGGTGCAGGGCTGCATGGCCAGCGACCTGCCACAACAGATCGCCGGGGCCGCTTTCCCGTATCGCCTGGAAGACTTCTTGCGCGGCGCTGACTGTGTTGCGAACAACCAAAACCCTTGCGCCCTTACCGGCAGCGTCACCGGCAAGGGCTGCGGTGGTTTCTGCATCCCAGGCGTCGCAGGCCGTCATTACGATACGCTTCCGGTTTTCCTCATCTGCGGTCGTTGACCCCTTCGCGGACCCCGAGGTCCAGACTGCCGGGTAAGGCTGCGTGATTGCATCTTCCAGCGTCATCGGCTGTTGGAATTTGGAACGATCAAACCACTTTTGGCGAGCACTTGATCCGAGTGTTGCAGACATGAGCATGGCGTATCCACCAAGCGTGCGGTGGTTTTTCAACAGGTGCCCTTGCACTTCGCTCATGTATCGGTCTGACGCATGAACCTCGTCTATAACAAGTAGCGAGCGGGATAATGCGGCGGCGCGCAAATGTGCATGCCTTACCTGAAGACCAGCCAGCATTGCCTGATCCACTGTTCCGACTGCAACAGTGGATGCCAGAAATTTCTTGCTGCTTTCCGCCGCCCAACGCGAAACCATATTTTGCTCCTCTCTTCCATCATCATCGTCCCACCGCACGCGCCATCCGGGCAGGGCCTGACCTTCGGCTTGACCCGCCTTGAGATAGCCCGGGATAGACAGGATCGGTTCAGGCGCATCTGCGCCGAAGACATTGGCCATTGCCCTGCAGACCCGGCCATGGATTTGCCTGGCCGCAGCTCTGGTGGGGAGGGCAAAATACAGGCTGTCAACGGCTCCGGCTTCCAGCAGCTGGACAAACCTCCACAGTGCTGCCTCCGTCTTTCCCGCCCCGGTCTCGGCTTCAAGGATAAGCAATTGGGCCTCAAGATCGGTCTCGCCCACCGTTGCCTGCGCAGGGCGGGGAGTAAAGCCGCCGGTCAGCGAGGCGAATCCGGAACGTCCGGTTACGGCTGCGCGGAGCTTTTCAGCATCAAGGCCTACCCGGGCGAGGGCCTGTTTCGCGCCAACCCGCGCCGCCGATATGTAATTCGGGTCAAACCGGTCCTTATAGGGAAACAGGGTCTCGGTCGACCCAAGCCAGTCGGCAAGAGTGACCAAACCGCATAACAGGTGCTGGAAAGGCGGTGTCGTCGGTACATGATCTTCGCTCGATTGAAACGCTGCTTCCGGGAACCACCTCTCCGCCGCATTTCCAATAGTCTCTGCATGGGAAACTGGATTATAGTCCGTAATGATTTTCCAATTTCGTTCCGCGATGCAGGCATTTCCCGACGGATCGAACGGGCGACCGTGGTGGGCGAGTATGGACAAAAGGACATGAAAATTAATGCCCCAATCCTTTAGCGCCTCCAAATGTAGAAACTCTCCGAGTTTCGGCTCTTCGCAGTTGCCAAAAATTGCTGCGCCAGCGTCCAGATGCCCCACTTCAATCAAGCTTTTCGACCCATTTGTCCACGCCCTGGCCTGAAATCCAGGGTGAAGCTTTCCTGCGTCATGCAGGAAAGTCAGCACTGCTAATCTGGCAATATCGACAGGAGTGAGCGTCCTCTGCGCCGCGCGTTCCATCCGCGAGCGAATGACAGGCTGCGCACATAAGGCTTCAAAACAGGCCGCGACGTCCGCGCAATGGTGCGCCAAATGATGAAATCGTCCTTCAGACGCCTTCCCCCACGGGACCCGCATTCCTTTTTCCGGATTCAGTTTAATCAATTTGGTTGGATCCCAAACGGTTGTGTCTCGAAATTGGTGAAAATTATTCCATGGCATCTCCGGGCGGCTTGATGATTGGCGCAGTTATGCAGCACGGTCAAGGATTCCGTTGGTCAGCGGCAAGGCAATCTCCGCCGCCCTGGCGTTTTTTTTTGTGACACCGCTCAAGACCTGAGAGCAGGGGATGATTAAGGTGTTTTATGACGGGACAGAAGAAGGTTGAGCGTGAAGGCGCCGGAACTGCGGAGACTTCACATATAGCAGCAGATCCGGCTCCGGCCCGGCGTCGCAGAGTAAAATGGGTCCATGTCGCGGCGTAAAAATGGGCCACTTCGGTTGATGTTTTGTGGCGCTTTTGCACGCGTGCTCGTCACAAAGCTGAAGCGTGCCAAAGCGCATGCTGGCCATAAGGCCAGCATTATTCTGACTGTGATTGCGGGCTGGTTATTTTCGGTTGTTGCGACTGTGTTTGAGCCGATAGCTTTCGCCATTCATCTCGAGGATGTGGACGTGATGGGTTAAACGATCGAGTAGCGCACCGGTCAGCCGCTCAGAGCCAAAGACTTCAGTCCATTCATCGAAGGGCAGGTTCGAGGTTATGATGATGGAGCCGCGTTCATAGCATTGGGATATGACCTCGAAGAGCAGCTCTGCGCCAGATTTGCTGAGCGGTACGAAGCCCAGTTCATCAATGATCAACAGGTTCTGGCTGGTCAGTTGCTTTTGAAGGCGCTGCAATCTCCGCTCATCTTGAGCCTCGATCAGATCATGGACTAATGCCGCAGCCGTTGTGAAGCGCACCTTCAGTCCTCTTTGACATGCAGCCAGCCCAAGTCCCAGGGCGATGTGTGTCTTGCCCGTGCCTGACGGGCCGAGCGCGATGATGTTCTCCCTGCGATTAACGTAATCGCATCGTGCCAGATCCATCGTCAGGGGCTTGTTCAAGCTTGGCATGATCTTGAAGTCAAAGCTATCCAAGCTCTTGGTGCTGGGGAACTTCGCCGCTTTGATGCGCCGTTCAATCATCCGGCGTTCGCGGTCGATCAATTCCATCTCACACAGCCGCGCCAGATAGTGGATGTGATCTTTGTTCTCTGCAGCACAGAGCTGCGCCTGTTTGGCATACTCGCCTTGGAACGTTGGCAGTCGCAGTTGTTTAAGATGATGCCGTAGAAGAATCCGAGGGGCTTCGGTCATGCCGCGGTCCTTCCCATCAAGCTCATGTAACTGGATGGGCGTGTTGTGCCGACATTGGCCTTGGGCAAGTATGGATAGAAGTCCAAATCCAATCGTGGTGGCCGCTTCTCAACCCGACACAGTACAAGGTGTTTTACGGCGTCATAGCCAATTGCACCCATATCTATTGCCTGCTGGATTGCGCCTTGCACAACATCCATTTCGAAGGTCTCCAAAAGGCGCAAGACTTGAACGTATTCTCGCTTGCCCGGCTTACCCATTCTGGCTTCAAGCAGTCGGTGCAGCGTGGCAAATACATCTGGCAAATGCCAACCCTGCAAAGGCGCGGCCTGATCCAGGGCACCCACCTTTTGTTCAAGCAGGGGCAAAAAGTGCAATGGGTCAAAGACCATATCCGCTGATGTGTAGGATCGTTTGTGCCGCGCAATAATCTCATTGCCGCAGCCGATGATAACCTCATGCACAAACCCACGCACATGAACATCGTGGTGCGCATAGGCTACTGGCACCGAGTAATCATTGCTGCGATAGCGCACCATTGAGATCGACGTTGCACGCGTGCTGACGTGATCGCAGGCTTCATATTCTGCGACGGGCAATCCCATCAGAGCATCCAAATCCGACATCAGGCGTGCGCCTATGGTTTGGGTGTGACCCCGCAACGTATCGTCCTGACGTGCTAAACACTTCTCTTCCAAATGTGCGTTCAGATCATCAAAGCTGTCATAGCGAGGTGCGGGAACCATGAAGTTGCGGCGGGTGTATCCAACCATGCCCTCAACGTTGCCTTTATCGTTCCCTCGCGCGGGTCTGCCAAACTTGTCATCAAACAAGTAATGCGACTGCAGTTCCGTAAACCGACGTGTGCGGATGCGCGTCTTATCCCCGAGTATCCGAGCCACGGCGATCTTGGTATTGTCGTAGAGAATGGATTGCGGAATGCCGCCAAAGAATGCAAAGGCGGACACATGGCCATCGCAAAACGCCTCGGTTGTCTCAGCTGGATATCCCTTCACAAACACCGCATCAGAATGTGGCAAGCTCATCACGAAGAAGTGGATCTTGCATTCCACGCCACCGATCACGCCCAGCGTCTCACCAAAATCAACCTGCGCATGGCCCGGCCGATGCGACAACGGCACAAACACCTCTTTGGTGCGCCGTTTTTGCTCGCGCACGTAATAGGTCACCGTGGTCAGGCTGCCGGCATATCCATGCTCATCGCGCAGCCGTTCAAAGATGCGCTTGGCCGTGTGTCGCTGCTTTTTGATCAGGGCTTTGTCTGTGCGCAGTATCTCATCGACCACACCAACATAACCATCAAGCGTTGGCCGCCGAGGCGCTTCCGACCGACGATACCCAGGCGGAAGTTCATGGCGCAGCATCTTCGCGATCGTCTTACGATCTTTGTTCTCTAATCTGTCAATGCGTGTTTCCTGAGTTTCCTGCTTTTGATGTCAGAGGTTGCCTTTGTTCTCTTCGAACTCTGAGGTTCATGATGGGGTTGGCTGGGTGTGGGTCGGCAATGTTGAAACCGCAATCATACCGTTGGTCTTGGCTGTTCTCTAATCTGTCAATGCGTGTTTCCTGAGTTTCCTGCTTTTGATGTCAGAGGTTGCCTTTGTTCTCTTCGAACTCTGAGGTTCATGATGGGGTTGGCTGGGTGTGGGTCGGCAATGTTGAAACCGCAATCATACCGTTGGTCTTGGCTGTTCTCTAATCTGTCAATGCGTGTTTCCTGAGTTTCCTGCTTTTGATGTCAGAGGTTGCCTTTGTTCTCTTCGAACTCTGAGGTTCATGATGGGGTTGGCTGGGTGTGGGTCGGCAATGTTGAAACCGCAATCATACCGTTGGTCTTGGCTGTTCTCTAATCTGTCAATGCGTGTTTCCTGAGTTTCCTGCTTTTGATGTCAGAGGTTGCCTTTGTTCTCTTCGAACTCTGAGGTTCATGATGGGGTTGGCTGGGTGTGGGTCGGCAATGTTGAAACCGCAATCATACCGTTGGTCTTGGCTGTTCTCTAATCTGTCAATGCGTGTTTCCTGAGTTTCCTGCTTTTGATGTCAGAGGTTGCCTTTGTTCTCTTCGAACTCTGAGGTTCATGATGGGGTTGGCTGGGTGTGGGTCGGCAATGTTGAAACCGCAATCATACCGTTGGTCTTGGCTGTTCTCTAATCTGTCAATGCGTGTTTCCTGAGTTTCCTGCTTTTGATGTCAGAGGTTGCCTTTGTTCTCTTCGAACTCTGAGGTTCATGATGGGGTTGGCTGGGTGTGGGTCGGCAATGTTGAAACCGCAATCATACCGTTGGTCTTGGCTGTTCTCTAATCTGTCAATGCGTGTTTCCTGAGTTTCCTGCTTTTGATGTCAGAGGTTGCCTTTGTTCTCTTCGAACTCTGAGGTTCATGATGGGGTTGGCTGGGTGTGGGTCGGCAATGTTGAAACCGCAATCATACCGTTGGTCTTGGCTGTTCTCTAATCTGTCAATGCGTGTTTCCTGAGTTTCCTGCTTTTGATGTCAGAGGTTGCCTTTGTTCTCTTCGAACTCTGAGGTTCATGATGGGGTTGGCTGGGTGTGGGTCGGCAATGTTGAAACCGCAATCATACCGTTGGTCTTGGCTGTTGCTACAGAATCGGCGCCGTGTCTCACGCCCTCCCTCGGGCATCGTCCCAGATGGGAACTTTGATTTAGGAATCCTCGTTGTCGCCTCGTAAGCCTTACGCGGACTGGAAGTCAGTTTTGTCTCGCATAATGGCATGAAGTATGATTGCCAGACGACGCGCCAGAGCCACTCGGGCCTTTCTCATCGTTGAGCGCGCACCGATTGCGAGGGCCCATGTCTTCAATTTGAGCGGAGCGGCATACCGCGTCAGCATCACATTGGCGGCCTCATAGAGAAGCGTTCTGACGCGCACGTCGCCCCGCTTTGAGATGCTGCCCGTGTAGTCGATTTCACCAGATTGATGCCGTCGCGGCACCAGTCCAAGATACGCCCCCACATCACGCGATTTCCTGAAACGCGACGGATCATCAATTGCTGCGGCAAAGGCCAATGCTGTGATCGGACCGACCCCTGGTACCGTCATAAGGCGCTGGCAGACTTCGGATTTGCGGGTCATCTTTTTGATGTCGCCATCAATGGCTGCAACCGCCGCGAGGATTGCTTCGCGTGCTGCGAACAGTCCGCAAATTGCGGCATGGAGGCCAGGCACTCCATCGCTAACTTTTAGCGCCGCGTTTTTGAATGCCGGAGACAAAGCTCGTGGCAGCCGCACGCCGAAGACGACGACCAGACCGCGGATCTGATTGTCGAGCGTCACACGCTGTCCGACCAGCTTCTTGCGGGCTGCGATCAGCGACCGGATTGCGTGCGCTGACAGTGATTTGACATGGGTCGGCTTGTAGAATCCCGTCCGCGCCAGGTGTGCCAAACCGCGGGCATCATTGCGGTCCGTCTTGTGGCCGGCCAGAGATTTAAGGGCCTGATATGCTTGCCTGCTCTCGATGCAAACAACCGGGACACCAAGCTCCGTCAGCCCATGGTAAAGCATTGGTGCCATCCGTCCCGTTTCAAATACAACTTTGGCACATGGTGGTCCAGAAGCGAGGAAGTCAGCGATCGCTTTTGGTGTTGAGCTCGCTTTTCCTTCACGAATAAGGGCCCCTTCACGATCCAGAATGCAGATATGCGTCTCTTCCATGGACACATCCAAACCAGCAAAATATTCCATTGGTCAGTCTCCTTTTCAATTGCATGTGCATCCAGAATAACAGGGGTAACTGAGTGCTGATCCTGATTACGCCATGTTGAAAAACCGCGCCGCTTCTCGGCCAGACATACCGTCCTTCAAACAAGCACGGCGCACACGACTATAAATATCCACAGAATACATCTCCCGCCCTCCGAATAAACGAAGGGCACAAACTGGCGGACTTTTACTCCGCTACAACTGCGATATGCAGCCGCTTCTGTGGCCCAATATTGCTCCGCGTTTGACATGCAGCCAGCCCAAGTCCCAGGGCGATGTGTGTCTTGCCCGTGCCTGACGGGCCGAGCGCGATGATGTTCTCCCTGCGATTAACGTAATCGCATCGTGCCAGATCCATCGTCAGGGGCTTGTTCAAGCTTGGCATGATCTTGAAGTCAAAGCTATCCAAGCTCTTGGTGCTGGGGAACTTCGCCGCTTTGATGCGCCGTTCAATCATCCGGCGTTCGCGGTCGATCAATTCCATCTCACACAGCCGCGCCAGATAGTGGATGTGATCTTTGTTCTCTGCAGCACAGAGCTGCGCCTGTTTGGCATACTCGCCTTGGAACGTTGGCAGTCGCAGTTGTTTAAGATGATGCCGTAGAAGAATCCGAGGGGCTTCGGTCATGCCGCGGTCCTTCCCATCAAGCTCATGTAACTGGATGGGCGTGTTGTGCCGACATTGGCCTTGGGCAAGTATGGATAGAAGTCCAAATCCAATCGTGGTGGCCGCTTCTCAACCCGACACAGTACAAGGTGTTTTACGGCGTCATAGCCAATTGCACCCATATCTATTGCCTGCTGGATTGCGCCTTGCACAACATCCATTTCGAAGGTCTCCAAAAGGCGCAAGACTTGAACGTATTCTCGCTTGCCCGGCTTACCCATTCTGGCTTCAAGCAGTCGGTGCAGCGTGGCAAATACATCTGGCAAATGCCAACCCTGCAAAGGCGCGGCCTGATCCAGGGCACCCACCTTTTGTTCAAGCAGGGGCAAAAAGTGCAATGGGTCAAAGACCATATCCGCTGATGTGTAGGATCGTTTGTGCCGCGCAATAATCTCATTGCCGCAGCCGATGATAACCTCATGCACAAACCCACGCACATGAACATCGTGGTGCGCATAGGCTACTGGCACCGAGTAATCATTGCTGCGATAGCGCACCATTGAGATCGACGTTGCACGCGTGCTGACGTGATCGCAGGCTTCATATTCTGCGACGGGCAATCCCATCAGAGCATCCAAATCCGACATCAGGCGTGCGCCTATGGTTTGGGTGTGACCCCGCAACGTATCGTCCTGACGTGCTAAACACTTCTCTTCCAAATGTGCGTTCAGATCATCAAAGCTGTCATAGCGAGGTGCGGGAACCATGAAGTTGCGGCGGGTGTATCCAACCATGCCCTCAACGTTGCCTTTATCGTTCCCTCGCGCGGGTCTGCCAAACTTGTCATCAAACAAGTAATGCGACTGCAGTTCCGTAAACCGACGTGTGCGGATGCGCGTCTTATCCCCGAGTATCCGAGCCACGGCGATCTTGGTATTGTCGTAGAGAATGGATTGCGGAATGCCGCCAAAGAATGCAAAGGCGGACACATGGCCATCGCAAAACGCCTCGGTTGTCTCAGCTGGATATCCCTTCACAAACACCGCATCAGAATGTGGCAAGCTCATCACGAAGAAGTGGATCTTGCATTCCACGCCACCGATCACGCCCAGCGTCTCACCAAAATCAACCTGCGCATGGCCCGGCCGATGCGACAACGGCACAAACACCTCTTTGGTGCGCCGTTTTTGCTCGCGCACGTAATAGGTCACCGTGGTCAGGCTGCCGGCATATCCATGCTCATCGCGCAGCCGTTCAAAGATGCGCTTGGCCGTGTGTCGCTGCTTTTTGATCAGGGCTTTGTCTGTGCGCAGTATCTCATCGACCACACCAACATAACCATCAAGCGTTGGCCGCCGAGGCGCTTCCGACCGACGATACCCAGGCGGAAGTTCATGGCGCAGCATCTTCGCGATCGTCTTACGATCTTTGTTCTCTAATCTGTCAATGCGTGTTTCCTGAGTTTCCTGCTTTTGATGTCAGAGGTTGCCTTTGTTCTCTTCGAACTCTGAGGTTCATGATGGGGTTGGCTGGGTGTGGGTCGGCAATGTTGAAACCGCAATCATACCGTTGGTCTTGGCTGTTGCTACAGAATCGGCGCCGTGTCTCACGCCCTCCCTCGGGCATCGTCCCAGATGGGAACTTTGATTTAGGAATCCTCGTTGTCGCCTCGTAAGCCTTACGCGGACTGGAAGTCAGTTTTGTCTCGCATAATGGCATGAAGTATGATTGCCAGACGACGCGCCAGAGCCACTCGGGCCTTTCTCATCGTTGAGCGCGCACCGATTGCGAGGGCCCATGTCTTCAATTTGAGCGGAGCGGCATACCGCGTCAGCATCACATTGGCGGCCTCATAGAGAAGCGTTCTGACGCGCACGTCGCCCCGCTTTGAGATGCTGCCCGTGTAGTCGATTTCACCAGATTGATGCCGTCGCGGCACCAGTCCAAGATACGCCCCCACATCACGCGATTTCCTGAAACGCGACGGATCATCAATTGCTGCGGCAAAGGCCAATGCTGTGATCGGACCGACCCCTGGTACCGTCATAAGGCGCTGGCAGACTTCGGATTTGCGGGTCATCTTTTTGATGTCGCCATCAATGGCTGCAACCGCCGCGAGGATTGCTTCGCGTGCTGCGAACAGTCCGCAAATTGCGGCATGGAGGCCAGGCACTCCATCGCTAACTTTTAGCGCCGCGTTTTTGAATGCCGGAGACAAAGCTCGTGGCAGCCGCACGCCGAAGACGACGACCAGACCGCGGATCTGATTGTCGAGCGTCACACGCTGTCCGACCAGCTTCTTGCGGGCTGCGATCAGCGACCGGATTGCGTGCGCTGACAGTGATTTGACATGGGTCGGCTTGTAGAATCCCGTCCGCGCCAGGTGTGCCAAACCGCGGGCATCATTGCGGTCCGTCTTGTGGCCGGCCAGAGATTTAAGGGCCTGATATGCTTGCCTGCTCTCGATGCAAACAACCGGGACACCAAGCTCCGTCAGCCCATGGTAAAGCATTGGTGCCATCCGTCCCGTTTCAAATACAACTTTGGCACATGGTGGTCCAGAAGCGAGGAAGTCAGCGATCGCTTTTGGTGTTGAGCTCGCTTTTCCTTCACGAATAAGGGCCCCTTCACGATCCAGAATGCAGATATGCGTCTCTTCCATGGACACATCCAAACCAGCAAAATATTCCATTGGTCAGTCTCCTTTTCAATTGCATGTGCATCCAGAATAACAGGGGTAACTGAGTGCTGATCCTGATTACGCCATGTTGAAAAACCGCGCCGCTTCTCGGCCAGACATACCGTCCTTCAAACAAGCACGGCGCACACGACTATAAATATCCACAGAATACATCTCCCGCCCTCCGAATAAACGAAGGGCACAAACTGGCGGACTTTTACTCCGCTACAACTGCGATATGCAGCCGCTTCTGTGGCCCAATATTGCTCCGCGTTTTACATTTCGTTTCAGATTTCCGCCGCCGACAACCGATTGCAACCATTCAGGAAATTTTTACCGACAGGTCATCTGATACCAACGGCCCAATTAATTGACCTTTATCCATTCTCGATCTGTGATTGAAGTTATGCGTTCAGGGTCGTTCGCAAAGAAGTTCCAGGCCCGGGCGCATTTTTCGAGGATTTCTTCATATGTGTCGAAGACAGAGACAGCGGGTTTGTTCGACCGCAGATAGGCCCAAACGTTTTCCATTGGGTTCAATTCCGGTGAGTATGGGGGCAGTTTTACGAGTGTAGTATTATCTGGCACCTGCAAGCATTTTGCTCCGTGCCAACCAGCCCCGTCGATGATGAGCAAGGCATGTGCGCCGGGTGCGATTGTCTTTGCGATCTCATCGAGATGCGGCCCCATTGCTTCGGCGTTGACGTAAGGCAGGACCAGCCCAGCCGCCGTGCCACAGGCAGGACAGGCTGCGCCGAAGATACAGCTCCATTTGCAGCGCGTATCACGTGGTGCGCGCGGGCGGGTTCCACGCCTGGCCCATTTGCGGGTGAGGGTTCCTTGCTGCCCGACGCGGGCTTCATCCTGGAACCATACCTCAAGCGGCTTCCCCTTTGCATGTTTTGGCAGGGTATCGGCTATGAGGCTGGCAAAGTTTTTTTAAAAGCCTGCTGTGCAGCGGGATCAGTTTTGGGATGCTCCGGGCGCACGGAAAGGCGACGAAAACCATGCCTGGCTGGATACTTGCCAATCGTACGTTCATGTAGCTTTACGTCGAATTCTTCTTCAACGCGGACCTGCAAATCGGCACAGCGCCACCGCACTACGCCATCTTTTGCCGGGTCAGGCCCAGCCTCAACCCAAGCCACAAACAGCGCCTGTTGCTCCAGGGACAGGCGTGGCTTTGCACCCTTGCCACACCGATCAGAAAGCCCACCAAGGCCCTCTGCATTGTAGCGATGCACCCGGTCTCTGGGAGTTTGGCGATCCATACCGCTGCTACGGGCCGCTGTTGCGCGGTCCACATCGTCAAGCACCAGCGCTATGGCGAGTATTCGACGGACAACACGACCATCCCTGGTTCGCTTTGCAGCACAACGCAAATCTTGCGCGGACATATCTGTGCGCGTAATCTTGACTGCCCCACCCATGAGCACCTCCTTGCTTCTGGAGGCCATTGATTCAGAAATGCAGTAAATTTGAAATCACAAAAGTGAGTCAGACATTAAGGCCGCTGGTATGAAACGAAATGGCCCCTGGGCTCGAAACGAAATGCCCCCCTGAAACGCGCGGGGAAACCGCCGGGTAGTGTAACCTGAGGTCTGGAAATTCATTGGAGGTTTGCGCCGTGAGGCGTTTTGCCGGGGGGCATGCCCCCCGGTAAAACGCGGCGCCATCGTGCTGTCCCATGGAGGTGAAAACATTCATGGAGGAAGCAAATGGACCTGAGACACGATACGATGATCGAGGCTGTTTTGGAACAACTGATTGCAACCGGAGCAACGGACCCGGGGCGGATCTTCGGCCAGCTCTTCGAGCTTGCGCTGCAGATCGAGCGTGAGCGGTTTCTCAAGGCCAACCATTATGAGCGCACCCCTGAGCGGCAGGGCTATGCCAACGGGTACAAGCCGAAGCGGATCGACACTCCTGCAGGAACCGTGACCCTGCAGGTGCCCAAAACCGCCGGACACGCGGGCGATCCCTTCCATCCTCAATCTCTGGAACGGGGGCAGCGATCTTCGCGTGCCGTCATGTTGGCGGTGGCGGAGATGTACATCAAGGGTGTCTCGACGCGTCAGGCCGAAGCGGTGATGCGCGGGTTCGGGATCGAGAGCCTGTCCTCGACCCGGGTCAGCCGCGCAACCAAACTGCTTGATGATGAACCGGACGCCTGGCGCAATCGCCCTCTGGGGCAAGTGAAGTACCCGATCATTGACGCGCGTTGCGAAAAGGCCCGCTATGACGGCGTTGTACGCGACGTGGCGGTGCTTTCGGCCATCGGCACAGGGGCCGATGAGCGCAGACATGTTCCCGGGCTCTCTGTGAAGCTGTCCGAGGCGGAAGTGCACTGGCGTGAGTTCCTCGAAAGCCTGCAGGCCCGCGGTATGTGCGGGACCACGTTCATCGTGTCTGATGATCACGCTGGCCTGAAGGCCGCACGACGTGCGGTGTTCGGGGCGGCCACATGGCAGCGCTGCCGGTTCCACCTGGCCCGGAACGCTGTGAACCACGCGCCCGTGTCAACGGCGGAGTAAAATCCGGCCACTGGGGCGGAGCAAAAGTCGGCCAGTTTGTGGAGTGCGCCTTGGGGCGTGTGGCCACCAATCAGCAAGCACGTTCCAAGGCGCATTGGCCGTCAGGCCGATTGTTCAGTTGTCAGGTTGAAGGGTTGGCAATACGTGCGCGGCTCTGATTGAGGCGGTAGCTTTCGCCGTTCATCTCGAGGATGTTGACGTGATGTGTCAGCCGGTCCGGGAGCGCGCCGGTCAAGCGTTCGGTGCCGAATGTCTCGGTCCATTCCTCGAAGGGCAGGTTCGATGTGATCAGGGTTGAGCCACGCTCGCAGCGCTGAGAGATCAGCTCGAACAGAAGCTCGGCGCCGGTTTTGCTCAAGGGGACGAAGCCCGGCTCGTCGATGATCAGCAGTTTGACCTTGGCCAGTTTGCGCTGAAGCTGCCGGAGGCGTTTCTCGTCGCGGGCCTCCATCATCCCGTGCACGAGAGCTGCGGCGGTTACGAAGGCGACAGGCAACCCTTTCTGGCAGGCGGTCAGCCCCAACCCGAGAGCGACATGGGTTTTGCCGGTTCCCGACGGGCCGAGCGCGATGACGTTCTCCCTGCGCTCGATCCATTCACAGCGCGCCAGTTCCAGCACCATCATCTTGTTCAGACCGGGGATGGCCGTAAAGTCGAAGCTGTCGAGGCTTTTGACGGTTGGAAGCTTTGCCGCCTTGATCCGGCGCTCGACCATGCGCCTCTCCCGATCGATTGGTTCCAGCTCGGTCAGCCGGGCTGGATAGCGCACATGATCCAGGCCTTCCGCCGCACAAATGCGCGCTTGCTTGTCATGCTCGCGCAGGAAGGTGGGCAGGCGCAGAGTCTTGAGGTGGTGTGTCAGCGGCAGTTCGGGTGCATCCGTCATGCGTCACCTCCTGACAGAAGGCTCATACAGGAAGAAGCCGAGGTGGTGGCGATGTTGGTTCCGGGCAGGAACGGATAGACATCCAAATCCAACCTCGGGGGCCTTCGCTCGACGCGGCACAGGACGAGGTGCTTGATCGCATCGAAGCTGACCGCCCCCATTCGCAGGGCGTCTTTGACGGCAAGATGCAGCACCTCCAGCTCGAACCGTTCCGACAGGCGCAGGACCTGGACATACTCCCTTTTGCCCGCCTTGCCCTGCCGGGCTTCCAGCAAGCGCCGGAGCGTGGCGAAGGCGTCAGGCAGTTCCCAACCCTGCAAGGGCGCAGCCTGATCGAAGGACATGATCCTGCGCTCGATCAGCGGCAGGTAATGCAGCGGGTCGAACACCATGTCACCGCTGTCATAAGAGCGGGGATGATCGGCGATCACCTCAGTGGCGCAACCGATAACGACGCGGATCACGAAGCCCTTGATCCAGACCGCGCGGTGGCCATATGCGACCGGTACCGAGTAGTCGTTACCGCGATACCGCACCACCGATGTCGATGTGACCTGGCCACTTTGCAACTCACAGGCCTCGAAGGGTGCGCCGGGCAAATCCTGCATTGCCGCCGGATCGGCTTGCAGCCGTTCGCCGATGCTGGCCTTGTGTCCGCGCAGGACATCGTCCTGCCGTTTGCGGCATTGCTCTTCCAGGTGAGCGTTGAACGCATCCCGGTCCGGAAAGGACGGGATCGGCACCATGAAGTCGCGCCGCCCGTAGCCGACCAACCCCTCGACCGCTCCCTTGTCGTTCCCCTTGCCGGGACGGCCGTAGCGATCCCGGACCACATAATGCGACAGCATTGCGCTGAACCGTTGGGTTCTTTGCCGGGTGCCGTCCGGCAGGATCCGCGCCACCAGGCAGCGGTCATTGTCATAGAGGATCGACAGGGGAACCGCCCCAAAGAAAGCAAAGGCATGCACATGCCCATCCAGCCAGGCCTCGGTGGTTGCCGCAGGATAGGCCCGGATAAAACACGCATCGCTCTGCGGCAGATCAAAGGCGAAGAAGTGCGCCTTCCGCTCAACGCCGCCAATCACGACAGGCGCTTCACCAAAATCCGCCTGCGCATGCCCGGGCGGATGGCTGAGCGGCACGAACATCTCTTTGCCAGAGCGCTTCCTGGCCCGGACGCAGTCTTTGACGATTGTGTATCCGCCATCAAAGCCGCACTCGTCGCGCAGCCTCTCAAAGATACGCTTTGCGGTGTGGCGCTGCTTGCGCGGACGCGCTTTGTCCTCAGTAAGCCATTGGTCGATCTGGCAGGTGAACGCATCCAGCTTCGGGCGCCTAATCGGCGCTGTCCGCCGATACCCCGGTGGCTCCGAATAGGCCAACATCTTCGCAACACTGTCTCGGCCAATCCCAAAATCCCGGGCAATCCGACGCCCGCTCAACCCATCCTGAAAATGAGCCTGACGCACCTTCAAATACAATTCCACGGTGAAAATCCCCCGGCCCTCCCATCAAACGAAAGGGCAAAAGTGGACGACTTTTACGCCGCCCGCGACAACACAACGACGCCGCTACCCTGGCCGAGTATTGCTCCGCCGATTACAGTTCGAGGAGGCGGAAGGACATTCGCACTATGTGGATGGGCGTCTGACAGCGAACGTGGCCGAGCTTGATGCCGTGCTGTCTCAAGTGGTCGCCGAACTTCCGAGTGTTTGATGGGACAATGGTCGAAATGGGCAACTACCGAGGCACAGGGCAAAGAGCGCGTTCCAATCGATAATCCAGAACATGACCGTCAGTCAGGTTCAGTCTTGTAATCAATCGGCCTATTGGCTATTCAAACCTCACGCAGGGGAGTCCCAATGAGGGACTGAGAGGCGAATAGCAGCAATGCTGCGGTGTCGCGACCCTTTGAACCTGACCCAGTTGATACTGGCGTAGGAAGCTAAGGGCGCACATCAATCCCTTACACGATGTGCAAACTGAAATGGCGGTCCATTTGGTCCGCAGGTTTCCCAAGCCGAAGCTCATCTGGTGTCTTTTTGAGTAATCGCTTGAGGAGCGCCAAAATGAATGTCCCTAATCCCAAGATCACATCGGGTGCCTTGCCCGCGTCACGCAAGATTCACGTCAATGGTACGCTGCACACGGATGTGCGCGTCCCCATGCGCGAAATCTCTGTGCACCCAACTGCAGGCGAGCAGCCCCTACCTGTCTACGACAGTTCAGGCCCCTACACGGACCACGATATAGCAACCAACATTCAAAATGGCCTTGAGCCCTTGCGCAAGTCATGGGTTTTGGCGCGGGGAGATGTTGAGGAATACGACGGCCGTAACATTATTCCTGCAGATAATGGTTTTGTGGAAGGTGATCGCCTGACACCGGCATTCCCTGTTAAGCCCCGCCCCCTGCGCGCAAAAGACGGCAAAGCCGTGACGCAACTGGCCTATGCACGCGCCGGGGAGATTACCCCAGAGATGGAATTCATCGCCATTCGTGAGAACCAGTTGCGCGAGCTCGCCCCCTGTCATCGGGACGGCAATGACTGGGGCGCGAATATCCCCGATTATGTGACACCTGAATTTGTCCGCGATGAAGTCGCCGCTGGTCGAGCGATCATTCCCTCCAATATCAACCACCCAGAATCCGAGCCGATGATTATTGGGCGCAACTTTCTGGTGAAGGTGAACGCCAACATGGGCACCTCGGCTGTGACCTCCTCGATGGAGGAAGAAGTCGACAAGATGGTTTGGTCCATTCGTTGGGGTGCGGATACCGTGATGGATCTGTCGACAGGTCGCAACATCCACAACACCCGTGAATGGATCATTCGCAACAGCCCGGTTCCGATTGGCACAGTGCCAATGTATCAGGCCCTGGAAAAGGTGAACGGCATTGCCGAAGACCTCACTTGGGAGGTGTTTCGTGATACGTTGATCGAACAGGCCGAACAGGGCGTGGATTATTTCACCAGCCATGCCGGGGTGCGACTGCACATGGTACCGATGACAGTGAATCGCGTAACTGGCATTGTCAGCCGTGGCGGATCAATCATGGCCAAATGGTGCCTGCACCACCACCGCGAATCCTTCCTTTACGAGCACTTCGAAGAAATCTGCGACATCTGCCGCGCCTACGATGTGGCCTTTTCTCTTGGCGACGGGTTGCGCCCCGGCTCAATTGCGGATGCCAATGACAAGGCCCAGTTTGCCGAGCTGGAGACTCTGGGCGAGTTGACCAAGATCGCATGGGCCAAGGATTGTCAGGTGATGATCGAAGGGCCGGGCCATGTCGCGATGCATAAGATCAAAGAAAACATGGACAAACAGCTTGAATGCTGTGACGAGGCCCCTTTTTACACGCTTGGGCCGCTCACCACGGATATCGCGCCGGGCTATGACCACATCACCAGTGGCATTGGGGCGGCGATGATCGGTTGGTTTGGCTGTGCGATGCTGTGTTATGTGACGCCCAAGGAGCACCTGGGTCTGCCCGACCGCGATGACGTAAAAACCGGCGTGATCACCTACAAAATCGCTGCCCATGCCGCCGATCTGGCCAAAGGCCTGCTGGGGGCACAACGGCGCGATGATGCGCTATCGCGCGCCCGGTTTGAATTCCGCTGGGAAGATCAGTTCAACCTGTCACTTGATCCCGACACCGCGCGGGATTTCCACGACCAGACTTTGCCAAAACAGGCCCACAAGGTTGCGCATTTCTGCTCCATGTGCGGGCCAAAATTCTGCTCAATGCGGATCAGTCACGATATCCGGGCCGAAGCCCAGAAGGAGGGCATGGAGGCTATGGCCGAAAAATATCGCACAGAGGGCGATCTTTACATGCCGGTTGATCAAACCGTCTCGGAGCCGGGTGAATGATCACCATCGCAGGAGCAGGGGTTGCTGGCCTTGCTTGTGCTTGGGAGCTGGCCAGAAGAAGGCAGCCGGTGACGGTGTTTGAGGCTACAGCGGCCCCGTCCGACAACCCGTGTTCGTGGTTCGCTGGTGGCATGCTGGCACCTTGGTGCGAGGGAGAAACCGCCGACGCAGAGGTGGTCAGGCTGGGCACGGGAGCGATTGACTGGTGGGAACAGATCACGCCAGTCGAGAGGCGGGGTACATTGGTTGTAACCCCGCCTCGCGATCACGCCGAGCTTGCCCGATTTGCACGGCGCACCCAAAAGCACAGGTTGGTTGATGCTGCAGAAGTGGCGACGTTGGAGCCAGCATTGGCGGGACGTTTCAATCAGGCGCTTTTCTTTGAGGACGAGGCGCATCTGGACCCGCATCGGGCTCTGATCGACCTGACAGCGGCGGTTCAGGCGCTCGGCGTTGAAATCCGCTATGAAACCCCAGCCCCTGACCATGTTGATGTGGATTGTCGGGGCATGGACTCAGACCTGCCCGGCCTGCGGTCGATACGGGGCGAAATGGCGATCATTAAAGCCAGCGATGTGATGCTTACCCGCACCATCCGTCTCCTGCACCCGCGCATCCCGTTCTATCTCGTGCCACGCGGGCAAGGCATCTACATGATTGGCGCGACGATGATCGAAAGTAGCTCATGGCGACCGATCACCATACGCTCGGCGCTCGAACTGCTTGGCGCGGCGTTCACTCTGCACCCGGGACTGGGCGAGGCCAGTTTGGTGGAAACAGGAGTCGGGTTGCGGCCTGCCTTTGCGGATAATATCCCCGACCTGCGCCAGCACGGCAACACCACCCATGTAAATGGCCTCTACCGCCACGGATTTCTGTTGGCCCCTGCTTTGGCGGGCCAACTGGCACAGTTAATTTGTCAGGAGCATACCCATGAAGATCATAGTAAACGCTGTCCCGCATGAGGTGACAGGCGCGATGTTGTCGAATGCATTAATGGAACTGGGGTTCACATCAAGCGCCATGGCCACTGCATTGAACGGACGTTTTGTTCCAAAGGATGCTCGCGCAACAACTGTTCTGAACGAAGGCGACCAGCTGGAAATGCTGGCACCGATGCAGGGGGGCTAGGCGATGAAAGTCTATGGAACCGACATCAGCTCGCCCTTGTTGTTGGGGACGGCGCAATATCCGTCACCCGCAGTTCTGCTTGATGCCATCGCCGCGAGTGGTGCCAACATCATCACAGTGTCGCTACGCCGGGAAACGGCAAATGGGTCAGAGGCCGGTTTTTTTGATCTGCTACGGCAGACCAAGTGCCACATCCTGCCCAACACAGCCGGATGTCATTCGGCCCAGGAGGCGGTGACAACTGCGCAGATGGCACGCGAAGTTTTCGGCACCGATTGGATAAAGCTTGAGGTGATCGGGCATTCCGACACCCTGCAACCCGATGTGTTCGCCTTGGTCGAGGCGGCGCGCATCCTGTCAAACGATGGGTTCAAGGTGTTCCCCTATACAACTGATGATCTGGTGGTGGGCGAAAAGCTGATCGAGGCAGGCTGTCAGGTTTTGATGCCATGGGGTGCGCCCATCGGGTCCGGTCAGGGGCTGCGCAATCCCGATGCCCTGCGAGCCATGCGGGCGCATTTTCCGGATGTTGCGATGATCGTTGATGCCGGGATCGGACGGCCTTCGGATGCCGCGCAGGCGATGGAACTGGGAATGAATGCCGTATTGCTGAACACTGCGGTGTCCAAGGCCGGAGACCCGGTTCAAATGGCGCGCGCCATGGCACAAGCGGTTGAGGCTGGGCGGATAGGATACCACGCTGACCCGATGGGCCGGCGCGATATGGCTGTGCCGTCGACCCCGATCCTTGGGCTGGCAGAGTTGGCATGATGGAACGATTTTATCTGATTGTCGGTCATGTTGGAAGGCTTGAGCTTTTGGTGCCCCATGGGGTCAGGCTGGTTCAACTGCGCATCAAGGACCAACCGATGACCGAGGTCCGCCGCCAGATCACTCGTGCGCGGGATTTCTGCGCGGTGCATGGCGCGCAGCTTGTCGTCAATGATTATTGGCAACTGGCGCTGGACCTGCGCTGTGGTTTTGTCCATCTGGGTCAAGAAGATATGGCGCAGGCGGATTTTCCGGCGTTGCGGCGGGCGGGCATCCGGTTTGGCCTGTCCACCCATGACGAAACCGAGCTTGACCGCGCCCTGTCACATGATCCGGCCTATGTGGCCCTCGGCCCGGTTTATCCGACGCTTTTGAAAAAGATGAAATGGGGACCGCAGGGGCTCGACAATGTCAAACGCTGGAAAGATATGGTGGGCAAAACCCCGCTTGTTGCCATTGGTGGCCTGACGCCTGAGCGTCTGCCCGGCGTCTTTGCTGCCGGAGCTGACAGCGCTGCGGTTGTGACGGACATTCAGCAGGCCGCCGACCCCGAGGCGCAAACCCGCGCATGGATCAGGGCCAGCGCGATATGACCCGATATTCACGCCAGATGATCCTGCCTGAGGTGGGCACCAAAGGGCAGGCGCGCCTGGCGCGCGCGCATGTTCTGGTTATTGGCGGGGGCGGGCTGGGCTGCCCTGTTTTGCAATATCTGGTGGGGGCGGGTGTTGGGCAGATTACCCTGATCGACCCTGATCGTATTGAGGAAAGTAACCTGCACCGCCAGCCGCTTTATCGGATGTCCGATCTGGGGCGGCCTAAAGCTCACACCGCCAGCGCACATCTACAAGCGGCCAATCCTGAGGTCAGGATCAACGCCAATCATCTGGCTTTGCATCCGGCCAACGCGGGGCAGTTTGTGGCAGGGGTCGACGTGGTCGTTGATGCCGCCGACAGTTTTGCCGTATCCTACATTCTTTCAGACAGTTGTCAGCTCCACCAAAAGCCACTGATCTCGGCCAGCGCCTTGGGGCAAACGGGTTATGTTGGCGGCTTTTGCGGTCCCGATGCGCCGTCACTCCGCGCGGTATTCCCCGATTTGCCTGACCGGAGTGCAACGTGCGCTACTGCGGGCGTGCTTGGCCCGGTTGTCGGCATGATCGGGGCGCTACAGGCCCAGATAGCATTGCAGGTTCTTTTGCATCACACTCCCTCACCATCGGGGCAAATGGTGACGCTGGACCTGCAACAGCTTCGCTTTGGCGGGTTTGCCTTTCACGGCGCTCCCGAGCCTCAGGCCGCCATGCCGTTCCTGTCAAAATCGGACCTCTGTGCCGTTGATCACGTTATTGAACTGCGCGACAAAGAGGAGGCCCCGGACCCTATTGTTCCCCATGCTCAACGGCTGGCGTGTGAGGCGATTGGTGAATTTCAACACATGTCAAAGGGACGTGTGGTTCTGTGCTGTGCTACTGGATTGCGCGCTTGGCGGTCTGCCACAAGCCTGCGCAAAAAGGGGTTCAAGAACCTTGCCATCTTGGCTGCGGGGGCTTGTGAATGAAACGTATATTGCTCATCGGTGGCACCGACAGCAGCGGCGGGGCGGGCCTCACCCGTGATACCGCCGTCGCACATGGCCTCGGCTGCCATAGCAAACCGGTTGTGACCTGCGTGACCGCACAGACAGATGCGGAAGTGCAATTGATCCACCAAGTGCCCGCCCCGGTGATCGAGGCCCAGATAGAGGCAGCTTTTGCAGACACTCCGCCGGACGCCATCAAAATCGGCATGGTCGGAACCCGTCTGGTAGCTGATGCCATCGCTGACGCATTGGTCCACCGAGATGTTCCTATCGTTCTGGACCCAGTGCTGCGCGCCTCATCCGGCGGCACGCTCAGCGTGGATGGAATATTGAAGCGCCTGATCGCGATGGCTGATCTCGTGACACCTAATTTGGAAGAAGCGGCTTTTCTTAGTAATCGGTCGTTTGCAGAATGTGATGACGAGATCGCCGTTCAGGCAACAACGCTACGCGGACAAGGCGCGCGTGCTGCTTTGATAAAGGGCGGGCATAGTAGCGACGAAACGTGTTGTGATCATCTTTTCGATGCGGTCGGCTATCACCGGTACTGCCTGCCTCGGCTCGAGCAAAGCAAGCGCGGAACCGGATGTTCTCTGGCAACCGCACTGGCTTGCAACATGGCTCAAGGACAAGAAGTTCGCGAAGCATGCAGTGGCGCAAAAAAATACCTGCACAGCTGGATCGCGATCTGAAAGGTACGACTCCATGATAAAACAACCAAAGTTGGCTGCACTCGCGGTCGGATTACGCAACCTGATGTCTGGAAATTGCCGTGAAGGTGTTATTCATCGAGCTGTTCCCATTTGATGTATGCCTTGGTTTCGGTTTCCCGTTTTTCGTCGATTTCAACGAGTACTGCGGTTGAGAGACGCTCCAACGAGTTGAGGTTTGGAAAGACCCTGACTTTGGACGTGCGCCGCTTGAGTTCCTGCTGGATCGGTCGCTCGATGCCGTTTGATGTACGCATGCGTTTGTGGTGGGCGTCGGGTAAGGTGAAGACAGCGAGCCCCTCGGGCACATTGTTTTCCAGCCAGTCAGCGAAGTCTGGATGCTTGTCGCGATAGCTGGCCACGAGAGCGGCCAGTTCCGCCTCGGCGGCTTGAAGCGATGCCGCGTTCCAGACGGCTCCGAGCTGTTTTCCGATGCGTTTTCCGATGTCGTTGTTCGGGCCGTGCTGTACGGCGTTCCGGGCCAGATGGAATTGGCGGCGTTGCCAGGTTGCAGCCCCCGGTACAGCGCGTCGTGCCGCTTTCAGCCCGGCATGGTCATCCGAGACGATGAAGGTCGTGCCACGCAGGCCACGGGCTTGCAGGCTTTCCAGGAACGCGCGCCAATGCACCTCGGCCTCGGAGAGTGCCAGAACGTGTCTGCGCTCATCCAACCCCACCCCGATGGCAGAAAGCACCGCTACATCGCGCACAACGCCGTCATGGCGGGCCTTTTCGTAGCGTGCATCCAGAATGAGGTATTTCATCGGGTCGAGGGGACGGTTGCGCCATGCGGCCAGTTCGCCGTCCAGCAGCTTGGTGGCCCGGCTCACCTGGGTCGATGACAGGCTCTCGATCCCAAACTCGCGCATCACGCCCTCGGCCTGACGCGTGGAGACGCCTTTGATGTACATCTCCGCCACCGCCAGCATCACGGCTCGTGACGAACGTTGCCCGCGCTCAAGGGACTGGGGGTAAAACGGAGCATCCCCGTGGCCAGCGGTCCTGGGCACCTGAAGCGTGACGGTCCCGGCAGGGGTGTCGATTTGTTTGGGTTTGTAACCATTGGCGTACCCCAGCCGCTCCGGCGTCCGCTCATAGTGCGCTGCCTTCAGGTGCTGTTCTCGTTCAATCTGCATCGCCAGCTCAAAAAGCTGGCCGAAAACCCGCGCCATGCCTGTAGCTCCGTTGGCGATCGGATATTCCATGATCGCGTGAATCGTCGTATCGTGTCGTAGGTCCATTCGCTTCCTCCATGAATGTTTTCACCTCCATGGGACAGCACGATGGCGCCGCGTTTTACCCGGGGGCATGCCCCCGGGTAAAACGCCTCACGGCGCAAACCTCCAATAAATTTCCAGACCTCAGGTTACACTACCCCGCAAACACCACTCCCGGTGCGTGGTCTTCGAAAACACGCTTCTGCTCAGCCTGATTAAATTCCTGGAGCCACACCACCAGGGGCTTGTGACCAAGAAAATCCCTGAATGCGCATGTCGCTGCATTATCCCATTCACTCGACCTACTCGAAATAATGACATGTGTCGGATTTGCGGTTTCGGCTTTTCCCAGAAGGTTGCATAAACCAGAACCACTCGACTTTGCCAGTTCGTCATAGGCGTCAATCACAAGAGGAGAGTTTGCTTCCTTTGTCTCACTATACCTAAATTTGCTTGCTGTAATTACGCTCGCATCCAACTGCCGAGCCAAGCTGGCCAGAAGTTCGGTTTTGCCCCCTCCCGGCTCGGCCAGGACGACAATGTACCTTGAAGCGGCCAGCAAAGCTGCTTCGCTGTAACCTTTGCCCGGGCAGGTGAGGGTACGTGGTAAATATAGAGATGCGCTCATCTTGAACCGGCGACCTGCTCAACTTGCCGTTTTTGGGCAACGCGCCCTCGACAGACCAAAGCGATTGACCCAAAGCCTGATCACCTCTCGATTTACAATGGCATCCCGCTCAGCCAGCAGGTCCTCGACCTCTGCCGTGCTTAAGGCGAAGCGATGGCAGGCCTAGACCGCAAAGGCGATGATCTCTTCGGGATAGCGAAAGCCTTTCAGGCGCGGCATGTTGGCTGGAATGTTCATGACAGGATTATAACGAACCCACACCGCACCAACAACCTGGCAATGCCCTTCCCGGAATACCTGATACGGGTTTTCCGAAAGGGCTTGCAGGCCTCCGAAAGAAGCCACGGCGAACCGCCGGGACCGAATGGAACGGCTTGCCAAAGGCACGTTGGCTGCCACCAGTTGCCGCTTCCGGTGTTCGGAAATGACGGGTCCTTCCCGGCGGGGACGGCGAGTGGGTGTTATGTGCCGCACTTGCCTACTTCTGCGTGCCGATTTTTGCATTTCGTTTCGTTTCAGATTTGCGCGCCCGGCAATACATTGAATCCATTGAGCAAATTTTTACCGACAGGTCATCTGAAACGAAATGGCCCCTGGGCTCGAAACGAAATGCCCGCCCGAAACGCGCGGGGAAACCGCCGGAGGGGTCGCGCCGGAATTTGCGCGATACCGGCGGTGAAAAAAAATGTCAGGAGGTCCGGCATGGCCAGCGGCAAAAAAACCTTCGCGCGACGTGGCGCGCTCCGGTCCCGCCTGCGGAATTCCCGCACCCGTTCTGCGGATCAGGTCCGGCAGACCGCGGCGTCGATCAGGGTGTCCGGTTTTACCGGTCCCGTCCTGTTCGCCGGGGGCAACACCGTTATTGCCGGGGCAGGACCGTGTGCGATGGCCCGGGCCGGGGGAATTGCGCGACCCCGGGTTTCATCCGGACAGATGTCGGGATGCCGGTGGCTGATGACCGGATTGACATGTGCCGGACCGGTCCGCCCTGTAACGCCACCTGCGAGGCCACCGCAGGGAAGGCCGGGAACGACACCATGGACAGCCCTGCCCTGCCCGCCGACCGCAGGCCGGTTCCACACAGGAACATTCCACACAGGAACAGGAGTCCGGCAGGAATTTGCGGGCCTGCACACTGCCACAGACAGGTTCCTGTACCCGGGCAATTTCTCCCCTGTTTCCCCCTGTTTTTTTCCCTGAATTTCCGGAGAAGTCCGGGAGAGACCGGTTAGCAGCACACCGACCGCACAGCCAGCCACACCGCCGGTTTTATCCCCTGCGGATCTGGAGCGGTTTTATGGCGTGTTATCAGCGGGTTGAAAATCAATGTTTCTGACAGAGACGCTTTATCCGGGCGGATATACCCCCGGATACACGAGAAGTCTCTGCAGGCGTATTTCATCATCCGTTTCGGGTATTCAGGCTGGAGTCCGAATGGTCGGGCAAGCGGCTCCACAGGGGTTTTCGTCCTGTCGTTCGTCGCCTTCAAGGCGTCCACTGGACGCTTTGACCCTTGCGGGTTGGCGCGACCCGTTGGCAGCGCGTCCGGCACACCAGATCAGCGAAATGCGTAAACCCGGTGAATAGCCTGCTTCCGGCAGGACGAGCACCGCACCGCATCAAGAGAATCGCGGACCCGAACGGCGCGACCATGTCGCGCAATCAGCGGTGCCACCGGGACCTCACCCACGTGACCGCAGGTACACTCCACCTGAAGGAAGGGACATGAACTTCGTCCCTGTTTCCGGACACTGGGGTACTTTACCCCTGTCCATGAAAGGGGCACGAAATGGGACACCATCGACGGAACTATACGGACGAGTATAGGGCAGCGGCGGTTGAGCGGGTTTATGAACCGGGCGCGACACAGGGCAGCGTTGCCAGGGAGCCTGGTATCACCGGCACGCAGTTGAAGACCTGGCGGCTTGAGATCGAAGCGTTCGGCTCAGCTGAAGCCAGGCGGCGGCGGAAGGCGGATGCAGCGGAACCGGCCCGTCTTCGCAAGGAGAACAGGCGCCTGACAGAGGAAGTGGAGATTTTGCACAAAGCATCCGCTTTTTTCGCGACACGGGCGGTGAAACCATGACGAACAAGCGCAGATTCGTCACTGCCCATAAAGCTCGATACGCGGTTTCCACGCTTTGCAGGGTTCCGGCGATTTCCCGGGGCCGGTTTTATGGCTTCCCGGCCGGCCAACCGGCGAGGGATCAGCGTAAAGCAGATCGAGACGTTCGAGATCCGGAACCGCTGCCCAGGATCAAGACCTTCTTCAAAGTCGGCAGGAAATGCTACGGATCAAAGCGGATCCATCAGGACCTGGTGGCCGATGGCGAAACCGTCTCCGAGCGGCGGGTGGCGCGGATCATGAAGGAAAACAAGGTGTCTCCACGCCCGAACAAGCGCCGCAAGCCCGTGACAACGGATAGCAATCACAAAATGAGCCCATCGCCAAACCTGTTGGAACAGGCGTTCCACCGCCTCACCCCCAATACGGTTTGGTTGGCCGATATCACCTGTATCGATACGGATGAAGGGTGGCTCTATCCGGCCGGCGTGAAAGACATGGCCACGCGGGAAATCGTTGGTTGGGCGATGGAGGATCACATGCGGGCCGAGCTTTGCTGCGATGCCCTGACGATGGCCCCGGGGCGCAGAGGCCCTGTTCCCGGTCTGATCCACCACTCCGACAGGGGGAGCCGGTACGCCGGTGGCGAGTATCGCAAGCTGATCGAAAAGGCAGGGATTGCGCAATCCATGAGCCGCAAGGGCGAGTGCCTGGACAATGCGCCAATGGAAAGCTTCTTTGCATCATTGAAAAAGGAGTTGGTTCACCGTCAAAGGTTCAAAACACGGGCGGAAGCCAAGGCTGCAATCTTCGAATATATCGAGGTCTTCCACAACCGTCAGAGGCGTCACTCCGCCATCGGATACCAAACGCCGCAACAGGCGTTCAACAATATGACTTGGAAAATGGCCGCATAGGGTCAATAATCAAACTGTCCGGAAACAGGGACGAAGTCCATCCGCAGCTGTCGCACCAAACGAACGTGCAACCAATTCAACATCTTCGCCGCGAAGAACGCGCGGAACGGCCTCTTGCTTGCGTGTAGCCGTAAGTCTCCGTCGCCGGGCCGGAGCCGGATCCGCTGCGATATGTGAAGTCTCCGCAGCTCCGGATCCTTCGCGCTCAACCTTCTTTTGTTCCGTCATGATACACCTCAATCATCCCCTTGGGTCATGTCTTAAGCGGTGTCTCAAAAAACTCTAGGGCGGGGGAAATCCATTTTCTGCATAGCCAGAAATATAGTTTGCACCCTGATCAACAATTGGGATTTCACCAACATCTCTATATTTTGACCTTTGGGCTTTTGAGGGCGCGGTGACAGTATCCACTAGTTTCCCCAACGGCTTCCACTCCACCTCCCCTTCTTCAAAGCTCAAAAGTTGATCACGGTAATGGTTATACTCCCGCGACCGAATTGACCAGAAGATTTGAGGTCAGATCAGCTTGTATTCCTTGAGAGAAAGGATCCTGAAATTGTCGGTAACAGTGTCGCGAAAATCGCGCCGTTTGTCGGGTAGGGTTTGGCGGAAGAAGTTGAGAATGGCCTCGGTGAACTGGTTGAACGTGGCGTAATGGCGATTATGGGTGATGCATTCGTGCATGACACCCCAAAGGCGCTCAATCGGGTTGAGGTGCGGGGCGTATGCCGGCAGGAACTTCAACTTCACCCGACGTTCGGGGCTGTGCGGCCATGGCTGGAGTATCCTGGCATGGTGATAACGCGCATTGTCGACAAAAACATGGATGGTCGTTTTGGTTGAGGTGTTGCGCTCCGGCTTTTCCAGCATGAGAGTGTCGTTTGGGCATTGATCTTCCCGCCTTCCACAAAGGTGAACCGGAACGTTTCAAGATCGAGCGCACCCTGAATATTGAGGCGCCTGCGCCCCGATGTTGCCTTCAGGGCCGTCTTTTGCCCCTTCGGGAACCGGCCATGGGCGTGACGGCTCCGATGCTCGGGATGCACAGCATCGGAGAAGACCACCATCCCATCGCCTGCAAGTTCGGTCATCAGGGCCTCATACATGGCGATAAACGCCGCCTGTTTGACTTCATCGGCCTGTGCAGGCGGCAATCGTGGCTTTTTATACTCAAACCCCGGACGGCGCATCAGCCTGGCGGCCCCCGAGGGACTGTAGCTCCGCCCGTATTCCGCCGGAACATACGCACAGACCCCGTCTACGTTCCGTGCCGGGTTTTCGGCAAAACGGGCTTTCAAAGCCCGTTCGCGCTCCCCCGACAAATGCCCTTGTCGCTGGCTGTAATCCTTCAAGCCGAAAAACGACAGCCCCGCCCCGGAAAAGGCAAACCGCCACTCCGTCAGAACCGTCGGGCCGATATCCAGAATCCGGCAAACCGTTCCGGCGTCTTCTTCTGCATCCAACAGCGGAAACGCACGGGCGCGCCTCCAGACAAGCGCTTCAACCTTGCGGCGGCGGCAAATGGCCTCAAGGGCCAGGCGCTGATCGGCAGATAGCGAAACCGTTTTGTGGGGCTTGTTCATGCTCTCAAAGTGCATGCTGTGATACGTATGACCATGCGGCAAATTGAATCAACCTCTCTACAAATTCTTCAGGTCAATTCAGGCGCAGTAGTATAACGCGCATTGTCGACAAAAACATGGATGGTCGTTTTGGTTGGATTGTTGCGCTCCGGCTTTTCCGGCATGGCCCGTGTCGTTTGGGCATTGATCTTCCCGCCTTCCACAAATGTAATCGGCGGAGCAATACTCGGCCAGGGTAGCGGCGTCGTTGTGTTGTCGCGGGCGGCGTAAAAGTCGTCCACTTTTGCCCTTTCGTTTGATGGGAGGGCCGGGGGATTTTCACCGTGGAATTGTATTTGAAGGTGCGTCGGGCTCATTTTCAGGATGGGTTGAGCGGGCGTCGGATTGCCCGGGATTTTGGGATTGGCCGAGACAGTGTTGCGAAGATGTTGGCCTATTCGGAGCCACCGGGGTATCGGCGGACAGCGCCGATTAGGCGCCCGAAGCTGGATGCGTTCACCTGCCAGATCGACCAATGGCTTACTGAGGACAAAGCGCGTCCGCGCAAGCGGCGCCACACCGCAAAGCGTATCTTTGAGAGGCTGCGCGACGAGTGCGGCTTTGATGGCGGATACACAATCGTCAAAGACTGCGTCCGGGCCAGGAAGCGCTCTGGCAAAGAGATGTTCGTGCCGCTCAGCCATCCGCCCGGGCATGCGCAGGCGGATTTTGGTGAAGCGCCTGTCGTGATTGGCGGCGTTGAGCGGAAGGCGCACTTCTTCGCCTTTGATCTGCCGCAGAGCGATGCGTGTTTTATCCGGGCCTATCCTGCGGCAACCACCGAGGCCTGGCTGGATGGGCATGTGCATGCCTTTGCTTTCTTTGGGGCGGTTCCCCTGTCGATCCTCCATGACAATGACCGCTGCCTGGTGGCGCGGATCCTGCCGGACGGCACCCGGCAAAGAACCCAACGGTTCAGCGCAATGCTGTCGCATTATGTGGTCCGGGATCGCTACGGCCGTCCCGGCAAGGGGAACGACAAGGGAGCGGTCGAGGGGTTGGTCGGCTACGGGCGGCGCGACTTCATGGTGCCGATCCCGTCCTTTCCGGACCGGGATGCGTTCAACGCTCACCTGGAAGAGCAATGCCGCAAACGGCAGGACGATGTCCTGCGCGGACACAAGGCCAGCATCGGCGAACGGCTGCAAGCCGATCCGGCGGCAATGCAGGATTTGCCCGGCGCACCCTTCGAGGCCTGTGAGTTGCAAAGTGGCCAGGTCACATCGACATCGGTGCTGCGGTATCGCGGTAACGACTACTCGGTGCCGGTCGCATATGGCCACCGCGCGGTCTGGATCAAGGGCTTCGTGATCCGCGTCGTTATCGGTTGCGCCACTGAGGTGATCGCCGATCATCCCCGCTCTTATGACAGCGGTGACATGGTGTTCGACCCGCTGCATTACCTGCCGCTGATCGAGCGCAGGATCATGTCCTTCGATCAGGCTGCGCCCTTGCAGGGTTGGGAACTGCCTGACGCCTTCGCCACGCTCCGGCGCTTGCTGGAAGCCCGGCAGGGCAAGGCGGGCAAAAGGGAGTATGTCCAGGTCCTGCGCCTGTCGGAACGGTTCGAGCTGGAGGTGCTGCATCTTGCCGTCAAAGACGCCCTGCGAATGGGGGCGGTCAGCTTCGATGCGATCAAGCACCTCGTCCTGTGCCGCGTCGAGCGAAGGCCCCCGAGGTTGGATTTGGATGTCTATCCGTTCCTGCCCGGAACCAACATCGCCACCACCTCGGCTTCTTCCTGTATGAGCCTTCTGTCAGGAGGTGACGCATGACGGATGCACCCGAACTGCCGCTGACACACCACCTCAAGACTCTGCGCCTGCCCACCTTCCTGCGCGAGCATGACAAGCAAGCGCGCATTTGTGCGGCGGAAGGCCTGGATCATGTGCGCTATCCAGCCCGGCTGACCGAGCTGGAACCAATCGATCGGGAGAGGCGCATGGTCGAGCGCCGGATCAAGGCGGCAAAGTTTCCAACCGTCAAAAGCCTCGACAGCTTCGACTTTACGGCCATCCCCGGTCTGAACAAGATGATGGTGCTGGAACTGGCGCGCTGTGAATGGATCGAGCGCAGGGAGAACGTCATCGCGCTCGGCCCGTCGGGAACCGGCAAAACCCATGTCGCTCTCGGTTTGGGGCTGACCGCCTGCCAGAAAGGGTTGCCTGTCGCCTTCGTAACCGCCGCAGCTCTCGTGCACGGGATGATGGAGGCCCGCGACGAGAAACGCCTCCGGCAGCTTCAGCGCAAACTGGCCAAGGTCAAACTGCTGATCATCGACGAGCCGGGCTTCGTCCCCTTGAGCAAAACCGGCGCCGAGCTTCTGTTCGAGCTGATCTCTCAGCGCTGCGAGCGTGGCTCAACCCTGATCACATCGAACCTGCCCTTCGAGGAATGGACCGAGACATTCGGCACCGAACGCTTGACCGGCGCGCTCCCGGACCGGCTGACACATCACGTCAACATCCTCGAGATGAACGGCGAAAGCTACCGCCTCAATCAGAGCCGCGCACGTATTGCCAACCCTTCAACCTGACAACTGAACAATCGGCCTGACGGCCAATGCGCCTTGGAACGTGCTTGCTGATTGGTGGCCACACGCCCCAAGGCGCACTCCACAAACTGGCCGACTTTTGCTCCGCCCCAGTGGCCGGATTTTACTCCGCCGTTGACACCAGACAAGCGCTTCAACCTTGCGGCGGCGGCAAATGGCCTCAAGGGCCAGGCGCTGATCGGCAGATAGCGAAACCGTTTTGTGGGGCTTGTTCATGCTCTCAAAGTGCATGCTGTGATACGTATGACCATGCGGCAAATTGAATCAACCTCTCTACAAATTCTTCAGGTCAATTCAGGCGCAGTAGTATACCTGAAAAATAGTCGCGAAAGCAGACGTTTGGATCGGAAATCTGGATGGGCAGGTTTGTCCAAGGTTTGTGGCTGTTGTCATCGTGAGATGCAGCGGCGACAAATCTGACAAGGAGGAAAGCGTGGGCGGATTTCGGTGCTATGGGGATTGTGTACTATGGCTGCGGTGATTGATGTGCAGAACTATCGGCTGCGTGATGACAAGCAGCGCTGATAAGTCGATTTTCCCAGCCCGATTTGGCTGATTGATATCCCGTTTTGCCGCCATTGGCCTGTTGTAGCGCAGGTTTTGGCGGGATGGTCGCACCGATGGGTCCGGCGTCCGCGTAATGAAGGACCCGATTTGATAGTCGTATCATGCGGCGTCCTCCCATGGCGGTGCGCGGGACTTGGGTGTTTGGCCCCGCATGAAGGTCTCGATGATGATCATTGCGCCACCGCATTTGGGGCACGGCTGGGACTGGTCTCGTTCGTCGGTATCGACACCTTGATCCTCATGGGCTTTCGGAATGGCGTCTGCTTCAACCTCCAATAAAGACCTGATCTTTGCGATCCTGTCGCGACGGATGCCGTTCGCGAGGAAGCCTGTGTGGCGGATGCGGTGGAAGCCGGAGGGCAGGACATGGATCAGGAAGCGACGGATGAACTCGGACGTCGGCAGACGCATGACCTTCATCCTGTCCCCACGTTTGATGCGATAATCTTTCCACCGGAAGGCCACAGTGTTGGCATCAGCGCTGATCAGGCGGTGGTTTGAGATCGCCACGCGGTGCGTGTAACGGCTCAAGTACGCCAGCACGGCCTCAGGCCCGCCGAAGGGTGGTTTGGCATAAACCACCCAGTTGGTTTTGCGCAGCGGCGCGAGATGGGCGGCGAAGGTATCGGGGTCGGCCAGCTTTGCCAGTTTGCCGAAGAAGCGCAGCTTGCCTGCTTTGTGCAATCCGCTCAGCCCTTCGAGGAACAGGCGGCGGAACAAACGCGCGAGCACCTTTACCGGCAGGAAGAAGCCTGAGCGGCAGTTCTTCCAGCGCTTGCCATCGGACGACAATCCACCGCCCGGCACGATGATATGCACATGCGGGTGGTGCGTCATCGCGGATCCCCATGTATGCAGCACGCTCGTCATGCCAATCTTTGCACCAAGATGTTTTGGATCGGCTGCGATTGTCAGCAGAGTTTGCGCCGCCGCCTTGAACAGGAGGCCGTAGACCACCGCTTTGTTCTGGAAGGCAATGTCGGCGATTTGCGATGGCAGCGTGAAGACCACGTGGAAATACTCAATGGGCAACAAGTCTTCCATGCGCGCCTGCATCCAGTCCTGCGCCGCTGCACCTTGGCACTTCGGGCAATGCCGATTGCGGCACGAGTTGTAGGCGATGTGCTGGTGACTGCATTTGGTGCAAGCGGCAACATGCCCGCCAAGCACAGCGGTCCGGCAGCTCTCTATCGCCGACATCACTTTTAACTGCTGTAGGTTCAAGTGTCCGGCGTGGGCCAGGCGATAGGTAGCACCATGGGCGCGGAAGATGTCTGCGACCTCCAGCTTGAGGCGAGACATGGAAGCCTAGTTTAACCGGGTCCGGCCTCCCGCCGCACCAGCAGATCAAACGGGCTGGTGACACTCTGGATCGTCTTGGTTGCCACCTTGGTATAGATCGTCGTCGTTTCCAGCTTGGCATGGCCCAGAAGCACTTGGATCACCCGGATGTCGGTCCCACCCTCCAGCAGATGCGTGGCAAAGCTGTGCCGCAGAGTGTGGGGCGACACCTGCTTCTTGATCTCTGCAAAATCGCATGCGACCCCAAAGGCCCGATTGAACTGCCGCGTCGAGATTGGATCGATCCGGTTACGACCCGGGAACATCCAACCTCTCGGCCGCACTTCTCGGTAATAGTCGCGCAACAGGCTCAGAAGGTTCGGCGACAACATGACCTGCCGGTCCTTACGACCCTTACCTTGCTCAATCCGGATCAGCATCCGGTCGCTATCTATGTCGCCAACTTTGAGATGGGTGACCTCGCTGGCGCGCAGCCCGCCACCATAGGCCACGCTGAAGGCCGCGCGGTATCGTAACCCAGGCCCAGGTGCCGCTTCGATAATACGCGCGACTTCCTCGGCGCTGAGCACAACGGGGATCTTCTTAGCCGCCCGTTGATAGCGCATATGCCGCTTCATCTCGGGACGCGGGCACGTCGTCGCAAAGAAGAAACTCAACACTGTCAGCCGGTTGTTGAAGGTCGGTGCGCCAATGCCGCGCTCCTTCATATCGAGCTGGAACGCCCGCAGCTCTTCCGGTGTCGCGCTATCCGGCGCGTGACCCAGAAACCGCGTAAAATCCCGCATCCCTCGCAAATACATTGTCTGCGTTTTCGACTGCAGCCCTTTGATCCGCATATCTTCGAGAAATCGCTGGCGCAGTGCAGGTACATATTGGTCTGACATTGAAACCTCCTATCGTCAGATTGAGAAGGTCCCAATCGTCCAACAGAATCGTCAGTTCACAAAATCACGGCGCTTCGATCAGCGCGAAACCCTCGACACAAGCGCCAATACCGCGAGAGCGGTTTCGTCCTTGTCCAAGGTTTGTGGCTGTTGTCATCGTGAGATGCAGCGGCGACAAATCTGACAAGGAGGAAAGCGTGGGCGGATTTCGGTGCTATGGGGATTGTGTACTATGGCTGCGGTGATTGATGTGCAGAACTATCGGCTGCGTGATGACAAGCAGCGCTGATAAGTCGATTTTCCCAGCCCGATTTGGCTGATTGATATCCCGTTTTGCCGCCATTGGCCTGTTGTAGCGCAGGTTTTGGCGGGATGGTCGCACCGATGGGTCCGGCGTCCGCGTAATGAAGGACCCGATTTGATAGTCGTATCATGCGGCGTCCTCCCATGGCGGTGCGCGGGACTTGGGTGTTTGGCCCCGCATGAAGGTCTCGATGATGATCATTGCGCCACCGCATTTGGGGCACGGCTGGGACTGGTCTCGTTCGTCGGTATCGACACCTTGATCCTCATGGGCTTTCGGAATGGCGTCTGCTTCAACCTCCAATAAAGACCTGATCTTTGCGATCCTGTCGCGACGGATGCCGTTCGCGAGGAAGCCTGTGTGGCGGATGCGGTGGAAGCCGGAGGGCAGGACATGGATCAGGAAGCGACGGATGAACTCGGACGTCGGCAGACGCATGACCTTCATCCTGTCCCCACGTTTGATGCGATAATCTTTCCACCGGAAGGCCACAGTGTTGGCATCAGCGCTGATCAGGCGGTGGTTTGAGATCGCCACGCGGTGCGTGTAACGGCTCAAGTACGCCAGCACGGCCTCAGGCCCGCCGAAGGGTGGTTTGGCATAAACCACCCAGTTGGTTTTGCGCAGCGGCGCGAGATGGGCGGCGAAGGTATCGGGGTCGGCCAGCTTTGCCAGTTTGCCGAAGAAGCGCAGCTTGCCTGCTTTGTGCAATCCGCTCAGCCCTTCGAGGAACAGGCGGCGGAACAAACGCGCGAGCACCTTTACCGGCAGGAAGAAGCCTGAGCGGCAGTTCTTCCAGCGCTTGCCATCGGACGACAATCCACCGCCCGGCACGATGATATGCACATGCGGGTGGTGCGTCATCGCGGATCCCCATGTATGCAGCACGCTCGTCATGCCAATCTTTGCACCAAGATGTTTTGGATCGGCTGCGATTGTCAGCAGAGTTTGCGCCGCCGCCTTGAACAGGAGGCCGTAGACCACCGCTTTGTTCTGGAAAGCAATGTCGGCGATTTGCGATGGCAGCGTGAAGACCACGTGGAAATACTCAATGGGCAACAAGTCTTCCATGCGCGCCTGCATCCAGTCCTGCGCCGCTGCACCTTGGCACTTCGGGCAATGCCGATTGCGGCACGAGTTGTAGGCGATGTGCTGGTGACTGCATTTGGTGCAAGCGGCAACATGCCCGCCAAGCACAGCGGTCCGGCAGCTCTCTATCGCCGACATCACTTTTAACTGCTGTAGGTTCAAGTGTCCGGCGTGGGCCAGGCGATAGGTAGCACCATGGGCGCGGAAGATGTCTGCGACCTCCAGCTTGAGGCGAGACATGGAAGCCTAGTTTAACCGGGTCCGGCCTCCCGCCGCACCAGCAGATCAAACGGGCTGGTGACACTCTGGATCGTCTTGGTTGCCACCTTGGTATAGATCGTCGTCGTTTCCAGCTTGGCATGGCCCAGAAGCACTTGGATCACCCGGATGTCGGTCCCACCCTCCAGCAGATGCGTGGCAAAGCTGTGCCGCAGAGTGTGGGGCGACACCTGCTTCTTGATCTCTGCAAAATCGCATGCGACCCCAAAGGCCCGATTGAACTGCCGCGTCGAGATTGGATCGATCCGGTTACGACCCGGGAACATCCAACCTCTCGGCCGCACTTCTCGGTAGGCTCAATTAGCATTTATTATGCGTGGCGACCTGTGATAGAACACACCATGAACAAAATTATGGGTGCGGCACATGGATCATCAGGCTTTTTTGGTGTGGCTTAACGAGATCGACAACCTTTCATCGAAACAACGGGCTGAAACCGGACGGCTCGTTGCCGGGGTTTCGTCGCTGGAAAGCGTGATCGATCTCCTTGAGGCGACTGTTCGCGAGGGGCGTATCTGTCCGCACTGCGCTTCGGGCGGTGCGATCATCAGAGGCCATGCAAGTGGCCTGACGAGGTTCTTTTGCAAAAGCTGTCGCAAAACCTTCAACGCGCTGACCGGGACGCCGCTTGCCCGCTTGCGCCACAAGGACAGGTGGGCAGAGTTTGCAGCTTCCCTGCGCGACGGCGAAACGGTAAAGGCGTCCGACGGGCGTTGTATGGTGGCCGACACCACAGCTTTTCGTTGGCGTCATCGCTTTCTTCAGGCTGTAACGGTCGGTGCGGTCAAGCTGTGCGGGATCGTCGAAGCCGACGAGACGTTCTTTCCGCGCAGCCGGAAAGGGGAGCGTAATCTCTCTCGAAAAGCCCGCAAACGCGGGGGAAAGGCCTCAAAACGCGGATTGTCGAAGGAGCAGGTTCCGGTCCTCGTTGCAGTCGACCGATCAGGCACCACCATCAGTGCTGTCTTGCCTGCGGTGACAGCCGAACATCTCAAAACGGTTCTGCAGCCACGTCTTGATGGGGACGCTCTCCTGGTGACCGATGGCTGCACCGGGTACCCGCCCTGCGCCGCAGAAATGGGCGTCAGCCATGAAAGTCTCAACCGGACCGCCGGAGAACGTGTCCGTGGTGAATTGCACATTCAAACCGTGAACAGTCGGCATGAGCGGTTAAAGACCTTTCTGCGCCGCCATCGGGGTATCGCAACCAAATACCTGGACAGCTACCTTCGGTGGTTCCACCTTGCCGTCCTTCCGAGCCACCAAACGCCGCGCGCGATACTTGCCGCAGCAGCAGGCATCCTGCCTGTAATACGCCACGCATAATCAATGCTAATTGAGCCTCTCGGTAATAGTCGCGCAACAGGCTCAGAAGGTTCGGCGACAACATGACCTGCCGGTCCTTACGACCCTTACCTTGCTCAATCCGGATCAGCATCCGGTCGCTATCTATGTCGCCAACTTTGAGATGGGTGACCTCGCTGGCGCGCAGCCCGCCACCATAGGCCACGCTGAAGGCCGCGCGGTATCGTAACCCAGGCCCAGGTGCCGCTTCGATAATACGCGCGACTTCCTCGGCGCTGAGCACAACGGGGATCTTCTTAGCCGCCCGTTGATAGCGCATATGCCGCTTCATCTCGGGACGCGGGCACGTCTGTCAATCGCAGAGTAAAATGGGTCCATGTCGCGGCGTAAAAATGGGCCACTTCGGTTGATGTTTTTGTGGCGCTTTTGCACGCGTGCTCGTCACAAAGCTGAAGCGTGCCAAAGCGCATGCTGGCCATAAGGCCAGCATTATTCTGACTGTGATTGCGGGCTGGTTATTTTCGGTTGTTGCGACTGTGTTTGAGCCGATAGCTTTCGCCATTCATCTCGAGGATGTGGACGTGATGGGTTAAACGATCGAGTAGCGCACCGGTCAGCCGCTCAGAGCCAAAGACTTCAGTCCATTCATCGAAGGGCAGGTTCGAGGTTATGATGATGGAGCCGCGTTCATAGCATTGGGATATGACCTCGAAGAGCAGCTCTGCGCCAGATTTGCTGAGCGGTACGAAGCCCAGTTCATCAATGATCAACAGGTTCTGGCTGGTCAGTTGCTTTTGAAGGCGCTGCAATCTCCGCTCATCTTGAGCCTCGATCAGATCATGGACTAATGCCGCAGCCGTTGTGAAGCGCACCTTCAGTCCTCTTTGACATGCAGCCAGCCCAAGTCCCAGGGCGATGTGTGTCTTGCCCGTGCCTGACGGGCCGAGCGCGATGATGTTCTCCCTGCGATTAACGTAATCGCATCGTGCCAGATCCATCGTCAGGGGCTTGTTCAAGCTTGGCATGATCTTGAAGTCAAAGCTATCCAAGCTCTTGGTGCTGGGGAACTTCGCCGCTTTGATGCGCCGTTCAATCATCCGGCGTTCGCGGTCGATCAATTCCATCTCACACAGCCGCGCCAGATAGTGGATGTGATCTTTGTTCTCTGCAGCACAGAGCTGCGCCTGTTTGGCATACTCGCCTTGGAACGTTGGCAGTCGCAGTTGTTTAAGATGATGCCGTAGAAGAATCCGAGGGGCTTCGGTCATGCCGCGGTCCTTCCCATCAAGCTCATGTAACTGGATGGGCGTGTTGTGCCGACATTGGCCTTGGGCAAGTATGGATAGAAGTCCAAATCCAATCGTGGTGGCCGCTTCTCAACCCGACACAGTACAAGGTGTTTTACGGCGTCATAGCCAATTGCACCCATATCTATTGCCTGCTGGATTGCGCCTTGCACAACATCCATTTCGAAGGTCTCCAAAAGGCGCAAGACTTGAACGTATTCTCGCTTGCCCGGCTTACCCATTCTGGCTTCAAGCAGTCGGTGCAGCGTGGCAAATACATCTGGCAAATGCCAACCCTGCAAAGGCGCGGCCTGATCCAGGGCACCCACCTTTTGTTCAAGCAGGGGCAAAAAGTGCAATGGGTCAAAGACCATATCCGCTGATGTGTAGGATCGTTTGTGCCGCGCAATAATCTCATTGCCGCAGCCGATGATAACCTCATGCACAAACCCACGCACATGAACATCGTGGTGCGCATAGGCTACTGGCACCGAGTAATCATTGCTGCGATAGCGCACCATTGAGATCGACGTTGCACGCGTGCTGACGTGATCGCAGGCTTCATATTCTGCGACGGGCAATCCCATCAGAGCATCCAAATCCGACATCAGGCGTGCGCCTATGGTTTGGGTGTGACCCCGCAACGTATCGTCCTGACGTGCTAAACACTTCTCTTCCAAATGTGCGTTCAGATCATCAAAGCTGTCATAGCGAGGTGCGGGAACCATGAAGTTGCGGCGGGTGTATCCAACCATGCCCTCAACGTTGCCTTTATCGTTCCCTCGCGCGGGTCTGCCAAACTTGTCATCAAACAAGTAATGCGACTGCAGTTCCGTAAACCGACGTGTGCGGATGCGCGTCTTATCCCCGAGTATCCGAGCCACGGCGATCTTGGTATTGTCGTAGAGAATGGATTGCGGAATGCCGCCAAAGAATGCAAAGGCGGACACATGGCCATCGCAAAACGCCTCGGTTGTCTCAGCTGGATATCCCTTCACAAACACCGCATCAGAATGTGGCAAGCTCATCACGAAGAAGTGGATCTTGCATTCCACGCCACCGATCACGCCCAGCGTCTCACCAAAATCAACCTGCGCATGGCCCGGCCGATGCGACAACGGCACAAACACCTCTTTGGTGCGCCGTTTTTGCTCGCGCACGTAATAGGTCACCGTGGTCAGGCTGCCAGCATATCCATGCTCATCGCGCAGCCGTTCAAAGATGCGCTTGGCCGTGTGTCGCTGCTTTTTGATCAGGGCTTTGTCTGTGCGCAGTATCTCATCGACCACACCAACATAACCATCAAGCGTTGGCCGCCGAGGCGCTTCCGACCGACGATACCCAGGCGGAAGTTCATGGCGCAGCATCTTCGCGATCGTCTTACGATCTTTGTTCTCTAATCTGTCAATGCGTGTTTCCTGAGTTTCCTGCTTTTGATGTCAGAGGTTGCCTTTGTTCTCTTCGAACTCTGAGGTTCATGATGGGGTTGGCTGGGTGTGGGTCGGCAATGTTGAAACCGCAATCATACCGTTGGTCTTGGCTGTTGCTACAGAATCGGCGCCGTGTCTCACGCCCTCCCTCGGGCATCGTCCCAGATGGGAACTTTGATTTAGGAATCCTCGTTGTCGCCTCGTAAGCCTTACGCGGACTGGAAGTCAGTTTTGTCTCGCATAATGGCATGAAGTATGATTGCCAGACGACGCGCCAGAGCCACTCGGGCCTTTCTCATCGTTGAGCGCGCACCGATTGCGAGGGCCCATGTCTTCAATTTGAGCGGAGCGGCATACCGCGTCAGCATCACATTGGCGGCCTCATAGAGAAGCGTTCTGACGCGCACGTCGCCCCGCTTTGAGATGCTGCCCGTGTAGTCGATTTCACCAGATTGATGCCGTCGCGGCACCAGTCCAAGATACGCCCCCACATCACGCGATTTCCTGAAACGCGACGGATCATCAATTGCTGCGGCAAAGGCCAATGCTGTGATCGGACCGACCCCTGGTACCGTCATAAGGCGCTGGCAGACTTCGGATTTGCGGGTCATCTTTTTGATGTCGCCATCAATGGCTGCAACCGCCGCGAGGATTGCTTCGCGTGCTGCGAACAGTCCGCAAATTGCGGCATGGAGGCCAGGCACTCCATCGCTAACTTTTAGCGCCGCGTTTTTGAATGCCGGAGACAAAGCTCGTGGCAGCCGCACGCCGAAGACGACGACCAGACCGCGGATCTGATTGTCGAGCGTCACACGCTGTCCGACCAGCTTCTTGCGGGCTGCGATCAGCGACCGGATTGCGTGCGCTGACAGTGATTTGACATGGGTCGGCTTGTAGAATCCCGTCCGCGCCAGGTGTGCCAAACCGCGGGCATCATTGCGGTCCGTCTTGTGGCCGGCCAGAGATTTAAGGGCCTGATATGCTTGCCTGCTCTCGATGCAAACAACCGGGACACCAAGCTCCGTCAGCCCATGGTAAAGCATTGGTGCCATCCGTCCCGTTTCAAATACAACTTTGGCACATGGTGGTCCAGAAGCGAGGAAGTCAGCGATCGCTTTTGGTGTTGAGCTCGCTTTTCCTTCACGAATAAGGGCCCCTTCACGATCCAGAATGCAGATATGCGTCTCTTCCATGGACACATCCAAACCAGCAAAATATTCCATTGGTCAGTCTCCTTTTCAATTGCATGTGCATCCAGAATAACAGGGGTAACTGAGTGCTGATCCTGATTACGCCATGTTGAAAAACCGCGCCGCTTCTCGGCCAGACATACCGTCCTTCAAACAAGCACGGCGCACACGACTATAAATATCCACAGAATACATCTCCCGCCCTCCGAATAAACGAAGGGCACAAACTGGCGGACTTTTACTCCGCTACAACTGCGATATGCAGCCGCTTCTGTGGCCCAATATTGCTCCGCGTTTTACAGCGACAAATGTCAGTTTTCTGTGGTGCTCGCATGGGTTCTATAAAAGCACATATGTTCTGTTATTAACAATATAAGAAATTATGTTCTTACATTATGGGATCCTTGTCGAGAGCCGAATGAGGACGCCATGACCTTTGAAACCATTATCTACCATAAGTCCGGCCCATTGGCCGAAATTCGCTTCAACCGCCCCCACCGCCTGAATGCTGTGGTGAGTGCCTTTTATGCCGAAATTATCGAAGCGCTTCGCGATGCTGAGAGAGATATCGACATTCGCAGCATTGTGCTGACTGGCGAAGGCCGTGCCTTCTGCGTTGGCGCAGACCTCAAGGAACATGGGGCTGGCACACGGACCGAACTTGAGAAGCTGGAATATTTGCAGTTGGGCAACGATGTCTGCGAAGCCATTTACAAGCATCCCAAGCCGATCATCGCTGCCGTTAACGGCTTTGCGCTTGGGGCCGGGGCTGAAATGTCTTGTTCTGCTGACTTTATTTTGATGAAGGCAAGCGCGCAAATCGGCTTTCCCGAAATTTCCATCGGCACCCATGTGGGCGGTGGCGTTACCGAGATACTGCCACGTCTGGTGGGCCTTGCGAAAGCGCGCGAACTGATCATGACAGGCCGACGCATCGATGGCACCGAAGCTGAGCGCATCGGGTTGGCCACACGCGTATTTGACGATGAAGCGTTTGAACAGGGCGTTGCAGACTTTGCAGCTAATATCGGCAGCAAGGCCCCCTATTCCATGCGCTTTGTTAAAGAGAACCTGAATGACGCAAACCGCGACTATGCCTCGCGCCTCGTCACGGAACTCGACGCGCTTCGCACCTGCATGTTGACCGAAGACTGGCAGGAAGGCGTCGATGCCTTTGCCGAAAAACGCAAACCCGCCTTCAAGGGCAAATAAGGAATACGACAATGAGCAACGCACTCAACAGTGTTTTCAAAGCCCAGTCCATCGCGATCATTGGGGCCTCGAACGATCCCGCAAAGCGTGGCAACCAAGCCATTCGCAAACTGCTGGCTGATAGCTATGAGGGGATGATTTACCCGATCAACCCGAAAGCAGACGAAATTCTGGGCGTCAAAGCCTACCCATCGGTTCTGGATGTGGATGGCCGAGTTGATGTGGCGTTGGTCTGTACACCGGCCAAATCGCTACCCGCCGTGCTGGCGCAATGCGGTGAAAAGAACATCCCCGGAGCGGTGGTTCTGGCTGCAGGTTTCGCGGAAATCGGCCCAGAGGGCGAAGTGATCGCCGAGGCGACGCTTGCTGCCGCGCGCGAACACAACGTCCGCGTTTTGGGCCCCAACACCAACGGTGTGTTCAATCTGCACAATAAGATGAACATGGTCGGTGTTCAGGATGTGGAGCCGGGCAATCTTGGTATCTGCAGCCAATCTGGCAACATGATGTTGGCCTTCGTAACCGAAGCTAAACGGCGTGGGGGTGTGGGTTTCTCGTCTTATGTGGGCGTGGGCAACCAGCTTGACGTCAATCTGGCCGAATACCTTCAGTATTTCGGTGACGACGAAGATACCAAAGCTCCGGTTTTTTATGTCGAGGGCTTCAAGGACGGGCGCGGCTTTCTGGATACCTGTCGCGAAGTGACCCAGAAGAAGCCGGTCGTGATCTATAAATCCGGTCGCACTAAAGCCGGTCAGGTGGCGGCAAGCTCGCACACTGGGTCGTTGGCCTCCAGCTTTGCTCTGACGCGTGGTCTGTTGAAGCAGGCCGGTGCCACAGTGGTTGAACAATCCGACAAGATCCTTTCGATTGCCGAAGGCTTGTCCAAGATGCCGGTTCCGAAAGGTGGCCGGGTCGCTATTCTGGCGGACGGTGGTGGCCATGCCACTGTGACGGTTGACGCGCTTGTTGATGCCGGTGTCGAACTGACGAGTTTGTCCGATGAAACCGTGGCAAAGCTGCGTGATATCCTGCCATCCGCTGCGTCATGTGTGAACCCGGTGGATGTGGCTGGTGGTACTGATGACGATCCGTCCGTCGCGGCATTGTGTACCGATGTCATCTTGTCGGACGACAATGTCGATATCCTGATGGTGATTGGCATGTACGGTGGCTTTGCTGCACGCTTCAATCCCGCGCTTCTGGATAACGAAATTCTGACCTCGCAGCGCCTGTCTGCGCTTGCCGAAAGCCATGGCAAACCGCTGATGGTGCAAAGTGTCTATGCGGCGCTGCGAACCCAGCCGATCGAAGTTTTGAAAGAAGCCGGAATCCCCGTCTTCGTTTGGCCTGAACCTGCTATTCGCTGCGTTGCCGAGTTGATCTCTTATGCCCAAGCCCGCAATCGTAACGCGACCTCTCCGCTGGTTTTCCCGGACGGGCCGGTTACTGAAGGCAGTGAGATCCTGGCGACTATCACCAAAGAGAACCGCGATGCGTTCTACGAACATGAGGCCAAAGACATTCTGACAGCTTACGGCGTCAAAGTGCCGGGTCAATTCCTGGCCCGTTCAGAGGATGGTCTGGCCCGTGTTGCCCATGAGTTGGGCGGCGCGCCGATGGCCATGAAGATCGTCAGCCAGGACATTCTGCACAAGTCCGATGCCGGTGGCGTAAAGCTGAAAATCTCGGGCGAGGCCGCGCTGCGCGCCGCCTATCAAGAGATCATCGCCAATGCGCGCGCCTATGATCCGGATGCGGATGTGCATGGAGTGCTGGTTGCTCCGATGGCGCAATCGGGCGTCGAGATCATCATCGGCGTGGTGCATAATCCGATGTTCGGCCCGGTGATGATGTTCGGCCTTGGCGGTATCTTTGTTGAGGTTCTCAAAGACGTGTCTTTCCGCGCTCTCCCGATGAGCCATGCAGATGCCCATGAGATGGTAGAAGAAATCCAGTCATCCAAGATCCTTGAAGGGGTGCGCGGGGCGTTACCCGTGGACAAGGAAGCGCTGGAAGATCTGATGATAAAAGTATCTCAACTGGCGCTGGCGCATCCCGAAATCAAGGAGATCGACCTTAACCCCGTTATTCTGCGCAACGATGGCTATGACGTTGTTGATGCCCGCATGATTCTGAATTCGAAAGGCCACTGATATGACCGACAAACTGCTTTACGAACAGGAGGGTCACGTTGTGACTCTCACTTTCAACATGCCCGAGACACGCAATGCCCTGACTGATCAGGATCTGGCCAGCGCCATCGTTGATGCCATGCACCGGATCAACGGCGACATGTCCGTGCGCTGCGCCATCGTGACCGGCGCAGGTAAGGCGTTTTCGTCGGGCGGCAATCTCAAACACATGAAAGACAAGCTTTCAATCTTTGGCGGAGATGCGATTGAGGCGCGTGATGGCTATCGCGGCGGAATTCAACAGGTCGCCAAGGCGATGTGGGAATGCGAAGTTCCCCTGATCGCAGCGGTTAATGGCCCGTCTTATGGTGCCGGTTGTGACACGACCTGCCTGTGCGACATCCGTATCGCCTCGACCCGGGCCACTTTCGCCGAAAACTTCGTGCGTGTAGGTCTGATTTCTGGCGATGGTGGCGCTTGGTTGCTGCCGCGTCAAGTGGGCCTATCACGTGCAGCTGAAATGACCTTCACCGGAGAGCCCGTGGATGCCGAAACGGCACTGGAATGGGGGCTAGTGTCCAAGGTCACAGAGCCTGAAGATCTGCTGCTCGAGGCTCGCAAACTAGCCGAGCGCATCGCCTATAATCCACCACGTCAATTACGCCTTGCCAAACGCCTGTTGCGCGAAGGTCTGAACACACGGCTGGATTCAGTGCTGGAATTGGCCGCAGCCTATCAGGGCGCATGCCATCAGACAGAAGATCATGCCGAGGCGGTGGATGCCCTGCTGGAACGGCGTGATGCGGTTTTCACCGGCAAGTAGCGAAAGACACGAATTGCGGAGCTGTTGCTCCGCATTGCCAAGTTGTTTTGGCGTGATTTCGGGAGGGCACAGCGTCTGATTTCAAGCGACCATCTCGGCGGCATAGTCAGCCCGGAGGCAGAAGGCATCTGCCCTTGCATGACGGTATGATGTTGCCGAGAGGCGGTAGCGGCGAGGGCGGAAGATGTTATTGATCCAGTCATGTGTGGTGAGGAAGCGTTGTGCCTGTCCTGGCGACTTGAACCGCCCCATGATTTTCTCTCGTCGCCGCGTCGGCCTGTGACTGCCTTCAATCCTGTTGTTGAGGCCTTTGCGGGCGCGATGATCGGCGTCCGGTGCTTGATGAGCAATCGGCTTGATGTAGCTGGTCGCCCGTGATTTTTCCGTAAGTATCTGACGTTGCGTGATCATTCTGGCTTTTAAAGTATCGTTAATCGCAAGGTTTCATGTCAAATCGCATCAAAACCTTGCGATTTCTCACGCGCCTGCACGTAGGGGATTCCCAACGCTGCGAGGTCGTGCTCAACTCAGGAAAAGCCCCAACAACGCGAGAGATTGCGATGCGCCCGAAGCAGCCCGAAGCCCGACCCGATGATCTGTTCCGCTCGTCGCTGGAGGCGATCCTGGACCCCGAACACGAGCTGCTCAAACTTGCGATGCTGATCGATTGGGATCGGTTCGATGATGCGTTTGGCCCGTTTTACCATGAGCGCAAGGGACGACGCGGGCTTCGCACACGGCTTATGGCGGGTTTGCATTTGCTCAGGCACATGAAGGGGTTGTCGGATGAAGAGACTTGCGCGGCGTGGCGAGAAAACCCTTATTTTCAGGCCTTCTGCGGTGAGAGTTATTTCCAGCATCGCCTGCCGTTTGACCGATCCTCAATGACGCGCTGGAGAAAGCGCATTGGGGCGACTGAGATGGAACTGCTGCTGGCCGAGAGCCTCGTGATTGCGGTAAAGACCAAGGCCGTGAGCCAGCGCCGGTTGGAGCGGATCACTGTGGATACGACGGTGCAAACCAAAGCAGTGGCCCATCCGACCGACAGCCATCTGATCCTGCGCGCCGTTGAGTGGTTGAACCGAACAGCGAAGCGTCATGGCGTCAAGCTGCGCCAGTCCTTCATCCGATTGGCGACCCGGGCTCGGCAAGAGGTTGGCCGTCTGCTACATACCGGCGGCCACAAACAAGGCCTGCGCTGGATCCGCAAGATGCGCACCTGGCTGGGACGCCTGATCCGCGACATTCAGCGCAGGATTGCTGATGACCCAGCCTTGGAAGCAGAATTCCGCATCGCTCTGGAGCGGGCTGAAAAGATCCACGGCCAGCAAGCCGATGACAAGAACAAGCTCTACGCCCTGCACGCGCCGGAGGTCGAATGTATTGGTAAGGGAAAGGCCCGCATTCGGTATGAGTTCGGCGTGAAAACCTCCATCGCCACCCCCAACGAACGCTGTAAAGGCGGACAGTTCGTGCTTGGCATCATGGCCCTGCAGGGCACACCCTATGATGGTCATACCCTGGCAGGGCAGATAGATCAGGCCTCCCGATTGACCGGTGTGGATGTCAAACGGGCCTATGTGGATCGTGGATATCGTGGCCACAAAATCAAACGTGACGGTCTCGACATCACCCTCGCACAGACCCGAGGTATCACATCACCAACCATTCGCCGAGAGATGCGGCGACGCAGCGCCATAGAACCCGTAATCGGCCACCTCAAGCAAGATGGTCATCTCGAACGAAACCAACTCGCAGGACCACAAGGCGACGCGATCAACGCAATCCTTTGCGCCGCTGGCCACAACATGCGCCTCCTGCTCAAATGGATCAGGCTTCTTTTTGCTCTATTGGTGGCAATCGTACTGAACAAATCATCGCAGAGCCAAGTCGATCACCAGATCGTTCCTAACCCGTGAAGCTGAAATTAGCGAAATTCACGGGCGACAAGACTGAGTAGCCCGGACCTCGCCCTGCCCGAGACGGATTTCAGGCGGTGCGTTCGAAATCGGGGCGGCCAGGTTCGGTTATTCGGTTGAGCACACGGACGCCAATCCCGGCCCCGGTCTTCTGATTTCCGAACGCCCTCGCCTTGAGTCCGGGCCCAATGACCGTCTTCCAGCGCCCCATCGGGATTTCACCCCGGCTGCGCTGATTGTAGCCCGATGACTTCTGCTAGGCCACAGGGGTATCGCATGAATGGCGAACCTGGGTTTGCCTTAATGTTCTGTCTCTGATTCAGTTTCCCAAAGTTTATGTCTGGAGGACGCCGCTTTGGAAAATGCTGTTACGTTTCAATCTTTTGCCTCAACTGTCAGTGATCCAGGCCAGCAAACGAAGGTGCTCTACCCGCGTGATGAAATTCTGCTATTGAGCCTGTGCGGGGTTGTGTCCGGCTGCGGGAGTTTTGTCGATATTGCCCTTTATGGTGAGGAAAAGCTGTCTTTCCTGCGCAACCTGGCTCCATTTGAGCATGGCACACCCTCCCGTGACACGCTTTCGACGGTGTTCCGGGCGCTTGATCCTGAAGAGTTCAGCGCAGCTTTTGCAGCATGGGCGTCCGGGTTGGCCGCGCGCATTGGTGGAATGGTTGTGGCCATTGATGGAAAGACGGCGCGCGGGTCCAGAGCCGGTGGAGAAACACCTCTGCATCTGATCCCGGCCCGGTGCGACGATCCGCGGCTTGTGCCTGGTCAGCAAGCCAGTGCGCACAAAAGGAACGGGATCAGGGACATCCCCGTGCTTCTGGATTTGCTTTTCCTTGAGGGAGCAACCGTGACCCTGGATGCGATGGGATGTCAGCGTGAGGTCGCCGCGAAAATCCGTGACAAGGGTGCTGATTATGTGTCGGCCCTGAAGGGCAATCAGGGACTTCTCCATGAGGACGTGAAACTGTGGTTTGAAGAACAGGATCGGGAAAACACAGAGTCATTACAGACAGTTGACGGCGACAGGGGCAGGATTGAAACGCGAACATATGAACATATACCCAATGCGATGCCATCGACCGGTTGAAAAAGCGTCACCCCCATCGGGAAGGTCTGGGCAGCATTGGTCGCGTCATCCCGGTCAGGGAAAGTAATGGCAAGACGACGGGACAGGCGCGATACTTCATCCCGTCCCTGCCAAAAGACGCCGCGCGCCTTGGCCATGCGGTACGCTCTCATCGGGGAATTGAAAACCGTCTGCACCGGGTGCTCGATGTCACCTTCCGCGATGACGACAGCCGGGTGCGAAAAGATCATGCCCCGCCAGCTTCGCCGTTATCAGGCACATCGCGTTGAACTTGCTCGGCAAGGCCAAAAGCAAGCACTCGCTCCGGGGAATGCGGAAAAAGGCAGGCTGGAACAACCGCTTCCTGCTTGAAATCCTGACGCTGTGAAACTCATGCGATTCCCCTGTCCAGCCGCATTAATCGAAATCCCCCAGAAGGAAATCAAAAGGTTAGCGGGGACTCATAGGGCAAACTATGTGTCCCGACACATTTTTATACGGCATTGCCGTATTGCGCTCTTGACTACACTACGGCAATGCCGTATGTATTCGAGTATGCAAACAGTCATTTCCACACCCGAGTTTCTGTCTCAAGCCAAGAAGCTAAAGCTATCTCAAGATGAGATAGATTCTATCGTGGAGACGTTGGCCGATGATCCTCTTGCGGGCGATATTATCAGTCAGACCGGAGGCGCACGAAAACAGCGCCACGCGGGTCGGGGCGGCGGCAAGAGTGGTGGATACAGAACAATCCACTACTTCGGTGGCGTGGATGCGCCTGTTTTCATTTTGACGGTCTATGGCAAGGGTGACAAAGCCAACCTAACCAAAGCTAAACGAAACCAATTGGCAAAGATATTGCCGCAACTGGCGGATCATTACCGCGCCACAGCCAAGGCGATGGCTGCGAAGCGGGACCGCCGAAAGTGAGAAAGGAACCGAAAATGAGTGTTGCTAAAAGCCTGATCAAAGGCGCAGAAGAAGCCCTCGCCATCGCGAAGGGTGAATTGGAACCTGCCGCAGTGTAAGTTCCCGAAACCGTTGATGTTGCCGCGATCCGCAAGAGGTTGAAGCTATCGCAGGCCGCATTCGCTGAACGCTATTGCCTGCCAGTCGGCACAGTTCGGGATTGGGAGCAAGACCGCCGTTCCCCAGATCGAGCGGCGGTTGTCCTGCTTTCAATTATTGACCGTAATCCCGAAGTCGATGCCGAAACTCTTGCGGCTGGATGAGTTTTGGAAAGGCAGCGAAATGAAGAATGCCATTTTACATCGAGTCTATCTGCACGGATACCAGCGGCACCACAAGGTACGGCCCAGGTATCGCGATGCATTGACCGCTTCGTTGCGGGCGATGGCTCCGGCGCTCGTGGGCTTCCAGGGTTTGGCATTCTTGCGTGGCGGAATGACGGCATGAGCGCCACGGGCGGCAATCGCATCATGGCATTTCCGGGTGTCGCAGGCCCCATCGGCGGTCACTGATCCAATGTCCTGACCGGGTGGGATTTGGTTCAGAAACTCAGCAACATGGGCGCGTCACCGATGTTGCTGCCGGTGACCTCGACTGCCCGAACTTCCAACGTTTCCTCGTCGATGCCGATGTGTATCTTGCGCCAAATGCGCCGCTTCGAGCCGCCATGTTTGCGAGCGTTCCACTCTCCTTCACCCTCGGCCTTGATGCCGGTGCTGTCGATCAGGAGGTTCAGTGGGCCGGTTCCGCCGCGATATGGCAAGCTCACGTTCAGCGTCCTCTGGCGTCGGCACAGAATGCTGAAGTCCGGCACCGCCCGGTCCAGTCCGACGAGCCGCAAAAGGCTTTCGACAAACCCGGTTCTCTGATTGCGGCTTTGTCAAGCGGGTTTACGATCTGTCCGTCCGGGGTCACGGTTCTCTCCGAGGTCGCGGTTGCGCCTCATGATGGTTTTCGGTGGTGGATCACGCAAGATGCCGCCTCGAAGAGAAGCCCGCGCATTGCTGCGTCTCCACACCTGGACACACGGCCTGACCAATCCATCTCGCCGGATTGATGTCGCCTGGGCGTCAGGCCGAGAAATGCACCCACATCCGAGGTTTTGCTGAAACGGCCCGGTTCATAAAGCCGCTCAACCGCTGCTGCCTTATACTCGTCCGTATACTTCCGTCGATGGTGTCCCATTTCGTGCCCCTTTCATGGACAGGGGTAAAGTACCCCAGTGTCCGGAAACAGGGACGAAGTTCAAATTGAGCCTTCACCAAAGAGCGGAACATTCCCCTGATACCACCCGCCGCCACTATGAGCGCAAAAACGGGCGTTACCCAAGTGGCACAACAGATGAAGACCGGGCGCTTTTAAAGAGTCGCGACAAGGGCTCTTTGATCGTTCCAGTCATTTGGCAATGCATTTCGCAAGACCCACTCACTGGTCAGCCCGACAGGTTGACGGCCTTCCACAATCATCTGCACAATATCCGGAGCCAGGAAGGCGAATTTGATAACCTGTTGAATACGGCGTCTTGAGGTTTTCTCCTGCTCACATACAGCATCAAGACTGCGCCCCGCCCTGATCAGGTTTAACCACTTATGTGCCGTTGCGAGATTACGGATTAAAGTCTCGTCTTTATCCGGTGCGGCATGACCAATGATGAGTTTGGTTTCGACACCGCGCTTGCGGGTTTGGAAAGGCAAACAAAACGTAAGCGCATCCGGGTTTATGCCGACATCCCCAAGAGTGAATTCCCTGCAGACAGCTTCCTGGTTCAATCGTATTTCAACGGATCCAGGTGCTATATCAATACGATCGATCAAGGACGCAATCTGTGCGGAATTTCCTGCGATGGTTTTCAGTGTCTGCATCGTATTCTGAATAACATCCACGCCAGGATTTGTCTGGAGTTTTGATGTTATACTCTCCTTGAGATACGCAGATACAGCAGTCGCAATCTGATCCTCGAATGGTTGTGCAGGTAACCGCCACCCTGCAATACCATCCTTCCCTGCCTTCCTGGTAAGCCGATGCGAGATGTAATATCCTATGCGCCTGCCATTCTTCTGACTGTGACTGGGTGATAACCGATCCCCGGTTTCATCAAAGGCTTTCCCGATGAGCAGCGCCGGTTCTGTGGCCCGCAAGCCCTGCCCTCGTTTGTAGGGTGCTTTCTCTATTAAAAGGTTCTGGGTTTCGTCCCAGATGTCAGGGTCGATTATTGCAGGATGCTGTCCTTCATAGATTTTTCCTTTATGGCGGATGCGACCCGCATATAGAGGGGTACTCAGGATATGGTGAATAGACCTGTTTCGCAATAGGTAGATTTCTGCCATTCCAGCTTCACCGAAGCAGTGGAGTTTGCCGGAATGGCCGTACTGAAAGTTTTACGAGCACGTCCAGAGTTGTTTTTCCGCCTTTCCGGAATACGTCCGGCGGATTTTGATGCTCCGGTTTGTCAGCTTCACCCGATTTGGCTTGCCGGTGAAGCCGGGCGTTTGTCCCGAAAGAACAGACAACGGGCCATCGGGGGCGGCAGGAAGTATCGGCTGCAACCGGCGGAACAAATGCTTTTGTGCCTGATCCATTACCGCACATACGCCGGCCAGGGCTTTGTTGGCCTGCTTTTCGACATTTCCAGCCCCGCAGTTTGCCGCCGCGTTCGCGCCATGACGACGGTGATGGCTGGCCATTTCGCCATGCCGGAGCGCAGGATCAAATTATCGACACAGGAAAGAAACGATCTTCCCTATCCTGTGATTGATGGTGCCGGGCACCCTGTTCAGCGCCCCGGGACGCCGTCAAGGCGCAAAGCCAGGTATTCAGGAAAGAAGAAACGCCATACAGCGTCGCACCGGATCATTACCGACGACAGGAAAAGGATCCTGGCCGTTGGTCCTGCACAGCCCGGGCGAAAGCACGACAAGCGGATATATGATGAAGCGCGCGTGGACAAGCCCCCGGTGTGCCTGTCCCGGGCGATCCCGGTTATCTCGGAACGCCGCTGGAAGTCCCGCTCAAAGCCTCAAAGAACCATCCCCTTGCCAAAGAGCGGAAAAGCTGCAACACATGGCACGCAAAGCTGCGCATCGGCGTAGAGCATGGAATTTGCCGCATGAAAAAGTTCGGGATTTTTGCCGATACCCATCGCAATAATGGCCAGGCGGATATGATCGCAAGGAATGTAGCGGCCTTGGCAAACCTGAATTTGAAAACAGCCTGACCAAATGGGCAGGGATACCTCCGTTCAAAAACAACCGCCCTTATTGCGAATCGAGTCTAATATGCCCTTGATCAAATCGATTGCCACCGCGCATCCTGCCCTTTGCACGAACACGCAGCTTTGAGCGCAGGTTCAACCTTTCGGCATCTTCCTTCACCATTCGGATAAGCCGATGTTTCAGATAGAGGTCATAAAGGGTCTTGACCGTCCGCGCTTCCTCCTCATTGATTTCAAGCGTTCGGCCATCAGCTTCATAACCCAAAGGAACATACCCACCCATCCAAAGTCCCTTTTTCTTGGACGCCGAGATTTTGTCTCTGATCCGTTCAGCTGTAACTTCCCGTTCAAACTGGGCAAAGGAGAGAAGCACATTCAGCGTCAGACGCCCCATGCTGGTCGCCGTATTGAAGGATTGTGTAACAGAGACAAAAGAGGCGTCTTTTGCATCCAGCCTATCAACAAGCCTTGCAAAGTCAGGAAGAGACCGTGTCAGGCGGTCAATCCTGTAGACAACGATTTGATCAACATCACCGTCATCGATCCGGGCCATTAATCTTTGCAGGGCCGGTCGCTCCAGCGTTCCACCGGATTTACCGCCATCGTCATAGTGTTCCGGCAGGAGAACCCACCCTTCATGTTTCTGGCTGGCTATATAAGCCTCGCAAGCCTCTCGCTGTGCATCCAGGGAATTGAACGCCTGCTCCAGACCCTCTTCAGAAGATTTACGGGTATATACAGCGCAGCGCAGTCTATGCATCCTGGACCACCCGTTTTGTAGTGAGGCCAAAGAACCGTGGCCCGGACCATTTGGTTCCCGTTATCTTTCCGGCAACGGCTGTGAGCGATGCATATTCCTTGCCATCCATCCTGAAGCCCTGTTCAAGAACATTGACCTGATACGTTCGTCTATTCCACTCCCGCACCAGGGTTACACCCTGTTTTAAATCCGTTGCCGGGATTGACCCTTTTGACCTGCCGCCAATCTCAAGTGCACGTTTCACATCAATGGAAAGTCCACCCGTCGACTTTGCCTGCCGCTCCCATTCCAGAGTTGAATGCATTAAACCCAGGGACAGGTATTTTGGTGGCGGGTGTCCATATAATCGGCGCCAGTCATCGATGACCTGCGCACGGCTTATATCTTCATCAGGTTTTCCATTATGGGCCATGCGGATATCCTTGCAGCGAAATAAACAATGTTGCCCTGTACCGGGAAAAGCCCGATCGGGACGGGCGAAAGGGTGATCTGACAGCTACACTACCGCGTCCTGCCGAGCTAAAGTCCAGTCTTTATGTGAATTTGAAATGATTGCCATATCCATTTATTCATGAGGTATAGCTTGCGGCCTGGAAGAAGTTCGGCATTCCGCAGGTGTGAGAAGATCGCAGATGTCGCCGTTGGCAGCGTTGGGGGATACAGGTTTTTCCGAAAGGGCTATAGCAGGTCCCCGGAAGCGACCACGAAGAAACGCCGGGAACGAATGGAGCGCCTTGCCAAAGGCACGTTGGCTGCCACCGGGTGCCACTCCCTCTTTCACGAAATCACGGGTCCTTCCCGGCGGCGGACGGCTTGTGGGTGTTATGTGCCGCACTTGCCTACTTCTGCGTGCCGATTTTTTTGCATTTCGTTTCGTTTCGAATTTCCGCCGCCGACAACCGATTGCAACCGTTCAGGAAATTTTTACCGACGGGTCATCTGAAACGAAATGGCCCTCCCCGCCGAAACGAAATGCCCTCCCGAAACGCGCGGGGAAACCGCCGGAGGGGTCGCGCCGGAATTTGCGCGATACCGGCGGTGAAAAAATCGTCAGGAGGTCCGGCATGGCCAGCGGCAAAAAAAACCTTCGCGCGACGGGACGCGCTCCGGTCCTCCCCGCAGTCCGGCGTTGTTGCATGGAGGCTGATTAGCCCGGACCTCACCCTACCCGAGACGGATTTCAGGCGGTGCGTTCGAAATCGGGGCGGCCAGGTCCGGTCATTCGGTTGAGCACACGGACACCAATCCCGGCCCCGGTCTTCTGATTTTCGAACGCCCTCGCCTTGAGTCTGGCCCCAATGACCGTCTCCCAGCGCCCCATCGGGCTACAATCACCCCGGCTGTGCTGATTGTAGCCCGATGACTTCTGCCAGGCCATCCGCCCGTACGTGCGTATGTCAGCAATATGGCGATCGCGGACGGTCGGATGCTGCGCCGCATTCGGGCTCGGGACGGCGTTCCCGGGGGGCGGGATTGTGACTTCAATCGTCGAGCCGAAGCGTTTGAACTTCGTCCCTGTTTCCGGACACTGGGGTACTTTACCCCTGTCCATGAAAGGGGCACGAAATGGGACACCATCGACGGAACTATACGGACGAGTATAAGGCAGCGGCGGTTGAGCGGGTTTATGAACCGGGCGCGACACAGGGCAGCGTTGCCAGGGAGCCTGGAATCACCGGCACGCAGTTGAAGACCTGGCGGCTTGAGATCGAAGCGTTCGGCTCAGCTGAAGCCAAGCGGCGGCGGAAGGCGGATGCAGCGGAACCGGCCCGTCTTCGCAAGGAGAACAGGCGCCTGACAGAGGAAGTGGAGATTTTGCACAAAGCATCCGCTTTTTTCGCGACACGGGCGGTGAAACCATGACGAACAAGCGCATATTCGTCACTGCCCATAAAGCTCGATACGCGGTTTCCACGCTTTGCAGGGTTCCGGCGATTTCCCGGGGCCGGTTTTATGGTTTCCCGGCCGGCCAACCGGCGAGGGATCAGCGCAAAGCAGATCGAGACGTTCGAGATCCGGAACCGCTGCCCAGGATCAAGACTTTCTTCAAAGCCGGCAGGAAATGCTACGGATCAAAGCGGATCCATCAGGACCTGGTGGCCGATGGCGAAACCGTCTCCGAGCGGCGGGTGGCGCGGATCATGAAGGAAAACAAGGTGTCTCCACGCCCGAACAAGCGCCGCAAGCCCGTGACAACGGATAGCAATCACAAAATGAGCCCATCGCCAAACCTGTTGGAACAGGCGTTCCACCGCCTCACCCCCAATACGGTTTGGTTGGCCGATATCACCTGTATCGATACGGATGAAGGGTGGCTCTATCCGGCCGGCGTGAAAGACATGGCCACGCGGGAAATCGTTGGTTGGGCGATGGAGGATCACATGCGGGCCGAGCTTTGCTGTGATGCCCTGACTGTCAATCGCAGAGTAAAATGGGTCCATGTCGCGGCGTAAAAATGGGCCACTTCGGTTGATGTTTTGTGGCGCTTTTGCACGCGTGCTCGTCACAAAGCTGAAGCGTGCCAAAGCGCATGCTGGCCATAAGGCCAGCATTATTCTGACTGTGATTGCGGGCTGGTTATTTTCGGTTGTTGCGACTGTGTTTGAGCCGATAGCTTTCGCCATTCATCTCGAGGATGTGGACGTGATGGGTTAAACGATCGAGTAGCGCACCGGTCAGCCGCTCAGAGCCAAAGACTTCAGTCCATTCATCGAAGGGCAGGTTCGAGGTTATGATGATGGAGCCGCGTTCATAGCATTGGGATATGACCTCGAAGAGCAGCTCTGCGCCAGATTTGCTGAGCGGTACGAAGCCCAGTTCATCAATGATCAACAGGTTCTGGCTGGTCAGTTGCTTTTGAAGGCGCTGCAATCTCCGCTCATCTTGAGCCTCGATCAGATCATGGACTAATGCCGCAGCCGTTGTGAAGCGCACCTTCAGTCCTCTTTGACATGCAGCCAGCCCAAGTCCCAGGGCGATGTGTGTCTTGCCCGTGCCTGACGGGCCGAGCGCGATGATGTTCTCCCTGCGATTAACGTAATCGCATCGTGCCAGATCCATCGTCAGGGGCTTGTTCAAGCTTGGCATGATCTTGAAGTCAAAGCTATCCAAGCTCTTGGTGCTGGGGAACTTCGCCGCTTTGATGCGCCGTTCAATCATCCGGCGTTCGCGGTCGATCAATTCCATCTCACACAGCCGCGCCAGATAGTGGATGTGATCTTTGTTCTCTGCAGCACAGAGCTGCGCCTGTTTGGCATACTCGCCTTGGAACGTTGGCAGTCGCAGTTGTTTAAGATGATGCCGTAGAAGAATCCGAGGGGCTTCGGTCATGCCGCGGTCCTTCCCATCAAGCTCATGTAACTGGATGGGCGTGTTGTGCCGACATTGGCCTTGGGCAAGTATGGATAGAAGTCCAAATCCAATCGTGGTGGCCGCTTCTCAACCCGACACAGTACAAGGTGTTTTACGGCGTCATAGCCAATTGCACCCATATCTATTGCCTGCTGGATTGCGCCTTGCACAACATCCATTTCGAAGGTCTCCAAAAGGCGCAAGACTTGAACGTATTCTCGCTTGCCCGGCTTACCCATTCTGGCTTCAAGCAGTCGGTGCAGCGTGGCAAATACATCTGGCAAATGCCAACCCTGCAAAGGCGCGGCCTGATCCAGGGCACCCACCTTTTGTTCAAGCAGGGGCAAAAAGTGCAATGGGTCAAAGACCATATCCGCTGATGTGTAGGATCGTTTGTGCCGCGCAATAATCTCATTGCCGCAGCCGATGATAACCTCATGCACAAACCCACGCACATGAACATCGTGGTGCGCATAGGCTACTGGCACCGAGTAATCATTGCTGCGATAGCGCACCATTGAGATCGACGTTGCACGCGTGCTGACGTGATCGCAGGCTTCATATTCTGCGACGGGCAATCCCATCAGAGCATCCAAATCCGACATCAGGCGTGCGCCTATGGTTTGGGTGTGACCCCGCAACGTATCGGCCTGACGTGCTAAACACTTCTCTTCCAAATGTGCGTTCAGATCATCAAAGCTGTCATAGCGAGGTGCGGGAACCATGAAGTTGCGGCGGGTGTATCCAACCATGCCCTCAACGTTGCCTTTATCGTTCCCTCGCGCGGGTCTGCCAAACTTGTCATCAAACAAGTAATGCGACTGCAGTTCCGTAAACCGACGTGTGCGGATGCGCGTCTTATCCCCGAGTATCCGAGCCACGGCGATCTTGGTATTGTCGTAGAGAATGGATTGCGGAATGCCGCCAAAGAATGCAAAGGCGGACACATGGCCATCGCAAAACGCCTCGGTTGTCTCAGCTGGATATCCCTTCACAAACACCGCATCAGAATGTGGCAAGCTCATCACGAAGAAGTGGATCTTGCATTCCACGCCACCGATCACGCCCAGCGTCTCACCAAAATCAACCTGCGCATGGCCCGGCCGATGCGACAACGGCACAAACACCTCTTTGGTGCGCCGTTTTTGCTCGCGCACGTAATAGGTCACCGTGGTCAGGCTGCCGGCATATCCATGCTCATCGCGCAGCCGTTCAAAGATGCGCTTGGCCGTGTGTCGCTGCTTTTTGATCAGGGCTTTGTCTGTGCGCAGTATCTCATCGACCACACCAACATAACCATCAAGCGTTGGCCGCCGAGGCGCTTCCGACCGACGATACCCAGGCGGAAGTTCATGGCGCAGCATCTTCGCGATCGTCTTACGATCTTTGTTCTCTAATCTGTCAATGCGTGTTTCCTGAGTTTCCTGCTTTTGATGTCAGAGGTTGCCTTTGTTCTCTTCGAACTCTGAGGTTCATGATGGGGTTGGCTGGGTGTGGGTCGGCAATGTTGAAACCGCAATCATACCGTTGGTCTTGGCTGTTGCTACAGAATCGGCGCCGTGTCTCACGCCCTCCCTCGGGCATCGTCCCAGATGGGAACTTTGATTTAGGAATCCTCGTTGTCGCCTCGTAAGCCTTACGCGGACTGGAAGTCAGTTTTGTCTCGCATAATGGCATGAAGTATGATTGCCAGACGACGCGCCAGAGCCACTCGGGCCTTTCTCATCGTTGAGCGCGCACCGATTGCGAGGGCCCATGTCTTCAATTTGAGCGGAGCGGCATACCGCGTCAGCATCACATTGGCGGCCTCATAGAGAAGCGTTCTGACGCGCACGTCGCCCCGCTTTGAGATGCTGCCCGTGTAGTCGATTTCACCAGATTGATGCCGTCGCGGCACCAGTCCAAGATACGCCCCCACATCACGCGATTTCCTGAAACGCGACGGATCATCAATTGCTGCGGCAAAGGCCAATGCTGTGATCGGACCGACCCCTGGTACCGTCATAAGGCGCTGGCAGACTTCGGATTTGCGGGTCATCTTTTTGATGTCGCCATCAATGGCTGCAACCGCCGCGAGGATTGCTTCGCGTGCTGCGAACAGTCCGCAAATTGCGGCATGGAGGCCAGGCACTCCATCGCTAACTTTTAGCGCCGCGTTTTTGAATGCCGGAGACAAAGCTCGTGGCAGCCGCACGCCGAAGACGACGACCAGACCGCGGATCTGATTGTCGAGCGTCACACGCTGTCCGACCAGCTTCTTGCGGGCTGCGATCAGCGACCGGATTGCGTGCGCTGACAGTGATTTGACATGGGTCGGCTTGTAGAATCCCGTCCGCGCCAGGTGTGCCAAACCGCGGGCATCATTGCGGTCCGTCTTGTGGCCGGCCAGAGATTTAAGGGCCTGATATGCTTGCCTGCTCTCGATGCAAACAACCGGGACACCAAGCTCCGTCAGCCCATGGTAAAGCATTGGTGCCATCCGTCCCGTTTCAAATACAACTTTGGCACATGGTGGTCCAGAAGCGAGGAAGTCAGCGATCGCTTTTGGTGTTGAGCTCGCTTTTCCTTCACGAATAAGGGCCCCTTCACGATCCAGAATGCAGATATGCGTCTCTTCCATGGACACATCCAAACCAGCAAAATATTCCATTGGTCAGTCTCCTTTTCAATTGCATGTGCATCCAGAATAACAGGGGTAACTGAGTGCTGATCCTGATTACGCCATGTTGAAAAACCGCGCCGCTTCTCGGCCAGACATACCGTCCTTCAAACAAGCACGGCGCACACGACTATAAATATCCACAGAATACATCTCCCGCCCTCCGAATAAACGAAGGGCACAAACTGGCGGACTTTTACTCCGCTACAACTGCGATATGCAGCCGCTTCTGTGGCCCAATATTGCTCCGCGTTTTACACCCAAGCTGGCCAGACCAAAGACCACCATCACCGCGACCGAGGTCACCAGTGTTACCAGCATCGAGGGGGTTTCAGGCGACAATCGCCGCGTCGCCAGGTCACGCACAGTGATACAGGCCACCGCTGCAAGGCCGTATACCGAATAGATGGTGAACCCCTCGGTGCCTAGGCGCACAATCAGCATGACGCCGACAAACCCCACCAGAATGGCGAGCATGCGCCGCCACCCCACGCGTTCGCCAAACAGGAACGCCGCACAGAGCGTGATGGTCAGCGGCGAGGCCTGCAGGATCGCCATCACATTAGCCATGGGCATATTGAACAAGGCCGTCAGAAAGAAATAAGCAGTCGCGATCTCAGCCCACATCCGCCAGAACACCAGCACCGCATCCCGGCGCGGCAGGCGCACAAATAGCGCACCCATTTTCCAGGCCATGATCCCAACCGCAACCGAGGTCAGAATGCCGCGCAAAAACAGAATCTGAAACAGCGAGACATCCCCTGCCATCGCCTTCATCATCGTGTCGTTGATCACAAAGCAGGCCATCGAGGCCATCATCAGCAATGCGCCGGTCAGGTTGTCCGAGCGTTGTATCACGCCAGCGCGCCGGTAATGGCCGCATGCAGCGCCGGGTTGGCGGCGACAACCCCGTCCAGTTTGGGAACAGCGTTGTTGAACACCAAAGGCTGCGCGGCGCGGTCCGAGGCCACAGCCCCCGCTTCGCGCAGGATCAGATCACCGGCAGCAATGTCCCACTCCCAGGTCTTGCGCAGGGTCAGCATGGCGTCGAACTTACCCTCGGCCACAAGACTGAGGCGATAGGCCAGCGAGGGGCGATAGGCGCGGGCATAGCCCGGCACGGTGGCTTGCCAGTTCTTTGCGTCATCGGTCGGCCTGGCGGCCAGCACCTGGGCACCCGTCAGTTCGGTGCGCACACTGGTGCCGATCGGTGCCTCGTTCAGGGTTGCGCCCTGCCCGGCGGCGGCGGCATACAGCTTGTCCCTCTGTGGCAGATAGATGACCGCTGCGGTGACCCGGCCATTTTCGGCCACGGCAATCGAATGCGCCCAGGTTTTTGAGCCCTCAATAAAACTGCGCGGGCCGTCAATGGGGTCAATGATAAACACCCGTTCGGCCTGCAACCGGTCGGGCGTGTCTTCGCTTTCCTCGGACAGCCAGCCATAATCAGGGCGCGCGCCACGCAGGTGATCACCCAGCAAGTCGTTCACCGCGATATCGGCCTCGGTCACCGGGCCAGCACCGTCCGGCTTGTCCCAGCGTTCGGCGCTGCCACCGGCATAGCGGTTGGCCAGTGCCCCCGCCGCGCGGGCCGCCTCGATCAGAAGGGGCAGATCATGCGCCGGCAAGGGTTAACCCTTCGATCCTGAGCGACGGCACCACCCGGGACAGCCAGCCACGCGCGTCATTGGCGGGTGTCATGCTTTGCAGCATCTCGGGCAGGTTTCCGGCAATCGTGCATTCATGGACCGGATATGTGATCTCACCGCCCTCCACCCAAAACCCGTTGGCCCCGCGCGAATAATCCCCTGTATTGGGGTTGATAGTCGATCCGATCATGCCAGTCACCAGCAGGCCAGTGCCCATCTCGCCCAGCAGGTCGTCGCGGGACTTATCCCCTTGAGTCAGCGCAATGCTCCAGTTGCCTGGCGAGGGTGGTGAACCGGTGCCACGCTTGGCATTCCCGGTCGAGGCCAGCCCAAGCTTGCGCGCCGTGGCCAGGTCGAGGGTCCAGCCCGTTAGGACCCCATCGTCAACGATCACGCGCCGAGCAGTGGGCAACCCTTCGGCATCATAAGGGCGCGACATCGAAATGCGCGGGCGAAGCGGATCTTCGATCACCGATAAGCCCTTGGGCAGGACTTGCGCGTCCTCACGCCCCAGCAACCACGACGACCCGCGCGCTACCGCCGCGCCGTTGGCGGCCATCAACAGATGTCCGATCAGGGAACTGGCGATGCGTTCGTCAAACACCACCGGATAGGCCCCGGTGGGCGGTTTGCGCGCGTCCAGTTGCGCCACTGTGCGCTCGGCTGCCAGTTGGCCGATCTCTTCGGGGCTGCGCAGATCGGATTGAAAAATGCGGCTGTCGCTGTCGTGGTCACGTTCCATCCCTGCACCCTCGCCCGCGATGGCGACGCAGGAAATTCCCTTGTCCGTGCGCCGGTATCCGGCGGAGAACCCGTTTGTAGCCGCCTGATGAGAATCCTGCATATGATAAGCCGCAGATGCGGATTGCACCTGCGTAATGCCGGTCACGGCCAAGGCAGCGGCCTCGGCGCGGCGAGCGTCTTCCCGCAGGGCTTCGGGCGTTGGCTCGGGGGCGGGATCGTGCAGTTCCAGAGCATCGATATCCCAGGACCTGATCAGCTGATCAGGATCGGCCAGCCCGGCATGCGGGTCTTCGGGAGCCTCGGCAGCCATGGCCACAGCGCGCTCGGCCATCATTGTCAGGGTTTCACGGCGGGTATCGGAAGCCGAAACATTGGCCTGCCGCCGTCCGATCAAAACCCGCAGGCCGATATCCACGCCTTCGGCGCGCTCGGCCTGTTCCAGCACCCCGCCGCGCACGTCGATGGTGGTGGCCTGACCGCGCACCGCAACCGCATCGGCGGCATCGGCCCCGGCGTGGCGGGCGGCCTCAATCAAGGCATGGGTAATCTGGTCCAGAGGCTGGGTCATCAGAGGGCTTTCCTGCAAGCTGTGGTCGTGTGACTTCCTTTTCACCCACCTGCGGGCAAAAGAAAAGGCCGCGCAGGGAGGCGCGACCTTGTTGATTTTTGCGAGGCTATAAACCCGCGCTACTGAAGGCGCTGACCATTGGCCAGGATTTGCCCGTCGGGTTTCACTTCGATCTTCGAGGTGAGAACATCGTCGCCCACGCCCGGAACCGCAAACAGCCCCATCATCATGCGCGCGCCCATGGCCTGTTCTTCGGGCAGAAGGCCCATCGCCACCAGCGTGTCCAGCAGGCCATTGGCACCGCTCAACTCAAGGTCAATTGCACCATCAGGGGCGGGAATACCGTCAAACGTGTCATAGTCCGTGTTGTCGAAGGTAAAGGCACCCTGCCCCTTCAGTGAGGCACCAACCATTTCAAGCGCCAGATCCTTCAGCGTCAGACCATGCACCATTGCAGGGGCCTCTTCGCTGGTTTCCAGCGCCATCAGTGCCTCGACATCCAGAAGGTCAATGAAGCTTTCGACACTGGCCGTCAGGTCCAGAGACAGCCGCGCAGGATCACGCGGCAATTGGGCGGTCGGGTCAAACATGCCCCCAAAGACCCTCGTCCATGGTAAAACCGTCCATGGTCATGGCGACATCTGCATCCGCAGGGCCATCGGTCTTGTTCAGCGGCATGGCAATCCGCCCGGTCATCTGATCTGCAGCACCTTTGATCGGAACAGGGAACGCCGGACCCATCAGAAAATCGAACCAGACATCCGATGTGGTGCCTTGCGCCACAAGACCCGACGCGTCGATCACATAATCGACATCATCCATCATGTAGCCGTAGTTCTGAACAATCAGCCCCTCGCCATCGATGCTGGTCTCGCTGCTGGTGTCCAGCCGTGTGTCTTTTGCCTTGACGCTCATCTGCAGGCCATCGCGCAAAGCCTGCGACAGGTTCATGATGTCAACCTTGCCGTTCGGGATCGCCATGGTAAGCGAGGTTGTCCCACCCGAGGTGGTCTGCGAGCTTTTCGAACTCAGCCCGGTGTCATCGGTCATGGCCGTGTCAAACTTGACCTCACCGCCCGTGCCCTCCAGTGACATGGTCACAATATCGCCTTCGGTGATGCGGTAGGTGCCGTTGGCCCCGGTCATCGTGCCGGACATCTCAAAGGTCAGGTCTGGCGCATCAGGGATGTTCAACTCGGTCAACTGCATCTCGGCACCGTCAAGGCCATAGTCATAGCTGACGTCACCAGGATCGCCCGAGGCCATGCCGGTGTAAGACGCGCTGTCCATTGTGAACATGCCCTCTCCCAACAGGCCCTCAGGGCGGGTGGCGCTCATCGAAAACGCCATGCTGCCGGGATAAAGAATACTGACTGTGCCATCGCCATTTTCAGCCAGCGTATAGCCGCTGGTGGTCACCGTCACACTGCCCTGACCCATCGGCAGCTGGAAGGTGATGGTGTTTTCACCAATCTCAAGCTGATTGTCCTTGCGGGTCGTCTCGGCTTCGATCTGACCGCCCATCGCCTAGATGGGTGCCTGCAGGTTTTGCCAGACATCTTCGACCGTGACATCGGCCAACGCCGACAGGCCTGCGACAAGCGCAACAGCAGTGGTGGTGGTGCCACTCAGAAAGCCCCGGCGGGACGAAAAAACAGAGTTGGAAAACATAGGAATCCTCGTTTTGGCGCGGTCGTCGGACCGGTTGAAACAGCTGGCCCGCCGATTGTCATCCGGCGGGCCTTTATGAAGCAGACAGGCCCTGTCGGCCTGAACTGCGGATTACTTCAGGCGCTGGCCATTGGCCAGAACCTGACCATCACTTTTGACCTCGATTTTCGAGTTCAGCATATCGTCACCCTCACCGGGAACGGCAAAGAGACCCATCATCATGCGCGCGCCCATCGCCTGTTCTTCGGGCAGCAGGCCCATCGCAACCAGCTTGTCCAGCAGGCCATTACCGCCGCTCAGCGACAGATCAACGGCGCCGTCGGGGGCGGGTATCCCATCAAAGGTTGTCAGGTCGGAATTGTCGAAGGTGAAATCGCCATTGCCGGTCAGTTCGGCCCCGGCCGCACTCACGGTCAAGGAATTCAGTGTCAGCGCGTTCAACTCACCTGGCATTTCGCCGCCGGTTTCGACTCCCGCCATCTGTTCGGGATCCATGATGTCAAAAAACAGTTTGGCCTTGCCGGAAAGGTCCATGGCAATCGTCGCCGGATCACGCGGTAACTGAGCGGTTGAATCGAACAGACCCCACAGCATGTCCGACATCGTGAAATCGCCTAGGGTCAGACCAAATGCAAAATCCTGTTCGTCATCCGTCTTGGAGACCGGCATCATCAGTTTAAAACCCGATTGCGCCATGGCCACTTCGATCGGGAAGGGAATCTCTCCGCCTGCCATCTGGATGTTGGTGTTATTGGCACTCACATCATAAAGCAGCTGACTTTCGTCCATCGCCACACGGGCCGTACCGTCCTGACTGCTGGTGTTGATCTGGACGGTTTCGCCGTCTTCCTGAAAGTTCATGTTGAAGGCACCACCTGTATGGTCAAACCCGCCATCAAAGCCGAACCCGGCCTTCAGCATCGCAGCCATGTTATTGGGGTCCATCCCGTCCGGGAAACTGCCGCCACCGCTAAAGTTCAAACTGTCCCATTTGCCGTTCAGCACAAAGCGGCCTTCGCCTTCTGGGTCGGTGATATCCATTTCATAGGTCACCGGCCCCGCCGCAACCGTCTGATCCATCATGCGGATATTGCCGTTGCGAATGTTGCTTTGCCCTGACAGCGCAGACAGGGTCATCTGGGCGGTGCCGACATCGACCGTCTCGCCTTCAACCACCAGTTCTTTCAGAACCATGCTCAACTCGCTTGCGGTGTAGTCATAGGTCAGGTTGTCCGGATCACCCGAGGCGATCATCTCGAAACCGTCGGTGACGTAGTCGATCTTCATGTCGACATCTTCGGCATCCGGTGTGTCCACGCTGACCACGATCGGCATCACAGCCGGGATCGTCATTTTGACCGTGCCATCGCCGGTATCGGTGAAAGAGACCTCCGAGATCGACATGCTGAAACTGCCAGATGCATCGGGCAGGTCCATCGCCATGTCCAGATCCTTGATCATCAGCGTATCGCCCGAGGTGCTTTCCTCGCCGGCGATCTCATAGCCAAAGCCGCTCATGTAATCTTTCCAATCCGTCCAGACATCCTGGGCGGTCAAATCGGCAAACGCCGCCGTACCCGACAGGCCGAGGCCAAGGGCAAGGGCGCTTGTCGCAGATGCATTAAATTTGGTAATTGGGAATCCTCTCTCGATCAAATCAGTCGCGCATAGCTTCTGCCTATGGCGCAGGGGGGTCAAGTGGTGTTGTCTCTGGACCATCGCCCCTTAGCTATGTACGAGACGGCCAGCACAACAGGGACTGCACATAAAATGCACGGAAAAACAGTACTTATTACAGGGGCCAGCAAAGGCATCGGGGCCTCGGCCGCGCGGGTTTTCGCCGATGCTGGCGCGAATGTCGCCCTGGTGGCGCGCAGCGGTGATCAGATCAAAGCGCTTGCCGCCGAAATCGGCCCCAGCGCGATGGCCCTGCCCTGCGATGTCAGCCGTTACGAGGACGTCGCTCAGGCGGTTGCCGCCTGCGTTGATCGCTTTGACGGGCTTGATGTGCTGATCAATAACGCGGGCGTGATCGATCCTATTTCGCATCTCGCCACCTCGGACCCATCTGAGTGGACCAAGGTGATCGATATCAACCTGAACGGTGTCTATTACGGGATGCGCGCGGCCATGCCGGTGATGCAGGCCGCAGGCGGTGGCACCATTCTGACGGTCAGTTCCGGGGCGGCCCATAACGCGCTGGAGGGGTGGAGCCATTATTGCACCTCCAAGGCCGGGGCCGCCATGCTGACCATGTGCGCTCACAAGGAAGGCGCCGGTCATGGCATCCGCGCCATGGGCCTGTCGCCCGGCACCGTGGCCACTGACATGCAACACCAGATCAAGGCCAGTGGGGTGAACCCGGTCGCGGCGCTGGACTGGTCCGATCATATCCCGGCGGACTGGCCAGCCAAGGCCCTGCTGTGGATGTGTGGCACGGACTCAGATGCCTATCTGGGCCAGGAAATCTCACTGCGTGACCTCGATATTCGTCAAAAGGTAGGGCTGATATGATTGAGCTCAAAAAAGACGGCGGCCTGTGGATCGCCACGATCAACCGGTCTGACAAGGCCAATTCCCTGACCGCCGAGATGCTGGAAGAACTGGCCGATATCGCCGAGGCCGCGCGCGAGGCGCGGGTGCTGATCCTGACAGGCGCTGGCAAGGTGTTTTCGGCAGGCATGGACCTTGAGGCCGCCAAGGGCGATCTGCCCACCAGCCCGGTGTGGGAGCGTCTGTCGGGCGCAATCATGGCCATGCCGGGGCTGAGCATCGCGGCGCTGAACGGTACGGTCGCGGGCGGGGCCATGGGCATGGTTCTGGCCTGTGATATCCGGCTGGCCGTGCCCTCGGCCAAGGCGTTTTATCCGGTGATGAAGCTGGGCTTTCTGCCGCAACCCTCGGACCCCAGCCGCCTCGCCCGCCTTATCGGCCCGGCCCGCGCCAAACTGATCCTGATGGGAGGCCACAAGACCAGCTCGTCCGAGGCATTGGACTGGGGTCTGTTTGATCAACTGGCCGAGCCTGAAGCGCTGATGCAGACCGCGCGCGATCTGGCTGCGGATACACTGGGGGCCGCCCCTGAGCATGCCGCGGCCATTAAGAAGCTCTGCCACAAGTCAGCCTGAGTATGATTTTGCAACGTTCATTTCTGGCCGCGTTTCTGATCGTCTTCGGCTTGTCCTTCGCTGCGCGCGCAGAAACACAGCGACCAATCTACTTTCCGTTTGGAACCTGGCCTGCAGAAGAGAATTGGTCGCCTGCAGAATTGGCACTTTTCAAAGAGCACTGGTATGGCAATCAACTGTTTGCGATGAATGAACCTTCGCTTGCACGGTCCAAATTGGCGGACGGCTCGGTTGTGGTTCGGTTACTTGTGCTGCCCAGTTTCACACCTGCTCTTGCAATCCGTGTTGAAAGACACGCCGATGGGCTGGCCGAACTAGAGGCGACCTTACTTAACGGTGCAGGAGGGTATGAGCCCGGCGAGGTCGATCAGAGATATTCAAAAGATCTGTATAGCTCAGAGATGGACAGGCTGACAAAACGTATGGAGGCTATGTCGCTTATGGATGGAGGGCAACTCGACAAGAATGACAGTCTTTGCTCCGACGGGACAATGTTTGTTCTGGAAACGGCACGACAAGCATATTTTCGCGCGGTCGATGTACATGAATGCCAAGCTTTATCGCCAACCTGGGCCTTGATCTATGAAATCATGGAACTTGTGCCCGAGTTGGAACCTCATTGTATTGGCTGCCTTCAACGTAACTTTGAACAATGATCCGTCGAGCCTGAAGCTGTGAAAGAATGTGACACATTGGCAGCATTGGATTCTAACATGTGCTGTTAGCGTGGGTTGCGGGAGCGGAAGGCTCCGTCCAACCTCAGACCACCTGAATCCAGTTCATCATGCCAGACATCTGATGCGACGGCATATGGCAGTGGAACATCCAGTCGCCCGGGTTTTCGGCGACAAAGGTGATTTCGCGGGTTTGATCGGGGGCAACAAGTATAGTGTCCCGCCACGGCCCTAAGGCCCCATTGGCAAGGGCTTCGCGAAAATGCATCCCATGCAGGTGCATCGCGTGAGAGAACGCGGTTCGGTTGGTGATTGGGATGCGAATGGTCTCGCCCAAGTCTGCCCTGATAAACGGCGTGCCACCCGACCCAGCGACGCCGTTAAAGCCCCAGAACTGCCCAGCCTCGGCCAGATCCTGAAAGCCCATCTGTATGCCATTCCAAGACGTCCCGTCGGGCAGACCGCGCATCGCGCCGCCCTCCATCAGCAAAGGCACCGAGCGGGCATCGGCAAGAGCGATTTCGGGCAGGTCGTTGGGCGGCAATGCCATCGGCGCGGGGCGCTGGGGCTGGGCAGCACCCGAGACGGCAAACGTGGTCAGTGCAAAGCTGCCCTCGCGCTCGACCGAGGTGATCAGGGCTTCGCTGTCATCGGTGATATCCACGATCAGATCGACACGTTGCGCCGGTGCGAGGGTGATTTCGGACGCAGACTGAGCGGCGGGCAGTGGCATGCCGTCCAGCGCCATAACCCAGGCCTGCATACCCCTTAGGTTCAGCCGGAAAATCCGGGCAGTGGCCGTATTCACAAGGCGCAACCGCAGGCGCGTCCCCTGCGCCACCTCATAGGTCAGACCGGGGCGGGCATTGACGGTGACGTAATTGCCAACCCGCCCGGCATGGGACATGTCGTGACGACTGCCAAAGGATGCATGGATACCCGCCTCGGGCGTCATCCGCCAATCATCAAGCACCAGCACTTCATCGCGGTCCACATCCGGCGGAGCAGGCTCGTTCACCGCCAACACGCCCGCCAACCCACGCGAAATCTGTTCGACCGAATTGACATGCGGATGATACCAGAACGTGCCCGCGTCACGCAGGGCAAACCGGTAGTTGAAATCTGCACCCGGCAAAACGGGGGGCTGCGTCATGTTGGGGACGCCATCCATTGCATTGGGCTGGCGCAGCCCATGCCAGTGGATCGTCGAACCCTCGCTGAGCTGATTGACAAACCGCACGTCCAGAACATCCCCCTGCACATGGCGCAGCATCTGGCCCGGCAACTGGCCGTTATACGTCCATACATCTGTTGGCGGATAGGAGGGCGGCGCGATCTGTACCTTGTCTGGTGCCGCAATGATGGTTTTAACCGGAGGTGCAGCCCCTGCCCCGCGTAGAGTGGGCAAGGTGGCGAAGGAAGCACCGGTCATCAGAAAATTGCGGCGGGTTGGCATGGCATCTCTTTCAGCATGGCCCCTCCAACATGTCAGGATCACCCGCTCGGTCAAGACCTGCATCAGCGCTTGCGTCGCCCGCCCGGGGTTTTGGAGTGGAAATCAGACGGGCGCCTGGCCACCCATTTGATGAAGGTCTCCAACCTTGGATGGGTCCGCAGGGCTGCAATGCTCGCATAATCGCGAGCCAGCTCTGCCTCGCTCAGCGTGGCGTGGATTTCATTGTGGCAAATCTACTGCAGCAACACGGTCGGCCCGCCCTTGCCGCCTTTCAGCCTTGGGATCAGATGATGCTGACTTTGGCGGGCATGCGCCGGGATTTGCCGGTCACACAGGGGGCAAAAGGGGTCATCCATTGGTAAACCTTGATCCTTGGCGTCGAGACAGACATGAGGATGAGGGTAAACCGGCAAATGACAAGGCCGATCTGTAAACAGGGTGCGACCATGGAAAACAAACCAGAGTTTGTACAGAACGCATTGGACATCATGTGGCAAGGCTGGGACATCGCCCAGACCTGGCTGATGAGGCCTGCGGCCTGGTCGCAATTTGCCCTGCTGTTGGGGGCGTTTATCCTGGCGCTGCTGCTCAGCCGGATGCTGCGGCCTGTTTTGACGCGGCTGTTGCCCCCCGCCTCGGACAGCGCTTCGATCTTTGCCTCCGCACGCCGGTTTCTGCTGGTCTTTGTGCCACTTTTGCTGCCGCTTCTGGCCTATGCGTTCACCAGCATCGGTGAAAATGTGACGGTGCAGCTGTTTGGCTCGGGCGTGGTGATTGCCCTGGGCACGCGGCTGTTTCTGCTGCTGGCCGTCTACATCCTTGTCCGCGACATCCTCAAAGATCCGTTTTTGCGCCTGATTGGCCGGTTCGTTCTGTTGCCGGTTGCCGCGCTTTATGCCGTGGGTTTGCTGAGCGTGGTGGCCGAAGCACTGGAAACCACAATCGTGCCGCTTGGCAATATGTCGTTCAATCTGCTTTGGGCGCTTCAGGGCGTGGTGGCCGGGGGTGTGATTTTCTGGCTGGGCCGCTGGTCGAATGACCAATCCCACAACTACATCCAGGCCCAGCGGGCGATGCCGCCCGCCACACGGCAGCTGGCCATCAAAGCGGCCGAGATCGCCATTTTCGGTGCCGCCTTTCTGGTGCTGATGAACATCATGGGCATCAGCCTGACCAGCCTCGCCGTGCTGGGTGGTGCCATCGGTGTCGGACTTGGGTTTGGCTTGCAAAAGATTGCCGCCAATTTCATCTCGGGTGTGATCCTGCTTCTGGAGGGGCAGGCCACGGTGGGGGACTATGTGGAGCTGGATGACGGGAATTCCGGCACCATCGTGAAAACAACAGCGCGTGCAATGATCCTGGAGACCTTCGATGGCCGCTGGATCGTGGTGCCGAACGAGGACTTCATCACCACGCGGGTGATCAACTATTCCGGTCAGGGCAGTGCAAACCGCTATGAGGCCGAATTCTCGGTCAGCTATGACACCGATATCAACATCGGGCCCGACATCATTGAAACGGCCGTCAGCAAGCTGGATTTCATTCTGCAAAAACCCGACAAGCCCGATTGCGAATTGCGTGCCTTTGGCGACAGCGGTGTGGAATTCGCCGTCGAATTCTGGGTGAACGGGATTGATGATGGCAAGAACCGCTTCACCCCGCAGGTGATGTTCACGATCTGGAACGCACTCAAAGACAACGACATCGAAATTCCGTTCCCGCAACAGGTTGTTCATCACCGTGGGTTGGGTGGCGACACACCGCCCGGCGCATGAGCGACGCATTGATTATCGGCGCAGGCCCTGCCGGGCTGATGGCCGCCGAAGAACTGGCCAAGGCCGGGCACAAGGTGGTGGTGGCCGAGGCCAAGCCGTCGCCTGCCCGCAAATTCCTGATGGCGGGCAAATCCGGGCTGAACCTGACCAAGGTCGAACCGTTCGAGACATTTCTGGACGCCTATGACGCCACCGCCTTACGCCCGATGCTGGAGGCGTTCGGGCCTGAAGAAGTGCAACACTGGGCAGAAAGTCTGGACCAACCGTTGTTTACCGGCAGTACAGGCCGGGTTTTTCCCAAAGCCATGAAGGCCTCCCCGCTGCTGCGCGCCTGGTTGGCGCGATTGGACGGGATGGGCGTAGAGCTGCGCACCCGCTGGCGCTGGACCGGATGGGACGGGTCCGACGTGCTGTTTGACACGCCCGAGGGGTCGCAACGCCTGTCGCCCGCCGTCACCGTGCTGGCCTGCGGTGGGGCCAGCTGGGCGCGACTGGGATCAGACGGGGGCTGGGCTGAGTATCTGCCCAAGGACACCGCGCCGTTTCAACCTACCAATATGGGATTTGAGATGGCGTGGTCGCCGCATATGGCCCGCCATTTCGGACTGGCCGTCAAAGGTGTGCGACTGTGCGCAGGCGACAGCCGGTCACGCGGCGAGTTCGTGATCTCAGAACGCGGAATTGAGGGAGGTGGCATCTACGGCGTCTCCAAAGCGATGCGCGAAGGGGCGACGCTGCATCTCGATCTGCTGCCCGATCTCAGTGAAGAGGCCGTACGTACCAAGCTCAGCCGCCCGCGTGGTAAGGCCAGCCTTGGCAACCATCTGCGCAAGACGTTGAAACTGGACCCGGTGAAACAAGCGTTGCTGATGGAGTTTGCCCGCCCTCTGCCCGATGATCTGGCCCCGGTGATCAAGGCCCTGCCGATCCGCAATAACGGCCCACGCCCACTGGACGAGGCCATATCAGTCGCCGGTGGTCTGCGCTTTGACGCGCTTACCGACGATCTGATGTTGCCCGCCCGCCCTGGCACATTTGCCGCCGGTGAAATGCTGGATTGGGAAGCCCCGACCGGCGGCTATCTGCTGACAGCGTGTCTGGCCACCGGGCGGTGGGCGGCGCGCGGCGCCGCTGCGTGGCGATCACACGCGGCGTGACGCCCTACCCGCAAGGCCAACAGCGATCGCACCAGCGTCAGCCTCGCAGGGTGACCCGCTTTTAACCCGTACGCTTGCGCGTCCTGACTCGGGCCGGAACACAGACGTGTTTCCAACCCACACGGGTTACAGCGCCGGGTCAGTCGAGACCGGGCGACGTCATGTCAAAAGATCAGCCCACGCGCCAGAGCCATACGGCCCTCCATCCGGCGCGCAGAAAAATTCGCGGTCGCGCAACGCCTTGGAGACATCGTTTTGGGCGACCGACACATCGCCAGCTTCTGCCGAACAGGTGCGCCCATCCCACAAACTGGCGACCAGACAGGCTGCCTGCGCAAGCAATTTGTTTTGAAGTTCGTCGATCTTGTCCTCAAAATCGCGTTGCGCATAAAGGCAATCCAATAGGGACTGCATCCCGCTCTGCTTGGACGGGTCGGACGCGGCGTACCAGTCTGCGACTCCAAGGTTAAAATTTTGGGCGATCTGTCCCATGATCACAAGGTCATGGCCCGATGCAGTCTCAACTTTGTGGTCGGCAACCACCTTCGCAGAAAACGCAGCTGCCGCGATGATGCTTTCCAGACGGCGTTTATTTTCGTCCTTGGCGGCCTCGTATCTGGACAAAACCTTTGGCGCGCTGGCCAGGACTTTTCTCACCGTCTCCGTTAATGTCTCTATTATCCCGAATTTCGAAATCCTCTGAGATCTTCATCAGAGCGAGAAATGGCCGACTTTCAATGTGACGTGTCACTAAAATTCCTCCTGATCAAATCAAAAACAACCATAGGATAGCAAAACGCGGCCATTTCGCAACGTGGGGCTGGGCGTGCCCAGGCCGTCTCAGGGCAGCGCCACAGCCGTCTGAAACGCCGGGCGCGCCTCCATCCGGGCCAGATATGCAGCTAGTTTTTCATCAGGCTCAGGAAATTTCGCCCCCGCCGCCCAGCGCAGGCAATGGGTCAGAAGGATGTCGGGGATCGTCATCGTATCCCCCATCAGGAACGGCCCGACAAGCTGATCCGATAGGCGCGCCAGATTGCGTTGATACTCCCATTTGAGCGTGGGTTTGATGGCTGGCACGCGGTGTTCTTCGGGCAGGATGAAGCCATGGCGCACGGCGGTCCAAAGCAGCGATTCAATATCCTCCAGAATCTGTTGCGTCAGCGCATCCTGCCGGGCCCGCTCGATCGTGCCAGCCGGATGACACAGCGCGCTGTGGCGATCACCCAGATAGGTCAGGATGGCCGTCGAATCGGTAATCACCGCGCCATCCACCCGAAGGGCCGGAACCTTGCCTGACGGATTGACAGAAACTGCCTCCTCGCTGCGGGGCGCGACCGGGTTATGGGTGTAAGGCTGGTCAATTTCCTCAAGCATCCACAGGACGCGTAAGGCGCGGGTGGCACGTTTTCCGATAACTTCGTACATTGGCGCTGTCCTTGGATTGTGGCGTCATATGCTGCCAAACGTGGCGCAGCCAAACATGCAGTGCAAGGTCCTTCGCGATGCGCCCGACTGATGCCAGTTCCTGGCAGCAGCGCGGAGTAGCCAAGATCACGACCAGATCAAAAGCCAAACCAGAAGGAGCCTCACCATGGCCAAGACCGGATCCTGCCTCTGCGGCGCTGTCACCTATACATTGAACGAACCGCCTGCTGATTTTGGCGCCTGCCATTGCGGCATGTGCCGGAAATGGTCTGGCGGGGTTTATTTCGGGGCGACCGCCCCGGCAGGCACCGTCGATTTTCAGGGCGCGGAAAACATCAGTACCTTTGCATCGTCCGACTGGGCTGAACGGGCGTTTTGCAAGACCTGTGGCAGCAGCCTTTACTACCGCGTCACCGCCCCCGGTGATCATCATGGCACCTATCACATGGGCCTTGGCACACTGGATGATCCCGGCGATATGGCCCTGACTAGCGAGTTGTTTATCGAGATCAAGCCCAAGGGCTATTCCTTTGCGGAAAAGACAGAACAGATCACCGGCGAGCAGTTGTTTGCCATGTTCGCACCCCCTGAGTGATCCCTGAGTGCCCCCCGTTAAAGCCAGCACAGCGCGTAACATCGCGCTGTACCCATGGCTCAGATTCATTGAAAGCCTGACCTTCTGGCAGGCCGTCTGGTTTCTGTATTTCCAACAGAACCTCTCGGCCGCCGAGGCAATCCTGCTGTATGCCACCTATGAGGTGGCCGTGACCGTTTTGGAGGTTCCATCCGGCTACATGTCCGACAGGCTGGGGCGGCGGCGCACGCTGATCGCCTCGGCGCTGGCCATGCTGGGCGGGGTGGTGTTGCTGGCCATCGGCGGCAGCTTTGGCATCTTCATGCTGGGGCAGGCCCTGATCGGGGCAGGTATGGCGTTTTGGTCGGGCACGGACAGTTCGCTCTTGTACGAATCCCTCGCCGCCGAAGGGCGCGAGGGCGAAATCGAGGTCCACGAGCTGCGCGCCTGGCGTTATTCCTACAGTGCCGCAGCCCTGTCGGCGGTGGCAGGTGGCGCGCTGGCCCTGCTGGATCCATCCGCGCCGTTCTGGGCCACGGCCCTCGCGGCGCTTGGCTTGCTGACATTGCTGCTGGCCTGTCAGGAGCCCGTGCGGCACCTGCACCGTGACGCCGGTGAGAGCATAACCGGGCTACGCTCGCTCAAAGCATCACTGCTCAACCCGGTTCTGGGCTGGCTTTTTGTGATCAACCTGCTGATGTATGTCTTCAGCCACATTCCGTTTGTCTTTGGGCAACCCTTTATTCTTGAAGCTTTGAGCGGCATCGGATTGGCCAGCGAGGCGCCTTTGATCAGTGGCACGGTCAGCGCGATCATGATGGGCGTGTCGGTCATTGCCTCGGCGTTTGTCCTGCGGATACGCGGCGCGATGGGGTTGCGCGGCATGGTGCTGTTGGCCTTCGGGATACAAATCGGACTGTGCGCGGTTCTCGGACTCAGCAACTCGGCATTGGTGATCGCGGTCTTGTTCCTGCGCATGGTGCCTGACGCCCTGTCGCGCCCGTTCATCATGGCGCGCATCCAACCCCTGCTGAGCAGTGACAGCCGTGCCACCTATCTGTCGCTCAAAAGCCTGTGTGGCCGGGTAATTTTTGCAGCCTCGCTTTACGTGGCCTCAGGATCGACCAGCGGCGTGGGCAACATGGCTTACGCCGATATCCGCGCCATCCTGGGCTGGTATGTGCTGGCTGGTGTGGCGCTGTTTGCCGGGTTGTTCATTGCGGCCCGGCGGATGGGATCAATCCAAGGCGATTAACGCGCCGCCAGCTTGGCCAGACGGATCAGCGTGCGTTCCACCAGTTCCATCGCCGGCGCGTGCTGCCCGGCCGAGCGCAGTTGCAGATCGGTTTCGGTCAGCAAGCTTAGCGCGGTTTCCAGATTGGGCGCGCCCCACTTCTGCGCCTGACGCAGCATCCGGTCGCGGCGCGGACCAAACACCGGCGGGCGCACGCGGGCAATGCCTTGGGCGGCGCCACCGGGATCGGCTGACGCTGTGTAAAGCGTGCGGAAATGGCGGGTGGCCCCGATGCACAGACCCACGGGTTGTACGCCTTGCGCCTTGAGACGGCGCATCACGGGTCCGATTTCGCCCAAGCGCGCCTCGGCCACGATATTGAGCACATCATCCAGATCCGCCTCGGTTGAGGAGGGCGCACAGGCGATCACATCTTCTGAGCAAAGCGGCGTGCTGTCGCCCAATTTATAAAGCGCCAGTTTCTCCAGCGTTTGACGAAAGTCACCCGGATCAAGGCTGCGCGCCAGGGCGGTGAGGTCTTCCATTGCGCTGCGATCAATCTCGCCCAGGCCAGCCCGCTTCAAATCCGCCTCGATCTCGTCACGCGTGGGGGGGTTGTCATAGATAGCGGCGGCATAAGCATTGCCGTGACCCTCAAACAGCTTACGCAGCTTTGAGGTGGCTTTCAGCTGTCCGGCGGTAACGATCACCTGCGCGTCCCCCGCCTGCCAATCTTCCAAAGCCGCCGTTACGGCGGCGGCCACGGTATCATTGGCCTCTTCCACAAAGGCCACGCGGGGGCCGGGGAAAAACCCCTGCGCCTTGATCGCATCCATCAACATGGCCGGATCTTTGCGCAGATCAGAAGCGGCCATGCGGGTCAGGCGCATTTCCTCTTCGCCTTGCGGGCCTACCAAAGCGACAATCACTTCCTGACGTTTCAGGGCCACACGCATGGCATCGGGGCCATAAATCAGCAGGCCTGCGCGCTCTGGATCAGGCCGCCCAAAATAGCGGGGGGCGTCGCGGGGCGACAGCTTCATGCGGGCATATCCGGGGCGGCGACGATCAACCGTGTGATGATCTGATCGCCCAGAATGGTCATCAACCGATTGCGCGCATCCTTCTGCGAGGCTTGCGTGGCCACGGTGGTACCTGTCGTCGAATAGGAGGTGAAGTTTTCGACCTTGCCCGAGATCACCACCGCGCCGGTGCTCAGATCACGCAGGGCATAGGTCACTTCACCCAGCACGTTATAGCGCAGGGTCACGTCATTGGGTGAAATCGCGATGGCCGATTCCGATATCTCGATAGCATAACTGAGGCCATAGCGTGCATTGGCCGTGCGACCCAGACGATCTTCAAGATGGCGAGTCAGAAGATAGGCAGGCCGGGTTGTCGGCTCGTCCACCAGAATCGCGCCATTCAGCTGTGTCGCCGAGCCACCGGGGCCATAGGCGGGCGAAAACCCACAGCCCGCCAGGGCCGCGGCCAAGGAGCCAAGAAGAACAGTGCGACGGTTAAACGACGACATTCACGATCCGTCCGGGGACAACGATCACCTTTTTGGGCTGGGCCCCATCCAGCGCCTTGATCACAGCATGGGTCGCCAGCGCCAGCTTTTCAACCTCTGCTTTGTCCATGTCCTTGGGCACGTCGATTTCCGCCCGGCGCTTGCCGTTGATCTGGATCGGCATGGTCACCGTGTCGTCGACCAACATTGCCGCGTCAGCCTTGGGCCATTTGGCATGGACAACAAGGCCCTCACCGCCCAGCAAAGCCCAAAGTTCCTCGGATAAATGCGGGGTCATCGGCGACATCAGCTGAACCAATGCGCGGGCGGCCTGCTGTTTGGCGCCTGCCCCTGCCTTGGATTTGGCCAGCGTGTTGGTGAAGGCATAAAGCTTGGCAATCGCGGCGTTGAAGCCAAAGGATTCCACTCCGCCCGTCACATCATAGATGGCCTTGTGCATTTCGCGCAGCAAGGCGTCGTCCTCAGATGTGGCGGCCTCAGTGCTGCCCGCGATCTCCGCGCAGATGCGATGCACACGGCTGAGATGTTTGAACGCAGCCTCCGCCCCCGAGGCGGTCCATTCCACGTCCCGTTCCGGCGGGCTGTCGGACAGCACGAACCAGCGCGCGGTATCGGCACCGTAGGCCGAAATGATACTGACAGGATCGACCACGTTCTTCTTGGATTTCGACATCTTGGCCGAAGGGATGATTTCTACGTCAGTTCCGCTTGCCTTGGCGACTCGATGGATTTTTTCCAAATCATCACCAATATCGTCTTCAGTTTTCAGTTGTTCATAAACTGATTTGAGGACCGCCTTACTCTCACCACCGCTTGAAAAAACAATGACTTCTTCGGGCAACAAATATGTCGGCCGAAGCTGTGCCACTTTACCATCCGGGTTCTTGTTAACTTGAACGTGCCCATGCAGTTCATAGGTCTGATAAATCTCATGCGTCACCATGCCCTGCGTAAACAACGCATCAAACGGTTCTTTCGCGCTGGCGGGCAGATGGCCGCAGATATGCATCGCGCGGGCAAAGAAGCGCGAGTAGAGCAGATGCAGAATCGCGTGTTCGATGCCGCCGATATACTGATCGACATTCATCCAATAGGCCGCTTCGTCCAGATCGGTCGGTGTGCTGGCATCGGGCGCGGTGAAGCGGGCGAAATACCATGAGCTGTCCACGAACGTGTCCATTGTGTCTGTCTCGCGCAGTGCAGGGGCACCGCAGGACGGGCAGGCACAGTCACGCCATGTCGGGTGACGATCCAGAGGATTGCCGGGGACGTCAAATGTCACGTCATCTGGCAGCTTAATCGGAAGATTTTCTTTCTTCTCCGGCACCACGCCACAGGCCTCGCAATGCACCACCGGGATCGGACAGCCCCAATAGCGTTGGCGGCTAAGCCCCCAGTCACGCAGGCGGAACTTGGTCACGCCCTGTCCTACGCCCTGCCCTTCGCAGAAGGTGATGGCGGCGTCGATCGCCTCATTTCCGGTCTGTTCGGTCTCACCGGCAAAACCGCGGACATAGATCACCGGGTCGGTCTTGGGCGGCACAAAGGCATCACCACCGTCTTCGGGCAGGCTGGACCCGTCATCCTTGGCGGGCGCATAAGTCGACACCACCGGCAGGTCATATTTGCGGGCAAAATCGAGGTCACGCTGATCATGAGCCGGACAACCAAAAATCGCGCCCGTGCCGTAATCCATTAAGATGAAATTGGCCACGTAGACCGGCAGTTCCCATGCCACATCAAAGGGATGGCGCACCTTAAGGCCGGTATCAAACCCCTTTTTCTCAGCTGTTTCCAGCGCCTCAGCCGTGGTGCCACCCTTGCGGCAGTCTGCATTGAAGGCCGCGAGCTCGGGATTCTCACGCTCCAACTGTTTGGCCAGCGGGTGATCCGGCGAGATACCCACGAAGCTGGCCCCCAGCAAGGTGTCAGGGCGCGTCGTGTAGACCTCAATCCGGTCATGGCCTCCGGGGCCATCAACCAGTGAAAAGGCAAATTGCAGACCGCGCGATTTACCAATCCAGTTTTCCTGCATCAGGCGCACCTTGGCGGGCCAGTTCTCAAGCCCGTCCAGCGCATCGAGCAATTCTTCGGAGAAATCTGAGATTTTGAAGAACCACTGGGTCAGCTCGCGCCGTTCCACATCCGCGCCAGACCGCCAGCCCTTGCCGTCGATCACCTGCTCATTGGCCAGAACGGTCATATCCACCGGATCCCAGTTGACCACGGCATTCTTGCGATAGACCAGACCTTCCTTGAGGAAATCAAGGAACAGCGCCTGTTGCTGCCCATAGTATTCGGGATCACAAGTGGCAAACTCTCGGGACCAGTCAATCGACAGGCCCAGCGGTTTCATCTGGGCGCGCATATCGTCGATATTGGCGTAGGTCCACTCCTTGGGGTGGCCGCCAATCGCCATCGCCGCGTTTTCGGCGGGCATCCCGAAGGCATCCCAGCCCATCGGGTGCAGCACGTTATGGCCCGTCGCCAGCTTGTGCCGCGCGATCACATCGCCCATCGTGTAATTGCGCACATGCCCCATATGGATGCGCCCCGACGGATAGGGGAACATCTCGAGCACATAATATTTGGGCTTGTCACCTGTGCGACTCGCACGGAAGACACCGGCCTTGTCCCAGGCCTCTTGCCACTTGGCTTCAATCTCGGCGGCAGAATAACGCGACATGAACGGTGCCCTTGTTGCTGATCGTCTTATTGCGCCAGCGTGATAGGCCCCAAGCGCGGCAGGGTCTAGAGCAAAGGCAGGAAAAATGAAGTTCGCAAAATCCTTCTGCAAGTTCGCATCACTGCCGGGCTTGCACATCTCACTGGGCTGCACGTTGGGAACACGGACGTCAAAGAACCGCGTTCAGCGAACGCCTGAGCGTCTTTGTCGCAGGCAAAGGCGGATCAAGCGGATCGCCACATCATTCATTCAGAAATACAATCTCCGAAACACCGTGTCCCGAAGTTGCCCAGTTGGAGGTTTTGATCAATGTCCGGTTTCGATACAGAGTTGCAAACCCCTCCGATTTCATCGCTTCGCCCCGTTTTCGAAATTCTGACGAACAGCATATCAACTGCCGAGCCGGGGCAAAGCTACCAGACGAATGTGTCCATCCGGAATGTTGGCGATATTGATGCGACCAACGTTGATTACGGATATTACTTGTCGACAGTTGATACGTATACTATCGGGGGTATCCGGCTAGGCGGCACCACATTCAGCAACGTTCCCGTCGGCCTTTCACCAACAGTTTCGGATACCTTTACCGTCACAATGCCATCTACAGGTCTGGGGCCTGCAAGCTTCTACTCGATGTTAGTGGTCGACCCGGATCAAACATATGGTGATGCGGTCGCGCGCTTCTCCGGCAATGTTGAGGGCGATTTACTGGAAAACAGTTATCATGCGGACGGTTTGCCAAGCATCCTGGGAATCGGACCGGTTACGCGATTCGAAATGTACGTAATCGATGGTGGGAATCCAGACCACGCGTTTGTCGAATGGGAATTTCGACTGGGTGATCAGGCAACCTTCGAGGCGACCGGAGGTACGGCCAACATTCGTGTGATTGGCGTGAATTCCGATGACGATATCACCGCAGGGAATGGGCATGATGAACTCCGAGCCCTCGATGGAGAAGATTTTGTAGATGGCAACGGCGGCAACGACCGCATTTGGGGAGGCAACGGAGCAGATACGCTGATCGGCAGCGAAGGCGCGGATACACTGCGCGGAGGCAAGGGCGACGATAACCTCGAAGGGGGTGACGGGAATGATAGTTTGGTTGGTCAGAGCAACTCGGATCGCCTGGAAGGCGGGAATGGCGACGACAGCTTGCGAGGCGGTAGCGCAGACGACCTGCTGCTGGGACAAAACCAGAATGATTTTCTGAAGGGCGGCATCCACAGCGACACGCTTGACGGGGGCAGCGGGAATGACAGCCTGTTTGGCAATCGTCATGACGACACGCTCGATGGCGGCATTGGAAATGATGTGCTGAACGGCGGCGGGAATGATGATGTTCTAACCGGAGGAGAGGGCAGCGATTTTCTAAAGGGCGGATCGGGGGCGGATAGATTCGTGTTCTTGGATGGGCATGGTGCGGATCGGATTATTGATTTCGATGCGAGAGACAGAGGTGATGGCGATCAGCTCGATTTTTCCAACTTGAGCGAATTCACCTCGTCTTCTGACGTTCTTGCAGCCGCAACACAGGTTGGAGATGATGTCTTAATCGACACGGGTTCGGACAGTTCGATCCTTCTGATCGACGTTGGCCTCAGCAGTTTGGAGTCGTCCGACTTTCTGTTCTAAGGCGGGTACCATCAAAAAGCAGGCGCTTTGGAATTTCTCTGGCAAGGCCACGGCCGGTTTTCTTTCAAGGCCATCCATAAAAGCATTGGACGGGTATCGTATTGTCGCGTGAGACAAAGGGAATCCTTTGCAGGAACCTTCCCCATCGGTATAAGCAGAAAAAACAACAGCGAGCAGCCTTACCGATGAAAATCCTTTTCATTCACCAGAATTTTCCGGGCCAATACAAGCATCTGGCGCCGTTACTCGCCTCCAAGGGGCATGACTGTGTCGCGCTGACCTTGCGGGTCAAAGAACCGACCAACTGGAAGGGGTGCGCGTTGTGCCCTATGCCCTGCCAGATCGCGCGGGCCAGAATGTGCATCCCTGGCTGGTTGATCTGGACACAAAGGTGACACGCGGTGAGGCCTGCTATCGCAAGGCTGTGGTGCTTCGCGAGGCCGGGTTTATGCCCGATCTGATCCTGGCCCATCACGGCTGGGGCGAGGCGATGTTTCTACCCGATGTCTGGCCCGACGCGCGCATGGCGCTTTATTGCGAGTTGTATCACCTGTCGGATTATCCGCATCTGAATTTCGACCCTGAGTTTGAAAAACCCAATCAGACTGCCGCCATGCGCATTCGTTTGAAGAACCTGAACAATCACATCCATTTCCCGCTGGCCCATGCCGGAATCAGCCCGACCAGGTTTCAGGCCGATACCTTTCCAGCGGGCTTTCGCGACAAGATCACCGTCAGCCATGATGGCATCGACACCACAACCGCGCGGCCCGACCCGGACGTGCGCCTGACCATTGAAGGCCAGGTCGATGTGAGCCGCGATGACGAGGTGATCACTTTTGTGAACCGCAACCTCGAACCGTATCGCGGCTATCACCGGTTCATGCGCGCGCTGCCCGATCTGCTTAAGGAACGCCCCAACGCCACCGTCCTGATCGTCGGCGGAGACGAAGTCAGCTATGGTGCCAGAGCGCCCAAAGGGCAGACATGGAAACAGATATTCATCAACGAGGTGCGGGATCAGATCTCAGACGCCGATTGGGCACGGGTGCATTATCTGGGTCGCATCCCCTATGATCAGTTCCTCAGGCTTTTGCAGGTCAGCCGTGTGCATGTCTACCTGACCTACCCCTTCGTGCTGAGCTGGAGTCTGATGGAGGCCATGGCCTGCGAGGCGGCGATCGTGGCAAGCGATGTGGCCCCGGTGCGCGAGGTCATCACCCATGATCAGACCGGGCGGCTGATTGATTTCTTCGACGGCAAGGCCATGGTGCGCGAGGTCTGCGATCTGCTGGAGGATGACAGCGCGCGCGACTGGGTCAAAGCGCACGTCAGCTGATGGTCGATCACTATGACCTCAACAGCATTTGCCTGCCAAAGCAGCTGGACTGGGTCTCAGAGATTACAGGTTAGTCGCAGCGGTAGCTGCTTAGAACCGGCCCGCACTTTGACGCAACTGCCGCGCGCGGTTCAGAATCGCATCTTCAATCGCCCGCTGGGTTCCGGCCGCGACAGGCCCGCTTCGCGTTTGCAATGACACATTCAACGAGCGCGCATCCAGCGCCGGATCACTGATCAGGATCGTTGCGCGATAGGCCCGCCCACCACCCGGCGGGGTGCCATATCCGGTCGTGATCACCCCGGTGAACGGGTCCGCCGCCTGCACCGGCAAGAAGTTCAACACATCCAGCGACGCGGTCCAGAGAAACCGGTTCACCTTGACCTCAGCTTTGCCACCCCGGAAGGCATCCAATAACGAGGAATTCCCAGTGCGCCGGGTCCCGGTAATCGGGTTCGACGACGGCAGGTCGGTCACCTTTTCATCCGCAGGGGTTACAGTCGCGTCCGCGCATCCAACGGCCAGCGTCGCGCAGGCCATCACAAGCGCCAGATTTCTGATACAGGAAGGGAACATGAAACCGTCCGATATTGTTGCCCCTCTCTACTAGCCAAGCTCGCACGAAGGGGCAAGGTGTTTGCAGCGCCAAGCGAAATTCTTCACCTGCACGGGCACCCACCCGGTTTCAGGGATTGCCGGGTCCCTCCGGGCTGTGCGAAAGTCGGCCTACAAGCCCTGTTCTCAAAAAGAATGTGACCCCTCGTGAGCCTGAACGACATTACATCCCGCATCCGCAAAGCAGAAACCGATACTGGGCGCGCAGCAGATAGCGTGACGCTGATCGCAGTGTCCAAAGTGCAACCCAATGCGCGGGTCGAGGCCGTTCTGCGCGAGGGACACCGCGTCTTTGGCGAAAACCGCGTTCAGGAAGCCGCCGGAAAGTGGCCTGACTTTCGCGAGCAGTTTCAAGGCATTGACCTGCATCTGATCGGCCCATTGCAGACCAACAAGGTGCGCCAGGCGTTCGATCTGTTTCAAACCATTCACTCTGTTGATCGCCCCAAGCTGGCCAAGACCATTGCACGCATCGCTCAGGACGTGGGCCACTGCCCGGGGCTGTATATTCAGGTGAACACGGGTGAAGAGCCGCAAAAAGCCGGTATTCTGCCTGGTGAGGCCGATGCGTTCATCGCCGAGTGCGCCGCGATGGATTTGCCGATTGAGGGGCTGATGTGCATCCCCCCCGCTAACGAAGAACCCAGCCTGCACTTTTCTCTTCTGGCCAAGATCGCCGCGCGCAACGGGCTCAGCGGTCTGTCGATGGGGATGAGCAGCGATTTTGAAAGCGCGATTGCGCTGGGGGCCACACATGTGCGCGTCGGATCGGCGATCTTCGGGGCGCGGGATTACGGCTGAATTGTCCAAAGCCAAACGGATGGGTTAAGCTTGGCCAAAATTAATCTTTAGGAGATTTCTGATGCGTTTTGTGTCCCTCTCGCTGGCCGCCCTGATCCTATCCACCAGCGCCGCCGCTGCCGAGTTTTCGATTTCATTTCAATGAGGGGACATCCCCAGTTGCACCTCTGGTCACCCTAGTACGGTTGGCAACCCTGCCTTTGTGATCAAAGACCTGCCCGCCGGGACAACCAGTGTGCAACTCCGGCTGAAAGACCTGAATGCACCGGTTTACAGCCATGGCGGTGGCAAGGTGAAAATCTCGGGCGATGGCAAACTGCCCTTCGGAACCTTCCGCTACAAAAGCCCTTGCCCACCCGGCGGCGTGCACACCTATCAGTGTATCGCTACGGCCAAAGGCGGCGGCAAGACGGCAAGACCTTGGGCAAAGCCACGGCCAAACGCAAATACCCCGAATAGGCCTGTCAGCGCACGATCAATCGCGTACCGGGGCGCACACGCGCCGCGATCCAACGCAGATGATCGGGCCGGAATGCCACACACCCTGCCGTGGGATAGCCCGGCCTGCGCCATTGATGGATGAATATGCACGAGCCCTTCCCGGGGATCGCGTTGGGCCAATTCCAATCAGTGATCAGGACCAGATCATACAGCGGATCGGCCCGGCGCATCACCTCATGGGAATACGCATAGGGCTTTGAAACCAAAAGGTTGTAATCAGGTTGATCTGGATCATCCGACCATAGATCGCCCGTCCGGATCGCCCTAGCCCAAGGCGCAGGCGGGGCCATACGGTCCGGACGATAAAACATCCCCTCGATGTGATGCACACCTACCGGCGTTGCCCCATCGCCCTCATGCTTGTCATCGCTCAGCCCACCGCGCCCAATCGTGCAAGGGAAGCGCCGCCCGCCGAAGCGTAAACCCGTCGGCGTCAGGACAAGATCATCGGCCATCATGTCAACGCGCTGCCTTCCAATTCCCTGTTCCCAAATACTCACAGCCTGCCGTCACGCCGCCAGCCCACGACCTTTCAACAACGCCTCGACCCCCGGCAATCGACCCCGGAAGGCCGTGTAAAGCTGATCCGCCTCGACCGATCCGCCCGTGGACAGGATGTTGTCCTCCAGCGCGCGGGCCGTGGCAGCATCAAACGCATCGCCTACCTCCTCGAACGCAGCGAACGCATCCGCATCCATCACCTCGGACCACATGTAACTGTAATACCCGGAACTATAGCCGTCGCCCGCGAACACATGGGCAAATTGCGGCGTGGCATGACGCATGGTGATGGCGCGTGGCATGCCCAGCTCGGCCAAAACGCGGGCCTGCTCGGCCATCGGATCACCGGGTGCATCGCCGTCATGAAACGCCAGATCCACCAGCGCCGAGGCAACATATTCCACCGTTTGAAACCCCATGTCGAAATTGGCCGCCGCCAGCACCTTGTCCAGCAAGGCCTGCGGCATCGCCTGACCGGTCTGGGCATGAGTGGCAAACTCGGCCAACACTTCCGGCACTTCCAGCCAATGTTCAAACAACTGGCTGGGCAATTCGACAAAATCACGCGCCACATTGGTGCCTGACAGGCTTTCATAATTCACATTCGACAAGAGGTGATGCAGCGCGTGGCCAAGCTCGTGAAACAGCGTGCGCGCATCATCATAACTCAGCAATGCCGGGCTGCCCTTCGCAAAATTGCACACATTGATCACCACCGGGCCCTGAACCTGAGGCAGTTTCGCCTGACCACGCATTGATGAGCACCACGCGCCCGATCTCTTTGACGGGCGAGCAAAGTAATCCCCAATGAAAACCGCTACGTGGGCGCCGTTCCGCGTCACTTCCCAGGCGCGACAATCAGAATGGTAAAGGGCAATATCCAGAGGCCGAAACTCCAGCCCGAACAGCCGGTTCGCACAGGCAAAGGCCGCCTCGATCATCCGTTCCAGCTGCAAGTAGGGTTTGAGTTCAGCCTCATCCAGATCATACTCGGCCTTGCGACGTTTCTCGGCATAGTAACGCCAATCCCACGGCTCCAGCGGGCCATTGATGCCGTCGGCCTGCATCATCTGGGTTAACGTTTCGGCATCGGCCTCAGCGCGCGCTTTGGCTGGCTCCCAGACATCCATCAACAGGGTGCGGACAGCTGCGGGCGTTTTTGCCATCTCTGTCTCTAACTTGAAGTCTGAAAAGCTTTTGTATCCCAGAAGCTTGGCACGTTCTTCCCGTAGCGCCAGCGTTTCAGCGGCGATATCTCGATTGTCGGTCTCACCCCCATTGGCACCCCGCGCCTCCCATGCGCGAAACGCCTTTTCACGCAGATCCCGGCGCGGTGAGAATTGCAGGAACGGCACAATCAGCGAACGTGACAGGGTGATCACCGGCGTCGGCAATCCCTTTTCAGTGCCCGCATTGCGCGCGGCATCGACCACAAAATCGGGCAGCCCGTCCAGATCAGCCTCGCTGAGTTCCATGAACCACCCCGCCTCATCAGCCAGAAGGTTCTGGGTGAACGCCGTGCCCAGTTCAGCAAGACGCGACATGATCTCTTTCATGCGCGCTTCGGCCTCGCCCGGCAGGCCCGCCCCGGCGCGGCGAAAGCGACGATGGGTCAGCATCAAAAGCCGCTGTTGTTCTGGTGTCAGATCAAGAGTTTCACGGGCCTCCCACAACGTCGTAATCCGGGTGAACAGTTTGGAATTACTATGAATTTCCGAGCTGAACGCGGCCAGTTTCGGGCCAAATTCGCGCTGCAATTGTTGTCGGTCGGGGTTGCTGTCAGCCCCGGCCACCGAGAAAAATGCCGCCAGAACCCTGTCCAGCGCCTTGCCCGATTGTTCAAGCGCCTCGATGGTGTTGCCAAAGCTTGAGGTCTCTGGCGCATCCGCAATCGCGGTAATCTCGGTGCGGGCCTCATCCAGCGCCACCTCGAAAGCGGGCGCGAAATGGCCATCCTCGATCTGGTCAAACGGGGCGATCTGGAACGGCGTGGTCCACTCAGTCAGCAACGGGTTCATGGGTGTCTCCTTTGATCCCGCAGATAGGGCAATCGGCGCGTCGGGACAGTTTGAATTTGCGGGTCTCACCGTAGAGCGCATCATAGATAAGCATTTCAGAATGCAGCGGCTGACCGGCATCGGTGATCACCTTGAGCGCCTCGGCCGCCATCATCGAGCCGATCACGCCTGGTAGCGGGCTGATCACCCCCGCCTCGGCGCAGGACGGGGCAAGGCCAGGGGCCGGAGCCTCGGCGAAAATACACTGGTAACAGGGTGTGCCTTTCGCCGTGTCAAACACGCTCAGCTGCCCTTCCCATTGAGACAGAGCGCCGGAAATCAGCGGCTTTCCAAGGGCGTGTGCGGTGGCGTTGGATAGATAACGCGTGTCGAAATTGTCAGTGCCATCAAGGATCAGATCATAGTCTGCGAACAAGTCCGCGGCCATATCTGCGCTCAGCCGACGTTGATAGGGTCGCACGGTGACATAAGGGTTCAAATCGGCAATCGCCTCGGCAGCAGAGTGCACTTTTGGCATGTGGACCCGGTCATCGGTGTGGATAACTTGCCGTTGCAGGTTGGAAAAATCCACCTCGTCATCGTCGATGATTCCGATGGTGCCCACGCCAGAGGCCGCCAGATACATCAGGGCGGGCGATCCAAGGCCCCCTGCCCCGATCACCAGCACTCGCGCCTCTTTCAGCTTTTTCTGCCCCGGTCCACCGACCTCACGCAGGATGGTATGACGGGCATATCGCTCCAGTTCGGCACCCGAAAAGGTGCCGGTCTGGGGCGGAGGGACCTCTTTCATCTCAGCGGCGCGGCGCAGTCGGCGCAACCCGGCGCGATAGGTCAGCACCAGCGACGCCGCCGCCGCAAGCATCAGCCACAATGCCGTGCTTTCACCCGTGGCCATGCGCAGCGGATGCCCGTCCGGCAGCACCAGATGCAACGCCACAACCGCCAGCCACAACATCCCGATCATGATCCAGCGCAGCCGGTGTGGCGCGCCCATCACGGCCCCGATACCCCAAAGGGCCGCGCCCAGAATCAAAACCAGCGCCATCAGCCCGCCCCGGTCGAGCCAAAGCCACCCGATCCTCGCGCGGTGTCGTCCAATGCTTCCACCAAGTCAAAACGCGCCAGCACCACAGGGGCAACAATCATCTGTGCAATCCGCATCCCATGCTCAACATGAAACGGTTCGGTTCCCGCATTCATCACGATCACCCCCAATGGTCCGCGATAATCAGCATCGATCGTACCGGGACTGTTTGGCAGGGTGATCCCGTGCTTTAGGGCCAATCCGGATCGCGGGCGCAGTTGCACCTCAAACCCGCCCGGAATGGCGATGCGCAATCCGGTGGGTATCAAAACCCGCGCGCCGGGCGCCACGGTAACGCCTTCACGCTGCCCGTCTGGGAAATTCGCGCGCAAATCGGCCCCGGCAGCGCCCGCGCTTTCATAGGCAGGCAGGCCTAGGTCACGATCCGCACCCGCGTCCCAAATCACCTGAATAGAGACCATCCCCTGCCCTTCATTTTGCCAAAATACTCAAACTCTCAGGCCAGTGCCTTGGCGATGCGTTCGGCCAGTCTGGCGGAGACCTGAGATTTTGACATGCGCGGCCAATCCTCGGCACCGTCTGAGGTGATCAGTGTAATGGCATTTTCCGACCCACCCATGATCCCGGTTTCCGCGCTCACGTCATTAGCCACAATCCAGTCACAGCCCTTGCGTTTGCGCTTGGCGGTCGCGTTCTCGATCACGTCATCCGTCTCAGCAGCAAAGCCCACCACCAGCGCCGGGCGCTGCGCCGTCATCTGCGCCACACCGGCCAGAATGTCGGGGTTTTCGGCAAACTCCAGCGATGGCAACCCGCCCTTGGTTTTCTTCATCTTGCGGTTGCTGGCCGAGGCCACGCGCCAATCGGCCACCGCCGCCGCAAAGACCGCCGCGTCCACGGGCAAGGCACCCTGCACGGCCTCCTGCATCTGCCGGGCGGTTTCAACCGCCACCACCTGAACCCCTTCGGGTGGGGCCACATCGGCAGGGCCGGTCACAAACACCACCTCAGCACCAAGGGCCGCCAGCGCGCGCGCCAGCGCCGTACCCTGTGCCCCGGACGAGCGGTTGGCGATATAGCGTACCGGATCAATCGGTTCGTGGGTCGGCCCCGAGGTCACAAGGATGCGTTTGCCCTTCAGTGGCCCATTGGCCAGCACCGCCTCTATTGCGCCGACAATCTCCATAGGTTCAGACATCCGGCCCGGCCCGTGTTCACCGCACGCCATATCGCCGTTGTTCGGACCGACAAAGTGAATGCCATCGCCCTGCAAGGTGGCGATGTTCCGTTGTGTGGCCGCATGCTCCCACATTCGCACATTCATCGCAGGCGCAATCAGAACAGGTGTATCGGTGGCCAAAAGCAGGGTCGACGCCAGATCATTGGCGTGCCCCAGCGCCATCCTGGCCATCAGATCGGCCGTGGCCGGGGCGACCACAATCAGATCAGCCGACCGGGACAGCTCGATATGGCCCATTTCGGCCTCATCCGTCAGATCAAATAGATCGCGGAACACTTTGTGCCCAGCCAATGCCGAAACCGACAAAGGGGTGACAAATTCCTCGCCCGCCCGGATTAGAACCGGTGTCACCGACGCACCGCGTTCACGCAGACGGCGGATCAGATCAAGCGATTTGAACGCTGCAATACCACCGCCGATGATCAGAAGGATGCGTTTGTCGCCAAGCATTTGCGCCGCCTTTATATAGCCAAGGGCAAAGATAGAACCTGGCGGAAGGGGTGGCAAGGCCCGCCAGGGTCACACGCCTTATTGGAAGGCCAGACACCGATCGGGGCGATCCATGGTTGGCGAGGACACAATGATGTCAAAACCGCCCTCAATTGGGCCCTCATCTTCGGTCTGCCCGATCACCTGAAGCTCAAGCTCGGGGGCGACCTGTGCCAGATAGGCAGGCATCCCCCAGTCGCGCCGTGCGTGGCCATTGCCAGTGATCACCGCCACCGGCCCGCCGGTCTCGGAATAGGCGCGCAAGGCGGCCCGGGCCAGTTTGGCATCGCGCAGGCGTTGAATATCGACCATGCTAGGCAGCACGTCCTTAGGCAATGCGTCGCAATGGGCCGTGAACTGCAATGCCTCACGCGCCTCTTGCTGATCCTCCGGCAAGGGTCGATCAAGACCGTAGGCTGCAGCCTCATCCCCGAACACTGCGGCCACGCCGCCAGCCAACACCTCCATCGCCTCGGCACGGGGCAGACCTACGCCATAGATGCGGGCCTCGGGGGCGGCGGCAAAAATCGGGTAATACATGGCAAAATCCGGCCAGCCGCTCTCGTCCCAGCCCAGAATTGCATTCAACGCCGCGCGATCCGACGCCTCGTCAAAGACCACCCCGTCAGCCTGATCGGGGGTGAGCATCTCAAACACCAGGGCGGCGGGGGTCAGGGCGGTGACCTTCTCGGCCTGCACGGCATGATGGGCGGGGTTGTCATGCACCTCGCCCAGAATCACAATGTCCTGCGCGTGGGCGGCGCAGGGCAGAGATATAAGAACCGCAGTAAGGACGTGTTTCATACCAACAGGTTGTGGACCTCGGCGCCGTGACGTTCAAGGTCTTTACGCATCTTCTGAAACGCCGCCGCCTCAAGCTGACGCACGCGTTCCTTGCTCAGCTTCAACTCGGTTCCAAGACTTTCTAGGGTGCGCGGTTCATCGCGCAGCTTGCGCTCACGTACAATAAAGCGTTCCCGCTCGTTCAGCTTGCCCATGGCATCGCCCAACCAGCCGCGCAAGGCGCTAAGATCATGATCTTCCTCGACCAAATCATCGCCGCGCGGACCATCATCCTCAAGCGTGTCAATCCATTCACGCCCTTCATCCTCAGACGATTGCGTCGCATTCAGCGAGAAATCTGACCCCGACAGGCGGCCCGCCATCATCTCGACATCGCGCAGGGGAACGCCAACCTCTTGCGCGATCATCTCGCGCAATTGGTAACCGTCCAACTCGGTGCCCTGCGCCATTGCCTCGCGTTCAATCTGCGCCTGCACGCGGCGCATGTTGAAAAACAGCGATTTCTGCGACGAGGTGGATCCGGTGCGCACCATCGACCAGTTGCGCATCACGTAATCCTGTATCGATGCCTTGATCCACCAGACGGCATCCTGTATCGATGCCTTGATCCACCAGACGGCATAGGTCGAAAAACGCACGCCACGGTCCGGGTCAAACTTGTCCGCCGCCTTCATCTGACCCAGACCCGCTTCCTGAATCAGATCATTCATCGGCGCGCCGTAGCGTTTGAATTTCGACGCCATCGAAATCGCCAGCCGCATGTAAGCCGTGATCAGACGGCGCAACGACTCTTCATCGCGCTCATCGCGCCAAGCATATGCCAGCTTCAGCTCGGTTTCGGCATCCAGCAATTCTGCTTTCATCGCCTTGCGGGACATCGAACTTGATTGCGGTCCATCAAATGGCATGTCTTCCCCCTTGCCGGTGACTGAGATGCGCTATGTCATATGCGCTCTTTCTCAGTGTGTTTGAGAGTGCTACGCAGAGCCAATCAAAACAGATCAAAAAAAGGTGCAGGAATCGCGATGTTGCCAGGATTAAGTTTGGTTTTAGGGGGTGCGGCCTCGGGCAAATCGGCAGTGGCCGAGGGGCTGGTCACAGGCACCGGGCGCAACCGCGTCTATCTGGCGACCGCACAGGCCCATGACGATGAAATGCGTGCCAAGCTGGCCCGTCATCGCGAGGCGCGTGGCCCGGGCTGGCGCACTATCGAAGAACCTCTGGATGTGGGACGTGCGCTGGCCGGGATCAGCGGCGATCACGCTGTTTTACTGGATTGCGCGACCATGTGGCTCAGCAATCATCTGCTGGCCGAAGCTGACATGGCCGAGGCCGGGTTGATGGCCGGTCTTGCCCTGTGCTCCGCGCCCGTTGTGATCGTCAGCAACGAGGTGGGTGCCAGCGTGGTGCCTGAAAACGCATTGGCCCGCCAGTTCCGCGAGGAACAGGGACGGTTGAACCAGAAACTGGCGGCCAGGGCCGGGCTTGTCGTGAATGTGATCGCCGGGCTGCCTCAGGTGCTGAAAGGCACGATGCCGTGAGCCGCGTGTTCTGGGTGCGCCATGGTCCGACCCATACGAAACTGATGGTTGGCTGGACCGATCTGCCTGCCGATTTGAGTGACACAGCCCAAATCGCGCGTCTTTCTGCACATTTGCCGGATGATGCAGTGGTTGTGTCCTCGGATCTGATCCGTGCAGTCCACACGGCGGATGCAATAGCAGGCACACGGGACCGCATGTCGCATGATGCGGATCTGCGTGAGATGCATTTCGGCGCGTGGGAAATGAAAAAATGGGACACGATCGAAGATCAGCAACATCTGCGTCGATTCTGGGACGAGCCGGGTGACGTGCGTCCACCGGGTGGTGAAAGCTGGCATCAGGTCGTCGCGCGCGTTGACCGGGCAGTGACGCGCGTGATGCAGGCCAATCCCGGGCGAGACATTATCGTCGTGGCACATTTCGGTGTGATCCTGACGCAGGTCCAACAGGCCCTGCAAATCGGCGCATATGAGACGTTTTCCCACAAGATCGACAATCTTTCCGTGACCCAGCTGCACCATGTTGCCGGAAACTGGCAGGTCGAGGGGATTAATCACAGCCCGTGATGGTTTGCGTCACGAATGAACGTTTGGCCCGCCGGATCCGACAACGTAGGCTACTGATATGACTTATGATCTGATCCTCGGCGATTACGCCTATTCCAGTTGGTCGCTGCGCGCCTGGCTGCTGTTTGACCGCTTTGACATCCCGCACAATCTGCAGATGGTCAGCTTCAAGGCCGGGGGCGTGCCCGAACAAATGCCCGGCTGGGTCCCGGCCAAAACCGTGCCTGCCATGCGCACGCCCGAAGGCGCTGTGGTCGGAGAATCGCTCGCCCTCGCCGAAGAACTGGCCAGCCGCCATCCTGGTCTTGACCTGTGGCCCTCAGACCCGAAGGCACGCGCCATCGCCCGCACCCTGGCGGCGGAAATGCATGCAGGGTTTGGCGCATTGCGCGCCGATTGCCCGATGAACGTACGTTTGGCCTATCAGGGCGTGGTGCCCCGTCCCGAGGTTGAGACCGATCTGCGGCGGCTGGAATTGGTCTGGGATCATGCGCGCGAGGCCTGTTCACCGGATGGCCCGTGGCTGTGCGGCGACTATGGAATTGTCGATGCGTTCTACGCGCCTGTGGCTGCGCGGATCGCAGGGTATGGGCTGTCGGTTTCACCTTCGGCGCAAGCCTATGTCACGGCACATCTGGCCGATCCTGCGTTTCGGCGCTGGCGGGCCATGGGGCTGGTGCATGGTGAGGTGCTGAACCGCTATGCCATGCCGTATGATCTGACCGACTGGCCCGGGCCTTCTGTCTTACCCGCCCGCGCTATCGAAACCGGCACGCCCGAGAATCCCAAATGCCCCTATTCGGGTGCTCCAGCCACGTATCTGATGGAGATTGAGGGACGCGTTTTCGGCTTCTGCAACGCCTTTTGCCGCGCCAAAACCTTAGCCGATCCGGCCGCATGGCCCAAGTTCATGGCTTTGCTGGTTTAACACCACACGCCCACAGGCGTTAACCATTCTTAAATCCCTGACACCGTACCGTTAACCAAGATAATCGGGGAGTCGCTTTGATGGTTGCACGCGCCTATACGGTGGCGTTTGAGGAGGTTGAAGCGCGCTCGGTCGAGGTGCAATGCGCCGTGACCCCAGGTATGCCTGCCTTTTCGGTCGTCGGGCTGCCCGACAAGGCAGTCAGCGAAGCGCGGGACCGGGTGCGCACGGCACTCAGCTCGATGGCCATCGCTCTCCCGTCCAAACGGATCACCATTAACCTTTCCCCTGCCGACATGCCTAAGGAAGGCAGTCATTTCGATCTGCCAATTGCCCTCTCCCTGCTGGCCGCGTTGGAGGTAATCCCCAAGGATGCCGTGGAAGGGTCCTGCGCCTTGGGCGAACTGTCGCTGGATGGTTCATTGGTGCCGGTTGTTGGGACCCTGCCCGCCGCGATGGCCGCCGCTGAAGAGGAACGTACGTTGCTCTGTCCGAAAGCCTCGGGTGCCGAGGCGGCATGGGTCGGGGCCGCGAAGGTGATCGGGGCCGCGACACTGGCCGATGTGGTGCGCCATTACACAGGACAATCCCCGCTGCTCCCGTCCGAGCCGGGCGAGGTGGTCGGTGTGCCTGTAAATCGCGATCTGCGTGATGTGAAAGGGCAGGAACGGGCCAAGCGGGCCTTGGAAATCGCCGCCGCCGGGCGTCATCACATGATGCTTGTCGGCACACCGGGGTCGGGCAAATCCATGCTGGCTGCAAGGCTGCCCGGGCTTTTGCCGCCCCTCAGTGCCATCGAGGCGTTGGAAACCTCAATGGTTCATTCGCTCGCCGGGATATTGGATGAAGGTGGGATCAGCCGCGACCGCCCATTTCGCGAGCCCCATCACACGGCCTCGATGGCCGCGATTGTCGGCGGCGGGCGCCGCGCGGACCCGGGCGAGATCAGCCTCGCGCATAATGGCGTGTTGTTCATGGATGAATTTCCCGAATTTCCCCGCGCCGTGTTGGAAACCCTGCGCCAACCGATTGAAAGCGGTGAGGTGATGGTGGCCCGCGCCAACGCGCATGTGAACTACCCCTGCCGGTTCATGCTGGTCGCCGCTGCAAACCCTTGTAAATGTGGCTATCTCAGCGATCCCAACCGCGCCTGTTCACGCGCGCCTATTTGCGGCGAGGATTACATGGGGCGCATTTCCGGGCCGTTGATGGACCGGTTTGATCTGCGGGTCGATGTGCCCCCCGTCGCCTTCACCGATCTCGATTTGCCGGCCTCGGGCGACAGCTCCGCCACGGTCGCCGCACGGGTCGCCCAAGCGCGCGATATTCAGGACGCGCGGTTCAAGGATACCCCGGACATGCGCCTGAACGCAGACGCCGAGGGCGAAGTTTTGGCCAAAGTGGCCACGCCGGACGAGGCCGGGCGCGCGTTGCTGTCGAAAGTGGCCGAGCGGTTTGGCCTGTCGGCACCGGGGTATCACCGGGTGATGCGCGTGGCGCGCACCATCGCCGATCTGGACAGCTCGGACGCGGTGCGGCGGGATCACGTGGCTGAAGCGGTCAGCTATCGGTTGAACGGGGCGGCAGAGACCTGATCCATCCTGCCATCTGATCCAGTGTGGCGCGGGCTTCGGGCAGGAGATTGTGAAACAGCGGCCAGACATGGGGCAAATCGTTCTCAATCACCAGCGTGGTGTCGACGCCCTGGTCCTGCAATCGCCTGGCCATCAGCCGGGCATTGTCTTCGAGAATTTCAGTGTCGCCCACACAAATCCAGACCGGCGGCGCACCGGCGAAATCCCCATGAAGCGGCGAGATCAGCGGATCATCAAGTGGGCGATCCTGCATCACCATCTCGGTCATCAACGGGACCATGCTGACCGGCAGCACCACATCAGCCTTGGCATTCGCTGCCACACTTGGGGTGGTAAAGCTGAAATCAGTCAGAGGCGACAGACAGATGCAGCCCAGAGGGGATGGTAGGCCGAGCCGGGCTATCTCCTGCAAAAGCGCCAGTACAAGCCCGCCCCCCGCGCTGTCACCGCCAAGAATCAGCCCGCTCGGATGCTGTGCCAGGTCTGTATAGACGGCCACGGCATCTTCAACCGCAGCGGGAAAAGTGTGTTCCGGAGCTTTGCGATAATCGGGCAGGCAAGCGCGCAAACCAGTGAGCGCGGAAAGCTGTGCCAACATCGCCTTATGCGTTGTCGGCGATCCAAAAACATACGCCCCACCATGGAAATAGAGGATCAGGGGGCCATCGCTGCCTTGTGCTGTCGGGGCCGCAACGTTGAGCACCGGCACCCCGGCGACCACCCCCAGCTCATAACCCGTGCCGCGCGGGCCCCGAAAATAGAACCGGGCCTTGGCCTCAAACGAGCGACGCAGCTTGTCCGGGGTTTTCGCCCGCGCCAGATGCGGTTTTTCGGTATAGCGCAGCCAGGCGTTAAGGATCGGCTTCATCACGCTCATGCGTGGCGGGCCTCGATCGCATCCCAAATGAGCCCCGCGACATTGGTGCCGTCAAACCGCTCAAGCTCCTGAATACCTGTCGGCGAGGTGACGTTGATTTCCGTCATATATTGGCCAATCACGTCGATGCCCACAAACACCTGCCCCTTTTCGCGCAAAAGCGGGCCGATACGGGCGCAAATCTCAAGATCACGATCACTGAGTGTGATTTTCTCAGGCCGCCCGCCCACATGCATGTTCGAGCGGGTTTCGCCCTTGGCAGGAACGCGGTTGATTGCGCCCACCGGTTCGCCGTCGACAAGGATGACACGTTTGTCGCCATGCACAATATCGGGCAGGAATTTTTGCACGATCAACGGTTCACGCGAGTAGCCAGTGAACATCTCATGCAAAGAATTGAGGTTGCGATCTGATTCCGGCATATGGAACACCCCTGCGCCGCCATTGCCATAAAGCGGCTTGAGGATGATGTCCCCATGGCGTGCGCGAAAGGCGCGGATGGTTTCGATATCGCGGGCAATGGCAGTGGGCGGCATCAGATCGGGGAAATCGAGGATCAGCAGTTTTTCGGGGTAGTTGCGCACCCAAAACGGATCGTTGACCACCAAAGTGCCAGGCGCAAGCCGGTCCAGAATATGGGTGGTGGTGATGTAGAACATGTCAAACGGAGGGTCCTGACGCAGCCAGACCACGTCGAACCCGGACAGATCAACCGTCGCCTCATCTCCCAACGCAAAGTGATCGCCCTCTACCCTTTGAACCGTCAGCGGCCAACCCCGGGCGGTCACCCGCCCTTCGTCATAGGCAAGATTGTCGGGCGTGTAGTAAAACAGCTCATGCCTGCGGGCCTGTGCCTCTTCGGCCAGACGAAATGTGCTGTCGGCGGTGATATCAATCGGACCGATCGGGTCCATCTGAAAGGCAATCTTCATGGCTCTGCCCTCTGTCCTGCAATGCCGGACCTACATGGGGCATGAGGGCCGGGCTTGCAATTCAGAAATGGCTGAAGGCGTTTTCCACGATACGGATTTCGCCAGCCACATTGACCAGCGCGAGGTCAAACCGCACATCGCTGAGCTGTCCTTTGGGCGTATGTTCCAGATATTCCGAGGCAGCGGCATGAATGCGCTGCATCTGGGCCTCACGCAGACTGTTCAACGCCGATTCAAAACTGCGGGCCTTTTTTACTTCGCAAAACACGAAGATCTCGCCATCCTTCAGAATCAGATCTATTTCTCCGCCCCGACCCTGCCAGGGTTCCGCCAGCAGATCGTAACCCTGACGCATGCAATGGCGCGCAACAGCCGACTCGGCAGAGGCACCCGACAGATAAGCCCGCAAACCGCGACCCTGCCGCGTGGGCCGCAATGGCAAGGATAGTTGCGTCACTTCTCGTTCTCCAGTTTCAGGGCCAATTGATAGACCTTGCGCCGCGCCACCCCAAGGTCAGCCGACACAAGATCGGCGGCATCGCGCAGGGAGTGGGTCAAAAGCGCCTCGCGCAAGGATAATTCTAATGTCTCCGGGTTAATGATCCGTTCAGGGACACTGCCAATCAACACGACAATTTCGCCTTTGGGGGGCTTTTCGGCGATGAGATTCGTCAGATTGGTCAATGTATACTCCTTCGCCTGAATTGGCCTGAGATTTTGAGCGCCTGAATTGGCCTGAGATTTTGAGCCGGGATCAGTTTGTAATCTTTCAGGCCGGGGAACGAGAGCCCCGCACCGGAAAAGGCAAACCGCCAAACCGCCAAAACTGTCGGGCCAATATCAAATATCCAGCAGGGCATCATAGCCTGCATCCGGAACTGAACCTCCTCCGACTAAAGTCAGAGGGTTCAGTGGTTCATGAGCGCCTTCGGCGCGCGTTTGAATGTTTTTCCGACTAAAGTCGGAGGCTTTAGACCAGATTGTGGAAAGTAAAAATGTGCGCGCAGGCTTTCTCACGGGTGCGTCCACTTTACGGCGACGGCAAATCGCTTCAGGCGCCGCGCGGTCCCCGCATGTGAGGTGGCAGTGTTTTATGAGGCCATGCCAGGATGATGCACGTCCCGATGCAAAACGATACGGGGCGAATTGGGCCGGATTTTCAAGCCGGGATCAGTTTGTAATCCTTGAACGGGACAACGCGGAAGTTGTCTGTGACGGTGTCTCGGAACCCGGTCCATTTTGCCGGTAAGGTTTTTCGGAAGAAATCAGGAATGGCCTCTGTGAACTGATCGAATGTGGCGTAATGGCGATTATGGGTGATGCATTCGTGCATGACGCCCCGGAGACGTTCAATCGGATTGAGGTGGGGTGCATATGGCGGCAAAAAGTGCAGCTTTACACGGCGTTCAGAACTCTCGAGCCAGGGCTGGAGTATTTTGGCGTGGTGATAGCGGGCGTTGTCGGGAAAGACATGGATTGTCGCCATGCTCGGGTTGTTGCGCTCCGGCTTTTCCAGCATGGCCCGTGTTGTTCGGGCATTGATCTTCCCGCCTTCCACAAAGGTGAACCGGAACGTTTCAAGATCGAGCGCGCCCTGAATATTGAGGCGCCTGCGCCCGGATGTTGCCTTCAGGGCCGTCTTTTGCCCCTTCGGGAACCGGCCATGGGCGGGACGGCTCCGATGCTCGGGATGCACAGCATCGGAGAAGACCACCATCCCATCCGCCCCCAACCCGGACAGCAAAGCTTCATACATGGCGATAAACGCCGCCTGTTTGACTTCATCGGCCTGTGCAGGCGGCAATCGTGGCTTTTTATACTCAAACCCCGGACGACGCATCAGCCTGGCGGCTCCCGAGGAACTGTAGCTCCGCCCGTATTCCGCCGGAACATACGCACAGACCTCGTCTACGTTCCGTGCCGGGTTTTCGGTGAAACGGGCTTTCAGCCCCTGCTCCTGCGTAACACTCAAGTGTCCCTGCCGCTGGCTGTAATCTTTCAGGCCAAAGAACGACAGCCCCGCACCGGAAAAGGCAAATCGCCACTCCGTCAAAACTGTCGGGCCAATATCAAGTATCCCGCAGACCAATTTGGCATCATAGCCCGCATCCGGAAGCAAAAACGCACGGGCACGCTTCCACACGAGTGCGTCCACTTTACGGCGACGACAAATCGCTTCAGGCACCGCGCGGTCCTCGCATGTGAGGCTGAATCTCTTATGATGTTTGACCATGCCAGGAGGATGCACGTCCCGATACAAAACGATATGCGGCGAATCGACTCACCGACAAAAATTCTCAGGTCAATTCAGGCGGAGGAGTATACCGCGCAAAACCTGTTCAAATTTCTTGGTCAGCTCCCGGCAGATCACGGCCTCCCGGTCTCCTCCAAGCGTCGCCGCCGCGTCCCGCAACATCGCCGCCAATCGTTTGGGCGATTCGTAAAGGATCAAAGTACCGGGGACCTGTGCCAACGCCGCAAGCGCGGATTTCCGCCGGGAAGATGTATTGGGCAGAAAGCCCGAGAAATGGAATTGATCTGTAGGCAGGCCCGACAGGGTCAGCGCCGTGATCACTGCCGAGGGTCCGGGTGCCGATATCAGTTTGTGACCCTCGCCCACCGCTGCACGGGCCAGATCAAAACCTGGATCGGCCACCATAGGGGTACCCGCCTCGGAGGCGTAAACCACCGATTGTCCCGCCGCCAAAGCCGCAAGAATACGCGGGCGCACCCGCAGACCGTTGTGATCGTGATAGGCCACGATCAAGCGATCCTGCAGCGCCACACCATGGATGTCCATCAGTTTGCGCAGGCTGCGCGTGTCCTCGGCCACCAGCATATCCGCATCGCGCAACAGATCGAGCGCGCGCAGAGTGATATCGCGTGCGGTCCCAATGGGCGTCGCAATCAGGTACAAACCCGGGCTTAGCTTTGGCATTGATGGAATCCCCTCTGGACCCGCCCCGCATGACGTTTATTATCGCCCACCAAATGCGGGCGCCCAAAGCGCCCCGCTACTCAGGGAGTGAGAAGTAACCATGTTTGCCGTTTTATCATCCGCCCGCAAGACCGCTGCGCGCATCACCGCCCTTTTCGCCGTGATCTGGCTGGCCGCCTGTCAGCCTGTCAGCCTTGGTGGCAACGCGTCGACCAACTCATCCGGCAAGGTGGCTGTGGCGTTGCTGGTGCCTCATGGCGCGGCCAGCCCGCAAGAGCAGAAACTGGCCCGCGATCTGGAAGCGGCGGCCCGACTGGCTGTGGGCGACCTTCAAGGGGTGCAAATTGACCTGCGGGTCTATGGCACCGGTGGCAGTGCGGCGCGCGCCCAGGAGGCCGCGCTGAATGCTGTGGCAGACGGGGCCAAGATCATCATCGGCCCGTTGCGCGCCGAAGCGGCCAATGCCGCTGCCGTCTCGGTGGCCAATAAGAACATCAACGTGCTGGCCTTTTCCAACAACCCCACCATTGCCGGGGGCAACCTGTTCATCCTTGGGCAGACCTTTGACAGCACCGCCGACCGGCTGATGCGCTATGCCACGCACCAAGGCAAGAACCGCATTCTTGCGGTCTACTCCAACAATCTTTCGGGCGAACTTGGCCGCCAGGCAATCGAACGCGCGGTCAGTGCCAATGGGGGCACGATGGCCGGGAGCGTGCCTTACGAGTTCTCGCAGAATGGCGTCGTGGCCGCTGTACCGAAGATCAAGGCCGCCGCCGCCAGCGGTGGAGCCGACGCGATCTTTATGACATCGAATGCGGCCGGGGCGCTGCCATTGTTCACCCAGATGCTGCCCGAACAGGGCCTAGGCCCGGATGCGACACAGTATATCGGTCTGGCACGTTGGGATGTGCCGCCACAAACACTGGAGTTGCCTGGAGTTCAGGGCGGCTGGTTTGCCTTGCCCGATCCCTCCCGCGCCGCGCAATTCCGCAACCGGTTTGCCGCTGCCAATGGCGGGCAACCCCATGCCATTGCCGGACTGGCCTATGATGGAATTGCCGCCGTGGGTGCCCTGGTTAAAAGTGGGCGTCGTGATGCGTTGGGACGCAACTCACTGACCCAATCGGCGGGTTTTCAGGGGGTCAGCGGCGTGTTCCGGTTCCGCCCAGATGGCAGCAATGAACGCGGGTTGGCGATTGCCACAGTGCGCAATCAGAAGGTGGTTGTGATCGAAAATGCACCACAAAGCTTTGGCGGTGCCGGGTTCTGATCTGGCCTGCCTCATGAGCGTGGAAATATGAAAGATATCCCTCCTCAGCCGGACGACTTGATCTGCCCGGCGGAGGATATCTTTGATCACGCCAGTGTCGCCTCGGCGCTGGCCATATTGGAAGACGCCCATCGCGGAGATCACAGCGCGCTGCGCAAGGCCGTGATCCCCTTGCTGCACAATGCGCGCAAATCGGGCCGCGCGGCCGTTGCCAAGGCCTTGTCCGAGCATCCTTTGGCTGCCGAGGCCGCGACCCGCTCGATCAGCTGGCAGACCGACTGCGTGATCCTGACCGTGCTGGATCTCGCCATCCGCATCCTGCACCCCAACCCCAACCCGACCGAGGGCGAACGTATCGCAATTCTGGCCGTAGGGGGCTATGGGCGCGGCGAAATGGCCCCGGAATCCGATGTCGATCTGCTGTTTTTGACGCCCTACAAGATCACCGCCTGGGCCGAGAGCGTGATTGAAAGCATGCTCTATGTCCTGTGGGATCTGCGCCTGAAAGTTGGCCATGCCAGCCGCACCATCGCCGATTGCCTGCGCCTGGGCGGCGAGGACTTCACCATTCGCACAGCGTTGTTGGAAAACCGCTATCTGGCCGGGGATCGCGCCTTGTCGGACAAGTTGAACACAACCCTCTGGGAGGATCTGTTCAAGGGCAGTAAAAGACAATTCATCGAGGCCAAACTGGCCGAGCGCGAGGAACGCCACCGCAAGCAGGGCAATCAACGCTATATGGTTGAGCCCAACGTGAAAGAGGCCAAGGGAGGCCTGCGCGATCTGCAATCCCTGTTCTGGATCGCCAAGTATATCTACCGGGTCGAGGATGTGGCCGAACTGGTGGACCCCGGACTGTTCAGCGAAGAGGAATACGACACGTTTGCGCAGGCGCATAACTTCCTCTGGGCGGTGCGGTGTCATCTGCATCTGGTCACGCGGCGCCCCAATGATCAGCTGTCCTTTGACATGCAGGTCGAGGTGGCATCGCGCATGGGCTATCAGGACATCGCCGGGCGGCGCGCGGTGGAACAATTCATGCAGGACTATTTTCGCCATGCCACGGCGGTGGGCGATCTGACCCGGATCTTCCTGACCAAGCTGGAGGCGATGCATGTCAAATCCGAGGCGTTGCTGCAGCGGTTGTTCCGGCGGCGCAAGAAGCTGAAAGAGGGCTATGTCGAGGTACATGGCCGTCTGGCGATTGCCGATGAAAAAACCTTCCTGTCCGACCGGCTGAATCTGCTGCGTCTGTTCGAAGAAGGGTTGCGCACAGCGATGCTGATCCATCCCGATGCGATGCGATTGGTCACCGCCAATCTGCACCTGATTGATGATGAATACCGCAACGATCCAGAGGCGCAGAAATTGTTCCTGGGCCTGCTGCTGAAACACGGTAACCCCGAACCCGCGCTGCGGCGGATGAACGAGCTGGGGGTGCTGTCGGCCTTTATGCCGGAATTTGAACCCATCGTGGCGATGATGCAGTTCAACATGTACCACCATTACACAGTGGACGAGCATATCATTCAATGCGTCTCGCAACTGGCCCTGATCGAATGCAAAGAGCTGGTTGAGGAACTGCCTGTTGTGTCGTCGATTCTTGAGGAGGGCGTAAACCGCAAGGTTATCTACGTCGCCCTTCTGGTGCATGATATCGGCAAGGGACGGGACGAAGATCATTCGATCCTTGGCGCACAGATTGCGCGCAAGGTGGCGCCTCGGCTGGGATTAAAGCCCAAAGAGGTGGACACGGTTGAATGGCTGGTGCGCTATCACCTGCTGATGTCGGACATGGCGCAGAAACGCGATATTGCCGATCCGCGCACAGTGCGCGACTTTGCCAAGCTGGTGCAGACCAAAGAGCGTCTTGACCTGCTGTGTGTGCTGACCGTCTGCGATATCCGCGGCGTCGGCCCCGACACCTGGAACAACTGGAAAGCCTCGCTAATCCGCGCGCTCTATCGCCAGACCCGGCGCGCCATGGAAGGCGGGCTTGAGGCGCTCAACCGGGAACAACGCGGTTCGGACGCCAAGCGCAACCTGCGCGAACAGCTAGCCGATTGGGACGCCAAAGACCTCAAGACCGAAATCGCACGGCATTATCCGCCCTATTGGCAGGGACTGCATGTCACCGCTCATGTAGTGTTTGCCCGATTGTTGCGTGATCTGGACAATCATGAAGTTGCGATTGATCTGGCGATTGATGAGGATCGCGATGCCACCCGCGCCTGTTTTGCATTGGCCGATCACCCCGGTATCTTCTCGCGCCTCGCCGGGGCCCTGGCACTGGTTGGGGCCAATGTGGTGGATGCACGCACCTATACCAGCCAGGACGGCTTTGCCACCGCCGCCTTCTGGATACAGGACGCCGAAGGCAGCCCGTTTGAGCAAAGCCGCCTGCCCCGCCTGGCCCAGATGATCCGCAAAACCCTGAAGGGCGAAGTCGTGGCCAAAGAGGCGATCAAAAGCCGCGACAAGATCAAGAAACGCGAGCGCGCCTTCCGCGTGCCAACCCACATCACGTTTGATAACGAAGGCTCCGAGATTTACACGATTATCGAGGTCGATACCCGCGACCGCCCCGGCCTGCTTTACGATCTGACCCGGACACTGGCGGCCAGCAATGTCTACATCAATTCGGCCGTGATCGCGACCTATGGTGAGCAGGTGGTTGATACGTTCTATGTCAAAGACATGTTCGGCCTGAAATTCCACTCCGAGTCCAAACAGAAGGCTCTGGAAAAGAAGCTGCGCGATGCGATCACGCAAGGAGCCGAGCGGGCGGTGACGTGATGGCCGTTCTGGACTCTGGCCTACCGGCCAAGTCGGGTATTCTCAATCTTGTTGAAACTGGTCGGCGTAGCCAAATAGCGCCGGTTGCCCGCCTGTGTGCCAAAACAAAACCCGCTCCCCGCTGAGCTCATCCGCTTGCGCAAGGGCGATCAGCCCCGCCATGACCTTACCGGTATAGACTGGATCCAGAAACAGGCCTTCCGCGCGGGCCGTTCTTTCAATTGCAGCGCGCGTTTCAACAGTCATTTGGCCATATCCCGGCCCAAGCGCGACGTCTGTCAAGCGCACGTCTTGTGACGTGACAACCCGGCCATCGACGCCCAGCAGATCTGCTGTGGCCGCCACACGCTGGAGAACCCGAGCAGTCTGCAGCGTCGCATTACGACGGACGCAGACACCGCGTACAGGAGTTGTGTCGCCTGCCAAACGAAGCCCCAGCAACAGGCCCGCATGGGTGAGCGCACTGCCCGACGCGACCACGATTTCATCAATGCCACCAACCACGTGGATTTGTGGCAGAACTTCGATCGCCGCGCGGACGTATCCCAAGGCGCCCAGCGGCTTGCTGCTGGCCCCAAGTGGAATAATGTAAGGTGTCTGACCGTCATCAAGCAACTGGTTGGCAATGCGCTCGATCTCGGCGTCGGCACCGACTTCATCTTCGCCTTCGGAATAGGAATGAAGCGTTGCGCCAAGCAATCTGTCCAAGAGCACATTGCCATTCGTTCGGTGGAGCGCAGAGATATCGGGCACACGTTCTTCAAGCTGAATGTGACAGGCCATCCCAAGGCGGCGTCCCATTGCCGCAGCAGTGCGCACAAAATTTGACTGCACGGCCCCGGTGATGAGCAGCACATTGGCGCCGACCGCCTGAGCCGCCCCAAGATAGTATTCCAATTGCCGCACCTTATTGCCGCCAAACCCAATACCTGTGCAATCGTCCCGCTTCACAAAGAGCGACAGATCCAGCTCTCGCCCGAGGTTTGGCATGGCCTCCAAAGGGGTGGGCAGATGCCCGATTGCCGCGCGGGGAAATTGCTCCAGAGCGGCTAAATCAAGGTCATCATCTCTCATCATTGGCCCCTGCCCCAGGAGTATTGTTGTAAAGACAACTACCATCGCGACCCGAGCACTGACAACACGCAACCGGATCGGTTCTGTCGGACCGATGCGTCTCATAAGCCGTCATCAGGCATGGTGGAATGGCAATTTGGCCGCAAAGCGCACCGCAAACAGCGGCGTTGAAATGCCCAACCACGTTCTCTCCCTTTCCACCTTCCGGCCAATCCGCTATCCCTCGCACAGTAACTCTGTGGCGAAGGCTGTTTCATGAGACCTGTGCGCATGCTGTCCAGCATTCTGACCGTCGGTGGTTGGACACTGATGAGCCGGATCCTTGGCTTTCTGCGTGACGTGCTGATTGCCAGCTGGCTGGGGCCGGGTGCGGCGATGGATGCCTTTGTGGCCGCCTTCCGCTTGCCCAATATGTTTCGCCGGTTCTTTGCCGAGGGCGCATTCAACGCCGCCTTTGTACCGATGTTTTCCAAACGGCTTGAGGCGGGCGAAGGGGCGGAAAGCTTTGCCTCATTGGCGCTGTCGGGCCTTGCACTGATCCTGCTGGCTTTGACCGGGTTGGCGATGGTGTTCATGCCCGCATTGGTATGGGCCACAGCAGAAGGGTTCTGGGGCGATGAACGGTTCGGGATGACGGTCGAGTATGGCCGTATCGTTTTTCCCTACACCTTCTTCATCTCACTGGCGGCGCTGTTTTCCGGTGTGCTGAACGCCGCCGGACGCTTTGCCGCTGCGGCAGCCGCGCCTGTGATCCTGAACATCATGCTTGTGACAGCTATGAGCGTGGCGTGGTACATCGGCGGCGAGGTGGTGCTGGCGCTGGTCTGGACCATTCCGTTCGCCGGATTGGCGCAACTGGCACTGGTCTGGATCGCAGCCTGTCGCGCAGGCCTGCATATCGGCCCCGTGCGCCCGCGCTGGACGCCCGAAATGGCGCAACTGGTGCGCATTGCGGTCCCTGCAGCTCTGGCGGGGGGGTGATGCAGATCAACCTGCTGGTGGGCCAACAAGTGGCCTCGCATTACGATAAGGCGGTCAGCTGGCTCTATTCGGCGGATCGGCTGTATCAACTGCCTCTGGGCGTTGTGGGCATTGCGGTGGGGATCGTGTTGCTGCCCGATCTGTCGCGCCGTCTGAAGGTGGATGATCACGGCGGCGCGCGCGAGGCGTTTTCCCGCGCGGGTGAGATTTCGCTGGCCCTCACCATCCCGTCTGCCGTGGCGCTGATGGTGATCCCGATCCCGCTGGTCACGGTGCTGTTTGAACGCGGCGCGTTTGGCGTCGATGATACGGCGGCCACGGCGCTGGCGGTGGCGATCTATGGTCTTGGTCTGCCTGCTTTCGTGTTGCAAAAAATCCTGCAGCCGCTGTTTTTTGCCCGCGAAGATACCAAAAGCCCGTTCCGCTATGCGGTGGTGGCCATGGTGATCAATGCGGTGCTGGCCATTGGACTGGCCTTCTATATCGGCTGGGTCGCGGCGGCGATTGCCACCACGGCGGCAGGCTGGGCAATGGTCTGGCTGTTGATGCGCGGCGCGCGCCCTTTTGGCGAAGTGGCGCGGTTTGACGACCGTTTCCGCCGTCGAATCTGGCGGATCGTGATTGCGTCGGTGATCATGGGCGTGGTGCTGTGGTTCGCAGCCCTTGCTCTAAACGCGTTCATTCTGATCCCGGTGCTGCGATGGCTGGCATTGCTGATCCTGATCGCCATCGGGGTCGGCACCTATTTTGGCGCGGGCCTGCTGCTGGGTGCGTTCCGGCGAGGCGAATTGCGCGACGCGTTCCGGCGCTGAGTGCTTATTGGCGCCGTAGCTTTTCGCGCAGTTTGCGAAAGCCCCCTGGGCTGAGGATAAAGGACGCGCAAAACCCGGCTGCAAAGCCTGTGACATCCGCCAGCCACCAGCTATTGGCGCCAAACAGCAGGCCAAAAACCAGCTGGATACCCAGCAAAAACCCGATCAGCGTGAAGGCACGAAATTGCTGCGCGCCCATCTGCCCCAGTTTCAACCACATCAGGTAGGTAAACCCACCGATCAACCCGTAAACACCGGGGAACGCGCCATAAAGCCAGGGTTGGTCCGGGCCGATCAGCCCATAGACCACCGCCCCAGCCACAGATGAGATCACGAACAGGGCCAGCGTCGCCCATTGATTGAACACGTCCCCTACGAATTTGCCCAAGGCGAGAACCATCGCGCCTGCAAACAGTGCATGGGTGAAACCGCCATGGATAAAAATATGGGTGAAAAACCGTTGCAGATGTTCGCCCGGGTAAATCCCGTTGGCCAGCATCCATGCCATGATATCGCTGTTGAAGGCATAGACCTGAATGGCAGTGTTGCGCCATCCCACCGCCTCGGACCCGCCAATCAATCCGCGTTCGCCAAAGGAAAACGCCGCCTCGACACCTATGATCACCAGAAACAAGGCCACCACCACGGGCGGCAACGGGTTCACCGGGCTTGTCGGAGGTCTGTGGTCTTGGTCTTCACTGCTCATGCGCGCTCTCCTTGACGCCGCTCTGACCCACAAGTAAGCGAGGCAGGCGAATTAATCCAGACGGAGTATCCAATGACCGAGGTGGTCCACACACCCCGCGTTTTCTCAGGCATCCAGCCCTCGGGCGGGCTGACGCTTGGTAATTACCTGGGCGCGATGAAGCGCTTTGTCGACATGCAAAATGATGGGATCGAAACGATCTACTGCATGGTCGATCTGCATGCGATCACTGTCTGGCAGGACCCTGACAAGCTGCACCACGCCACGCGCGAGTTGTGTGCAGGCTATATCGCCAGCGGTCTCGATCCGGTGAAATCCATTCTGTTCAACCAATCCCAGGTGGCCGAGCACACGCAACTGGCATGGATATTCAACTGTGTCGCGCGCATGGGCTGGATGCAGCGGATGACGCAATTCAAAGACAAGGCTGGCAAGAATGCGCAAAACGCCTCGCTTGGGCTGTTCGGATACCCGGCGTTGATGGCGGCGGATATTCTTGTCTATCACACGACTCATGTGCCAGTGGGCGAGGATCAGAAACAGCATCTGGAACTGACCCGCGACATCGCCGCCAAGTTTAACCACGATTACGGCGTTGATTTCTTCCCGATTACCGAACCGGTGATTGAAGGTGCAGCCACACGGGTGATGAGTCTGCGGGATGGATCGAAAAAGATGAGCAAGTCCGATCCCTCGGATATGAGCCGGATCAATCTGACTGATGACGCCGACACGATTGCCAAAAAGATCCGCAAGGCCAAGACAGATCCTGAGCCTTTGCCAAGCGATGTTGATGGTGTGGAAGAGCGCCCCGAAGCACGCAACCTGATCAACATCTACGCGGCGCTGAGTGAGCAAAGCGTGGATCAGGTCATGACCGATGTGGGTGGCAAGGCGTTTTCCGAGTTCAAACCCATGCTGGCCGATCTTGCGGTGGCCAGGATGGCCCCGATCTCAGGCGAAATGGAACGGCTGATGCAGGACCCGGCTGAGATTGACCGCATTCTGGCCGATGGCGCCACCCGCGCCCGAGTAATTGCCGCACCGATCCTGAAAAAGACCTATGAGATTGTCGGAATGGTCGGGGCCTGAACGCCCGGCTTCTGCGCCGTTGAGACACGGGAAAGCAGACATAGGGCAGTGACATTATTTTACCAGTTGATTTATTAACGATATGGTTTAATAATGGTCGGATGTTAGATGACACGCATCTTGATGCTGCTTTCGCGGCCTTGGCCAACCCCACGCGCAGGGCAATTCTTGCGCGCCTGTCGCAGGGCGAGGCAACGGTCAACGAACTGGCGGAACCCTTTGAGATGAGCCTGCCAGCCATCTCAAAACACATCCGCGTGCTGGAAAACGCAGGGTTCGTACAGCGCGGAAAAACCGCGCAATTCCGCCCCTGCCGACTGGATTCAGCACCGTTGGAAGCTGTGATGCACTGGGCTGATCGCTACCGTCCCATCTGGGAAAAGCGGTTTGATGCGATGGCGGATGCACTGAACAACAACGCAGGAGAGACCAATGACTGATACCTCGGGCTGGATAAAGATTGAACGCCGCTTCGCAGCGCCGGTCGCGGCGGTTTGGGCGATGTGGACAGACCCGGGACTGTTCAAAAAATGGTACGGCCCCAACGGCATGAGCGTCCCCGTCGCTCAAATGGATTTGGTCGTTGGAGGAACGCGGAAAATCTGCATGCAGTTGGATCGCCCGGGTCAGGCCATGTCGATGTGGTTCATCGGCGTTTACAAGGAAATCGATCCGCCGTTCAGGTTGGTCTACACCGAGAGCATGTGTCAGCCAGACGGCACACTCATCTCGCCCGCGAGCATGGGGATGCCGGAGGGGACACCGGATATGACCGAGGTCATTGTCGAGTTGAAAGACACTGAGGCGGGCATGCGCATGACAATGACTCATGTCGGCATTCCCGAGGGATCTCCGGGCGAGGGCGGCTGGCAGCAGGCCTTCGACAAGCTGTCGAACGCCCTCACCACAGCGGGTTAATGCCCCACAGTGTGCGAAAGAGTCGGGCCTCCGACCCTGCTTTTTTCGCACAGATCATGCGCGGCTCGCTGGAATTGTGAGGTAGTGGGCAGGACCTTAACTTTGGCTCAATTAGCATTGATTATGCGTGCCAGCCTGTGACCTGTGACAGAACACACCATGAACAAAATTATGGGGTGCGGCACATGGATCGTCAAGCTTTTTTTTGGTGTGGCTCAACGAGATCGACGACCTTTCATCGAAACAACGGGCTGAAACCGGACGGCTCGTTGCCGGGGTTTCGTCGCTGGAAAGCGTGATCGATCTCCCTGAGGCGAATGTTCGCGAGGGGCGTATCTGTCCGCACTGTGCTTCGGGCGGTGCGATCATCAGGGGCCATGCAAGTGGCCTGACGAGGTTCTTTTGCAAAGGCTGTCGCAAAACCTTCAGCGCGCTGACCGGGACGCCGCCTGCCCGCTTGCGCCACAGGGACAGATGGGCAGGGTTCGCAGCTTCCCTGCGCGACGGCGAAACGGTAAAGGCGTCCGACGGGCGTTGTATGGTGGCCGACACCACAGCTTTTCGTTGGCGTCATCGCTTTCCCGAGGCCGTAACGGTCGGTGCGGTCAGGCTGTGCGGAATCGTCGAAGCCGACGGGACGTTCTTTCCGCGCAGCCGGAAAGGGGACCGTAATCTCTCTCGAAAAGCCCGCAAACGCGGGGGAAAGGCCTCAAAACGCGGATTGTCGGAGGAGCAGGTTCCGGTCCCCGTTGCGGTCGGCCGATCAGGCACCGCCATCAGTGCTGTCTTGCCTGCGGTGACAGCCGGACATCTCAAAACGGTTCTGCAGCCACGTCTTGATGGGAACGCTCTCCCGGTGACCGATGGCTGCACCGGCTACCCGCCCTGCGCCGCAGAAACGGGCGTCAGCCATGAAAGTCTCGACCGGACCGCCGGAGAACGTGTCCGTGGTGAATTGCACATTCAAACCGTGAACAGTCGGCATGAGCGGTTAAAGACCTTTCCGCGCCGCCATCGGGGTATCGCGACCAAATACCTGGACAACTGCCTTCGGTGGTTCCACCCTGCCGTCCTTCCGAGCCACCAAACGCCGCGCGCGATACTTGCCGCCGCCGCAGGCATCCTGCCTGTAACACGCCACGCATAATCAATGCTAATTGAGCCTTAACTTTGGACGATCACTGATCGGAGGGTTCCCATGCCATTTACTGCACATCCTGACACCGCCATCGGCCATATCCATTTGAGGGTCGCTGATCTTGATCGCGCGATCGGGTTTTACAGCGGCGTCCTTGGATTTGAGGTGCAACAGAAATTCGGCGATCAAGCCGCGTTTCTATCGGCGGGCGGGTATCGCCATCATATTGGGCTGAACACTTGGGACTCGAAAGGCGGCACCCCTGCTCCGAAAGGACACGCCGGCCTTTATCACACCGCATTCTTATTCCCGGACAGGGCAGAGCTGGCCAAAGCCGTGCAGCGCGTTGTCGCCGCAGGTTATGCAATCAAAGGCGCTGCCGATCACGGGGTCAGCGAGGCCGTTTACATCTCGGACCCGGATGGGAACGGGGTCGAGCTTTATGTGGATCGTCCCGAAGCCGAGTGGCCACGCGCTGAAAATGGCGATCTGGCAATGGTGAATGAGCGACTGGATGTGCAGGCCTTGATGAACGAAGCCGGGTAAAACCGTTCGTGAAAAAGCGCGCAGCCGTCGCCGCGCGCTTTTCCAGATATTCAATCGTTCAGGCGCGCAGCGCGTCCCGCAGCGCCCAGAGCGAGGCGGCAAGAAGAACGATGTCTTTCAGCAAAAACTGACCCGGCAGAACTGAAATCGCCAGTGTGCCGTGTTCCGGAAATGAACACGCCCGGCGTGCTAAGGAAAAAGCTGATCGTCACAGCGAAGGTACCCACAGCCCCGACGGCCCCGATGGCGGCCAGTCTGGGGGCCACAAACCGCAGGGCAAGAAGGGCTGCAATGGTCAACTCTACAGTGCCAATCAGGTTCGACACCGCCTGCACGCTAAAGACATTGTAAAGCAGTGCAAGAAACGGGCTGTTGGCGACAAGGCCTTCGATGGCGCCAGCCTCGTAGGCGGTAAACTTCATGGCACCGAACCATAGGAAAACGAGGGGGAGGGTGGCAAAGATGGCCTTGTCGGCCAGAGCGTCCAGAAGACGCGATTGCGACGGGGCGGTGGTTTCAAAAACGGTCATCGTCAGAAGTCCTTGTATGGATGCGTTATAGTTTCGGACCAATCGGTCACATTCAAGGCAAAAGAAATGTCAGCTGCGGGGCGGGCAGCACCGCCGCAAGAGCGGCATGAGCAAGGCTGCGCGGGCCACTGTCAGCGCGGCGAGACAGGCGCGTCAGAATTGAATCAAGGCGTTCGATCTCGCTCAGTTCGGCCAGCGTGGGGTAGGTGTTCATGGGGTGTCTCCTGTTGTCTTCACTCTGTGCGGGAGCAGCTGTTGCATCCCCTGTGTGACTGTCATATGTAGTTACGGACCGATTGGTCAATAACTGGACCCACATATTTCAACCTGCTCACGGAAACGGGACCCTCATGGCAAGACCACTTTCTTTTGACCCTGATGACACCCTCTTGGAACTCAAGGCCCTGTTCTGGGCCAATGGCTATGATGGCGCGTCGATGCAGGACATTGAAAAGGCCACCGGGCTTAACAAACAAAGCCTGTACCGCCAGTGGGGGGACAAACGGCGCATGTATCTGGCGGCATTGCAATCCTATGCACGCCAGGAAATGACAGGTGCCGCGAAGGTGCTGTCAGGGTCAGAGCCCCTGCGGGATCGGCTTGAAACACTCTTTTACGGGGCCGCGCAGGCGGCCGATCCGCGCGGCTGTTTTTTGTGCAATGCCAGCATTGATCAGGCCCAAAGTGACGAGGCGACACATGAGGCAGTGCAGGCGATGATGCGCGCCAGCCTCAAAGCCTTCAAAAAGGCGCTTGGACAGGGGCGCGAACACCAGGCCGCCGCCTTGCAGGCCAGTTATCACGGGCTGCGGGTCATGGCAGCGGCGGGATTGCCGCGCGATGTGCTGATGCAGGTGGCCAAAGGGGCTTTGGCGCAGGTGGCATGAAGCGCTGGTAATCCACCCTCTGGACGGCCCTGCCCGCCGCGCCTAAGGTTGCGCGAAAACCCACATCTGGAGAGCAGGCATGGCCACCGGCACCAACATCCGCACCTACTTACAATGGCACATGGCAAGACGGTGATGTCCCGGTCATGAAGGCCGCCGATCACGGCATGTGGCTGGGCAGTAATGTGTTTGACGGTGCACGCATGGCGCATGGGCTGACACCTGATCTGGACAAACATTGCGCGCGGGTAAACGCCTCTGCCCGCGCCCTGATGGTTGAGCCCACAGTCAACACCGACGAGATGGTAGCGATCATCAAGGAGGGGCTAAAGGCATACCCCAAGGATGCGGCTGTCTATATTCGACCGATGTATTGGGCGTTGGACGGGGGGCTGTCTGCGATTGTCCCGAAAGAGGGTGGCGAAACCGGCTTTGCCATCTGCCTGGAAGAAATCCCCATGGCCCGGCCAGAGGACTCAGCCACCCTGACCCGAACACGGTTTCGCCGCCCAGTGATGGAAGATGCCGTGATCAACGCCAAAGCTGCCTGCCTTTACCCCAATAACGCCCGGATGCTGGCCGAGGCTAAGGCGAAAGGCTTTAACAACGCACTGGTCGCCGATGCCTTGGGCAACGTGGCTGAAGCCGCGACAGCAAATGTCTTTGCCATCAAAGACGGTGAGGTGTTTACGCCAGTACCCAATGGCACCTTTCTGGCTGGCATCACGCGCGCGCGCCATATCAAGAACCTGCGCGCCGATGGGGTGCAGGTCCATGAACGGGTCATGAGTTTTGCGGATTTTGAAGCGGCGGACGAGGTGTTCCTGTCGGGCAATATGATGAAAGTCACGCCCGTCACCGCCTTTGACGACCGCCAATATCAGATCGGGCTGATCACCCGCCGTGCCCGCGACCTCTATTGGGATTGGGCCGCCAGCACGTAACTGCGGTTCAACATGCAACTCTGACTCTACGTCCGCTATGCTTAGATAGTGTTGCAAAACCCAAGGTATTCTGCCGGGGTTCCGGTTCACTTGATTTGAGCGCGGAGTGTCTGGCGATGATGGGGGCCGAACAGGTTGCACAAGGCGCAACCCAACAATTCTAACGCGCCGCCCTCGCCCAAACTCCGTAAAGCAAACAGTCTTCAGAACACCAGATTCAGCATGACCATCGACACGATCAGGAACAGGAACAGGATCGTCATGATTCCTCCCGAACGGATAAAGTTGTGGGGTGACAAACTAAATGCGTAATCCTGTCCAGCCCGGTCCAGCCCGGTCCAGCCCGGTCGGGGATTGTAAAAGGGCTTTGAAACAGGCGTTTGAAGCGGTTTTGACCGGGCGCGATTACAGAGGCACTGTTTTGGCTCCGCGACGGCAAAATGCGCAATCCGGACGCCTTTTGATCTGGAATGGCCCGGAAACGGGCTTTTTCAGGTGCTGGCGAACAGGCCCGGAACGGCTGGACTCCACGTCGGATTTACGGGGCGTTCGAGCCCCTGTTTTTCGGGGTAAATCCTGCACGCCGGGCGCGGGCGGCAAGCCCGTCCCATCCCCGTTCAGAGCCCGTTCAACAGGCTGTGCACAGGGCGTTGAAGGTGGGGGTCATGTGCTGTCGACGGGAGTCGGATATCATAGCCGGGATGTCCGGGGCAATCGGGCCAGATCTGTAATGTTTCCGTATCGGCCAGGGCGATGGCCGCGTCATGGGCCATGCCCTGTTTGCGTGCTGTGTAACAGGCGTCTGCAAACCCGGACTGGGCCGCGGTCCGCTCGTCGAGCAGGAGATCGGGCCAGTCCACGCCCGCCCTGTGTTGGATGCCGTCGAAGACGGGCGGCAATGTGGAGCGCAGGGGCTCATCGAGGATCGCCGCGTAGCTGTCTGCAAGCATGAACAGGAAGTCGCGCGGGTCATGGGCGGGATCATCGAGAAAGATCACCAGGCCTTCCCGGCTTTTATCAACCGGCGGCGGGCTGGCGAGTGTCGCCGCGATTCCGGGCACGGAGGAATGATCGCCCTCCACGGTTCCTGCGGTATCATCCCAGACAATGGTGCGCAGGTCCCGCCCGTAGAGGCGGTCCGGCATGCGGATGGTATGGATGGCCATTGGTGGTCTCCTGTCCGTCAGGGGGGATCGTAGTGGAAAAGCAATCCGAGGGCCAGGTCCAGCATTTCAGGATCGTCCCGCACCAGCTTGTCGAGATCGATATCAATGCCATCCTTGCCTGCCAAGGGTGGAAGAGCATCTGGAAGGCGCGGGTCATGACCTCGATGGCGGGGCGGTCCGGATCATAGTCAAGACCTGTGAGCATCGGAGCTCCGTATTCCCGTCCGAAGCAGGGATCGACATAGTGATCCTTGCGTCCGGTGCCCGTGCAGGGATCAAGCGGGACCACAGCGTCGCGTGTGCCATCCACACCTGTGGTCCGCCGGATATGCAGGTCCTGAAACAGCCGGTCAATCTCCGGCATGGCCGCTTGCAGGTGGTGGATATATTCATGGGTGGCGTTGCCGGGGTCGCGAGAGGTAATGACCCATGCGCTGTCATCGGTTTTCACAAGACCGGGCCGTGTTCGCGCTGCGGGGCGTCCTCGATAGACGGATGGCGCATAGGATCCGCCGGCCTCCAGCAGATTGCCGGCGGCGCGCAGGGGCGCGATATTGGCGCGCGCCACCCAGGTGGCCGGAAACCGCAGAGAGGCGGCATGCACGGCCTGTGCGGCGGCCTGATCCGCGCCTGTCTCCGGTGTTGCCGGGCTGATCAGCGCGCCGGTCTGTCCAGCCGCGCGTGCGGATGCAGGGCCCTGGGCGACGAGGCCGCGCAGGTTATCGGCAAAGCCGGCATCATCCGGTGTCAGTCCGGTGGCGGTGACGAGGGCCTGTCGCGTTACGCGCCCGCGCGCAATCCATTCCGTCACGTCCGATGTGGCGGCGCGCGCCAGCGCGGGTGGCGCGCCCGCCAGTCTCTCCCGGAGCAGGGTGCGGGTCCGGGCCACAGGATCGGCGGTGCCTGCGTTGTGATCAAAGCCCGGGCTTGTCCCTTTCGGGATGTGTCTGATCTCACCTGCGCGCGCGTTGCTCCACGGCCGGGTTTCCCGCCAGCCTGCGGGCGGCGGCGTGACGTGATATCCGTAGCGCTCAAGACCGGCCTCGGAGAGCGATTGCACGGTGCAGCGGCACCGCCAGCCATTGGGTGGAAAATGTGTTTGCCAGAATGGGTGATCCCAGGGCAGCACAGTGCCGTGCCGTGCGGCGTGGAGCGGTCGGATGCGGGCGTCAAGCACGCCGACATAGCGCAGCCAGGGACGCCGGTCGGCAAGGCGTGTGATCCGCTGCCACTTCCCCGCAGCAACCGCCATGCGGATATTGGTGTCATAGATGATGCGCAGGCGGCGCGGGCTTCCGAGCCGGGCCTCACGGGTCTCGCCGGTCAACGGGTCCGTCATGGTCTTGCGGCCCCACCATCCCCTGGCGATCAGCAGCGGGGCAAGATCGCGCTGGAAGGTCTCGAAGGTCTGCCCTTCGGCCAGGGCTTTGTCGACGGCGGCGCGGATATCGGTCAAAATGTCCAGGCGCATCACCTTCGCGACAGTGAAGGAGCGGGCGTGCCATGCGGCTTTTGTGTCGCGCCAGTCATAGCCGATGTGGTAGCCTTTGGCGCGGAAAAACTCCACCGCCTCTTCGGGGGGCACATCACGGATATCGGGGGGTGGATCAGCCATGGCTGCCGGTCATGGTCCCGATGATGTCGGCGACATCCTGAGTGGCAGTCATCATGTCTCTCCCCCGGGTCCGTCTTTACCGGCCTCCGCTATTTGTGCGGCTGCGCCGGCGCGCCCGAGGCTTGCGGCGATCCGTTGCGTATCCATGGCATCAAAGAGATCACCGCGTCCCAGCGTTTCCTGAAGACCGGCAAAGTCGGATGCTTGCCTGACGGCCTGGATCACGGGATTCGCCGCCGGGGTCATCATCGCCTCCCAATCGCCCAGCAGGGCGGCGGTCGCCGGATCCACCGCATCGTCATCCGCGCTCCCGGCAGCGAGGCGTGCCGGTGCTGCAGGTGTTGCGGGCGGCGTCCCGGCGGGCCCGTCGGCAGGGGCGGATGTCTCTTCCCACTGACCGCCATAGATGTCCTCGACATAGGCCCTCGTTGGCCGCAGTCCCGAAGCTCCGGCAATGGTCGCGTCGCGACGCGCCCGCGCTTGCAGATCTTCCGGCGGGCTGAGATCCCGACGCAGGCGCGGCACGGCGGCACCGGGAAAGTTCCAGTGTGTGAGCCATGTGGCGATGGTTGTTTGCAGTGCCGCACAGATGCGCCGCGCATCTGCGGCCCCGAGCCGCTCAAGGATCTTCAGATGTGCCGCGCCCGTGCCCACATGCTGGCCGATCTCGGCGGTGGCGTGCTGCCCGGTGATGGCGTCTGCAAGCATGCGGTCCATCCGCAGGAGAAAGTCGGCATAATCGGCACCGGTGCGTTTGGAGCTTTCGAGAGGCTCGATATCCTGCCCCTCGCGCAGAGAGATAGAGGCCCCCGTCGCCAGCGCCTCCGTTGCCTCCAGCGCCAGTCTGATCTCACTGTCGGGCGCGTTTGCCCTGTGCCTGGTGATTGCAACCGGCGAGGCAAATCGCTCCGGCGCCAATGCCCACATGCGCACGGTCTGTTGCTTGAACCAGATCGGCCAGAGGCACCAGTTGCTCAGACCCGGTCCGTGTGGCCAGCCACCATTGGCGCGGGGCGCGCGCACCAGAACAAATTTGGCATCCGGCAGGGGAATGCCGCCCGGTGCCGCCCGGGTCAGCAGCAAAGGCATATGGGTCTGTGCATCCCATCGGATGATGCGGGGTGAGCGGGGTCGTAAATCCGCCAGACGTACCTGACTTCCCGAAACATCCCAGATGCATTCGGCAATCGACCATCCGTACCAGGCGGCATAGGCCAGTTCGCGACAGATGCTGTCGATTTCGATATTTGCAAATCGGGCCGCCAGATCCCCGGCCGCCATACGGTCCCGACGCATTTTCCCGCCGGGTTCAATTTCGAGCGGGGCCGCGAGACCCATCTCGATCCGTTGTCCCAGCAGCGCACGCACCTTGGGGTCCTGCAGTGCCGCCTCCGCCGCACTCAGGTCGGACGATCCCGTGCGCCATGCCCCGGGATCACGGCCAATGCCATCGCTCCAGGCGGCGCTCCGGTTCCATATCGGGGACCCCCCGATCCAGCTTTGTTGCGGAGCCGTGATCTCGTCGGTCTGTGGTCGGTTTGGTATATCCATCGCTCTCACCTCATCGCACGGCCAAGGGCTGACCAGGCGACACCGAGAGTGACATCGATCTCATGGCCTGAGCCCGGTCCATCCATCACACCGTGCCGTCCCGCCCCGACCCGGGCCTCGAAGGGGCCTGCGGTGTCGGCGGCGGCGGTCACGGCCAGCGCCATGGCCCAGAAGCGGTCAGCGTGACCATCCGTGCCGGAACGATCCGCTACAAGACGCGGTGCGCCGGTGGCACCGGGCTCAACACGTATCGCGTGCAAATCGTTTCCAAGCGCGTCATCGGCCGGAATGCGTATCCGGCGATCCTCGAAGGCCTCCCGCAGGCGTGTCGCCACATCAAGCCGACGCGACGCCGACATCTGCACCCCTTCCACGGTCAGGGTGCCGTGATCTTCCTGATACTGTTCAACAGGAGCCTCACCCATCCCGGTCTGATCCACCGCGATCCGGAGCGGGCGATGGATGCGCACGAGGCGCGCGAGTTCGGCCCGCTGTTCGGAAAAGGGCGCATCCCGCAATGTCACCATCCGGCGGAGCCAGAGCAGACCGCCCGTATCCTCGATCACAGCGGCCACCCAGAGATCGCGACGGCGCGCAATGTCGACTCCAATGAAGGTTGGAGACCCTGTGCTGTTTTCCGGACGGCCCGCATCCCTGTGTTCCGCCGCGCGCACCAGGTCCCATGTAATCCAGGCTCCGCCACCTGCGGATGGTATGCAGTCGAGCTCTTCGGCGGCAAAGCGGCCATATTGGGCGCGTATGCCAGCCTCCCATGCCCCTGCCGCCCCGGGCGTAACAGGCTGCCGCGTGATCGCGGCGATCCGCTCATAAAGGCCCTGAGCCAGGGCGTCGGCCAGTGTTACACGCTGCACAGTGCCGGGTTGGCGGGCTTCGCGGATATCGCGGCAGAGCGTGTTGAAGGGCGAGGCCTCGCCGTTGTGGGTGGAAATGATGCGCACCCGCCCGCCCCATGTCCGAAACGCCAGCGCGGCTTTCAGCACTTCATCAAGATCATCGACAAACGCGGCCTCATCGACCACGGCCACATCGCCTGGCCGGCCTTTCGAGCGAAAGGCCCTCGGGCTCGATGTCATTGCAAATATCTGCCGCCCCGAGGCCATACGCAACCGGAACGCCTGAATGTCTGTGCCTTCGTTGTCGATCAGGACTTCACCGGCGGCGTGGGCGGCAATCCCGAGATCGCCGGCCCAGCCCGCGCAGTCATCGATGAAGCCACGCGTCATGTCGCGGGCATAGCTTTGATAGTAGACATCGCCGCGTCCCTCGCCCGCATGCATGACCGCATGATAGGCCTCGGCCCATGAAATGCCGATGCGCCGGGATTTCTCGATGACGGCCAACCCGGTCCGATCCTGGACCCATCTGCGTTGATACGGCAAAAGATCCCGCCCGCTCATGCAGTCACCTCCGGTGCTGCGGGTCCGCCTTCCACAGCCGCCCGGGTCGCGGCGGCCACCCCGGGGCTGAGACCTGCGCGACGCGCGGCGGTGGTGGCGCGCTCGCCCCCTGCACGGCGCTCCTGCGCAGCCAGGCGCCGGCGCTCATTTTCCGACAGCGCCTCCCGCAGGCCGGACGAGGCCATCAGATCTTTCAGCATACGCCCCAGAAAATGCAGATCCCGGGGCGAAATATCCTCTCCGGCCTCCTTGAGGCGGGCCTTCGTGGCCTTGAAGGCCAGCGTGGTGATCATCTCGAAGAGTGCCGAATGACGGCGGGCCTCATCCTCCAGCCCGACCTCCCCTATCCATTCCGCAGCCCAGCCGGAGGCTTCCCGCTGCAGCTGTGCAAACTCGCGGTGCTCCGCGCCGTATTCAATGACGGCGCTTTTGCCGACAGAGATTTCAATACCGGCCCCGGCGATGCGCGTATTGAGGCCCTCCGTGATCTCCCGGTAATCCGAGTGACCCCGGTCCATGAGTTCCTCGCGCAGCCAGTCCTGCAAGGCGGCGGGCAGGAGATCGATTTTGCGGCGGCGCATATCAACCCGCCTTCGGCACCGGCCGGCGCACGCCGTCCTGCCGCGCCCGGCCAAGAGCAACATCCAGACCCTGCGGCGTGATCGTGACGACCAGGAACCCCTCGTGATCCTCGATCCCGACAAGGTCTTTGTCGCGCAGCCAGGCCAGGTCGGCCGCCATGGCCTCACGGCTGGTCACAATGCCCACCCCGTTGGCCACCTCGTAGAGGATCTCTCCATTCGAGCGGTGGTCCGAACAGGCTTGCAAATGGATCAGCACCGCAAGGCGGCGGTGCGCGTTCAGGGTATCGGTATAGGAGCTGCTCATGAGGCCTTCCCGTTCAGAAGATGTTCATTCAAAATGGCGACCGTCCGGGTCAGGGTGTCCGTCGCCGATTTGCTGCCGTCGAGAATTGTTTTAATCTCCCGGACATCGCCGCCTTGCGGTTCAAGCAGCAATCGCAGCGCGGCGAGGTCATCCCGGGTGGCAAGCGACGGAAAGGCGGTCTCCAGCGATCTGATCCGCTGGTCGTGCTTCTCTGTCTCCTCCCGCATGCCGCTCATGCTTTTCTCAACCGTTGTCAGCAGGTGACCGTGCCGCGTGACATCTTCGCGCAATCCACCGGCGTCGCTCTCGATCCTTTCAACGCGGCCCTCCAGCCTGGTATGTGACGCGGTGCCGGACGTATCGCCATTGCCCCGGAAAAAGCCCATGCGCTTCAATCCAAGAGCCGCTCCACCCAGAAGCGCGATAATAGCGAGAATGGAGGCGAAGGTCTGCCAGTGTTCCGGTGTCGGCGTCATTGTCTACCCTGTTTTACTGATTGCACGTCAGTCTATCAGGGCGCGTTGCCCTTTGGCACCGGACCATGGTCCGCCAGAGCCTCGATGATCCGGTGCCTGCGCCGCCTTCACCCAGGCCAAACAGGCGTCATGCAGGTCTTGCCCATGGCCGATGATGCCATGGAGCTGGATCTCGACGACACTCCGCGCCGCCTGCGGGATATCCACCACACCGTTGTTTTCGGGAATTGCAGTCGTAATGCCCTCGACCATATCAACATCCTCTCGCCGCACTGCAACCTGGTCCAGTAATGCCGTAACAGCCTCGTTGTCGCTCATCCCCGCGATTTCCCGCTCTGTCCGATGTATCGGCGCGCGCTGCGCTCTGTGATCTGCAGCCGCTCTGCAATCTGCGCAGCTGTAAGGTTCCGGCGCGCCAGCCAGGACACCACCTGCCGCCGCGCCATCGGGATATCCAGCACATGGCCCCCAAAGGCGGCTATCAGTGTCCGGGCCGCATCCTTTCCAACACACGCCGCAAGCCCGTGCCCGCCCATGCTGTCAAGCCGCGACGGCACACGCCAGTTCCGCCCGCCATAGGCGAGTGCAATGGCGCAGGCTGCGTCCCTGCCGATATGATCGGCGATCTCCGGCAATGACCCCGGCAGGGCGGAATGAGCAGTGCTCATGACAGAGACAACTCCGTCTGACGGGCGCGGGGACGCAGAGGCAGATACGGAGACTGCACCGCAGTCGATATCCGCCCCTGCGCCATCCCGAACGTCTCCGGATTGATCTCGACCCCCGTAAAGCCGCGCCCGGCCTGCACCGCCGCCATGCCTGTTGTGCCGGATCCCATAAACGGATCACAGAGCGTCTCGCCGGGCTGGCTGAACTGGTCGACAAGGGCCGCCATCACCGGCACGGGCTTGGAGCCCGGCAGGCCGCCTTTGGCGGTGTTACACGTCAAAACGCCCCGCGTCCCACCGCCATTCCAGCGCCGCCGCCCGGATCCCGCCCAGGCCACAGCAATGCACTCAAAGCCCCGCGCCGGGCCAATACCGGCAAACTGTGGTGCCGCATCCGGCTTGATCCAGGCCATGGTGCCGTGCCAACGCGCCCCGGCCCCCGTGAGCGCATCATGCCATGGGCGTACCCCCTCGGCCAGACAGAACACCAGCACCCACCCCGCCGAGCCCGCCACCATCGCCTGCGCGGCTGCCTCCCGGATGGACTCTACGCCGGCATAAGGGACAGGGCGCGGCGCGCCCCGTCCATCTGTACGGGCTATGGTGCCCCTGGCGTGATGCGCGTGGTGGACGTCCTCGTAAGGAGGATCAGTGATGATGTGATCAAACCCCGCGCCGCGATCCGCCACAAGGCGCGGCAGCACCTCAAGGCAATCACCGCAGTGGAGATCGGGATCAGACCTGTCGATCATCACGCCTCGCCTCCGTTCGTCTCGCCGGCTTCGGCCCGGGCCAGGCTGCCATTCGGCACCTCGTTCCATTCCCTGCCGTCGAGCATGCGACCGGCACGCTTTTTGCCGATCCGGACGATTGTTGGCCAGGCGTCAAAATCGGTCGGATGCCCGCCGAAATGGAGCCTGCCGCCGTCATCGATCGTCCGCACCGACAGGTGATCCGACAGTCCGGCGAGCGTAAAATCATCGTCGATGCCGCGATACTCGCCCCACTGCTTGAAAAAAAACGGAATCCCGGCCGCCACGCATTGATCGCGCAGACCGCGGGGCCAGGCCGGGTGCATGGCCCCGGCGAACGGTCCGCTTTCCCCGCCGCAGATAACCCAGTCCAATGCGGGGCGCATGGGCCCGCTGGCGTGACCCGATTTGATCGCCCGGCCCAACATGCCTGCGGCTAATGGATCGTCCGACAATCCTGCCGCATGACGATCCAGCACGGGATAGAGCCAGCGGGTCAGATCGACCGGCTCCAGCATCGGCTCTGCGCTGACAAAACGGAGGGCCGCCGGCGTGGCCAGCAGGTGGGGGATATTTTGTCCTGCCGTTTTCCGCGACCCCGCGCTGGTGCCCAGCCAGACGTGGAGCCAGCCATCGCCCCAGTCCGGCGGCAGCATCCCGCCCGTATTCTGCGGGCGCTTCGTGAGCAGTTGCCAATCCAGTTGGTCGCATTCGCGAATGAGCGCCCAAAGATCATCGCGCCAGTCGGGGTTCACCGCGTTGTCGAAGACATCGCCCAGGGAAGCGCAGAACACCCGCTGTCTGCGTCCGTGGGTGGCCTGGAAGGCGTCTGCCTGTGCATTCCAGCGGCGCGGCTTTTTCCAGTTCGCCGCACTTGTCCGGCGGCGTGGTGCCTTTGGCCCCCAATGGGTGCCGCCCGTGAAGCGCACATCCCGCGCTTCGGCGTAGCAGTGGTCGCATTCCGGCGCGACCTTCAGACAGCCTTCCCATGGATTGAACGTGTGATCGGTCCACTCGATCCTCGATTTTTCAACCATCACGCCTCGCCTCCGTTCGTCTCGCCGGCTTCGGCCCGGGCCAGCATTGCTTTCAGCGCGCGGATCACATCCGTGATACAGCCCGTGTCGGTGAGCGCATCCACATCCACAGGGATAAAGGACCAATGCGCCCCGAAGCGGGCCCGGATAAAAGCGTTGAGCCCGGCCCGGCCCGTTTTGTTCAGGGCACCCTTCCGGCCCAGCTCGGACCAGAGGGCATGAATGAGCCGCAGATCGGCGCGCGGGGCCGGCGGATGGCGGTGGCCGACCCCTTTTCCCCCCGCCCCTGCGCGGCGTTCAGACGATCAAGCAGGCGGCGCAGATCAGCGCCACCCATGTCCCGCATGGACGCCTTGCCGGTCACGGCCATCTGCATGTCGTGGCGGGCCTCCTCATCCAGGCCGACCGCACGGCAGGCCCGCATCAGGCGGGCACGATCATCTTTGGCGGGGCGGGCCATGGCCTTATCCCGCCTTCGCCAGATCGACGGTGATCGCTTCCCAGGCCGCGTCCGGCGTGGCGCGGTGATAGCAACGGATGTATGTTCTGGACCCGACAGGGCGCATGGCGGCGTGGATCGCCGCCATAGCCCGCTGCCAGCGCCCATCCTCGATATCGAGCCGCAGCAGTGCGTAAATCCCGCTGCGGCTTATCTCGCCTTCCCTGTCCACCTGGAAAGCATGGGAGACGATGGCGCGTATCTCGTTCCGGCTGTCCCTGGCCCATTCCGCCAGGCACTCCTCTACGAGATCACGTGCGATCTGAAGCTCTGGCCCAAAGGCGACACGCTCGGCGATCTGCACCTGAACCCTATATGTCCCGTCATAGCTGAGATAGGTGCGGTTGCCCTTTACCGACCGCCGGGTGTGGCCGCCATATTCCTGTTCCAGCAGCGCGTCAAAGCCCCCGATGTCGTCAAAACAATGCACCCGAAAGCGGCTTATCCGCTGTGACAGATCACCCGCATAGCCGATAATCCTGCGCACCATCTCATCCTGCAGCTCATCCTGCGGGCGCACCATGGCCCGGGGCGTCAGACGCCCCCGACCATCGCGCATATAGATCTCGCCGTCGATCTCCACGCGGCCCGCGCTGTCCGGCACATTCTGCGTATCGCTGTTTTGCCGATCTGTCATATCTGTCTCCCTTGTCTTGTGCTGTTACGCTCCGCCCGCCGCCGCTCCGGTCATGTCACAAGGGGCGATGGCATCCCGCCCATCGGCGCGCGCAATCATGAACGCCCGTGCCAGCAACCGCCGCAGTGCATGCATTCCACCCGGGCCGGTCGCGGCGGCCAGTGCCGCCTCCCGCTCTGCACGCTCCGGTGCCCGACCCAGAACGCCCGTGACCAGCGCCGTGACATCCATCTGGCCCGGTGCCGTGAGCCCGGCCCGGATACCGATCCGCCCCGTCACCTGCGGACAGCGCCCAAGCGTCATACGGATGGTGTCGTCGCCGACAAGAGCCAGACCGGCACCGGACAGATCCCGCAGCCCGCGCAACGCATCGACAAGCCGGGCCGAGAGGTGCTGCGCCTCGTCTATAGCCAGCAAGGCCTGCCGCCCCTCCAGCCGTGCAAGGATCGCGTCCTCCATCTCCAGCGCTGTGCGCCGCCCGTCCGCATCCAGCGTCCGGGCAATCCGTCCGTAAAGACCCGCGAGAGACGTAATGCCGCAGGTCACGGTCAACAGATGGACGCCGGCCCGTGTGTCCGCATAGCGACGCAGAGCCCGGCTTTTGCCCGTACCTGAACGCCCATGGATCAAGACCACGTCACCCGTGGCCTGCGCATGGGCCAGCGTGGCCATCACCTCACCCGTCACGCCAAGCTCGGCATGGGCGTCGAGACCCGCGGGAAGCAGTGTGTGCTCCCGTGCCTCGGCCCGGGTCTCGAGCCAGAGACGGGCCTTGCCCGCCAGCCTGTCGTTGTCACCCTCATGCCTGCCATTCAGCCAGCGGTTGAACATTGCGGTTCCGACACCGATACCGCGTGCCGCATCTGTCTGGCTCAGACCGTATCCGGCCATCTCTGCGGCCACCGCGCGGTGCAGGGCGTCGAGAGGCGGCGGTGACGCCGGATCTTCCGTTTCCGCAGCATCCGAATGCAGCCGGGCTATCTGTCTGGTCATTTTGTCAGTCTCCCTCCGGGAGATACAGCCTCTTCAAAACGTCGCTGAAGGGTGCCGGTGGACCCGTGCGGGTCGCAGCCTGCCGGCTTGCCTGCGCAGCCTTCTTCGCCCTGCCCGATTGTTCGAGTGCCGGCGTTTCATGGCGCACACCGCCCTGTGGCAGCGCCACCACCTTGCCTGCGTCGCGCCCGGCCGCCTCAAGCACCTCATCCATCGCGCGGCCCGGGGCGTGGCCCTGTCCAAGATCCCGCGCCCGCCTGCGCGCCGCGCTGTCCCGTTTCCGGGCATCGGCCTTCGCTTGTGCCGCAACAGCCGCACGGTCCACACCGATCCGGTCAGGATCCACAGCCATGCACAGGAAGGTGCCGTCCAGAGCGAACACAAAGAGATGTGCCGGATCGCCCGGGTCCATCCGAACCTCGACACGTTACCTTTATCCGTGAGCCGAACTCCGGCGCGATATAGTGCCGCCCGCCCACCGAGATCCCGCTCTTGCCTATGGATCGCCGCCCGCCACCGCCGATGGGCTCCGCCAGCAGCGCGTCCAGCGCACGCTCATCGGGAATACGCCGCAAGGGGGCCGTCCAGCCCGCGACCCGGGCAAAGGGGCTCTCACCCGTGCCGCTGTGGCTGCGCCGCCCGTAGACAGCCTCACACCACAGATCGCATTTCTGCTGAAGCGCGGCGGCGGTGAGACTGACACTGAACGTCTCCCGATCTCCCTCACCCCGCCGCGCGGCAAAGGACCTCTTCGCCTCAAGCCGCTTGCGATCCGCCACGTTGTGTCCGACAAACCCCGGCAGATACGCAAACAGATCCCGCGTCATCGTGCCGAAAAACCTCTCGATAAAGGGCTTCGCCTCCGGCGTGTAGGGGGGCAGATGTCATGATCCACACCCAGATCGGCGAGCACCCGGGACAGATGTCTGGACGTGTAGTCCCTGCCTTCATCGGTCCGGACCGTTTCCGGCACACCCCAGGCGATCATGCAGGCCCGCAAAAGCGCGCAGATCGCCGTCGCCCGACTGCTCGCCACCACCAGCACACGCCCGCGCCGGGGCCACACATCAATCGCCCCCACCAGCGTGTGACGCCCGTCACTGCACATCACGTCCGCAGGCGTGCTGTCCAGCTCCCAGACCATATTGGGGGCATCCGCTCCCGCCGCGCGGCTGCCAAAGGCAGGGGCGCGCCGCGAGCGATGTCCGTCCGGGTCGCTCACAGCGGAAAGCGCGCGCGCCTGTGACTTTCAGATCGCCCAGGCAGCGCTGCACCGAGCGCAATGACGGCGCCGCGCCGTGGCGTGTCGCCAGAACCCGCACCACATGGGGGGCCGTCAGATGGGGCCCATGCTCATAGAGCAGCGCTTCCACGCAGTCCTGCATATGCGGCGACAGGGCCTGTCGCCGTGCGCCACCCTGCTGACCCGACAATGCTCCGGGGCGATCCGCAAAAGGCAGCCCCGCCACCGCCGCACGCCAGCGTCGCACGCTGTATACAGACGTGTCTGCCCGGGCTGCAGCCTGCGCATCGGCCTGCGCCCGCGCCATACCCAGTGCCGCCAGCCGTTCGGAATGCGCCACCGCATCAAGCCGTGCCCGCGCCACCGCCGGATCAGCGGAGCGGCTGCCCTGCGTCACAGAGTCCGGGCGCACAGGGGCGGCAGGCCCGGCGCGCGCCGGTGTTTTGTGATTGCGCAGGCGGAGGCGGAGGCGGGTCATGATGCTGCGGCCCGACCCGGTGCCGGTGCCGGTGCCGGTTCAGCACCCTCATCCCGCCCGACCGTACCGGCGTCGTGACGGTCGGCGGGACTGCCGGAGAGCGCGTCAAAGGCCTGCCCTATCCGCTCGAACAGGGGATCGGTGCGGGCAACGATGCCGTTCATCCGGGCTTCAAGGGACGGGGCGAGCCTGCGCCGCGCATTGCCGTGCAACGTGCCCGCAGCCCGACCCAGGTCTTCGCTTGTGACCGCCGCCAGGATACGCCTGCACCCTTCAAGCATCATCCTGCCGCCCGCCTCGATCTCCGCCCGGGTATAATCGATCACACCCCGCGCTTGATCCGGGGCCGCATGGGTGGCCTTGAGCGCCGCGACCTGCCGTTCCGCCGCGCGCGTCGCACCGCGCTCATGCAGCACCCCGCGCAGCCGGTCGACCGACCACGAATACAGCGCGGCCTCCGACAGGGCCGCCTCCGCTTCCCCGGGGTCAAGTTTCGCGACTTCGGCGTGATGCGACCAGCTCAAACCCTCCCGGCGTCGTGACGGTTCGATCCGGCGCGCAACCGAAGCCCGGTTCTTCAGGGTGCCCACCGGAATATCGAGTTCCGCCGCCAGGCCGGTCATATCGCCATAGGAGGTCTCCCGACCCGCTGCCCAGTCTCCCATCTGCCAGGCCAGACTATCGCGCGCGCCGTCCAGCTCCCGCTCCCGCTCCACAATCTTCCGGCCCTCGTCAAGCCAGTCCGCGTCGATACGTGCCCTGATGGCTTCCCCTGTCTCGATCATGAGCCGATATCCTTCGCTACCTGTCTATGCCCCCGGTCCCGTGGGCCTTGTTCCTGCGGGGCAGGTCTCACCATCCGGTAAAACCAGATGCGCCCGCCCGTGTTGAAGTCACGTCCCTGTCGACAGACAATCCGCGCTCCGTTTTCGCGCAGCTCCGCCACCACCGCATTCACCGCGCAGACATCCGCGCCCGTCACGATCTCCCGCGTCGAATGCTCGCGCCCGTCCCGCAGCAATGCATGCACCCGCCGAAGCCGATCCGAACGGATGAGGGACGCCGCATGCATCATGCCATCCCCACGGGTGCGTCCGCAGCGAGCCCCTCAAGCACCCCTGTCGCCATCAGGGCGGTATCATCACAGACCGCCAGACGCTCCTTCGCGCGCTTGATGCCGTGATGGAGCGTTGTGTGATCCCGCCCTCCGAGAGCCGCCCCGATAGCGGTCAGGGGCGCGCCTGTCAGCGCCGCCGCCAGCAGCATGGCCAACTGCCGCGCCCGGACCACCCCGGCGGTACGACCCGCGCCGCGCAGCGTGTCCGCGTCCAGATCGGCAACGTGCGCCGTCCAGACGATAATCCTTGTGACCGCACGGGTCCGGCAGCCGGACAGCCGTGTCACGGGGCCCAGTCCCTCAAGCGCCGCCCTCAGCTCCGCCCGCCGCCCTGTGTCTGCAGTCCCGGTTGGCAATCGGGAGGCGTGCAATGCGCGCTCCGCCCGGTCCATATGCCCGGCAGTTTCCAGGGCATGCGCCTGTGCAACCGCCACGCGCAAAAGCCCGATCAGCTCACGGGCTGTATCGGTCGCACCGGTCGCACCGGTCGCACCGCGCGCGCTGTGCTGATCCATCCTGCGCAACAACGCGGCCGCACCACCAAGCGCGCGCCGCATCTCCCTGAACTCCGCCAGCGCGCTCATCGGGTGCCCCCGAGCGCGTGACCAAACAACAGGAACATCCAAAGCACACCGAAAAGCGAAACCACCCCGATCAAATCCCCCAGCCAGTGATCCTCCAGCCGCGCCACCGCGCCGCACAGGCCCCGCCAGAAGCCCCCGACCCGCGCAAGACAGGATCTGCGCAGGGTCGGGGCAGGTGCCGCCACGAAAACGGACAATCGTGGCGGAGACGGGTGGCGGTGCCCGGTGGACCTCATGTGACACCTCCCGGAACACGGTCCAGCAACCACAGCGCGGCGGTCAGAACAGCCGCGGGCGGGACGGTAATGATCCCGGTGTCGTGACGATTGGCCCGATCCAGCACAAGCCGGTATATATCCCGCCGATCAAGCTGAATTGTCGTATGTCCCGGCGACAGTGTGGCCATGCCCGCGTCAGGAGTGGCGCGGATATCCCAGCGGTTTATTCGAAGGGTCCCGCTCACCGGTCCCGCTCCGGCCGCTTCAGACCGTGTTCGGCGTCCATCCTGCCGCCAGGCCCGGGACAAGCTGCGCGACGCGGGGCAGCCGAAACAGCAACCCACCATGCCCGGTACCGATCAGATCAACGGCTCCGGCGGGGCGTTTGTCTTTCGGCAGAGGATCCCAGACATTCATCCTGATCGAGGCCCCTCCACGCATTGTCGCCCTGAACTCCAGATCCCCGTCTGCCTGCATGACCAGCAGCAGCCTGCCCTCGTCGGGGCCGCGACCCGCCTTCGCAAAGCAGCGCTCTGCGATGATGGAGCGTTCGAAAATCTCCATCTGCGCCGCCGCCGTGAAGCTCCGGCGCGCCGCAGACGCGGTTTTCGAAATCCACAGGGAAAATGATATGCCCGTTCTGGCGGTGTGCGTTTCGGGTGGTGCAACGTCAGTGAAGGCCATGGCTATATGCTCCTGGATTTGCCATCGGGGACGGTGCCGGGGCCATCCGCCGCGACACCAGTGGGTTTTTCGAGGGGCTTGCGGGACATGGACAGCACCTGCCCAAGCCGCTTTTCGGCGTTCACACAGCGACCGTCCTCCGTCCCGGCGTCGTGACGATTGGCGGGGCCATCCGCCTCCCAAACCGGGACAAGCTGCGCGACGCGGGCCGCCAGGGTGTCCCGGCAGTCCGGACAAAGCTCCACCATGCGCGCGCAGGCAACCGCGTCCGCGTTCATAAGCCCGTCATCAACGCGCATGAGCGCCAGCTCGTAAATCCCGGCTCCCGCGACCCCGCATCTATCGCAGCGCCCGCTCATGCCGCATCCCCGGTTTGCGGGGCCGCGGGAGCCGCAGCCAGGCCCGCAGGCGAACCCGGCGCAGGCGCGGGGCGCGGTATGTCGTCGGGCCACGCAAGGCCGGAGGGCCAGTGGTCGGAGAACCATTGGGTGACGCGGGCCGCACGGCGCTCGGTAATCGTACATCGGCCTGCCTTCAGATCGGGCAAAACAACTGCGCTCTGAGCAGCGTATTTACTTGCAGTGGTTAACCGCAGGTTGCGAGCAATCGCAAATTTTTCGCCGAGTTCGATCAAATTCGATGATAAGTGTAGCGTAAACATGCGCCTATCTATAATGGTGGTAACTCACACCATCAAGTAAAATCTGTCCCTAAATATGGTTTTGGTGCTAATCCACACCATGACCCGTGATGATCTCTTGAACCTGCTCGAAAGAAGCCTGGTGAAAACCGGCCTCTCTGCCAGAAGGATTTCTGAAAATGGCGGAGTTGATCCGAATGTTATCAAAAACATGCGCCGCCATCGCTCTACCGGGAAACCTACAGTCCCAAGCTTTGAAAATCTGCAATCTCTTTGCCGCGCCCTCGGCCTAGAGTTCTACATTGGCCCGCCACGGGGCTCCGCGCCCGCCGAATCCGCACCCGCCGCCTGGACCAGCTTTGCGAAGACCACGGCCCCGCACCGGGGGCTTGCGAAATGCTCAGTTCAGGGCTGGGGCAAGCCGCAGCCCGAGCGTGACCCTTTGCCAACACCGGAGACAGCCATGGATCAGGATATGTTCTGGGTCTCGGCAATCGGCCAGTCGATGATCCCCGAGGGGATAGCCTCTTCGGCCTTTTGCCTTGTGGCACCGGACACGCGGGCGCGGGAGGGGGACCGGGTCTGGGTGCTCGATCACGAGGGCAAGGCTGCGATCAAGCGACTGGTGGAAAAGCGGGAGAACGGCGATCTCAGGCTGCGCGGCTGGATGCCGATCCGGGACGGGCAGCAGAAAGACTTTGTGGAAGAGCGCCTTGCGGCGGGCCTCCGTGAGGTCTATCCGGTGATTGCGGTTTTCAGGGGCAAGCCCGGATCGGAAACCTGCAGCTATATTCCCGATCCCGGGCCGCCCGCCCATGCGGTGCCCCCCGAGCCGGAGCGAATCCCCAAGGCCATCACCGATCTGCTGGGCCTGCCGGAGGGGGCGGCGGCGGAGACGGTTGTGGCGGCGATACAGGCGCAGCTTGCGAGCCGTGGAACGGCACATGCCACCCCCGCAGCGGCACTGGACAGGCGCACGCTCAAGGCGCAGAACAAAGCACTGCGGGAGAAGCTGGCGGCCACGCTGGAAGAGAAGATGGCGGCCACGCTGGAAGAGAAGCTGGCGGCCACGCTGGAAGAGAAGCTGGCGGCCACGCTGGAAGAGAAGCTGGCGGCCACGCTGGAAGAGAAGCTGGCGGCCACGCTGGACGCGCGTCTGCCGCCACGCCGGCCACCGGCCCGGCCGCAGTCCAAACCTGTGCCCGCCGAATCCGGCCCGCCCGATCCGAAAACCCCTGAGGCGTCCGTCACCCGGCTGCGGTTTGCGGGCGATGTGCGTGCGGCGGCCGGCGCGGGCGAGGAGGTGTTTGAAGAGACGGAAGTGTCGATCACAGTCCCGAGCGAGGCGCTGCCGACGGGGCTGGACCCCGACACATGCATCGCGCTGCGGGTCGAGGGCGATTCGATGGAGCCGACCATCCACTCGGGCGATACCCTGGTGATTGACCAGAGCGACCGTGAGCCTCTTGAGGGCCGGGCCTATGTGGTGCGCAGCGCGACAGGGCTGATCATCAAGCGGCTGCGGCAGGAGGCCGGTGCCTGGATCATGGCCAGCGACAATCCGGACTTCCCGCCACGCCCCATGGCCGGGGAGGACCGCATTCTTGGCCGCGTCCTGTGGTTTGGCCCGGAGAAGGCCGCCGTGGCGGGAGGGTGAGTGAAATGGAAATGATGCCTGTTCGATCTTCCGCGATCCGTGCGCTCGGTTAACCGCCCGAGACCAGCAGTTCGGTCCGCTTTCCCCGGCTGCCCGCTTTTTTGCCGATCGTATAGGAGGTCTGCACCTCCTCGACGTCGGCCCAGTCGAATAGGGCGCGGATTTCGGGATGATCATTGATCGAGAGGATAAAGCGCCCCTTGATTCCGTGCAGCTGCTCTGCCATGCGGGTGAAGTCCGCGCGCACAAACCTGCCCTTGCCGTAGTCGGCCTCATTCCCCCGGTAGGGCGGGTCGAGATAAAACAGCGTATTATCGCTGTCATAACGGGCTATGAAGGGCGCATAATCGAGGCATTCAATGACAACCCCCGCCAGACGCCCATGCAGATCCTCGAGCATCGGCTCAAGCGAGGTGAGGTTGAAGCGGGCGGGTCTGTCTTTTGTCACGCCGAAATTGCGCCCCGACGGCTTGCCCCCGAAGGCGGTGCGCTGAAGGTAGAGGAACCGGGCGGCCCGTTCGAGATCGGTGAGGGTGCCCGGATCGGTATCGGTCAGGCGGATGAACTCGGCGCGGGTGGTCAGCTGAAATCGCAGCACTTCGAGGAACTGGGGATAGTGACGCTGCAATATCCGGAAAAGATTGCTGACGTCACGGCCAAGATCATTGATGACCTCGGCTTTGGGCCGCATCGAGCGGCGCAGGAATATCCCGCCCATGCCGACAAAGGGTTCGGCATAGGTCAGATGCCGGTCGGCATCGGTGCGGGCGCAGATGCGCCTTGCGAGATTGCGTTTGCCGCCCGGATAGGGGGCCACGGGGCTGACCGGATCCACGGGGGTCAGATGACGGGCGGCGGAAATACATCCGCCGGATGATTGGGAGGTGGACAAAGGAGGGCGATCCCACGATCCTGTTCCCGCCGCGTGCGCGGTGACGGGACGGCCATGACTGGCCGGTTATGGTCGTGGGAGGCCCTTCTCCCGGTTCGGGGTGTTCCACGCACCCCGGCCCCCGTGCAGGCCGCTGGAGGCCCGCACCGGCGGCATTGCGATGTCATATCACGGGTGGTGACACGGCGTCACCGGACCATGGTCCGTCCGGGTCCGTAATTTCAAAATGGGCCGCTATCCGATTCCCCCGGGGGATTTCCCTTCGCACCCATGCATGCCAACATCGGATCAAAACAGGTAAGGGGGGTATCAGGGATGTCGATTCCCGGGCGCAATGAAATCAGGAAAAAAATCGCAGGTGGCGAAATCATAATCGCGCCGTTTGATGAAGCCGATCTTGCCGATAATCTGAAAACCCTCACGTCTGATGTCCACGGGATCCGTCGAATTGTGGATGATGCGAAACCGTGGCTGAAGGTCATTGGCTGGATTCTGGGTGTCGCCGGTGTTTCCGCTGCAGGTTGGGTCACCGTGGAACTCTTGCAGGCTCTCTTCGGCGCGGGGCCCGCTCCGTAATTTCAAAGTGACCTGCCGGGGCAGCCTGAAGACAGCTCAGGGTTCACACACGGCGTGCCAGACATCGAGAAACCGCGCCCCGGCCAGCTTGCTTCGCTCCGTATCCTGGCGGCTCCACGTGGGCAGCGCGGGGCGCAGCCCGTCACAGATTGCGTCGGCGGGGCTATGAACGGGGGTGTGCAGGCGGTGAGGGTGAGCAGTACGCCGCCGTGACCATGAGCCTGTTCATCTGAGCCTCCCGTGTTCGTCCGGCCGCTCGTCAACGGGCCTTGTGTCGCCATCAGAGGCCCGCAGGGCGTCATCCGCTGTTTTGCGGATATCGACGCAGCCTTGCAGCGCATCGCGCTCTGCGGCCCTCTCCGCGTCTCTGGTGAGCAGTACCGCCGCCATGACCATGAGCCTGTTCATCTGAGCCTCCCGTGTTCGTCCGGCCGCTCGTCAACGGGCCTTGCGTCGCCATCAGAGGCCCGCAGGGCGTCGTCCGCTGTTTTGCGGGTATCGACATAGCCTTGCAGCGCATCGCGCTCTGCGGCCCTCTCCGCGTCTCTGCGGCCCCTTTGGTACAGAAGGGCCACTGACAGGACAAAGCCGCCCGCCAGTGCGACCATGCGCCCGGCTTTGCTGCCGGCGAGCCAGCGCCATATGATCGCGGGGGCGGCCATGATTATGCAGGGGCGGCCTTGACGGCCCACATGGCGGCCTCCTCGACGGCTTGGATTGCGATGAGGGCGTGACGGCAGGCGGATAAGTTGTCCTCCCCGATCCTCTCGCATTCCGAGATCAGCGCTGCGGCGAGCATTTTGATGCGGTCTACGGTGGGGTGTTCGGAGGGGTCGAAGCCTGCGCGAACAAGGTCGGCGGATGTTGTGCTGACAGCCGTCTGCACAGCGTTGTTCAGGCGTGATTTGGTGACAACGTGCATGATTGTTCCTCGTTGATTGGTTTCGGTCAGGTTGGCCCGCCGCGTTTTTTATCGCGCCGGTACCAGACCTCGGTGGCGAGTGCGACGATGGCACCCGCCAGCGCGGTGAGCAGATCGGGCGAGGACAGGAGCGCGCCCGTCTCCGCACCGACGATGCCGCGTGTCACAAGCGCCGCCGTGCCATAGCGCAGCAGGATGCGTATGAGGGGGACATGCTGTGCGGGATCCATCAGCGTATTCCCTGCGCCCATTTTTTTATCCGCTCACGCATGATCCACGCGGCGGCCAGCGCAATCACCCCTGCGCCCGCGATGAGCGCATATGTCGAGGGCAGCGCCCCCGTGACCGCGACAGGTGCCGCGACCCTCGCGACGGTGGCGAGCTGCACGGCGCCGGCCTGCACCGTGGTGGAGGCCATTGCGGACGCGCGGGGGGGGGCGTGGCCCGGCGAATACCAAGGAGGCGGTTGGGCGCGTATCCCGCGACGCTGACCTTATTGCCCTGATTGCCGCCAAGGACGTATATTCTTCCCTCTGCGCGGCGGTGGAAAAACGCCACATGGCCCTGCCAGCCGCTCTTGCCTCCACGCCAGAACACCACCACATCGCCGGGCCCTGCATCGTCCGGAGCCACCTTTTGTCCCCATTTGAGATAGCTGCGGGCGGCAAGGGAGCCGGTGCCCTGCAAGCCGCATTCGGCGAGCATGGTCCCTACAAAGGCGGCGCACCAGGGGGTTTCATCATCGGGCATGGGTTGTCCGGCTTTGCGAAAGTAATCCAGCACTTGCGGATTATGCGCGGCTCCGGGCCATTCGGCGGTGCCCTTGTGAGCCCAGGCGGCGGAATGAACTGTTTTTGACAGTGTCTGTATCATGGGAATCTCCGTGTGCTGACCGGTTGCGTGTCGGATCAAGCGTTCAGATTACCTGATCGGGCAAGCCCCCGCGACGGACCATGGTCCGTCGCGGGGGTCTCTGGCATCGGCTAGACTGGCGGGCATGACAAAGAAAACACTCCCTGCCGCACAGCCCGCCGCTGCCGCGCTGTCAGCGCTCGACAGCTGGTTCGATGTCTGCCGCACGGGCACGCATACGGACATGCACAACACCACCTTCACCCTCTCCGAAGGGGACCTTGCGCGTATTGCAGCCGCTTACGCGACCTCTGATCCGGCACCTGTTGTCGTCGGACATCCGGAGACAGATGCCCCTGCCTGGGGCCGGGTGGATGGCCTGCGCGTGGTCGGCGATACGCTCCAGGCAAAGCTGACACGTCTCGACGATGCCTTCCGGGCGGCTGTCGAGGCCGGACGCTATGCGGGCCGCTCGGTGGCGATTGACCGGGACGACACCGGTGGCTGGAGCTTGCGTCATATCGGGTTTCTGGGGGGCGTTGCTCCGGCGGTGCAGGGTCTCAGCCCGGCCATGTTCAGGGCTCCCGCGACGGCTCCCGCCGCGACACTGGAACTCGCGGTTCCGCTGGGCGGCACTGAAGAGCGATCCGCCCGGGACACCACGGCACGGGCGCTGCGCGGCCTGCGCGAGTGGGTTATCGAGCGCTCGACGATTGAACAGGCGGATCGCATTTTGCCCGACTGGGCGTTGACCGAAATCCAGGCCCTCGGGGAGCCGGAGGACGGTGACTTTCTCGCGTCCCTCGCCTCGCGATTTACACAGGAGACATCTATCATGAACGACATCCCGCCCATTCCCGACCCTGCCGCCGCCCCGAACCCTCCGGCTGACCCGGGTCTTGCGCGGGAGCAGGCCGCACTGGCGGCAGAGCGTGCGCAACTGGCAACCGAACGTCTGCAACCGGCGGCGCAGCGGTGTCTGTCCGAGGCGCATGAGCGTGTCGGGACCCATGTGAGCGCAGGTCGGGTATTGCCCGCAGAGGCCGCATCGCTGGAAGCGCTGTTCGCGGCGCTCTCCGGACAGGCCGCTTCGATCCGGCTGGCAGGGTCAGCCACCCCCCAAACCCCCGGGGAGGCGCTGCAGGCCTTCCTGTCCGGCTTGCCCGTGCGCGGACCGGACACGGCGGAATATGCCGGTCCCGGCCAGATCGCCATGAGTGGCGCACAGGCTCCTGTGATGCGGGACGGGCAAACCGCGCAGCATGTCGCGCTGGCGGCGAAGGCGCTGATGGGGAGCGATCCCACAGGCACAATGACCATCGCGGATGCGGTGCGTCAGGTGACAGAGGGAGGTCGCTGAAATGGCCGGACATTCACCTGTTGCAACGGTCTCTTTCAAGGCGTTCGGTGATGTGGCCGCGCGCCGCATCGTGCGGCTGAGAACCTCGAAGGGCGGGGAAGCGGTCCAGGCGGACGCGGACTCCGCCAGAACAGCGGGAGAGCGGCCCATAGGCATTTCCGGTGAGGTGGCCACCGGGTCCGGGCAGATCCTGGATGTGCATATTGCGGGCATCGCCGACCTTGAGGCCGGGGGCGCTGTCATGCGCGGCACGGCGCTGAAACCCGATGCCGAGGGCAAGGCGACAGCCACCGACACCACCGGTGATTGTGTGGTGGGCATTGCTCTGGAGGCCGCCACGGCTGCCGGTGACATCATTCCCGTGCTGCTGTCGCAGCATCGCATGTAAGGAAGGCCTGACAGATGGCAGACAACATTATTTCCACGTACCCTGTGGACTTCGAGCGCACCGCGACCGCGGTGGGCTATGGCAATGACAGCTGTATCGCCGCTCAGGGGAATCGCATGAGTTTCACGGCGCGAGGATTTGAAGCGGGAAGCGGTTGTTCCAGCCTGCCTTTTTCCGCATTCCTCCGAGGGAGTTCTCGCTTTTTGCTTTGTTGAGCAAATTCATTGCGATGTGCTTGATGACGGCGAAGTTGGCGGGTGCGTGATCTTTTCGTATCCGGCTGTCGTCATCGCGGAAGGTGACATCAAGCACCCGGTGGAGGCGGTTTTCAATTCCCCGGTGAGAGCGTACGGCATGGGCAAGGCGCGCGGCGTCTTTTGGCAGGGACGGGATGAAGTACCGCGTTTGCCGTGTCGTCTTCCCGCCACTTTCCCGAAGCGGGACGACGCGGCCAATGCTGACCAACCCCTCCCGATGGGGATGGCGCTTTTTCAACCGGCCGATGGCGTCGCATTGGGTATATGTTCGCGTTTCAATCCTGCCCCTGTCGCCGTCAACCGTCTGTAGTGATTCTGTGTTTTCCCGATCCTGTTCTTCGAACCACAGTTTCACGTCTTCATGGAGAAGCCCCTGATTGCCCTTCAGGGCCGGCACATAGTCAGCACCCTTGTCACGGATTTTGCAGGCGATCTCACGTTGGCGCCCCATCGCATCCAGCGTCACGACCGCGCCCTCCAGGAAGAGCAAATCCAGGAGAACGGGGATGTCCCTGATCCCGTTCCTTTTGTGCGCGCTGGCTTGCTGGCCGGGCACGAGACGTAGATCGTTACACCGGGCCGGGATCAGATGCAGAGGCGTTTCACCACCGGCCCTTGAGCCTCGCGCTGTCTTGCCGTCAATGGCAACGACCGTTCCTCCAACGCGCCCGGCCAACCCGGACGCCCACGCGGCAAAGGCTGCGTTGAACTCTTCAGGATCAATCGCCCGAAACACCGTCGAAAGCGTGTCACGGGAGGGTATGCCATGCTCAAACGTAGCCAACTTGCGCAGGAAACCCGACTTTTCCTCGCCATAAAGGGCAACATCGACAAAACTCCCACACCCCGACACCACTCCGCACAGGCTCAAAAGCGGAATCCCATCAAGTGGATACAACACCTTCGTCTCCTGGCGGGGATCAGACGTCTCCTGGCGGGGATCAGAAATCGACGAGGCAAAAGATTGAAACAACACGGTATTTTCCAAAGCAGCGCCCTCCGGACATAAACTTTGGAAAACTGAATCAGAGACAGAAGATCAAGGCAAACCAAAAGATGCTATTCATGCGATACCCCTGTATCGCCGATATGGTCCTGCCCCGGGTCGATGTGGGGCGCAAGGAATACCGCTATACCGAATACCCGCTGGCCGAGAGCTTCAGCGTTCCCGAAACGCGTGTCGGTCGGCGCGGGACGCCCGTTATGGTGCATTTTTCGGCGGAGGAGAAATCAGGCGCCTGTCAGGATTACTCGCTTGAGGATCTGATCCCCGACGATGATGTGCGCAACGCGCCGCCCACAACGGTTGATCCGATAGATCGCTCCACAATGATGCTGACCGATCTGCTGATGATCGATCGTGAAAAGCGCGTGGCGGATCTGGTGTTCGACGCCGCAAAATACGGCGCGGACAACAAAGTCACACTGGCGGGCAATGATCAGTGGTCCGCCAGTCATGACGACAGTGATCCCGTGGCCGATATTGTCGATGCGGTCGAGAGCATGATCGTCAAGCCAACACATTTCTGCATGGGTTCGGAGGTCTGGAAGGATCTGCGCACGCACCCGGCGATCCTGAAATCGGTCAACCGCAATGAAGGGGATCGCGGCATCGCCTCGCGGATGATGGTCGAGGATCTGCTGGAGGTGAAAATTGTTGTTGGCCAGGCCTGGATCAATGCGGCCCGCCCCGGTCGGGAGGCAAGCCTGAAACGCGTGTGGGGCAAGAACGCACTCTTTTACCGTGCCGATCCCAATGCAGCGCCCAATGGCCCGCCCACATTGGGGATCACAGCCTCTTATCGTGGGCGCGAGGTGTATTCCGTCTTTGACCCTGCGCGCGGCGCGCGCGGCGGGCATCGCCTGCGGGTTGTTGACACCTGCGATGAGCGGATCATTGCCGCCAGGGCGGGATACCTGTTCAAAAACGCAGTGGCGTAGGGAGGGCGTAATGGTCGAAACAGTCAAGGCAGCCGAACCGGCTCCTGCAGCCAAAGCGGCCGAACCGGCCCCTGCATGTGTCGCGATCAATCCGGTTCAATATGCGCGCAAGCGCTATATGCCGGGCGATCCGCTGGATCTTCCGCAGGACGTACTGGCCGCGCTGGTTGCGTCGGGGGACGCAAAGGTTCCGTACGCCGGTCCTGTGGCTGCGGGTCCGGATACTGAAGACACCCCGGACGGGGTCGCCTGAGCCATGGCCTATGCGACCCGCGATGATCTTGAAGCCCGCTATGGTTCGGAAGAGATTGCGCGTCTGTTGTGTGATGATGCAGAGGATGATGCAGAGGATGCCGCTGCACGTCTGGCGGCGGTGCTGTCGGACGCGGCGGGCGAAATCGATGCAGCCCTTGCCCGGGAATATATCCTGCCTCTTGCACAGGGTGATTATCCATCCCTCAAGGCCATTGCCTGTGCCCTGGCGCGGCTGGCCCTTTACGACGACGCGCCGAAAGAGGCGGTGACAGACGCGGCGAAGGCCGCGCGCGATCAGCTCTCCCGTCCGGCGCAGGGCTATCTGCGCAGTGGCGATGGTGCGGAACCGCCACGGCGCAACTTTGGCCCTGCAATCAAGGCCCCGCCTGCGCGGATCCGCGAGACGATTGACAGGATCAATCGTCGTGGAGGGACTGCGTGATGGCCGGGGCAGGTGTCCGGATCGATGTCGAATGGGACGATGCCGGGGCCCGGGCGGCTCTGGGGCGTGCGGTCACGGCCCTGGACAACCCATACGAGATGTATGACGAAATCGGCCAGATGCTGGCCTCCGCGGTCCTGCGGCGCTTCGAGACGGAAACGGGTCCGGACGGCACAAAATGGGCACCCTCGCGGCGCGCGCGCAAAAAAGGGGGCCAGACCCTGACAGATTCCGCGCGCCTGCGTCAGTCGATCACACACCGCGCCGATGCCGCCGGCGTCGAGGTGGGCACAAATGTCGTTTACGCCGCGATCCACCAGTTTGGCGGCACCATCAGGAAGAAAGCCCGGAAACAGACCCTTGAATTTGACGATGACACAGGTCGGTTCATATCCCGCAGGAACGCGGCGCGACGCAAGACCGGGCTGATCCGGATCGTGAATGCCCAAATCGGGGCGCACAGCGTCACGATGCCCGCCCGGCCATATCTGGGCGTTTCCGGCGATGACCGGACAGCCGTTCTTGATATTGCGACGCGCATGCTGGCGGAGACGCTGCGATGATTGTTTCCGCATCGGCATGGCCCGGCTTTGCCGCCGTGGATGCGGTTGCCGAACGCCTTCGCACGCTTGAGACGCTGGTTGACGTGCTGAACGTCTACGACGTGGCGCGGGCGGATGCCCCAAAGCTGCCGTCCGCTGTCGTTGCGCCGTTGACGGAACGCGCCTTGTCCGCTCAGTCTAAGGTTTGTGGCTGTTGTCATCGTGAGATGCAGCGGCGACAAATCTGACAAGGAGGAAAGCGTGGGCGGATTTCGGTGCTATGGGGATTGTGTACTATGGCTGCGGTGATTGATGTGCAGAACTATCGGCTGCGTGATGACAAGCAGCGCTGATAAGTCGATTTTCCCAGCCCGATTTGGCTGATTGATATCCCGTTTTGCCGCCATTGGCCTGTTGTAGCGCAGGTTTTGGCGGGATGGTCGCACCGATGGGTCCGGCGTCCGCGTAATGAAGGACCCGATTTGATAGTCGTATCATGCGGCGTCCTCCCATGGCGGTGCGCGGGACTTGGGTGTTTGGCCCCGCATGAAGGTCTCGATGATGATCATTGCGCCACCGCATTTGGGGCACGGCTGGGACTGGTCTCGTTCGTCGGTATCGACACCTTGATCCTCATGGGCTTTCGGAATGGCGTCTGCTTCAACCTCCAATAAAGACCTGATCTTTGCGATCCTGTCGCGACGGATGCCATTCGCGAGGAAGCCTGTGTGGCGGATGCGGTGGAAGCCGGAGGGCAGGACATGGATCAGGAAGCGACGGATGAACTCGGACGTCGGCAGACGCATGACCTTCATCCTGTCCCCACGTTTGATGCGATAATCTTTCCACCGGAAGGCCACAGTGTTGGCATCAGCGCTGATCAGGCGGTGGTTTGAGATCGCCACGCGGTGCGTGTAACGGCTCAAGTACGCCAGCACGGCCTCAGGCCCGCCGAAGGGTGGTTTGGCATAAACCACCCAGTTGGTTTTGCGCAGCGGCGCGAGATGGGCGGCGAAGGTATCGGGGTCGGCCAGCTTTGCCAGTTTGCCGAAGAAGCGCAGCTTGCCTGCTTTGTGCAATCCGCTCAGCCCTTCGAGGAACAGGCGGCGGAACAAACGCGCGAGCACCTTTACCGGCAGGAAGAAGCCTGAGCGGCAGTTCTTCCAGCGCTTGCCATCGGACGACAATCCACCGCCCGGCACGATGATATGCACATGCGGGTGGTGCGTCATCGCGGATCCCCATGTATGCAGCACGCTCGTCATGCCAATCTTTGCACCAAGATGTTTTGGATCGGCTGCGATTGTCAGCAGAGTTTGCGCCGCCGCCTTGAACAGGAGGCCGTAGACCACCGCTTTGTTCTGGAAGGCAATGTCGGCGATTTGCGATGGCAGCGTGAAGACCACGTGGAAATACTCAATGGGCAACAAGTCTTCCATGCGCGCCTGCATCCAGTCCTGCGCCGCTGCACCTTGGCACTTCGGGCAATGCCGATTGCGGCACGAGTTGTAGGCGATGTGCTGGTGACTGCATTTGGTGCAAGCGGCAACATGCCCGCCAAGCACAGCGGTCCGGCAGCTCTCTATCGCCGACATCACTTTTAACTGCTGTAGGTTCAAGTGTCCGGCGTGGGCCAGGCGATAGGTAGCACCATGGGCGCGGAAGATGTCTGCGACCTCCAGCTTGAGGCGAGACATGGAAGCCTAGTTTAACCGGGTCCGGCCTCCCGCCGCACCAGCAGATCAAACGGGCTGGTGACACTCTGGATCGTCTTGGTTGCCACCTTGGTATAGATCGTCGTCGTTTCCAGCTTGGCATGGCCCAGAAGCACTTGGATCACCCGGATGTCGGTCCCACCCTCCAGCAGATGCGTGGCAAAGCTGTGCCGCAGAGTGTGGGGCGACACCTGCTTCTTGATCTCTGCAAAATCGCATGCGACCCCAAAGGCCCGATTGAACTGCCGCGTCGAGATTGGATCGATCCGGTTACGACCCGGGAACATCCAACCTCTCGGCCGCACTTCTCGGTAATAGTCGCGCAACAGGCTCAGAAGGTTCGGCGACAACATGACCTGCCGGTCCTTACGACCCTTACCTTGCTCAATCCGGATCAGCATCCGGTCGCTATCTATGTCGCCAACTTTGAGATGGGTGACCTCGCTGGCGCGCAGCCCGCCACCATAGGCCACGCTGAAGGCCGCGCGGTATCGTAACCCAGGCCCAGGTGCCGCTTCGATAATACGCGCGACTTCCTCGGCGCTGAGCACAACGGGGATCTTCTTAGCCGCCCGTTGATAGCGCATATGCCGCTTCATCTCGGGACGCGGGCACGTCGTCGCAAAGAAGAAACTCAACACTGTCAGCCGGTTGTTGAAGGTCGGTGCGCCAATGCCGCGCTCCTTCATATCGAGCTGGAACGCCCGCAGCTCTTCCGGTGTCGCGCTATCCGGCGCGTGACCCAGAAACCGCGTAAAATCCCGCATCCCTCGCAAATACATTGTCTGCGTTTTCGACTGCAGCCCTTTGATCCGCATATCTTCGAGAAATCGCTGGCGCAGTGCAGGTACATATTGGTCTGACATTGAAACCTCCTATCGTCAGATTGAGAAGGTCCCAATCGTCCAACAGAATCGTCAGTTCACAAAATCACGGCGCTTCGATCAGCGCGAAACCCTCGACACAAGCGCCAATACCGCGAGAGCGGTTTCGTCCTCCGTCCCCGGTCAGACCCTTCTTCCCCTCGCGGTGGAGATGCGGATCGGCGTGGTGCTTGTCGTTGACGCTGCCAATGACCCGTCCGGACGCAGGACCCGTGCGAAAAAAACGCTGGCTGACGTACTGGGGCAGACCCGTCAAAAGCTGTTGGGCTGGGTACCGGCCCCGGAACCGGAAAACCATGGGGTGACCGGGCCGCTGGCATTTGTGGCCGGACGTCTCACCGAGATCGAGAATGGTCGTATCATCTGGCAGGACGAATGGACCTGCCAATACAGAACATCAAGGGAGTGTAACTGATGGCGCAGAATTTCATCATCGGTGCCGGCAAACTTTATTTTGCCCGGGCCACACAGGACGGCGCGCCCGGAGCGGAGCGCTGTCTCGGGGACGCCGAGAGCACAACGCTCCGGATCAACGAGGAGCGCGTGACGGTGCAGTCAGGCTCGGGGGTGCCGCGCGTGCTGGTCGACGCGGTACGCTCCACCGAGCGCATGATCGACATGGTGCTGCGGGATATGTCCCTGGGCAATATCGCCCTGTTGTTCGCCTCGGATACGATCCCGGTGCCCGCGACAACGGTGACAGGCGAGCGGATTGCCGTCGGCCTGTTGGATGGCGGCCCATGGTATGGGCTCCCGTCCGCCAGGGGCCGTCGGATCTCGGACCTCATCCTGCGCCCTTTGCGCGGCGGAACAGCCTACACGCTCAATACCCATTACCGCGCCGATCCGGGATCCGGCACAATTCGCATTCTGGATGCCGGGGCGGATGGTATCGCCGCCAACACCACAATCCTCGCGTCCTATACGATCGACGCCGCGACCCGCATCTCTGTGGGGCAGGCCCGGGTCGTCACGGGCGCACTGCGCTACGTCGAGCACGCTCCGACGATCAATCCGGCATCAAAGGGCCGTAACATCTACTGCCCGGACGTCAAGCTGCGCCCAAACGGTGACTGGACGCTCACCGGGCGGTCGGAGCAGCGGATCCCGCTCAGCGCCAATATATGGCAGCCCGAGGACGGCTCCGCCGCGATGATGATCGACGGGGAGGACCTGCGATGAGCGATGATGCGGAGACCCTCGCCATCCTTGATCCGGATGTAACAATCACACTGCGCGATCCGGACACGGGCGCGGCGGTGGATATATACCGGAGCTACGCCAAAACCCGAAACTTCTCATGAGTTATGACGCGAAAATTGTCTGAGACTTGGCTTCGGAATGTTTTCCACTCGTTTGGTATGGTTACGCGGAAGAACTTCAGGATTGCATTCGCAAACTGTTTTTGGGTTGGGTAATGATGATTGTGCGTCACGAACTGGTGCATGACAGCCCATAATCGTTCAATGGGGTTCAGGTGCGGGCAGTATGGCGGCAACTGGATAAGGTGGATGCGGCAATCTGGCCTTGCGAGAAACGCCCTGACATCCGGCCCTTTGTGATAGGGCGCGTTGTCCCAGATGACGTGGATTAATCGCTTGTCGGGGTTGCGCGTTTCAATCTTGGCTAGAAGCTGCGTGGCACTGACACCGTCGACGGTGGTTGGCTCGACAAAGGGCGCGTCGAAGGTTTCAAGGTTGAGCCCGCCATGGATATTCACACGGCCTCGCCCAGCAGTGGTCGGGACTGCGGGGTTTGAGCCTGCCTTCACCCAGCCATATGCAGGCTTTGTCTGATATTCTGGGTGGACGGCATCAGCGAAATAAACGGCTTCATCAGCGCCAAGCTCGGTCATCAACCGCTCGTACATCGTAATGAAGCTGGCCTGTTTCTCGACAGATACACCCCGTGGCAGGGCCTTGGGTTTGCGATACTCAAACCCGAGCCGGGCAAGAAGCTTGATGCAGCCAGAATGCGAGTAGCGCAGGCCAAATTCTGTTGAAATATGGGCTCTTATCTCAACTGTCGAACGGCAGAAGCGACCGTTCAGCCAATCGCATAATGCAGCCTCTTGATCTGGGGCCATACGAGATTGACCCCCTTTCCAGCCATCGGCGGCAAGCGCGTCCCAGCCGCTTTCACGGTAGGTTTTGTGCCAGCCACGAATGGTGTCGTCGTCCAAATATAGAAATTCCGCGATTACTTGACAGGACTTCCCGTCATCCAGCAAAAGGAGCGCATTTGCACGCCGTGCAATCCCATGATCTTCGCGTTGACTGCGCACACAGGACTCAAGCTCAAGGCGCTCCGTGGGAGAAAGAAAGTTGGGACGGATCATGCGGCTAGCTGAATCGTTCTACGGTCAGACGTCAACCCGTCAAAAGTCGGGTGCTCAAGGACTCTGTGTATAACAGTGCGCGAGTTCCGGATGCGCGAGGGCCTCGATGTTCAGGTGATCGGGGCTCCCCTGATCCGTGATCTTGCGGTTCAGGTGGGCGACACGGCGCAAGAGCCCGATGCCGTGCGCACCGGCGCTGTGCTGGGGGCGCATGCGGATATCTGGCTGCGCATCTGCGCTATGGCCAGCGGGCAATCGGTGGAATGGATTGGATCGCTTGCGGACACCGAGGCCCATGCGCTGCAATCGGCGGTCTGGCAAGTCAACACGGGTTTTTTTATCCGCCGCCTGGTGGCCCAGGCACTGGGCCAGGGGGTGGTGGAGACCGTATCGCGCTCTCTCGCGTCCTCGAGCAGCTTGCAGCCGACGGGCACGGAGATATCCGAAGCCTCCCCGCCACACTGACATGGAGACAGATCATGCTGATCTGGCAGGCAGGACAGTCGCGCCGTATCGAGATGCCGGGCCATAGTCTGGTGCGGGGCCTGATGCAATGACGCAGGATATCGACCTCGCCCTGCGCGTCAGTGGCGATATAGGCGACGCGCTGGCCGTCCTGCGCAAGACCAGGGCCGAGCTGGATGCGACGGGCGATGCGGCGCAGGGGCTGGGAGGACGGACCACACGGGCAGGGGCCGCCGCCGGGCAGGCGAGCACTGCATCGCGCGCCCTGGGTGAGCGCATGAGACACCTGCGCCCACAGATCCAGAACACGGCGTGGCAGGTGGGTGACTTCGCCGTCCAGGTGGGTGCAGGCACATCCGCGAGCCAGGCGATGGCCCAGCAGCTTCCGCAATTGCTCGGTGGGTTTGGCGTTCTTGGCGCGGTTCTGGGTGCTGTCGCGGCCATTGCCGTGCCTCTCGGTGCCGCATTTTTGCGCACAGGCGAGGAAGCGGAGAGTGCGTCCGACGCCACATCGCGGCTCGCGGATGCCACGGAGAGGCTGCGGGGACTGAAAGACCTTGGCGGTGATCTTGAGGATCTGGCCGAGCGTTACGGGGTTGTCACAGCGCGGGTTCGGGACCTTCTGGCCGCGCAGCGTCAGCTGGCGGAGCGTGAAGCGCGGGATGCACTGCGCGCGACAGGAAAGGGCCTGCTGGACAGTCTGCCCGAGGCGCTGGCCGCCGGACAGGACCGGGTGGCGGCGGATTTCGAGGATATTTTGCAAGGGACCGTGCACCGCTCCGGTGACGTGCTTCGCGAAGCTGGTCTGGATGTATTCGACGTCTCGGACAACGACAGCGTGAAAGCCCATCTGCGAGACACCTTTGGAGAGACCCCGACAGGGTTCGTCAAGGATGCCGATCTGGACAACATCGAAGATGTCGATACCCTTCTGAACACGATAATCATCAGGCTGCGCTTGTTCAACGAGGGCGCGGTCCGGACCAGCTTCGCCGTTATGGAGGCCTCCGAATCCATGTCCGCCGCCCTGCGCCGGTACGCAGATGAACTCGGACTTGCCGGTGAACAGCTTGCCGGTGAACAGACAGAGGCACTGTCATCGGCATCACTTGATCTGCGCAACGCTCTTGACGGCGATGATATCAATGAAGTTTCCGACGCCGTCGCAAACATGCGCAAAGTCCTGGAGAATGCCCTGGGGGGTGAAGACCTCACCACAGATCAACGAAAGGCGCTGGACGTACTGATCGACCGGTTGATCGCAGCCGAAGACCAGGCACGCCGGCTCGGGACGCTCAAGACGGGTGATCTGGGCCTTGGCGTTGCCATCAAGGCCGCAAAGGCGCTGGCGGATGAGGCCGCGCGCGCCCGCGATGAGCTGGCCGCTTTACCGGGGGTGCAGGCGGCCGCTCTGGCGGTGGCGCGTATTCGCGAGGCCACGGTTGGCGACCCGGAGGCCCGGGCACGTCAGCTGGCGGAGCGTGGTGCCTTGGCATTACAGGCGGCGGCCACGGCGGGCCGGTCGGATCTGGACCCCGCGCAGCGCTTCGATGCCGAAGCGATCCGGGCGGCCGGAGATAACGCGGTAGCCCTGGCCCGTATCAACGCGCGCACGCGCGAGGCCGAGGCCGGACTGCGCAAATCAATCTCCGGCAGCGGTGGCGGCGGTGGTAAAAATGATCCCGCCACAGCCCTGATCAAGACGTTGGAGCAATATCGGAGCCGTGCAGAGATCGCCTCTATCCGCCTGCAAGGGTTGGGGGGCGGGGAAGAGGCGGGGTTTATCGCCACCGCAGAGGCCGCGCGGCTGGCGGAGACAGCGATTGCGAAAATCGGCGATAACCCTGCAGCGGCTGCACAGGTGCGTGAACTGGAAGCCGCTGTCAATGCGGCAGCCGAAGAGGCTATCGCAATAGAGCGCGCGCTGAGCCGGGGACCGCAGGGCGTAGACGCCATCCGCGCTGGACTGCGGGGCTATGCCGAGGAGGCGAGCTTTGCGGGCAATGAGATCGAAAGCGCCGTCGGCGGGGCATTCAATGGCCTGGAAGATGCTCTCGTGCAGTTTGTCTCTACGGGCAAGCTGGAGGTCGGGGATCTGGTCGACAGCATCATCGCCGATTTTGCCCGCATCGCCATTCGCCAAAATATCACCGGCCCGTTGGCCGATGCTTTGGCCGGGGTTTTGGGCGGGGGTTTTGGCGGCGGCACGGCACCGGCACCGACGACGGCGGTGCGGCCCCGGGGCAGACCGTTTCACACAGGGGGCGTGGCCGGGGGCGTGGCCGGGGATGTGGCTGGTCGGGCGCAAGCCATCATTGCGGCCTCCGCCGCCACAGCGGGGCGCACGGCACGCGAAGTGCCCGCCATCCTGCTGGAGGGTGAGGCGGTGCTGACCGCTGATCAGTCCGCCGCATTGAGCGAAATGCTGCGCCGGAGAGACCGCCCCCGATATCATCGGGGCGGGGCAGCGGGGATCGACCCCGCGCGCATTCCGGCCGTCTATAAAACGCAGGCACCGGGTGCCGCAGGCATGAACCCCCTGCACCGATTTGGAAGGGTGAACGTACCGTGCGCCAATCAAGTGCGCAATCAAGAAGAAAAGCGCCGGGAAAATCAACGGTAAATACCCATGTAAATACCCGGGAAAATCACGTCGATTGCGCACTTGATTGGCGTAATTGCGCATTTTGATTGGCGCGCTACAGCAGCATCTGATCAAACCCGTCGTCTGTCCAGAAGCTGTCGTTCCAGGCCGCATCACTTTTGTAAGCGATAGAGAACATCTGATCTTCGGTGGGGCGCCCTGAGCAATAGACCGCCGAGAAGGGCTTTTTCATCCACACGTCCGACCAATAGCCATCATTTGGTTCGCGGATAGGGGCGATTTCAATCCCGGCCTGTTTGGCCGAGTTCTGGAACAAAACAGCCGCATCCACCGCGCCGCCATAGGCCGCGTCAGCGGCAGAGAGGTTGATGGAAAGGCCATTCAACCCGGCCTGCTGCAAATGCCATTTGGCTTTTTCCGGATCATAGGCGCGTTGTGGCATCTCTGCGTTATAGAACCGCTGCCCCGAGCCGATCGGATGGTCATTGCCCACCGAGCCATAGCCGAACAGGATTTTCTCAACCAGTTCTTCGCGGTTGACGGCATGTTTCAGGGCCAGTCGCACGTGGTTGTCGGTGAACGGATCCTGATTGGTCAGCATCGTGAAGGTGTAGTGTTGCGTGCCCGCGACCGAATTGATCTGAACGCCGGGTTTGCGCGCCAGAAGGCCCACGGTTTTCAGGTCCAGACGATCCACCACGTCAACATCCCCCGAGATCAACGCGGTGGTGCGCGCATTCAGGTCAATCAGCGACAGGATTTCGACGCTGTCAAACCATCCGACCGTGTCGGACCAGTGGTTTGGGTTACGCTCAAACGTGGCCGAGATGCCGGGTTTGAACTCCTTCAGGCTGTAGGCCCCACTACCCGTCGCCCGATTGCCAGTCGATGCCCTCGCCATCGGCCTTGGCGATGGCCAGGTGATAATCCGACAGGGTGAAGGGGAAATCGGCGTTGCCCGAGTCCAATGTGAAGATCACAGTGTCGTCGCCTTCGGTGGCGATGTCGGTGATCGAGGCCACCAGCGGACCTGCCGCCGAGGTGGAGGTCGCGCCGCGGTGGAAATTGATCGAGTTGACGACATCCGCGACCTCAACGGTTTTGCCGGAATGAAAGGCCACTCCGCTGCGCAGTTTGACCCGCCAGACAGAGGCATCGCCTGACGCTTCCCAGCTTTCGGCCAGTGCGGGCACAACCGTGCCGTCAGCGGTGATCTCGGTCAGATAGCCGTGCACCGCAAAGGCCATCGAGACGGTAAAGCTGTTGTCCCAGGTGCCTGGGTTCAATGTGTCCGTGGTTTGGCCATGCGCCAGGCCTGCGCGCAGATGTCCACCACGTTTGGGGGCCGCCTGAGCGGCGGAAAGTGGCAGCGAGGCGGCCAGCGCGGTGGCCGCTGAGACGCGCAGGAAAGAACGGCGATTAAGACTGCTGAGGTTGGAGACAGACATAGAATATCCCGGTTATCTGGCGTCACGAAAGACGCGTGTTTCGACGAATGTAACAAGGGTGATTTGCGCGCATTCCATGTCGTTTGGGTAAACATTTTGCAAAGATTTCGTTGCATCTCTCGCAGGGTTTCAGATCACTGCTGACGCACTGGTGTCAGCAGGTCCATGATAGGTTGGTTTCAACCCGATACCGGAGGCCAACGAGGTGCATCAAATTAGTATTTCCCCCGGCACCAGAGGCGTTGTTCTGGTGGTCCTGTCAGCTTTCGCTTTCAGCATGTCAGGTGTTCTGACAAAGGTCATTGCCGCTGACGGGTGGACAATCATTTGCTGGCGAGGGTTGGTTGGCGGGGCTGCGATTGCGCTTTATGTCGATCTGAGCCGGGCGGGCAAATCAAGGTAAGCCGTTTTCCGGCTTGGCGCGCGAGGGTGGCTTTTGGCCAGTGTGGGCAGTTTGGCCAGCGTCGCTTTTGTCTATGCATTCAAGCTTACCTATGTGGCCAATGTCGCGGTGATCTATGCTGCGGCCCCTTTTGTCGCTGCTGGTTTGGGGTGGTGGATCATGCGGGAAGTGGTCTTGCCGCGCACGCTTGTGGCTGGCGGGACCGCCATGGTCGCGTTGTGATCATTGTTGCTGGCGGGGTGGGCGCCGTCAGCATGGCTGGCGATCTTCTGGCGGTTGCCATGACGATCGGAAATGCGGCTTACATTGTTTTGATCCGAAGGTTTGCAGATGTGCCGGTGGTTTGGGCCGGGGGCGCATCGGCCTTGCAGCTTTTTGGCGTTGGTGCGGTTTTGGGCAGCCCGCAGAATGTGTCGGCGCAGGATGCCCTGCTGTTGATCCTGTTTGGTTTGGTCTTTGCTGGTGCTGTCATACTCTGGACCGAAGGGACGCGGCTGATCCCAGCGGCACACTCTGCGTTGCGGGGTACGGCGGAGATTCCGTTTGCCATCCTGCTGGCATGGATAGTTCTCAGCGAACTGCCCCCAACAGCGGGCTTTCTGGGCGGGGCGGTGATCCTGTTGGCCGCAACAAGCCATGCCAGTCTTGATATTAGACTCGATTCGCAATAAGGGCGGTTGTTTTTGAACGGAGGTATCCCTGCCCATTTGGTCAGGCTGTTTTCAAATTCAGGTTTGCCAGGGCCGCTACATTCCTTGCGATCATATCCGCCTGGCCATTATTGCGATGGGTATCGGCAAAAATCCCGAACTTTTTCATGCGGCAAATTCCATGCTCTGCGCCGATGCGCAGCTTTGCGTGCCATGTGTTGCAGCTTTTCCGCTCTTTGGCAAGGGGATGGTTCCCTGAGGCTTTGAGCGGGACTTCCAGCGACGTTCCGGGATAACCGGGATCGCCCGGGACAGGCACACCGGGGGGCTTGTCCACGCGCGCTTCATCATATATCCGCCTGTCGTGCTTTCGCCCGGGCTGTGCAGGACCAACGGCCAGGATCCTTTTCCTGTCGTCGGTAATGATCCGGTGCGGCGCTGTATGGCGTTTCTTCTTTCCTGAATACCTGGCCTTGCGCCTTGACGGCGTCCCGGGGCGCTGAACAGGGCGCTCGGTACCATCGATCACAGGATAGAGAAGATCGTTTCTTTCCTGTGTCGATAATTTGATCCTGCGCTCCGGCATGGCGAAATGGCCAGCCATCACCGTCGTCATGGCGCGAACGCGGCGGCAAACTGTGGGGCTGGAAATGTCGAAAAGCAGGCCAACAAAGGCCTGGCCGGCGTATGTGCGGTAATGGATCAGGCACAAAAGCATTTGTTCCGCCAGTTGCAGCCGATACTTCCTGCCGCCCTCGATGGCCCGTTGTCTGTTCTTTCGGGACAAACGCCCGGCTTCACCGGCAAGCCAAATCGGGTGAAGCTGACAAACCGGAGCATCAAAATCCGCCGGACGTATTCCGGAAAGGCGGAAAAACAACTCTGGACGTGCCCGTAAAACTTTCAGTACGGCCATTCCGGCAAACTCCACTGCTTCGGTGAAGCTGGAATGGCAGAAATCTACCTATTGCGAAACAGGTCTATTCAAAAACCGGGTGCGCGGCGATGATCGCGCAATACATCGAAGTCGCTTCAGGTCATCCCTGCTGTGCCGCCAAGTCAGGCACCCGGTGTCTCTTGCAAACAAAAAAAGAGGCCGGTCGAAACCGGCCCCTTCCTTCACTGTCCCTCGTCTTGTTGCGAGGTCTGGTAAATCGTTTAGGCGAACCACCAGCGTTCGGCCCAACGTTCGCCGTCCATATCCCAGTTCGACCCTTTGGCCTCGGGTGTGGCGACTTTGTTGGACGTGGCGAACACGTAGTTGGCAAACATCGGGATGATGATCGCACCTTGGTTCGACACGATGTCCTGCATCTCGAAGTACTGCGCCTGACGTGTGGCCGGGTCCAGTTCGGCCCGGGCGGCAACCATCAGTTCTTCGAACCGGTCGTTGCACCAGAACCCGTCGTTCCAGGCAGCACCACAGGAGTAGGCAGTGGCGAACATCTGATCCTGAACCGGACGGCCCGACCAATACACGACCGAGAAGGGTTTCTTCATCCATACGTCCGACCAGTAGCCATCATTGGGCTCGCGCACGACGGTCAGATCAATGCCCGCGTCCTTGGCCGAGTTCTGGAACAGAACACCGGCATCCACCGAACCGGCAAAGGCCGCATCGGCAGCCGACAGGCTGACCTCAAGGCTGTCGAGGCCAGATTGCTGCAGGTACCACTTGGCTTTATCAGGGTCGTAGGTTTTCTGCTCCAGCTCGGTGTTATAGTAGAGCTGGCCTTGACCAACGGGCACGTCGTTGCCGACAGACCCATAACCAAACAGAATCTTCTCAACCATTTCTTCGCGGTTGATGGCGTATTTCAGGGCCTGACGGACGTTGTTGTCGTCAAACGGGGCCTGATTGGCCGACATCGCAAAGGTGAAGTGCTGTGTGCCAGCAACCGAGTGGATGCTGAGGCTCTGGTTGCGCTCAAGCAGACCAATGGTTTTCAGGTCCATCCGGTCGGCGACGTCAACGTCACCCGAAACCAGCGCCGTGGTACGGGCGTTCTGGTCAACCAGCGCCAGCATTTCAATGCCGTCGAAGAAGGCCACGTCATCGCGCCAGTGATTGGGGTTACGCTCCATGGTAATCGACACACCAAAGTTTTTCGACTTCAGGATGTACGAGCCACAGCCATCGCCTGACTGCCAATCGATGCTGTCATCTTTGGCCGGGTGGATGGTCAGGTGATAATCCGAAAGGATGAACGGGAAGTCGGCATTGCCGCCAGTCAGTTCAAACACTACTGTGTCGCCGTCGGCTGCCATACTTTCAATGGGAGCAACCAGCGGGCCAGCGGCCGAAGTTGAATCCTCGCCACGGTGGAAATCCAGCGATGCGATCACGTCGTCCACTGTCAGCGCTTTGCCGGAGTGGAAAGTCACACCCTGGCGGATTTTCATACGCCAGGTCTTTGCATCTTCCGAGGCTTCCCAGCTTTCAGCCAGTTCAGGCACCAGGCTGCCATCGGGGGCGACTTCGGTCAGACGACCGTGGATGGCAAAGGCCATGCCGATGGTAAAGCCGTTTTCCCATGTGCCGGGGTTCAGCGTGTCAGTGGTTTGGCCGTGGCCTTTGCCAACGCGCAGGTGGCCGCCACGTTTGGGGGCTGCCATTGCCGCACCGCCGAAGGGCAGGGTGGCCAGCGCCGCACCGGCGGCAGTTGTTTTCAAAAATCCGCGGCGGTCTAGCATTCCGCCTTTGATGATCGACATATGTATCTCTCCCTGTCGTTGATCATTGAGTGGTGATTTGCCCGATGCCGTTAGATCGGCTCTGGGTTGGGGTGTCACGCGTCGATTTGCGGGAAGATGTGAAGATGTCTGATCCGGCAAAGCGAGGTGAAATCCGTTATATGTTGTCGTTAGTGCCCGGACGATAAAGCGTTAGCGCCCAAACATGCAATGACTTTTTAGTGAGCCTTCATGAGGTTCTCATGTCATAGTTTTTATTGATTGACGAGTCAATTAAACCGCAATACCCCAATTGCTCAAAGAGTTTGCAACGACGAAGGGAGTGTCGCCATGCCCAAGCTGGGGATGGAACCGATCCGCCGCACCGCATTGGTCGAGGCGACGATTACCGAGATCGGCGCCCGGGGCACATTGGATGTCACGGTCAGCCAGATCGCCAAACGGGCGGGCATGTCCAGCGCGCTGGCGCACCACTATTTTGGGTCTAAGGAACAGATGTTCGCCGCAGCCATGCGTCATATTCTGAGCCTTTATGGGGCCGAGGTGCGTGGTGCGATGATCATGGCCAAATCCCCGCGTGAGAGGATCGAGGCCATTTTGCGCGCCAGTTTTGCGCCGCGCCAGTTCCGGCCTGAAGTGGTCTCAGCCTGGCTGAACTTTTACGTTCAGGCGCAGAAATCCGAGACCGCGCATCGGCTGCTGAATGTCTATCACAGGCGGCTGCGCTCGCATCTGCTGTACGAGTTTCGCAAGCTGGCGGACGATGAAGCTGAAGCCCGCACCCTGACCCGGGGACTGGCGGCGATGATCGACGGCCTCTACTTGCGCCAGGCCTTGCGCGGCGATCCGATCCCGCCTGAGACCGCGCTGGATGTGCTGCTGCATTACGTTGACACCTCTTTGCCAACGGACCTCGCGTCATGACCCAACCCAATATCCTGATTTTCATGGTGGATCAGCTGAATGGCACGCTGTTCCCGGATGGCCCGGCTGAGTGGTTGCATGCGCCCAACCTGAAGAAACTGGCCGCACGGTCGACCCGCTTCGCCAATGCCTACACTGCCTCGCCCTTGTGCGCGCCGGGGCGGGCGTCGTTCATGTCGGGCCTCTTGCCGTCGCGCAGCCGCGTTTATGACAATGCTGCCGAATTTGCAGCCGATATTCCCACCTATGCGCATCATCTGCGCCGCGCGGGCTATCAGACCTGCCTGTCGGGCAAGATGCATTTTGTTGGTCCCGATCAGATGCACGGGTTCGAGGAACGTCTGACCACCGACATTTATCCAGCCGATTTCGGCTGGACGCCAGATTACCGCAAACCCGGTGAGCGGATCGACTGGTGGTATCACAACATGGGGTCGGTCACCGGCGCGGGCGTGGCCGAGATTTCCAACCAGATGGAATATGATGACGAGGTGGCCTACAACGCCAAACGCAAGGTTTATGATCTGGCCCGTGGCCATGATGCACGCCCCTGCTGCCTGACGGTCAGCTTCACGCATCCGCATGATCCTTATGTTGCCCGTAAGAAATACTGGGACCTCTATGAGGAGTGCGATCATCTGCTGCCCGACGTTCCGGCGATGGCGTATGATGATCACGACCCCCACGCGCAGCGCATTTTCGATGCCAGTGACTGGCGCAAGTTTGACATCACCGAGGACAACATCTGCCGGTCGCGTCAGGCCTATTTTGCCAATATCAGCTATCTTGACGACAAGATCGGCGAGGTGATGGAGGCGCTTGAGACGACGCGGCAAGAGGCGATCATCCTGTTTGTCTCGGACCACGGAGACATGCTGGGCGAACGCGGTCTATGGTTCAAGATGTGTTTTTACGAAGGTTCTGCCCGGGTTCCCTTGATGGTGGCAGCGCCGGGAATGGCACCGGGGCTTGTCAGCGATCCGGTCAGTACGCTCGACGTCTGTCCTACTTTGTGCGATCTGGCGGGGGTCAACATTGACGAAGTGTCGCCTTGGGTCGAAGGCCAGTCGCTGGTCCCGCAGGGCAAGGGGGCCAAACGCATGTCCCCCGTGGCGATGGAATATGCCGCCGAGGCGTCGTACTCGCCGCTGATCTCGCTGCGCCAGGGGCGCTGGAAATACACCAATTGCGCGCTTGATCCCGAACAGTTGTTTGATCTTGAGGCCGATCCACAAGAATTGAGCAATCTAGCCGACGACAGATCGGTCACCAAGGTACTGGAATACTTCCGCCGCGAAGCTGCCGCGCGCTGGGATCTGGAGGCGTTCGATGCGCAGGTCCGCGAAAGTCAGGCCCGCCGCTGGGTCGTCTACGAGGCCTTGCGCGAGGGCGGGTATTACCCTTGGGATTATCAGCCGCTGCAAAAAGCCTCGGAACGCTACATGCGCAACCACATGGATCTGAACACGGTCGAGGAAAACGCGCGTTTCCCGAGGGGCGAGTAGATGCTGACGATCTACGGGCGCGCCACGTCGTCCAACGTGCAACTCGTCATGTGGGCCGTGGCCGAGTTGGGGCTGGAACACGAGCGGCTGGATTATGGCCATATCCATGGTGGTTTGGATACACCCGCGTTCAGCGCGTTGAACCCGCATCGCAAAATCCCGGTCTTGAAGGACGGTGATCTTTTTGTCTGGGTAAAGTGCCGCGATCCTGCGCTATTTGGTAGCCCGCTATGGCCACGAGGCGTTTTGGCCCACCGAACCACAAGATCGCGCCTTGGTCGATATGTGGGCCGAATGGGGCAAGAACGAGCTGTGTCAGGCCTTCACCGTACCGATTTTCTGGTCCCGGGTGCGCACGGCTGCGGCTAATCGGAACGCAAACGAATTGGCCGAGGCGATTGCCTGTTTCGACGGATACATGCAGCACCTTGCGCGGCAGTTGGGCGATAGCCTGTTTGTCTGTGGCGATGCGTTTTCGGCGGCGGATATCGTGATCGGCCATCTGCTGTATCGCTGGTTTACCATGGACATTGCGCGCGCTGATAACCCGGCTGTTGAGGCTTATTATCAGCGCCTTACAGAGCGGCCCGCGTATCGGGCCCATGTGATGGTGTCATACGATGTGCTGCGGGCAGAGGGGGCGTGATGGAAGCGGATTTTGTGATCGTAGGGGCGGGCAGCGCGGGCTGTGCCATCGCCTATCGTCTGGCCGAAGCGGGTCAGTCTGTTCTGGTCGTCGAACATGGCGGCACCGATGCCGGACCGTTCATTCAGATGCCTGGTGCGCTGAGTTATCCAATGAACATGAAGATGTATGATTGGGGGTTTCAATCCGAGCCTGAGCCGCATCTGAACAACCGCCGTCTGGCCTGTCCGCGGGGCAAGGTCATCGGTGGGTCGTCTTCTATCAACGGCATGGTTTATGTGCGCGGCCACGCGATGGATTTCGACCATTGGCGTGATCAGGGGGCCGAGGGGTGGGGCTATGCCGATGTGCTGCCTTATTTCAAACGCCAGGAAAACTGGGATGATGGTGGCCATGGCGGTGATCCCGATTGGCGCGGTGGATCGGGTCCGCTGCATGTCGGGCGCGGCATGATGGACAACCCGCTGACCCGCGCCTTTATCGAGGCGGGTCGGCAGGCCGGATATCCTGTCACCGAAGATTACAATGGCCATCAGCAAGAGGGCTTCGGCCCCTTCGAGCAGACCGTCTGGAAAGGCCAGCGCTGGTCCGCCGCCAATGCCTATTTGAAACCGGCGCTGAAACGCGAGAATTGCGATCTGGTGCGGGGCCTCGTGCACCGCATCGTTATTGAAGAAGGGCGTGCTGTCGGGGTTGAGGCCACCGTTAAAGGACGACGCGAAGTGATCAAGGCACGGCGTGAGGTGATCATCGCGGCCTCTGCGATCAACTCGCCCAAGCTGTTGATGCTATCGGGCATTGGCCCTGCGGCGCATCTGGCAGACCATGGCATCCCGCTGGTGGCGGATCGCCCCGGCGTGGGGTCCAATTTGCAGGACCATCTTGAGCTGTACATTCAGATGGCGGCCAGCCAGCCGGTCAGCCTGTACAAATACTGGAATCTTGCAGGCAAGGCGATGGTCGGCGCGCAATGGCTGTTCACCAAGACCGGCCCCGGTGCAAGCAACCAGTTTGAAAGCTGTGGCTTCATCCGCTCGGCCCCCGGGATCGATTATCCCGACGTTCAGTTCCATTTCCTGCCCATCGCCGTGCGCTATGATGGTAAGGCGGCGGCCGAGGGGCATGGGTTCCAGGCCCATGTCGGACCGATGCGCTCAACCTCGCGCGGGGATATCCGCCTGCGCAGTGCCGATCCGATGGACGACCCGATGATCCGCTTCAACTACATGAGCCAGGACCGCGACTGGGAAGAGTTCCGCACCTGCATCCGTCTGACCCGCGAGTTGTTTGAGCAGGAGGCTTTCAAACCCTATCTGCGCCACGAAATTCAGCCGGGGATTGAGGCGCAAAGCGATGATGATCTCGATGATTTCATTCGCGAACATGCCGAAAGTGCGTATCACCCCTGTGGCACCTGCCGGATCGGGCGCGCCGATGATCCGAACGCCGTGGTTGATTCGGAAACGCGGGTGATCGGGGTTGAGGGGCTGCGCGTGGCCGACAGTTCGGTCTTTCCGCGCATCCCGAACGGCAACCTCAATGCGCCCTCAATCATGGTCGGCGAAAAGGCCAGCGATCATATCCTTGGGCGCACGCCGCTGCCCGCGGAGAATGCCGAACCGTGGATGCATCCTGATTGGCAGAGCGCGCAGCGATAGGCGCGTTGCCCGTGACCTGGGGCGTGCCCTGTGTCAGGATGCCCCAAACCAGCTGCGGGAGAGCGGCAATGAAATATGTGATAGCAACCACGTTGATGTTGGCCACTCCGGTCGCTGCCACGCCTATGTGGGAGCAGGCCGACCGGTGGGTCTGTGCGCTTGAACGTCATATACGCGTACCCGGCGGCGACCCTGTGGTTGAGATGGACCCAAACGGGCTCAGCTTTGACATCGATTTTCAGGCAGGCACGCTCAGCAGCGCGTTTGTCAGTGGTGCGGTTCCGATTATTGATCGCGCATCCTATGACACGGACGGGGCGGTGTACAACATCCTGATCGCCGCCTGGGACAGTGGTAATTATCCAACGATCATTCAGGAATATGATGGCAAATTCTGGGAGATCGCCGGCTCGGGCGCGCTTGAACAGGACGATGAGGTCTGGATCGCGATGTATCGCTGTGCGCCGGATTTGCCAGATAGTTAAAAGCGCCCCAAAAACGCCAGTCAAAACCCTGGCATTTGATCCGTATCAAAGCCGCCTCTGCATGCAGTGCCTAGCCTGATTGCTGGACCTGACAGGAGGAGCATGCTGTATGTCGCACACACCCCACGAGTTGCAAGAAGAATTCCCCGAACACGCCGAGAAAATCATCGCGTTGAAAGCAAGTGATGCGCATTTCGCCCGGCTGGCGGACGAGTATCACGAGGTCAACCGCGTGGTGCACCGCGCCGAGACAAATGTCGAGCCAATGGAAGATCTGGCCGAGGGTGAAATGCGCAAGAAACGCGCCCAGCTCAAGGATGAGATTTACCGGATGCTCGTGGCCTGAACGCATCCTTCGGGACGCTGACAGAGTGACGTTGCATCGGAGAAGGCAGGGCCGTGGCTCTGCCTTTTTTTTTGACTGCCGCGCCCATGGCATCTTTCTGCGCGCACCATTTGCAAGATAGGGTGAATTGGCTCTGCTCACCGGCGCGCGACTGACCAAGCGCGAATTGTGAACCGCTGTTTTTAAGCGCATCAAGGGCTCGATATGCGACGGGTATCGCCGCGCGGGGTTGTCAATGCTATTCGATGACGGTTCTACACGAAAGCGCCAGTGAATGTGCAGTGACAGTCGTAGTGCGCGCTGCAACCTCAGATATCTCAACGGCTCAAAACCAAAGGCTCAATTAGCATTGATTATGCGTGCCAACCTGTAATAGAACACACCATGAACAAAATTATGGGGTGCGGCACATGGATCATCAGGCTTTTCTGGTGTGGCTCAACGAGATCGACGACCTTTCATCGAAACAACGGGCTGAAACCGGACGGCTCGTTGCCGGGGTTTCGTCGCTGGAAAGCGTGATCGATCTCCCTGAGGCGAATGTTCGCGAGGGGCGTATCTGTCCGCACTGTGCTTCGGGCGGTGCGATCATCAGGGGCCATGCAAGTGGCCTGACGAGGTTCTTTTGCAAAGGCTGTCGCAAAACCTTCAACGCGCTGACCGGGACGCCGCCTGCCCGCTTGCGCCACAGGGACAGATGGGCAGGGTTCGCAGCTTCCCTGCGCGACGGCGAAACGGTAAAGGCGTCCGACGGGCGTTGTATGGTGGCCGACACCACAGCTTTTCGTTGGCGTCATCGCTTTCCCGAGGCCGTAACGGTCGGTGCGGTCAAGCTGTGCGGAATCGTCGAAGCCGACGGGACGTTCTTTCCGCGCAGCCGGAAAGGGGACCGTAATCTCTCTCGAAAAGCCCGCAAACGCGGGGGAAAGGCCTCAAAACGCGGATTGTCGAAGGAGCAGGTTCCGGTCCTCGTTGCGGTCGACCGATCAGGCACCGCCATCAGTGCTGTCTTGCCTGCGGTGACGGCCGAACATCTCAAAACGGTTCTGCAGCCACGTCTTGATGGGGACGCTCTCCCGGTGACCGATGGCTGCACCGGTTACCCGCCCTGCGCCGCAGAAACGGGCGTCAGCCATGAAAGTCTCGACCGGACCGCCGGAGAACGTGTCCGTGGTGAATTGCACATTCAAACCGTGAACAGTCGGCATGAGCGGTTAAAGACCTTTCCGCGCCGCCATCGGGGCATCGCGAGCAAATACCTGGACAGATGCCTTCGGTGGTTCCACCTTGCCGTCCTTCCGAGCCACCAAACGCCGCGCGCGATACTTGCCGCCGCCGCAGGCATCCTGCCTGTAACACGCCACGCATAATCAATGCTAATTGAGCCTTACCAAAAGGATATCTGAGATGAACTACAAGATGACATTGCTGGGCGCTGCGGCGGCTCTGCCGCTGGGTCTGGTCGGTCCGGCACAGGCACAAGATTGGTATGGTCAGGTTTTCGGCGGGATCACCTTCCCGGAAAGCGCCACCTTTTCAGGCACGATCGGAGGCGGCCCTCAGTCGGTGTTCACCGATTTAGACGAGGGGTACAATCTTGGCTTCTCCGTTGGTGGTTACCTGCCTGCTCTTGGAAATGGCGCTGTACGTCTTCGTGGTGAACTTGAATTGTCCTACAACGACAATGACGTAACTGGCACGAACTTCTCAGGCAATGGTCCGGCACCCGAGATCAATACCTCAGGGGACATCACGTCGACCAACCTTTTTGCCAATGTCCTGGCTGATTTTCAGACCGGCAGCGCTTTTACTCCCTATATCGGGGCGGAGCTTGGGGTCAGCTTTGTTGATCAGGGGTTTGTCTACGGGCCGGGCGTGACGATCTCAGGCTCGGATGAGGTCTTCGCAGGACAGCTGATTGCAGGTGGATCCTACGCTTTGAATGACAATACGGCGTTGTTTGCGGATGCCCGTTTCATCCGCGCCTTTGATGTGTCAGGCACCCGGACCAGCCCGGGGGGGCACCGCGCGGGTTCAGGATGATCTGGACAGGCGGCGCTCTAACGGGGGAACCGAGCGTTGATGGCAATTCGTGCGCTCGCAAATCCGGCAGGAAATGCCAATTGGCTCGAACGCGCGGGCCTGTGCGATGTCCAGATCATCGGCATAGACCAGCGCGTCGGCATGTTTCACCTCACATCCCAGCGCGATGGCAAAGCGGCGTACCGGCGCGCCAAAGCTGCCACCGGGTTTTGAGACATCGCGGGCAAGGCTGATATAGCGCACTCCGTCCGGCGTTTCGGCTAATTGGCGCAGGAAGCGGCCCGGTGTTTCAAAAGCCCGGTGCACATTCCACAGCGGGCAGGCGCCACCAAAGCGGGCGAATTGCAGCCGCGTGGCCGAGTGGCGTTTGGTGATTGTGCCCGCCTGATCGACACGGACAAAGAAGAACGGAACACCCTTGGCCCCGGGACGTTGCAGAGTGGCAAGGCGGTGGCAGACTTGCTCGATGGATGCGCCAAAGCGGTTTGAGAGAAGCTCAAGATCATGCCGCTCCTCGGCGGCGGCCTGCTGGAACCTTGTGTAAGGCATGAGGGCCGCGCCTGCGAAATAGTTGGCCAGGCCGATTTTGGCGATGGCGCGGGCGGCGTCCGATTGGAACTTTGCCAGATCCAGGGTCGCCTCAAGCAACGCATCCTGGGTCAGCAGGGCCAATTGCAACAGCATCTGAAAGCGCCGGGTTTCCGGCTCGGCCCGCGATGACAGGTAGAGGATACGGCTGTCACGATCAAACCGGCGCAGGGGCCCATCATCCGAGGCGGCGATGGTGATGCCCATCTCGCCCAGCCTTTGTTCGGCCACCGCCTGCACAGACTGGCCCGAGCGGGTGAAATGCTCGGCGGCATGGTCAACCGCATCGATGTAATTGTCGCAATAGTGAAAGAAATCGCGCACCTGGTCCCACGGGCTGGGCCGGGCACGCGCATCTTCGCGCCCAAGCGCCTCGTCCAGCGAGGCAAGCCGTTCATGGGTCAGCCGATAGGCCGAATGCAGCGCCAGAAAGGCGCGGGCCAGGGCCGGGGCGTTCGAGGCGGTCAGGCGCAGATCGGCCAAGGGCGGCGCATCATCGGCAAAGACCGGATCGGCCAGCGCCTCGCGCATGTCCGACACCATGCGCTCGGCATCCCCGGTGGAAAGCTCGGTGACGTCAAAACCGAACTCCTGCGCCAGCGCCAGCACCACGGTGGTGCTGACCGGGCGATTGTTGTTCTCCATCTGGTTCAGATAGGGCAGGGACACGCCCAGCTTGGCGGCGAAATCCTTTTGGGTCAGGGCAAGGCGCTGACGGGTCTCGCGCAGCTTGGCCCCGGCATAGAGCTTCTGGGTGGGCATGAGGGCGGTGCCTTTGCAGGTTTGCTATCAGTGGCGCACAGCTTTGCAAACCATGTATGAGATGGCAAGCCGTTAGAGCCTGGCAATCCGACGGGCACGCCACATTACAAACAGGATCGCCAGAATGCCGAAGAGGGCTGTGATCAGCATGATCCAGAGCAACGGGAAGGCCCCGGTGTCTTCGCTCAATGCGGCCCCGGCCACCGCCGACAGCGCCGCGCCCCCGCCGATCATCAACGCGCCGCCCAACCCGCTGGCCGTGCCTGCCAGATGCGGGCGCACGGAGAGCGCGCCAGCGGTTGCGTTGGGAATGGTCATACCATTGCCCAGCCCCATGAAACACATCAGCCCGAAGAATGCGTATTGATTTCCAAGGCCCGCGTAGAACAGCGCGAGGTTCAGCCCGATGCCGCCTGCATTTATGATCGTGCCCCACAGCACCATCCTGTTCACTCCGATCCGCACCGAAAAGCGCCCCGAGATGAAATTGCCAAGGAAGTATCCGATTGCCGGTGCGCCGAAGAAGAACCCTAGTTGCGACGGCGTCATGCCAAACACCTTGTCGCCCACAAAAGGCGCGCCACCGAGATAGGCAAAGAACGATCCCGAGGACAGCGCCGAGGCTGAGGCATAGCCCCAGAACCGGGGCGACAGGAACAGTTCGGGGTATTCGCGAAATTGCTCGCTCATGCTGCGGGTGGTGGCGGGCGCGGTTTCGCCAAGATCGGCCCAGGTCAGCCAGAACACCAACCCGCCCAACACGGTGAGCGCATAGAAATTGGCCTGCCAGCCAAAGGCCTGATCCAGCATTCCACCAAAGGCCGGGCCAACCATCGGCACCACGGCCATTCCCATCGTGACATAGCCCATCATGCTGGCCGCCTGCGCCTCGGGGACCATATCGCGCACCACCGCGCGCGACAGCGCCATGGCCACCACGACTGAAGCCTGCAGCATCCGAAAGGCCAGAAACACCCATGGATTGCTGGCCAATGCACAGCCCAGCGAGGCCAGAACAAAAATCGCCATCCCCGCTAGGATCACCGGACGGCGCCCCAGCTTGTCCGAGATCGGCCCCATCAACAGTTGCAGCACCGCATTGACCGCCAGATAGAGCGCAACAGACAGCTGCATTAGCCGGTAATCGGTCTGGAAATAGGTGGTCATGCCCGGCAGGCTGGGCAGAAAGATATTCATCGCCAGCGTAGAGATGCCTGCAAGAAGGATCAGGGTTACGATATGCGGCGGGGTGTGCCGATCCAGCAGGCGAATGTCGGGGTGACGGGTCATCTGACATGGGTAGGAGGGGCGTGCGGTGAAGTCCATTCCGGGATTGTATCAATTTGCAAATTTGCGAATTGGCCAACATGGGTTTCCCAATATTTGCAAATTTGCGGGATTCCGCTTTGATCCTCAAGCGGGCTTGCCTATTGTGGCGCGAAATTCGCCACGAGATTAGGGGACGCAGATGAAAGATATCCTTCAGGTACTGGAAGACCGCCGCTCGGTTGCCCGCATGGGCGGGGGTGAGCGCCGGATCGCCGCACAGCATTCCAAGGGCAAACTGACGGCGCGCGAGCGGGTCGAATTGTTGCTGGATGAAGGCAGCTTTGAAGAGTTTGACATGTTTGTCGCGCATCGCTGTGTCGATTTCGGGATGGAGCAGGATCGCCCCTACGGCGACGGTGTGGTCACTGGTTGGGGCACGATCAATGGCCGGATGGTCTATGTCTTCTCGCAGGATTTCACGGTGCTTGGCGGCTCGGTGTCCGAAACCCACGCCAAGAAAATCTGCAAGATCATGGACATGGCCATGGAAAATGGCGCGCCGGTGATCGGGATCAACGATTCTGGCGGTGCGCGCATTCAGGAAGGCGTGGACAGCCTTGCCGGCTATGGCGAAGTGTTCCAGCGCAATATTGAAGCTTCGGGCGTGGTGCCCCAGATCAGCGTGATCATGGGACCCTGTGCCGGTGGCGCGGTCTATTCCCCGGCGATGACCGATTTCATCTTTATGGTCAAAGACAGCTCGTACATGTTTGTCACCGGCCCGGATGTCGTGAAAACCGTGACCAATGAACAGGTCACCGCCGAAGAGTTGGGCGGGGCAACGACCCATACACGGAAATCCTCGGTCGCCGATGCCGCCTTTGAAAACGATGTCGAGGCGCTGGCCGAAGTGCGTCGTCTGGTCGATTTCCTACCCTCGTCCAATCGCGAAAAACCCCCGGTGCGCCCGTTCTTTGACGAACCGGGCCGCGCCGAGGCCAGCCTTGATACGCTGGTCCCCGAAAACGCCAACACGCCTTATGATATGAAAGAGCTGATCACCAAACTGGCGGATGAGGGGGATTTCTATGAGATTCAGGAAGATTTCGCCAAGAACATGATCACCGGCTTTATCCGGCTGGAAGGGCAGACTGTGGGGGTTGTGGCCAACCAGCCGATGGTGCTGGCGGGTGTTCTTGATATCGACAGCGCCCGCAAGGCCGCTCGGTTTGTGCGGTTCTGCGATTGCTTTGAAATTCCGATCCTGACACTGGTCGATGTGCCAGGCTTCCTGCCGGGGACCAGCCAGGAATATAACGGTGTGATCAAACACGGGGCCAAGCTGTTGTTTGCCTATGGTGAGGCAGCGGTGCCCAAGGTGACTGTCATCACCCGCAAAGCCTATGGCGGGGCCTATGTGGTGATGAGCTCCAAACATCTGCGCGGCGATTTCAACTATGCCTGGCCGACCTCGGAAATTGCGGTGATGGGGGCCAAAGGGGCCACCGAGATTATCCACCGTGCTGATCTGAAGGATCCTGAAAAACTGGCCAGCCACACCAAGGATTATGAGGATCGGTTCGCCAATCCTTTCGTGGCCGCCGAGCGCGGGTTCATCGACGAGGTGATCATGCCCCGCAGCACACGGATGCGCGTTGCCCGGGCCTTTGCCAGCCTGCGCAACAAGTCGCAGAAAATGCCGTGGAAAAAACACGACAACATTCCGCTTTGAGGTAGTGCGCTCGTGGAACTGGAAATTGAATCTGTTGTTGATTGGTCGGAGCGCGCTCAGTCGTCTCTTATAGAGATAAGTAAGGACGCTAGCTCAGTTAGCCCAACAGGCACCGCGCTTCGAAAACAGTATTGCTCCTATAGCGATGGTTTCGGATTAGCTCCCGTAGTAGTTGGTGCTGAACCGCGCAGTGTTGCAGATAGCATTGATAGTATTTTTGAACGTGAAGTCGGAAATGCCAAAGCCCAGTTTTTCATTCAGCATCAAACAAGCCCGCTAAGGTATTTCACATTCGACAACGCTCAGTATTATGCGGAGTTGCTACGTCAAGATGGGGCAAAATGGGAGTATTACGGCTTTAACATTACAGGCCGATTCCATGCAAATTTGTCCGCAAAAGATATTAATTCAGACGTGTTTCATTATAATTTGTTTCAGCTTGCTCGTAAGTCTCTACTGCTTCCTGATTTCCAGCTTGAACCGTTCTTTGTTGGGCGTGAACTCGGTGAAGGTAGCGTTTTGTTCGAAATCCTTTTTGGTGCAGCGACATTAGTCGGAAGCGTTGCTGCCTATCCAAAGGTAAAGAATGGATTTCAAGAAGCTGTTCGTGAATGCAAACGTCTTAAGCACTGGTTTGATAAGGCGCTTGAAAAAGAACGTGCATTCAAAAGAAACCACGACAGGAAAGACAAGTGAACCGCAACAACTGGCATATCCTCAAAGAGGACGGCGCGCTGACGATGGCGCGGCGGGTGCCGGTTCGGTTTGATCTGGGGGTTTCCACGCACCTGCCGGGAGGAGACAAGTTGCGCCTTGCGCCGCAGGTTCGGCAGGATGTGTGGCGTGCCTTGCGGGGGATGCGCGGGTTTGCCCCTGCTGTGCGGGTTGAGGACTGCACCAATGGTGTCGTGATCACCGCAGGCGGGCAGGTGAACGGAGCGATCCCCCGCAAGCTGGCCGAGTCGCAGATCGCCGAGATGCTGGAAAACCCGGCCAACCGTGCGCGCTGGCAAAGGTGGGCGTCATGAGGCGCTGGCTGTGGTTGGCGGTTGGTCCGCTCTTGGTGCTGCTGGTGGGCGGAGCGCTGTTGCTGCTCTTGCCCGAGGAAGAGGTGAAATCGGCCAAGACGTATAAAGAAGTTGTGGTGGCCTTGCCATCGGGCCTTCAGGCCGAGTTTCACGAGATGTTGTGGGATCGCCCGGGGCGGGGGCTGGTCTATCGATTCCGCTTTGTGGCACCTCAGTTTGAAAAGACCGACGACGTGGACATGGTGATGGCGGATATGCAGCATCTGTGCAGCTATTACGCCCTGCCAAAGCTGGCGAACACCGGGCCGATGCCGGGTCAGGTGATCATCTCGCTCGCCGATAAACCGTCGGAGTTTGGCCAGTATGACCCCGATGTCACTCAGGTTTTTGAGGCCTATAGCGTCAAAGACGGGTCCTGCATTTGGGAGATGTTTTGATGCAGCCACAACATGTTGCGCCCCAAAGTTCATTCGAGAGGCAGTTTGAGGCTTTCGAGTCACAGGGCGCTGCCATCGCGCGTGGGGAATTTAAAACGATGCCTGTTTCGGCTATGCTGCGCGGCGATTGCACCAAAGCAATCCTACCCTCGCAACAAGGGCAGACCGGGGCCTTGGCCGCGGTTACGCCTGCGAAAATCAGAGACAGGAGACAGACATGTCGAACAGTATCAAAGGCGTTTTGGCGCTCGGGCTTGTGGCCCTGGTGGCAGCCTGCGGCAATAACAAACAAGAAGAATTCGTGGTGGTTGAGCCCGAACCGATCTCGGTCGAGCCGGTCTACACAGGCAAGTACAAGTAATCCCCTTGCCACACATCCAGAACGGGCCTTTGGGCCCGCTCTGATCCCTGCTTTGATCTTTGTGCGCCCTTACACTCCGGGGGGCGTATCATGCTAAAACATCGCGGGTTCCCGGGCCGTTTGCCGGGCACGGATTATCAGTTCACCATTCGACGCGCCAACCCCAAAGGCGTTACCCCGATCACCGAACGGGAGCGTTTTCGCGACCGCCGTCCAGCCGACAAACGCGCCGATGCAGGTTTTGTGCGCGCATTGTGGGAGTGCTTTGGCGATCAGCCGTTTGAGCGGGGCAATCTGGATGCCGGGCGTCTGAGCTGGCTGTTTGGCCGCGAAGTGCTGCCTGCCGAAGACCCGTTTGATCCTGCAAGCTATGACGCCATGCTGGTTCTGGACATGGCTGCGGTCCGCGCGGCCTTTCCCGAGGCCTTCGTGGGATGAGCGTGGTGACGACATATCCCACGTCGCCAAATGGCATTTTCTTGCCTACAGGTTGCGCAAACACGCGGATTACAGCCGAAAGCGGTGTGTTGATTGCCGCGGCGATGGACAGCGACCGCGTTCAGCGCAACATGGGAGGTGTAGTGTACGCCCTTCCCCTAGGGGCTTTGTTTGCAAGTCTATTCCGTTACCCTTCCCCTAAAGGACGGCATTGCGCTACCCGGCGCAGGCCGTCCTTTTTTTACGCGTCATCAAATGTTTGGGCGAATCAGCGGGCAATTGCCCAAAATCGGGATTGCCCCGGGCCGCGCTTTGACGCGTGCGCCGCGATAGCATCATGTGCTGTGCAAGATGAGCATATCACAAGAGGCACATTCCCATGCGACACATCCTTTTCACGGCCCCGATCCTTATCCTGCTTGCCGCCTGTGGCGACACGCCGCTGGAGCAGGGGGTCTTTGGCGCAGGTGCGGGCCTTGGCGCCGCCGCTGTCCTTGACGGCAACCTTGCAGCAGGAGCGGCCATCGGCGCGGCGGGCAACCTGCTTTATTGCCAGACCAACCCGAGCCGCTGTTGACGTAACGGCAACAAAGTCACATCGGGGAAGAAATTGTTTCTATTCCCATTGGCTTAGCCGGGTTGAAAGTGTAAACAAAGCCCAATGGGTGGCGTCCACGAAACGAGGCGCTGAATATGGGCATTATAGCAAGAGCAGTAGTCTTGTTAGCAATTCTTGGGGCGTGCAGCGCCCCCGACGTGTCGAGCCGCATGGCGTTCGACCCGTACTTGCTGACTCCGATTACAGAATAGAGGCGTTTCCGGGCTCTGCCGCCCAGGGTAACGCACCGACCACGCTGACAAAAGCGCAGGACCTGGCTTTGGCCGGGCCCTGCGCTTTGTCGTTTTCAGATGTTTGAAAGAAGGGACGACAGATGTTCAAGAAGATCCTGATTGCCAATCGCGGCGAAATCGCCTGCCGGGTTATCAAAACCGCGCGCAAGATGGGCATCTCTACGGTGGCGATCTATTCCGATGCCGACCGCAATGCGCTGCATGTGAAGATGGCCGATGAGGCGGTGCATATCGGCCCGCCCCCTGCCAATGAAAGTTACATCGTCATCGACAAGGTGATGGAGGCCGTTCGCCAGACCGGTGCCGAAGCGGTGCATCCCGGCTATGGCTTCCTGTCGGAGAACCCTAAATTTGCCGAGGCGTTGAAGGCCGAAGGCGTCGCCTTTATCGGGCCGCCGGTTGGTGCCATCGAAAGCATGGGGGACAAGATCACCTCGAAGAAGATCGCACAGGATGCGAACGTCAGCACGGTGCCGGGCCATATGGGCCTGATTGAGGATGCCGATGAGGCGATCAAGATTTCGGGACAGATCGGCTATCCGGTGATGCTCAAGGCCTCTGCCGGTGGCGGTGGCAAGGGCATGCGCATTGCCTGGGACGAGAGCGAAGTGCGCGAGGGGTTTCAGGCCTCCAAGAACGAAGCGGCCAGCAGCTTTGGCGATGACCGTATGTTCATCGAAAAATTCGTCACGCAACCGCGCCATATCGAAATTCAGGTGCTGTGCGACAGCCATGGCAACGGAGTCTATCTGGGCGAGCGCGAATGTTCGATCCAGCGCCGGAACCAGAAGGTGGTCGAAGAGGCCCCCAGCCCTTTCCTGGACGAAGAAACCCGCAAGGCCATGGGTGAGCAATCCCTCGCATTGGCCCATGCCGTGGGTTATGCCAGCGCCGGGACGGTGGAATTCATCGTTGATGGGGATCGCAACTTCTATTTTCTGGAAATGAACACCCGCCTGCAGGTGGAGCACCCGGTGTCCGAACTGATCACCGGTGTCGACCTGGTCGAACACATGATCCGCGTGGCGGCAGGCGAAGAGCTGTCGCTGACGCAGGATGATATCAAGCTGACCGGCTGGGCCATGGAAAGCCGGGTTTACGCCGAAGATCCCTATCGCAACTTCCTGCCCTCTATTGGTCGTCTGACCCGTTATCGCCCCCCCGCCGAGGTGGCGGCGGGCCCGTTGCTGACCAACGGCAAGTGGCAGGATGAGGCCGGCGAGGGCGAGACCGCGGTGCGCAACGATACCGGCGTCTATGAGGGCGGCGAGATCAGCATGTATTACGACCCGATGATCGCCAAGCTGTGCACCTGGGCCCCGGATCGCCTGCAATCCATCGAAGCGATGCGTGTGGCGCTGGACAGCTTTGAGATGGAGGGCATTGGCCACAACCTGCCGTTCCTGAGCGCGGTGATGGACCACCCCAAGTTCATCTCAGGCGATATGACCACCGCCTTTATTGCCGAAGAATATCCCGATGGATTTGAAGGGGTTACTTTGGATGAAGACGCGCTGCGCCGGATCGCGGCAAGCTGTGCGGCGATGCACCGGGTGGCCGAAATTCGCCGCACCCGCATATCGGGCCGGATGGACAATCACGAACGCCATGTCGGCAATGACTGGGTTGTCAGTCTGCCGGGAAAGGAGTTTGCGGTCAGCGTGGCAGCGGATCGTGACGGGTCGACCGTGGCCTTCGAGGATGGCACCGCGATGCGCGTGGCCAGCGATTGGACACCGGGCGATCAATTGGCCCTGATGGATGTGGATGGCAGCCCACTGGTGCTGAAAGTCGGTAAGGTTAACGGTGGTTTCCGCATTCGCAGTCGTGGCGCGGATATCAAAGTGCATGTGCGCACCCCGCGTCAGGCCGAATTGGCCGCGTTAATGCCTGAGAAACTCCCGCCTGATACATCCAAGATGCTGCTGTGCCCGATGCCGGGTCTGATCGTGAAGGTCGATGTGGCCGTGGGCGACGAGGTGCAGGAAGGTCAGGCGCTGTGCACCATTGAGGCCATGAAGATGGAGAATATTCTGCGCGCCGAAAAGAAGGCGACAGTGACCAAGATCAATGCCGGTCCGGGCGACAGCCTGGCAGTGGATGATGTGATTATGGAGTTTGAATAACCATGCGCATCTGGATGGTTGGGGTGGCCTATACGCTGGCGTTTATCGCCGCGCTGGCCACGATCTGGGCTTTCATGGCGCTGGGTGTGGGCGCGTTCTTTGAGGGGCAAAGCGACAGCCTGTCCCTGACCATGCTGGCTCCGGTTCTGGCGGGGGCTATGCGTCTTCGCGCTGATCTATGGGTTGGCGTCGGGGCGTGCACTGAAATGGCGCTTTTGGGGCGTCGTGCCGGTTCTGTTGGCCATGGTTCTGACTGGATCGTTTCAGCTGGTTTGGCACGGTTACCTGACGATCGGAGAGACCATCACGGTTGACGTGTTGGTGGTGTTTGCCGCTGGTTTCCTCGTCTGTCTGCAACGCGATGCGGTGACGGGGCAAGCCACGAATGCGGTTGAGTGATAGTGTAAGGAGAGTCTGATTTTCCATCTGCGGGACATATCGAGATTGCGGGCCTCGGCGGCCCCGGCGCTGGCCCTGACGGGAGTGATGGCGCTGGGCAGTTGCGACCGCACGGATGAGACTGCGATGCGGGCTCATCTGGGTCAATGGTTTGCCTTGGGCGAAACGATGAGCTTTGATGCCAAATGGAACTGCGCTGCCGGGGCCTTTCGCTTGGTTGACACGCAGGTCGGCTCGGCGCTGCCGGTCGTTGGCAATGCCCCGCGTGCGATGCAGATCCTGCTGGACCGTGGGGCTGTCGCACTTGATCAAGCCGGAGTTGCGCCTAACCAGACCCTGATCGACATGGTCAATGCCAACCGGGACATGGGCACAAAGATGCGCCGCGCCGGGATTGATGGGCTGACCTGTATGGATGATTTAACGGAAAGCGCGTTTAGCTACGCTTTGGGAACGCCTGGCGGTCTGCTCGCCTTTGACAGCGAACTGGGCGCGCTTATCCTGATGGATCGCACCCGTGCTTTGCTGGTTGTCAGCATTGGGGAGGGTGTGTGATGGGGGTTCAACTGTCGCCGCGTCGGTCTCTGATTTCCTGCTTGCGCATCGGCATCTTGTCGATCGTGCGCGAGATTTCTCGTACGTCCCAGGGCAGAGGTTTGCGCAGGTATATCGTGCCATCCTTGCCAATCAGCACTAGCATGAAGCCACGCGGATGCAACCTGTCCCGCAAGGCCGACTTTGCAGATGGATCGGTGTCGGTCAGAACAACTACGTCCCGCTCGGCCAGTTCGCCAAATTCGGCACTCAGAAATTCCATTTGCTGGATGTATCGGGGGTCAGCCGGGCTATCTGCAAACACAATTATGGGTCGTTTAATCCAGACAAATTCATTCAAATTTTCGACACCGTCGCCCAAAATCACCTCTTCAATCGTGGGCTCAGCAGTGTCATCTGCCGCCTGCGCCAGTAATGAAGTCGGTAAAAAGCTAAGAAAAGCAAGGGCGAGTAGTGGTTTCATGATCTCTCCTGTCGATCAGGATATAGGGCGTGACGCCTCCAAAGCGAAGAGGGAACCCAAGGGTGGCCGTGAAAATTTTAACATTAATGGGTTTGATAGTTTCGGGGTCGTAGCATGAAGGCCACAATTCGAAACTCGCTGCATGTGACGGTTCGTCACGGAAAGGCAAAAGACCCGATGGACATCACATTGCATTTGGGTGCACACCGCTCAGCCTCAACCGTGTTTCAGCATTATGTGCGCGAGAATCGACACGAGTTGAGGAAACGCGATATTGGTTTTTGGGGGCCACACGACATGCGCGCCGGGCTGTTGCGCGGTGTGGTTGCTGTGCCCGGAGCAACGGACGCCCCTGCCGCGCAATTCAACAGGGCACGTGGACGGATCGCCTTGAACCTTAAAAAGGCAGAAGATCTGGGCCTGCGTCATTTGATTATCAGTGATGAGAATATGATCGGCGCGCCGCGCCGCAATCTGCGGGAGAGCAAGCTTTACGGCGCGATTGGCCAACGTATGGCGCGCTATGGAGAGGCTTTTGATGGCCGCATCGGGCGCGTTGTCCTGTCCATCCGCAGTCAGGATAGTTTCTGGTCTTCCGTTGTCGCGTTTTCGGTGCAACGGGGCCACCGTATACCGACGAAAGATGATCTTGATCGTCTGGTGACGACCAATCGGCACTGGCGTGATGTGATCACTGATCTGGCTTGTGCCCTGCCGGGTGCTGAGTTGATTATTCTGCCGTATGAAACCTGGGGTGGCGTTCCAGAAAAGAAACTGACGCTGATGACCGGGCTGACGAATCCACCAATGAAATATGCGCGTGAGTGGCTGAACCGCGCACCCAGCCTGGCCCAGCTCAGACAGGTATTGCGGGATCGGGGGGTAACGCCCGAAGGCTTGCTGCCTGAAGGTGAGGGACGATGGCAGCCCTTTGATACTGCCCAAACACTGGCATTGCGGGAGGCTTATGCCGACGATCTGTTCTGGCTGCGCGCCGGGGCGGACGGGCTTGCCACACTGATCGAGGAAACCGGGACGGACAAGACGGGGAAAACCCCGCTATCGTTCCAGACCACAAGAGGACAACCCTATGGGATCGAAGAAAGACGCCTGGCGTGACATCGCCGAAAAAGAGCTGCGGGGGCGCCCGCTGGAGGATCTGACCTGGAATACCCTTGAAGGGATCGAGGTACAGCCACTCTACACCGAAGAAGACATGAAGGACCTGCCGCATCTGGGTACTATCCCGGGCGCGGCACCCTTTACCCGGGGCGTCAAGGCGACGATGTATGCAGGCCGCCCATGGACCATCCGCCAATATGCGGGCTATTCCACAGCCGAGGAATCGAACGCCTTTTATCGTCGAAACCTGGCCGCTGGTCAGCAGGGCGTTTCGGTTGCCTTCGATCTTGCCACGCACCGCGGGTATGACAGCGACCACCCCCGCGTGGTTGGCGATGTGGGTAAGGCCGGGGTGGCGATTGATTCTGTCGAAGACATGAAAATCCTGTTTGATGGAATCCCGCTGGATAGGGTCAGCGTGTCAATGACCATGAACGGGGCCGTGATCCCGATCCTGGCCAGTTTCATCGTTGCCGGCGAAGAGCAGGGACATGACAGATCGGTTCTGTCCGGCACGATCCAGAACGACATTCTCAAGGAATTCATGGTGCGCAACACCTATGTCTATCCGCCCGAACCCAGCATGCGGATCATCGCGGATATTATTGAGTACACCTCGAACGAGATGCCGAAATTCAACTCGATTTCGATCTCGGGCTATCACATGCAGGAGGCGGGGGCGAACCTTGTACAGGAACTGGCCTTCACCATCGCGGATGGCAAAGAATATGTGCAGACCGCCATGGCGCGCGGCATGGATGTGGATGCGTTTGCCCCCCGACTTAGCTTTTTCTTTGCCATTGGCATGAATTTTTTCATGGAAGCGGCCAAGCTGCGCGCGGCACGCCTGTTGTGGCACAAGGTCATGGACGATCTGGGGGCGAAGAGTGCGAAGTCGAAAATGTTGCGCACCCATTGCCAGACCAGTGGTGTCAGCCTGCAGGAACAGGATCCCTATAACAACGTGATCCGCACGGCCTATGAGGCGATGAGCGCGGTTTTGGGCGGCACTCAGTCTTTGCACACCAACGCGCTGGACGAGGCGATTGCACTACCGACCGACTTTAGCGCGCGCATTGCACGCAATACCCAGTTGATTTTGCAGGAAGAAACCGGTGTGACCAACGTGGTCGATCCGCTGGCAGGTAGCTACTATGTTGAAAGCCTGACCAATGAATTGGCCGAGGCTGCGTGGAAGATCATCGAGGAAGTCGATGAGATGGGCGGCATGACCAAGGCGGTGGCGTCGGGCATGCCCAAACTGCGGATCGAGGAAAGTGCGGCGCGCCGTCAGGCGATGATCGACAAGGGCGACGAGGTCGTCGTGGGCGTCAACAAGTACAGCAAAGACCAAGAAGACCCGATCGATATCCTGGAAATCGATAACGATCAGGTGCGCGAGTCACAGGTCGCCCGGCTTGAGAAAATCCGCGTCGGCAGAGATGAGGCCGCCTGTCAGGCTGCTTTGGATGAAATGACACGCCGCGCCTCCGAAGGGGGCAACCTTCTGGAAGCCGCGGTCGAGGCGGCCCGCGCACGGGCCTCGGTGGGAGAGATCAGTATGAGCATGGAAAAAGTATTCGGCCGTCACCGCGCCGAAGTCAAAACCCTCGCCGGGGTCTATGGCGCCGCCTATGAGGGCGACGAGGGGTTTGCGGCCATCCAGAAATCTATCGAAAGTTTCGCCGAGGATGAGGGGCGCCGACCGCGTATGCTGGTGGTCAAAATGGGTCAGGATGGCCATGACCGCGGCGCCAAGGTGATTGCCACGGCCTTTGCCGATATCGGCTTTGACGTCGATGTGGGCCCGCTGTTCCAGACCCCGGAAGAGGCCGCGCAGGACGCGATCGATAATGACGTGCATGTGGTGGGCATCTCAAGCCAAGCGGCGGGGCATAAGACGCTTGCCCCCAAATTGATTGAGGCGCTGCGCGACAAGGACGCGGGCGATATCATCGTTATTTGTGGTGGCGTGATCCCGCAACAGGATTATGATTTCCTCAAGAATGCCGGGGTCAAGGCTATCTTTGGGCCTGGCACGAACATCCCCGAAGCCGCCCAGGATATCCTGCGTCTGATCCGCGAATCCCGAGTATAATGAGCAAACGATATCGGTCCCGGACGGAGGTTCGGGGCCGGATTATCTGGGGTGTTGGATGGTGGCGTGGGGGAGACTCGAACTCCCGACCTAACGATTATGAGTCGTTCGCTCTAACCGACTGAGCTACCACGCCTTTGGCGGCTGACCTATGCCAGCCACGTCCCCCCGTCAAGGCTGAAATGCCTTCATCCCGATGGCAAACTTGCGCTATCTACCGTTGATTTCCCGATTGGAAAGTTCGACAGTCCGCCCATATGGATTTTGCACCGGAAAAGTAGGCGCATGAGTAAAAGACAAAAGATCGGATTGGGCATGGGGGCAGGGCTGCTTTGGTCGGTGGCTCTGTTATGGGGGGCGGCCACCTATGTGCAACTGCCTGTGTTCACCCTGATTCCAACGATCATGACCGCCTTTCTGGCGCCCGGCCTGATAATGGCGGTGATGGTGGGTCGCCTGGCGCAGCGCCGGTTTTTTGACGATCAGATCATTGATGGCGCGGCTTTGAGCGGCGCGACCGAAATCGACCAACGCGTGTTGCGCAATACGGCCGAGCAGCTTGTGCTGGCCCTGTGCATCTGGCCCGCGGCGGCGGTGTTGTTGACAGGGGCGGGGCCGGGGGTGATCGTCTGTCTTGGGCTGGGATTTGTTGTGGCCCGCGTTGCATTCTGGCTGGGCTATCACATCTCGCCACCATTGCGGGCCTTTGGATTCGCGGCGACGTTTTACCCCACTGTCTTGGTGGCGGTCTGGGGCCTGTCGCGGTTGGCCGCAGGGTTCAGTTGAGAAGAAAGCGCATATGCTAAAACTTGATCATATCGCCATTGCGGCAGAAACACTGGAAGAGGGGCGCGCCTATGTTGAGAGGGCGCTGGGCGTCACGCTGCAACCGGGCGGGCAGCACGCCCATTACGGCACGCATAACGCGCTTTTGGGGCTGGAAGACGGGCTTTACCTTGAGGTGATTGCCATTGACCCGGATGCGCCCAAGCCAAGATATCCTATAGGTGGTTTGATCTGGACCGGTTCGGTGGCGCGGCTCGGATCGGGAATTGGATCTGTCGCAGCGAGGACATCACTGCAACCGTCGCCGACCTGCCTCAGGCGGGCACGCCAGTGGCATTGTCTCGCGGTGCGGTGCGGTGGACCATGGCGGTGCCCTCGAATGGGCAGCTTCCCTATGACAATTGCTTTCCGGCGTTGATGCACTGGCAGTGCAACCCGATCCCAGCCGAGATGCTGCCCGTGTCGGGCTGTCGGCTGACAGGATTGGTGGTTCATCACCCGCATGCACTCCAGTTGCAGGCCGATCTTACCCTGTATCTCAACGATCCCCGCGTGAGCTATGAGGTTGGCCCAGCCGGGATCAAGGCCCATTTCGACACCCCATCGGGGCCAGAGGTGCTGACGTGATGATCCGCGGGGCGCGGGCCGAGGATGCCCCTATCCTTGCCGAGATATGGAACCACAACATTCGCCACACGGCCAATACGTTCACCACCGCTGAAAAAACAGCGTGTGGTCTGGCGGACGATATCGCTGCGCGACAGGCCGTGGGGCGGGCGTTTCTTGTGGCCGAAAGCGATGGGCGAGCGATTGGATTTGCGACGTATTTCCCCTTCCGCAGTGGCCCGGGCTATGCCCGTACCGCCGAGCATTCGGTGATGCTGAACGAGGCCATGAAAGGTCGGGGCATGGGTCGCGCATTGGTCAGGGCCATCGAGGATCACGCTCAATCAGCGGGTATTCATGTACTGATCGCAGCGGTCAGCAGTGAAAACCCAAACGCTGTCGCCTTTTACAAGGCTATTGGCTATGCGCAGGTGGCGATCATGCCCGAGCTGGGCCGCAAATTTGATCGCTGGATGGACCTGATCCTGTTGCAAAAGCGTCTACAAGGTCGCGCTGACAACCCCATTGAAACCCTCTAGGATGGCCCCCATGTCAATCTGGACCCGCATATCCGACGCGCTGAGTGCGCTGACCTCGGGCGAGGGGCTGAGCGCGGTGTTTGACCGTTTGCGCAGCCCGCCCGAGCGCAGTGTGGCCTTTACCATCGCCGTAATCGCGCTGAGTGCAAAGATGGCGAAGGCCGATGGGTTGGTGACGCGCGACGAAGTGACGGCCTTTCGCGAAGTGTTCCAGATCGCGCAGGATGACGAGGCGGGGGCGGCGCGGGTGTTCAATCTGGCGCGGGAGGACGTGGCTGGGTTCGAGGATTATGCGACCCGGATCAAGCGGATGTTTGGGGAAGAGACCACCGTGCTCGCCGATCTGATGGAGGGGCTGTTTCATATCGCCATGGCTGACGGCGTGTATCATCCCAACGAGGATGCGTTTCTGGAGCGGGTGGGCGAAATTTTCGATGTGCCGACCGCCGAGTTCCAAAGTCTGCGCAGCCGGTTTGTTCCCGATGCCAAGCCGGATCCTTACACCGTGTTGGGCGTCACCCCCGATATGTCTCCAGACGAGATCAGGGCGGTCTGGCGCGGTCTGGTGCGCGAGGCCCATCCCGATCGCATGATTGCCCGTGGTGTACCCGAAGAAGCCATCAAAATGGCGGAAAAGCGGATGGTTGATATCAACCGCGCCTGGGAACAGATCAACGGGGGCGCCTGAGACATGCGTATCGCCACCTATAATGTCGAGTGGTTCAATGCCCTGTTTGATGACGAGGGCAATCTGCTGGATGATGGGGAATGGTCTGCGCGCTATGACGTGACGCGTGTGGATCAGCTGGCTGCGCTTGGCATTGTCTTCACCGCGATGGATGCCGATGCGGTGATGATCATCGAGGCCCCGGATCAGAACAGCCGCCGCGCAACGGTACCTGCGCTAGAGCGGTTTGCCAAAACGATGGGTCTGCGCACGCGCACCGCATTGATTGGCTTTGAAAGTGAGACCCAGCAGGAAATTGCCCTGCTTTACGACCCCGATCAGATGAGCGTGCGGCACGACCCCAAGGGCCAGGAAACCGGTAAGAAGGGCTCAAACGATGCGCCGCGCTTTGACGGGGTGTTCCGGATTGATCTGGATATTGATGCGACAGAGGACCGGGTGGTGTTTTCCAAGCCCCCCTTCGAGGTGGAACTGACAACAACCTCGGGCGCGGTGCTGCGTCTGATTGGCGCGCATCTGAAATCGAAAGCGCCGCATGGGGCCACGGGACGGGATGCGATCATGCGCATGGCGATTGCCAACCGGCGCAAACAACAGGCGCAGGCGGTGTGGTTGCGCCAGCGGATTGACGGGCATCTGGCAGCGGGTGAGACATTGATCCTGTTGGGGGACCTGAATGACGGGCCGGGGTTGGATGAGTATGAACATCTTTTTGGCCGCTCGTCGGTCGAAATTATTATGGGCGAGCGTCAGGAGTGGGCGATCCCGCTTTATGATCCGCATGCGCGCCGGGTCCTGACCCGCAAGATTGGTGCGATCAACACCACCGCGCGGTTCTATCTGAACCATGAAAAGCGCTATATGCAGGCGCTGTTGGATTACATCATGATCTCGCCTGATCTGCGGGCCAAAAACCCGCGTTGGCGTATTTTACATCCCTTTGACGACCCTGACTGCTGGAAGCTGCCCGAGCTGTGCAATGCGCTGATTACCGCTTCTGATCACTTCCCGGTGCTGCTTGATCTTGATTTGTGACCTTACATTCATGAAAATCGGGCATATCTATTGGCTATGAAACGGATTGCGACATATGGCGCTGTTCTGGCGCTGTCGGCCTTACCCCTGCAGGCGCAGGAGGTCGAGGACGAAGGCGGTTTGTCCCTGATGGAGCGTGGCGCGCAGCTGTTTTTTTTTGAAGGCATCATGCGCGAGATGGAACCGACGCTGGATGATTTGCAGGGTATGGCTGAGGATATCCAACCGGCGCTGCGCGGGTTTATGGAGGAAATGGGTCCGGCCTTCGCCGAATTGATGGGCCAGATTGGCGATCTGAGTACTTATCATCCGCCTGAAATCCTACCCAACGGCGATATTATCCTGCGCAAGAAGACTCCGGAAGAGATTTTGGAAGACACGCCCGAGGGCGAGATCGAAATCTAGGCTTTCAGACGCTTTATCTGAGTATCGGCCTCAAGCGAGCTGGCCAGCGATTGGAAACGTGCCTCGGCCACTTCGCCAAACATGGACGCGCCATGCGGTGACAGGCGCAGTTCCAGCAGTTTTTTCTTGGGATACCAGCGCAATTCTCCGGGGTCGGTATCTTCGCTGAGCCACAAAACTGCGCCAAAGCGCATCGCCTTGCCCAATACCTCGGCCTGTAATTGATCGGCGGGAGGTATCAGATCGTAGAGTTCTTCAAACTGAGTGCCATCGCGCCGGTTGGAATAGCGGTGCAACAGGGCCAGGCCAAGGAACACCCGCTCAGAATGTTTCAGCCCGCCCAGATTGGCGCGCGTGGCGTTATCAAAACACACTTCGGCCCGGTAATCGGGATGTGCGCGCCAACTGACGTCATGCAGAAGGCAGGCAGCTTTGACCAGACGGCGGCGCTCGGGTCTGATGGATTTAAAGATCGGCTGAATGTAGTCGAACACCAGTTTGCCGAAACCGGGCACACGGGCATCCTTGGCCTCGGCAAAGCGGCAGGATTCGATCAAAGGATCGCGATCGCGCAGGCGCTGGGGCATCTGTTCATAAAGCAGGCCTTCGCGGATTCCATAGCTGGACACCGCGATATCATGGGGTTTGAATACCTTGACCACCTGGCGCAGCACCTCGGTCGCTTGCGGCACCAAAGCCATCCGAGCACTTGAAACGCCTGCGGCAAGGCGCAGGTCGTCAAGGTTGGATTTGGCGATGAGTTTGGCGGTTTCGCGGACGGACTTGGCGGTCATGCGGTATTCATGCAGCACCCGCAGGGGATAGCCACGACGATGCATGTCGATCTTGGCAATGGCACGCCAGGAACCGCCGACCAGAAACAGCCGGTTGTTCTGGGGCCCCAGTTCGCTGCGCATCCCGGCCAGGGTATCGCGGATCAGGGTCATGCGTGCCTTGCGCCCTCCCTTGATGTCGCGCAGCTTGAGCGGACCCAGGGTCGAGCTGATCCGCCGCCCTACATGCCCGCCGTTGATCTCGGCCAGTTCCATTGATGCGCCCCCGATGTCACAGACAAGCCCGTAGGCACCGGGCCAGCCCAATAAAACGCCCTGCGCCGACAGCCGTGCCTCTTCGCGCCCGTCGATCACCCAGAGTTTCAGGCCGGTCTGTTCTTCGACCTCGCGGCAGAAATCGGGGCCATCTTCTGCCTCGCGCACAGCGGCGGTGGCCACGGCACTCAGCGGGCCGGTGCCAATGCTGTCGCCCAGGATCTGGAACCGACGAATGGCTTCAAGCGCGCGGGTACGCCCCTCGGGATTGAGCCGCCCCGTGGTGCCAAGCCCGGCACCAAGCGCGCACATGATTTTTTCGTTGTAGAAATAGGCCGGGCTGCGCGCGGCCCCGTCAAACACCACCAGGCGGACCGAGTTTGATCCCACATCAACCACGCCGACGCGTCTGAGCGCGCGGGAGGAAGGATCGTCAAAAAGGGGCCGTCCGAACGGGTCCCAATCCGAGTTATCCGAGGTATCGACTCCGTCCATAAACGTCCCCCCGGGGATAATGCGCTTCGTTTATGCGACAGCGATTGGAAGGGGTCAATCCTCGGTATGAGTCAGTTTTGGAACATCGGCGGCCCCGGCCGTGCCGCGCCCTGACAGGGATGGGTTTTCCATGAAGAAGCGGTGGCAGGAAAACGCAAACTCGCCCTCGCTCAGTTGCGCGCGGGTGAACTTGCCATCCGGCCGCATCACCCAGCTTTGGGCGACATCGGCCATATTGGCGGCCATGATTTGCCCGACGATCTGCGCCTTTACGGTGGGGTTTTCGATCTCGACAAGGGTTTCGACGCGCCGGTTCAGGTTGCGGCCCATCCAGTCGGCTGAGGACATGAAGACGCGAGCTCTCTTGGAGGGCAATTCTTTGCCATTTCCGAAACAGACGATGCGCGAGTGTTCCAGAAACCGCCCGATCACGGATTTGACCCGGATGTTGTCGGACAGTCCTTTGATGCCGGGGCGCAGGCCGCAAATGCCGCGGATGATCAGGCTGATCTGTACGCCTGCACCGGAGGCGCGGTAAAGCGCGTCGATCACATCCGGGTCGATCACTGAATTCATCTTGGCCCAGATCACTGCAGGGCGGCCCGCCTTGGCGTGTTCGATCTCCTGATCAATCATCTCAAGCAGGCGCGGCTTGAGATCAATCGGTGAGATCGCAAGATTTTCCAGCGTGTCGGGCTGGGCATAGCCTGACAGGTAGTTGAAGACCTTGGTGGCATCCCGCCCCAGCACAGCGTCGCAGGTGAAAAAGCTGAGATCGGTGTAAATTTTGGCCGTGATGGGGTGGTAATTGCCGGTGCCATAATGGGTATAGGTGACCAGAGAGCTGCCTTCGCGGCGCACCACGGTTGAGATTTTAGCGTGTGTTTTCAGGTCAATAAACCCATAGACCACATGCGCGCCTGCGCGTTCCAACCGGCGGGATTGGCGGATGTTGGCGGCCTCGTCAAAGCGCGCTTTCAGCTCGACAAGGGCGGTGACGGATTTGCCGTCTTCAGCCGCTTCGCACAGGGCGCTGACGATGGGGCTGTTTTTGGAGGTGCGATAGAGCGTCTGTTTGATCGCCACCACATCAGGATCGCGCGCTGCCTGATTGAGAAAGCGCACCACCATATCGAACGTCTCGTAGGGGTGGTGCAGCAGCATGTCTTTCTGACGGATCGCGGCGAACATATCGCCGTCGTGATCCTGCACGCGTTCGGGCACGCGCGGTGTGAAGCTGGGCCAGAGCAGGTCATATCGGTCATCCAGCACCAGCTCGCTCAGATCAGCCAGACCAATCATGCCCTCCACCTCGACCACCTCATCAGGGGTGACGTGCAATTCACCCATGATCACGCGACGCAGATCGGTGGGGGCGTCTGTTGAGATTTTCAGGCGCACCACTTCGCCACGGCGACGGCGTTTCAGGGCGACTTCGAATTCGCGCACCAGGTCTTCGGCCTCTTCCTCGACCTCGAGATCGCTGTCGCGCAGCACGCGGAAGGTGCAATGACCTTTGTAGCGATAGCCGGGGAACAGCGTGTCAAGACGCAACAACAGAAGTTCTTCCAGTGGCAGCACGCGATGTGTGCCCTCCTCGGCGGGCAAGGTGACAAAGCGGTCAATCTGTTGTGGGATCGGCAACAGGGCCTGAAGCGGGCGTTTGTCTTTCTTGCGCTCCAGTTGCAGGGCCAGCGAATAGCCCAGATTGGGGATGAAGGGAAACGGGTGTGCGGGATCAATCGCCAGCGGCGAGAGCACCGGAAAGACCTGGGCCATGAATACGTCTTCCAGGAGCGCGATATCTTCCGCAGTCAGGTTGGTGTGATCGAGGATCGAGATGCGCTCTTCTTCCAGCTCGCCGCGCAGGGAGTTGAAGGTCTGTTGTTGCGCCTCAAGCAGTTTGCGGGCGTCCTCGTTGATCAGCACCAGTTGCTCGGCGGCGGTCAGCCCGTCGGCAGCGGGCGTCGTGTTGCCCGCATGGGCCAGTTCGCGCAGACCCGCGACACGCACGTTGTAGAACTCATCCAGGTTGTTGGCCGAGATCGACAGGAACCTCAGCCTTTCGAGCAGAGGAACACGCGGGTTCTGCGCCTCTTCCAGGACCCGCCAGTTGAAGCTGAGCCAGCTCAGCTCGCGGTTAAAGAAACGACCCGGACCTGTCAGATCAATATCGGGCAGATCAACGGGTTCGGGCAGGGGGGCTTTGAGGAAATCGGCAGTGGACATGAGAAGCTGATACGGACCCTATGTGACGGTAAGGTGACGATAAATCGTGGCAGAATGGGAAGATGACAGGATGGCCTCAGGGCGCGGGGTTGTCCAGCACTTTTGCCGCCAGTGCGCGGGTGATGGGCGCGCCTTGGGCAAGGGCGGTGCTATCCAGCCGTTCGACAATGCTGCGGGCCGCCGCAAACGACCGGTCGATGCGCTTGACCAGATAGGGGATTGTGCCTGGGGAAGGAGACAATTGTCGGTCGGCCATCTGCTTCATCAGCACGGCGGCCAGCAGGGCGTCATCGGGGGCCTCGAGTGTGGCGGCGGGTGTGCCTTCCATCCGGCTGGCCAGATCAGGCAGGGTCAGGCCCCAGCGATTGGCGGGTAGCCCGGTGGTGATCAACAGGGAATGCCCCTCGGCCAGCACCAGGTTGTGCAGATGGAACAGGGCGTCCTGGGCGGCGGGGGTGTCGGCAACTGCCTCGGCGTTTTCCACGGCGACGGACGCACGCGCCAGGGTGGGGATGTCGGCCGCTGCCAGGTCGCTGGCCTCAAGGATTGTCGCTCCTGACAGGGCGACCCAGACATGAGTGAGGTGGGTTTTGCCCGCGCCGGCCGGGCCGATCAGCATCAATTTGCGCGAGGGCCAGCCCGGCCAACCTTCGATGAGACCCACTGCAGCCGCATTGGCGGGTGAGACAAAGAAATCCTCGCGCCCCAGGGCCTGGCGGACGGGCAGATCAAAGCTGAGCTGTTGTGGCATTATTCGCCCGCGTCCTCGGCTGGTTGATCCGGGCCACGATACAGGCGACTGGTTTTGTAATGCGAGATAAAGAACCGCGCCAGCACACCGATGGCTGCGGCAACGGGTACGGCGACCAGCATACCGACAAAGCCAAACAACATCCCAAAGACCGACAGCGCAAAGATCAGCCAGACCGGATGCAGGCCCACTGAACTGCCCACCAATTTGGGGGTCAACACGTTGCCTTCAATCACCTGACCGAGCGCAAAAATACCGGCCACCAGTCCGATGGAAACCCAATCACCCCAGAACTGGAACAACGCCAGACCAATGGCAAGCGCCCCGCCGACCAGTGCGCCGACATAGGGGATGAAGGTGATCAGCCCCGCAATCGCGCCAACCACCATGCCGAATTGTAGCCCGACCAGCATCAGGGCGACCGCGTAATAGGTGCCAAGGATCAGGCAGACCGTGCCCATGCCGCGAATGAAACTGGCCAGTGTGCGATCAATCTGCCCGGCCAGATCACGGATCACCGGGGCGTGTTCGCGCGGTAGCAGCTCGTCAATGCTGGCGATCATGCGGTCCCAGTCATAGAGCAGATAAAAGGCCACGACCGGAACGATCACGAACAAAAGCGCGATATTGATCAGCGAGGCCGCTGAATTCAGAACCGAGTTTAGTAACTCGCCGCCGCGTTCCTTGATTGTGTCGCCAATGGCCAGCAGGGATTGATGCAGGGTCGAGGTGTCATCCAGAATCTCCGGGAACCGTTCGCTGAGGAAGTTGCGCAAATCCTGCGCCAGTTGGGGGGCTGTGTTGAACAACGCCACCGCCTGTTCCACCAGCGTCGGTATCACCAGCAGCGCCATGACCACAAAGATCAGAACCGCAATCAGGGTGATGAGGGTAACGGATATGGCGCGACTGAACCCCGTCCGCTCCAACCGGTCCGCAACCGGATCAAGGAAATAGGCAATCGCCCCGCCCAGCACAAAGGGCAGGATCATATCGCCCAGAAACCAAAGCGCCAAAAAGAAGATTGCGGCGGCAATCCCCCAATATCTCATCTGTGCGGAACTGGTATGGGCCATTTTTGCCTCAGGGTTAGAAAGCGATCCCCTAGCAATCGCCTATGGCGCGCGGGCTTGCAAGTGGCCCCGCCCGAAAAGACGGGGCCAGATGCCGGAACTTTAGTGGCAGGCCGGGCGGGTGCCGGGCAGCAGAACCTTGTCCACAACATGGATCACGCCGTTGTCGGCCATGATGTTTGCAACCACGACGTTGGCGCTGTCACCGGTGCCATCGGCAATCGACACACCATCGGAATTCTTGGTGATGCACAGCCGCTGCGAGGTTAGCGCAGGCTTGAAATAGGTAGAGCCTTGCGGGATCATTTCGGCGGTCAGCTTGCGATCATCGACGTGATAGAGCAGCACATCGGTCAACTGACCTTTGTTCTCGGGCTTTAGCAGGGTTTCAACCGTGCCCTCAGGCAGCGCCGCAAAGGCGTCATTCAGCGGAGCATAAACGGTAAACGGGTCGGACCCCGACAGTGTTTCGACCAGACCGGCGGCCTGAACGGCGGCAACCAATGTGCTGAAACGCTCATCCCCTGCGGCAATCTCGACAATGCTCGACGCTTTGGCTCCGGTGGCCATGGTCAGGGCAACGGTTGCAGCTGCGGCAATTTTGAAAATCGGTTTCATTGGGACTTCCTCTCTGTTGGTGCAAATCAATTGCGTGTGAGGAGGTCTACGAGGCGTTCGGCAAAACGGTTCATTGCGATCACGCAGGCGTGATGCGGTTGTAAGATGATTTGCGAGGAGTCCGGTGTGCGTCTAGAGGCAAAACTCATCGCTTTTGCGAGTTTTAAACTGCCTCAAAGGGAAGAGGGAACTTTCTGCGAACGCTTGACCTAGTTCTTAGATGTCGCGGTTTCCCAAAGGCCAAAATTTCTTGAGAGTGTCCTGTCTTCTGTGTATGAGTAATTCGGTCCATGCTTCCAAACTGAAGGAGCATGACGATAATGACGATTTCCAAGGAACTACCGGACGAGCTGCCTAGCGGTGTTGAACGACCCAAAGATTTACTTTCCACAATCTGGTCTAAAGCCTCCGACTTTAGTCGGAAAAACATTCAAACGTGCGCCGAAGGCGCTCAAGACCCACTGAACCCTCTGACTTTAGTCGGAGGAGGTTCAGTTGGCGACAAGGGTCTGATGAAAGAGCTGAAGGTCCGGCTGATGGAGCGGATGTTGGGGGCTGAGTTGACCGAGCATCCGGGCTATGAAGCACACGGTGAACCTGCCAGCCAGCAGACCAACCGGCGCAACGGAGCGACGCGCAAGGTGCTGAAGGGCAATGACGGGGCGGTGCCGATTGATATCCCACGTGACCGTGACGGCAGTTTTGAGCCGGAACTTATCCAGAAAGGCCAGACCCGGACCGACGGGATGGATGACAAGACTACCGGGCTTTACGCAGCTGGTTTATCAACCCGTGATATCAGCAGCCACCTTGAGGAAGTCTATGGGTTACGGGTCTCTGCCGACCTGATCAGCCGTGTCGCCGATGCTGTTCTGGAGGAGGTCCCGGACTGGCAAAACCGGGCTTTGGAGCCGGTTTACCCGATCGTTTTCCTTGATGCCCTACGTGTTGAAATCCGCGATGCCGAGAGCCGTCAGGTCAAGAACAGGGCCGTATACGTGGCCCTGGGCGTCACCCCTGATGGTGAGCGTGAGGTTCCGGGCCTGTGGATTGCCGCCAATGAAGGGGCCAAATTCTGGCTGTCCATTATGAGCAATCTCAAAAACCGGGGGCTGGAGGACATCCTGATCGCCGTTGTGGATGCCCTCAAGGGTTTCCCCGACGCTGTCAACGCGGCCTATCCAGATACCACCGTGCAAACATGTATTGTACATCCTGTGGGGTGACAAACTAAATGCGTAATCCTGTCCAGCCCGGTCCAGCCCGGTCGGGGATTGTAAAAGGGCTTTGAAACAGGCGTTTGAAGCGGTTTTGACCGGGCGCGATTACAGAGGCACTGTTTTGGCTCCGCGACGGCAAAATGCGCAATCCGGACGCCTTTTGATCTGGAATGGCCCGGAAACGGGCTTTTTCAGGTGCTGGCGAACAGGCCCGGAACGGCTGGACTCCACGTCGGATTTACGGGGCGTTCGAGACCCTGTTTTTCGGGGTAAATCCTGCACGCCGGGCGCGGGCGGCAAGCCCGTCCCATCCCCGTTCAGAGCCCGTTCAACAGGCTGTGCACAGGGCGTTGAAGGTGGGGGTCATGTGCTGTCGACGGGAGTCGGATATCATAGCCGGGATGTCCGGGGCAATCGGGCCAGATCTGTAATGTTTCCGTATCGGCCAGGGCGATGGCCGCGTCATGGGCCATGCCCTGTTTGCGTGCTGTGTAACAGGCGTCTGCAAACCCGGACTGGGCCGCGGTCCGCTCGTCGAGCAGGAGATCGGGCCAGTCCACGCCCGCCCTGTGTTGGATGCCGTCGAAGACGGGCGGCAATGTGGAGCGCAGGGGCTCATCGAGGATCGCCGCGTAGCTGTCTGCAAGCATGAACAGGAAGTCGCGCGGGTCATGGGCGGGATCATCGAGAAAGATCACCAGGCCTTCCCGGCTTTTATCAACCGGCGGCGGGCTGGCGAGTGTCGCCGCGATTCCGGGCACGGAGGAATGATCGCCCTCCACGGTTCCTGCGGTATCATCCCAGACAATGGTGCGCAGGTCCCGCCCGTAGAGGCGGTCCGGCATGCGGATGGTATGGATGGCCATTGGTGGTCTCCTGTCCGTCAGGGGGGATCGTAGTGGAAAAGCAATCCGAGGGCCAGGTCCAGCATTTCAGGATCGTCCCGCACCAGCTTGTCGAGATCGATATCAATGCCATCCTTGCCTGCCAAAGGGTGGAAGAGCATCTGGAAGGCGCGGGTCATGACCTCGATGGCGGGGCGGTCCGGATCATAGTCAAGACCTGTGAGCATCGGAGCTCCGTATTCCCGTCCGAAGCAGGGATCGACATAGTGATCCTTGCGTCCGGTGCCCGTGCAGGGATCAAGCGGGACCACAGCGTCGCGTGTGCCATCCACACCTGTGGTCCGCCGGATATGCAGGTCCTGAAACAGCCGGTCAATCTCCGGCATGGCCGCTTGCAGGTGGTGGATATATTCATGGGTGGCGTTGCCGGGGTCGCGAGAGGTAATGACCCATGCGCTGTCATCGGTTTTCACAAGACCGGGCCGTGTTCGCGCTGCGGGGCGTCCTCGATAGACGGATGGCGCATAGGATCCGCCGGCCTCCAGCAGATTGCCGGCGGCGCGCAGGGGCGCGATATTGGCGCGCGCCACCCAGGTGGCCGGAAACCGCAGAGAGGCGGCATGCACGGCCTGTGCGGCGGCCTGATCCGCGCCTGTCTCCGGTGTTGCCGGGCTGATCAGCGCGCCGGTCTGTCCAGCCGCGCGTGCGGATGCAGGGCCCTGGGCGACGAGGCCGCGCAGGTTATCGGCAAAGCCGGCATCATCCGGTGTCAGTCCGGTGGCGGTGACGAGGGCCTGTCGCGTTACGCGCCCGCGCGCAATCCATTCCGTCACGTCCGATGTGGCGGCGCGCGCCAGCGCGGGTGGCGCGCCCGCCAGTCTCTCCCGGAGCAGGGTGCGGGTCCGGGCCACAGGATCGGCGGTGCCTGCGTTGTGATCAAAGCCCGGGCTTGTCCCTTTCGGGATGTGTCTGATCTCACCTGCGCGCGCGTTGCTCCACGGCCGGGTTTCCCGCCAGCCTGCGGGCGGCGGCGTGACGTGATATCCGTAGCGCTCAAGACCGGCCTCGGAGAGCGATTGCACGGTGCAGCGGCACCGCCAGCCATTGGGTGGAAAATGTGTTTGCCAGAATGGGTGATCCCAGGGCAGCACAGTGCCGTGCCGTGCGGCGTGGAGCGGTCGGATGCGGGCGTCAAGCACGCCGACATAGCGCAGCCAGGGACGCCGGTCGGCAAGGCGTGTGATCCGCTGCCACTTCCCCGCAGCAACCGCCATGCGGATATTGGTGTCATAGATGATGCGCAGGCGGCGCGGGCTTCCGAGCCGGGCCTCACGGGTCTCGCCGGTCAACGGGTCCGTCATGGTCTTGCGGCCCCACCATCCCCTGGCGATCAGCAGCGGGGCAAGATCGCGCTGGAAGGTCTCGAAGGTCTGCCCTTCGGCCAGGGCTTTGTCGACGGCGGCGCGGATATCGGTCAAAATGTCCAGGCGCATCACCTTCGCGACAGTGAAGGAGCGGGCGTGCCATGCGGCTTTTGTGTCGCGCCAGTCATAGCCGATGTGGTAGCCTTTGGCGCGGAAAAACTCCACCGCCTCTTCGGGGGGCACATCACGGATATCGGGGGGTGGATCAGCCATGGCTGCCGGTCATGGTCCCGATGATGTCGGCGACATCCTGAGTGGCAGTCATCATGTCTCTCCCCCGGGTCCGTCTTTACCGGCCTCCGCTATTTGTGCGGCTGCGCCGGCGCGCCCGAGGCTTGCGGCGATCCGTTGCGTATCCATGGCATCAAAGAGATCACCGCGTCCCAGCGTTTCCTGAAGACCGGCAAAGTCGGATGCTTGCCTGACGGCCTGGATCACGGGATTCGCCGCCGGGGTCATCATCGCCTCCCAATCGCCCAGCAGGGCGGCGGTCGCCGGATCCACCGCATCGTCATCCGCGCTCCCGGCAGCGAGGCGTGCCGGTGCTGCAGGTGTTGCGGGCGGCGTCCCGGCGGGCCCGTCGGCAGGGGCGGATGTCTCTTCCCACTGACCGCCATAGATGTCCTCGACATAGGCCCTCGTTGGCCGCAGTCCCGAAGCTCCGGCAATGGTCGCGTCGCGACGCGCCCGCGCTTGCAGATCTTCCGGCGGGCTGAGATCCCGACGCAGGCGCGGCACGGCGGCACCGGGAAAGTTCCAGTGTGTGAGCCATGTGGCGATGGTTGTTTGCAGTGCCGCACAGATGCGCCGCGCATCTGCGGCCACGAGCCGCTCAAGGATCTTCAGATGTGCCGCGCCCGTGCCCACATGCTGGCCGATCTCGGCGGTGGCGTGCTGCCCGGTGATGGCGTCTGCAAGCATGCGGTCCATCCGCAGGAGAAAGTCGGCATAATCGGCACCGGTGCGTTTGGAGCTTTCGAGAGGCTCGATATCCTGCCCCTCGCGCAGAGAGATAGAGGCCCCCGTCGCCAGCGCCTCCGTTGCCTCCAGCGCCAGTCTGATCTCACTGTCGGGCGCGTTTGCCCTGTGCCTGGTGATTGCAACCGGCGAGGCAAATCGCTCCGGCGCCAATGCCCACATGCGCACGGTCTGTTGCTTGAACCAGATCGGCCAGAGGCACCAGTTGCTCAGACCCGGTCCGTGTGGCCAGCCACCATTGGCGCGGGGCGCGCGCACCAGAACAAATTTGGCATCCGGCAGGGGAATGCCGCCCGGTGCCGCCCGGGTCAGCAGCAAAGGCATATGGGTCTGTGCATCCCATCGGATGATGCGGGGTGAGCGGGGTCGTAAATCCGCCAGACGTACCTGACTTCCCGAAACATCCCAGATGCATTCGGCAATCGACCATCCGTACCAGGCGGCATAGGCCAGTTCGCGACAGATGCTGTCGATTTCGATATTTGCAAATCGGGCCGCCAGATCCCCGGCCGCCATACGGTCCCGACGCATTTTCCCGCCGGGTTCAATTTCGAGCGGGGCCGCGAGACCCATCTCGATCCGTTGTCCCAGCAGCGCACGCACCTTGGGGTCCTGCAGTGCCGCCTCCGCCGCACTCAGGTCGGACGATCCCGTGCGCCATGCCCCGGGATCACGGCCAATGCCATCGCTCCAGGCGGCGCTCCGGTTCCATATCGGGGACCCCCCGATCCAGCTTTGTTGCGGAGCCGTGATCTCGTCGGTCTGTGGTCGGTTTGGTATATCCATCGCTCTCACCTCATCGCACGGCCAAGGGCTGACCAGGCGACACCGAGAGTGACATCGATCTCATGGCCTGAGCCCGGTCCATCCATCACACCGTGCCGTCCCGCCCCGACCCGGGCCTCGAAGGGGCCTGCGGTGTCGGCGGCGGCGCTCACGGCCAGCGCCATGGCCCAGAAGCGGTCAGCGTGACCATCCGTGCCGGAACGATCCGCTACAAGACGCGGTGCGCCGGTGGCACCGGGCTCAACACGTATCGCGTGCAAATCGTTTCCAAGCGCGTCATCGGCCGGAATGCGTATCCGGCGATCCTCGAAGGCCTCCCGCAGGCGTGTCGCCACATCAAGCCGACGCGACGCCGACATCTGCACCCCTTCCACGGTCAGGGTGCCGTGATCTTCCTGATACTGTTCAACAGGAGCCTCACCCATCCCGGTCTGATCCACCGCGATCCGGAGCGGGCGATGGATGCGCACGAGGCGCGCGAGTTCGGCCCGCTGTTCGGAAAAGGGCGCATCCCGCAATGTCACCATCCGGCGGAGCCAGAGCAGACCGCCCGTATCCTCGATCACAGCGGCCACCCAGAGATCGCGACGGCGCGCAATGTCGACTCCAATGAAGGTTGGAGACCCTGTGCTGTTTTCCGGACGGCCCGCATCCCTGTGTTCCGCCGCGCGCACCAGGTCCCATGTAATCCAGGCTCCGCCACCTGCGGATGGTATGCAGTCGAGCTCTTCGGCGGCAAAGCGGCCATATTGGGCGCGTATGCCAGCCTCCCATGCCCCTGCCGCCCCGGGCGTAACAGGCTGCCGCGTGATCGCGGCGATCCGCTCATAAAGGCCCTGAGCCAGGGCGTCGGCCAGTGTTACACGCTGCACAGTGCCGGGTTGGCGGGCTTCGCGGATATCGCGGCAGAGCGTGTTGAAGGGCGAGGCCTCGCCGTTGTGGGTGGAAATGATGCGCACCCGCCCGCCCCATGTCCGAAACGCCAGCGCGGCTTTCAGCACTTCATCAAGATCATCGACAAACGCGGCCTCATCGACCACGGCCACATCGCCTGGCCGGCCTTTCGAGCGAAAGGCCCTCGGGCTCGATGTCATTGCAAATATCTGCCGCCCCGAGGCCATACGCAACCGGAACGCCTGAATGTCTGTGCCTTCGTTGTCGATCAGGACTTCACCGGCGGCGTGGGCGGCAATCCCGAGATCGCCGGCCCAGCCCGCGCAGTCATCGATGAAGCCACGCGTCATGTCGCGGGCATAGCTTTGATAGTAGACATCGCCGCGTCCCTCGCCCGCATGCATGACCGCATGATAGGCCTCGGCCCATGAAATGCCGATGCGCCGGGATTTCTCGATGACGGCCAACCCGGTCCGATCCTGGACCCATCTGCGTTGATACGGCAAAAGATCCCGCCCGCTCATGCAGTCACCTCCGGTGCTGCGGGTCCGCCTTCCACAGCCGCCCGGGTCGCGGCGGCCACCTCGGGGCTGAGACCTGCGCGACGCGCGGCGGTGGTGGCGCGCTCGCCCCCTGCACGGCGCTCCTGCGCAGCCAGGCGCCGGCGCTCATTTTCCGACAGCGCCTCCCGCAGGCCGGACGAGGCCATCAGATCTTTCAGCATACGCCCCAGAAAATGCAGATCCCGGGGCGAAATATCCTCTCCGGCCTCCTTGAGGCGGGCCTTCGTGGCCTTGAAGGCCAGCGTGGTGATCATCTCGAAGAGTGCCGAATGACGGCGGGCCTCATCCTCCAGCCCGACCTCCCCTATCCATTCCGCAGCCCAGCCGGAGGCTTCCCGCTGCAGCTGTGCAAACTCGCGGTGCTCCGCGCCGTATTCAATGACGGCGCTTTTGCCGACAGAGATTTCAATACCGGCCCCGGCGATGCGCGTATTGAGGCCCTCCGTGATCTCCCGGTAATCCGAGTGACCCCGGTCCATGAGTTCCTCGCGCAGCCAGTCCTGCAAGGCGGCGGGCAGGAGATCGATTTTGCGGCGGCGCATATCAACCCGCCTTCGGCACCGGCCGGCGCACGCCGTCCTGCCGCGCCCGGCCAAGAGCAACATCCAGACCCTGCGGCGTGATCGTGACGACCAGGAACCCCTCGTGATCCTCGATCCCGACAAGGTCTTTGTCGCGCAGCCAGGCCAGGTCGGCCGCCATGGCCTCACGGCTGGTCACAATGCCCACCCCGTTGGCCACCTCGTAGAGGATCTCTCCATTCGAGCGGTGGTCCGAACAGGCTTGCAAATGGATCAGCACCGCAAGGCGGCGGTGCGCGTTCAGGGTATCGGTATAGGAGCTGCTCATGAGGCCTTCCCGTTCAGAAGATGTTCATTCAAAATGGCGACCGTCCGGGTCAGGGTGTCCGTCGCCGATTTGCTGCCGTCGAGAATTGTTTTAATCTCCCGGACATCGCCGCCTTGCGGTTCAAGCAGCAATCGCAGCGCGGCGAGGTCATCCCGGGTGGCAAGCGACGGAAAGGCGGTCTCCAGCGATCTGATCCGCTGGTCGTGCTTCTCTGTCTCCTCCCGCATGCCGCTCATGCTTTTCTCAACCGTTGTCAGCAGGTGACCGTGCCGCGTGACATCTTCGCGCAATCCACCGGCGTCGCTCTCGATCCTTTCAACGCGGCCCTCCAGCCTGGTATGTGACGCGGTGCCGGACGTATCGCCATTGCCCCGGAAAAAGCCCATGCGCTTCAATCCAAGAGCCGCTCCACCCAGAAGCGCGATAATAGCGAGAATGGAGGCGAAGGTCTGCCAGTGTTCCGGTGTCGGCGTCATTGTCTGCCCTGTTTTACTGATTGCACGTCAGTCTATCAGGGCGCGTTGCCCTTTGGCACCGGACCATGGTCCGCCAGAGCCTCGATGATCCGGTGCCTGCGCCGCCTTCACCCAGGCCAAACAGGCGTCATGCAGGTCTTGCCCATGGCCGATGATGCCATGGAGCTGGATCTCGACGACACTCCGCGCCGCCTGCGGGATATCCACCACACCGTTGTTTTCGGGAATTGCAGTCGTAATGCCCTCGACCATATCAACATCCTCTCGCCGCACTGCAACCTGGTCCAGTAATGCCGTAACAGCCTCGTTGTCGCTCATCCCCGCGATTTCCCGCTCTGTCCGATGTATCGGCGCGCGCTGCGCTCTGTGATCTGCAGCCGCTCTGCAATCTGCGCAGCTGTAAGGTTCCGGCGCGCCAGCCAGGACACCACCTGCCGCCGCGCCATCGGGATATCCAGCACATGGCCCCCAAAGGCGGCTATCAGTGTCCGGGCCGCATCCTTTCCAACACACGCCGCAAGCCCGTGCCCGCCCATGCTGTCAAGCCGCGACGGCACACGCCAGTTCCGCCCGCCATAGGCGAGTGCAATGGCGCAGGCTGCGTCCCTGCCGATATGATCGGCGATCTCCGGCAATGACCCCGGCAGGGCGGAATGAGCAGTGCTCATGACAGAGACAACTCCGTCTGACGGGCGCGGGGACGCAGAGGCAGATACGGAGACTGCACCGCAGTCGATATCCGCCCCTGCGCCATCCCGAACGTCTCCGGATTGATCTCGACCCCCGTAAAGCCGCGCCCGGCCTGCACCGCCGCCATGCCTGTTGTGCCGGATCCCATAAACGGATCACAGAGCGTCTCGCCGGGCTGGCTGAACTGGTCGACAAGGGCCGCCATCACCGGCACGGGCTTGGAGCCCGGCAGGCCGCCTTTGGCGGTGTTACACGTCAAAACGCCCCGCGTCCCACCGCCATTCCAGCGCCGCCGCCCGGATCCCGCCCAGGCCACAGCAATGCACTCAAAGCCCCGCGCCGGGCCAATACCGGCAAACTGTGGTGCCGCATCCGGCTTGATCCAGGCCATGGTGCCGTGCCAACGCGCCCCGGCCCCCGTGAGCGCATCATGCCATGGGCGTACCCCCTCGGCCAGACAGAACACCAGCACCCACCCCGCCGAGCCCGCCACCATCGCCTGCGCGGCTGCCTCCCGGATGGACTCTACGCCGGCATAAGGGACAGGGCGCGGCGCGCCCCGTCCATCTGTACGGGCTATGGTGCCCCTGGCGTGATGCGCGTGGTGGACGTCCTCGTAAGGAGGATCAGTGATGATGTGATCAAACCCCGCGCCGCGATCCGCCACAAGGCGCGGCAGCACCTCAAGGCAATCACCGCAGTGGAGATCGGGATCAGACCTGTCGATCATCACGCCTCGCCTCCGTTCGTCTCGCCGGCTTCGGCCCGGGCCAGGCTGCCATTCGGCACCTCGTTCCATTCCCTGCCGTCGAGCATGCGACCGGCACGCTTTTTGCCGATCCGGACGATTGTTGGCCAGGCGTCAAAATCGGTCGGATGCCCGCCGAAATGGAGCCTGCCGCCGTCATCGATCGTCCGCACCGACAGGTGATCCGACAGTCCGGCGAGCGTAAAATCATCGTCGATGCCGCGATACTCGCCCCACTGCTTGAAAAAAAACGGAATCCCGGCCGCCACGCATTGATCGCGCAGACCGCGGGGCCAGGCCGGGTGCATGGCCCCGGCGAACGGTCCGCTTTCCCCGCCGCAGATAACCCAGTCCAATGCGGGGCGCATGGGCCCGCTGGCGTGACCCGATTTGATCGCCCGGCCCAACATGCCTGCGGCTAATGGATCGTCCGACAATCCTGCCGCATGACGATCCAGCACGGGATAGAGCCAGCGGGTCAGATCGACCGGCTCCAGCATCGGCTCTGCGCTGACAAAACGGAGGGCCGCCGGCGTGGCCAGCAGGTGGGGGATATTTTGTCCTGCCGTTTTCCGCGACCCCGCGCTGGTGCCCAGCCAGACGTGGAGCCAGCCATCGCCCCAGTCCGGCGGCAGCATCCCGCCCGTATTCTGCGGGCGCTTCGTGAGCAGTTGCCAATCCAGTTGGTCGCATTCGCGAATGAGCGCCCAAAGATCATCGCGCCAGTCGGGGTTCACCGCGTTGTCGAAGACATCGCCCAGGGAAGCGCAGAACACCCGCTGTCTGCGTCCGTGGGTGGCCTGGAAGGCGTCTGCCTGTGCATTCCAGCGGCGCGGCTTTTTCCAGTTCGCCGCACTTGTCCGGCGGCGTGGTGCCTTTGGCCCCCAATGGGTGCCGCCCGTGAAGCGCACATCCCGCGCTTCGGCGTAGCAGTGGTCGCATTCCGGCGCGACCTTCAGACAGCCTTCCCATGGATTGAACGTGTGATCGGTCCACTCGATCCTCGATTTTTCAACCATCACGCCTCGCCTCCGTTCGTCTCGCCGGCTTCGGCCCGGGCCAGCATTGCTTTCAGCGCGCGGATCACATCCGTGATACAGCCCGTGTCGGTGAGCGCATCCACATCCACAGGGATAAAGGACCAATGCGCCCCGAAGCGGGCCCGGATAAAAGCGTTGAGCCCGGCCCGGCCCGTTTTGTTCAGGGCACCCTTCCGGCCCAGCTCGGACCAGAGGGCATGAATGAGCCGCAGATCGGCGCGCGGGGCCGGCGGATGGCGGTGGCCGACCCCTTTTCCCCCCCGCCCCTGCGCGGCGTTCAGACGATCAAGCAGGCGGCGCAGATCAGCGCCACCCATGTCCCGCATGGACGCCTTGCCGGTCACGGCCATCTGCATGTCGTGGCGGGCCTCCTCATCCAGGCCGACCGCACGGCAGGCCCGCATCAGGCGGGCACGATCATCTTTGGCGGGGCGGGCCATGGCCTTATCCCGCCTTCGCCAGATCGACGGTGATCGCTTCCCAGGCCGCGTCCGGCGTGGCGCGGTGATAGCAACGGATGTATGTTCTGGACCCGACAGGGCGCATGGCGGCGTGGATCGCCGCCATAGCCCGCTGCCAGCGCCCATCCTCGATATCGAGCCGCAGCAGTGCGTAAATCCCGCTGCGGCTTATCTCGCCTTCCCTGTCCACCTGGAAAGCATGGGAGACGATGGCGCGTATCTCGTTCCGGCTGTCCCTGGCCCATTCCGCCAGGCACTCCTCTACGAGATCACGTGCGATCTGAAGCTCTGGCCCAAAGGCGACACGCTCGGCGATCTGCACCTGAACCCTATATGTCCCGTCATAGCTGAGATAGGTGCGGTTGCCCTTTACCGACCGCCGGGTGTGGCCGCCATATTCCTGTTCCAGCAGCGCGTCAAAGCCCCCGATGTCGTCAAAACAATGCACCCGAAAGCGGCTTATCCGCTGTGACAGATCACCCGCATAGCCGATAATCCTGCGCACCATCTCATCCTGCAGCTCATCCTGCGGGCGCACCATGGCCCGGGGCGTCAGACGCCCCCGACCATCGCGCATATAGATCTCGCCGTCGATCTCCACGCGGCCCGCGCTGTCCGGCACATTCTGCGTATCGCTGTTTTGCCGATCTGTCATATCTGTCTCCCTTGTCTTGTGCTGTTACGCTCCGCCCGCCGCCGCTCCGGTCATGTCACAAGGGGCGATGGCATCCCGCCCATCGGCGCGCGCAATCATGAACGCCCGTGCCAGCAACCGCCGCAGTGCATGCATTCCACCCGGGCCGGTCGCGGCGGCCAGTGCCGCCTCCCGCTCTGCACGCTCCGGTGCCCGACCCAGAACGCCCGTGACCAGCGCCGTGACATCCATCTGGCCCGGTGCCGTGAGCCCGGCCCGGATACCGATCCGCCCCGTCACCTGCGGACAGCGCCCAAGCGTCATACGGATGGTGTCGTCGCCGACAAGAGCCAGACCGGCACCGGACAGATCCCGCAGCCCGCGCAACGCATCGACAAGCCGGGCCGAGAGGTGCTGCGCCTCGTCTATAGCCAGCAAGGCCTGCCGCCCCTCCAGCCGTGCAAGGATCGCGTCCTCCATCTCCAGCGCTGTGCGCCGCCCGTCCGCATCCAGCGTCCGGGCAATCCGTCCGTAAAGACCCGCGAGAGACGTAATGCCGCAGGTCACGGTCAACAGATGGACGCCGGCCCGTGTGTCCGCATAGCGACGCAGAGCCCGGCTTTTGCCCGTACCTGAACGCCCATGGATCAAGACCACGTCACCCGTGGCCTGCGCATGGGCCAGCGTGGCCATCACCTCACCCGTCACGCCAAGCTCGGCATGGGCGTCGAGACCCGCGGGAAGCAGTGTGTGCTCCCGTGCCTCGGCCCGGGTCTCGAGCCAGAGACGGGCCTTGCCCGCCAGCCTGTCGTTGTCACCCTCATGCCTGCCATTCAGCCAGCGGTTGAACATTGCGGTTCCGACACCGATACCGCGTGCCGCATCTGTCTGGCTCAGACCGTATCCGGCCATCTCTGCGGCCACCGCGCGGTGCAGGGCGTCGAGAGGCGGCGGTGACGCCGGATCTTCCGTTTCCGCAGCATCCGAATGCAGCCGGGCTATCTGTCTGGTCATTTTGTCAGTCTCCCTCCGGGAGATACAGCCTCTTCAAAACGTCGCTGAAGGGTGCCGGTGGACCCGTGCGGGTCGCAGCCTGCCGGCTTGCCTGCGCAGCCTTCTTCGCCCTGCCCGATTGTTCGAGTGCCGGCGTTTCATGGCGCACACCGCCCTGTGGCAGCGCCACCACCTTGCCTGCGTCGCGCCCGGCCGCCTCAAGCACCTCATCCATCGCGCGGCCCGGGGCGTGGCCCTGTCCAAGATCCCGCGCCCGCCTGCGCGCCGCGCTGTCCCGTTTCCGGGCATCGGCCTTCGCTTGTGCCGCAACAGCCGCACGGTCCACACCGATCCGGTCAGGATCCACAGCCATGCACAGGAAGGTGCCGTCCAGAGCGAACACAAAGAGATGTGCCGGATCGCCCGGGTCCATCCGAACCTCGACACGTTACCTTTATCCGTGAGCCGAACTCCGGCGCGATATAGTGCCGCCCGCCCACCGAGATCCCGCTCTTGCCTATGGATCGCCGCCCGCCACCGCCGATGGGCTCCGCCAGCAGCGCGTCCAGCGCACGCTCATCGGGAATACGCCGCAAGGGGGCCGTCCAGCCCGCGACCCGGGCAAAGGGGCTCTCACCCGTGCCGCTGTGGCTGCGCCGCCCGTAGACAGCCTCACACCACAGATCGCATTTCTGCTGAAGCGCGGCGGCGGTGAGACTGACACTGAACGTCTCCCGATCTCCCTCACCCCGCCGCGCGGCAAAGGACCTCTTCGCCTCAAGCCGCTTGCGATCCGCCACGTTGTGTCCGACAAACCCCGGCAGATACGCAAACAGATCCCGCGTCATCGTGCCGAAAAACCTCTCGATAAAGGGCTTCGCCTCCGGCGTGTAGGGGGGCAGATGTCATGATCCACACCCAGATCGGCGAGCACCCGGGACAGATGTCTGGACGTGTAGTCCCTGCCTTCATCGGTCCGGACCGTTTCCGGCACACCCCAGGCGATCATGCAGGCCCGCAAAAGCGCGCAGATCGCCGTCGCCCGACTGCTCGCCACCACCAGCACACGCCCGCGCCGGGGCCACACATCAATCGCCCCCACCAGCGTGTGACGCCCGTCACTGCACATCACGTCCGCAGGCGTGCTGTCCAGCTCCCAGACCATATTGGGGGCATCCGCTCCCGCCGCGCGGCTGCCAAAGGCAGGGGCGCGCCGCGAGCGATGTCCGTCCGGGTCGCTCACAGCGGAAAGCGCGCGCGCCTGTGACTTTCAGATCGCCCAGGCAGCGCTGCACCGAGCGCAATGACGGCGCCGCGCCGTGGCGTGTCGCCAGAACCCGCACCACATGGGGGGCCGTCAGATGGGGCCCATGCTCATAGAGCAGCGCTTCCACGCAGTCCTGCATATGCGGCGACAGGGCCTGTCGCCGTGCGCCACCCTGCTGACCCGACAATGCTCCGGGGCGATCCGCAAAAGGCAGCCCCGCCACCGCCGCACGCCAGCGTCGCACGCTGTATACAGACGTGTCTGCCCGGGCTGCAGCCTGCGCATCGGCCTGCGCCCGCGCCATACCCAGTGCCGCCAGCCGTTCGGAATGCGCCACCGCATCAAGCCGTGCCCGCGCCACCGCCGGATCAGCGGAGCGGCTGCCCTGCGTCACAGAGTCCGGGCGCACAGGGGCGGCAGGCCCGGCGCGCGCCGGTGTTTTGTGATTGCGCAGGCGGAGGCGGAGGCGGGTCATGATGCTGCGGCCCGACCCGGTGCCGGTGCCGGTTCAGCACCCTCATCCCGCCCGACCGTACCGGCGTCGTGACGGTCGGCGGGACTGCCGGAGAGCGCGTCAAAGGCCTGCCCTATCCGCTCGAACAGGGGATCGGTGCGGGCAACGATGCCGTTCATCCGGGCTTCAAGGGACGGGGCGAGCCTGCGCCGCGCATTGCCGTGCAACGTGCCCGCAGCCCGACCCAGGTCTTCGCTTGTGACCGCCGCCAGGATACGCCTGCACCCTTCAAGCATCATCCTGCCGCCCGCCTCGATCTCCGCCCGGGTATAATCGATCACACCCCGCGCTTGATCCGGGGCCGCATGGGTGGCCTTGAGCGCCGCGACCTGCGCCTCGAGCGCCGCGACCTGCCGTTCCGCCGCGCGCGTCGCACCGCGCTCATGCAGCACCCCGCGCAGCCGGTCGACCGACCACGAATACAGCGCGGCCTCCGACAGGGCCGCCTCCGCTTCCCCGGGGTCAAGTTTCGCGACTTCGGCGTGATGCGACCAGCTCAAACCCTCCCGGCGTCGTGACGGTTCGATCCGGCGCGCAACCGAAGCCCGGTTCTTCAGGGTGCCCACCGGAATATCGAGTTCCGCCGCCAGGCCGGTCATATCGCCATAGGAGGTCTCCCGACCCGCTGCCCAGTCTCCCATCTGCCAGGCCAGACTATCGCGCGCGCCGTCCAGCTCCCGCTCCCGCTCCACAATCTTCCGGCCCTCGTCAAGCCAGTCCGCGTCGATACGTGCCCTGATGGCTTCCCCTGTCTCGATCATGAGCCGATATCCTTCGCTACCTGTCTATGCCCCCGGTCCCGTGGGCCTTGTTCCTGCGGGGCAGGTCTCACCATCCGGTAAAACCAGATGCGCCCGCCCGTGTTGAAGTCACGTCCCTGTCGACAGACAATCCGCGCTCCGTTTTCGCGCAGCTCCGCCACCACCGCATTCACCGCGCAGACATCCGCGCCCGTCACGATCTCCCGCGTCGAATGCTCGCGCCCGTCCCGCAGCAATGCATGCACCCGCCGAAGCCGATCCGAACGGATGAGGGACGCCGCAACCAAGCGCGGCCCGCATCTCCCTGAACTCCGCCAGCGCGCTGTAAAACGCGGAGCAATATTGGGCCACAGAAGCGGCTGCATATCGCAGTTGTAGCGGAGTAAAAGTCCGCCAGTTTGTGCCCTTCGTTTATTCGGAGGGCGGGAGATGTATTCTGTGGATATTTATAGTCGTGTGCGCCGTGCTTGTTTGAAGGACGGTATGTCTGGCCGAGAAGCGGCGCGGTTTTTCAACATGGCGTAATCAGGATCAGCACTCAGTTACCCCTGTTATTCTGGATGCACATGCAATTGAAAAGGAGACTGACCAATGGAATATTTTGCTGGTTTGGATGTGTCCATGGAAGAGACGCATATCTGCATTCTGGATCGTGAAGGGGCCCTTATTCGTGAAGGAAAAGCGAGCTCAACACCAAAAGCGATCGCTGACTTCCTCGCTTCTGGACCACCATGTGCCAAAGTTGTATTTGAAACGGGACGGATGGCACCAATGCTTTACCATGGGCTGACGGAGCTTGGTGTCCCGGTTGTTTGCATCGAGAGCAGGCAAGCATATCAGGCCCTTAAATCTCTGGCCGGCCACAAGACGGACCGCAATGATGCCCGCGGTTTGGCACACCTGGCGCGGACGGGATTCTACAAGCCGACCCATGTCAAATCACTGTCAGCGCACGCAATCCGGTCGCTGATCGCAGCCCGCAAGAAGCTGGTCGGACAGCGTGTGACGCTCGACAATCAGATCCGCGGTCTGGTCGTCGTCTTCGGCGTGCGGCTGCCACGAGCTTTGTCTCCGGCATTCAAAAACGCGGCGCTAAAAGTTAGCGATGGAGTGCCTGGCCTCCATGCCGCAATTTGCGGACTGTTCGCAGCACGCGAAGCAATCCTCGCGGCGGTTGCAGCCATTGATGGCGACATCAAAAAGATGACCCGCAAATCCGAAGTCTGCCAGCGCCTTATGACGGTACCAGGGGTCGGTCCGATCACAGCATTGGCCTTTGCCGCAGCAATTGATGATCCGTCGCGTTTCAGGAAATCGCGTGATGTGGGGGCGTATCTTGGACTGGTGCCGCGACGGCATCAATCTGGTGAAATCGACTACACGGGCAGCATCTCAAAGCGGGGCGACGTGCGCGTCAGAACGCTTCTCTATGAGGCCGCCAATGTGATGCTGACGCGGTATGCCGCTCCGCTCAAATTGAAGACATGGGCCCTCGCAATCGGTGCGCGCTCAACGATGAGAAAGGCCCGAGTGGCTCTGGCGCGTCGTCTGGCAATCATACTTCATGCCATTATGCGAGACAAAACTGACTTCCAGTCCGCGTAAGGCTTACGAGGCGACAACGAGGATTCCTAAATCAAAGTTCCCATCTGGGACGATGCCCGAGGGAGGGCGTGAGACACGGCGCCGATTCTGTAGCAACAGCCAAGACCAACGGTATGATTGCGGTTTCAACATTGCCGACCCACACCCAGCCAACCCCATCATGAACCTCAGAGTTCGAAGAGAACAAAGGCAACCTCTGACATCAAAAGCAGGAAACTCAGGAAACACGCATTGACAGATTAGAGAACAGAAGCGGCTGCATATCGCAGTTGTAGCGGAGTAAAAGTCCGCCAGTTTGTGCCCTTCGTTTATTCGGAGGGCGGGAGATGTATTCTGTGGATATTTATAGTCGTGTGCGCCGTGCTTGTTTGAAGGACGGTATGTCTGGCCGAGAAGCGGCGCGGTTTTTCAACATGGCGTAATCAGGATCAGCACTCAGTTACCCCTGTTATTCTGGATGCACATGCAATTGAAAAGGAGACTGACCAATGGAATATTTTGCTGGTTTGGATGTGTCCATGGAAGAGACGCATATCTGCATTCTGGATCGTGAAGGGGCCCTTATTCGTGAAGGAAAAGCGAGCTCAACACCAAAAGCGATCGCTGACTTCCTCGCTTCTGGACCACCATGTGCCAAAGTTGTATTTGAAACGGGACGGATGGCACCAATGCTTTACCATGGGCTGACGGAGCTTGGTGTCCCGGTTGTTTGCATCGAGAGCAGGCAAGCATATCAGGCCCTTAAATCTCTGGCCGGCCACAAGACGGACCGCAATGATGCCCGCGGTTTGGCACACCTGGCGCGGACGGGATTCTACAAGCCGACCCATGTCAAATCACTGTCAGCGCACGCAATCCGGTCGCTGATCGCAGCCCGCAAGAAGCTGGTCGGACAGCGTGTGACGCTCGACAATCAGATCCGCGGTCTGGTCGTCGTCTTCGGCGTGCGGCTGCCACGAGCTTTGTCTCCGGCATTCAAAAACGCGGCGCTAAAAGTTAGCGATGGAGTGCCTGGCCTCCATGCCGCAATTTGCGGACTGTTCGCAGCACGCGAAGCAATCCTCGCGGCGGTTGCAGCCATTGATGGCGACATCAAAAAGATGACCCGCAAATCCGAAGTCTGCCAGCGCCTTATGACGGTACCAGGGGTCGGTCCGATCACAGCATTGGCCTTTGCCGCAGCAATTGATGATCCGTCGCGTTTCAGGAAATCGCGTGATGTGGGGGCGTATCTTGGACTGGTGCCGCGACGGCATCAATCTGGTGAAATCGACTACACGGGCAGCATCTCAAAGCGGGGCGACGTGCGCGTCAGAACGCTTCTCTATGAGGCCGCCAATGTGATGCTGACGCGGTATGCCGCTCCGCTCAAATTGAAGACATGGGCCCTCGCAATCGGTGCGCGCTCAACGATGAGAAAGGCCCGAGTGGCTCTGGCGCGTCGTCTGGCAATCATACTTCATGCCATTATGCGAGACAAAACTGACTTCCAGTCCGCGTAAGGCTTACGAGGCGACAACGAGGATTCCTAAATCAAAGTTCCCATCTGGGACGATGCCCGAGGGAGGGCGTGAGACACGGCGCCGATTCTGTAGCAACAGCCAAGACCAACGGTATGATTGCGGTTTCAACATTGCCGACCCACACCCAGCCAACCCCATCATGAACCTCAGAGTTCGAAGAGAACAAAGGCAACCTCTGACATCAAAAGCAGGAAACTCAGGAAACACGCATTGACAGATTAGAGAACAAAGATCGTAAGACGATCGCGAAGATGCTGCGCCATGAACTTCCGCCTGGGTATCGTCGGTCGGAAGCGCCTCGGCGGCCAACGCTTGATGGTTATGTTGGTGTGGTCGATGAGATACTGCGCACAGACAAAGCCCTGATCAAAAAGCAGCGACACACGGCCAAGCGCATCTTTGAACGGCTGCGCGATGAGCATGGATATGCCGGCAGCCTGACCACGGTGACCTATTACGTGCGCGAGCAAAAACGGCGCACCAAAGAGGTGTTTGTGCCGTTGTCGCATCGGCCGGGCCATGCGCAGGTTGATTTTGGTGAGACGCTGGGCGTGATCGGTGGCGTGGAATGCAAGATCCACTTCTTCGTGATGAGCTTGCCACATTCTGATGCGGTGTTTGTGAAGGGATATCCAGCTGAGACAACCGAGGCGTTTTGCGATGGCCATGTGTCCGCCTTTGCATTCTTTGGCGGCATTCCGCAATCCATTCTCTACGACAATACCAAGATCGCCGTGGCTCGGATACTCGGGGATAAGACGCGCATCCGCACACGTCGGTTTACGGAACTGCAGTCGCATTACTTGTTTGATGACAAGTTTGGCAGACCCGCGCGAGGGAACGATAAAGGCAACGTTGAGGGCATGGTTGGATACACCCGCCGCAACTTCATGGTTCCCGCACCTCGCTATGACAGCTTTGATGATCTGAACGCACATTTGGAAGAGAAGTGTTTAGCACGTCAGGCCGATACGTTGCGGGGTCACACCCAAACCATAGGCGCACGCCTGATGTCGGATTTGGATGCTCTGATGGGATTGCCCGTCGCAGAATATGAAGCCTGCGATCACGTCAGCACGCGTGCAACGTCGATCTCAATGGTGCGCTATCGCAGCAATGATTACTCGGTGCCAGTAGCCTATGCGCACCACGATGTTCATGTGCGTGGGTTTGTGCATGAGGTTATCATCGGCTGCGGCAATGAGATTATTGCGCGGCACAAACGATCCTACACATCAGCGGATATGGTCTTTGACCCATTGCACTTTTTGCCCCTGCTTGAACAAAAGGTGGGTGCCCTGGATCAGGCCGCGCCTTTGCAGGGTTGGCATTTGCCAGATGTATTTGCCACGCTGCACCGACTGCTTGAAGCCAGAATGGGTAAGCCGGGCAAGCGAGAATACGTTCAAGTCTTGCGCCTTTTGGAGACCTTCGAAATGGATGTTGTGCAAGGCGCAATCCAGCAGGCAATAGATATGGGTGCAATTGGCTATGACGCCGTAAAACACCTTGTACTGTGTCGGGTTGAGAAGCGGCCACCACGATTGGATTTGGACTTCTATCCATACTTGCCCAAGGCCAATGTCGGCACAACACGCCCATCCAGTTACATGAGCTTGATGGGAAGGACCGCGGCATGACCGAAGCCCCTCGGATTCTTCTACGGCATCATCTTAAACAACTGCGACTGCCAACGTTCCAAGGCGAGTATGCCAAACAGGCGCAGCTCTGTGCTGCAGAGAACAAAGATCACATCCACTATCTGGCGCGGCTGTGTGAGATGGAATTGATCGACCGCGAACGCCGGATGATTGAACGGCGCATCAAAGCGGCGAAGTTCCCCAGCACCAAGAGCTTGGATAGCTTTGACTTCAAGATCATGCCAAGCTTGAACAAGCCCCTGACGATGGATCTGGCACGATGCGATTACGTTAATCGCAGGGAGAACATCATCGCGCTCGGCCCGTCAGGCACGGGCAAGACACACATCGCCCTGGGACTTGGGCTGGCTGCATGTCAAAGAGGACTGAAGGTGCGCTTCACAACGGCTGCGGCATTAGTCCATGATCTGATCGAGGCTCAAGATGAGCGGAGATTGCAGCGCCTTCAAAAGCAACTGACCAGCCAGAACCTGTTGATCATTGATGAACTGGGCTTCGTACCGCTCAGCAAATCTGGCGCAGAGCTGCTCTTCGAGGTCATATCCCAATGCTATGAACGCGGCTCCATCATCATAACCTCGAACCTGCCCTTCGATGAATGGACTGAAGTCTTTGGCTCTGAGCGGCTGACCGGTGCGCTACTCGATCGTTTAACCCATCACGTCCACATCCTCGAGATGAATGGCGAAAGCTATCGGCTCAAACACAGTCGCAACAACCGAAAATAACCAGCCCGCAATCACAGTCAGAATAATGCTGGCCTTATGGCCAGCATGCGCTTTGGCACGCTTCAGCTTTGTGACGAGCACGCGTGCAAAAGCGCCACAAAAACATCAACCGAAGTGGCCCATTTTTACGCCGCGACATGGACCCATTTTACTCTGCGATTGACACATCATGATACCTCGGCTATGTTTAATGGGGAGCAACTCGCAAATGACCTCGAAACATTAAAGGATTTAATCCTTGTATGTATTCAAGGTGGTCCCCAAAAATAGCGCTGGCCGAGCAGATTGTTCGTCGCTACTATGTTCTTGCAATTCAATCGTTCTGGACGGATCAGCTATGGCACGAACGGCCTCACCACTCAGATACCCCGGGGGTAAGAGTTGTCTCTATCCTTTGGTTTCTCAAATTCTCAAGGCCAACAGACTGGAGAGGAAACGCTATCCCGAACCGTTTGCGGGTGGCTGCGGCCTTGCCCTGTCTTTGTTGTATGAGGGGCATGTCGGCGACATTCATATCAACGACGTTGATGCGTCGATCTGGGCGTTTTGGCACAGCGTTCTGGATCACACAGAGGACCTTACATACAAGATTGGAAAGACACCAATCACCATTGAGGAATGGCAACGGCAACGAAAAATTCACCTTGCCCAAGACATATCTGATCCAGTGGAGCTTGGCTTCTCTACATTCTTTCTTAACCGAACAAACAGATCCGGCATCATTGAAGCCGCCGGGGTGATCGGGGGGCAAGATCAATCGGGCCACTACAAAATGGATTGTCGGTTCAATCGAGATGATTTGGAGAAGCGCGTCCGCAGAGTGGCGAAGTATCGCAACCTGATCCATCTTACACGGCGAGACGCAGTGGACTTCATTAAAGAGGTCGATACCCACCTCCCGCCTTCAACATTTCTGTGTGTTGATCCGCCCTATTTTCACAAGGGCCAAGGGCTTTATACGAGCTTCTATGACCCAAAAGATCACGCTGTTCTGGCCAGTGCTATACTTCGCTCGGAGAAGCCGTGGATCGTTACATATGACAATGTTGATACGATTGGGCATTTGTATCGCTCCCGTCGGCAATATGAATTCGATATTAACTATTCTGTTCAGGAAAAGCGGAAAGGCACCGAACTTCTGATTGCCTCAAAAGGGCTTCGAATGCCCGTGCAGGTCAGAGACAGACAGGTAAACAAACCGCAATATCGTGCGGCCTGATCTACTTAGGCGGACGCACCGGCCCTTTCATACCACGGTGGCGCAGGTGGATAAATACCCGCCATCATTGTGCTCCCCGATGTCGCTCACTCCGGCGACTATATTTGCTCAAATGCCGGGGCAGCCTGAAGACAGCTCAGGGGGGTTCACACACGGCGTGCCAGACATCGAGAAACCGCGCGCCTTCTATCTTGCTTCGCTCCGTATCCTGGCGGCTCCACGTGGGCAGCGCGGGGCGCAGCCCGTAATTTCAAAATGGGCCGCTATCCGATTCCCCCGGGGGATTTCCCTTCGCACCCATGCATGCCAACATCGGATCAGACCAGGTAGAGGTAGAGGTAGAGAGATGTCGATTCCCGGGCGCAATGAAATCAGGAAAAAAATCGCAGGTGGCGAAATCATAATCGCGCGATTTGATGAAGCCGATCTTGCCGATAATCTGAAAACCCTCACCTCTGATGTCCACGGGATCCGTCGAATTGTGGATGATGCGAAACCGTGGCTGAAGGTCATTGGGTGGATTCTGGGTGTCGCCGGTGTTTCCGCTGCAGGTTGGGTCACCGTGGAACTCTTGCAGGCTCTCTTCGGCGCGGGGCCAGCTCCGTAATTTCAAAGTGACCTGCCGGGGCAGCCTGAAGACAGCTCAGGGTTCACACACGGCGTGCCAGACATCGAGAAACCGCGCCCCGGCCAGCTTGCTTCGCTCCGTATCCTGGCGGCTCCACGTGGGCAGCGCGGGGCGCAGCCCGTCACAGATTGCGTCGGCGGGGGTATGAACGGGGGGTGTGCAGGCGGTGAGGGTGAGCAGTACCGCCGCCGTGACAATGAGCCTGTTCATCTGAGCCTCCCGTGTTCGTCCAGCCGCTCGTCAACGGGCCTTGTGTCGCCATCAGAGGCCCGCAGGGCGTCGTCCGCTGTTTTGCGGGTATCGACATAGCCTTGCAGCGCATCGCGCTCTGCGGCCCTCTCCGCGTCTCTGGTGAGCAGTACCGCCGCCGTGACAATGAGCCTGTTCATCTGAGCCTCCCGTGTTCGTCCAGCCGCTCGTCAACGGGCCTTGTGTCGCCATCAGAGGCCCGCAGGGCGTCGTCCGCTGTTTTGCGGATATCGACGCAGCCTTGCAGCGCATCGCGCTCTGCGGCCCTCTCCGCGTCTCTGGTGAGCAGTACCGCCGCCATGACCATGAGCCTGTTCATCTGAGCCTCCCGTGTTCGTCCAGCCGCTCGTCAACGGGCCTTGCGTCGCCATCAGAGGCCCGCAGGGCGTCGTCCGCTGTTTTGCGGGTATCGACATAGCCTTGCAGCGCATCGCGCTCTGCGGCCCTCTCCGCGTCTCTGCGGCCCCTTTGGTACAGAAGGGCCACTGACAGGACAAAGCCGCCCGCCAGTGCGACCATGCGCCCGGCTTTGCTGCCGGCGAGCCAGCGCCATATGATCGCGGGGGCGGCCATGATTATGCAGGGGCGGCCTTGACGGCCCACATGGCGGCCTCCTCGACGGCTTGGATTGCGATGAGGGCGTGACGGCAGGCGGATAAGTTGTCCTCCCCGATCCTCTCGCATTCCGAGATCAGCGCTGCGGCGAGCATTTTGATGCGGTCTACGGTGGGGTGTTCGGAGGGGTCGAAGCCTGCGCGAACAAGGTCGGCGGATGTTGTGCTGACAGCCGTCTGCACAGCGTTGTTCAGGCGTGATTTGGTGACAACGTGCATGATTGTTCCTCGTTGTCTGGTTTCGGTCAGGTTGGCCCGCCGCGTTTTTTATCGCGCCGGTACCAGACCTCGGTGGCGAGTGCGACGATGGCACCCGCCAGCGCGGTGAGCAGATCGGGCGAGGACAGGAGCGCGCCCGTCTCCGCACCGACGATGCCGCGTGTCACAAGCGCCGCCGTGCCATAGCGCAGCAGGATGCGTATGAGGGGGACATGCTGTGCGGGATCCATCAGCCTATGCCCTGCGCCCATTTTTTTATCCGCTCACGCATGATCCACGCGGCGGCCAGCGCAATCACCCCTGCGCCCGCGATGAGCGCATATGTCGAGGGCAGCGCCCCCGTGACCGCGACAGGTGCCGCGACCCTCGCGACGGTGGCGAGCTGCACGGCGCCGGCCTGCACCGTGGTGGAGGCCATTGCGGACGCGCGGGGGGGGCGTGGCCCGGCGAATACCAAGGAGGCGGTTGGGCGCGTATCCCGCGACGCTGACCTTATTGCCCTGATTGCCGCCAAGGACGTATATTCTTCCCTCTGCGCGGCGGTGGAAAAACGCCACATGGCCCTGCCAGCCGCTCTTGCCTCCACGCCAGAACACCACCACATCGCCGGGCCCTGCATCGTCCGGAGCCACCTTTTGTCCCCATTTGAGATAGCTGCGGGCGGCAAGGGAGCCGGTGCCCTGCAAGCCGCATTCGGCGAGCATGGCCCCTACAAAGGCGGCGCACCAGGGGGTTTCATCATCGGGCATGGGTTGTCCGGCTTTGCGAAAGTAATCCAGCACTTGCGGATTATGCGCGGCTCCGGGCCATTCGGCGGTGCCCTTGTGAGCCCAGGCGGCGGAATGAACTGTTTTTGACAGTGTCTGTATCATGGGAATCTCCGTGTGCTGACCGGTTGCGTGTCGGATCAAGCGTTCAGATTACCTGATCGGGCAGGCCCCCGCGACGGACCATGGTCCGTCGCGGGGGCCTCTGGCATCGGCTAGACTGGCGGGCATGACAAAGAAAACACTCCCTGCCGCACAGCCCGCCGCTGCCGCGCTGTCAGCGCTCGACAGCTGGTTCGATGTCTGCCGCACGGGCACGCATACGGACATGCACAACACCACCTTCACCCTCTCCGAAGGGGACCTTGCGCGTATTGCAGCCGCTTACGCGACCTCTGATCCGGCACCTGTTGTCGTCGGACATCCGGAGACAGATGCCCCTGCCTGGGGCCGGGTGGATGGCCTGCGCGTGGTCGGCGATACGCTCCAGGCAAAGCTGACACGTCTCGACGATGCCTTCCGGGCGGCTGTCGAGGCCGGACGCTATGCGGGCCGCTCGGTGGCGATTGACCGGGACGACACCGGTGGCTGGAGCTTGCGTCATATCGGGTTTCTGGGGGGCGTTGCTCCGGCGGTGCAGGGTCTCAGCCCGGCCATGTTCAGGGCTCCCGCGACGGCTCCCGCCGCGACACTGGAACTCGCGGTTCCGCTGGGCGGCACTGAAGAGCGATCCGCCCGGGACACCACGGCACGGGCGCTGCGCGGCCTGCGCGAGTGGGTTATCGAGCGCTCGACGATTGAACAGGCGGATCGCATTTTGCCCGACTGGGCGTTGACCGAAATCCAGGCCCTCGGGGAGCCGGAGGACGGTGACTTTCTCGCGTCCCTCGCCTCGCGATTTACACAGGAGACATCTATCATGAACGACATCCCGCCCATTCCCGACCCTGCCGCCGCCCCGAACCCTCCGGCTGACCCGGGTCTTGCGCGGGAGCAGGCCGCACTGGCGGCAGAGCGTGCGCAACTGGCAACCGAACGTCTGCAACCGGCGGCGCAGCGGTGTCTGTCCGAGGCGCATGAGCGTGTCGGGACCCATGTGAGCGCAGGTCGGGTATTGCCCGCAGAGGCCGCATCGCTGGAAGCGCTGTTCGCGGCGCTCTCCGGACAGGCCGCTTCGATCCGGCTGGCAGGGTCAGCCACCCCCCAAACCCCCGGGGAGGCGCTGCAGGCCTTCCTGTCCGGCTTGCCCGTGCGCGGACCGGACACGGCGGAATATGCCGGTCCCGGCCAGATCGCCATGAGTGGCGCACAGGCTCCTGTGATGCGGGACGGGCAAACCGCGCAGCATGTCGCGCTGGCGGCGAAGGCGCTGATGGGGAGCGATCCCACAGGCACAATGACCATCGCGGATGCGGTGCGTCAGGTGACAGAGGGAGGTCGCTGAAATGGCCGGACATTCACCTGTTGCAACGGTCTCTTTCAAGGCGTTCGGTGATGTGGCCGCGCGCCGCATCGTGCGGCTGAGAACCTCGAAGGGCGGGGAAGCGGTCCAGGCGGACGCGGACTCCGCCAGAACAGCGGGAGAGCGGCCCATAGGCATTTCCGGTGAGGTGGCCACCGGGTCCGGGCAGATCCTGGATGTGCATATTGCGGGCATCGCCGACCTTGAGGCCGGGGGCGCTGTCATGCGCGGCACGGCGCTGAAACCCGATGCCGAGGGCAAGGCGACAGCCACCGACACCACCGGTGATTGTGTGGTGGGCATTGCTCTGGAGGCCGCCACGGCTGCCGGTGACATCATTCCCGTGCTGCTGTCGCAGCATCGCATGTAAGGAAGGCCTGACAGATGGCAGACAACATTATTTCCACGTACCCTGTGGACTTCGAGCGCACCGCGACCGCGGTGGGCTATGGCAATGACAGCTGTATCGCCGATATGGTCCTGCCCCGGGTCGATGTGGGGCGCAAGGAATACCGCTATACCGAATACCCGCTGGCCGAGAGCTTCAGCGTTCCCGAAACGCGTGTCGGTCGGCGCGGGACGCCCGTTATGGTGCATTTTTCGGCGGAGGAGAAATCAGGCGCCTGTCAGGATTACTCGCTTGAGGATCTGATCCCCGACGATGATGTGCGCAACGCGCCGCCCACAACGGTTGATCCGATAGATCGCTCCACAATGATGCTGACCGATCTGCTGATGATCGATCGTGAAAAGCGCGTGGCGGATCTGGTGTTCGACGCCGCAAAATACGGCGCGGACAACAAAGTCACACTGGCGGGCAATGATCAGTGGTCCGCCAGTCATGACGACAGTGATCCCGTGGCCGATATTGTCGATGCGGTCGAGAGCATGATCGTCAAGCCAACACATTTCTGCATGGGTTCGGAGGTCTGGAAGGATCTGCGCACGCACCCGGCGATCCTGAAATCGGTCAACCGCAATGAAGGGGATCGCGGCATCGCCTCGCGGATGATGGTCGAGGATCTGCTGGAGGTGAAAATTGTTGTTGGCCAGGCCTGGATCAATGCGGCCCGCCCCGGTCGGGAGGCAAGCCTGAAACGCGTGTGGGGCAAGAACGCACTCCTTTACCGTGCCGATCCCAATGCAGCGCCCAATGGCCCGCCCACATTGGGGATCACAGCCTCTTATCGTGGGCGCGAGGTGTATTCCGTCTTTGACCCTGCGCGCGGCGCGCGCGGCGGGCATCGCCTGCGGGTTGTTGACACCTGCGATGAGCGGATCATTGCCGCCAGGGCGGGATACCTGTTCAAAAACGCAGTGGCGTAGGGAGGGCGTAATGGTCGAAACAGTCAAGGCAGCCGAACCGGCTCCTGCAGCCAAAGCGGCCGAACCGGCCCCTGCATGTGTCGCGATCAATCCGGTTCAATATGCGCGCAAGCGCTATATGCCGGGCGATCCGCTGGATCTTCCGCAGGACGTACTGGCCGCGCTGGTTGCGTCGGGGGACGCAAAGGTTCCGTACGCCGGTCCTGTGGCTGCGGGTCCGGATACTGAAGACACCCCGGACGGGGTCGCCTGAGCCATGGCCTATGCGACCCGCGATGATCTTGAAGCCCGCTATGGTTCGGAAGAGATTGCGCGTCTGTTGTGTGATGATGCAGAGGATGATGCAGAGGATGCCGCTGCACGTCTGGCGGCGGTGCTGTCGGACGCGGCGGGCGAAATCGATGCAGCCCTTGCCCGGGAATATATCCTGCCTCTTGCACAGGGTGATTATCCATCCCTCAAGGCCATTGCCTGTGCCCTGGCGCGGCTGGCCCTTTACGACGACGCGCCGAAAGAGGCGGTGACAGACGCGGCGAAGGCCGCGCGCGATCAGCTCTCCCGTCCGGCGCAGGGCTATCTGCGCAGTGGCGATGGTGCGGAACCGCCACGGCGCAACTTTGGCCCTGCAATCAAGGCCCCGCCTGCGCGGATCCGCGAGACGATTGACAGGATCAATCGTCGTGGAGGGTATTCGTGATGGCCGGGGCAGGTGTCCGGATCGATGTCGAATGGGACGATGCCGGGGCCCGGGCGGCTCTGGGGCGTGCGGTCACGGCCCTGGACAACCCATACGAGATGTATGACGAAATCGGCCAGATGCTGGCCTCCGCGGTCCTGCGGCGCTTCGAGACGGAAACGGGTCCGGACGGCACAAAATGGGCACCCTCGCGGCGCGCGCGCAAAAAAGGGGGCCAGACCCTGACAGATTCCGCGCGCCTGCGTCAGTCGATCACACACCGCGCCGATGCCGCCGGCGTCGAGGTGGGCACAAATGTCGTTTACGCCGCGATCCACCAGTTTGGCGGCACCATCAGGAAGAAAGCCCGGAAACAGACCCTTGAATTTGACGATGACACAGGTCGGTTCATATCCCGCAGGAACGCGGCGCGACGCAAGACCGGGCTGATCCGGATCGTGAATGCCCAAATCGGGGCGCACAGCGTCACGATGCCCGCCCGGCCATATCTGGGCGTTTCCGGCGATGACCGGACAGCCGTTCTTGATATTGCGACGCGCATGCTGGCGGAGACGCTGCGATGATTGTTTCCGCATCGGCATGGCCCGGCTTTGCCGCCGTGGATGCGGTTGCCGAACGCCTTCGCACGCTTGAGACGCTGGTTGACGTGCTGAACGTCTACGACGTGGCGCGGGTGGATGCCCCAAAGCTGCCGTCCGCTGTCGTTGCGCCGTTGACGGAACGCGCCTTGTCCGCTCAGTCCGTCCCCGGTCAGACCCTTCTTCCCCTCGCGGTGGAGATGCGGATCGGCGTGGTGCTTGTCGTTGACGCTGCCAATGACCCGTCCGGACGCAGGACCCGTGCGAAAAAAACGCTGGCTGACGTACTGGGGCAGACCCGTCAAAAGCTGTTGGGCTGGGTACCGGCCCCGGAACCGGAAAACCATGGGGTGACCGGGCCGCTGGCATTTGTGGCCGGACGTCTCACCGAGATCGAGAATGGTCGTATCATCTGGCAGGACGAATGGACCTGCCAATACAGAACATCAAGGGAGTGTAACTGATGGCGCAGAATTTCATCATCGGTGCCGGCAAACTTTATTTTGCCCGGGCCACACAGGACGGCGCGCCCGGAGCGGAGCGCTGTCTCGGGGACGCCGAGAGCACAACGCTCCGGATCAACGAGGAGCGCGTGACGGTGCAGTCAGGCTCGGGGGTGCCGCGCGTGCTGGTCGACGCGGTACGCTCCACCGAGCGCATGATCGACATGGTGCTGCGGGATATGTCCCTGGGCAATATCGCCCTGTTGTTCGCCTCGGATACGATCCCGGTGCCCGCGACAACGGTGACAGGCGAGCGGATTGCCGTCGGCCTGTTGGATGGCGGCCCATGGTATGGGCTCCCGTCCGCCAGGGGCCGTCGGATCTCGGACCTCATCCTGCGCCCTTTGCGCGGCGGAACAGCCTACACGCTCAATACCCATTACCGCGCCGATCCGGGATCCGGCACAATTCGCATTCTGGATGCCGGGGCGGATGGTATCGCCGCCAACACCACAATCCTCGCGTCCTATACGATCGACGCCGCGACCCGCATCTCTGTGGGGCAGGCCCGGGTCGTCACGGGCGCACTGCGCTACGTCGAGCACGCTCCGACGATCAATCCGGCATCAAAGGGCCGTAACATCTACTGCCCGGACGTCAAGCTGCGCCCAAACGGTGACTGGACGCTCACCGGGCGGTCGGAGCAGCGGATCCCGCTCAGCGCCAATATATGGCAGCCCGAGGACGGCTCCGCCGCGATGATGATCGACGGGGAGGACCTGCGATGAGCGACGATGCGGAGACCCTCGCCATCCTTGATCCGGATGTAACAATCACACTGCGCGATCCGGACACCGGCGCGGCGGTGGAGATAACAGTGCGCGAGTTCCGGATGCGCGAGGGCCTCGATGTTCAGGTGATCGGGGCTCCCCTGATCCGTGATCTTGCGGTTCAGGTGGGCGACACGGCGCAAGAGCCCGATGCCGTGCGCACCGGCGCTGTGCTGGGGGCGCATGCGGATATCTGGCTGCGCATCTGCGCTATGGCCAGCGGGCAATCGGTGGAATGGATTGGATCGCTTGCGGACACCGAGGCCCATGCGCTGCAATCGGCGGTCTGGCAAGTCAACACGGGTTTTTTTATCCGCCGCCTGGTGGCCCAGGCACTGGGCCAGGGGGTGGTGGAGACCGTATCGCGCTCTCTCGCGTCCTCGAGCAGCTTGCAGCCGACGGGCACGGAGATATCCGAAGCCTCCCCGCCACACTGACATGGAGACAGATCATGCTGATCTGGCAGGCAGGACAGTCGCGCCGTATCGAGATGCCGGGCCATAGTCTGGTGCGGGGCCTGATGCAATGACGCAGGATATCGACCTCGCCCTGCGCGTCAGTGGCGATATAGGCGACGCGCTGGCCGTCCTGCGCAAGACCAGGGCCGAGCTGGATGCGACGGGCGATGCGGCGCAGGGGCTGGGAGGACGGACCACACGGGCAGGGGCCGCCGCCGGGCAGGCGAGCACTGCATCGCGCGCCCTGGGTGAGCGCATGAGACACCTGCGCCCACAGATCCAGAACACGGCGTGGCAGGTGGGTGACTTCGCCGTCCAGGTGGGTGCAGGCACATCCGCGAGCCAGGCGATGGCCCAGCAGCTTCCGCAATTGCTCGGTGGGTTTGGCGTTCTTGGCGCGGTTCTGGGTGCTGTCGCGGCCATTGCCGTGCCTCTCGGTGCCGCATTTTTGCGCACAGGCGAGGAAGCGGAGAGTGCGTCCGACGCCACATCGCGGCTCGCGGATGCCACGGAGAGGCTGCGGGGACTGAAAGACCTTGGCGGTGATCTTGAGGATCTGGCCGAGCGTTACGGGGTTGTCACAGCGCGGGTTCGTTCTGGCCGCGCAGCGTCAGCTGGCGGAGCGTGAAGCGCGGGATGCACTGCGCGCGACAGGAAAGGGCCTGCTGGACAGTCTGCCCGAGGCGCTGGCCGCCGGACAGGACCGGGTGGCGGCGGATTTCGAGGATATTTTGCAAGGGACCGTGCACCGCTCCGGTGACGTGCTTCGCGAAGCTGGTCTGGATGTATTCGACGTCTCGGACAACGACAGCGTGAAAGCCCATCTGCGAGACACCTTTGGAGAGACCCCGACAGGGTTCGTCAAGGATGCCGATCTGGACAACATCGAAGATGTCGATACCCTTCTGAACACGATAATCATCAGGCTGCGCTTGTTCAACGAGGGCGCGGTCCGGACCAGCTTCGCCGTTATGGAGGCCTCCGAATCCATGTCCGCCGCCCTGCGCCGGTACGCAGATGAACTCGGACTTGCCGGTGAACAGACAGAGGCACTGTCATCGGCATCACTTGATCTGCGCAACGCTCTTGACGGCGATGATATCAATGAAGTTTCCGACGCCGTCGCAAACATGCGCAAAGTCCTGGAGAATGCCCTGGGGGGTGAAGACCTCACCACAGATCAACGAAAGGCGCTGGACGTACTGATCGACCGGTTGATCGCAGCCGAAGACCAGGCACGCCGGCTCGGGACGCTCAAGACGGGTGATCTGGGCCTTGGCGTTGCCATCAAGGCCGCAAAGGCGCTGGCGGATGAGGCCGCGCGCGCCCGCGATGAGCTGGCCGCTTTACCGGGGGTGCAGGCGGCCGCTCTGGCGGTGGCGCGTATTCGCGAGGCCACGGTTGGCGATCCGGAGGCCCGGGCACGTCAGCTGGCGGAGCGTGGTGTCATGAGATTGCGGGAGAAGTCCACGGCGGGCCGGTCGGATCTGGACCCCGCGCAGCGCTTCGATGCCGAAGCGATCCGGGCGGCCGGAGATAACGCGGTAACCCTGGCCCGTATCAACGCGCGCACGCGCGAGGCCGAGGCCGCACTGCGCGAATCAATCTCCGGCAGCGGTGGCGGCGGTGGTAAAAATGATCCCGCCACAGCCCTGATCAAGACGTTGGAGCAATATCGGAGCCGTGCAGAGATCGCCTCTATCCGCCTGCAAGGGTTGGGGGGCGGGGAAGAGGCGGGGTTTATCGCCACCGCAGAGGCCGCGCGGCTGGCGGAGACAGCGATTGCGAAAATCGGCGATAACCCTGCAGCGGCTGCACAGGTGCGTGAACTGGAAGCCGCTGTCAATGCGGCAGCCGAAGAGGCTATCGCAATAGAGCGCGCGCTGAGCCGGGGACCGCAGGGCGTAGACGCCATCCGCGCTGGACTGCGGGGCTATGCCGAGGAGGCGAGCTTTGCGGGCAATGAGATCGAAAGCGCCGTCGGCGGGGCATTCAATGGCCTGGAAGATGCTCTCGTGCAGTTTGTCTCTACGGGCAAGCTGGAGGTCGGGGATCTGGTCGACAGCATCATCGCCGATTTTGCCCGCATCGCCATTCGCCAAAATATCACCGGCCCGTTGGCCGATGCTTTGGCCGGGGTTTTGGGCGGGGGTTTTGGCGGGGGTTTTGGCGGCGGCACGGCACCGGCACCGACGACGGCGGTGCGGCCCCGGGGCAGACCGTTTCACACAGGGGGCGTGGCCGGGGATGTGGCTGGTCGGGCGCAAGCCATCATTGCGGCCTCCGCCGCCACAGCGGGGCGCACGGCACGCGAAGTGCCCGCCATCCTGCTGGAGGGTGAGGCGGTGCTGACCGCTGATCAGTCCGCCGCATTGAGCGAAATGCTGCGCCGGAGAGACCGCCCCCGATATCATCGGGGCGGGGCAGCGGGGATCGACCCCGCGCGCATTCCGGCCGTCTATAAAACGCAGGCACCGGGTGCCGCAGGCATGGAGGCGGGTCCCGACGTGCGCCCCGCCAATGTCACCGTGAATGTCGAGAACAAAGGTGCGCCCAGGACAGCCACTGCAACAGCCCGGTCAGACGGGCTGCGCGGTCTCATTGTCGCGATTGTGGCCGAAGATGTGCAAAGCGGCGGGGCGATTGCACAACAGGTCACCCAGACGCTGCGCCGCCAATCAAGCGGTGGTGATGGGTTCTGATGGCAAGCTGGCCTGCATATGCGCGTATCATCGCGGACGGCATTGTGGCCGGTCAGGATGAAAATACCCGACGCACGGCGTTTGAGAGTGGTGCGGTCCGGCAGGCCCGCGCGCGCAGTGCGGCCCTGCGCTTCTGGCAGGTGTCCGTACATCTTGAAAGCGATACGCATATGGGAGATTTCCGGACCTGGGCCGAGACCCATGGACACGGGGCCTTCGACGGCTCCGATCCGGTTGCCGGTGATGCGGTCCACCTGCGGCTGCGCGGGGGATCGGGGTCCGTGAGCTGTCGCGGTACCGTCAAGGGAGGTCGTCGCCACTGGACCGCCGACATGGTGCTGGAGGAGGTCCTGTGACATTAACCTCCGCCGGTCGTGAAGCTCTTGTTGGCCTGTCTCCGGACGATCTGATCCTTTATGCGCTGGAAATCACGCATCCCGACCTGGCGGATGCCGTGCGGGTGGTGGCGGATGGCCGCGCGCGCGAGATCGAAGGCCAGACCTATATGGCGCTGGCGTTCTCGGTGCGTCTGGCCAGGGATGAAGAGCGCCGGGCCCCGCGTGCGGAACTGCGCATCGATAATGCAGGACGCGACATCATGATCTGGCTGGATCGCGCAGGCGGTGGGCAGGGTGCAGGTATCCGGGTCCTGCGCTGTCTGGCGGACGGAGACAGCGCCGCACGGGATCCCGACTGGGAGGCTCAATTGGATGTGCTCCAGATCAGAGCCGATCAGCAAAGCGTAACGGCGATCATCGGCTATGACCGGTTGCTTGACAGGCCCGCTGTGGGTCTGCGCCACGACCCGGAAACATCTCCCGCGCTGTTTTGAAAGGATGGAGCGCAAATGACTGACATAATCGCACTGAAACAGGGGGACACGCTGAGCCTGCCCGCCCAGGCGCATCACACACCCCCCCGCCCCGGACGGGACGGGGGGGGTTGCGCGCAACCTTGCTGACTGGACCCCTGACGCGGCCCTGTATCATGACCGGAGCGGAACACGGGCCCTGTTGACCTGCCGCGTGACCGATGCCGGTGACGGGCTGTTCACCCTCTCGGCCACCGCGCGCCAGACCGCCGCATGGCCACCGGGCAAGTGGCGTGGAGATATCACATTCACGGATGGGAATGGTGTCAAAGCGTCGACAGAGACTTTCACAATCATTCTCAAGGAGGCAATCTGATGTCCGTCACTCTCAACCCCGCAGGCGGCGGGGTCACGATCAATCCCGCAGCCCCTGTCTCATCGGATCTGTCCGCGCAGGCAGATCGTGCCGCCGCCGCCGCGACCTCCGCCGCCGCCGCGGAAAGGCGCTACAAGGCACTGGAAGCCAATCTGCACCGGGCGGGGGAAGTAGAATTGTATGTTGATGCCGGTGGCGACGACAACGCGGCAGGCACCGACGCCGCGCCGCTGCAAACGCTCACCGCCGCCCTGAGAAAGGCACCGCCAGGCGGAACGCTCACTATACATCTCAAGAGCGACATCACAGTGGACGCGTTTGCGCGCTGTTTGTTATGCACGGATGGTTCAGCTGCTCTCGGATGGCGATGACAGACGCACTCTGACCGTTCAGGCCCCGAACCCCCTTCCGGACGCCCCGGTGCGCGCGGGCGCATATTGGATCCAGATGATCGATCCGGACGCGGTCTTCTTCTTCAACATGGCGTAATCAGGATCAGCACTCAGTTACCCCTGTTATTCTGGATGCACATGCAATTGAAAAGGAGACTGACCAATGGAATATTTTGCTGGTTTGGATGTGTCCATGGAAGAGACGCATATCTGCATTCTGGATCGTGAAGGGGCCCTTATTCGTGAAGGAAAAGCGAGCTCAACACCAAAAGCGATCGCTGACTTCCTCGCTTCTGGACCACCATGTGCCAAAGTTGTATTTGAAACGGGACGGATGGCACCAATGCTTTACCATGGGCTGACGGAGCTTGGTGTCCCGGTTGTTTGCATCGAGAGCAGGCAAGCATATCAGGCCCTTAAATCTCTGGCCGGCCACAAGACGGACCGCAATGATGCCCGCGGTTTGGCACACCTGGCGCGGACGGGATTCTACAAGCCGACCCATGTCAAATCACTGTCAGCGCACGCAATCCGGTCGCTGATCGCAGCCCGCAAGAAGCTGGTCGGACAGCGTGTGACGCTCGACAATCAGATCCGCGGTCTGGTCGTCGTCTTCGGCGTGCGGCTGCCACGAGCTTTGTCTCCGGCATTCAAAAACGCGGCGCTAAAAGTTAGCGATGGAGTGCCTGGCCTCCATGCCGCAATTTGCGGACTGTTCGCAGCACGCGAAGCAATCCTCGCGGCGGTTGCAGCCATTGATGGCGACATCAAAAAGATGACCCGCAAATCCGAAGTCTGCCAGCGCCTTATGACGGTACCAGGGGTCGGTCCGATCACAGCATTGGCCTTTGCCGCAGCAATTGATGATCCGTCGCGTTTCAGGAAATCGCGTGATGTGGGGGCGTATCTTGGACTGGTGCCGCGACGGCATCAATCTGGTGAAATCGACTACACGGGCAGCATCTCAAAGCGGGGCGACGTGCGCGTCAGAACGCTTCTCTATGAGGCCGCCAATGTGATGCTGACGCGGTATGCCGCTCCGCTCAAATTGAAGACATGGGCCCTCGCAATCGGTGCGCGCTCAACGATGAGAAAGGCCCGAGTGGCTCTGGCGCGTCGTCTGGCAATCATACTTCATGCCATTATGCGAGACAAAACTGACTTCCAGTCCGCGTAAGGCTTACGAGGCGACAACGAGGATTCCTAAATCAAAGTTCCCATCTGGGACGATGCCCGAGGGAGGGCGTGAGACACGGCGCCGATTCTGTAGCAACAGCCAAGACCAACGGTATGATTGCGGTTTCAACATTGCCGACCCACACCCAGCCAACCCCATCATGAACCTCAGAGTTCGAAGAGAACAAAGGCAACCTCTGACATCAAAAGCAGGAAACTCAGGAAACACGCATTGACAGATTAGAGAACAATATCGAGGTCGACATCGCGCTGTCAGCGGCCGGGCTGCAGGAACCCGCCTTTATGACCGGCGTGGGGCAGTTGACGCTGCGCGCCTTTAACAGCCGTCTGCGAGGCCGGGAAAACGGGGGCGGCATCGCTTTAATGTCGGGGGCTGTGGTCTATGCGCTCGCCATCGAAAGCTCCTCGGTCTCCGACATGGCGGGGCACTGGATCAGCGGTGTGGCACCCGGAACACCAAAAGTCGATGCAGCCAATCTGCTGTGGTCAACCGTGGCCACCCTTTAAAAGGAGCATAAAATGAAACTCACACTCACCCACGAAGGCCTGGACTATATCAGCTATACACCCGGCGAGCTGGCGGAGGCCGGAGTTCCTCAAGAAGCCATCTCTGCGGCGCAGGCAACGATGGTCGGGCAGGAAAGCCGGCAGAAGAAGGTCAAGGCCGCACTCTCCGCCGCAGGCGGTGTCGAGGCAGGGCTGGTTGATAGCCTCGATCTGACCACTGTCGCGCTGTCCGGGCTGGCGCGCCTCGCACAGGCGATTTCCACCGCCAGTACAATCGCAGAGATCCGTGCCGCCGCTGTACCCGTCTCCAGCCTGCTTGAGGATTGGCGGGACAAAACAGTGCAGGTGCCCCTCGATGCCGCAAGTGACGTGCAAACAGTATTGAGTAAGGGGGCCGGGCGCGCAGCGGCCATCACAGCCGCATATGAAGCACAATGACACCTGCGCCCCTGGCCCCGCCGCCCGATCCATTCTGGGCGGTGGCTGCGCTGCACAGGAACCCGCCGGGAGATTGCGCGGCTTATGTTATGGCCATCCTGGAGTGCATGTTCGCGCGCACCATCTCTCTTCCCCGAAGCCCCGGGAGCCTGCGCGGCAGGGATCGGGCGATCGGTGCCGCCATTGCGGAGCACCTCGCCGTCTCTCTTGAAGGAACATCGCCGTCCGAAGGGGATGCCGTCCTGATGTGCGCCGCCGGTCGCAGGGCCTGTATCGGACATCACATCGGGCTGTGGACGCGGACAGGAGGACAGGCATATGTGCTGCATCGCATGGAAGGCCAGCGCCCGCGCCTTGATCCGCTGGCCGGTCTCAAACACCGGGGCCTGACACTGACCGGGCTGTATCGCTGGACATAAATCATGGTTGACCGTATCGGAAACCCCGGTTGCGCGCCGTTTGCAAACCGCCCGCAACCGGGATATGTGGCGGATGTCCTGCCGCACCCGCTCACCCGCGACGGGGTGCGGACTGTCACCTTGCCGGCGGGCATCTCCCTTACCCGGGCGTGTCGCATTTGCCTGCCCGATATACCGCCCGGGAGGATCGCCGCCGCTGTCAACGGGGAGCCTGTGCCGCACGCCCGTTGGGAGCAGTCTCTACCGGCAGGCGCGAAACTCGCCCTGCGCCCGGCCTTGCACGGCGGCGACAGTGATCCCGTCGCCGCCGTGCTCTCTATCGCGATTGTTGTCGCCGCGCCCGTTCTGGCACCCCATGTACTGGGTGCACTCGGTGTGACAGCCGGCACCACGGCGCTGGCCGTGGCCACCGCAGGCCTGCAGATTGTCGGAGGCCTCATTGTTCAGGGGCTCTATTCACCATCACTTCCCGACCGGAACAACACGGGAGCGCCCGATCCCCTCCACAGCCTCGCGGGGGGTCGAAATCTGGCACGACCCTATGAACCGGCCTTGCTGGTGCTGGGCCAACACCGCATCTGGCCCGATCTGGTCGCGACCCCATGGGCCTCCTATGAGGATGGGGAGCAGTACCTGCACCAGGTATTCGGCGCCGGAATAGGGGCACCTGTACTCTCCGACTGGCGCATCGGAGAAACTCCGGTCGGTCAATATGATGAAGCCACGCTCACTGTCCTGCCTCCGGGCGGCATCCTGCCCTTCGATCTCGACGTGCAGACAGAGCCGGGCGGCGGTGCGCTTGAAAGCACAGAATGGGTGCGGCGGACAACCGCAGGCGGGGTACACAGGATTGCCATTGATCTGGATGGCCAGCTTACAGGGCTGGGGGGGGTCCCGGCCTGAACCTTTAGCCCGGTCCGTCGAGATCAGGTGGCGACGGGCGCAGGATGGAGACACACCCGCCAGATCATGGTCTGTTGTGCGCATTGTGGACCTGCCCGGAATACCGGAACACAATGCGCAAAATCCGTTTCGCCGAACATTGACATATGACCTTGGGCGACCCGGGCGGGCGGTGGATGTGGAAATCCGCCGCACAGGCGAGCCCTCAACGGAGTCCAGCCATATTGACCGCATCATATGGACCGGGCTACGGGCCTTCCGGGCCGGCACGGCCGTTTTTGCGGACCAAACCACCGCTGCCGTCCGGATAAAGGCCAGCGGCCAGCTCAACGGACAGGTTGACAGCCTGTCCGCCACCGCGTCACAGCCCGTACGCGTTCGGGCCTCCGACGGCACATGGACGACTGCCGAAAGCACAAATCCGGCGTGGATATTCCGCTGGCTTGCGCTCGGCATCACAGCCGCAGACGGTCGGTTGATCGCCGGAGCCGGACTGCCAAGGAACCGCATCGACAAGGCTGCAATCACAGAGTGGGCGGCATGGTGCGATGCCAATGCCCTGACATGCTCCGCTGTCATCGACCGCCGCATGTCCTGCGCCGACATGCTCACACTCGTTGCGCGCTGCGGGCGCGCCAGCCCCACATGGCGGAGTGGAAAGCTCGGCGTCGTGTTCGATGACCCGGACACCACCGTCACAACCCTCATCACTCCCGAAAATGTCGTTCTTGGCTCTATGGGTGTCGAGTGGGCCGCCAGTCCGGCCCCCGATGAGATTGCCCTGCGCTACATCGACCCCGATTCCGATTGGCAATACCAAACCATCCGCCGGCGCGTGCCGGGTGCCACAGGCCCGGTTGTGAACACATCAACAGTGACCCTGCGCGGGGTCACCTCCTCCGGGCAGGCAGCCAGGGAGGCAAATCTGCTCGCGGCGCGCCAGCGATATCATCGGCGACGCATCACCTGGGAAATGGGGCCGGAAGGCTACCTGATCCGGCGCGGCGATGTGGTATGGATGACCCATGACATGCTGGCCGGAGGGGCCGCAGGGCGGCTCAATGGCGGCAGTGCCGCACAGATCACACTTGATCGAGCCCGGCCTGCAAGTGATGGAGATCATATCATACTGCGCCTTGCGAACGGGACGTTGCATCGGTCTGCTGCCACACCGCCTCTCCATGCCGACGCAGACAGCCCATTGCGCGACCTCGCAAGCCCGCTCCCTGACGCACCCGACGCCGATGGCCGCGGCCCCGCCGATATCCTCTATCGGATATATTCCAACAGCGCCCCGCCAGACCCCTTGCGCATCACCGTTATTGAACCAATAGACGAAGAGAGCGTGCGCCTCACCGCCATCGATCACATGGCGGAATACTATGCCGCCGAGACCTCCGATCTCACCACCCCGGATGCAACGCCGCGCGTTCAGGCGCAAAGCAGTATTCGGGCCGTCACACTGCAAGCCCGCATCATGGAGGGATCCACCCGGGTGTCCCTGTCCCTTGCCGTCGCAGGCCAATGGGCAGGCGCATCCCTTGTTTCAAACGATCCCGCAGCCCCGGAGAATATCCCCAACGGAAAACTGAATGCAGAATGGGCCACTGAACTTGCCGCCGGAGCGAGGCTCACCGTCACCATAACCCCATTGCCCGGTCCGGGTGGGGCAGGTGCGCCCGCCACATCAACCGTCATCATCCCAACCGCCACCGCGCCCTACAGATCGAGACACGACAGGAAGTGAACCCCCTGCACCGATTTGGAAGGGTGAACGTACCGTGCGCCAATCAAGTGCGCAATCAAGAAGAAAAGCGCCGGGAAAATCAACGGTAAATACCCATGTAAATACCCGGGAAAATCACGTCGATTGCGCACTTGATTGGCGTAATTGCTCATTTTGATTGGCGCGCTACAAGCGCCTTGGTGAGGATGCGCACCTGCCTGCCGTCTTGTGCAAGGTCCGAGAAAAACGCGGTGCCCGCCGTTCCGGGGACAAAATAGGCCGAGACCAGATCAAGCCGCGTTTCAATGCTGCCCAGAATATCGCCCAGACGCGAGATCATCAGCTGATCGCGGCTGGCGATGCCCTGCCCTTTCACCGGGTCATCGGCCACCAGCTGCACCTTGGTCCATTCGATCCCGGCTACCTGTGCGGCATAGCGCGCGGCGCTGCTTTGAGCCTTGTCGGCAAACGCCCTGGCCGCCTCACCGCCTTTGATGTCGGCGACACGGGCAAGGAACCCGTCCAGATCGCCGGGGCCTGCGATGATTGCCTCAACCTCAAAAACCGAAGCGCTGTTCCAATAAGCGTCAAACACGGCCTCCGTTTCGGGGATGATGGCCCCCGTGGCCAGCGCGTCCATATCGGCATAAAACTGATCCTCGCCGACCTGAAAATACTCGTCCCCGATATTGCGCCCGCCAATGATTGCAGCGGCCCCATCCACCACGAAGGACTTGTTGTGCATCCGGCGGTTCATCCGGAAGAAATCAAACGTGTAACCCGCCAGCTTGGGCGCGCGGATGGTGGAGGGATTGAACAGGCGTATCTCGAAATCGGGCTATGCATTGAGCGCGGCCATGTAGGGGTCCAGCCCCGGCACACCGTTGTCATCCAGCAGCAAGCGGATACGGACACCCCGCTGTGATGCCCGGTACAGCGCGTCCATCAGCAACATGCCCGACGTGTCATCGTGCCAGATGTAATATTGCAGGTCGATCGAGGCCTCGGCGATGTCCGCCAGCATCAGGCGGCTGGCCAGCGCGTCATTGCCATCCTGCAGCGGAATGACACCTGACAGACCGGGATGCTGTGCCGCTGCATCTTCCATCAATCGCCCCAGCACCGTTTCGGAGCTTGCCGGGGCCGCAACGCTTTCGGCGCGGTCCGATATATCGGGCAATGCAAAAACAAACCGGGCGATCAGGATCGCAACGGTGATCACCACCGTCAGTTTCAGGATAAATCTGAGGAACCGTTTCATGATGTGATCCTAGCGGTAAGACGACGGGGGTTGGCCGAAACTTTCAGCATAGACACGGCTGAAATGCGAGGAAGAGGCAAAGCCCGAGGCCAGAGCGATCTCGGTCAGGGACAGTGGCGAGTTTCGCAGCAGGCTTTGTGCCTTGTCCAGCCGCAAATCGCGGTAATAGCGCATGGTTGAGCGACCCAGCTTCTCGGAGAACAAACGGTTCAACTGACGCGGCGAGAGGCCTGCAATCTGGGCCAGATCATCCAGTGCAAGGGGGTCCGCCACATGCGCCTCCATCGCGCGCACGGCATCCAGAATGGCGGCATTGGTAGAGCCGACATGCTGCACCAGACTGCTGCGCTGCGGGCCGACCGAGGGGCGAATTTCGGTATGCATGAACCAGTCGCTGACCAGCCGGGCAAAAGGCGCACCGTGATGGCGCGTGATCAGGTCATGCATCAAATCCATTGGTGCTGTGCCCCCTGCGCAGGTGACGCGGTCGCGGTCGATCACATAGAGTGTGCGATCCAGCAAAAGATGCGGTGAAATCTCGGCCAAAGCCCCGGCATGCTCCCAATGCACGGTCATGCGCCGCCCGCCCATCAGGCCCGCCCTCGCAAGGATAATGGGGCCGCCAGATACGCCGCCCAACGTAACCCCATCCCGGGCTTGGCGCACCAGCCAGGCGAATGTTGGACCATGAGCAAACCCGGTAGGATCGCCGCCAGCAACAACAAATAGGTAGTCAAACCGCAGGTTTTCACCGACATGAGCGTCCGGCATCACACTCGCCGCGCTGGAACTGACCACCTGGGCATCCGTCAGGCCGACATGCACCACGTCGTATAATATGCGACGCGCCAGAAGGTTGGCCGCCCGCATCGGTTCAACCAGTGAGGCGTAGGACATCATGGCAAACCCGTCGATCAGCAGAATGCCAATCCGGCGCTTTCGGGGGTTTGTACCAATTTCGTCCATTTTATATACGTATCTGGCTATTTTGGAAAAGTCGATTCGCAAATAGCACGCGATTGTTCGGGAATACCGAATTTTGGGGACCTCTGTGTCATGCGCTACTCCGGCTTCAAAGTATTCCTGCAAGGCCTGACCGGCAACAAAGGTTGGGGCTCGGCCTGGCGCGAGCCCGATCCGAAGCCGGAATATGATATCGTCATCATCGGTGCGGGCGGACATGGGCTGGCCACGGCGTACTACCTCAGCAAAGAGTTCGGCATGACCAAAATTGCCGTCGTCGAAAAAGGCTGGTTGGGCTCGGGCAATATCGGGCGGAACACGACGATTATCCGCTCAAACTACCTGCTGCCCGGCAATCAGCCGTTCTATGAGATGTCGATGAAGCTGTGGGAAAATCTGGAGCAGGACACGAATTACAATTCAATGGTCTCGCAACGCTCAATCCTGAACCTGTTTCATTCGGATGCACAGCGCGATGCCTTTGTGCGGCGCGGCAATGCGATGTTTCTGTCCGGGGCCGACGCCGAGCTGGCGGATGAGGCGGCGCTTCGCGACGAGCTGCCGTTCCTTGATTTCGACAATGCACGCTTTCCGATCAAAGGCGGGTTGTTTCAGCGGCGTGGCGGCACGGCGCGGCACGATGCGGTGGCCTGGGGCTATGCGCGCGGCGCAGACAGCCGGGGCGTGGACATTATACAGAACTGTGAAGTCACGGGATTCGATATCGAAAACGGCAAATGCCGTGGTGTCGAAACCACACGCGGCCCGATCCGGGCGAGGAAGGTCGCGATGTGCGTGGCAGGATCGTCCGGCCGAGTGGCGGCCCTTGCAGGGATGCGCCTGCCGATTGAATCCCATGTGCTTCAGGCCTTTGTCTCTGAAGGGTTGAAACCCGTTCTCCCCGGGGTGATCACCTTTGGCGCGGGCCATTTTTATGTCAGCCAGTCCGATAAGGGCGGCCTTGTGTTTGGCGGTGATATCGACGGCTATAACACCTATGCCCAGCGCGGCAATCTGCCCGTGGTCGAGGACGTGGCCGAAGGCGGTATGGCAATCATGCCGATGATTGGCCGCGCCCGCCTGCTGCGCAGTTGGGGCGGGGTGATGGACATGTCGATGGACGGTACGCCCTTCATCGACAAGACACATATCGACGGGCTCTATTTCAACGGTGGGTGGTGTTACGGCGGGTTCAAGGCGACGCCGGCCTCGGGCTATTGCTATGCCCATTTGCTGGCCAGGGACGCACCGCACCCGGTGGCCCGCCAGATGCGATTGGATCGGTTCATGGCCGGAAATCTGATCGACGAAAAAGGTCAGGGCAATCAACCCAACCTGCATTGAGGAGAGGATTGGATATGTGTGTCACCCCAATTTTCTTTGAAGAAAATTGCCAAGAAAATTCGAATTTTCTTGCGTGCCTGGAGGATAGGGCATGATCATCAATCACCCTTTGCTTGGTCCCCGCGATGCGGCAGAATTCATCTATCTGGGCGATGCCAGCCTGATCGACCGGCCCGATTGGCAGGACGAAAACGCGATGAAAAAGTTCCATGATTATGGGCACTTGCGCGACAACCCAGCGGGTCAGCACAAAGAGCTGTGGTACCACGAACAGGGCGATCGCAGCTGGCTGGTCGTGACCCGCAACACCCTGACCCATGAGATCACGGATGTAGAAATGGCCCGCGATGTGGCCCGGACCCGGGGGCGTGACACATGAGCCGGATCGAAGGTGGTCTGATTGACCGCAGCACGACGTACAACTTTACCTTCAACGGCAAGGCGATGCAGGGGCATCCCGGCGACACACTGGCCTCGGCGCTGATAGCCAATGGTCAGAAACTGGTAGGCCGGTCGTTCAAGTATCACCGGCCACGGGGGATTTTCACCTCCGGCTCGGAAGAGCCAAATGCGCTGGTGCAATTGCGCGGTGGCGCCCATCAGGAACCCAACACCCGTGCCACGGTGACCGAGCTGTTTGACGGGCTGAGCGCAACCAGCCAGAACCATCGCGGATCGCTGGAACATGATTTGATGGCGATCACCGATTTCGCCTCACCTTTCCTGAGCGCGGGGTTCTACTACAAGACCTTCATGTGGCCGAAAGCCTTTTGGGAAAAGCTGTACGAACCCATCATCCGCGCCTCGGCGGGTCTTGGGCGGCTGTCAATGGAGGAAGACCCCGACACCTACGACAAGGGTTTCCTGCATTGCGATCTTCTGGTGATCGGCGCCGGGCCTGCGGGGTTGCAGGCGGCGCTGACCGCAGGACGCTCTGGCGCGCGCGTGATCCTGGCGGATGAGGATTTCACCCCCGGTGGGCGGCTGAATGCCGAGACCTATGAACTGGGCGGCATGGCCGGATCCGACTGGGCCGCGCAGGCCGTGGCCGAGTTGGCTGCGATGGACAATGTGCGCCTGATGACCCGCACGACGGTTTACGGCGCCTATGATCACGGCACCTACGGCGCGTTGGAACGCTGCACCGATCACCTCGCCTCGCCTGCGGGCAAGCCGCGTCAAATCCTGTGGCGCATCTATTCCAAACGCGCGGTGCTGACCGCAGGCGCAACCGAACGGCCCATCGCCTTTGGCAATAATGACCGGCCCGGTGTGATGCTGGCCGGGGCCGTGCGGACCTATGTGAACCGCTTTGGGGCGACGCCCGGACAGAAAGTGGGCATCTTCACCAATAATGACGATGGCTGGCGCACAGCCGCCGACCTTCACGCCAAGGGCGTCGAGATTGCCGCTGTGATCGACAGCCGCGATCAGCGCCCGCTGATCGACATTCCCGGCGCACGCACCATGCAAGGCGTGAGCGTGCGAGATACCGCAGGGCGCAAGGGCCTGATCCGCATCACCCTGACCGACAACCAAATGGTGGATGTGGATTGTCTGGCCGTCTCGGGCGGGTGGAACCCAAATGTGCATCTGACCTGCCATCAACGGGGCCGTCCCGAATGGCGCGACGATCTGAGCGCCTTTGTGCCCGGCGGCGGTCTGCCCGTAGGCATGGCCGTGGCGGGGGCTGCGAATGGCAGCATGACATTGGCCGCCGCATTGGCCGAGGGGCACGCACAGGCCGCCGCACAGCTAAAAGATCTTGGCATCAAGGTGGCGCGCAAAAACGTACCGCAAGCCGAGGATGAACCACGCGAGTGTGCCGCCTTCTGGCATGTCAAGGAAAGCGACAAGCGCGCCTGGGTCGATCTGCAAAACGATGTGACCGTCAAGGATGTGAAGCTGGCCAATACCGAGGGCTTCCGCTCGGTCGAACTGCTGAAACGCTACACCACCATGGGCATGGCGACGGATCAGGGCAAAACCAGCAACATCTCGGGTCTTGCCATTCTGGCCGAGGAAGCAGGCAAGACGATCCCCGAGGTCGGCACAACTATCTTCCGCCCGCCCTATACGCCGATCCCGATTGGCGCTTTGGGAGGCCGCGCCCGTGGCACCGATTTCCGCCCTTACCGCCTGACACCCAGCCATGAATGGGCCAAGGCCAATGGGGCCACCTTTGTCGAGGTCGGCAACTGGCTACGCGCGCAGTGGTTTGCGCGCCCCGGCGAGAAGGGTTGGCGCGATAGCGTCGATCGCGAGGTTGAGATGACCCGCGCCTCGGTCGGCATCTGCGATGTGACCACGCTGGGCAAGATCGACGTGCAGGGCAAGGATGCCGCCGCGTTTCTGAACAAGGTGTATGCCAATGGCTTTGCCAAGCTGGCGGTGGGCAAGGTGCGCTATGGGCTAATGCTGCGCGAGGATGGCATTTGCTATGACGATGGCACCACCGCGCGTATGAGCGAGAACCATTTCGTGATGACCACCACAACCGCCAATGCGGTTCTGGTCTTCCGCCGGTTGGAATTTGCGCGGCAATGCCTGTGGCCGAATATGGATGTGCATCTCATTTCCACCACCGATGGCTGGGCCCAGTTTGCCGTGACCGGACCGAATGCCCGCAAGCTGCTGAGCAAAGTTGTTGATAAGGACACGGACCTGTCGAACGAGGCGTTTCCGTTCATGGCCTGCGGCGAGGTGACTTTTTGTGGCGGCACGCCGGGGCGGTTGTTCCGGATCAGCTTCTCAGGTGAGCTGGCTTATGAGATCGCCGTGCCTGCGCGGTTTGGCAATGCGATGATGGGCGTGTTGATGGAGGCGGGCGAGGAATTCAATGCGGCACCGTATGGCACCGAAGCTCTCGGCGTGATGCGCATCGAAAAGGGCCACGCGGCGGGTAACGAGCTGAACGGTCAGACCACGGCGCATAACCTCGGGATGGGCCGGATGGTCAGCCAGACCAAGGAATGCATCGGCAACGTGCTGTCCCAACGGCCCGAGATGATCCGCGACGACGCGATCAAGCTGGTCGGGTTCAAGCCGGTTGATCCAAGCGTGAAACTGATCGCCGGGTCGCATTTCATCACCAAGGGGGATGAGGCGAGCATGGCCAATGATCAGGGCTGGATGACGTCGGTCGCTTATTCGCCCAGCCTTGGCCACTCCATCGGTCTTGGCTTCCTCAAAAGCGGGGATACCCGGATGGGCGAAATCGTCCGCGCGGTTAGCCCAGTGCATGATACGGAAATGGAGGTCGAAATCTGCTCGGCCCACTTCATTGACCCCGAGGGAGGACGCCAGCGTGCCTGATTACGTGCTTGAAGCGAACCCGCCATTGGCCGGATATGAAAAGACCACCGGGGATATCACGTTGAAGGCCCCAGCGGACCTGGCGCTGGTGTCGATTGCCCTGCCCCTGGGCGGTGAGGCCGCGGCACTGAAAGCGATCAAAGCGGCTTATGGCAGCGACCTGCCGGAGGTGGGCAAATCCTGCGCGACGGCCAAGGGCGATGCCACATTACTGCGCATGGGCAGCGATCAGGCATTTGTGATGTTCACCCATGCCGCGCCCGACGCCGAGCGTATCGTCGCGGGCAAACTGAAGGGGGCGGCCTACACCACCGATCAGACCGACGTGTGGTGCGCACTTGAGATCAGCGGCGCGGGCGCACGGCGCGCTTTGGAGCGGATTTGCCCGCTGGACCTGCATGACAACGCCTTTGCCGCGCACGATGTTGCGCGCACCACGATAGAGCATCTGGGCGTCATCATCCTGAGAACAGAGCCAGAGAGGTGGTTGTTGCTGTCGGCCACATCTTCGGCGGGTAGTTTCCTGCATGCGCTGGAAACCTCGATCACCAACGTCAGCTAAACACATTCAAGCGGATTCAGGGACCCGCGAGATTTAAGGGAGAGGACACGTCAGACATGTATCTTGAAAACCTTGAACCATCGCGATCCACCTTCGCGCCGCCGGTGGCATGCCGACGCAGCCTGTCGGGCGATTTCGTGTTCCTCAGCCAGGGCGATGAGGTCGGATTTGCCGCCGAGGCGTGCATGGACGTGCTGCGCTCGGCCAACCGGTTGATCGGCGAAGAGGTCTATCGCTGGACCCATCTGCGCGGCGAGGACAGCCTGGATCGGCTCGACGGGCCAGCCTGTGGACCGGATCAGACGCTGGTGCTGATTGGCGGGACGGAAAACCCGTGGCGGCCTGGCAAAGACCGGCTGCGCGAGTTGCGGGCCTATATCCGCAATGCCGCGCGGGTTTGTGTTGTCGGCTCGGCGGTGTTTGTGCCTTTGGGCGCAGGCGTTCTTGGGGCCAAGCGGCTGTCGGTGCATCCCAATTTCCGCCCCGGTGTGGTGGAAACCGCAGCTGGGTTGGACCTCCATGAAGGGGCCACCTGTCACCACAAGGCGCTCAGCAGCGCGATCAGCCCGACAGCGGCCATTCGCATGATGGTCGAACTGGTCGGCGCGCGCGATGGCGAATTTACCCGCACCGCCCTGTCGAACTATCTGGGCCTGAGCGAGCCGGACAGCGCCAATATGGCGGGCGAGCATTGGCGCTATACCCGCATGGCGCGCGGCGACGTGGTGATCGGTGAGGCGTTGACCATCATGCTAGATCATCTCGAAGACACGCTGAGCGTAGGGCAGATTGCCGGGTTGCTGGATGTCTCCCCCCGCAAGCTGGAACGCGGTTTTCGCGAGTTGCTGCACCAGACCCCGCTGAAAGTGTATCGCGATTTGCGTCTGGATCGTGCACGTAGCCTGATGGCCCAGACGGCGATGCCAATGAATGAAATCTCGGTGGCTTGTGGGTTCTCAAACGTGACGCTGATGAAGAAGTGGTTCATCACCAAATATGGCGAGGCCCCGGAACAGGTGCGCCAACATGCATATGGTGGGATGCGACCGAACTAAGCGTGGCACGCCAGCCCGGCCCGGCCATCGCCAGGCCGCGGGGCGGCGATCTAACAGGAATGTCTGGGTGCTTTATGCCTGCAAAGCCGCTTTGTCCTCAAAACGAAGTGCCCACCCTAACCAAATCGCCAGCCCATAAGGGCGGCCCCCCTGCGTCGATTGCTGGACAATCGACTTTCGGTCAATAGACGATGGCCGGGGCGCTACGCGCCTGTTAACCGGCTGGGTGTGAGCAGCGGGCGTTAGTTCAACAGCTCTTCAATCTTGTCGATAATTTTCCCCGAAGTCGGCTTTGTGCGTGATCCATAAGTCGCGACCACCTCGCCCTCAGGGCTGATCAGCACCTTGTTGAAATTCCACGCAGGGGCAAAACCGCTCTCGACCTTGAGCGAGCGGTAAAACGGATGCGCATCACCACCCAGCACAGGGGTGATCCCGGTCATCGGCAGATCCAGCCCAAACTGAATCTCGCAGAATTCCTTGACCTCTTCATTGCTGGACAACTCTTGCCGGAAGTCATCCGAGGGCACGGCCAGCACCACCATTCCCTGATCGCGGTAAGTATCAAAGAGCTTCTGAAGCCCGGCATATTGATCCGTAAAACCACAGCGCGAGGCAGTGTTGACCACAAGGATCGGTTGGCCCTGCCAGTCCGACAGCTTTAGCGTGCCACCATCGATATTCTCGAACGGGGCGTCCAGCGTGATCGCCCAAAGCGGCGTCGCAAGAAGGGTGAAAACGGCTGCAAGCAGTTTGCGCATCATCATTCCTTTCATATGGGGTTTGTACGGGCCAATGGCAGGGTCGGATCACCCAAGATTGAGCGGGATGTAACAAAGCTTTGAATTTCGCAGATCAGCCCCATTTCATGGTATCAATCGAGTCGTTCAACGGAGGCACCTGATGACCACATATACCAAAGACCCCGACGCCATTGCCCGCCTCAGCCCCGAGGAATACCGCGTCACCCAGCAAAGCGGAACCGAGCGGCCCGGTACCGGCGCACTGCTGGACAACAAGGAACCCGGGATTTACCTCGATATCGTCTCGGGCGAGCCGCTGTTTGCCAGTTCCGACAAGTTTGAAAGCGGCTGTGGCTGGCCCAGTTTCATCAAGCCGATTGAGCCTGCTTTCATGAACGAACTGCGCGACACCAGCCATGGGATGATCCGCACCGAAGTGCGATCCACCCACGGCGACAGCCATCTGGGCCATGTCTTTCCTGATGGCCCGCAAGATCGCGGTGGTCTGCGCTATTGCATCAATTCCGCCAGCCTGCGGTTTATCCATCGCGATGATATGGAAACCGAAGGCTATGGCGATTACCTGAACCAAGTGGAGGATATGACATGAGCGAACGTGCTGTTTTAGCGGGGGGCTGCTTCTGGGGAATGCAGGATCTGATCCGCAAGCTGCCCGGCGTGATTTCGACCCGCGTCGGCTATACTGGCGGCGATGTGCCCAACGCCACCTATCGTCACCACGGCACCCATGCCGAGGGGATAGAGGTGATGTTTGATCCCGCCAAGATCAGCTATCGCCAGTTGTTGGAGGTGTTCTTTCAGATCCACGATCCCAGCACACTGAACCAGCAGGGCAATGATCGCGGCATGTCGTACCGGTCGGGCATTTATTATGTCGATGATGCACAGAAAGCCGTCGCCGAGGACACGATTGCCGATGTGAACGCCAGCGGATTGTGGCTTGGTAGAGTGGTGACCGAGGTCGAACCGGTGAGCGATTTCTGGGAGGCCGAGCCGGAGCATCAGGATTATCTGGAACGCTTCCCACAGGGCTATACTTGTCACTTTGTGCGCCCGGGCTGGGTGTTACCGCGCCGGGACGCCGCCGAGTAAAAGACGCCAAGTGACCGTGATTTGTCGTTTTCAGGCATAGTAGAGCGTCGCCTTTCGCGAAGACCGAGGGGCGGCGTTTTTGCATGATGGGTCTCATGATCTGTTCCAACAGAGGATCCCAATATGCAGGTTTCGATCATTGATGACGGGCGCGCGATTGCGCTGAACGGCACACGGTTTCACGCCATCTGGCTGCGGGATAATGCCGCTGATCCGGAGACACGTGATCCGGGCAATGGCCAGCGGTTGATCGCACTTCGCGATATCCCTGCCGACACGGTGATCAGCGCCGCCGAAGTATCGGGTGAAACCGTGCAACTGACTTTCGCCCCCGAGGGTAAGAGTGTGGCATTCGATGCAACCTGGTTGAAGGATCATGCCTATGATCGCTCTGAACCACCTGTTTCGGGGTGGACCGCGCCTGAAATTGAAACCTGGGACAGCGCCTTGTCCGGTGCCATCCCCGAGGCCGATTTTAACACTGTTGCGCAGAACCTCGAAGCGCGGGCCGCATGGCTGGGCGGCGTGGCGCGTTATGGCTTTGGCAAGCTGACTGGCGGGCCGGTTGAGGATGGGGCCCTGCTGAAGGTGGCCGATCTGTTTGGTTATGTCCGCGAGACGAATTACGGCAAATGGTTCGAGGTGCGCACCGAGGTGAACCCGACCAATCTGGCCTTTACCGGCCTTGGGCTACAGGCCCATACCGACAATCCCTACCGCGATCCGGTGCCGACGGTGCAGATCCTCTATTGCCTCGAAAACTCGGCGGCTGGCGGCGAGAATATGGTGGTAGATGGCTTTGCCTGTGCGGAACGCCTGAGGGCCGAAAACCCGCGCGGGTTTAACTTGCTCAGCCGGTATTGCGCGCGGTTTGAATATGCCGGGTCGGATGGGGTGTGCCTGCGGTCGCGCCGCCCGATGATCGAACTGGCCCCGGATGGCGAGATGATTGGTGCGCGGTTCAACAACCGCTCGGCGCGGCGATCACCGATATGCCGTTTGAGGATATGGCGGACTATTACGCCGCCTATCGCCGGTTGGGTGAAATCATTGATGACCCGGAGATGGAAGTGACGTTCAAACTGGCCCCCGGCGAGTGTTTCATCGTCAACAACACCCGCGTGCTGCATGCCCGCAAGGGATACTCCGGCGAAGGCAGCCGATGGTTACAGGGCTGTTACGCGGATATGGGCGGGCTGCGATCAACCCACGCCGCGCTGGCTCAGGAACTGGGGATGGCGGCGGAATGAACCTGGATCAGACGACAATCGTCGCCTTTCTCGCAGATATTTTTAAACGACGCGGCGGCGAAGAATATCTGGGCGAGCCGGTCACCATGGCTGAACATATGCTGCAAGGTGCGACCTTGGCCGAGAAGGCGGGGCATCGCGAAGAGATCATCGTCGCAGCCCTGCTGCATGATATCGGGCATTTCACCTCCGAGTTTGGCACATTTTCGATGGACGACACCGAAGATCGCTATCATGAGGAGGCGGGCGCGCAGGTGTTGGAAGAGTTCTTCCCGACCATCGTGACAGATTGTGTGCGCTATCATGTGGCGGCCAAGCGGTACCTCTGTGCGACCAAGCCTGAGTATTTCGCGCGGCTGTCCGAAGCCTCGGTGCATTCATTGAACCTGCAAGGCGGGCCAATGAGTGACGACGAGGTAAAGGCGTTCGAGACGAACCCCAATGTGAAAGATATCGTGGCAGTTCGCTATCTGGATGATGCGGGCAAAATCGCGGATATGGAGACGCCCGGATTTGCGCATTTCGCGCCAATGGTGCAGCGGGTGGTTGATGCTCATTGTGCCGCTGACTAAGAGTCTGACTCAAAAGTTTATGTTTGAACAGAATGCCTTGCTATCCGCCTTGTCAAGAGACGAATACCGGCAACCAAAACCCATGCTACGGAACTTTCAACGGTTGCCTCCCGATCTTTTGCCAAACGACGGCAACGTCCCGGCCACGCGAATGTTCGCTCGACACCCCGTCTTCGTGGTGGAAGAACGAACCCCTCGGCTTTGTCAGAGCGCTTGACAATCTCCAATGTCCATTTTCCCTGCAGGGCCAAAGCATCCCGAAGCTTTGGCCCTGCATATCCTGCGTCCGCAAAGATGTGCCCCAGCCACGGGAAGCGGATGCGCAGTGCTTTGAGACCATCCACAGCACCATCCCGATCCTGTATATCGGCGGCGTGAACAAGGATCGGCAACAGGAAACCTTGCGTGTCTGTCACGATGTGACGCTTGCGCCCTTTGATCTTTTTGCCCGCATCAAAGCCTGAAATGCCGCCGCTTTCCGTTGTTTTTACGCTCTGGCTGTCAATAACGCCCGCAGTGGGGCTCGCCTCACGGCCCGACAATTCGCGCGCCGCCATCATTGACAGATGGTTGATCCGGTGTAACAGACCGTTGTCGCGCCAGTCGTAAAAACAGTTCTGCACAGTCGAGATCGCCGGGAAATCCCGCGGGATCATGCGCCACTGACATCCCGTGGTCGCCATATACATAATCGCGTTCACAACACGGCGCGGATTCGTCTTGCGAGGGCGACCACCTCGCTTCGCGGCAGCTAACAGGGGCCGAACAAGCGCCCATTCCTCCATAGTTAAATCGCTTGGATAAAAGCCCGTTTTACGCCTGTGCTCCGCGCGGGTGATGTCTGTCCACGTCATGGGATCCTCCAGGTTCTTTCAAAACCAATGAATCATAAACAATTGATATCACTCAACTACTTTTGGAACAGCCTCTAAGAAAATTCGTGCGAATTTTCTATGATCTAGATTTTTCGTGCGAAAAATCTTGTGGCTCTCACTCAGAAAAAAGCGCCCGATAGCTTTCGCGCAGGGCTTTTTTCTGGACCTTGCCCATTGTGTTGCGCGGCAGTTCGGGCACGAACAGCATCTGTTTTGGCTGCTTGAATCGCGCCAGTTGATCTGACAGCGCGGTGGTGACATCACTCTCGCTCAGCGCGAGGTTATCGCGGACAATGACGGCAACGATGGCCTCACCAAAATCAGGATGCGGCACGCCGATCACGGCGCTTTCCTTGATCCCGTCGATATCGTCGATCACGCTTTCAACCTCTTTGGGATAGATGTTGAAGCCCCCCGAGATCACCATGTCCTTCTCGCGACCGACAATGGTGACATAGCCATCCTTGTCCTGAAAACCCTGATCTCCAGTGATGAACCACCCGCCGCTCCGCAGTTCTTCAGCGGTTTTCTCGGGCATCTGCCAATAGCCCTGAAACACGTTCGGTCCGCGCACTTCGATCACCCCGATCTCACCGGGTTCAACGGCTGCGCCATCCGCTATGATCTGCAGTTCCACTCCCGGCAGAGGCAGGCCCACGGTGCCGGGACGCGGGTCGTTGATCGGGTTTGAGGTGTTCATGTTGGTTTCGGTCATGCCATAGCGTTCCACCACGGTGTGGCCGGTGATGTCCCGCCATTTCTCATGGGTGTCCACCAGCATCGGGGCCGAACCCGAGATGAAAATGCGCATGTTCGCCGCCGCCTCGCGAGTCAGGCCGGGATAGTCCAGCAGGCGGGTGTAAAAGGTGGGCACCCCCATCAAGGCGGTTGCGCGAGGCATTGCGGCAAGGATCGCGTCGCCGTCAAAGCCGGGCAGGAAATGCACCGACGCCCCGGCCAGAAGCGCCACATTGGTGGCGACGAACAGCCCGTGCGTGTGAAAGATCGGCAGGGCGTGGATCAACACGTCCTTGTCTGTGAACCCCCAAACCTGCCTCAGCGTCTCCGAATTCGAGGCGAGGTTCGCATGGCTCAGCATCGCGCCTTTCGAGCGACCCGTGGTACCAGAGGTATAGAGGATCGCGGCCAGATCATTCGGCTCACGGGGTACCGCTGTGAAGCCCTCGTGGTTCTGGGCCGCCTCCGTCAAACTGCCCGACCCGTCACCCGCGAGTGCCATTAGCGTGGCATCGGCCAATGGCCTGATCTCGGCCTCGCGCGCGAGATCGCAGACCACGATGCGGGGAGTGGCATTGCCAAAGAAGTAGCCCAATTCCGCCCCGGTATAGGCGGTGTTGAGCGGCAGGAAGATACCCCCTGCCATCACCGTGCCAAGATAAAGCTGCACCGCCTCAAGTGATTTGGCGACCTGCACAGCTACACGATCTCCCGGAGTCAGCCCCGCAGCCACCAGTGCCGCAGCGATCCGTTCGGCCCCGGCAAACAGGTCGGCGTAACTTAAACCTGGTGCGTCAGGGCGCGTGGCAAAGCATTTGTCGGGGTCACCCGCAGCAGACAGGCAGTGAAGCAGGTGGTTGTCGTTGTACATTGGCGGGCCTCGTTCTTGATGCCCCATTTGCCAAAGTGGGAGGCGGATATGCAAGGCCTGCAATTGACGACAGGGCCTCCGCCCCCCTAGCAAGGGGGTAAGGAGACGCGCGAGATGCAACCGATCAAGGGCATTGCCCTGAAACTCTGTGCCGTGGTGTTGTTCATCATCATGGCTTCGCTGATCAAAGCCGCCTCGGAGGATGTGCCACCGGGCGAGGCGGTATTTTTCCGCTCGCTTCTGGCGATCCCGGTGATCCTCGGCTGGCTGTGGTGGCGCGGGGATCTGCGCACCGGATTGCGCGTGACCTCTCCATCCAGCCATTTCTGGCGCGGGTTTGTCGGCACGGTGGCGATGGGATTGGGCTTTGCAGGCCTCGGCCTGTTGCCCCTGCCCGAGGTGACCGCCCTGGGCTATGCCGCGCCGCTGCTGACGGTTGTCTTTGCTGCGATGTTTTTGAACGAGAAAGTCGGGATGTTTCGGATCAGCGCCGTCGGGTTAGGGCTGGCGGGGGTGTTGATCGTTCTGTCGCCGCGCCTGACGGCGTTCAACAGCACCACGGTGGAGACAACGCAAGCCTTGGGTGCGATGCTGGTTCTGACCAGCGCAATCTGTGCAGCCTTGGCACAAATCTACATCCGCAAGATGGTGGCGACCGAGCAAACCAGCGCAATTGTGTTCTACTTCTCGCTAACCTCAACACTGCTCTCCTTGCTGACCCTGCCGTTCGGCTGGGTCTGGCCGGAAAGCTGGGCATTGGTCTGTCTTGTACTGGCCGGGCTGATCGGCGGGACGGCGCAGATTTTCCTGACCTCGGCCTATCGTTTTGCCGATGCCAGCGTGGTGGCGCCGTTTGATTATGCCTCGATGATCTTTGCGCTGATCATTGGATATCTGGTGTTCGACGAGGTGCCGACGCAGACCATGCTGATGGGTGCGGCCCTGGTGATCTTGGCGGGGATCATCATTATCTGGCGAGAACACCGGCTCGGGCTAAAACGCGGCAAGGCGAGGTCTATGAAAACGCCGCAGGGGTGAGGGAGCGGAGGGCCATCGACAGCCCCCGTGGTGGCGATCCACACAGACGTTCCGACACACTTTATGCCCGCCAAACCCATAATCAGAATGAACGGTGCGCCACACCCTTCAGATCGCCAGCCCAAGGGTGGGGGCTGCCGATGGCCCGGGGCGCTGCGCGCGTGTTAACCGGGCTGGGTGTTTCTCACTCGCCCCGCATCAACGCATAGGCGTATAGCGGCCAGAGCGTGGCGCGGCGGAACCGGCCCAGCGGGAACTTCTTATGCGGTGTCTGCATGATGCTGGGGTGCAGGCGGGTGTCTTTGCGGCCCAGCATCTGATCGGCCAGCACCGCGCCGGCGTAGCTGCCCATGGCCACGCCATTGCCGTGATAACACAGCGACGTCCACGCGCCCGGCATCTCGGGGATCGGACCGGTATAGGGCGTCAAATCGCGCGAAATGGCCACCAGCCCATGCCAGGAAAACGGCGTTTCCACATGCGCCCAATGGGGAAACATCGCCTCGAAATGGGCGCGGATGGTGCGGTGCATTTTGGCATCGGACGCGTCCGAGCTGAACAGACCGCCGCGCATCCCGAACAGCATCCGCTTGTTCGGCATCAGCCGGAAGTAGTGCAGCAGGAACCGGTCATCATAACTCATCTGGTTGGTCCACCAGCCCTGCGCCGAGATTTCCTCGTCGCTCAACTCACGGGTGACGATGATATTGGTCTGAGTTGGCAAATAGCGCCCGGCCATCCATCTGGGGACGTCATCCGACGAGTAGCCATTTGTTGCCACAACAAGCCGCCTGGCCCGGACAGTGGCCTGAGACGTTTTCAGGATAAACCCGTCTTGCTGCTCAATCCCCAGAACGGGGGAATTGGCATGGATCCGCCCGCCCGCTTGGGTCACACTACCGGCCAGACCCAGAGTATATTTCAGCGGATTGATTGCATAGCCGATGGGCGTGGTCAGCGCGGCATGGAACGGGCCGTTCATGCCATTCTGGGCCAGTTGCTCTCTGGGAATAAGGGTCGAGGTCACACTCAGATCGCGTTCGATGTCTTCGGCATGGGATTCCAAGGAACGGGTCGCCGCGCGGTTATGGGCATAGAGCGTCTCACCGTCCGAATGGGTGTCGCAGGCGATGCTGCGGGTAGCGATCATGTCCTAGGTATACTTCACGGCCTCCCACTCGGCCTTGCGAAATTCCAGCCGGGCCGATTCGCCATATTGCAGCTTCATCATCTTGTCCGACGCGGCAGCCCCGCCCAGACAACAGAACCCGCCATTGCGCCCGGATGCGCCCCAACCCGGCGTCTGCGCGTCAAGGACGACCACATCTTCGCCCGCCTCAGACAGATGCAGAGCGGCGTTGAGCCCGGTAAAGCCCGCACCAATCACAGCAACATCGGCCGTGACCTCACCATGGGCGGCCGGATAATCGGCTGTTTCTATGGTCGAGGACCAGTAACATTTTTCGCGCGGGGCGTTGCCATAGGCGTGAGGGGGGAAGACACGTTTCATGATGTGATCACGTCCTGTTCCGGGTCTGCGCTGTTGATCACCGCCTGATCACAGGTCGGCAGATAGATTTGATCAAAATTTTCAAAACATGGCAATATGGTAATGATGATGCGCAGCCGTTAGAGTTGCAATGAACAGACACTCGCCCCGGAGGGACGCAAGTCATATGGCCCAAACCGCACCCGCATCAAGCACGCCTGATCCACAACCTCATCGCCTGCCCGCCCATGAGGTGATCTATCGACAGCTGCGCAATCTGGTGCTGTTTGGCGATCTGGCCCCGGGGCAGGCCGTGACGATTCAGGGGCTGACCGACAGGCTGGGGGCCGGAATGACCCCCGTGCGCGAGGCGATCCGACGGCTGATCTCGGAAGGGGCGCTGGAGTTTCAGGGCAACCGCCGCGTCAGTGTTCCGGTTCTGAGTGCGGATAATATCAGCGAGCTTATCCTTGCCCGGCAATGGCTTGACCCACATCTGACGTTGCGCGCAACGCAACGCGCCAGCCTTGAGGATCTGGATCGGTTGACCACGCTGGATGAAGAATTGGACAATGCCATCGTCACCGGGGATCTGCGCGCCTATCTTGAACTGAATTATCGCTTTCACCAGCTTATCTATCGCATCGCCGATGCCCCTATTCTGGCTGATCTGGCCGAGGGGCTGTGGCTGCGCTTTGGTCCGTCCTTGCGGGTGGTCTGTGGGCGCATGGGCACCCAGAACCTGCCCGACAAACACAAGGACATGTTAGAGGCCATGCATGCCCGCGATGCCGAAGGCGCTGCCCGCGCGATCCGCGAGGATGTGATTCAGGGCATGGAACAGGTACGCCATTCTATTGAAGGATGACCTCAGCAGCGCGATCTGATTGACGCCCAAATAATTTGATCATATTCTTGGCCTGTCCCGCGCGCGCCGCGGTCACCTGACATTCTTGGCCCAGAAAGGTTCCCTTCATGACCGTGATTTCCAACCACATGCCCACCGCCGAATTGCAGGCGCTGGACGCCGCGCATCACTTGCATCCCTTCACCAACGGCAGCGAGCTGAATGCCAAGGGCGCGCGCGTGATCACCCGCGCACAGGGCACCACGCTGACCGATAGCGAGGGCAATCAGTTTCTGGATGCAATGGCGGGCCTGTGGTGTGTGAACCTGGGCTATGGGCGCACCGAACTGGCCGAGGCCGCCGCGCGTCAGATGTCCGAACTGCCCTATTACAACACCTTTTTTCAGACCACCCATGTGTCGGCCATCGCGCTGGCCGCGCGCATTGCCGAGCTGACGCCGGGCGATCTGAACCACGTGTTTTTCGCCAGCACCGGGTCCGAGGCGAATGACACCAATATCCGCCTTGTACGCACCTATTGGCAGGAAAAGGGTCAGCCGGAAAAGAACATCATCATCTCGCGCAAGAACGCCTATCACGGCTCATCCGTGGGCAGCGCATCGCTTGGCGGCATGGCGGCAATGCACGCGCAGGGCGGGCTGCCGATCCCCGACATTCATCACATTGATCAGCCCTATTGGTGGGGCGAGGGTGGCGATATGGACCCTGACGCATTTGGCCTGCAACGCGCCCGGGCGCTGGAAGAGGCTATTGAGAAACTCGGCGCGGATCGCGTCGGGGCCTTCATCGCCGAGCCGATTCAGGGCGCCGGGGGTGTGATCATTCCGCCCGCCACCTACTGGCCGGAAATTCAGCGGATCTGCAAAGAGCATAACGTATTGCTGATCGCGGATGAGGTGATCTGTGGCTTTGGCCGCACCGGCAACTGGTTTGGCAGTCAGACCTTTGACATCAAACCCGACATCATGACCATCGCCAAGGGCCTGAGTTCTGGTTATCAGCCCATCGGCGCGTCGGTGATCACCGATGAAATGGCCAGCATCATCGACAATTGCGAGTTCGCCCATGGCTATACTTATTCGGGCCACCCGGTGGCCTGTGCGGTGGCTCTGGAAAACCTGCGCCTTCTGGATGAAGAGGGCATTGTTGAGTGTGCGGGCATAGAAACCGGGCCGTATCTGGCTGAGAAATGGAGTACGCTGGCCGATCATCCGCTGGTGGGCGAAACGACAATCGTTGGGCTGATGGGCTCTCTGGCACTGACCCCGCATAAGGAAAGCCGCGCCAAGTTTGCCGCCGATGCGGGCACTGTCGGTTCAATCTGTCGCGACGCGTGCTTTGCCAACAACCTGATCATGCGCGCTGTGGGGGACCGGATGGTGATCTCGCCGCCCTTGGTGATCACCCGAGACGAGGTGGACACCTTGGCCGAACGCGCCATGCGGGCGCTGGATGCAACCCATAAACGCCTGAAAGACGAAGGGCTGATGAAGGCCGCGGGCTGATGGGATTTGATCGCCAACCCCGGCTAGAGGGCGCGCGGCTGCGGTTGCGCCCCTTGGCTTCTGAAGATCGAGAGCCGCTGTATGACGCAGCGCGCGATCCCAAAACATGGGCAGGGCATCCGTCGAAAGATCGTTATGAGCGCGCTGTTTTCGATCCCTATTTCGATTTCCTGCTGGGCACGGCCGAGACGCTGGTGGTGATCGACAAACACGCCGACCGCGTGATCGGCTGTTCGCGCTATTACACGCCGCCGAAACGGCCCGGGACGATTGCCATCGGTTTTACTTTCCACAATCTGGTCTAAAGCCTCCGACTTTAGTCGGAAAAACATTCAAACGTGCGCCGAAGGCGCTCATGAACCACTGAACCCTCTGACTTTAGTCGGAGGAGGTTCAGCTTTCTCAACCCCGACTATTGGGGCGGCGAGACGAATTTTGAGATTAAGACGCTGATGTTTGAACATGCGTTTCAGCACTTTGGGTCTGTCTGGCTGGATATCGGGGCCGATAATATCCGCTCGCAAAAGGCCTCGGCCAAGCTGGGCGCAGTTTATGTCAACACCGACAGCCACGATCTGGGCACCGGGCGCGCGGATGAGTTCTTGTGCTTTGAAGTCACCAAAGCGGCCTGGGACAAGGTGCGCGCCGCGCGGGGCTAAAGCGTTTCGCGAAAACCTGACACACTGCTTCTCGCGAAACATATGAACGTCGCGTGCGTTTCGCCTTAAGTGCGTGCCTTAAGTTTAAGGCGAAACGCTTTGAGAAAATTCGTGCGAATTTTCTGGGTGCCTCACTCTTTCACGAACAATTTGCGCGGTGTGGTGCTGAACGGTTGCGGCGCGCCATCCTCGGTGATCAGAATGGTCTCGGTGGTTTCCAACCCCCAGCTGTCCATCCACAGGGCGGGCATGAAGTGAAATACCATGCCGGGTTCCAACACAGTCTCATCTTCGCTGCGGATTGAGGCCGTGCGCTCGCCCCAATCGGGCGGGTAGCTGAGGCCGATGGGATAGCCCATGCGTCCTTCGCGTTGGATGCCATGTTTGGCCAGCACCTCCATAAACGCATTGGCGATATCGCAGGTGCGGTTGCCTGCGCGGGCGGCCTCCAGCCCGGCCTCGATCCCCTCAATCTGTGCCTTCTCGGCCTCAAGCATGTCCTGCGGAGGTTTGCCCAGGAAAACTGTCCGGCACAGCGGCGCGTGATAACGACGATACACTCCGGAAAGCTCGAAGAACGTCGCTTCGCCCTCGACCATCGGCTTGCCGTTCCATGTCAAATGGGCGGCCGTGGCATCTTCGCCCGATGGCGTCAGGGGAATGATGCCGGGATAGTCGCCCCAGATGTCATCCACGCCCGAGATGGCCGCATGAAAAATGTCTGCCACCAGATCGTTCTTGCGCACGCCGGGTGCGGAGCGGTCTATGGCGGTTTGCACCACTTTTTCCGAAATGCGCGCAGCGTTGCGGATAAAGGCAATTTCTTCGTCTGATTTGATCAGGCGTTGCCAGTTCACGAGGGCTGTGGTGTCAACCAGCGTGGCGCCCGGCAACTCTTCATTGAGTACAGCGTGGGCCTTGGCGGAGTAATAGTAGTTCTCCATCTCCACCCCGATCCGCGCGCCTTCAAAGCCGTGCGCGCGGATATGTTCAGCCAGATCCTGCATCGGGTGACGCAGGGTGGATTGCACATAGTGATCACCGTAGCCGAGGATATACTCATCCTCCATCCAGCAGGTACGTCGCCCGCCCAGCATGTCCATGTGGCGGCCCCACCAGATCGGCGCACCCTCCATCGGCACCAGAACCCCCTGATGCACGTAAAAAGACCAGCCGTCATAGGCCGTCAGCCAGGCCTGATTGGACGGATCGGTGACAAACAGCAGGTCGATCCCGGCCTCGGCCATCGCCGCGCGGGTCTTGGCCAAACGGCGGTCGAATTCGGCCTGGCTAAAGGGCAGGTCTTTGTCAGTCATACGATTGCTCCCACAATGGCTGTTCCGCTCAGAAAAGCGGGTTTGCCAACAGGATGCCCCAACATTTACGCCGGGACACGTCGTTTTTAGGCATCAGCGCACGGGCGTAGGTTGGGTGATCACTCCAGCGGGACATTCAGCCCGGTTTTAACCACATCCATGACGATGTTGCTCTGAAAGCGCCGGATAAACTTACTCTCAAAAAAGTAGGCTCAATTAGCATTGATTATGCGTGGCGTATTACAGGCAGGATGCCTGCTGCTGCGGCAAGTATCGCGCGCGGCGTTTGGTGGCTCGGAAGGACGGCAAGGTGGAACCACCGAAGGTAGCTGTCCAGGTATTTGGTTGCGATACCCCGATGGCGGCGCAGAAAGGTCTTTAACCGCTCATGCCGACTGTTCACGGTTTGAATGTGCAATTCACCACGGACACGTTCTCCGGCGGTCCGGTTGAGACTTTCATGGCTGACGCCCATTTCTGCGGCGCAGGGCGGGTACCCGGTGCAGCCATCGGTCACCAGGAGAGCGTCCCCATCAAGACGTGGCTGCAGAACCGTTTTGAGATGTTCGGCTGTCACCGCAGGCAAGACAGCACTGATGGCGGTGCCTGATCGGTCGACTGCAACGAGGACCGGAACCTGCTCCTTCGACAATCCGCGTTTTGAGGCCTTTCCCCCGCGTTTGCGGGCTTTTCGAGAGAGATTACGCTCCCCTTTCCGGCTGTGCAGAAAGAACGTCTCGTCGGCTTCGACGATCCCGCACAGCTTGACCGCACCGACCGTTACAGCCTGAAGAAAGCGATGACGCCAACGAAAAGCTGTGGTGTCGGCCACCATACAACGCCCGTCGGACGCCTTTACCGTTTCGCCGTCGCGCAGGGAAGCTGCAAACTCTGCCCATCTGTCCCTGTGGCGCAAGCGGGCAAGCGGCGTCCCGGTCAGCGCGTTGAAGGTTTTGCGACAGCTTTTGCAAAAGAACCTCGTCAGGCCACTTGCATGGCCTCTGATGATCGCACCGCCCGAAGCGCAGTGCGGACAGATACGCCCCTCGCGAACAGTCGCCTCAAGGAGATCGATCACGCTTTCCAGCGACGAAACCCCGGCAACGAGCCGTCCGGTTTCAGCCCGTTGTTTCGATGAAAGGTCGTCGATCTCGTTGAGCCACACCAAAAAAGCCTGATGATCCATGTGCCGCACCCATAATTTTGTTCATGGTGTGTTCTATCACAGGTCGCCACGCATAATAAATGCTAATTGAGCCAAAAAGTAAGCGCGGGTGAAACGCTCGTATTCGGCGATGTCCCTGACCAGCAGGTGCAGAATAAAATCGGAATCGCCGGTCGTGTAATAGCATTGCTGGACATTGGGCGAGTTGCGCATTTCAGCCTTAAACGTTTCCAGCTCGTGCAGGCTTTCACGTTCCAGCGCAACCTCGACGATAATACGCATCGGATACCCGAATTTGACCGGGTCGAGGACAGCGACCTCAGACGTGATACTATCGCTGCTGCGCAGTTTGCGCAGGCGTTTGTGAACCGCTGCAGGTGACAATGCCACCTTCTGCGCGATTGCATCTGCCGTGGCACGACAGTTTTTTTGGAGCAGGTCCAGAATGCGAAGGTCAAATTGATCCATTCCAATTTCTTTACCAAAGCGCCCAAAATTATCCAAATTCTATTTTCACGCTGCCTATTTGGGACGAAAATTGGCCCGAATGACAGGTATTGTGTCCGTCACGACACATTGGGGGTGTGAATGCTGAGAAATGACCAACTGGCCGAATGGGATCGGGAGAATTTCTTTCACCCTTCCACCCATCTGGCGCAGTTTGCGCGCGGCGAGATGCAGAACCGCGTCATCACCGGCGCGCAGGGCTGTCATATCGAGGATTGCGAGGGCAAACGCAGCCTCGATGCCTTTGCCGGCCTCTATTGTGTGAATGTAGGCTATGGACGCACCGAGATTGCCGAGGCGATCGCCAAGCAGGCACATGAGCTGGCCTATTATCATTCTTATGTCGGGCACGGCACCGAGGCGAGTATCACATTGGCCAAGATGATCCTGGACCGTGCGCCGGATCACATGAGCAAGGTTTATTTCGGGCTCAGCGGCTCGGACGCGAACGAGACCAACGTCAAGCTGATCTGGTATTACAACAACATCCTTGGGCGGCCCGCGAAGAAGAAGATCATCAGCCGGTGGCGGGGCTATCACGGCTCGGGGCTTGTGACCGGCTCGCTGACCGGGCTGGAGCTGTTTCACAAGAAATTCGATTTGCCACTGGCGCAAGTGATCCACACCGAGGCCCCATATTACTTCCGCCGTGCCGATCTGGAGCAATCAGAGGCGCAGTTTGTGGCCCATTGCGTGGCCAAGCTTGAGGCGTTGATTGAGCGCGAAGGCGCGGACACGATTGCCGCCTTTATTGGCGAGCCGGTGCTGGGCACAGGCGGGCTGGTGCCGCCCCCCGAGGGATACTGGCCAGCCATCCAAGAGGTGCTTGAGAAACACGACATTCTGCTGGTTGCCGATGAAGTGGTCACCGGTTTCGGGCGATTGGGCACGATGTTTGGCTCGGACCATTACGGGCTAAAGCCTGACCTGATCACCATCGCCAAGGGGCTGACCAGCGCCTATGCGCCCTTGTCCGGCAGCATTGTCAGTGGGAAAATGTGGACCGTTCTTGAGCAAGGCACCGATGAAAACGGGCCAATTGGCCATGGCTGGACCTATTCCGCGCACCCCATCGGGGCCGCTGCGGGGGTGGCCAATCTGCGATTGCTGGATGACTTGAACCTGATTGCGAATGCCAAAGAGGTCGGCGATTACCTGAACGCCGCGATGGCAGACGCCCTGGGCGATCATGCGCATGTCGGCGACATCCGGGGCGAGGGCATGCTCTGCGCGGTCGAATTTGTGAAGGATCGCGAGACCCGCTCGTTCTTTGAGGCCAGTGAAAAAGTCGGGCCACAGATTGCCGCTGCGCTGACCGCAGACGGGGTGATTGGCCGCGCCATGCCTCAGGGAGATATCCTGGGGTTTGCGCCACCGTTCCGCCTGACGCAGGCAGAGGCGGATGAGGTGGTGACCAAGACCAAACGCGCTGTCGCGGCGGTTCTGGGATGACGAATCTGTCACTGAAAGAGTCGCGACCGGATGATTTGAGACCGCAAATTGGACGGTTCAACACCAACATTCGCCCCTTAATGGCGCGATGTAGGTCGAAAATGTCGCACTGCGCTTGCATCCTGCATGAATTGGCGTTCTATTTTGCCGCGAACGCAGATCACAACTGCGACAAAAGAAAAAAACGGGGAGCCTGATTTGGCCGAAACTGCAACCAACGATGCATTCGTTGCTTTTGAGCGCGTGCAGAAAAGCTATGACGGTGAAATCCTTGTCGTCAAAGACCTTAACCTCTCGATTCCCAAAGGCGAATTTCTGACCATGCTGGGACCCTCGGGTTCGGGCAAGACAACCTGCCTGATGATGCTGGCCGGGTTCGAGACCGCAACCCACGGCAAAATTCTGCTGGACGGGGTGAGCATCAACAACATCCCACCGCACAAACGTGGCATCGGCATGGTGTTTCAGAACTATGCGCTGTTCCCGCACATGACCGTGGCCGAGAACCTGTCCTTCCCACTGGAAGTGCGCAAGATGGGTAAATCCGAGCGCGAGGCCAAGGTGCAGCGCGCGCTGGATATGGTGGAAATGGGCGCCTTTGGCGGCCGCCGCCCGGCACAGCTGTCTGGTGGACAGCAGCAACGGATCGCTCTGGCGCGCGCGCTGGTGTTTGAACCGGAACTGGTGCTGATGGACGAGCCGCTGGGTGCGCTGGACAAACAGCTGCGTGAAAAGATGCAGTTTGAAATCACCGATCTGGCTCATAACCTGGGCATCACCACCGTCTATGTGACGCACGACCAGACCGAGGCGCTGACCATGTCAGACCGGGTTGCGGTGTTCGATGACGGGCGCATTCAGCAGATTGACCCGCCCGATGTTCTCTACGAGAGCCCAAAGAACAGCTTTGTGGCGCAGTTCATTGGTGAGAACAACACGCTGGAAGGCACCGTCAAGGAAATCAAAGATGGCATCGCTCTGGTCGAGCTGGACGATGGCGAGCTGATCGACTGCAAGCCTGTCAATGTCAGCAAGCCCGGCGACCGCACGCTGGTGTCGATCCGCCCCGAGCGGGTGGAATTTGACAAGTCCCGGCTGAAAGAAGGCACCCATACGGTCAAGGCCGAAGTGCTGGAGTTCATCTATATGGGCGACATCTTCCGCACGCGGCTGCGGGTGGCGGGCAATGACGATTTCATCATCAAATCGCGCAACGCCCCCGATCAGACCCGCCTGAAACCCGGCGAGCATATCGAAATCGGCTGGCTGCCCGAGGATTGCCGCGCATTGGATGCAGTCTAGAGTTGACAGAATTCGCCCCCACTCAGGGCGATATCAACGAGGCTTTGCTGCTTAACCCCGTAGCAGCAAGCCCGACCACGTAAAACGGGATAACTATTGGGAGACTGTAATGAAACTGACCAAAACACTTTTGGCTACAACCGCCCTGACGGTTGCCGCAGGTGCTGTGGCCGCCGACGAAATGACCATCGTGTCATGGGGCGGTGCCTATTCGAAGTCGCAAAAGAACGCCTATCACGACCCCTACACCGAAAAGACCGGCGTCACGATCATCAACGATGACAGCTCGAACGAGGCCGTGGCCAAACTGCGCGCCATGAACGAAGCGGGCAACATCACATGGGATGTGGTTGACGTGGTTGCCGCCGATGCCATCCGTCTTTGCGACGAAGGTCTGGCGATGGAAATCGACCCCGACACCATGCTGGCGCCCGCGCCCGATGGCACCTCGGCGGCCGATGACTTTGGTGACCTGCTGGTTTCCGACTGCTTCATCCCGCAGATCGTCTACTCGACCACATTCGGCTATCGCACCGACATGGTGGGTGACACGCCTCCGACCGAGGTTTGCGCCGTCTTCGACACCGAAGCCTATTCCGGCAAACGAAGCCTGGAAAAGCGCCCGATCAACAACATGGAATGGGCCCTGCTGTGTGACGGTGTTGCCAAGGATGACGTCTATGACGTTCTGGCCACTGAAGAGGGCCAAAATCAGGCTCTGGCCAAGCTGGACACCATCAAGGACGACGTGATCTGGTGGTCGGCCGGTGCGGACACACCGCAACTGCTGGCGGATGGCGAAGTTGTCATGGGCTCGACCTATAACGGTCGTCTGTTTTCGGTGATCGAAGAGCAGAACCAGCCCGTCGCCATGCTGTGGGACGCGCAGGTGTTTGACCTTGACGGCTGGATCATCCCCACCGGTCTGAGCGAAGAACGCCAGGCTCGTGCACTGGACTACATCATGTTCGCCACCGACACGCAGCGTCTGGCGGATCAGGCCAAGTGGATCAGCTATGGCCCCGCGCGCGCCTCGTCGGCACCGCTGGTTGGTCAGCACGCAGAGCTGGGCATCGACATGGCACCGCACATGCCAACCGATCCGGCAAACGCCACGAACACGTTCCTCTATAACTACGAGTTCTGGGCGGATTACCGTGACGACATCGACGCCAAATTCCAAGCGTGGCTGGCACAATAATAGCCATTCGGGCGCGCGGGATCCTCGCGCGCTCCACTTACCAACGAGTGCGGGCTGCATGTATGGCCCGCACCACACACAGGGATAAAGCCACATCATGCCCAAGGGCTATTTAATCGGACATATCACGGTGAACGATCCTGAGGCCTATCAGGAGTACATCGACAAGGACACGCCTATCCTGCTGGGACTTGGCGGTCGTTTTGTTGTCCGTGGCGGGCAATCCGAAACGGTCGAGGGCGAGACCCTGAACCGTCATGTGGTGATCGAATTTCCAAGCTACGCTGCCGCGAAGGCCGCCTATGATGATCCGGACTACCAAAAAGTGGCCGCGATCCGCAGACGGACCGCCGACAGCGTGATCATATTGGTCGAGGGGGCCGCAGATGAGTGATGCAACACAAACCGGCCCGGTTCTGGCCGCCGATGGCACGCCACTAAAGCGCAGCCTTGCGCGCGCCCTGCGCCAACAAAAGATGCGCGCGATGCTGTTGATCGCCCCGCTGCTGTTGTTCGTGCTGCTGTCCTTCATCTGGCCGATTGCGGTGATGCTGTTCCGCTCGGTCGAGAACGATATTGTCGCGGATACGCTCCCCCTGACGGTGGTTGAGCTGGCCGCGTGGAACGCCGAAGCCGGTGAATTGCCGCCCGAAGCCCTTTATTCGGCCTTCGTCGCAGATATGGTTGTGGCGATTGACGCCAAGAGACATACGCGCCTTGGCACCCGCCTGAATTACGAAAGCACCGGCATGTCGTCGCTGTTTCGCAAATCCGGACGTCAGATCAAGAAGCTGGACCCGGTGGCGGATGCGCCCTTCAAGGACAAGCTGATCGAGATCGACGAGGACTGGGGCAATCTTGAGACCTGGCGCCAGATCAAGACCCACTCGGTGCGGATCACCAACGGCTATTTCCTCAACGCGATAGATATGCAGCGATCACCCGAAGGGGCCGTCGCGCAACCCGAGAACAAGCGGATTCTGATCCAGTTGTTCATACGCACGCTGATCATGTCGCTGATCATCACAGGATCATGCATCCTGCTGGGCTATCCGGTGGCGTGGATTTTGGCAAACCTGCCGATGCGGACGGCCAATATCCTGATGATATTGGTGCTTTTGCCGTTCTGGACATCGCTTTTGGTGCGCACCTCGGCGTGGAAAGTGTTGTTACAACAACAGGGGGTGATCAATGACATCCTTGTCTGGCTGGGCCTTCTGGGTGATGCCAATCGATTGGTGATGATCAACAACCAGACGGGCACGATCATCGCGATGACGCACATCCTGCTGCCGTTCATGATCCTGCCGATGTATTCGGTGATGCAGACCATTCAGCCCACCTATCTGCGCGCCGCCAAATCGATGGGCGCGACCAACTGGACGGCGTTCTGGCGGGTCTATTTCCCGCAATCGATCCCGGGCATCGGCGCGGGCTCGATCCTCGTCTTTATCCTGTCGATTGGCTATTACATCACGCCTGAAATTGTCGGCGGCACCAAGGGTGTCTTCATTTCGAACCGGATTGCGTATCACATTTCCAGCTCGCTCAACTGGGGCCTCGCGGCTGCACTGGGGGCGATCCTGCTGGCGGTCGTGCTGTTGCTCTACTGGTGTTACGACAAGATTGTCGGCATTGATAATGTGAAATTGGGGTAACGGACATGGCTGCACTGACACCGATTTCGCGCAAACCGCAATCTCTTGTTCTGCCAGTTGTGGCAGCGGCAGGGGCGTTCGTGGGTTTGTTCTTTGGCACCGCCAGTGGCTCGGGCCTGATGGGTATGGTGGGAGGGGCTATCCTCACCGCCGGACTGGCCTGGGTCTATATCAACCTCCTGAAGAACGAAACGATGGCCCGCTGGGTCTCACTGGCCGTTGCGGTCGTGCTGTGTTTTTACCTTGGCGGCATTCCGGGCGTCGTGCTTGGTGTCCTCTTTGGCCTGTTCTTCTGGTGGTTCATCTATTGGCTGTACGAGGGGCGTTACCGTGCGCGCCTGCTGCCCTATCTGACCCCCGGTCAGGTGTTGTGGCATTATGGGTTCCGGGTGATTTGCGGGCTGATCTTCTTCTTCCTGGTCTCGCCTTTGGTTCCGGTGATGTGGCTGAGCTTTAACGCGCAGGACTTTTTCACCTTCACGCCTGAAATGCTGCGCTTTGATCCAGCGGGATATTCGCTCAAGCATTATCAGGACTTCTTCACCAACAATGAATGGCAACGCAGCTTCAAAAACTCGCTGATCATCGCGCCGATTGCGACGGTGATTTCCGTCACACTGGGCACTCTGGCGGCTATCGGGCTTAGCCAATCCCACGTTCCCGGACGGCGCGCGATCATGGCGATCCTGATCTCGCCAATGATTGTCCCGCTGATCATCTCGGCCACAGGCATGTTCTTTTTCTACTCGGACATCGGCAACTTTCTTGAGGGAACCATAGGCCTGAGCAAGAATTTCGTCGGCTATGTCAAGGTGATCCTGGCGCACGCGGTGCTGGGTATTCCCTTCGTGATCATCACGGTGACGGCCACCCTGGTGGGCTTTGACAATTCGCTGACACGGGCGGCGGCCAATATGGGCGCAGACCCGGTGACCACCTTCTTCCGGGTGCAAATGCCGCTGATCCTGCCGGGCGTGATCTCGGGAGGGTTGTTCGCCTTTATCACCTCGTTTGACGAGGTGGTGGTGGTGCTGTTTGTCGGCTCGGCCAGTCAGAAAACCCTGCCATGGCAGATGTTCACCGGCCTGCGCGAACAAATCTCGCCCACCATTCTGGCGGTCGCGACGATCCTTGTGGTGATGTCGATCATGCTGTTGACCACGGTCGAATTGCTGCGCCGCCGGTCCGAGCGGCTACGAGGGATGTCACCCGGCTAAGTGATCTCACCATGTAAAGGGCAACCCCATGAGCGATCCTGACCTGTGTTATCTCAGTGCCAGCGAGGCGGTTGCACTTTTCAAGGCGCGCAAGCTGTCCCCGGTTGAGCTGATGCAAGCGGTGATTGACCGCGCCGAGGCGGTCGAACCCACGATCAACGCCTTTGCCGATACCTATTACGATGAAGCGATGGAGGGCGCCCCAAAAAGGCCGAGGCCCGCTATGCCAAACCCGGTGCCCGGCTGCGTCCGCTTGAGGGGCTGTCGGTCGCCATCAAGGATGAGAACAGGATCAAAGGCAAGCGAACCACCTCTGGCTCGCTGATCCATGAGCACTCAATCGACACCACGACCTCGCTGAGTGTCGAACGCATCCTCAAAGCAGGCGGGATCGTGCACGCCCGGTCCACCACGCCGGAATTTGCCTGTGCCGGGGTGACCCATTCAAAGCTGTGGGGCGTCACCCGCAACCCGTGGAACCCGGAGTTTACCACTGGCGGCTCATCCGGCGGCGCGGGTGGATCGCTGGCGGCGGGAACGACCACGTTGGCCAATGGCTCAGACATCTGGGGGTCGATCAGGATGCCCGCCTCCTGTTGCGGCGTGCTGGGGTTCAAGCCGCCCTATGGCCGCGTGCCCGAAGACCCGCCGTTCAACCTTGATTACTATTGCCACGAAGGTCCAATGGCGCGCAGCGTTGCGGACCTGTCGCTGTTGCAGAATGTCATGGCCGGGCCGCACCCCACCGATATCACCACCGTACGCCCCAAGCTGAACATCCCCGCCGAGCTGAAACCGATCAAGGGCTGGAAAATCGCCTATTCGATGGATCTGGGTTACTTTGAGGTCGATCCCGAAGTGGTGCGCAACACCGAAAACACGCTGGCCATGCTGCGCGACCTAGGGGCCACGGTAGAAGAGGTTGATGTGGGCTGGAGCCACACGACACTCACGGCCGCATCAAACTATCTGGGCCATATCTTTGGCAACACACTGGCCGCGATGCTGCCCCGCCACCGCGATCAAATGACCAACTATGCGCGCTCTTTCGCTGAGTTTGGCCAATCGACCACAGCGGCAGACCTGCTGAGTTCAATGGACGTGCTGAACGAGATGTACACGACGATGGGTCCGATGCTGGATCGCTACAACGCGTTCATCTGCCCGACGATGCCCCTGCCCGCCGTGGCGGCGGATTACGATCCGGGCGTGGACAGTTGCACGATAAACGGCAAAGAGGTGCACCCGGTCTGGGGCTGGACCATGACCTACCCGTTCAACATGCTCAGCCGCTGCCCGGTGATGAGCGTGCCCAACGGTGTCAATCGCAGAGTAAAATGGGTCCATGTCGCGGCGTAAAAATGGGCCACTTCGGTTGATGTTTTGTGGCGCTTTTGCACGCGTGCTCGTCACAAAGCTGAAGCGTGCCAAAGCGCATGCTGGCCATAAGGCCAGCATTATTCTGACTGTGATTGCGGGCTGGTTATTTTCGGTTGTTGCGACTGTGTTTGAGCCGATAGCTTTCGCCATTCATCTCGAGGATGTGGACGTGATGGGTTAAACGATCGAGTAGCGCACCGGTCAGCCGCTCAGAGCCAAAGACTTCAGTCCATTCATCGAAGGGCAGGTTCGAGGTTATGATGATGGAGCCGCGTTCATAGCATTGGGATATGACCTCGAAGAGCAGCTCTGCGCCAGATTTGCTGAGCGGTACGAAGCCCAGTTCATCAATGATCAACAGGTTCTGGCTGGTCAGTTGCTTTTGAAGGCGCTGCAATCTCCGCTCATCTTGAGCCTCGATCAGATCATGGACTAATGCCGCAGCCGTTGTGAAGCGCACCTTCAGTCCTCTTTGACATGCAGCCAGCCCAAGTCCCAGGGCGATGTGTGTCTTGCCCGTGCCTGACGGGCCGAGCGCGATGATGTTCTCCCTGCGATTAACGTAATCGCATCGTGCCAGATCCATCGTCAGGGGCTTGTTCAAGCTTGGCATGATCTTGAAGTCAAAGCTATCCAAGCTCTTGGTGCTGGGGAACTTCGCCGCTTTGATGCGCCGTTCAATCATCCGGCGTTCGCGGTCGATCAATTCCATCTCACACAGCCGCGCCAGATAGTGGATGTGATCTTTGTTCTCTGCAGCACAGAGCTGCGCCTGTTTGGCATACTCGCCTTGGAACGTTGGCAGTCGCAGTTGTTTAAGATGATGCCGTAGAAGAATCCGAGGGGCTTCGGTCATGCCGCGGTCCTTCCCATCAAGCTCATGTAACTGGATGGGCGTGTTGTGCCGACATTGGCCTTGGGCAAGTATGGATAGAAGTCCAAATCCAATCGTGGTGGCCGCTTCTCAACCCGACACAGTACAAGGTGTTTTACGGCGTCATAGCCAATTGCACCCATATCTATTGCCTGCTGGATTGCGCCTTGCACAACATCCATTTCGAAGGTCTCCAAAAGGCGCAAGACTTGAACGTATTCTCGCTTGCCCGGCTTACCCATTCTGGCTTCAAGCAGTCGGTGCAGCGTGGCAAATACATCTGGCAAATGCCAACCCTGCAAAGGCGCGGCCTGATCCAGGGCACCCACCTTTTGTTCAAGCAGGGGCAAAAAGTGCAATGGGTCAAAGACCATATCCGCTGATGTGTAGGATCGTTTGTGCCGCGCAATAATCTCATTGCCGCAGCCGATGATAACCTCATGCACAAACCCACGCACATGAACATCGTGGTGCGCATAGGCTACTGGCACCGAGTAATCATTGCTGCGATAGCGCACCATTGAGATCGACGTTGCACGCGTGCTGACGTGATCGCAGGCTTCATATTCTGCGACGGGCAATCCCATCAGAGCATCCAAATCCGACATCAGGCGTGCGCCTATGGTTTGGGTGTGACCCCGCAACGTATCGTCCTGACGTGCTAAACACTTCTCTTCCAAATGTGCGTTCAGATCATCAAAGCTGTCATAGCGAGGTGCGGGAACCATGAAGTTGCGGCGGGTGTATCCAACCATGCCCTCAACGTTGCCTTTATCGTTCCCTCGCGCGGGTCTGCCAAACTTGTCATCAAACAAGTAATGCGACTGCAGTTCCGTAAACCGACGTGTGCGGATGCGCGTCTTATCCCCGAGTATCCGAGCCACGGCGATCTTGGTATTGTCGTAGAGAATGGATTGCGGAATGCCGCCAAAGAATGCAAAGGCGGACACATGGCCATCGCAAAACGCCTCGGTTGTCTCAGCTGGATATCCCTTCACAAACACCGCATCAGAATGTGGCAAGCTCATCACGAAGAAGTGGATCTTGCATTCCACGCCACCGATCACGCCCAGCGTCTCACCAAAATCAACCTGCGCATGGCCCGGCCGATGCGACAACGGCACAAACACCTCTTTGGTGCGCCGTTTTTGCTCGCGCACGTAATAGGTCACCGTGGTCAGGCTGCCAGCATATCCATGCTCATCGCGCAGCCGTTCAAAGATGCGCTTGGCCGTGTGTCGCTGCTTTTTGATCAGGGCTTTGTCTGTGCGCAGTATCTCATCGACCACACCAACATAACCATCAAGCGTTGGCCGCCGAGGCGCTTCCGACCGACGATACCCAGGCGGAAGTTCATGGCGCAGCATCTTCGCGATCGTCTTACGATCTTTGTTCTCTAATCTGTCAATGCGTGTTTCCTGAGTTTCCTGCTTTTGATGTCAGAGGTTGCCTTTGTTCTCTTCGAACTCTGAGGTTCATGATGGGGTTGGCTGGGTGTGGGTCGGCAATGTTGAAACCGCAATCATACCGTTGGTCTTGGCTGTTGCTACAGAATCGGCGCCGTGTCTCACGCCCTCCCTCGGGCATCGTCCCAGATGGGAACTTTGATTTAGGAATCCTCGTTGTCGCCTCGTAAGCCTTACGCGGACTGGAAGTCAGTTTTGTCTCGCATAATGGCATGAAGTATGATTGCCAGACGACGCGCCAGAGCCACTCGGGCCTTTCTCATCGTTGAGCGCGCACCGATTGCGAGGGCCCATGTCTTCAATTTGAGCGGAGCGGCATACCGCGTCAGCATCACATTGGCGGCCTCATAGAGAAGCGTTCTGACGCGCACGTCGCCCCGCTTTGAGATGCTGCCCGTGTAGTCGATTTCACCAGATTGATGCCGTCGCGGCACCAGTCCAAGATACGCCCCCACATCACGCGATTTCCTGAAACGCGACGGATCATCAATTGCTGCGGCAAAGGCCAATGCTGTGATCGGACCGACCCCTGGTACCGTCATAAGGCGCTGGCAGACTTCGGATTTGCGGGTCATCTTTTTGATGTCGCCATCAATGGCTGCAACCGCCGCGAGGATTGCTTCGCGTGCTGCGAACAGTCCGCAAATTGCGGCATGGAGGCCAGGCACTCCATCGCTAACTTTTAGCGCCGCGTTTTTGAATGCCGGAGACAAAGCTCGTGGCAGCCGCACGCCGAAGACGACGACCAGACCGCGGATCTGATTGTCGAGCGTCACACGCTGTCCGACCAGCTTCTTGCGGGCTGCGATCAGCGACCGGATTGCGTGCGCTGACAGTGATTTGACATGGGTCGGCTTGTAGAATCCCGTCCGCGCCAGGTGTGCCAAACCGCGGGCATCATTGCGGTCCGTCTTGTGGCCGGCCAGAGATTTAAGGGCCTGATATGCTTGCCTGCTCTCGATGCAAACAACCGGGACACCAAGCTCCGTCAGCCCATGGTAAAGCATTGGTGCCATCCGTCCCGTTTCAAATACAACTTTGGCACATGGTGGTCCAGAAGCGAGGAAGTCAGCGATCGCTTTTGGTGTTGAGCTCGCTTTTCCTTCACGAATAAGGGCCCCTTCACGATCCAGAATGCAGATATGCGTCTCTTCCATGGACACATCCAAACCAGCAAAATATTCCATTGGTCAGTCTCCTTTTCAATTGCATGTGCATCCAGAATAACAGGGGTAACTGAGTGCTGATCCTGATTACGCCATGTTGAAAAACCGCGCCGCTTCTCGGCCAGACATACCGTCCTTCAAACAAGCACGGCGCACACGACTATAAATATCCACAGAATACATCTCCCGCCCTCCGAATAAACGAAGGGCACAAACTGGCGGACTTTTACTCCGCTACAACTGCGATATGCAGCCGCTTCTGTGGCCCAATATTGCTCCGCGTTTTACACAACGGGTTTGCCGCCAATGGCGTGCCCACCGGTGTACAGATCGTGGCGCGCACCTATGACGATGTCGCCGTGTTCCGCGTGGCCGCCGATCTGGAACGGGTGCGCCCGGTGTATCGCGCGGCCGGGCAGTATCCCACGCTATAGACGGACCTTACGTCTCCCGACGGATCAGCACGGCATAAAGGATGCCCAACACCGCAATCTGACTGGCCATCACGGCAATCCAGATTTCCGGGAAGGTCGCGTCAAAGTATTTTTGCGGACCAAAGCTGATCACCGCACAGAGCGCGCTGGCCCCCGCCAGAATGCGCCCCGCGCGGAGCTGCGACAGTCGGATGGCGCAGAGGGCGGACCCGATGGACACGGCGAGGAAAGGCGGCATCGCAAAGAAGGGGATCGCCCGGGGCGGATGCGGTTCAACCCCGAAATAGAGCGAGGCCAGCATGATGCCCTGAATAACCACCAGCATCGTGCAGGCGGTTTCGATGATCAGAGCGTTGGGGGTTTGAGGTGTCATCAGGTAGCTCCGTTAAGTATCCGTACCAATGGGTACGCCTTGTACCGTACCCATTGGTACGCTAGAGTCAAGGCAGTTTTTGAAGGAGGCACGTCATGACCCAGAGTTCAGACCCAAACGCACAGCGGCGCAAAGCCATCCTGACCGCTGGTCTGGAGGTTCTGATCGAGAAAGGCTGGCGCGCCACGTCGATGATTGCGATTGCCCGGAAGGCCAGCGCCAGCAAGGAGACGCTGTATAACTGGTTCGGCGACAAGGCGGGCTTTTCCGGGGCACTGATCCGCGAGAATGCCCAAGGGTTGGATCAGGCCCTGCCCTCGGACTTCGCGGCCATGTCACTGGAAGACGGGTTGCAGGCCTTTGGCGAGGAATTTCTGGGGCTGATCACCGGCGATGCCTCGGTCGCGATCAACCGCGCAGCCATTGCCGAGGCGGGCGGGGATGCAGGTTTGGGACAGGCCTTGCTGGCCGAGGGGAAGGGCAAATCATTGCCTAGGCTGGCGGAGTGGCTGTCCGCTCATATGGAATTGGAAAACCCCACCGATGCCGCAGAGCGGTTCGTGGTGTTGGTCAAGGGCGAGGCGCAGATGGAACGTCTGTTAGGTGTCCGTGCACCCTTGACCCAAAAGCAAATCACGACGCAGGTGACCCGCGCCGTGAAAGATTTTCTGAAGCTTTACCAATCCTGACGGATCAAAGCGCCAACCCCTCGGGGTCCAGCGTGATCTTCCAAAGCTCAGTATCGGCCCGATCCATCAGCCGCACGGTCATCTGCTGCGTGGCCCCGTCGATATCGACCATGCCAAAGAACTGCATTCCCTCGCTTGGGGGCAGATTGGCCTGACCCTCGTCCGGGGCTTTGACATATTTCACCTCGGGTCCAAACGTCATGTCGGGGTCGTTGGGGCCAAAGGTGCCTGCATGCAGCGACCCGGAGACGAATTCCCAGAACGGGGCAAAATCCTGAAACTGCGCCTTGTCGGGGTTGTAGTAATGCGCGGCGGTGTAATGCACATCGGCGGTGAACCACACGGTGTTGGTGACCCCGGCAGTGCTGATGAAGCGCAAAAGCTCGGCGATTTCCAACTCGCGGCCCTTGGCCGATCCGTTGTCGCCATTCGAGATCGCCTCTTGCCCGCCGCCAACGACCAGACCGATGGGCATGTCCGAGGCAATCACTTTCCAGGTGGCGCTGGAACCGCCCAGCGCGCGCTTGAGCCACGCCATCTGCTCGGCCCCCAGAATGCGGGAGGCATCCGTCAGATTTTTCTGCAGATTGTCGCTATTGGGTCCGCGATACGAGCGCAGGTCGAGGAAGAACACCTCCAGCATCGGACCATAGGAAATCTTGCGGTAGACCCGGCCGGGTTCCGCCGGGGTGTAGCGGATCGGGGTCATTTCGTGGAAGGCACGGCCCGCGCGGGCCGCCAGCAGAGGCACGGATTTTTCGGTGTAGCGATCATCCTCGATCAGGCTGCGTGATGAGGACCAATTGTTGAGCACCTCGTGATCATCCCACTGGAAGAAGGTCGGTGCCACGGCGTTCATCGCCTTCACATGATCGTCCATAAGGTTGTATTTCCACTGGCCACGGAACTCGTCCATGGTTTCGGCGACTTTGCGTTTTTCGTCGATCAGGGTGGTGTTCTTCCAGATCACGGCCCCGTCTTTTTCGACCTCGTCCAGCATCGGGCCATCGGCATAGATCGTATCACCGGAATGAATGAAGAAACCCGGCGCGTGCCCGGCCATGGTGGCGTAGGTCAACATGCCATCGTCATCAATGCCCCAGCCCTGACCAGCCGTGTCGCCGGACCAGACAAAGCGAATATCACGACGCCCGACCGGGGCGGTGCGGAACTGGCCCATGACCGGCTCACTGATCGCGTTCACATCCGACAGGTCCTGCGCGGTGAAACGATAAAAGATATCCTGATCGGCGGGCAGGCCCTCGATCAGGCGTTTGACGGCCATATCACTTTCCGGCAGCGCGTGCAGCGGGGCAAGGGCGCGCGCATTGGCAAAGCTTTCGGTGGTCGAGGCCTCCATCATCACGCGCGCCGGGCGGTCGGTGCGGGTCCAGATCATGCCCGAGGACATATCGACATCGCTGGATTGCACGCCATGGGTAAAGACCGGGCGAGACGACGCCCGGCTGATCGCGGGCATGGCAAGTGTCGCGGCAAAGGCCGTCCCGGCGGATAGCACGGCGCGGCGGCTGGGGTGGGTGAGGTTGGTCATGGAGGTTTCCCTTCGCTGGTTTCTTGTGGGATGAAACGGGCTGCGAAGGCCAATTGAGCGCGATTCTGTGAACCGCGCCCAACCGGAGTTTGAAATATTGGCGAAGGTTTTGTGACGCGCCCAAAGTGTTTCAACTTCAACCCGGGGCATCAAGTAAAGCCGAAACTCGCGCGCCACCTAAGCGTTCTGCAGCGTTTAGAGAAAAGGGGTGTTCCCAGTTTTCCCCGAAGCGCTTTAGCTGCGCACCAGCTTTTCATAGCCTTCCGCAATCTCGCGGGTCAGGGCGCCGACCTCGAAATTGTAATCACCAATCTGGCCCACAGGCGTGACCTCAGCCGCCGTGCCGGTTAGCCAGCATTGCTCAAAGCTTTCCATTTCGTCGGGCATGATGTGGCGTTCATGCACCTTGACCTGACGGTCTTTCAGCATGCCAATCACGGTCTGACGCGTGAGGCCGTTGAGAAAGCAATCGGGGTCGGGCGTGTGCACCTCGCCATCCTTGACGAAGAAGATGTTCGCGCCTGTCGCCTCGGCCACATAACCGCGATAATCCATGAACAGCGCGTCGGAACAGCCCTTGGCCTCGGCCGCGTGTTTCGAGGTGGTGCAGATCATGTAAAGACCGGCGGCCTTGGCATGGACCGGGATGGTTTCCGGGCTGGGACGTTTCCATTTGGAGATATCCAGCTTGGCGCCTTTCATCTTGGCATCACCGTAATAAGCGCCCCATTCCCAGGCTGCGATGGCCAGATGGACGGGGTTGCGCGCCGAGGCGACACCCATATCTTCGCCCGCACCACGCCATGCCACGGCGCGTACATAGGCATCCGTGTGGCCATTGGCGGTCAGCACCTCCTGCTTGGCGGCCTCGATTTCGTCCACTGTGTAGGGAATTTGAAAGTCGAGTTCGCCTGCCGAGAAATGCAGACGCTCGGAATGCTCGCGGCTTTTGAAGATTTTGCCGTTGTAGCACCGCTCGCCCTCAAAGACCGAGCTGGCGTAATGCATGGCATGGGTGAGGACATGCACATTGGCCGCACGCCAATCAACCAGCTTGCCATCCATCCAGATCTGACCGTCACGATCGTCATATCCTGCCATATTACCACTCCTCCGCGGCTAAAGATTTGCATTTGTTACGCAAAATACGTCCGGCACGGACATAATATTACGCAGAAACTGCGATTCGCTACCAGTTCATCCTTGGAATGTCAACAAAGCTGACGTATTGTGACAGGCAACGCGCGAGTATTGTGACCGGAGACCCCGTATGGCAGAGCCGACTGGCAGTGAATCCCTGCTGTTTCTGACCGATGAGCAATTGCGCAAGGCAATCGAGGCGATGTTCTTTGCTTATCGTGGATTTACCGCCGATCCGGATCGGATTCTCGCCACGATGGATTATGGGCGCGCCCATCACCGCGCCATCCACTTTATCGCCCGCAGCCCGGGCACCACGGTGAACAACCTGCTGAACATTCTGGGCGTGACCAAACAATCGCTGAACCGGGTGTTGCGCAAGCTGGTCGAGGACGGGCTGGTGGAAAGCCGGGTTGGCAAATCCGACCGGCGCGAGCGGCATTTGTTCCTGACCGAAGCGGGCAGCGCGCTGGAACGCCAGTTGAGCGATGCCCAGCGCGTGCGGATGCGCGCCGCCTTTCGCAGCGCCGGCCCCGAGGCCGTGGCCGGTTTCCGCACAGTTCTTGAGGCGATGATGGACCCTGAAATGCGCCGCCAGTATAACAGCCTGAGGGAGACCGAGGCATGAGCGACCCTGCCCCACATCTGCTGATCGTCGATGATGACGAACGCATCCGCAGCCTGCTGCGCAAGTTTTTGCAGCGCAACGGATTCCTTGTGTCGGTGGCACGCGATGCCGCCCATGCGCGGTCTGTCCTGTCAGGGTTGGAGTTTGATCTGATCGTGATGGATGTGATGATGCCGGGCGAAGATGGCGTATCGCTAACGACATCCCTGCGCGAAACGCTGGGCACACCGATCCTGTTGCTGACCGCAAAGGGCGACACCGAGGATCGCATCAAAGGGCTTGAGGCAGGCGCGGACGATTACTTGGCCAAACCGTTTGAACCCAAGGAATTGCTGCTGCGGATCAACGCCATTCTGCGCCGTATGCCAGACCCCGAACCTGAGAATACCGCGCCCAAAGTGCTGCAACTGGGCCCTGTGCGGTATGATATTGAGCGCGCCGAGTTGCTGGCCGGTGAAGAACTGGTCCGCCTGACCGCCACCGAGGTGCAATTGATGCGCATCTTTGCCCAGCATCTGCGCGAACCGGTCAGCCGCTCCAAGCTGGTTGAGGATCTGGGCCGCGACAAGGGCCAGGCCCAGGAACGCGCAGTGGATGTGCAGATCACCCGCCTGCGCCGCAAGATCGAGGCTGACCCCAAGCAGCCGCGTTACCTGCAAACCGTGCGCGGTGAAGGCTATATGCTGTCCCCCGACTAGGCGGGCACCTTATGCACGCCAGATCGTTTGCCCCTGTCACCAGTATTCTGACCCTCTGGGCCGTATAGAGTGAGTCATCATGGCGAAAGCAGCGCTTCACACAACGCGCAGCTACAGGCCCTTCACCTTCATCGGTCTCATCTGGTGTCGCGCCGCATAGCGGCGATCAATCAGGTCGGCGCCTTCCTGATTGAACAGGGCATCGCAGTTCGCAATGGGCTGCGCGCTTTGAAGAGTTCCCTAAAGACGATCTTCGAGGAGCGCGAGGAAGAGATTGAGCAGATCAGTCGAACTGAGGAGAACTGTATCAAAGCGCCGTGCTGGTGAGTGTGCCGGGATCAGCGTGGCGCATACGCTCTATGGGTTGAATTCGCCGTGGATCAGGTTTTCCCGCAAAAGCCGCTGCTCAAGGGTTCCGCGTGGTGCGGCGACACGATCCAGATACTCTCTGAGCGTCTCGGCGTCTGCCCGTGTTGCAGCAACGGCGTCTTCCGCAGAAATAGCTGCAAACTGAACGGGCTGACCCGCGCGGGCCTGAACCAGCCTGTCAATATCACAAGAAATGACGGTTGCGATTTTCGGATATCCACCGGTGGTTTGATGATCCGCCAGCAAGACCGTGGGCACACCATCGCCCGAGACCTGAACAGCCCCCCTTACGACGGGTTCAGACGGGATGGACAATGCCGCATCCAGGGCAAGCCCGGGTCCGACAAGGCGCATACCCATGCGGTCATAGGCGTCTGACACCGTGTAGGGGTCTGACACAAAGAGGTCCGCAGCGCCCGCCTGGAAATGCGCGTCCTGAGGGCCTATCACAACGCGAATGGGCTCGTTCCTGGTGTCGCCAAACGCCGCAATTGCGCCTTCGCGGTCGGGACATGTTCGCGTGTCCCGCACAGTCAGTGTTTGACCTGACCTGACCGCGCCACCGCCAAAGCCCGAGCTGGCATGGGTTGCACTGTGCCCCAGCCATTTTTCAGCCACCAGTTCACCGGCAAAGGCAAGATACGCCCAGCTTCCGGATGCGCCAGCGCGAATCGACAGCTTATCGCCCTGACCAAGGGTCAGAACGCATCCCGCAGCACCTTTCTGCCCGTCATGATCAACGATGAAATCGCCGCCTGTAATCGCGAGCGAGACGTCTCCTTCACGGCATTCGATCTGCACGCCGCCCAATGAAATCTCCACGCAGGTTTGATCCGGGGGATTGCCCAGAGCGGCATGGGCCGCAGCAAACGAGAGCCTGTCCATGGGTCCCGAGGCCGAAACGCCGTAGCGCATATGGCCGGGTCTGCCTGCATCCTGCAATGTCACCAGTGGGCCGGCAAAGCTGACATGGAGTTTTGCATCAGCCATGAGCGGCCTCTTTGGTCAGCCTCTCAAAGCGGTTCAGATCAATGCGTTCAAACTGCACCTGGTCGCTCAAATCAAACAGGAAGGGATGGTCTGGATCACCCGTCAATGTTTGAACAGTCGAGCGCCCGATGATCGACCACCCCGTCGGCATCACCAACGTGGTGATCAGGCATTGGGGGCCGGCGATGATCACACTGCACGCGGGAACGTCGCGCACAGGCGTCGGTTTGCGTGGCACCTGAATGGGCAGGGGTACGCCAGTCAGATACGCAAATCCCGGTGCAAACCCATACATCATCACGCGATAATCCCCGCCAAGATGGGCATTGATAACGGCATCCTCGCTTATCCCGGCCTGCTGAGCGACTGTGGGTAAATCGGGGCAAAATGGGGCCTCATAACAGACCGGAACGCGGTGTATCGCACCTTTGCGGGAAACCGGGCTCAGCTGTTTCAGTTTGGCACGGATATCGGTCTCGATCGTTTTGTGATCGCTCACCAAGGGATCGAAATCCACCAACAGATTCACCAGCGCCGGGACGACCTCGATCAGGCCCGGCGGCGGTTCATCTGCCAGAACCCTGTCCAGAGCCAGCACCAAATCATGCGCCTCGTCACTGGGCTCCTTTGAGAACTGAACCAGCAGGGCGTGATCTGCAATCGACCTGATATCAGCCTTCATCACGCGTTTTCCCGCTGCAGAACTGCTTGATTTCAACCCCTTGGGCCATGAGACGGTCGCGTATTGCGCGTGTCATGTCTACCGCCCCGGCACTGTCACCATGCACACAGATGGATTGGGCGTTCAGCGGGATCGGGTCACCGTCGATCACAGGCATATGGCCGGTTTCAAGGAACGAGATCAGACGATCCGCGGCCTCGCTGGCATCGTGAATCATAGCCCCCTCTTGTCCGCGCGGGACAAGCTGCCCTGTTGACAGATACCCGCGATCTGCGAAAACCTCGGAAAAGACGGTGACATCTGCCTCGCGGGCCGCGTGCTCAATCTCGGTTCCTGAAATGGCCAGGATCGCCAGTTTCGGGCTGATGTTTTGAACGGCCTTGGCGATGGCGTCGGCCACCCGGCGATCACGCGCGGCGAGATTGCCAAGCGCGCCATGGGGCTTCACATACGCCACCCGGGTGCCCACCTGAGCGCCAATCGCCATCAGGGTCCCGATCTGTGCGGCGCACATCCGGCCAATTTCATCCGGCGTCATCGGGATGACACGGCGCCCAAAGCCTTCGCGATCTGCAAACCCGGGGTGGGCGCCCACACACACTGCGTTTTCCTTGGCCAACTCCAGTGTCCGGAACATCGTTTCAGGATCGCTGGCATGGCCCCCGCAGGCCACATTGGCGGATGTCACCAAGCCCAGCATCTCGGCGTCATTTCCCATAGCCCAAAGGCCAAAGCCTTCTCCAAGATCAGAATTCAGGTCGATATGCATGATCACCGCCGTGATGTTCAGGACGTAACTTGTTCGCTTCCCCGCGATGCAAAAATCGGGAACACACCCACATTGATACAGGATGTGCCGGGGCTGGCGAGGGATAGAAAGGGGCACTTGATTGAGAAGGATTCACCATCTTTGCCGAGTAATTGAATTTTCCCCATCATCTTTATGGGTTTTAGTGGTCGTATAGAAAGGGAGGCCGAATGGTACGACGCGCCGCAAGACAGCACTCAGGACAGACCGATCTGCTCAGCGGTGCCCGACCGGACATTCATGCCGGGGGGCGGCTTTGCCCGTTGTCAGAGGCCGAGCTTTCGAAAATTGCGGAGCATGCGTTTGATATCCTGTCAACGATTGGCATGTCCGGCTTGCCCACCCGACGCAACCAAACGCGTGCTGGACCGGGGGGCGACGCTGCGAGGCGACGGGCGTGTTTGTTTTGGCCCAGAGATGGTCCGCGAGGCGTGCAAACGGACCCCTGAAACGGTGAACCTGCCGGGGCTTACGCCCAACCGCAGCCTGACAATTGGCAAGGGCCATGTGCATATCGGCACCGGGGGCGCTGCGGTTCAGGTATTGGACGCTGCCAACGGGTCGTATCGGCACAGCACGCTGCAGGACCTCCACGATCTGATGCGCATTCTGGAGGCATCGTCAAACATTCATTACGGTGTGCGTCCGGTCGTTGCGCGCGATCTGGAGGATCCGTTTGAATTGGATATCAACACGGCCTTCGCCTGCCTGAAAGCCACATCAAAGCCCATCGGTGTCAGCTTTTGTGACGCGGCCCATGTGCGGCCCATTGTTGAGATGTTTGATCTGGCCCTTGGCGGGGCGGGCGCGTTTCGCGACACCCCATTTTGCATGGCGGTGATCGTCCATGTCGTGCCTCCACTGGCCTACGCCCCCGAAGGCATCGCCATGTTGGAACAGGCCCTGGCAGCAGGCATGATCCCCCAGATATGTTCAGCCGGTCAGGCGGGGGCAACCAGCCCTGTGACGCTTGCCGGTGCTCTTGCACAAGGGCTGGCGGAATGCCTTGCCGGGTTGATGGTCGTGGATGCCATCAAGCCGGGCGCGCCCTGCATCTATGCCTTTATGCCCTTCATCATGCCCTTCATCTCGGATCTGCGCACCGGCGCGATGAGCGGCGGCGGCGGGGAAGCCGCCATCGTAAATGCTGCCGCCGCGCAATTGCTGGCTTATATCGGCCTGCCGTCAATCGTCTCGGCGGGCATGACGGATTCGAAACTTGTGGATGCACAGGCCGGGTATGAAAAGGGGTATACCGTCGCGCTTGCCGCGCAAGCCGGTGCCGACATGATCAACCTGTCCGTGGGGATGCTGGGCTCGATCATGGTGGGCAGCCCCGAGGCGATGGTGATTGACGATGACATGTGCGGTGCCATCCTGAGATCGGTCCAGGGCATCGAGGTCTCAGATGCGACGCTGGACCTGGACGCGGTGGAGCGCGTGGTCACCCAGGAAGGGCATTACCTGGGCGAGGTTGAAACCCTGCGGCGCATGAAGACAGATTACGTGTATCCCGCGTTGGCCGACCGCCAGAGTGTCGACGACTGGCTGGATACCGGGGCCGCCTCTATCTGGGATCGGGCGAAAATCCGGGTGGCCGACATTCTGGCAGGCCCCGCCCCCACCCATCTTACCCCCGAAATCGAAGCCGACATTCGCGCCAGATACCCCATACGACTTGCCCCCTGAGAGGAGAGCCCATGCATGTGTTCCGCAGTATGATCATCGACGCCCCGATAGAACGTGTCTGGGCCACGGTGCGTGATTTCGACGGGGTATCCAACTGGAACCCGGGCGTTACTAAGGCAACCCTAGAGGCAGGTGTGCCAACGGTAACCGGGACGATCCGGCGTCTGGACATCGCCGATGGCGCCGTGTTTCGCGAAACGCTGCTGGCCCATTCCGACCGGGATCATTCTTACACCTACGATATTCTCGAATGCCCGCTGCCGGTGACCGGATATATCTCGACCCATCGGTTTATCCCCATCACGCATACCGGCCAGACATTGGGCATCTGGGAAAGCTGGTTTGAGTGCAGCGCCGACGACGCCGCAGACATGGAGCAGGTGGTGGGCGATGCCATCTATATCGGCGGCATGAACGGATTGAACGCCTATCTGAAGGAGAATGGAAATGCCTGATACATTGGCCCACCGCGCGGTGATTGGCGTCATGACACCGGCGATGAACACGGTTGTCCAACCGGAACTGGAGTTGCTGCGCCCCGACGGCGTGACCAACCAGATGCAGCGCTTTCGTTTGGGCGGTGATGCGATCTCGGATGATTTGCCCGAGGAAGCGGCGAAACTTATGGATTGTAACCCGGTGGTCATCGCCGTTGGGCTAACAACCGATGCTGGCCCCGGTGGGCCGGACAAGCTGAAAGCGCGCTGTGCAGAACTCTCGGCGCAGGTCGGGATTCCGGTGCTTGGGGCCTCGCAGGCCGATTACGCCGCGCTGAAGACATTGGAGGCCAAACGTGTGGGCATTGTGACCCCGTTCAACGCGGAAATTGATGCGGTGGTGAAAGCCAACACCGAGGCCGCCGGGTTCGACGTGGTGGCGATCAAGGGCACCGAAGCACCGTCGCTTCCGGCGATTTGCGAAACCCCGCTTGCCGACATTCGCGCGGTTTTTGCGCAGGTGGCCGCATCTGATTGCGACGTGATTCTGCAAGTTGGCACCGCGCTACCCGTCGTTGCGCTGATAGCCGAGCTGGAAGCGGCTCATGGAAAACCCATCGTTGCGTGCAACGCCGCCGTTTACTGGCAGGCCTTGCGGCAGGTTGGCATCTCAGACCCGATCAACGGGTTTGGCCGGTTGCTGGAAACGCATTAATGGCGTTCCATGTTCAGGTTGCCGTCATCGGGGGCGGCGCGGTTGGGGCTGCGATCCTCTATCATCTGGGCGAGGCCGGGATAACCGACACGGTTCTGATCGAGAAAAACGAACTGACGGCAGGATCCACCTGGCACGCTGCGGGAAACATCCCGACCTATGCAAATTCATGGTTGGGCATGCGGGCGGGAAACTATGCCTGGCAGCTGTACAAAGATCTGGCCCTGAACCCCGAGGCACCGATCACCTATCGGCACACGCAGGCCATCTGGCCCGCGCATACGCCCGAGCGGATGCAGCTGTTTCAGCACCTCTGTGGTGTCTCGAAATCAGCCGGGTTTGACCTGGCGATGCTGTCACCGTCCGAGATCGAAACGATGCACCCCTATTGGCAATCGGATGATACGGTGTTGGGTGGTATCCTTGACCCGTATGAGGGCGATATCGATCCCAGCCAGCTGACGCAGGCGCTGGCCAAACATGCGCGCGCCAAGGGGGCGAAGGTAAAACGTTTTACCCGGGTGACAGGGTTGAAACAGCGCCCATCCGGGGAATGGGATATCACCACATCTGACGGTGAGATTGTCGCCGGAACCGTGATCAATGCCGCCGGGTCCAGCGGTGGCATGATTGCCGCCATGGCCGGTCTGCATGTGCCTGTCGTGACGCTGGAACATCAATACATGATCACAAGTGCGTTGGCCGAGCTGGAAGACAACACCCAGATCTTCCCGTTGATCCGCGACCCGGATATCCGGTTCTATCTGCGCCGCGAACGCAATGCGCTGTTGCTTGGCTCCTACGCCCATGAGGGACGCCCTATCTGGCAGACTGGCGTTCCGGATGATTTCGATCATCAGCTCTTTGCCGATGACATCGACGGGATGATGGCTGTGTTCGAGGCCGCCGCGGCGCATGTGCCGATATTGGCCGACGCGGGTGCCCAGAGATTTGTAAACGGGCCAATCCCCTATGCGCCGGATGCGATGCCTTTGGTGGGTCCGGCGGGGGGCGTGCAAAACTTCTATCATGCGACAGGTGTGCAAATTGGCATCACGCAATCTGCCGCGATCGGCAAGGCCATGGCGGAATGGCTGACCACGGGCGAAACCGAGTGGGATTTGTCGGCTTGGGACCCACGCCGGTTCGCAGGGTGGGCCAGCACGGATTACGCCGCTGCCCGCGCGTCCGAGCATTACAATCTGCAATATGCAATTCCTTACCCGCACCGCTTGATGCAGTCCGGACGACCGGTCCAGAAAACGCCTCTCTATGATGCTTTGCAGGCCCAAGGAGCCGTCATAGGGCAAATCGGCGGATGGGAACGCGCCTTTTGGTTCAAGCGGGACGGCTCAGCAGATGAAACCGCGCTGAGCTTTGGCCATGAACCCAGGCACGATGCTGTGCGGGCGGAGTGTGAAAGCGTGCGAGATGCGGTTGGCATCATGGATCATGGCGGGTTCACCAAATACCTGCTGGAAGGCCCCGAGGCCGAGGCCGTTCTGAGCCGCGTGATCTGCGGGGGGCTGCCTGCTGTCGGGCGTGTCCGCCTGTCCTATATGCTCACTCCGAATGGGCGCATCTATTCAGAAGCGACGATTGCACGGCTGGCCGAAGACCGGTTTCTGCTCTGCGGGCCGACGTTGACCGTTGATCGTGATTATGACTGGATCGCGAACCAGATCGGCCAGGATGATGCCCGCCTGAGCAAGGGCTACTCTCACGATGGTGCCTTGCTGGTCATGGGGCCGAAATCGCGCCCCCTGCTGCAATCATTGACGTCTGCCGATCTGAGTGCGCGAGTCGCGCCTTGGATGAGCGTGGCCGAGATCGACATCGCGGGCATTCCCGTCACCGCCATGCGGGTCAGTTATGTCGGTGAATTGGGGTGGGAGCTGCATGTCGCATCGCCCCATCTGAGCGCGCTCTATGATGCGATCTGGCAGGCCGGTGCGGATCATGGCATCTGCAATTTCGGCTCATATGCTTTGAACGCGATGCGGATCGAGAAAGGCTATCACGGCTGGGGGGCGGACTTTGGCACGGAGTACACCTTGTTTGACGCCGGTCTGTCGAAATTCGCCAATATGTCGAAAGGTCCGTTTGCCGGGCGCGAGGCTGTCCAGTTGCAAAGCGGCACGCGCCCTGAATGGGACTTCGTCGGATTGCATATCGTTGATCCCGGACCTGAGCCGTTGCCCTCGGACCCGATCCTGAAGGACGGGCGATTGATCGGATATCTGACGTCGGTGTCGATGGGATATCGCACGGGGAAACTGCTGGCATTGGGCTATGTTGAGACCGGAGCATTGCAGATCGCCGAGGACTGTCACGTTCAGGCCTTCGGCGTTGATCGCAAAGCGGTGCGGCATGCGCCCCATGTGTATGATCCCGAGAATGCGAGGCTGCGAAGCTAGGGGTTACCCGAACCCGCCATTTTCCTGTGACCATGCAGCAAGGGCCGCGCTCACCTCTGCGACCGGGCCTGTGCCGCCATCCTCTGTCCGCATCACGGCTTGCCATGGAACCTCGATGCCATCCTTGCCAACCCGTGCACTGACGATGCGCCCGGAATGGATAGCCGGGCGCACGGCCCATCCCGCAAGGACGCTGGTGCCTTGCCCGGCGGCGACCAGTTCAACAATGGCTTCTGGCAATTCGACGGTCGCGGTCCAGCGTGGATAGCTGCCCGAGGGGCGAAACAGCCGCGCAAATTCGCGATCAGGCTCGGGCGTCTTTGTGTAGGTGATGTAATCTTCGCCTTCGATATCAGCCCCTTCGATAAAGGCCCTGCCTGCCAGTCGATGATGCGGCGGCATGATGAACAGCAACTCATCCCGGAACAAAAACACCTGATGCGTGCCCAGCGGAGCGGCATCCCCGGAGACGACAGTCAGATCGACATGGCGATTGGCAAGGGCCTGCAACGGCTCGTGCCCGGCGCTGGCCATGACCTGCAGATCAACACCGGGCAGATGATCGCGCAGATAGCTCGTGAAGCCGGGCAACCAATGGTACGAACTGTAGGCCTCCACCGCGATCCGAACCACATGTTCGGCACCACGATCCATGCGGCGCACATCTTCTTCGACGCGATCCATCTCTGACAGAACACGCTGGGCCATCTCGGCAAGATAATCCGCAGCGGGCGTCATGCGCAGCCGTTTGTGGATGCGTGTAAACAGCACCACATCCAACCGGCGCTCGGCCTCTTTGATACGATGGGACAGGGCCGAAGGTGTGACCCCCAATGCCTCGGCCGCATCGGTGACACGCCCGTGCCGGGCAATGGCGCAGATCATTTTAAGGTGGCGCAGTTCCAGCAACGGACCTTCGGGCATCGGGCAACCTGAAGCATTTTCACAAGATAGTCTAATTTTCTTAATTGCTTTTCACTTAAGGTCAAGCCGAAGCTTGAACCGGTGACTGCAAAGGAAAGCACATGACCCAAACCGCTCAAGAGAACTGGCGCGAACGCGCGAAATCGGTCCTGCCTGCAGGCGGGTTTGGAAATTATGATCCAAGCGTTGTGATCAAGAAAGGGCAAGGCAGCCGGGTTTGGGATGAAGATGGTAAGGAATACATCGATTACCTGATCGGCTCGGACCCGATGCTGGTGGGTCACAATCATCCCGAAGTGATGGAGGCTGTTCAGAAGCAGCTGGCCGATGGCGTGACATTCTTTACCAACAATGCCGCCGGGATCGAGCTGGCCGAGGTGATTTGCGATGCCGTTCCTTGCGCCGACCAGTTGCGCTATGTCTCGACCGGGTCTGAGGCAGATATGTATGCCATGCGCCTGGCCCGCGCTTATACGGGGCGCGAGCTGATCCTGAAATTTGAAGGCGGCTACCACGGTATGTGTGGTGAGGCGTTGATGAGCATGGCGCCACAACAGTTGGAGAACTTTCCCCAGCCTGTTCCGGATTCCGGAGGCATCCCGCAAGCGACACGCGACGGGGTGCTGATCGCACCGTTCAACGACATCGCCGCAGCGCAAAGCCTGATGGCCGAATATGCAGATCAGATCGCGGCCGTGATCGTCGAGCCGTTGCAACGTTTGATCCCGCCAGAAAACGGCTTTCTGGAGGCTTTGCGCAAAGACACCAAACGGCATGGAATTGTGCTGATCTTTGACGAAGTCGTCACCGGGTTCCGCCTGGCCTATGGTGGCGGGCAGGAACGTTATGGCGTCACCCCGGATCTGTGCACGCTGGGCAAGGTGATCGGTGGTGGTTTCCCGATGGCCGCGGTTGCGGGGGCCGCCGACATCATGGCACATTTCGATGTTGATAAGGTGGACCCCGACGGTTTCACCTTTTCAGATCGGGACACTCAGCGGCAATCCTGTCGCTGCGACCGCAGGTCTGAAGACACTCGAAATTCTCCGCCGAGACGGGAGGTACGAGGCGCTGCGCACCACCGGAACCCGCATTATGGACATGCTTCGGACCGGGGCAAATCGTGCAGATGTAAAGGCCACGATTGTCGGTGATCCGGTGCTGTTCGATATCGTGTTTAAGCCCGCCCCGGTTCTCACCTATCGTGATACGTTGAAATCGGACCCGATCCATCAAAAACGGTTCAACGACGTCTTGCGTGAAGAAGGGATTCTAAAAGCCCCGATGAAATTTTATGCTTCTCTGGCGCATACAGAAGCCGATCTTGGCGCAACCGAGCGCGCGATCACCAAAGCATTCGCCGCGTTGGGAAAATAGCAACCACGTTTGCAGGACGTGAAGTGCGTTCCATCGCCCTTGTCATAACAGGTCGATCCTTCACGTAATGCGATTGCCCTAACAGAAACTCGCTATTTCAAACTCACCGCACAAGGACGAAACCGCTCTCGCGGTATTGGCGCTTGTGTCGAGGGTTTCGCGCTGATCGAAGCGCCGTGATTTTGTGAACTGACGATTCTGTTGGACGATTGGGACCTTCTCAATCTGACGATAGGAGGTTTCAATGTCAGACCAATATGTACCTGCACTGCGCCAGCGATTTCTCGAAGATATGCGGATCAAAGGGCTGCAGTCGAAAACGCAGACAATGTATTTGCGAGGGATGCGGGATTTTACGCGGTTTCTGGGTCACGCGCCGGATAGCGCGACACCGGAAGAGCTGCGGGCGTTCCAGCTCGATATGAAGGAGCGCGGCATTGGCGCACCGACCTTCAACAACCGGCTGACAGTGTTGAGTTTCTTCTTTGCGACGACGTGCCCGCGTCCCGAGATGAAGCGGCATATGCGCTATCAACGGGCGGCTAAGAAGATCCCCGTTGTGCTCAGCGCCGAGGAAGTCGCGCGTATTATCGAAGCGGCACCTGGGCCTGGGTTACGATACCGCGCGGCCTTCAGCGTGGCCTATGGTGGCGGGCTGCGCGCCAGCGAGGTCACCCATCTCAAAGTTGGCGACATAGATAGCGACCGGATGCTGATCCGGATTGAGCAAGGTAAGGGTCGTAAGGACCGGCAGGTCATGTTGTCGCCGAACCTTCTGAGCCTGTTGCGCGACTATTACCGAGAAGTGCGGCCGAGAGGTTGGATGTTCCCGGGTCGTAACCGGATCGATCCAATCTCGACGCGGCAGTTCAATCGGGCCTTTGGGGTCGCATGCGATTTTGCAGAGATCAAGAAGCAGGTGTCGCCCCACACTCTGCGGCACAGCTTTGCCACGCATCTGCTGGAGGGTGGGACCGACATCCGGGTGATCCAAGTGCTTCTGGGCCATGCCAAGCTGGAAACGACGACGATCTATACCAAGGTGGCAACCAAGACGATCCAGAGTGTCACCAGCCCGTTTGATCTGCTGGTGCGGCGGGAGGCCGGACCCGGTTAAACTAGGCTTCCATGTCTCGCCTCAAGCTGGAGGTCGCAGACATCTTCCGCGCCCATGGTGCTACCTATCGCCTGGCCCACGCCGGACACTTGAACCTACAGCAGTTAAAAGTGATGTCGGCGATAGAGAGCTGCCGGACCGCTGTGCTTGGCGGGCATGTTGCCGCTTGCACCAAATGCAGTCACCAGCACATCGCCTACAACTCGTGCCGCAATCGGTGTCAATCGCAGAGTAAAATGGGTCCATGTCGCGGCGTAAAAATGGGCCACTTCGGTTGATGTTTTGTGGCGCTTTTGCACGCGTGCTCGTCACAAAGCTGAAGCGTGCCAAAGCGCATGCTGGCCATAAGGCCAGCCTTATTCTGACTGTGATTGCGGGCTGGTTATTTTCGGTTGTTGCGACTGTGTTTGAGCCGATAGCTTTCGCCATTCATCTCGAGGATGTGGACGTGATGGGTTAAACGATCGAGTAGCGCACCGGTCAGCCGCTCAGAGCCAAAGACTTCAGTCCATTCATCGAAGGGCAGGTTCGAGGTTATGATGATGGAGCCGCGTTCATAGCATTGGGATATGACCTCGAAGAGCAGCTCTGCGCCAGATTTGCTGAGCGGTACGAAGCCCAGTTCATCAATGATCAACAGGTTCTGGCTGGTCAGTTGCTTTTGAAGGCGCTGCAATCTCCGCTCATCTTGAGCCTCGATCAGATCATGGACTAATGCCGCAGCCGTTGTGAAGCGCACCTTCAGTCCTCTTTGACATGCAGCCAGCCCAAGTCCCAGGGCGATGTGTGTCTTGCCCGTGCCTGACGGGCCGAGCGCGATGATGTTCTCCCTGCGATTAACGTAATCGCATCGTGCCAGATCCATCGTCAGGGGCTTGTTCAAGCTTGGCATGATCTTGAAGTCAAAGCTATCCAAGCTCTTGGTGCTGGGGAACTTCGCCGCTTTGATGCGCCGTTCAATCATCCGGCGTTCGCGGTCGATCAATTCCATCTCACACAGCCGCGCCAGATAGTGGATGTGATCTTTGTTCTCTGCAGCACAGAGCTGCGCCTGTTTGGCATACTCGCCTTGGAACGTTGGCAGTCGCAGTTGTTTAAGATGATGCCGTAGAAGAATCCGAGGGGCTTCGGTCATGCCGCGGTCCTTCCCATCAAGCTCATGTAACTGGATGGGCGTGTTGTGCCGACATTGGCCTTGGGCAAGTATGGATAGAAGTCCAAATCCAATCGTGGTGGCCGCTTCTCAACCCGACACAGTACAAGGTGTTTTACGGCGTCATAGCCAATTGCACCCATATCTATTGCCTGCTGGATTGCGCCTTGCACAACATCCATTTCGAAGGTCTCCAAAAGGCGCAAGACTTGAACGTATTCTCGCTTGCCCGGCTTACCCATTCTGGCTTCAAGCAGTCGGTGCAGCGTGGCAAATACATCTGGCAAATGCCAACCCTGCAAAGGCGCGGCCTGATCCAGGGCACCCACCTTTTGTTCAAGCAGGGGCAAAAAGTGCAATGGGTCAAAGACCATATCCGCTGATGTGTAGGATCGTTTGTGCCGCGCAATAATCTCATTGCCGCAGCCGATGATAACCTCATGCACAAACCCACGCACATGAACATCGTGGTGCGCATAGGCTACTGGCACCGAGTAATCATTGCTGCGATAGCGCACCATTGAGATCGACGTTGCACGCGTGCTGACGTGATCGCAGGCTTCATATTCTGCGACGGGCAATCCCATCAGAGCATCCAAATCCGACATCAGGCGTGCGCCTATGGTTTGGGTGTGACCCCGCAACGTATCGGCCTGACGTGCTAAACACTTCTCTTCCAAATGTGCGTTCAGATCATCAAAGCTGTCATAGCGAGGTGCGGGAACCATGAAGTTGCGGCGGGTGTATCCAACCATGCCCTCAACGTTGCCTTTATCGTTCCCTCGCGCGGGTCTGCCAAACTTGTCATCAAACAAGTAATGCGACTGCAGTTCCGTAAACCGACGTGTGCGGATGCGCGTCTTATCCCCGAGTATCCGAGCCACGGCGATCTTGGTATTGTCGTAGAGAATGGATTGCGGAATGCCGCCAAAGAATGCAAAGGCGGACACATGGCCATCGCAAAACGCCTCGGTTGTCTCAGCTGGATATCCCTTCACAAACACCGCATCAGAATGTGGCAAGCTCATCACGAAGAAGTGGATCTTGCATTCCACGCCACCGATCACGCCCAGCGTCTCACCAAAATCAACCTGCGCATGGCCCGGCCGATGCGACAACGGCACAAACACCTCTTTGGTGCGCCGTTTTTGCTCGCGCACGTAATAGGTCACCGTGGTCAGGCTGCCGGCATATCCATGCTCATCGCGCAGCCGTTCAAAGATGCGCTTGGCCGTGTGTCGCTGCTTTTTGATCAGGGCTTTGTCTGTGCGCAGTATCTCATCGACCACACCAACATAACCATCAAGCGTTGGCCGCCGAGGCGCTTCCGACCGACGATACCCAGGCGGAAGTTCATGGCGCAGCATCTTCGCGATCGTCTTACGATCTTTGTTCTCTAATCTGTCAATGCGTGTTTCCTGAGTTTCCTGCTTTTGATGTCAGAGGTTGCCTTTGTTCTCTTCGAACTCTGAGGTTCATGATGGGGTTGGCTGGGTGTGGGTCGGCAATGTTGAAACCGCAATCATACCGTTGGTCTTGGCTGTTGCTACAGAATCGGCGCCGTGTCTCACGCCCTCCCTCGGGCATCGTCCCAGATGGGAACTTTGATTTAGGAATCCTCGTTGTCGCCTCGTAAGCCTTACGCGGACTGGAAGTCAGTTTTGTCTCGCATAATGGCATGAAGTATGATTGCCAGACGACGCGCCAGAGCCACTCGGGCCTTTCTCATCGTTGAGCGCGCACCGATTGCGAGGGCCCATGTCTTCAATTTGAGCGGAGCGGCATACCGCGTCAGCATCACATTGGCGGCCTCATAGAGAAGCGTTCTGACGCGCACGTCGCCCCGCTTTGAGATGCTGCCCGTGTAGTCGATTTCACCAGATTGATGCCGTCGCGGCACCAGTCCAAGATACGCCCCCACATCACGCGATTTCCTGAAACGCGACGGATCATCAATTGCTGCGGCAAAGGCCAATGCTGTGATCGGACCGACCCCTGGTACCGTCATAAGGCGCTGGCAGACTTCGGATTTGCGGGTCATCTTTTTGATGTCGCCATCAATGGCTGCAACCGCCGCGAGGATTGCTTCGCGTGCTGCGAACAGTCCGCAAATTGCGGCATGGAGGCCAGGCACTCCATCGCTAACTTTTAGCGCCGCGTTTTTGAATGCCGGAGACAAAGCTCGTGGCAGCCGCACGCCGAAGACGACGACCAGACCGCGGATCTGATTGTCGAGCGTCACACGCTGTCCGACCAGCTTCTTGCGGGCTGCGATCAGCGACCGGATTGCGTGCGCTGACAGTGATTTGACATGGGTCGGCTTGTAGAATCCCGTCCGCGCCAGGTGTGCCAAACCGCGGGCATCATTGCGGTCCGTCTTGTGGCCGGCCAGAGATTTAAGGGCCTGATATGCTTGCCTGCTCTCGATGCAAACAACCGGGACACCAAGCTCCGTCAGCCCATGGTAAAGCATTGGTGCCATCCGTCCCGTTTCAAATACAACTTTGGCACATGGTGGTCCAGAAGCGAGGAAGTCAGCGATCGCTTTTGGTGTTGAGCTCGCTTTTCCTTCACGAATAAGGGCCCCTTCACGATCCAGAATGCAGATATGCGTCTCTTCCATGGACACATCCAAACCAGCAAAATATTCCATTGGTCAGTCTCCTTTTCAATTGCATGTGCATCCAGAATAACAGGGGTAACTGAGTGCTGATCCTGATTACGCCATGTTGAAAAACCGCGCCGCTTCTCGGCCAGACATACCGTCCTTCAAACAAGCACGGCGCACACGACTATAAATATCCACAGAATACATCTCCCGCCCTCCGAATAAACGAAGGGCACAAACTGGCGGACTTTTACTCCGCTACAACTGCGATATGCAGCCGCTTCTGTGGCCCAATATTGCTCCGCGTTTTACACTGCGGCAACCACCGAGGCCTGGCTGGATGGGCATGTGCATGCCTTTGCTTTCTTTGGGGCGGTTCCCCTGTCGATCCTCCATGACAATGACCGCTGCCTGGTGGCGCGGATCCTGCCGGACGGCACCCGGCAAAGAACCCAACGGTTCAGCGCAATGCTGTCGCATTATGTGGTCCGGGATCGCTACGGCCGTCCCGGCAAGGGGAACGACAAGGGAGCGGTCGAGGGGTTGGTCGGCTACGGGCGGCGCGACTTCATGGTGCCGATCCCGTCCTTTCCGGACCGGGATGCGTTCAACGCTCACCTGGAAGAGCAATGCCGCAAACGGCAGGACGATGTCCTGCGCGGACACAAGGCCAGCATCGGCGAACGGCTGCAAGCCGATCCGGCGGCAATGCAGGATTTGCCCGGCGCACCCTTCGAGGCCTGTGAGTTGCAAAGTGGCCAGGTCACATCGACATCGGTGCTGCGGTATCGCGGTAACGACTACTCGGTACCGGTCGCATATGGCCACCGCGCGGTCTGGATCAAGGGCTTCGTGATCCGCGTCGTTATCGGTTGCGCCACTGAGGTGATCGCCGATCATCCCCGCTCTTATGACAGCGGTGACATGGTGTTCGACCCGCTGCATTACCTGCCGCTGATCGAGCGCAGGATCATGTCCTTCGATCAGGCTGCGCCCTTGCAGGGTTGGGAACTGCCTGACGCCTTCGCCACGCTCCGGCGCTTGCTGGAAGCCCGGCAGGGCAAGGCGGGCAAAAGGGAGTATGTCCAGGTCCTGCGCCTGTCGGAACGGTTCGAGCTGGAGGTGCTGCATCTTGCCGTCAAAGACGCCCTGCGAATGGGGGCGGTCAGCTTCGATGCGATCAAGCACCTCGTCCTGTGCCGCGTCGAGCGAAGGCCCCCGAGGTTGGATTTGGATGTCTATCCGTTCCTGCCCGGAACCAACATCGCCACCACCTCGGCTTCTTCCTGTATGAGCCTTCTGTCAGGAGGTGACGCATGACGGATGCACCCGAACTGCCGCTGACACACCACCTCAAGACTCTGCGCCTACCCACCTTCCTGCGCGAGCATGACAAGCAAGCGCGCATTTGTGCGGCGGAAGGCCTGGATCATGTGCGCTATCCAGCCCGGCTGACCGAGCTGGAACCAATCGATCGGGAGAGGCGCATGGTCGAGCGCCGGATCAAGGCGGCAAAGTTTCCAACCGTCAAAAGCCTCGACAGCTTCGACTTTACGGCCATCCCCGGTCTGAACAAGATGATGGTGCTGGAACTGGCGCGCTGTGAATGGATCGAGCGCAGGGAGAACGTCATCGCGCTCGGCCCGTCCGATCCTGATTCATAATGCCCACCTCGCTATGTCTCTATAAGACAAGTGTTTTTTGATGCGGATTTTGAGACGGCGGGCGGCTGCCGCGCCTTTTGTCCGCTGCTTCAATGACATCGTTCCTGCCCGGTTCGTCCATTTTGATGATCCAGGGGGCACCTTTGCAGAATTGTTGCGCCGGCAGCCGGCCTTCCTGGATCAGGCGGCGGACGCTTGATGCACTGATTGCCAAGACCTCGGCTGCTTCGTCAAGTCTCATCTCACCGCGCTCCTGGCGTTCGCCTTCACGATAGACATCGATCTGATGGTGATTGCGCAGACTGCATACCCGCGATTGCGTCCATCCGTGACTGCGGCCGGTCACCTTGCCTGCCCGGTTGAGAGTTGCGGCAATCAGCTTGTCAGGCATGAGACGGGCCAGCGCACGTGCGAGATCGACGATATCCCGGTCGGTACTCCAGCGGTGCTGGCCGCTGCGGTTCTTGCGGACAGCCAGAGCGGAATGTGCGCCGCCTTGCCAGCGGACAACAAGCTCGATCGTCTCTCCGTCAACGCGGGCAATGATCTCCTCGACCAGAGTGCGAATGATCTGTTTCCTGGTGGCAGGTGCAGCACCTGGGCTTGTCCACGCACGCTCAAGATCGGCCCCTAGGCTCAACAGCCTGTCGCGATCTGCGGTGCTCGCCTTTTGCGACAGGGCCGCCGCATCATGCGCCTTGATCTGATCCTCGAGCGCGGTGACCGCGCCAAGCCGCGCATTCCAGCGCGCTTCCAGTTCTCCCGCCACCAGACGATTGTCGGGATCGACCGCATCGTACTGGCGCCGGGCACGGGAGGCCTCGTAGCGCGCCTGCTTCAGGCTCAGCTCAAGCTGATGGCGCTTCTCCCCATGTGCCTGACCCTGGGCCACCTCTGCCTCGAGTGCCGCCTCGATGCCGAGCGGTTGCAACCGCGCGATGATTTCGGCGCCGATTGCCTGATCGACCCGCATGCCACCAAACGAGATGCAGCGCGCGCCACCGTGATTGAACTGGCTGCCGCGGCAATGATAGCGGCCGGTGTTGCCGCCCTTGCCCGAATAGGCGACGTGAAGTTTGCGCCCGCAATGGCCGCATCTCGGAAGCCCGGCCAGAAGAGCTTCGCCACGCCGTACGGCACCGCGCCCCGGGCCGAACTTTCCTGTGGCGTTGTCCGCAATCAATCGCTGGTTCCTCTCGTAGGTATTCCAGCTGATATAACCATCATGATGATCGGGGATCAAAACATCCCAGTCTTCCTGTGGCTTGCGTATCCCCTGAATCACACGCTTGCGTCCGTCCTCGATCACCGTGCGCGAGCCGGTGCGGCCAAACACATAGGCCCCGGCATAGATCGGGTTGTTGAGGATGTGCAGGACCGTGTTGTAGACGGGCAGTTTCCACCGGATTTCGCGCCCGGCCGATCCGTGGACAACCGCCGGGAGCGAGATCTGTTCTTGCCGGAGCCACACATGTACCTGCCGGACGGACCGCATCCCGTCGAATTTGGCAAACACCAATCCAATGGCGTCCTGGACCCGCCGGTCAGGGTCCTTGTCGATCCGATCCCGGCCGATGCGCACGTAGCCAATGGCAACCGTCATGAACAGCTCACCGCGGCGTGCCTTCCGGCGGAGCGCCTCGTGGGACCGTTGCCGAAGGATCGACAGTTCCATCTCGCTCATGGTCCCTTTCATACCGAGCAGCAGGCGGTCATTGGGATGGCGCGGATCATAGACCCCATCTTCATCGACAATGAGCGTGGAAACCAGACCGCAAAACTCCAGCAGCGTGTGCCAATCGCGGCCATTGCGCGCCAACCGCGAGGCTTCGATCGACACCACCGCACCAACACGGCCCTCGCAGATCCGGGCGAGAAGCTTCTCGAAACCGGGCCGTGCGACGCCGGAACCCGAGCGGCCAAGATCATCGTCGATGACCTCTACATCGGTCCATCCAAGCTGGCGGGCGTGCTCCACAAGAGCGTACTGGCGCCGTTTGCTTTCAAGGTTATGCGCGACCTGGCCCGCGGTCGATTGCCGGACATACACGATGGCCTGGCGCGCCAGATGATCAGAGCCAACGTTACTCATCCTGTGTCTCCCTCGCCGCAGACGGGTCTTCCAGGTCCGTCATGTCGCGCGCGGCTTCGCTCAGAAGCGCTCCCGTGAGCGTCAGCAGACGCCGTCGGCGGTCCAGCGGGATCGTTGCGGGATCGTTGCGGGATCGGGGCTGGCATCGAACAGATGCAGTTGAAGAGGATTGGTTGCTGTCATTCTCGCCTCCGTTGTCCGGGGATGATTCCCCGCCCGGCAAGCGTAAGGAGCGATCCACTATTGCGCGGGCCTCGAGGAGCGCCGCAACCGAAAGCGCAGGATCACGAACGACCACCGCCTCTCCCGATCCCTCCTCGGTCATCCAGGCGGGGATCTTTGCCAGCGTTCCGTCACATTGAACAATCGTCAGATGCGCGGCTCCACCACGACACGATCGCGCGACCACCTGCACCACCTGTCCCGCCCGAGGATGAAACGGATAACAAATCCGAACCTCAGATCCCGGAAAGCGGGCAGTCTGTCGTTGGCTTGTCGGGAACCGGCAAAACCCATGTCGCTCTCGGGTTGGGGCTGACCGCCTGCCAGAAAGGGTTGCCTGTCGCCTTCGTAACCGCCGCAGCTCTCGTGCACGGGATGATGGAGGCCCGCGACGAGAAACGCCTCCTGCAGCTTCAGCGCAAACGGGCCAAGGTCAAACTGCTGATCATCGACGAGCCGGGTTTCGTCCCCTTGAGCAAAACCGGCGCCGAGCTTCTGTTCGAGCTGATCTCTCAGCGCTGCGAGCGTGGCTCAACCCTGATCACATCGAACCTGCCCTTCGAGGAATGGACCGAGACATTCGGCACCGAACGCTTGACCGGCGCGCTCCCGGACCGGCTGACACATCACGTCAACATCCTCGAGATGAACGGCGAAAGCTACCGCCTCAATCAGAGCCGCGCACGTATTGCCAACCCTTCAACCTGACAACTGAACAATCGGCCTGACGGCCAATGCGCCTTGGAACGTGCTTGCTGATTGGTGGCCACACGCCCCAAGGCGCACTCCACAAACTGGCCGACTTTTGCTCCGCCCCAGTGGCCGGATTTTACTCCGCCGTTGACACATGGCGCGGGCGCGCGGTGCGCATCCGGCTTTCAAAGCGTTTTGTCTCTCGACTGGTGGCTTCACGGTCGATCAGCAACCCCAGCCATTCAGCATGGGTCAGGTCGGCGGTGCCGTCCTGTGTCTGCATCTCGGCAAAGGCTTCTGCCATGCCGTCGAGCCTGAGTGTTCTGAGCTGATCCAGTGTTGGATGATCAAGCATATTTTGTCCTCTTCAATGGAAGTATCCCGCGCCACGGATATTGGAGTGTGTGATCGTGGGGCCGTCCGTGGCGGGCTGGCGGCGTTGACGATCCAAACCATTCTTCAGAATGGAATGCAGGGATGAGTAGCTGTAGGCATTGATCTCGAGGGCACGTTCGCAGGCGCGATCAAGACGATCATTGCCAAAGCCGCGCGCCAATTTGAGCACCCCGAGGCAGGCACGATACGCTTGTTCGGGGTGGCGGCGCTTGCCCATCATGAGCGTCACGAACGTCGCGACATGGGGACCGATCCGGGCAGCGCGGGTGCGGATCACCTCGGGCGAGCAGTCCGCCCGGAACCGGTGATTGGGCGGCATGTGATCCCGGATGGTGGAATGCTGACGGTTTCCCGATGTTCTGGCATGGGCAGCAACCCTTTGACCCTTATGGAAGACTTCGACGGTACGGGCGGTGACGCGCACCCATAGCTTCTGTTTGATCAGCGGGTGCGGCACCGAGTAGTAATGCCGGTCCACATCGATGTGGTAATCAATCCCCGCGCGCCGCAGTTTCCATTCCGCATAGACGTATGGTTCTGCGGGCAGCAGCTTCAACGCGGGTTTGTCCAGTGTCTCAAACAAAGCCCGGCGGCTGGCCCCAGGGTGCCGGGTGACCTTGCTGTTGAGGTGATCACGCAGGGGCCGGATCGCCGCGTTCAACTCATCCAGGCTGAAGAATGTCTGGTTGCGCAGGCGCGCCAAAATCCAGCGTTCGGCCAGCAAAACAGCACCTTCGACTTTCGCCTTGTCCTTCGGCTTACGCGGTCGCGCAGGAACGACGGCGGTATCGTAATGTGCCGCCATATCCCCATAGGTGCGATTGATCGCTGGATCATGGAAACAGGCTTTGATCACGGCGGCCTTGAGATTGTCAGGGACCACCTGCACAGGCACACCACCGAGGAATGCAAAAGCGCGGACGTGGCTGCTGATCCAGTCCGGCAGGCTCTGGGTCCAGGTTGCCTCGACATAGGTGTAGTTCGACGCCCCAAGGGCCGCGACGAAGATCCGGGCGGTGCGCACTTCGCCCGTCTCAGGGCAAACAACATCGACCGTGTGTCCCGCGTAATCGACAAACAGCCGCTCACCCGCAGGATGGCGCTGACGCATCACCGGCGACAAGCGACCCTCCCATCGCGTGTAGAGTTCGCAGTACCGGCTGTATCCGTAGCCATCGGGATAGACGCCGCGATACTCTTCCCACAGCAATGCCAGTGTCACACCTTTGCGACGAAGTTCCGCGTGAACATAAGCCCAATCGGGTTGTGGGATCGCCCGCGTCGACGCGCCAGGTTGATGCGGAAAGATCTGCTGCTCAAGATCAACATCAGACAGATCATCGGGCAATGGCCAAACCGATCCGGCCACATCCGCGCGCCGGAAATACTCCGATACCGTCGCCCGGCCCAACGACAGGCTCTGCGCCACCTGACGCCCTGAAAATCCATCTGCTCGAAGCCGCAGGGCTTCCCGTATCTTGCGCATCGACAATCTCTGCATCGCGCCACCTCCCATTCAAAAAGAACGGCAAGGTAGCCAGTTAAAGATCGCCTCAAAACAGACGCCAAACCCCCGGATCAGGGGTGGCCGGATGCCCCGGTTTGAGTGGCCGGGTTAAATCGGTACGGGTGGCCGGATACTATCGGTATAGGTGGCCGGATCACACCGGAATGCGCAGGCATGCGTAACGGTGCGGTTCTGAACACCTTCAAGGTTTGAATTTTGTGCGATCAGATAGCGAAATGATCGACATGGTTCGGGCCATTCCCGGGATTCCATTCAGATATTGATAGTTGAATTCCTGATAGGCAGCTATGTCTAAGGTTTGTGGCTGTTGTCATCGTGAGATGCAGCGGCGACAAATCTGACAAGGAGGAAAGCGTGGGCGGATTTCGGTGCTATGGGGATTGTGTACTATGGCTGCGGTGATTGATGTGCAGAACTATCGGCTGCGTGATGACAAGCAGCGCTGATAAGTCGATTTTCCCAGCCCGATTTGGCTGATTGATATCCCGTTTTGCCGCCATTGGCCTGTTGTAGCGCAGGTTTTGGCGGGATGGTCGCACCGATGGGTCCGGCGTCCGCGTAATGAAGGACCCGATTTGATAGTCGTATCATGCGGCGTCCTCCCATGGCGGTGCGCGGGACTTGGGTGTTTGGCCCCGCATGAAGGTCTCGATGATGATCATTGCGCCACCGCATTTGGGGCACGGCTGGGACTGGTCTCGTTCGTCGGTATCGACACCTTGATCCTCATGGGCTTTCGGAATGGCGTCTGCTTCAACCTCCAATAAAGACCTGATCTTTGCGATCCTGTCGCGACGGATGCCATTCGCGAGGAAGCCTGTGTGGCGGATGCGGTGGAAGCCGGAGGGCAGGACATGGATCAGGAAGCGACGGATGAACTCGGACGTCGGCAGACGCATGACCTTCATCCTGTCCCCACGTTTGATGCGATAATCTTTCCACCGGAAGGCCACAGTGTTGGCATCAGCGCTGATCAGGCGGTGGTTTGAGATCGCCACGCGGTGCGTGTAACGGCTCAAGTACGCCAGCACGGCCTCAGGCCCGCCGAAGGGTGGTTTGGCATAAACCACCCAGTTGGTTTTGCGCAGCGGCGCGAGATGGGCGGCGAAGGTATCGGGGTCGGCCAGCTTTGCCAGTTTGCCGAAGAAGCGCAGCTTGCCTGCTTTGTGCAATCCGCTCAGCCCTTCGAGGAACAGGCGGCGGAACAAACGCGCGAGCACCTTTACCGGCAGGAAGAAGCCTGAGCGGCAGTTCTTCCAGCGCTTGCCATCGGACGACAATCCACCGCCCGGCACGATGATATGCACATGCGGGTGGTGCGTCATCGCGGATCCCCATGTATGCAGCACGCTCGTCATGCCAATCTTTGCACCAAGATGTTTTGGATCGGCTGCGATTGTCAGCAGAGTTTGCGCCGCCGCCTTGAACAGGAGGCCGTAGACCACCGCTTTGTTCTGGAAGGCAATGTCGGCGATTTGCGATGGCAGCGTGAAGACCACGTGGAAATACTCAATGGGCAACAAGTCTTCCATGCGCGCCTGCATCCAGTCCTGCGCCGCTGCACCTTGGCACTTCGGGCAATGCCGATTGCGGCACGAGTTGTAGGCGATGTGCTGGTGACTGCATTTGGTGCAAGCGGCAACATGCCCGCCAAGCACAGCGGTCCGGCAGCTCTCTATCGCCGACATCACTTATGTCTAAGGTTTGTGGCTGTTGTCATCGTGAGATGCAGCGGCGACAAATCTGACAAGGAGGAAAGCGTGGGCGGATTTCGGTGCTATGGGGATTGTGTACTATGGCTGCGGTGATTGATGTGCAGAACTATCGGCTGCGTGATGACAAGCAGCGCTGATAAGTCGATTTTCCCAGCCCGATTTGGCTGATTGATATCCCGTTTTGCCGCCATTGGCCTGTTGTAGCGCAGGTTTTGGCGGGATGGTCGCACCGATGGGTCCGGCGTCCGCGTAATGAAGGACCCGATTTGATAGTCGTATCATGCGGCGTCCTCCCATGGCGGTGCGCGGGACTTGGGTGTTTGGCCCCGCATGAAGGTCTCGATGATGATCATTGCGCCACCGCATTTGGGGCACGGCTGGGACTGGTCTCGTTCGTCGGTATCGACACCTTGATCCTCATGGGCTTTCGGAATGGCGTCTGCTTCAACCTCCAATAAAGACCTGATCTTTGCGATCCTGTCGCGACGGATGCCATTCGCGAGGAAGCCTGTGTGGCGGATGCGGTGGAAGCCGGAGGGCAGGACATGGATCAGGAAGCGACGGATGAACTCGGACGTCGGCAGACGCATGACCTTCATCCTGTCCCCACGTTTGATGCGATAATCTTTCCACCGGAAGGCCACAGTGTTGGCATCAGCGCTGATCAGGCGGTGGTTTGAGATCGCCACGCGGTGCGTGTAACGGCTCAAGTACGCCAGCACGGCCTCAGGCCCGCCGAAGGGTGGTTTGGCATAAACCACCCAGTTGGTTTTGCGCAGCGGCGCGAGATGGGCGGCGAAGGTATCGGGGTCGGCCAGCTTTGCCAGTTTGCCGAAGAAGCGCAGCTTGCCTGCTTTGTGCAATCCGCTCAGCCCTTCGAGGAACAGGCGGCGGAACAAACGCGCGAGCACCTTTACCGGCAGGAAGAAGCCTGAGCGGCAGTTCTTCCAGCGCTTGCCATCGGACGACAATCCACCGCCCGGCACGATGATATGCACATGCGGGTGGTGCGTCATCGCGGATCCCCATGTATGCAGCACGCTCGTCATGCCAATCTTTGCACCAAGATGTTTTGGATCGGCTGCGATTGTCAGCAGAGTTTGCGCCGCCGCCTTGAACAGGAGGCCGTAGACCACCGCTTTGTTCTGGAAGGCAATGTCGGCGATTTGCGATGGCAGCGTGAAGACCACGTGGAAATACTCAATGGGCAACAAGTCTTCCATGCGCGCCTGCATCCAGTCCTGCGCCGCTGCACCTTGGCACTTCGGGCAATGCCGATTGCGGCACGAGTTGTAGGCGATGTGCTGGTGACTGCATTTGGTGCAAGCGGCAACATGCCCGCCAAGCACAGCGGTCCGGCAGCTCTCTATCGCCGACATCACTTTTAACTGCTGTAGGTTCAAGTGTCCGGCGTGGGCCAGGCGATAGGTAGCACCATGGGCGCGGAAGATGTCTGCGACCTCCAGCTTGAGGCGAGACATGGAAGCCTAGTTTAACCGGGTCCGGCCTCCCGCCGCACCAGCAGATCAAACGGGCTGGTGACACTCTGGATCGTCTTGGTTGCCACCTTGGTATAGATCGTCGTCGTTTCCAGCTTGGCATGGCCCAGAAGCACTTGGATCACCCGGATGTCGGTCCCACCCTCCAGCAGATGCGTGGCAAAGCTGTGCCGCAGAGTGTGGGGCGACACCTGCTTCTTGATCTCTGCAAAATCGCATGCGACCCCAAAGGCCCGATTGAACTGCCGCGTCGAGATTGGATCGATCCGGTTACGACCCGGGAACATCCAACCTCTCGGCCGCACTTCTCGGTAATAGTCGCGCAACAGGCTCAGAAGGTTCGGCGACAACATGACCTGCCGGTCCTTACGACCCTTACCTTGCTCAATCCGGATCAGCATCCGGTCGCTATCTATGTCGCCAACTTTGAGATGGGTGACCTCGCTGGCGCGCAGCCCGCCACCATAGGCCACGCTGAAGGCCGCGCGGTATCGTAACCCAGGCCCAGGTGCCGCTTCGATAATACGCGCGACTTCCTCGGCGCTGAGCACAACGGGGATCTTCTTAGCCGCCCGTTGATAGCGCATATGCCGCTTCATCTCGGGACGCGGGCACGTCGTCGCAAAGAAGAAACTCAACACTGTCAGCCGGTTGTTGAAGGTCGGTGCGCCAATGCCGCGCTCCTTCATATCGAGCTGGAACGCCCGCAGATCTTCCGGTGTCGCGCTATCCGGCGCGTGACCCAGAAACCGCGTAAAATCCCGCATCCCTCGCAAATACATTGTCTGCGTTTTCGACTGCAGCCCTTTGATCCGCATATCTTCGAGAAATCGCTGGCGCAGTGCAGGTACATATTGGTCTGACATTGAAACCTCCTATCGTCAGATTGAGAAGGTCCCAATCGTCCAACAGAATCGTCAGTTCACAAAATCACGGCGCTTCGATCAGCGCGAAACCCTCGACACAAGCGCCAATACCGCGAGAGCGGTTTCGTCCAAGTCCCCGTAAAGCAGATGTCAGCCCTCATCGATGTTGCCCTGACATGTTGTGGGACAATGGCGGCAGTATTGATCACCTACATATTACCAATCTCGACCACGGAGATATGTAGAGGAATTCGGGTTGCGTTTGGGCATGGTTTTGGGGCACTTCCGCAAAATGAGTGACAAAACCCACCCCTCCGGCGCGCCATGGCGCAACTTTTATGGACGTTACAAGGGCAAGCATCTGCGTGCCTCTCAAGAGGTGTATCTGGACGAAGACCTGGCGCAATATGCCCCTGGTGCTGTGGATTGGGACGTGAACCCCGAGCGCAATCCTATTGATCTGGAAACGCTTTTTCCGGGCCGGGATGTCTGGCTTGAAATCGGATTTGGCGGTGGCGAACATATGGTGCATCAGGCCGCACAGAATACGGATATCGGCATCATTGGCTGCGAGCCTTACATCAACGGCGTGGCCATGTTGCTGGGTAAGTTGCGGCAGGCGGAAGTGCAGAACATCTCGATCCATCCCGGCGATGTGCGGGATCTGTTTGATGTTTTGCCGGATCAGAGCATTTCGCGGGCGTTTTTGCTCTATCCCGATCCCTGGCCGAAAAAGCGCCATCATCGCAGACGGTTTGTGACGCCTGAGCATTTGGAGCCTTTGGCGAAAGTGCTGAAGCCGGGGGCGATTTTTCGGGTGGCGACGGACATTCCGGATTATGTACGCCAAACGCTGGAAATGGTTCCAAAACATGGGTTTGAGTGGCTTTGTGAAGGTCCGGCAGATTGGCGTGAGCCGTGGCATGACTGGATCTCGACGCGGTATGAGCAAAAGGCCCTGCGCGAAGGACGTACCCCGCATTACCTGACATTCCGCCGCCTCTGAGCAATAGATTTTTCGTACGAAAAATCTTGTCCAAAGAAAATTCGTGCGAATTTTCTCATGTCATCCGGCAAGCCTTTGGGCCAGTCGCTCCAACATCTCAAGGCATTGAGACAGTTGCGATAACTCGACATATTCGTCCGCTTTATGGGCCTGTTCGATCGAGCCGGGACCACAGACCACCGCAGAGAGCCCATAGTCCTGAAATATCCCGGCCTCGGTGCCAAAGGCGACCACATCTGCGCCGTTGGCCCCGGTCAACTCCATCAGAATGTCCTTGGCCTCACTTTCACTTGCGGGCGTAAGCCCCTGAATCTCTCCGATAACCTCGGTTTCAATATCCGCATCCGGATGCACGGCGCGCATTGCAGGCAGCAGCACATCCTGGCAATACTCCCGCAATTCGCCCTTCACAAAATGCGCGTCCGAGGGCTGTACCGGGCGCATTTCCCAATCCAGCTGCGCCGTGCTGGCGATGACGTTATGCGCGACGCCACCATGTAGCGCACCGGTGCTGATTGTGGTCCATGGCGGTTCAAACCGGCTATCGGCGGGGGCACGGGCGCGTAAATCGTCTTTCAGCTCCAGCAGGCGATTGATGTAACGCGCGGCATATTCCACAGCGTTCACCCCATGATCGGGAGATGAGCCATGGCCTGCAAGGCCATGAAAATGCGTGGAATACTCGTAACATCCCTTGTGCCCTTCGATGATGCGCATCGACGTCGGTTCGCCGATAATGGCCACGCCTGGCCGGATGGCACGGCTGCGCAGGCTGTCAACCAGATCACGGGCGCCAAAACAGCCGACCTCCTCATCATAGGTAAAGGCATAATGCAGCGGGCGATCCCGCACCAGCTGTGCATAGATCGGTGCCATGGCAACCGTAGCGGCGATAAACCCCTTCATGTCACAGCTTCCGCGGCCATAAAGCCGGTCGTCGCGCCGCTCCATCTTAAACGGATCGCTGGACCAGATCTGATCTGCCACAGGGACCACATCGCTGTGGCCGGAAAGGACAATGCCGCCATCGACTTCCGGGCCAAATGTGGCAAAAAGATTGGCCTTTGACCCGGTGTCATTGTGAAAAATATCCACCCGTGCGCCGCTCTCTTCAAGCCGGGCGGCCAAGAGGGATATCATCTCAAGATTGCTGTCCTGAGAGACCGTGGGGCAGGCAATCAACTCGCCCAGCAAGGTCACGGTGTCGTCCAGATGTGACGCCATAAAAGAGCCTTTCGAGCGCGTTAAAGCTGGACAAGAGCGCGGGGCAATCCCCGACAGGTCAAGCCCCGAGACGGGTCTGACAGCATGTGACCTGTTGCAAAAAAGACTCGGATTATCGGGTGCTTGCGGGGCGAAACTGCATGTAAACAGGATTTGCCCCCCAAATTTGCGCGTTGGGGGCTCATTTTGTGAGTTTGGAAAAAAAATATCTAGCGATAGTACGTAAAAACGCGTATTCGTGAAGAACAAATCAAAAAAAGGCACCGCGCTAAGTGGTGTCATTGAGGCAAACGGTGGTGTTATGAGAGCTATTGATTTCGTTGTCCGTACAAGTGCGGGCAGTTCACAGGCAAATTCAATTCCGGCAGATAAGCAGATAAGAACGTCTATGTCATTGACGCTGGGGTGAACCAGGAAATTCCCCTTAATCTGAGGCAATCCGATATCCGGTCTTACAACCGGGAAGGCGCCAATCTTGAGATTGTGCTGGCCGATGGGCGCGTGATCGTTCTGGATGGGTATTTCGGAGCGGATGGCGCAGCCGAGAGCCGGTTGTTCGTCAGTGCCGATGGTTACCTCAACGAGGTGACGCTGGCCGAAGGCGGCGATGGCGTGGTTTACGCGCAGTATGGCCCGACCGAGCAATGGGGCAAATGGAGCCCGGCAGAAGATCTGATTTTCCTGGATGGGACGGATTTGGCGGTTGCCACGGGCGGCGAAGAAGACGTTGGCATGCTGGGCGCCGGCCTTTTGGGCGACAGTGGGGTGCTGGGCGCGCTTGGCCTGGGGCCCGCAGGTGTTGGTGCCGCGACCTTGATTGGCGAAGACGATGATGACGGCACGCCGACCCCCCGACAGGATTGAGCCTACGATCAACGAACCGGGGCCAATCGTCATCGGAGGCGATGATGTGGACACCGACACTGAAACTTTGACCATCACGGGCACGGCTGACCCGGACTCGGTTGTGGTTGTCACAAGCGGCGGAGAGACTGTCGAGACGACCGCTGATGAAGATGGCAATTGGGTCGCGGTCTTTGAGGGTGACACCTTCCCGCCCGATGGCGAGCATGTTGTTACCGCTGAGGTGACCGAACCCGACGGAACCAAGACCGAATTGACCGGGCCAGAGGTTGTTATCGATACGGTCGGGCCCGATACTTCCGTGACCGAAGGCACTGTTTCGGTGGATGAACTGATCAACGCCGAAGAATATGACGCAGTGTAAAACGCGGAGCAATATTGGGCCACAGAAGCGGCTGCATATCGCAGTTGTAGCGGAGTAAAAGTCCGCCAGTTTGTGCCCTTCGTTTATTCGGAGGGCGGGAGATGTATTCTGTGGATATTTATAGTCGTGTGCGCCGTGCTTGTTTGAAGGACGGTATGTCTGGCCGAGAAGCGGCGCGGTTTTTCAACATGGCGTAATCAGGATCAGCACTCAGTTACCCCTGTTATTCTGGATGCACATGCAATTGAAAAGGAGACTGACCAATGGAATATTTTGCTGGTTTGGATGTGTCCATGGAAGAGACGCATATCTGCATTCTGGATCGTGAAGGGGCCCTTATTCGTGAAGGAAAAGCGAGCTCAACACCAAAAGCGATCGCTGACTTCCTCGCTTCTGGACCACCATGTGCCAAAGTTGTATTTGAAACGGGACGGATGGCACCAATGCTTTACCATGGGCTGACGGAGCTTGGTGTCCCGGTTGTTTGCATCGAGAGCAGGCAAGCATATCAGGCCCTTAAATCTCTGGCCGGCCACAAGACGGACCGCAATGATGCCCGCGGTTTGGCACACCTGGCGCGGACGGGATTCTACAAGCCGACCCATGTCAAATCACTGTCAGCGCACGCAATCCGGTCGCTGATCGCAGCCCGCAAGAAGCTGGTCGGACAGCGTGTGACGCTCGACAATCAGATCCGCGGTCTGGTCGTCGTCTTCGGCGTGCGGCTGCCACGAGCTTTGTCTCCGGCATTCAAAAACGCGGCGCTAAAAGTTAGCGATGGAGTGCCTGGCCTCCATGCCGCAATTTGCGGACTGTTCGCAGCACGCGAAGCAATCCTCGCGGCGGTTGCAGCCATTGATGGCGACATCAAAAAGATGACCCGCAAATCCGAAGTCTGCCAGCGCCTTATGACGGTACCAGGGGTCGGTCCGATCACAGCATTGGCCTTTGCCGCAGCAATTGATGATCCGTCGCGTTTCAGGAAATCGCGTGATGTGGGGGCGTATCTTGGACTGGTGCCGCGACGGCATCAATCTGGTGAAATCGACTACACGGGCAGCATCTCAAAGCGGGGCGACGTGCGCGTCAGAACGCTTCTCTATGAGGCCGCCAATGTGATGCTGACGCGGTATGCCGCTCCGCTCAAATTGAAGACATGGGCCCTCGCAATCGGTGCGCGCTCAACGATGAGAAAGGCCCGAGTGGCTCTGGCGCGTCGTCTGGCAATCATACTTCATGCCATTATGCGAGACAAAACTGACTTCCAGTCCGCGTAAGGCTTACGAGGCGACAACGAGGATTCCTAAATCAAAGTTCCCATCTGGGACGATGCCCGAGGGAGGGCGTGAGACACGGCGCCGATTCTGTAGCAACAGCCAAGACCAACGGTATGATTGCGGTTTCAACATTGCCGACCCACACCCAGCCAACCCCATCATGAACCTCAGAGTTCGAAGAGAACAAAGGCAACCTCTGACATCAAAAGCAGGAAACTCAGGAAACACGCATTGACAGATTAGAGAACAAAGATCGTAAGACGATCGCGAAGATGCTGCGCCATGAACTTCCGCCTGGGTATCGTCGGTCGGAAGCGCCTCGGCGGCCAACGCTTGATGGTTATGTTGGTGTGGTCGATGAGATACTGCGCACAGACAAAGCCCTGATCAAAAAGCAGCGACACACGGCCAAGCGCATCTTTGAACGGCTGCGCGATGAGCATGGATATGCCGGCAGCCTGACCACGGTGACCTATTACGTGCGCGAGCAAAAACGGCGCACCAAAGAGGTGTTTGTGCCGTTGTCGCATCGGCCGGGCCATGCGCAGGTTGATTTTGGTGAGACGCTGGGCGTGATCGGTGGCGTGGAATGCAAGATCCACTTCTTCGTGATGAGCTTGCCACATTCTGATGCGGTGTTTGTGAAGGGATATCCAGCTGAGACAACCGAGGCGTTTTGCGATGGCCATGTGTCCGCCTTTGCATTCTTTGGCGGCATTCCGCAATCCATTCTCTACGACAATACCAAGATCGCCGTGGCTCGGATACTCGGGGATAAGACGCGCATCCGCACACGTCGGTTTACGGAACTGCAGTCGCATTACTTGTTTGATGACAAGTTTGGCAGACCCGCGCGAGGGAACGATAAAGGCAACGTTGAGGGCATGGTTGGATACACCCGCCGCAACTTCATGGTTCCCGCACCTCGCTATGACAGCTTTGATGATCTGAACGCACATTTGGAAGAGAAGTGTTTAGCACGTCAGGACGATACGTTGCGGGGTCACACCCAAACCATAGGCGCACGCCTGATGTCGGATTTGGATGCTCTGATGGGATTGCCCGTCGCAGAATATGAAGCCTGCGATCACGTCAGCACGCGTGCAACGTCGATCTCAATGGTGCGCTATCGCAGCAATGATTACTCGGTGCCAGTAGCCTATGCGCACCACGATGTTCATGTGCGTGGGTTTGTGCATGAGGTTATCATCGGCTGCGGCAATGAGATTATTGCGCGGCACAAACGATCCTACACATCAGCGGATATGGTCTTTGACCCATTGCACTTTTTGCCCCTGCTTGAACAAAAGGTGGGTGCCCTGGATCAGGCCGCGCCTTTGCAGGGTTGGCATTTGCCAGATGTATTTGCCACGCTGCACCGACTGCTTGAAGCCAGAATGGGTAAGCCGGGCAAGCGAGAATACGTTCAAGTCTTGCGCCTTTTGGAGACCTTCGAAATGGATGTTGTGCAAGGCGCAATCCAGCAGGCAATAGATATGGGTGCAATTGGCTATGACGCCGTAAAACACCTTGTACTGTGTCGGGTTGAGAAGCGGCCACCACGATTGGATTTGGACTTCTATCCATACTTGCCCAAGGCCAATGTCGGCACAACACGCCCATCCAGTTACATGAGCTTGATGGGAAGGACCGCGGCATGACCGAAGCCCCTCGGATTCTTCTACGGCATCATCTTAAACAACTGCGACTGCCAACGTTCCAAGGCGAGTATGCCAAACAGGCGCAGCTCTGTGCTGCAGAGAACAAAGATCACATCCACTATCTGGCGCGGCTGTGTGAGATGGAATTGATCGACCGCGAACGCCGGATGATTGAACGGCGCATCAAAGCGGCGAAGTTCCCCAGCACCAAGAGCTTGGATAGCTTTGACTTCAAGATCATGCCAAGCTTGAACAAGCCCCTGACGATGGATCTGGCACGATGCGATTACGTTAATCGCAGGGAGAACATCATCGCGCTCGGCCCGTCAGGCACGGGCAAGACACACATCGCCCTGGGACTTGGGCTGGCTGCATGTCAAAGAGGACTGAAGGTGCGCTTCACAACGGCTGCGGCATTAGTCCATGATCTGATCGAGGCTCAAGATGAGCGGAGATTGCAGCGCCTTCAAAAGCAACTGACCAGCCAGAACCTGTTGATCATTGATGAACTGGGCTTCGTACCGCTCAGCAAATCTGGCGCAGAGCTGCTCTTCGAGGTCATATCCCAATGCTATGAACGCGGCTCCATCATCATAACCTCGAACCTGCCCTTCGATGAATGGACTGAAGTCTTTGGCTCTGAGCGGCTGACCGGTGCGCTACTCGATCGTTTAACCCATCACGTCCACATCCTCGAGATGAATGGCGAAAGCTATCGGCTCAAACACAGTCGCAACAACCGAAAATAACCAGCCCGCAATCACAGTCAGAATAATGCTGGCCTTATGGCCAGCATGCGCTTTGGCACGCTTCAGCTTTGTGACGAGCACGCGTGCAAAAGCGCCACAAAACATCAACCGAAGTGGCCCATTTTTACGCCGCGACATGGACCCATTTTACTCTGCGATTGACAGTCTTGATGATCTGATCCAGGCGGGTGGCGGCACCGTGACCGAAGAAGGACTGATCCGCATCGGCATTCAGCAAATGCCGTTTCACTGGACGTTCAGCGCCGCCCTGCCTAAGCCCGAAGACTATATTCTCGAACGTTCCGGCACGACGGTGGAGGATATCTACAAGGCCGCCGAATGGGAAAGCCATCGCCCCCATATGCCGCCACCGATGGTGCGTGATGGTGGTCCGGTACAACCTCTTTCGCACACCTCTCTCTCCATGATGCCGCGTAACACTCCTTTGGCCTCGCAAGACGACACCTACGCAGGGGGACCGCGTCTCATGCTCAACCGCAAGCAGCGTAAAGCAATGGCCGCGAAGCAGCGGAAGGTCTCGAAGTCGAGCCGGAACGTACTTCACTAAGGCGTTTCGCGAAAAACCTGAATCATTGCATTTCGTCTTGAGTGAGTGCCTCAAGTTCAAGGCGGAACGCATTTGCACAGCCGGATTGACGTCCGGACTTACCGGGGCGCTTCTTGCATGTCTGGTGATGGATCGGATTAGCTTTCCATCCAGATCGTGACCGGGCCGTCATTGGTCAGGCTCACGGCCATGTCTGCGCCGAATTGACCAGTTTTAACCGGGACGTTTTCTTCGCGCAAACGATGCGCGAAATAGAGATAGAGCCGTTTGCCCTCATCCGGTGAAGCGGCGTCCGAAAAGCCCGGGCGGTTCCCGCGTGAGGTGTCTGCGGCCAGCGTGAACTGGCTGACAACCAGCGCCGAGCCGCCAATGTCCCGCACGGATTGGTTCATCTTAGCCGCATCATCCTTGAAAATGCGCAGCTTGGCGATCTTTGCGGCCAGCCGCTCGGCGTCTTCATCCGTGTCGCCCTGCATCGCACAAACGAGGATCAGCAGGCCCGGGCCGGTGTCCCCCACCACCTTGTCATCGACACTGACCGAGGCGTGACTGACCCGTTGTAAAACAGCACGCATGATACCCCCAGATTTTACCAAACCGCCTGATATTTGCTATGACCAGCGTCAATGCGCGGGCCAAAGACATCCGGTAGTCTGGTGAGGAAGTCAATGGAAAGGAGTGTATTCCCATGGTTGAAAAGTCGCATACGGCGGGTCTCTGGCCGTCTTTCTACGAACCGTTCCGCAACTTTGGCAGTCATGTCGCCGATTGGCTGGCACCCGCCTCGGATCCATCCGCCGATGAGGCAGCCTACCGGATCTCGGTGGAGCTGCCCGGTGTCGAGGAGAAGGACATTGATGTTTCCGTCAACGAGGGCGTTGTGACGGTCAAGGGGCAGAAATCCAGCGCACGGGAGGAAAAGGGCGAGACATGGTTCTTTTCGAAACGCCAATTCGGATCGTTCAGCCGGTCGTTTCGCCTGCCTGCGGATGCGGTGGGCGACGATATCGCGGCACATCTCAAGGATGGCGTGCTGATGCTGTCAGTGCCACGTCGGCGTCCCGAAGCCCCTGAGGCGACAAAGGTGAAGATCACCAAAGGCTAAGGGGTCGCGCCGCGCGGGTCGTATATCTCTCCAAACTCGGCCCGCGCGGTTCGAAACGCATTGGCGGGGGCGGTTTCATTCGCATAGCCAAAAGAGATGGCGCAGAGGATCAACCGATCTTCGGGCAGATTGAAATGCCTGCGGATCAGATCGGGATAGGCCGCGACCGAGGCCTGCGCGATTGTGCCCACCCCCAGCGCCGTCGCGGTCAGCATGAAGGCGGTGACAAAGCCCCCGCAATCCATCGCTCCATAAGGCCCCAGTTCTGCACCGGAATGGACGATGGCCACATGCGGTGCATCGAAGAACTGAAAATTGCGCATAGATTGCGCGGTGCGCGCAGCGTGATCACCGCAGGCAATGCCCACCGCTTCGTACAGTTGATAGTATCCGTCTTGATCAAGGAGAATTTTGCGACCATTCGCGGTCAGCCTTGACAAGCGCATTTGCCATCTCGATCAGTTTTCTCATGAGCGCGGTGAGAGCGACTTTGGCAGGCTTCCCGGCTGCCATCATGGCCTGGTATTTCCTTGCGAGGTCAGGGTTGTGGCGTGCCGCGACGAGAGCCGGCATGTAAAGAGCGTCGCGCAGGAATTTACGACCGCCCTGAATGAAGGCCTTGCCGCGCCATTGCCCGGACTGTCGCGTCATGGGTGCGGGGCCCGCCGGACTGGCTGCCTTCCTGCGGTCCAGTGTTCCGATCTCTGGAAATTCGACCAGGATGGCGACGGCAGCGACCTCGCCGATGCCGGGAATGGAGCGGAGAATATCATGTGCGCGCGCCCTTTTCCGACAATCACGCAGACGCGTCCCGAGTTCATCGTCAAGAGCCGCGATCTGGCGTTTGACCTGCGTCAGGGGTGCTTTTGTCTGGCGGCGTGTGAACGCCAGAGTCTGTGTTTTCACACGGTTCAACAGCCGGGTTCTGTCCTTGACCAGGGCCATCCGCGCGATCTGCAACTCTTTGAGTTCACGTTCATTCCTGTTGTAAGGCCTGTCCGGTACCGGATCGAACGCCGAGCCCATCGTGGCCAGGATGCGCGCGTCAACGGCATCTGTTTTGGCACGCGTTCCATGCGCCTGGGCAAAGCGGCGGGCCTGTAGTGGATTGATCTTCACCAGAGGCAATTTGCCCGGGAACGTCTTCTCAAAGGAGGCATGGTAAGCACCCGTTGGTTCAAAGACCACGATTTGTGGCTGTTCGCTCCCGATCCAGCGCCTGAGCGCGCGAAAGCCGGAAGCGGTGTTGTCGAATTGGGCATGTTGTCCTGTCTTGATCCGATGCACATCCAAATGCGCTTTGGAGATGTCGATCCCGATGCTGTCCTTCATTATCTTCGATGTCCTGTGCCTGTCGTGCAGAGCCAGCAGCTGCTGCGTATCCGTTCAGGCCTCATGCGAAGACGGTGGCTGATCAAACTGTAGCACGGTTCATTACAACCAGGCCCCTCACGATCCAGCGACCGTCGAAGCCAGTCACGCCATATATGGCGTGACTGGCTTCGCCTCAAACTTCGCATGAAACCCAGGGAAAGTCATAAGACAAGCCGCAGGTGCGCCGCCGCTCCTGATGATCGCCAGTGTAGCCCTCTGGCCAGGGCAGATCGGGGGCAGGGGCTGTGCGGTTCACAGCGTCAAGCAGCGCGGTACTGAACCGGGCTGTTTCTTCGCCTCTTGTCACCGTGACTTTCCACGGCTGCGCGTTGCACCAGGATGGCGCGCGACCTGCTGCCAGGATGATCTGACGGATTACCTCTTCGCGCAGAGGATTCGGGCCGGAAGGCGCGGCAGGAATAGCAGGCATTCAGCACAGTGTTGAGGGTTGTGAAATCTTCGGACATCACCCCACGTCCCCGGTGGCGTAAAGATACCCGACACCGGCGGCGATGATCGCCACAGCAATGACGGCAATGGCGATCTTGATGGCCGAATAGGGCCGTTCGCCCTGGACCCGGCCGGTGCGGCCATTCACCACAAATCGATAGGTCTCGCCGCGATACTTATAGGTCGCCAGCCAGACCGGCAGCAGCACATGTTTGAAGGTGACATCGCTGATCTGGGTCTGGACATCGTGGATACGCTGGCGATCCCCGCCGATGTCAAATTTCACATCACGGGCAATTACGCTGTCCATATGGGCGCGGGCCTCGTCAAATCCGTCTTCCAGTTCGACGGTGTAGCCTTCGGCCCGGAACCCGGCGAGGAATTCGGGGCTGTAGGGCTCCAGCCTGGACAGATCCCATGGCTCCAGCGCGTCAGTAAACCGCTTGGGAAGCGAGCGCGAGGCCAGCACCAGCACATCATCGAACCAGCGCGCCACCCGGCCTGTCACTCCGCGCCAGCGGATTTTCTGCACCCGTTGATTGACGCGTTTGCCATCGCGCATGACCGAGCGGGTCTCATAATAAACCGTGCCTCGTTCGCCCGAATAGCTGGATTTTGTATCCGCATCGAATGTCCAGTATGGGACGTAAATGCCCTGCATTTTTCGGCCCTTACGGGCATATTCCTGCAAGCCATTGGGAGAGAACCACAACCGGCCCAACCATGTGTTCATCGCCTGCCGTGCAGCCCCTTCGTCCAGCGCGAAAGGCAGCAGTGCTTTGGGTTTGATATGGCGATGCGTGCCGGTATCGGTGACCACAGGCGTGGCGCAAAACGGGCATTCGGCGGCATGGGTGGCGGCGTCAAACTCGACCTGTGCCGCGCAGTTGGGGCAGCTCAGCACCCGGGTTTCCTCGATCTCTTGCTCGGGGAGCTGCTGTTGGATCGCCTGGCGGAAATCAAGCTCCGAGATCGCGCCTTTCCACGGGCCGACCTCGGCGATTTCTTCTGCATTGCCGCAGTGATCGCAGATCAGCTTGCCCGCCTCGGGGTCAAAGCGAAAATCCGCCCCGCAGTTGTCACAGGGAAACCGGTGTTCTTCGGTGGGGGCGGCTGGTTCAGACGACGTCATGGGGGTAGGCCTTCAAAGGTGGTCGGGGACACATAAGCGGTCTCATTGAAATATCATGGCGCATGGGACGTCCGGGGTGAAGGGGAAGCTGTCAAATGTGTCCGATGTCACCGCCGCCTCAACGAAGGCGTTCAGGCCAGCAACACTTGTCGCGCTGGCGGCAAAGAGGCCGTTCAGTTCAACCCCGGGGAAGGGCCCCGTGGCAAAGATGGCTTCGGTCTCGAAGCCATAGATCGCAAACATCCCATCCTCGCGACACCCGGTCAGGACATAGCCATGCTGATCGCCTTTGCGTGTCTCGTCGCGCAGGATGTAGCCTTGGGCGATCATCAGATCCGCGTGCTGCGGGGCGGGATAAAAGGTAAAGGCTGTGTCTTCGCGGGGTCTGTCGGTTGGATGTTCGGCATCAATAAGGATCAATGTCTGCCCATCCGGTGCGGTGTGCAGGGTCAGCGGACCGCCCTCATCCCCGCGCCAGTCAAAGTAGATCGTTTCATTCAGACCTGCTTGCAGGGGCAGGGCATCGGTCTCGTTCAGAAGGGGGCCATCCGACGTGATTGCGCAGGCAGCCTGTGTGATCAGAAACAGCAGGATCAGGGCGAGGCGCATCAGCTTACTCAGGTGGACCGATGGGAATACCCGCAAGAGCCGACGAGTCAAAATTGCGCATGTTCACACCGGCGTTTTTCCAATCGATCGTTTTTGGCCACCAATGGGTGAGAACCCCACAGGCGGCACAGCGATGAAAGGCCAGACGCCGGGCGGCGCGCCTGTAGGATTGCGTTGGTCCGGTGACGCTGATGCTGTCTTTGGGGTAATAGGCCCAGCGGACGCCCGTGCGGATGCAGTAGTTGCACGGGCAATCTGTCAGCCGTACGGGCAGGTTGGGCACGGTGATGGTCACCGCCTCGCAATCGCATCTGCCGGTGAGGTCCGCCACCCTAGCTGCCTGGGGGCGGGGGCGGCAGAATTGTGAACAACTGGGCCAGTTCCTGCACATCCCCGGCACTCATCCAACCATCTTGCCCGGCGGTCCAGACATGGGTGTCGCGGGTCAGTTTACCCTCGCCCGCCATGCGCCCCAGAGCGGCCTTGGAATAGGGGCCGCGCGTTTCGCCGTTCTCGGCGATATGCCAGACGTGTTCGACCGGCGGAGGGGGCGGGGGGGCTGCTGCCGGGGCCGAGGCCCCCCAAGGTCCGGGTTGCGACATCTGGTTGGCCATCGCCACACCCATCCCCATGCCAAGGCCTGCGCCCATACCGCCGCCACCGTTTGGATTGTTGGCGGCTGAGGTCATCGCCTCGGCAGCAGAATACTGCGTGAATTTTCCCAGATCTCCGGCCAGACCCATCGAGGTTCGCTTGTCCAGCGCCTGTTCTACGGCGGGCGGTAGGGATATGTTTTCAATATAGAATTCCGGAATGATCACCCCGTATTCGGCAATCACCTTGGAAATCTCGGCCGCCACGAGCTTGCCCAGATCGCCGGTATTCGCCGCCATATCCAACACCGGAATGCCGGCACCTGCGATGATGCGGCTAAAGCTTTGTACGATGATATTGCGGATCTGATAGCTGATCTCGTCCATGGTGAACTCACCATCGGTGCCGACGATTTCCGACAGGAAACGCGCCGGGTCACTGACCCGCACCGAATAGGTGCCAAAGGCGCGGATGCGGGTCGGGCCGAACTCGGGATCACGCAGCATGATCGGGTTCTTGGTGCCCCATTTCAGATCGTTGAAACGGGTCGTATTGACGTAGTAAATCTCAGATTTGAACGGGGATTTGAACCCGTGATCCCAATGCTGCAGCGTGGTCAAGATCGGCATGTTGTTGGTCTCAAGCATGTAAAGCCCGGGGGTGAACACATCCGCCAACTGCCCCTCATGCACGAACACGGCGGCCTGCCCCTCGCGCACGGTCAGCTTGGCGCCGTATTTGATCTCGTGGCCCTCACGCTGAAACCGCCAGACCATGGTGTCGCGGCTGTCATCCACCCAGTGAATGACGTCGATAAACTCACCACTCAGAAAATCGAAAATACCCATGGTTCAGGTCTCCTTTGACATCAGTTGGACCCCATCCGCCCGGCCAGCAATTGCTGGACAATGGGACGGGCCGCCTCGGCACTCATGCCGGGGGTCAGGGCGGGGTTGTAAAGCAGGCGCAGCAGTTCTTCGTCATGGCTTGTAAGCAGCGCGAATTCTTCATCATCGTTGAAAATCGAGGGGCGCGCGCGTGGGCTGTCATTGACCAGACCAAGGCCCTGGGCCATTTCCTCGTGGATACAGGCGTGGCGCATCAGATCGGGGTTTTCGGCGCGGATGATGGCCACAGCATTGCGATAGGTATTGGGGGCGTTTGGATTCTCAAAGGCAACCACGACGCAATAAAGCTCGCGCGGCAGATTGGCGACGCGTTGCAACGTGATGGCGCTGGCCGCAGGTTCGATCTGTTGGAGTCGTGTCAGGAGTTGAGCTTCGTCATCGGCCCCCATGACCAGCACAAAGAAGTTCGGGTTGGATGCGCTTACTGCAATTGGATGTCTCGAAATACGCGCCAGCCGCTGGGTATAGCGTTCTATGATCGGTGTATCATGCTGGCGTATGCTTGCCGGAACCGAGGCCCCGTATTCGACCTTGACGCGCACAGGGTCAAGCCATTTGCGAACGCCAATCTCTGACCCGTCCGCTTTGGTCTGCAAATCGTCGCGTGTGTATTCATCTTCGAAGGCGATTGTATTGAAATTGCGAGCCAGATCGCGGTTGTGATAGGGTGTGTCGACGCCGCCACCATCGACCCGCAGCAATCCCTGGCTCAGCAGATCGCGCTGAACCCGGTTGTAATAGACCACCAATGCCCTGCTTTTGGCAGATGGCATCGGTCGCGTCGCTGGTGCGGCGGCGGGCGCAAGGCCTGTGGGCCGGGCTTGCGGCTTGGCCGCAGGCTCAAGCGGAGCGACATTGCAAGCTGTAAGAGCCAGCAATGCCAGCCCTGCTGCGACCCGCGATGTCAAACCCGCCCCAGCCACCTGTCTGATCAGCTTGCCGGAACGGCGGTGCCGGCAGTGTCGCCCACACCATCCTTGCGCGCCTTGGCCGAGGCCAGCGTGTCGCGCAGCTCTTTTTCCATCTTCTTCAGCTCTTCCTCGGCGGCGGCGCGGCGGGCCTTGCCCTCGTCGGCGATCTGAAGGCTTTCGTTGATGGTCCCGATCAGATCGGCGTTGGCCTGTTTGACCGCTTCGATGTCGAACACGCCGCGCTCCATTTCCTCGCGGATCATCTTGTTGCTGCTCCGCAGGTTTTCGGCATTGGCGGTCAGCAGTTCGTTGGTCAGGTCATTGGCATCTCGCACCGCCGCCGCCGCCTGGGCCGAGCGTTGAATGGTCACGGCCTGCGCCAGTTGGGTTTCCCAAAGCGGCACGGTGTTGACCAGAGTCGAGTTGATCTTGGTGACGAGGCTTTTGTCGTTTTCCTGCACCAGCCGGATCGAAGGCAGGGATTGCATCGTCACCTGACGCGTCAGTTTCAGGTCATGCACCCGGCGTTCCAGATCATCGCGCGCGGCGCGCAGATCGCGCAATTCCTGCGCTTTCATCACCTGATCGCCCTCCGGCGCGGCCTTCACTTCGGCCTCCTTGGCGGGGATTGCGGTTTCGTCCAGCTGTTTCAGCTTTTCTTCGCCTGCCGCGATGTAAAGCGCCAGCTCGTCATAAAACTGCAGCGTCTTTTCATAGAGCAGATCCAGCGATTTGATGTCTTTCAGCAGCACATGTTCATGCCCCAGAAGATCATCGGTGATCTTGTCAATCTGGCCCTGAATGGTCTCGAACTTGGCGGTGAACTTGGCAAAGGGTGCGGCGCGCCCCAACAGACGTTCCCACCAGGTGCGTTCGCGGCGCACATTCAGCTCGCTGACCGAAAAACCACGGATCGTGGTGACGATATTGCGCAAGCTGTCGCCTGCGGGGTCCACATCCTTGTTGCGCACGCCTTGCAGCATGGATTGCGATATTTCCTGCAATTCGGCCTGTGCGGCGGAGCCAAACGAGACGATGGATTGCGTGTTGCCCATGTCAATTTCAGCCATGCGCTTGGTGATCTCGGCGCCCACGGGTGCGTCGGCCTCGGCCAGCGGCACGATGGCGTTCGCGGCCACCGGCTCGGGCAGGATCGCGGCGCTGACCTCTTCAACCTCAGCAAGGGCGGCCTCGGCCTTCTGACGGATGGTGTCTGACATGGGATGGTCCTCTTTACGTTAAGCGTTGTTGTCCAGGCGCACACCCTCGCGCTGCAGACGGTCCCGCAGCACGCTGATTTCCACCTCTAAATCGGTGTTTGAATTGTCCATGAGCGACCGGGTCTTGGCGACAAAGTTCTCCTCAAGGTCGGTCAGCAGCATCATGTAATCAGAGCGCGCCCCGGCATCGCGGCTGCGCGCATAGACATCGGCAAACTTGGAGGTCGCATCGCGCGCGCCCATCAAATAGACCGACAGGAATTTCTTGGCTGCGGTCAGATCGCGCGGGTCATCCTCGACCGTGCGCAGCATGTCACGAACCGAGACCTGGAAGCGTTCCACCCGCGCCTCGACCTGACGGTCGCCTGCCCGCTTAATCGCATCGGACATCCCCGCCAGATAGCTTTCGGCCTTGTCAACGGCACGCGCCACGCGATCGGTCTGGAACTGGTCAACCCCGTCCATGCCCTTATCTTTCAACGGATCAAAGCCAAAGGCGAAACTGTGCAGCCCCGTGCCGAGAATGGCGTAAATCACTGGCTCAACCAGTCCACCACTGGCCGCAAAACCTGCTATGGCAAGGCCTAGGCCCGTCAGCAGCGAGGCCAGCATCTTGCGCGGCAGGGCCGGACGGCGCGCCACCTTGCGGGCCTCATAAGCCTCTTGTGCCTGAATGCCCTCGCGGGTCAGCCACGCGGCCAGCAACAGAACGCCCAAGGCGATCAGATTGAACAGAAGGTCGCTTGGCCCACCGGTGAAGGTCCGCCAGATCAGCGGCAGGGGTGCGATAAACAGCAGGTTGACCCGACCCCCGGCGCGTGTGCGCCTGGCCCCTCGATAGCTGCCCTGATCCGCCGGGCTCTGCCCACGATCTGTTTCCGTGGGGCTGAATTTGCCGCCAAAGCGCTGCGCCATCTCAGACGCCCCCTGCGATGGATATGAAAAGGATCAGCAGGACCAGCACGAAAAACGCCAGCTTTTGAAGACCTGTCTCAGACATGAAGGCCCCCCATCGGCCTGTTGTGAAACCTCTGTAAACTTAGGCGATGCGCGCACGGCATACTAGGGGGAAGATCGCGTGCAAATGCTCATTGCGCAAATTCGCGCGCTCTTGCCCGGTTTTGCGGCCCAAACACCCATGGCTGACGCCCAGACAGTCTCTGTACAGAGGCGATAGGGCTCTGATACGACCAGACCATGACAGATCGCGATTTCGTCTCGCGTGGTGCGGCCAGTTTTCGGGTGGACTATGATGGTCCACCCCGGGATTTCTATTTCCTGCTGCTGCCGCGGCTGACCCTGCTGGCCTTCAGTGCCGCGCTTGAGCCGCTTCGGATCGCCAATCAGGTGGCGGGCCAACAGCTTTACCGATGGTATCTGATGACCGAGGATGGTGCGCCGGTGCGCTGTTCCTGCGGCGTAACCCTGACGCCGGATGCAGGATTGTTGGACGTGCCGCGCGATGCGCGTGCCTTTGTCTGTTCCGGGGTCGAACCTGCCCGGCATAATTCGGCCCGCATCGCGGCCTGGGTCAGCCGTCAAAAGGCGTTTGGTGGCCGGGTGGGAGGGATTTGCACCGGGGCTTTTGCGCTGGCCCGGGCGGGCTTGTTGAAGGGGCGCCGTTTTACCCTGCATTGGGAAAATCAGCCCGCCTTTGTTGAGCGATATCTCGATCTGCCCCCCACGGGGCGGTTGTTTGAGAACGATGATGGGTTGCTGACCTGTGGGGGCGGGTCGGCGGCCACCGATATGATGCTGTCGCTGATCGAGGCCGATCATGGCGCCGAGATGGCAGCCATCGTTGCCGATATGTGCCTGCATCAGCGCAGCGGCGCGCCCGATACCGCGCAGCGCAGCGCCCATTCCCGCGCGCTGTCCAGTCGCAATCCACATCTTCTGGCGGCGATCCAGTTTATGAGCGAAACGTTGGAGACCCCGGCCGATATCGACGAGGTGGCCGCGCGCACCGCAATCTCGCGCCGACAGCTGGAACGGCTGTTCCGGCAACATGTCGGGCAATCGCCGGTGCAATTTTACATGGATTTGCGGGTATCACGCGCCCATGCGCTTTTGAATGAAACCAGCCTCAGCGTGGCCGAGATTGCCGCCGCCACGGGCTTTGCCAGTTCCTCGCAACTCTCGCACCGGTTTCGCAAACGCTTTGGCCGCGCGCCCGGGGCCTATCGCAAAAGCTGGACGGCCCTGACGACAGATTAGCGGCGCGTTTTGCGGATCACTTTGCGGCCCCCCGGCTTTCTGCCCGGTTTTCCACCGGGTCCGCCGGTGGGCTTTCTGCCCGGTTTGCCAGCGGCGGGCGTGGGTTCGGGCGTTTCCAATCCCAACTGATCACGCAGCACGCGGGGGCGGATTTCCTGCACCTCGCCGGGCTTCAGCTGTCCCAGCTGGAACAGCCCATAGGACACCCGGATCAACCGGTTGACGGCCATCCCGACCGCCTCCATCGCGCGCCGGATTTCGCGGATCGCCACGGTGACCCAGGCATTGGCACCTTTCTGACGATCCAGCGTAACCACCATTGGCTGAAAATGTTCACCATCCACCGTCAACCCGGTGCGCAGCGGTTCAAACGTGGCATCCGCCGGGCGGCCATTCACCCGGACGCGATATTTGCGCACCCACCCGGTCGAGGGCAGCTCAAGTCGCCGTTTCAGCCCACCATCATTGGTCAGCAGCAACAACCCTTCGGAATTGATATCCAGCCGTCCGACACTCATTACGCGTGGCAGGTCCTCGGGCAGTTCTTCAAAGATCGTGGTGCGGCCCTTTTCATCGCGGTTGGTGGTCACCAGACCCGTTGGCTTGTGATAGAGCCACAGGCGCGCAGGCTCGGGTGCGGCCAGATCGCGGCCATCGACGATGATCTTGTCATCGGGCGTGACGTTCAAGGCGGCGCGGTCGATCACTTTGCCATTCACGCTCACACGTCCGGCTTCGATCATGCGTTCGGCCTCGCGCCGACTGGCCACGCCAGCGCGGGCGATCACCTTGGCGATCCGGTCGCCGGGAGGGGGGTTTTCACTCATACCGGGTCGCATAGCGCAATCGCGGGCCTTGCGAAAGCGGTGATGAGCGGGCAAAGACCGGCCATGACGTTCAAAAGCCACATGCAGACCGCGCTGAGTGAGGCGCGCGCTGCCGCCGCGCGCGGAGAGGTGCCGGTGGGTGCCGTTCTGGTCTCGCCCGAGGGGCAGATCGTGGCGCGGGCGGGCAACCGGACCCGCGAATTGAGCGACCCAACAGCCCATGCTGAGGTTCTGGTGATCCGCGAGGCCTGTGCCAAGTTGCAAAGCGAACGGCTGCCGGGGCATGATCTATATGTTACGCTGGAACCCTGCGCGATGTGCGCCACGGCGATTGCCAATGCCCGGATTGTGCGGCTCTACTACGGCGCTGCTGATCCGAAATCCGGCGGCGTGGCCCAGGGCGCGCGGGTGTTTTCCCATGCCCAATGCCATCATGTGCCCGAGGTCTATGACGGGATCGCGGCGGATGAGGCCGAACAGCTGTTGAAGGGTTTCTTTGAGGGGTTGCGCTAATGCGTTTCGCTTTGAACCTGGGCGATTGCTTACCTGACAAACCCGATCAAAAACCGCTGAGATGGCCCTCGTAAGCCCATTCCGCCACCGTCATAAAGCGTTCTCTGGACGATATTTCTCCAATATCTAAGCAGGTTTGCACGCGATCTTGATACCAATTATCGGGCGCAAACCAGTGACCGATTGCATCCCTATCATCATCACAGACGCAAACGCTTAGTAAGCGATGTTGATCACGGCCACCCAGCCGAAGAATGTGGTGGACGTTTCTACGGTCAAAATGGTTCTTCTGATGTTGATTTGGCATGCCCAACTAGATTGCCGTTTCCGGCAAGTTGCGCATCAAGATGTTGTCGACCAGCCGTACATGCGGCCTGCATGCCGCCGGAGGCTATGCAGATGCAGCGAACTATAGATGCCTTCTTGATCCGGTATTGGGTAACAACCACATCTTGGATGCAGCAGCAATAGCCATTCCTATCCGTTCACAGATCCGACGTTCAGCCAATATACGCAAGACCCCGAGGCAGTTGGAGAATTTCGGTGAGTAGGATATGAAGGTTAAACAATGGCCTGACGCAGATGTGCCCGGAAGTAGAGCAGATAAGAATTGGAGACCACGCGATGAATCTTGAGAATCTTACCAAGAGAGTAACGCAGGAGCTGGACAAGGCCCTGTCCGACCTTCCGGTCGGCGAGAAGGGAGGCGATTTTGGATATCGTCCAGCGGGCGATGCTTGACGCATCGCACCGTACGCATCGTGAGTTGAAAGAAACTGCGGTCGTCTGCTGTGGTCCGGAGGCAGACCTGACCCACAAAATCCAAGAAAAAATGGACCAAAAGCGCGACATGCTCATTGCGAATCTGAGCGCTATGCTTTGACCTGACGGACAGAGTGGCAGCTTTCTCCGCGCGGTGTGCCTCGAACAGACGAAAGGCTGTTTTCTCCGCATAGCTGACCCGGTGATCTCTCAAGGCTGACCTTAGAGTTTGATCGGTACCATCACCTGCGGTTCAATCACATCGACTCCCGGTAACGCGTCTACCAAAGCCTCGGCGGATTGTTCGAGGATCGGGAATGTCTTGTAGTGGCAGGGGATCACCGTCTTGAAATCAAAGAAGGTTTTGGCCGCATAACCCGCGCGCTTCATGTCCATGGTGAAATGCCCACCTGCGGCTAGGGGGAATGTCCGAAGCTCTGTGTATGGGGTTTGGCCCATGCGGTTAAAACGGGTCATCTGTTGAACCGTTCCGGGTATAGGATAGCGAACCGGTTTCGTGCCGCAACCCATTCTCTGACACATCGACCGGATTTTTCGAAGTTGCGGATGGCCAGATAGATCAGCTTTGTTGCAGCATCATCGGTTGGAAGGCCGCCGCGGGTTTTGGTAGTTTTCCGGATGACCCGGTTCAGGCTTTCTATGGCGTTGGTGGTATAGATGATCTTGCGCACATCCGGGGGGAAGGCGAAGAACGGGATCACCTCCTGCCATGCCCGCCGCCAGCCCGGGGCGATCGAGGGGTATTTTTGGCCCCATTCATCCTCGAAAGCATCAAGGGCTTTGGCGGCCTCCCCGTCGTTTACGGCCTGATAAATCTGCTTCAGGCTTCTGGCCCCTTCCTTGCGATCTTTCCAGCCGCAGAAGTTCAATGAATGGCGCACCGGATGTACAATACATGTTTGCACGGTGGTATCTGGATAGGATGCCAATATCGGGCGCATGCAGATCGTTGAACACCTGCATATCGGCCATCACATCCGTGTCGCCTGAGACGTAGATCGTGTGGCCTTCACCGCTGATCATATACCCACATTCGGTGCCCGGCACATTAGGCCCGTCGAGCCCACCAAAGCTGCTGGAATGCACCGCATGAACCATCGTCACCTGCACCCCGCCCAGATCGACGGTGCCGCCTTTGTTAAAGCCGACCGTCTCAATACCTTGGGTCTCTTCCCACCAGCTCATCAGATCATATTGCCCCACGATCGGCACGCCCAGCCGCTTGCCCAGATCGGGCAGGTCGGCGGCGTGATCGATGTAGCTCGCCACGGATTTTTGCAGTCTGTGACACGGAAAGTTGCAGCAGCGCGTTTTTCGGTCTCTGACCGTTTTGGCGAGCTTTAGCGGCCCGTTTAACGCCCTTTCAAATCCCACTTGAAATTCGAGATCAGAAGCTCGGAACGGCCGCCTCTGCTGTCGTTCTGTTTGCCGATCGTATAGGCCGTTGCCACCTCTGTCATTCCGAAGGCCGAGAACGTCTCCCGGATCGCAGGCACGTCATTGATCGACATCAGGAACCGACCCTTGATCCTACCGAGACAGGTGGCCATGCGATCGAACTCATCGCGGTCGAACAGCTCCTTGAATTGCCCCGGTTTTACCGGAGGGTTATTGTTTCAAATATTAGGCTGCTTTTTCAGCTTCGATCAAGGCTTCATAGAAATTCTCCTCTGCTTCTTGTGGCGTGACGTATCCGATTTTGCTGTGCAGGCGTTTTGTGTTGTACCAATTGACCCACTTCAGGGTTTCCCATTCGATCTGTCCGACAGATTTCCATGGCCCCATGAAGTCGATGACTTCGGTTTTGAACAGGCCAATTGTGCTTTCGGCCAGGGCGTTGTCATAGCTGTCGCCAACACTTCCGACGGATGGATCGATGCCGGCCTCGGACAGTCGTTCGGTGTAGCGAATGGATGGATATTGCGACCCACGGTCCGAATGGTGCACCAAATCCCCGGAAGGAACGCGCTGATAGATTGCCTGGTTCAAAGCGTCCGGCACAAAGCCGGTCGTCATGGACGTGGACACGCGCCAACCGACGATCTTACGAGCGAAGACATCAATCACGAAGGCAACATAAACCATGCCTGCCAGCTTGAGACATAGGTAAAATCACTGACCCGGAGCTGGTTTGGCATCCGGGCTGTGAAGTCGCGATTGACTTTGTCGTCCGGGCATGGCCGAGAGGTGTCAGGGTTGGTGGTGATTGGCTTTTGACCGCGCACAACGCCCTGTATTCCCATAGCTTTCATCAGACGTTCCACTGTGCAGCGCGCGATATCATGACCCGTCCGGCGCAGTTCATGCCAGATTTTACGCGCGCCATATCGTTTACCACTGCCATCAAAGGCTTCCTTGATCTTCTCTCGGTCGATGATGTCCTGTTTGACCCTGTCCGATGCCAGATCAGGATCGCGGGCAACGGCCGTACGGGCATAAAATGTAGATGGGGCAATCGGCAGAACCCTGCAGATCGGCTCGACCCCGTGGATCACTCTATGCTCTTCGATAAAGGCGATCATCGCTTGAACGGGCGGTCGAGCTCCGCCTGGGCAAAATATGCAGACGCCTTCTTCAGAATCTCATTGGCCTGGCGCAGTTCCCGAACCTCACGCTCAAGATCCTTGATCCGATCCTTCTCTGCCGTTGTTAAACCGTCGCGCTGCCCAGCATCCCGTTCCGCTTGTCGGCACCATTTGCGCAGGCTGTCCGTTGAGCATCCCGGTTCAGGCGCTATCGCCCGGCAAGCGGCTGTATCACTGGTGTAATTACTGCGTTGTTCCTGAAAAAGCCGAACACCACGGGCACGCAATTCGGCAGGATAGGCGGGGTTGTATTTCTTCTTGGTCATATGGATCACCTGTAGAGTGTTTTACTCTCCGGTAAAACCGGGGCAATTCAGAGCGCGTTGCATCTCGACGATCCGGCGCATGCGATTGGCGAAGGGTTGTTTCTGGGTCTTATGCCGCAATTTGCGCCGCCGGAGAGCCCCCAATCGCCGCCAGTGTTAACAGGCGCCGCTCGGGCACACGCTGTCCGCCGAATTTGGCGCGCCGTTTGTCGAGCCAGAACAGTAAGGCCGTCACAAGGTTGACGGTCAGGCCATAGATCACAGCCAATAGAATAAGAGGTTTCACTGAGTACATCCGATACGATTTCACTGATACGCTTCATCCGCTTTTTCCGACCCGTGGGGAACGGTTGGTCATTGTGCACCTCCATTTTAAGTGCTTGTAAACATTGAAAGCTGTTGATCGTCTTCGTTGCGACACGGGCGCTTGTTGCGGTTGATTGCCCGCATAACATCTTCGGACTGTAGTTCATCGCTCCTAATTTGGTAAGGTGCGCCGTCGACAACCTGTTTTGCGGGCAGGACCCCATCCTTGATCAGCTTGCGGATCACATGATTGGTCACACCGAGTTCTTTTGCAGCCTCAGACATGGTCCGCCACGGGCTATCCTTGTCCGCGGAGAGATAGCCGTGGATGTTGTTCACGCGCCTGATGGAGGATACGCGCTTTGCATTCCAGGTTTTGTCCTGACCAGTACCGATACCCATGCGGTTCAGTGAAGCCGCGATAGATCCATCTGACCATCGCCCTGCCATCTCTCGGATGATCGCCAATGCCTCATCGCTGGTTTTGGCACCGTGCTCGCCTGTCTGCGGCTTTTTGACCCGCAACTCCGTGTGTCGACCGCCTTTCCAGTGGACGACCAGCACAATCTCACGGGTTATATCATCGACATCGGCGACGATGTCCTCGATGAGAGTCCGAAGTAGTTGCTGGCGAACACGCATGCTCACGCTGGGTGCATCCCACGCCGCTTGCAAATCCATCGCAAGGCCCTGCAATAATTTTGGATCAATGATCTTGCACGCATGTGTCGAACCAGTCATGCGTTCCTCAAAGGTCTGAACTCGGGAGAGGGCCTCCTCCCAGCGTTTCTCCAACGTGGCGGCCTATCAGGCGATTATCTGGATCACATGCCGCATAGCGACGCTCAGCGAGTTTGGCATCATATTGTGCTTGCTTCAGTTCCAACTCCAATAGCCGACGGCGATCTTCCTCTGCCTTGGTCACACAGATTTGCGCCTCCAACGCGGCATCGATGGCCAGCGGGGCGACGGCATCCAAAACGGCACTGACAATAAGCTTCTCAGCACGCGCGCCGCCGAATGTGAAGCACCGTTTCCGGCCCAATAGCAGGTTGGGATTATCGCAGCGATAGACAGGACGATGCGTTCGGCCAGCGTACACAACATGCAAGCGCCTGCCACATCGGGCACAGGACATAAGCCCTGACAGTAGCGCTTTGCCACCCCGAGCCGATTTGGAACCACCGGCCTTGCCAAAAGCATTGCGAGCCAGCTGGGCTTGATTGCGTTCATACGTATCCCAATCGACATAGGAGGCGTGGTGATCATGCAGAACCACCTCCCAATCTTCCGGCGACTTATGGTTCTTGTAACTGACATGGGCGTGTCCGTCCCTGATCTCCGTCTTCTTGCCAGTTTTACCATAAGCATAAACGCCAGCGTAGAATGTATTTTTGAGAACGCTGATGACATTGCGATAGCGGATTGGTTGCCATTCAAAAGATGTCAGCCGAATACCGTCCGATGGTCGCGGGAAGTGAACCTCTTGATCCGCCATCGACAATAAAACCTGTCGGGCACTGCCCAACTCCTGGAAACGGGTAAAGATCGCACCGATCACCTCCTGAATCCGCAGGTCTGGATCGAACATGATCCCTGCATCACGGTCCCGGAGATAGCCAATCGGTGGGGTATGGCGCAGCTCACCACGCCTGGCCTTCGTGCGGGCAGCGTCTAGCATCCGCGTTCGCAGTATCCCCAGTTCAAACTCGCTGATGCTGCCCTTCATGCCCAGCAAAAGCCGGTCGTTTGGCAAGCCAGGATCATACACGCCATCGTGGTCGACAACGCGTGCCTCAACCATGCCACAGATCTCAAGAACATGGTGCCAGTCGCGCCCATTGCGGGCCAATCGCGAGACCTCGAGGCAAAACACTGCACCCACTTCGCCAGAACAAAGAGCCGCAACCAAACGTTCAAACCCCGGTCGGGCAACGCTGCCACTTGCGGATATACCGAGATCATCATCGATGACATCTACCGTTTGGAAACCGTACTGGCGCGCAGAAGACACCAAATCGTATTGCCGCCGCTGGCTCTCGAGATTGGTCATAACCTGGCTTTGTGTCGATTGCCGGACATAGACGATGGCCCGGCGCTGCAACAACGCAGGCGGCAATATTGCGAGAGGCGTAAGGTCATTATCCATCATTTGACCCTTCCTGTGTCATCCTGACCGCTTCCAGGAGCAATTGCGCAAGAGCTTGCTTCAACATCAGCCGCTCTTGTTCGCTCATGGGCGCAATCACCAGCGGATGAAATGGCAGGGGCAGTTGCGCCCGATTGGTTGTCTTGTGAGGGATCATGTTCAGCTTCCTTCGATGAGTCGCACTCATCAAAGCTTCGCCGAAAGCCATGCCTTGTCAGAACTGCAGATAAATCCAGCAAGCCCGCCGTCGACACTTGCGGTGACCCAAGTGCCATCATTCCACAGATTGAAGCGTCCAGAACCCATGCCGGAGCCATGACAGCAACGCCCGGGTCTCGTTCAATCCCCACATACGTCCCATCGCCACGCCGATAGGATCGATAGACTTTAACATCGGCACCAAAATATGCGTGCCACCTGTACCGCACGCGGTAAACTGACCCGACATGGGCAGAATGAACAGGAACTGGGCGAGTGTGGAAAACCTGACCTTTATCGTGAAATTCAGATTGATTTTTTCATGGAATCGACGCAACGTGAAAATCTGGGCAAAAATTTCACGACCCTTACCATAACCCTTAGCCCATCGGTGCCGCCTCTATGCATCAGTTCGATCCAGCCAAACGCCATACTTTAGGGGCTGATTTGCGTGCTCTGCGCAAGTCGCGCGGTATGACGCTGAGTGATCTGGCGGATCAACTGGGCCGCTCGGTTGGCTGGTTGAGCCAGGTCGAGCGGGATATGTCCGACCCGTCCATTTCCGATCTGCGCCAGATTGCCGACGCGATGGATGTGCCAGTGTCCTTTCTGTTTGGGCATGCCAGTGCCCCGGCCGAAGAGCAGGGCTATGTGGTACGCGCCGGTGCGCGGCGGCCAATGGGCAGCAGCGAAGAAGGGTTGATCGAGGAATTGCTGTCACCTGATCTGACGGATGATTTTGAGGTTATCCATTCAACATTCCAGCCCGGCGCCAGTTTGAAAGGTCCCGCGCTGCGGCCAACCCAGGAACTGGGCTATGTGATTTCCGGCAAGTTGGATCTGATCATCGGCGGACATGCGTTTACCGTGGGGCCCGGCGACAGTTTTCGCTGTCGCAATGAATTCCATCAATGGGCCAACCCTTATGACAGTCCGGCGGTGGTGATCTGGGTCATCGCCCCGCCGGTCTATTAGAGGGACGCGTGATGCAAAGGGGGGAATGCTTGTGCGGTGACGTCCGGTTTACACTGGATGGTGCATTGCGCCCGGCGATCGGATGCCATTGTGGGCAATGCCGCAAGCATTCGGGGCATTACTGGGCTGCAACCTCGGTGGCCGAGGACGGCTTGCACTTTGAAACTGACGCCGGGCTGTCCTGGTATCGCGCCAGCGATACGGCCAAGCGGGGATTTTGCCAGACATGCGGATCGACCCTGTTCTGGAAACCGGACAATGCTGCGCGCTATGTGGTGTCGATGGGCACCCTGGAGATGCCGACAGGCCTTTCCTTAAGCACCCACGTCTTTGTGGCCGACAAGGGCGATTACTATAAGATTGCGGATGGCCTTCCGCAGTTGGAGCGCTCGTGATGTGGGATGTCCTAACCAGTTTTGACCCTGCTGTGCTGATCGCGTTTATCGCGGCGGGCTTGCTGCTGAACATCACGCCGGGGGCGGATTTCGTGTTTGTTTCGGCGAGCGGCATCAGTGGCGGACCCAAAGTGGGCATGGCGGCGGCGCTGGGTATCAATCTGGGCATTGTTTTACATATCGCGATGGCGGCGGCAGGCCTGTCCGCGCTGTTGATCGCATGGCCGCTGGCCTATGATGTGATCCGTTATGCCGGTGCGGCCTATCTGATCTGGCTGGCATGGCAGGCGTGGCGCTCGGACGGTATTCTGGAAGAGGGGCGCGCGGCGGGCAGCGCGTGGCGTGCGCTGCGCCGTGGGTTCGTCACTAACGTGCTGAACCCAAAAACGGCGCTGTTCATCTTTGCCTTCATTCCGCAATTCACCGACCCAGACATCGGCCCGATCTGGATCCAGATCGTGGTGCTGGGCGCGATATTTCTGATTTTCGGCATGGTGTTCTCGCTGTGCCTTGGGGCGGCGGCCGGTGCCTTCGCCCATGTCCTGCGTGCGAAATCGCGCCTTCTGAGCCGCTTGTCGGCTGTCATGTTTGGCGGGCTTGCAGCCCGTCTTGTCTGGGAGTGAGCCGCGTGCCGCGCCCCAGTTGTTTTTCTCATAGCCCCCACACCGGGCGCATCTATCTGACGGGAGTCTGAACGAATGGCTGATTTTCCAACCACGGCGCGTGTCGTCATTATCGGGGGCGGTGTTGTCGGCTGCTCGACGCTGTATCATCTGGCCAAGAAGGGCTGGACCGATTGTGTTCTTCTGGAAAAGAACGAACTCACCGCCGGGTCCACCTGGCACGCGGCGGGCAACGTGCCCACCTTTTCCACCAGCTGGGCGATCATGAACATCCAGCGCTATTCGACCGAGCTGTATTCACGGCTGGGCGAAGAGGTGGATTACCCGATGAACTATCACCAGACAGGCTCGGTCCGTCTGGCGCATACCAAAGAGCGGATGCAGGAGTTTGAGCGCGCCATGTCGATGGGCCGCTATCAGGGCATCGAGATGGAGATGTGGACGCCCGAGCAGGCCAAAGAGGCCTATCCCTTCCTTGAAGCGCACGATCTTGCAGGGGTTCTGTATGATCCGTCCGATGGCGATATCGACTCCGCACAGCTGACCCAGGCCTTGGCCAAGGGCGCGCGCGATATGGGCTCGCAGATCATTCGCTTCTGCCCGGTCACCAATGTGACCCAGAAAGAAGACAAAAGCTGGACCGTCCACACCGACAAGGGCGATATCGAATGCGACTACGTGATCAACGCCGCCGGATATTACGCGCAGCGCGTGGGCGAGATGTTCAAGCCTTACGGCGGGCGCACCGTGCCGATGATGGTGATGAGCCACCAATATCTGCTGACCGAACAGATCCCCGAGGTCGAGGCATGGAGCAAAGAGCACGGTGGCAAGCTGCCCCTGATCCGCGACGTCGATGTCTCGTATTATCTGCGCCAGGAAAAGAACGGCTATAACCTTGGCCCGTACGAACCCAACTGCCGCGCGCATTGGGAGACGGATGCCGATCCGATGCCGGATGATTTCAGCTTCCAACTGTGGCAGGACGATCTGGACCGCATCGAGGATATCGTAACCGATGCGATGGAGCGGGTGCCGCTAATGGCCACCTCGGGCGTCAGCAGCGTGATCAACGGGCCGATCCCCTATGCCCCCGATGGCCTGCCCCTGCTTGGGCCGATGCCCGGCATCGAGAACGCGTTCGAGGCCTGCGTCTATACCTTCGGGATCGCGCAAGGCGGCGGCTCGGGCAAGGTTCTGGCCGAATGGATCGTCGATGGCGCGCCGGAATGGGATATGTGGGCGGTCGATCCGCGCCGCTATACCGATTATACCGATCACGACTATTGCGTCGCCAAGGGCATGGAGACCTATGGCAACGAATACGCCATGCATTTCCCGCAGCACGAATGGCCCGCCGGGCGCGACAAGAAACTGTCGCCGGTCCACGCGAAGATCAAGGAACTTGGCGGCGTAATGGGCGCTTACAATGGCTGGGAGCGGGCCAACTGGTTTGCCCAGCCGGGCGATGATCTGTCTGAGGAAAGCACTCACACATGGGGTCGCAAAGGCCCGTGGGAGCAGCGTATCAAGGAAGAATGCGAAGCGGTGCGTGATGCCTGCGGCGTGTTGGACCTGCCCGGTTTCTCGCGGTTCTGGGTTCAGGGCGAGGGTGCCGATGAATGGCTGCGCGGTTTCGTCACCGGGGGCCTGTCCAAGATTGGCCGGATCAATCTGGTGTACGTGGCCGATGAACGTGGCCGTATCCTGACCGAACTGTCTTGCATCCGTCTGGAAGAAGACAGCTTTGTGCTGATCACAGCGGCCACCGCGCAATGGCATGACGGCGATCTGATCCGCCAGTCGGTGCCTGCGGGCGTCACTGTGACTGAGACCACAACTGAGCGTGACGCGCTTCTCGTGGCTGGGCCAAAATCACGCGAGCTTCTGGCCCCGCTCACCGATGCGGACCTTACGCAAGGCTGGCTGACCCATCAGCATTGCACCTTTGCGGGCAAGAAGGCCTTCCTGATCCGGGTCAGCTATTCCGGTGAGCTGGGCTGGGAGGTACATGCTGCCAACGAAGATATGCCTGCGGTCTACGAGGCGATTCTGGAGGCAGGCGCCAAGCCCTATGGCATGTACGCGCTGTATTCATTGCGGATCGAGAAAGGCTACCGCGCGTGGAAGGGCGATCTGTCCACCGACTACTCACTGCTCGAAGGCGGGTTGGAGCGGTTCGTCAAATTCGACAAACCGCAGGACTTTGTCGGCAAGGCTGCGCTGTTGGCTGAAAAGCAACAGGGCCGCAAGAAAGCCTTTGTCACGCTGACGGTCGAGGCTGGTGACGCGGACGCGCCTTATATGTCCACAATCTGGCATGAGGGTGAGGTAGTGGGGGAAACCACCTCTGGTGCCTGGGGCTACCGTGTGAATGCATCCGTGGCTCTGGGGATGGTGCGCGCCGATCTGGCTGTGCCGGGAACCGAGATGACAGTCGATATTTACGGGGAACAGTGCAAAGCCGTGGTCCAGCCGGATCAGCCGCTTTGGGACCCTGAAAATGAAAGACTGAGAGCATGACACTTGAAACCTACCTGATCTATCTTGGTGTGCTGGCGGCGTTCTTTGTGACGCCGCCGGATACCAGCCAGTTGCTGATTATCTCCAATTCCCTGCGCCACGGATTGCGAAAATCCATGGCGACAGTGGCTGGCGATCTCAGCGCCAATGCGATCCAGATGACGCTGGCGGCCTTTGGTCTGACGGCGATCGTGGCGGCAAATGCCAATGCGCTATGGATCGTGAAATGGGCCGGCGTGGCCTATCTGGTGTGGATCGGGTTGAAACTGATGCTGTCGAAACCAACCGAAAGCGAGGCGCAGGCCGCGCCCCGTGGGCGGATGTTTCGGCAGGGTTTTGTCACCTCGTCGGCCAACCCTTATGCGGTGGTTTTCTTTGGGGCCCTGTTCCCGCAGTTCATTGATCCGGCACTGCCAGTTCTGCCGCAATTGCTGATCCTTGGGGCCACCTACCTGGTGGTAGACGGGTTGATCCTTGTGCTTTGGGGCTGGACGGCCACGCGCACGCTGGGGCGGGTCAAGGCATTGACCGGCGTCTGGATCAACCGGGTGTCCGGCGCGTTGATGATCGGGGCGGCCCTGTTGCTGGGCCTCAAGGACATCGAAAGGGATGCGTCAAGATGAGCCTGCCTGCCACCATGTCCGGTGTGTATCTGACCCGCCACGGCGGGCCGGATGCGCTGGAATGGCGGCAGGATATTCCTGTGCCGTCGGTGGACCCGGATGACGTGCTGGTCAAGGTGTTGGCCGCGGGTGTGAACAACACCGATATCAACACCCGGATCGGCTGGTATGCTCCTGAAGTGACCGGCGCAACCGAGGACACCAATCAGGAGGTCGAGGCCGGTGGCTGGGGCGGGGCACTGAACTTCCCGCTTATCCAAGGCGGGGATTTGTGCGGCGAGATCGTGGCTCTGGGTGATGGCGTCGAGGGCTTTACCCTTGGTCAACGCGTCACCTGCCCGATCAACCAACCGCGCCCGACGGATGGGAACCCGGTGGGCTTTGTCGCCCTCGGGTCGGAATACGACGGGGCATTTGCGCAATATTGTCTGGTCGCCGCTCAGGACCTCTATGATGTCACCGCCTCGCCGCTGAGTGACGTTGAGATTGCCGCGATCCCTTGTGCGTTTGGCACCGCCGCCGGGTTACTGCATCGTGCTGGCGTGGATGTCGATAGCGACGTTCTGATCACCGGCGCGTCCGGTGGTGTTGGCCTTGCCGCTGTGCAGCTTGCCTCGAAAAAAGGCGCACAGGTCACTGGCGTTTCGTCCCCGGCCAAGGCCACGATAGACTGTGGTTCTGCGCTTCCTCAGGATAGCTTCAGCCATGTGATCGACCTTGTCGCAGGCGATACCTTCGCCGCGTTGATTGATGCGCTCAAACCCGGTGGTCATTATGCTACCGCCGGGGCCATAGGCGGGCCGATGATCGAGGTCGATCTGCGCCGCATCTACCTGCGCGACATCACCATTCATGGCTGTACCTACCAAGCGCCCAAGATGTTCGGGGCGCTGATCGAGATGGTCAACGCAGGCAATGTGCGCCCGCATATCTCAAAGACTTATCCGCTGTCCCATATCCACGAGGCGCAGGCCGAGTTTCAGACAAAACGCTATCCCGACAAGCTGGTTTTATTGCTGTGGGAGGAGGCGTCATGACATCTTCCTACACGCATCTGCCGCCGATGCAGGGCACCAACTATGATTGGGAAAACGACCATACTTTCGTAAAGATCTCAGCGGCAGACACCGGCGGTGCTTACACGCTGATGGAGGACAATCTGAAGGCGGATTTCGCCCTTGGCCTGCACCGCCACGACCATCATGCCGAGACGTTCTATTTCCTCGAAGGTGAGGTGGATTTCTATGTCGATGGGGATTGGCTGCGCGCCACGCCCGGGACCACAATCCACGTTCCGCCCGGCGTTGCTCATGCCTGTCGTGTGGCGGATCGTAAACCGGCGCAGATGCTGATGATTTACCAACCTTCGGGGTTTGACGGCTTTCTGGCCGAAATGTCAGGGATGAGTGCCCAGGACTTCGAGGGCGACGCCAAAATGGCTGCTTTGAACCAGAAACACGACATCGTGCCGATGGGGCCGGTCCCCACACACCCGGACGATTGAAGGAGCGCGATATGACGGAGATTACCCTTCTGGATGGCTCGATCGGTCAGGAACTAGTGAAACGCGCTGGCGACCAGCCAACGCCGCTTTGGTCGACTCAGGTGATGATCACTCATCCCAAGCTGGTGAGTGAAGTGCACCTGGATTACTTCAATGCCGGGGCCACGGTCGCCACCACCAACACCTACGCCGTCCTGCGCGACCGGCTGGACCGTGAAGGGTTGGGGGATCAGTTTGAGGCGCTGACCGAGGCGGCTGTGTTGTCGGCCCGCCGCGCGCGGGCGGCGCATGGATCGGGCCGGATTGCCGGGGCTTTGGGGCCGATTGGCGCGTCCTACCGCGCGGATGTGGCCCCACCGGCCCAAGAGGCCGCCAAGATGTATGGTGAGAATGTCGCGCTGTTGAAGGATCACGTTGACCTGCTGCTGATCGAAACCGTGTCGTCGCTTCAGCAGGCTGAGGGCGCTTTGCAGGCTTGCATGGGGCAGGGCCTGCCGGTTTGGCTGGCGCTGTCGGTGGATGATGACGACGGCACCAGATTGCGCTCGGGCGAAGGCGTCGCCAATATCGCACCACTGATTGAAACACACCAGCCGGATGCGATTTGCATCAACTGCTCACGCCCTGAAGTCATCGGGCCCGCCCTCGAGATCATCAAGAACTTTGGCAAACCCTATGGGGCCTATGCCAACGGCTTCACCAAGATCAGCGAAGGTTTCCTGCAGGATGCACCCACAGTTGACGCGCTGGAACAGCGCCACGATCTGGACCCCGAGGCCTATGCCGCCTTTGCCATGGGATGGCCATCCCATCCGGGCAACCATCAATCTGCTGCAGATTGATGGCAAGGAAAACATACAAGGGGAGTGCAGGCCCAGAGGCCCACTCCGAAAGAGGAGAAACTGACTATGGAACTACCACAAAAGGCCCGCGTGGTCATCGTTGGGGGCGGCGTGATTGGCTGCTCGGTGGCCTATCATCTGGCCAAACTGGGCTGGAAAGATGTTGTGCTGCTGGAGCGTAAACAGCTGACCTCGGGCACCACCTGGCATGCTGCGGGTCTGATCGGACAGTTGCGCGCCAGCCAGAACATGACCCGGCTCGCCAAGTACTCGGCCGAGCTTTATATGGGTCTTGAGGAAGAAACCGGCGTCGCCACGGGGATGCGGCAGGTTGGCTCGGTTTCCGCCGTCCTGACCAATGAGCGGTTGGAAGAGCTGAAGCGCGGGGCCGCCATGGCCCGCGCCTTTGGTGTGCCGGTGGAAGAACTGTCGCCGACGGAAGTCAAAGAGCGTTACGAGCATATCAACATTGACGGCGTGACTGGCGGCGTCTGGTTGCCCACCGACGGGCAAGCCGACCCGGCCAATATCGCGCTGGCGCTGGCCAAAGGCGCGCGCCAGAACGGGGCCACCGTCAAGGAACGCGTCAAGGTCACCGGCATAGCCCGCGAAGGCCGTCGCATCACCGGTGTTGACTGGGTCGCCGAGGACGGCGATCAGGGTCACATTGAATGTGAGATGATCGTCAACTGTGCCGGTATGTGGGGTCACGAAGTAGGTCGCATGGCAGGCACAAACGTACCGCTGCACGCCTGCGAGCATTTCTATATCGTCACCGAAGGTATTTCAGGTCTCAAGCAGATGCCGGTTCTGCGGGTGCCTGATGAGTGTGCCTATTACAAGGAAGACGCTGGCAAAATCCTGCTGGGCGCGTTTGAGCCGCATTCCAAACCCTGGGGCATGGACGGTATCCCGGACAGCTTTGAATTTGATCAGTTGCCCGAGGATTTCGATCACTTTGAGCCAATCCTTGAAGATGCCTGTAATCGCGTGCCGCTTCTGGCCGAGGCAGGCATTCACACCTTCTTCAACGGCCCTGAAAGCTTTACGCCGGATGATGCCTATCACCTTGGCCTCGCGCCCGAGATGGACAATGTCTGGGTCGCGGCGGGCTTCAACTCGATCGGGATTCAGTCGGCTGGCGGCGCAGGCCATGCCCTGAGTCTTTGGATGGATAGTGGCGAGAAACCGTTTGATCTGGGCGATGTGGATGTGTCCCGGATGCAACCCTTCCAGGGCAACAAACACTACTTGTTTGAACGCTCCAAGGAAACGCTGGGCCTGCTTTACGCCGATCACTTCCCCTACCTGCAAAAGCGGACCGCGCGCGGGGTGCGCCGCACGCCGTTCCATCACCAACTGCTGGAACGCGGTGCGGTCATGGGCGAAATCGCCGGTTGGGAACGGGCCAACTGGTTCGCTAACGAAGGGCAGGAACGCGAGTACAAATACAGCTGGTCGCGTCAGAACTGGTTTGAAAACGCGGCGGCTGAACATAAGGCGGTACGCGAAAACGTGGGCATGTATGACATGTCGTCCTTCGGCAAGCTGCGGGTGGAAGGCCCGGATGCCGAGGCGTTTCTGAACTATGTCGCGGGGGGCAATTACTCGGTGCCCATCGGCAAGATCGTCTATAGTCAGTTCCTGAACAATCGCGGTGGGATCGAGGCAGACGTGACCATTTCACGTCTAACCGAAACGGCCTATCTGGTGGTGACACCCGCCGCAACGCGTCTGGCTGATCAGACGTGGTTGCAGCGCCATGTGGGCAATTTCAACGTGGTGATTAGCGATGTAACGGCGGGTGAGGGCGTGTTGGCCGTGATGGGCCCGCGCTCACGCGAACTGTTGCAAAAGGTTTCGCCTGCGGATTTCTCAAACGATGTGAACCCGTTCGGCACCACCCAAGAGATCGAGATTGGCATGGGAGTCGCCCGTATTCACCGGGTTACATATGTGGGCGAGCTGGGCTGGGAGGCCTATGTCAGCTCGGACATGTCCGGTCATGTGTTTGAAACGCTTTACGCAGCGGGTCAGGATATGGACCTGAAACTGTGCGGGATGCATATGATGGACAGCTGCCGGATCGAAAAAGGCTTCCGCCATTTCGGCCATGACATCACCTGCGAGGACAATATCGTCGATGCGGGGCTCAGCTTCGCCGTCGATCTGAAAAAGGACGATTTCATCGGCAAGGCCGCCGTGGCAGAGCGCAAGGAAAGCGGGCCGCATAACCGGATGGTGCAGTTCCTGCTGACCGATCCTGAGCCGCTGCTCTATCACAACGAGCCGATCATCCGGAATGGTGAATATGTCGGATACCTGAGTTCGGGCAATTACGGCCACACGCTGGGTGGTGCCATGGGTCTGGGCTATGTGCCCTGCAAAGGCGAAAGCGCGGCCGATGTGCTGGGCTCGACCTATGAGGTCGACGTCTGTGGCACGAAGGTGAAGGCTGAAGTGAGTTTGAAGCCGATGTATGATCCCAAATCGGAACTTGTGAAAGTGTGATCTCACACGACCGCCAGATTTGACTCAGGGCCAGCGCCGGGAAACTCGGAGCTGGCCTTTTGCTTGGGCGGAGCGGGTCTGTTAAACGGCACAGAACTGCGAGTGTCGGCTTTGATGAAGGTTTTTCGACGCGGGTCATTGCGCGGGGTTTCGGCACGGTCTGACTGTGGCCCGTGTTGACAAACCTCTCAGGGAGGAAGCCGCGGGGGCTAGGTGCTATCTATGGGGAAAGAGTGCGGTTGGCTTTGTCTTTGACTGTCACGGACGCACCGGCTTGGGGGTTCAGGCCGGTCGTCTCCGAGTTTTGCCAGAGGATTTGCCTCGGATGGATGTCCTTTTGCGTCGTTCGCGCGGCCTGTCGGGGCGCTGCAGACGAGGTGGCTTGGCCGGCATTGCCGCAGCAACCGGTCTGGGGTGGACGGGATGGACAGGCTTTCGGTCATGCGGCCTGCCTCCGTGGTGGAGCACGAGACCGTGGAAGCTCCCCGCGCCGGAAGGTCTCGATGATGCGCATCCGCCCGCCGCAGTCGGGGCATGGCTCCCGCAATGTCATCGGGATGACATCGGCGGTGGATGCGTCTTGCTGCATTGCTGGTTGCGCGCCGAGCAACGTGCGGGTCCTGGCAAGGTTGCTTTTGCGGGTTGCGCTGGCCAACAGGCCGTAGTGACGAATGCGGTGGAACCCGCCTGGGAGCACATGGATGAGGAACCGGCGCAAGAACTCGTGCGTATCAAGCCGCATGACCTTCATACGGTCTCCACGTTTGATCCGGCAGTCTTTCCAGCGGAACACCACGGTTCGGGCATCAGCGCTGACAGGGCGGCTGTTGGAGATGGCAATCCGATGCGTGTAGCGGCTGAAGTATGCCAGTACGGCTTCGGGTCCGCCGAAGGACGGTTTGGCATAGACCACCCATTCGGACTTGCGAAACGCCGCGGCAAGGGAGAGTGTCCTGTCTTCTGTGTATGAGTAATTCGGTCCATGCTTCCAAACTGAAGGAGCATGACGATAATGACGATTTCCAAGGAACTACCGGGCGAGCTGCCTAGCGGTGTTGAACGACCCAAAGATTTACTTGGCGACAAGGGTCTGATGAAAGAGCTGAAGGTCCGGCCGATGGAGCGGATGTTGGGGGCTGAGTTGACCGAGCATCCGGGCTATGAACCACACGGTGAACCTGCCAGCCAGCAGACCAACCGGCGCAACGGAGCGACGCGCAAGGTGCTGAAGGGCAATGACGGGGCGGTGCCGATTGATATCCCACGTGACCGTGACGGCAGTTTTGAGCCGGAACTTATCCAGAAAGGCCAGACCCGGACCGACGGGATGGATGACAAGACTACCGGGCTTTACGCAGCTGGTTTATCAACCCGTGATATCAGCAGCCACCTTGAGGAAGTCTATGGGTTACGGGTCTCTGCCGACCTGATCAGCCGTGTCGCCGATGCTGTTCTGGAGGAGGTCCCGGACTGGCAAAACCGGGCTTTGGAGCCGGTTTACCCGATCGTTTTCCTTGATGCCCTACGTGTTGAAATCCGCGATGCCGAGAGCCGTCAGGTCAAGAACAGGGCCGTATACGTGGCCCTGGGCGTCACCCCTGATGGTGAGCGTGAGGTTCCGGGCCTGTGGATTGCCGCCAATGAAGGGGCCAAATTCTGGCTGTCCATTATGAGCAATCTCAAAAACCGGGGGCTGGAGGACATCCTGATCGCCGTTGTGGATGGCCTCAAGGGTTTCCCCGACGCTGTCAACGCGGCCTATCCAGATACCACCGTGCAAACATGTATTGTACATCCGGTGCGCCATTCATTGAACTTCTGCGGCTGGAAAGATCGCAAGGAAGGGGCCAGAAGCCTGAAGCAGATTTATCAGGCCGTAAACGACGGGGAGGCCGCCAAAGCCCTTGATGCTTTCGAGGATGAATGGGGCAAAAATACCCCTCGATCGCCCCGGGCTGGCGGCGGGCATGGCAGGAGGTGATCCCGTTCTTCGCCTTCCCCCCGGATGTGCGCAAGATCATCTATACCACCAACGCCATAGAAAGCCTGAACCGGGTCATCCGGATGCGCATTCCGGTGTGATCCGGCCACCTATACCGATAGTATCCGGCCACCCGTACCGATTTAACCCGGCCACTCAAACCGGGGCATCCGGCCACCCCTGATCCGGGGGTTTGGCGTCTGTTTTGAGGCGATCTTTAACTGGCTACCTTGCCGTTCTTTTTGAATGGGAGGTGGCGCGATGCAGAGATTGTCGATGCGCAAGATACGGGAAGCCCTGCGGCTTCGAGCAGATGGATTTTCAGGGCGTCAGGTGGCGCAGAGCCTGTCGTTGGGGCGTGCGACAGTATCGGAGTATTTCCGGGGCGCGGATGTGGCCGGATTGGTCTGGCCTTTGCCTGATGATCTGTCTGATGTTGATCTTGAGCAGCAGATCTTTCCGCATCAACCTGGCGCGTCGACGCGGGCGATCCCACAACCCGATTGGGCTTATGTTCACGCGGAACTTCGTCGCAAAGGTGTGACACTGGCATTGCTGTGGGAAGAGTATCGCGGCGTCTATCCCGATGGCTACGGATACAGCCGGTACTGCGAACTCTACACGCGATGGGAGGGTCGCTTGTCGCCGGTGATGCGTCAGCGCCATCCTGCGGGTGAGCGGCTGTTTGTCGATTACGCGGGACACACGGTCGATGTTGTTTGCCCTGAGACGGGCGAAGTGCGCACCGCCCGGATCTTCGTCGCGGCCCTTGGTGCGTCGAACTACACCTATGTCGAGGCAACCTGGACCCAGAGCCTGCCGGACTGGATCAGCAGCCACGTCCGCGCTTTTGCATTCCTCGGTGGTGTGCCTGTGCAGGTGGTCCCTGACAATCTCAAGGCCGCCGTGATCAAAGCCTGTTTCCATGATCCAGCGATCAATCGCACCTATGGGGATATGGCGGCACATTACGATACCGCCGTCGTTCCTGCGCGACCGCGTAAGCCGAAGGACAAGGCGAAAGTCGAAGGTGCTGTTTTGCTGGCCGAACGCTGGATTTTGGCGCGCCTGCGCAACCAGACATTCTTCAGCCTGGATGAGTTGAACGCGGCGATCCGGCCCCTGCGTGATCACCTCAACAGCAAGGTCACCCGGCACCCTGGGGCCAGCCGCCGGGCTTTGTTTGAGACACTGGACAAACCCGCGTTGAAGCTGCTGCCCGCAGAACCATACGTCTATGCGGAATGGAAGCTGCGGCGTGCGGGGATTGATTACCACATCGATGTGGACCGGCATTACTACTCGGTGCCGCACCCGCTGATCAAACAGAAGCTATGGGTGCGCGTCACCGCCCGTACCGTCGAAGTCTTCCATAAGGGTCAAAGGGTTGCTGCCCATGCCAGAACATCGGGAAACCGTCAGCATTCCACCATCCGGGATCACATGCCGCCCAATCACCGGTTCCGGCCGGACTGCTCGCCCGAGGTGATCCGCACCCGCGCTGCCCGGATCGGTCCCCATGTCGCGACGTTCGTGACGCTCATGATGGGCAAGCGCCGCCACCCCGAACAAGCGTATCGTGCCTGCCTCGGGGTGCTCAAATTGGCGCGCGGCTTTGGCAATGATCGTCTTGATCGCGCCTGCGAACGTGCCCTCGAGATCAATGCCTACAGCTACTCATCCCTGCATTCCATTCTGAAGAATGGTTTGGGTCGTCAACGCCGCCAGCCCGCCACGGACGGCCCCACGATCACACACTCCAATATCCGTGGCGCGGGATACTTCCATTGAAGAGGACAAAATATGCTTGATCATCCAACACTGGATCAGCTCAGAACACTCAGGCTCGACGGCATGGCAGAAGCCTTTGCCGAGATGCAGACACAGGACGGCACCGCCGACCTGACCCATGCTGAATGGCTGGGGTTGCTGATCGACCGTGAAGCCACCAGTCGAGAGACAAAACGCTTGGCTCAATTAGCATTGATTATGCGTGGCGTATTACAGGCAGGATGCCTGCTGCTGCGGCAAGTATCGCGCGCGGCGTTTGGTGGCTCGGAAGGACGGCAAGGTGGAACCACCGAAGGTAGCTGTCCAGGTATTTGGTTGCGATACCCCGATGGCGGCGCAGAAAGGTCTTTAACCGCTCATGCCGACTGTTCACGGTTTGAATGTGCAATTCACCACGGACACGTTCTCCGGCGGTCCGGTTGAGACTTTCATGGCTGACGCCCATTTCTGCGGCGCAGGGCGGGTACCCGGTGCAGCCATCGGTCACCAGGAGAGCGTCCCCATCAAGACGTGGCTGCAGAACCGTTTTGAGATGTTCGGCTGTCACCGCAGGCAAGACAGCACTGATGGTGGTGCCTGATCGGTCGACTGCAACGAGGACCGGAACCTGCTCCTTCGACAATCCGCGTTTTGAGGCCTTTCCCCCGCGTTTGCGGGCTTTTCGAGAGAGATTACGCTCCCCTTTCCGGCTGTGCAGAAAGAACGTCTCGTCGGCTTCGACGATCCCGCACAGCTTGACCGCACCGACCGTTACAGCCTGAAGAAAGCGATGACGCCAACGAAAAGCTGTGGTGTCGGCCACCATACAACGCTCAGCGGACGCCTTTACCGTTTCGCCGTCGCGCAGGGAAGCTGCAAACTCTGCCCACCTGTCCTTGTGGCGCAAGCGGGCAAGCGGCGTCCCGGTCAGCGCGTTGAAGGTTTTGCGACAGCTTTTGCAAAAGAACCTCGTCAGGCCACTTGCATGGCCTCTGATGATCGCACCGCCCGAAGCGCAGTGCGGACAGATACGCCCCTCGCGAACAGTCGCCTCAAGGAGATCGATCACGCTTTCCAGCGACGAAACCCCGGCAACGAGCCGTCCGGTTTCAGCCCGTTGTTTCGATGAAAGGTTGTCGATCTCGTTAAGCCACACCAAAAAAGCCTGATGATCCATGTGCCGCACCCATAATTTTGTTCATGGTGTGTTCTATCACAGGTCGCCACGCATAATAAATGCTAATTGAGCCAAACGCTTTGAAAGCCGGATGCGCACCGCGCGCCCGCGCCATGTCGGGGCTGCCCCAGAGGACGTGGATTACAAAACCCGTCGAGGTTTGGACAGGGCGCTCTTCCAGAGCCTGCTCACCGGCAAATGGATACGCGACAAACGCAACCCGATGATCACAGGCCCCTGCGGTGTCGGCAAAACCTGGTTGGCCTGCGCTCTGGCGCAAGCGGCCTGCAGAGAAGGTACAACCGTCCTCTACAAGCGCACGACGCGTCTGTTCGACGAATTGGAACTGGCCCACGGTGATGGGCGCTTTCCTCGTCTGTTCAAAGCGCTGACCAAGACGCAACTGCTCATTCCGGACGATTGGGGACCAGACCGGCTCAATGCCAGCCAACGACGTGATCTGATGGAGATCGTCGAGGATCGATATGGCACCGGCTCAACCCTGATCACCAGCCGGTTGCCCATCGGCACATGGCACGATGTCATCGGCGAACCAACCTTCGCGGACGCCATCCTCGACCGCCTCGTACACAACGCCTGCCGGGTCGAGCTGGAAGGCCAATCGTTCAGAAAGCAGGAGGCCAAATCAGGTGACGAAACCGCCGCGAAATGATAGTTGAAACCTCAAGCCTCAACGCGGCGCGCCAAAAGTGACCGGATGCCCCGGTTTAGGTGGCCGGATGTTGTCGGAATGACCGGCCGGATAGACCGGAATGCGCATCCGGAAAACTACCAAAACCCGTGGCGGCCTTCCAACCGACGATGCTGCAACAAAGCTGATCTATCTGGCCATCCGCAACTTCGAAAAATCCGGTCGATGTGTCAGAGAATGGGTTGCGGCACGAAACCGGTTCGCTATCCTATACCCGGAACGGTTCAACAGATGACCCGTTTTAACCGCATGGGCCAAACCCCATACACAGAGCTTCGGACATTCCCAAGCCAGGCGGCAAATGCATCAACGTCTGCCAACCCGGCCAGATCGCCGAAGAAGGCGATCTCTCCCGCCCGATGCAACGCGATCAGACCTTCGATGAACAGCCGACGGAACAGTCTGGACAGCACCCGGACATGCAGGAAGAACCCAGGCTTGCAGCCAACCCGACGGACGCCATCTTGCGAGAGCCCGCCTCCTGGTACGATCATGTGGACGTGGGGATGGTGCGTCATTGCCGATCCCCGGGTGTGGAGCACACTGGTCATACCGACGCGGGCACCCATACGCCTGGGAGCGGCGGCGATGGTCGTCACCGTCTCTGCCGATGCTTTGAACAGCAGGCCGTGGACGGCCTTTTTGTTCCAAAAAGCGATCCGGGCGATCCCGGCTGGCAAGGTGAAGACCAGATGGAAATACTCCACCGGCAGCAGATCATCTGCCCGCGCCGCCATCCAGTCACGCGCGGCTGGTCCCTGGCACTTCGGGCAATGCCGGTTTTTGCAACTGTTGTATGCGATGTGTTGGTGATCGCATTTGGTGCAAGCCGCCACATGCCCGCCGAGCGCTTCCGTCCGGCAAGCCTCAATGGATGACATCACCTTGAGCTGCGAGAGGCTCAGATGCCCTGCATTGGCCCGCCGGTAGGCTGGACCATGCGCACGAAAGATGTCTGCAACCTCCAGCGCGTGCCGTGGCACGCTGACCGATCCGTCAGGTCACATCCCGGATATGCTCGAATGGGCTGGCGACGTTGCGCAGTGTCTTGGTGGCGACATGGGTATATCGCGCCGTCGTGGTCAGCCTGGCGTGGCCAAGTAATACCAACGGCCCAATTAATTGACCTTTATCCATTCTCGATCTGTGATTGAAGTTATGCGTTCAGGGTCGTTCGCAAAGAAGTTCCAGGCCTGGGCGCATTTTTCGAGGATTTCTTCATATGTGTCGAAGACAGAGACAGCGGGTTTGTTCGACCGCAGATAGGCCCAAACGTTTTCCATTGGGTTCAATTCCGGTGAGTATGGGGGCAGTTTTACGAGTGTAGTATTATCTGGCACCTGCAAGCATTTTGCTCCGTGCCAACCAGCCCCGTCGATGATGAGCAAGGCATGTGCGCCGGGTGCGATTGTCTTTGCGATCTCATCGAGATGCAGCCCCATTGCTTCGGCGTTGACGTAAGGCAGGACCAGCCCAGCCGCCGTGCCACAGGCAGGACAGGCTGCGCCGAAGATACAGCTCCATTTGCAGCGCGTATCACGTGGTGCGCGCGGGCGGGTTCCACGCTTGGCCCATTTGCGGGTGAGGGTTCCTTGCTGCCCGACGCGGGCTTCATCCTGGAACCATACCTCAAGCGGCTTCCCCTTTGCATGTTTTGGCAGGGTATCGGCTATGAGGCTGGCAAAGTTTTTTTAAAAGCCTGCTGTGCAGCGGGATCAGTTCCGGGATGCTCCGGGCGCATGTCAATCGCAGAGTAAAATGGGTCCATGTCGCGGCGTAAAAATGGGCCACTTCGGTTGATGTTTTGTGGCGCTTTTGCACGCGTGCTCGTCACAAAGCTGAAGCGTGCCAAAGCGCATGCTGGCCATAAGGCCAGCATTATTCTGACTGTGATTGCGGGCTGGTTATTTTCGGTTGTTGCGACTGTGTTTGAGCCGATAGCTTTCGCCATTCATCTCGAGGATGTGGACGTGATGGGTTAAACGATCGAGTAGCGCACCGGTCAGCCGCTCAGAGCCAAAGACTTCAGTCCATTCATCGAAGGGCAGGTTCGAGGTTATGATGATGGAGCCGCGTTCATAGCATTGGGATATGACCTCGAAGAGCAGCTCTGCGCCAGATTTGCTGAGCGGTACGAAGCCCAGTTCATCAATGATCAACAGGTTCTGGCTGGTCAGTTGCTTTTGAAGGCGCTGCAATCTCCGCTCATCTTGAGCCTCGATCAGATCATGGACTAATGCCGCAGCCGTTGTGAAGCGCACCTTCAGTCCTCTTTGACATGCAGCCAGCCCAAGTCCCAGGGCGATGTGTGTCTTGCCCGTGCCTGACGGGCCGAGCGCGATGATGTTCTCCCTGCGATTAACGTAATCGCATCGTGCCAGATCCATCGTCAGGGGCTTGTTCAAGCTTGGCATGATCTTGAAGTCAAAGCTATCCAAGCTCTTGGTGCTGGGGAACTTCGCCGCTTTGATGCGCCGTTCAATCATCCGGCGTTCGCGGTCGATCAATTCCATCTCACACAGCCGCGCCAGATAGTGGATGTGATCTTTGTTCTCTGCAGCACAGAGCTGCGCCTGTTTGGCATACTCGCCTTGGAACGTTGGCAGTCGCAGTTGTTTAAGATGATGCCGTAGAAGAATCCGAGGGGCTTCGGTCATGCCGCGGTCCTTCCCATCAAGCTCATGTAACTGGATGGGCGTGTTGTGCCGACATTGGCCTTGGGCAAGTATGGATAGAAGTCCAAATCCAATCGTGGTGGCCGCTTCTCAACCCGACACAGTACAAGGTGTTTTACGGCGTCATAGCCAATTGCACCCATATCTATTGCCTGCTGGATTGCGCCTTGCACAACATCCATTTCGAAGGTCTCCAAAAGGCGCAAGACTTGAACGTATTCTCGCTTGCCCGGCTTACCCATTCTGGCTTCAAGCAGTCGGTGCAGCGTGGCAAATACATCTGGCAAATGCCAACCCTGCAAAGGCGCGGCCTGATCCAGGGCACCCACCTTTTGTTCAAGCAGGGGCAAAAAGTGCAATGGGTCAAAGACCATATCCGCTGATGTGTAGGATCGTTTGTGCCGCGCAATAATCTCATTGCCGCAGCCGATGATAACCTCATGCACAAACCCACGCACATGAACATCGTGGTGCGCATAGGCTACTGGCACCGAGTAATCATTGCTGCGATAGCGCACCATTGAGATCGACGTTGCACGCGTGCTGACGTGATCGCAGGCTTCATATTCTGCGACGGGCAATCCCATCAGAGCATCCAAATCCGACATCAGGCGTGCGCCTATGGTTTGGGTGTGACCCCGCAACGTATCGGCCTGACGTGCTAAACACTTCTCTTCCAAATGTGCGTTCAGATCATCAAAGCTGTCATAGCGAGGTGCGGGAACCATGAAGTTGCGGCGGGTGTATCCAACCATGCCCTCAACGTTGCCTTTATCGTTCCCTCGCGCGGGTCTGCCAAACTTGTCATCAAACAAGTAATGCGACTGCAGTTCCGTAAACCGACGTGTGCGGATGCGCGTCTTATCCCCGAGTATCCGAGCCACGGCGATCTTGGTATTGTCGTAGAGAATGGATTGCGGAATGCCGCCAAAGAATGCAAAGGCGGACACATGGCCATCGCAAAACGCCTCGGTTGTCTCAGCTGGATATCCCTTCACAAACACCGCATCAGAATGTGGCAAGCTCATCACGAAGAAGTGGATCTTGCATTCCACGCCACCGATCACGCCCAGCGTCTCACCAAAATCAACCTGCGCATGGCCCGGCCGATGCGACAACGGCACAAACACCTCTTTGGTGCGCCGTTTTTGCTCGCGCACGTAATAGGTCACCGTGGTCAGGCTGCCAGCATATCCATGCTCATCGCGCAGCCGTTCAAAGATGCGCTTGGCCGTGTGTCGCTGCTTTTTGATCAGGGCTTTGTCTGTGCGCAGTATCTCATCGACCACACCAACATAACCATCAAGCGTTGGCCGCCGAGGCGCTTCCGACCGACGATACCCAGGCGGAAGTTCATGGCGCAGCATCTTCGCGATCGTCTTACGATCTTTGTTCTCTAATCTGTCAATGCGTGTTTCCTGAGTTTCCTGCTTTTGATGTCAGAGGTTGCCTTTGTTCTCTTCGAACTCTGAGGTTCATGATGGGGTTGGCTGGGTGTGGGTCGGCAATGTTGAAACCGCAATCATACCGTTGGTCTTGGCTGTTGCTACAGAATCGGCGCCGTGTCTCACGCCCTCCCTCGGGCATCGTCCCAGATGGGAACTTTGATTTAGGAATCCTCGTTGTCGCCTCGTAAGCCTTACGCGGACTGGAAGTCAGTTTTGTCTCGCATAATGGCATGAAGTATGATTGCCAGACGACGCGCCAGAGCCACTCGGGCCTTTCTCATCGTTGAGCGCGCACCGATTGCGAGGGCCCATGTCTTCAATTTGAGCGGAGCGGCATACCGCGTCAGCATCACATTGGCGGCCTCATAGAGAAGCGTTCTGACGCGCACGTCGCCCCGCTTTGAGATGCTGCCCGTGTAGTCGATTTCACCAGATTGATGCCGTCGCGGCACCAGTCCAAGATACGCCCCCACATCACGCGATTTCCTGAAACGCGACGGATCATCAATTGCTGCGGCAAAGGCCAATGCTGTGATCGGACCGACCCCTGGTACCGTCATAAGGCGCTGGCAGACTTCGGATTTGCGGGTCATCTTTTTGATGTCGCCATCAATGGCTGCAACCGCCGCGAGGATTGCTTCGCGTGCTGCGAACAGTCCGCAAATTGCGGCATGGAGGCCAGGCACTCCATCGCTAACTTTTAGCGCCGCGTTTTTGAATGCCGGAGACAAAGCTCGTGGCAGCCGCACGCCGAAGACGACGACCAGACCGCGGATCTGATTGTCGAGCGTCACACGCTGTCCGACCAGCTTCTTGCGGGCTGCGATCAGCGACCGGATTGCGTGCGCTGACAGTGATTTGACATGGGTCGGCTTGTAGAATCCCGTCCGCGCCAAGTGTGCCAAACCGCGGGCATCATTGCGGTCCGTCTTGTGGCCGGCCAGAGATTTAAGGGCCTGATATGCTTGCCTGCTCTCGATGCAAACAACCGGGACACCAAGCTCCGTCAGCCCATGGTAAAGCATTGGTGCCATCCGTCCCGTTTCAAATACAACTTTGGCACATGGTGGTCCAGAAGCGAGGAAGTCAGCGATCGCTTTTGGTGTTGAGCTCGCTTTTCCTTCACGAATAAGGGCCCCTTCACGATCCAGAATGCAGATATGCGTCTCTTCCATGGACACATCCAAACCAGCAAAATATTCCATTGGTCAGTCTCCTTTTCAATTGCATGTGCATCCAGAATAACAGGGGTAACTGAGTGCTGATCCTGATTACGCCATGTTGAAAAACCGCGCCGCTTCTCGGCCAGACATACCGTCCTTCAAACAAGCACGGCGCACACGACTATAAATATCCACAGAATACATCTCCCGCCCTCCGAATAAACGAAGGGCACAAACTGGCGGACTTTTACTCCGCTACAACTGCGATATGCAGCCGCTTCTGTGGCCCAATATTGCTCCGCGTTTTACAAAGGCCGCTGGTATAAGACCTGTATTACCCGCACATCCGTATCAGCCTCCAGAAGATGGGTCGCGAAGCTGTGCCGGAGCCAATGCTCAAAGCAGCCCGATACTTCATACCCGGTCCCGGTGCCGCCGCCGGAACCGCCGAAACCTCCTCGATGCTCAGAACAATCGGGAGCTTGCGCGGCTCGGTGCGGAACTGCATGTACTTCTTCATGTCCTCGCGATCACACGTCATGCCGAAAAAGAACCGCAACGCTGTGATCCGGGCGTTGTAGAGCGAAGGTGTGACCTCAGTGTCCGTCATATGAAGCTGACAGGCGCGCAACTCCTCCGGTTTCGCGGTGTCCGGTGAGCGCCCCGGAAATGCAGTGAAATCCTTGAGCGCCCGGATATGGGCTTTCTGTGACGTCTCCGCCATCCCGCGAATACGCATGTCCTCGATCATCCGCGCACGCAGCGGGCTCATCTTCTCCTGTGTCATGGGAACCTCCTGTCCAATTGAGAAAGCTCAATCGTCAGTCAGATCAGTCACATCGCAAAATGCGCGGCATCAGTGAAGTTGTCGTCCGTTAGCCACACGCGCCAATGCCGCGAGAGCGGCTTAGTCCAAGAGCTTATTTTGCTGAAAAGCTTGTCCTTGATTGAGTGGCAAATCGCTGATTCATGTCTCCCAACAAAGGGGAAGATTGACGATGCTAGGATCGAAGCACGAGGCACAGGGGGCGTTGTTCTACGAGGCCGCCGCTCAAAACATCAGGCGGCGTGCGCGTTTCGACTGTACTTGATACCTCAGGTTAAAGGCGAAACGCTTTTGCTACCGAATGAGCCATAGTAAGTCTATTCGGCCAATCTCCCGCCCTACGCCCTATCTCATAATGAAACTCGCGGCCCGCCGACAAAACTGTGGGTGTAGCGCCGAATTTGCGGGCATGTTCGCGGCTCAATTGGGTGCAACTGTCATAGCCGACCGCGCGGCCACCTGTTTGTGTCGCTGAACCGTCAGACTGGGCAGTCCGGTGGCCAAAGGTGCCCCATCGCCCCAGTGCGGATTAACGGGCCGATCAACCCTGGTTGCAAGTCCATTGCGGGCTTCCCTGCTAATGTGCTTCGGCCCAGTTGCTGCCCTGGCCGGCATCCACGATCAGCGGCACGTCAAGGTGAACGGCGGGGTCTGCGGCGGCTTCCATAACCGTGCGGGCGGTTTGGATCAGCGTCTCCTCGGCGCCCTCGGAAACTTCAAAGATCAATTCATCGTGGACCTGCAACAGCATCTTGCCGGGCTGATCGGCAATCGCATCCGGCATCCGGATCATGGCGCGACGGATGATGTCGGCGGCTGTGCCCTGAATCGGCGCGTTGATGGCCGCACGCTTGGCAAACCCGGCGCGGGGGCCTTTTGCGGCGATCTCGGGCGTGTGGATTTTGCGCCCGAACAGGGTCTGGACATAGCCATGCTCTTTGGCAAAGGCCACGGTGTCATCCATATAGGTGCGGATGCCGGGGAAGCGTTCAAAATAGCGATCGATAAAGCCCTGTGCCTCGGAACGCGGAATGCGCAGGTTACGCGCCAGACCAAAGCCTGAGATGCCATAGATCACCCCAAAATTGATCGCCTTGGCGCGGCGGCGGATGTCGGGTGTCATGTCCTCCATTGCCACATCGAACATTTCCGAAGCGGTCATGGCGTGGATGTCGAGACCATCCTTAAAGGCCTGTTTCAGGGCTGGAATGTCAGCCACATGGGCAAGGATGCGCAATTCGATCTGAGAGTAATCGAGGCTGACCAAAGTGTTGCCGGGTTCCGAGATAAACGCCTCGCGGATGCGGCGACCTTCTTCGGTGCGCACAGGGATATTTTGCAGGTTTGGATCGGTCGAGGCGAGGCGGCCCGTGCTGGCCCCGGTCTGCACATACGAAGTGTGCACGCGGGTGGTATCCGGGTCGATATGATCCTGCAGCGCGTCGGTGTAGGTGGACTTCAGCTTGCTCAACTGCCGCCAGTCGAGGACACGGGCAGGCAGTTCGTGTTCGGTCGCCAGATCTTCCAGCACATCTGCGCCGGTTGCATAGGCCCCGGTCTTGCCCTTCTTCCCGCCTTCGATTCCCATCTCGTCAAACAGGATTTCGCCCAGTTGCTTGGGCGAGCCGACATTGAAACTGCGGCCCGCAAGCTCATGTATCTCGGCCTCTAGCCCGGCCATCTTTTGGGCAAAGGCGTTGGACATCCGGCTGAGAACCTCGCGATCCACTTTAACGCCGTGACGCTCCATCTGGGCCAGCACGGGCGACAGCGGGCGTTCCAGCGTTTCATAGACGGTGGTCACCTTTTCATCATGCAGACGCGGCTTGAACAGATGCCACAGACGCAGGGTGATGTCGGCGTCCTCGGCGGCGTATTTGACGGCCTCGTCAATCGGGACACGGTCAAAGGTGATCGCCGATTTGCCTGTACCCAGCAGGGTCTTGATCGGGATCGGGCTGTGCGCCAGATAGCGGTCTGACAGCGTGTCCATGCCGTGATTGTGGATGCCCGAGTTCAGCGCATAAGACATCAGCATGGTGTCATCAAACGGCGCGATGCGCACGCCATAGCGGGCCAACACCTTGGCATCGTATTTCATGTTCTGGCCGATTTTGAGGATCGCGTCGTCCTCAAACACCGGCTTCAGTGCGGTCAAGACATCGTCAAGCGGCAGTTGGCCCTCGAGCAGCGCGTCCGAGCCAAACAGATCATCGGCATTTCCGTCCTTGTGCTGCAGCGGGATATAGCACGCCTGCCCCGGATCAACGGCAAGGCAGATGCCCACCAGATCGGCCTGCATTTCATTCAGGGACGTGGTTTCGGTGTCCACGGCCACGTACCCGCGGGCTATGATGCGGGCGATCCATGTCTGAAGCGCCTCCATTGTGCCGACACGTTCGTATTTCTCGGGGTCGATGGCGGGCCATTCGGGGGCGTCCTGCGTCGTCGCGGCCGGGGTGTCTTCGATCACTGGCGCCTCGGCCCCCAGAGCGTCGGCGATACGTTTGGAGAGGGTGCGGAATTCCATTTCGGCAAGGAAGCTCAGCAGCGCATCGGGATCAGGATCGCGCACCTCAAGATCGTCGAGGGTGAATTCCAAAGGCGTGGCGCAATCCAGTTGCACAAGGCGTTTGGACATCTCGATCTGGGCGCGGTTGTCAATCAGGGTTTGACGGCGTTTGGGCTGTGGGATTTCCTCGGCCCGGTCCAGCAGGGTTTCCAGATCGCCGAATTCATTGATCAGCAAGGCGGCGGTTTTGATGCCGATGCCCGGCGCGCCGGGGACGTTATCGACGCTGTCACCGGCAAGGGCCTGTACATCGACAACCCGCTCAGGGCCAACGCCGAATTTCGCCTCGACCCCTTCCACATCAATGCGGTTGTTTTTCATCGCATCAAACATCTCGACCCCGCCGCCGACCAGTTGCATCAGATCTTTGTCCGAGCTGATGATGGTCACGCGTCCACCGGTCTCGCGCGCCTGGACGGACAGCGTGGCGATGATGTCATCGGCCTCATAGCCTTCGATTTCTTTGCAGGCGATGTTGAACGCTTCGGTCGCGGTACGGGTCAGGGGGATTTGCGGGCGCAGGTCTTCTGGCATCGCCTCGCGATTGGCTTTGTACTCGGGGTACATGTTGTTGCGGAAGGTGTGGCTGCCCTTGTCAAAGATCACGGCGACATGGGTGGGTGCATCGGGACCGGTGTTATCGGACGTATAGCGTTGCAGCATGTTGCAGAACCCGCTGACCGCTCCGATGGGCAGGCCATCGGATTTCCGGGTCAGGGGCGGCAGGGCGTGATAGGCGCGAAAGATGAAGGCCGAGCCGTCAATCAGATGCAGGTGGCAGCCTTTTCCGAATGTCATATGCGCGTCTCCCTCATGCGTCAGGCAAGATATGCCATGCGCGAGAGGTGGGGGCCAGACCCGGTATCACGAACGCCGCATAAACAGGGTGCCGCAGCTGTCCAGTTCGGCACTCCAAGCCACAGGACTGTCGGCAAAGACGCCTTTGAAACTCTTTAATGTTAGAGCGTTCATCGGCGATAAGTGCCCACCCAGCTTGCGAGACGCTGCTGATCAGACGACCAAGTGCCTCAAGGCGCGCGCCTTTGGGCAGCATATGCAGGGTCCGGTCGATCAGCAAAATGTCAAATCTGCCCTCGGGGGCAAAGCTGGAGATGTCAGCAATGATACCTTCGACCTTCAGGTTTTCGCGATCTGCCACTGCCCGTCATAAATGACGTGCCGGGCAGTGGCTCCACAATCACATGAGAGCGGGGTTATTTGTAAGAGTCTGACTCAAAAGTTTATGTTTGAACAGAATGCCTTGCTATCCGCCTTGTCAAGAGACGAATACCGGCAACCAAAACCCATGCTACGGAACTTTCAACGGTTGCCTCCCGATCTTTTGCCAAACGACGGCAACGTCCCGGCCACGCGAATGTTCGCTCGACACCCCGTCTTCGTGGTGGAAGAACGAACCCCTCGGCTTTGTCAGGGCGCTTGACAATCTCCAATGTCCATTTTCCCTGCAGGGCCAAAGCATCCCGAAGCTTTGGCCCTGCATATCCTGCGTCCGCAAAGATGTGCCCCAGCCGCGGGAAGCGGATGCGCAGTGCTTTGAGACCATCCACAGCACCATCCCGATCCTGTATATCGGCGGCGTGAACAAGGATCGGTAACAGGAAACCTTGCGTGTCTGTCACGATGTGACGCTTGCGCCCTTTGATCTTTTTGCCCGCATCAAAGCCTGAAATGCCGCCGCTTTCCGTTGTTTTTACGCTCTGGCTGTCAATAACGCCCGCAGTGGGGCTCGCCTCACGGCCCGACAATTCGCGCGCCGCCATCATTGACAGGTGGTTGATCCGGTGTAACAGACCGTTGTCGCGCCAGTCGTAAAAACAGTTCTGCACAGTCGAGATCGCCGGGAAATCCCGCCGGATCATGCGCCACTGACATCCCGTGGTCGCCATATACATAATCGCGTTCACAACACGGCGCGGATTCGTCTTGCGAGGGCGACCACCTCGCTTCGCGGCAGGTAACAGGGGCCGAACAAGCGCCCATTCCTCCATAGTCAGGGGAATCGCGCTTAAAGTTTGACAGCGGTTGCGAATTGGATTCTGGAGGTTTCATCACTTGATGGAGCTTCGCGATGCCCAACCTGGACAGCTGTTTCAATGAGATGGATGACCCACGCGGCGGCAATGCGCCACGTCACAGGTTCTGTGATCTTATGACGATCAGCCTTTTATGCGCGCTTTGCGGCGGCGATACAGCGGTCGACATGGAGTTTTTCGGTCATATGAAGGAGGATTTTCTGCGCGATTTTCTCGAATTGCCTCATGGCGTACCCTGTCATGACGCTTGTTCCCGTCTGTTCCGGATGATGAAGCCGACCGGTTTTCAAGCGTTTTATGACAAGTTTCGTGCCGATTTTACGGCTGGATGTGGAGAGGAACCAGCCATCGCTATTGATGGCAAAGAGATGCGACGCAGCTTTGACAAGGCCGCCGGGCAATCGAATATGAACATTGTCACGGCCTTTGCACATGGGGCGCGGCTGACCCTTGGCATCAAGCAAAGCGCCAGGGGCGGTGGCGAGATCCTGGCCCTGCGCGAGTTGATCGAGATGCTTGACATTCATGGCATCACCATCACCGCTGATGCGTTACATTGCCAGCGAGAGACCTGTGAATTGATCGTAAAAGAAGGCGGTAACCACTGCCTTCAACTCAAAGGCAATCAGGGCGACATGTTGGCCGATGTCCGGGCTTTTGTGGAAGACGAGGCTACTGATTACGTTGATGAATATAGCACTATTGATGCTGATCATGGTCGTGTGGAAGAGCGGTCATACCGCGTCCACGATGTGCCGGAATATCTGATCAATACCCATAAGTGGCCGCATCTTCAGGCTTTCGTCCATGTCGCCTCCAGGCGCGCGGTTGGCGACAAAACCAGTCACGCCGAACGGCTTTATCCGCTCTCCAAATGTCCCGCGGCTCAGGGGGCCGCCACACTGATCCGCGGCCACTGGCAAATTGGGAACAGCTTGCATTGGTCTCTCGACGTGGTGATGAACGACGACCGACACCGCGCGCGAAAAGATCACGCGCCAGCCAACTTTGCCGCTTTGAGGCGGATTGCCTTGAGCATCATCAAGGCCGATCCCGCTAAAGGATCAAATCGCGGCAAATTCAAAAAAGCGGGCTGGAGTAATGAGGTCCTGCGAACACTAATCAAAGGCTTTTGAAGCGCGATTGCCCTGCTTACCGCCCCGAGTTCCTTGCAATCAATCAGTTGTCGGTCCAACCATAGGTCAAATTCCGAAAACCAAAGATACGATGACCCGCAAACCCGCCCTTTCTGTCGATAAACTGATTGAACTCTCCGCTGAAAAGCTGGCCCAACTGGTGCTGGATGAGGCAGAGCGCAACGCAGGTTTTCGCCGTCGGGTCAAAGCCGCATTGGCCGCGAAATCCGGCCCCGAAGGGGTCGCAAAGCTGATCGATCGACGGCTGTCCGGCTTGGAGCGCGCCAAGAGTTTTGTTGAGTGGGACAAAGCCCGTGCCTTTCGCGATGATCTGCAAAGCCTGACCGACACAATCGAGGCCGAGCTGGCACCCGTTGCACCGGCCATGGCTATGGACCGGTTCATTCGTTTCATCGGCACCCATGAGCGCGTGTTCGAACGGGTCGATGATTCATCGGGCCACGTTCAGGATGTCTATTACCTGGCCATCATCAGCGCCGGAAAATTGACCCCGCAGTTGAGCGCCACCGAGGCCGCTCTGCTACCTGACAAAATTATGGCACGGCTTGGCGAAACCACCCATGGTTATCTGGCAGAACTGACCAAAGCCATTGCGCCACATCTGCCTCAGTCAACACTGGCGCAATGGGACGCGAACCTCAGCGCCGCTATTGAACAGCGCAAGGCTGAAGAGGCAAAGCTCTCGGCAGATCGCTGGCATTATTCGATGACCTCGCAATGGTCCGAAATGCGCCAGATGATTGCCGAGGTGCGCGGGGATATTGACCTGCTGATCAAGCTGGAAAGCGCCAAGAAACCGCATATGCAGGATGTTCACTTCATGGCCGAACGCCTGCTGAATACAGAGCGTGCGATTGAGGCGCTAGAGTGGGTGCGCAAACCCGGATCGCGCGTTAAGGGGCAGGATGATCCGCTGTCTCCAGACAAGATCCAGCTCGAAGCGCGTATTCTGGAGGCGTTGGATGACAAACCATCCGCGCAAGCCCTGCGCTGGCAGTGTTTTGAAACCCGGCTGTCGGCAGATATTCTGCGCGACTATCTGAAAAACCTGCCGGATTTTGAGGATATCGATGCTGAAATCCGCGCCCTGCAATTGGGCCTGTCCCATCCGATCCCCGAAACGGCTTTGCGGTTTTATCTCGATTGGCTGCGCCTTGATCTCGCTGCCCAGGTGGTTGTTCAGCATCATGCCCTTTGGGATGGCGGTCATTGGCATAGCCTGCCCAAAGTCGCGGAAACGCTGGAACACGAATATCCTGCTGGGGCAACAATCCTCTATCGTGCTCTGCTCGACGACATCCTCAAAAGCGCACGTTCCAAAGCCTATGGGCATGGCGTGAAATATTTGGGAAAGCTGACCCAGCTGGCCAAATCCGCTGATCCCTTATTGCCGCAAGGCGTCATGAACCATGAGGCCTATCTGCTTGCACTCCACAAGGCCCATGGCCGAAAAGCCGGTTTTTGGAGACGGGTTGGGTAGATGTTTTATTCGGCTGGTGACGGTCGAAGCCGACATCGAAACGTCCGTCGGCAGCGTTGGCGACAGTTATGACAATGCTCTGGCAGAAAGCACAATCGGTCTGTTCAAAACTGAGGTCAGCGACTTCATGGGGCCGTGGAAATCCGTCGGACAGGTCGAATGGGAAACCCTGAAATGGGTGAATTGGTACAACACGAAGCGCCTGCACAGCAAAATCGGATACGTCACGCCGCAAGAAGCAGAGGAGAACTTCTATGAAGCCTTGAATGCCTCAGAAAAAGCAGCCTAATATTTGAACCAACAACTCTCCGGTAAACCCGGGGCGGTTCAGAACCGAAGAGGGGAGGCAACATGCTAAAATCAATAGAGCTTTTTGCGGGTGCAGGTGGTCTTGCTCTTGGAACAGAGCTTGCCGGATTTCATGCAGTCGCCGCCGTTGAGCGGGACCGATGGGCCTGTGAAACTTTAGAAGAGAACAAGGCTCGTGGCTTTCCACTCGTCAAAGATCTCCGTGTAATCTGCGGCGATGTTCGAGACTTGGATTATTCAAGCATCCCATCAGGCCTTGATCTCATTTCCGGTGGCCCGCCGTGCCAACCGTTTTCGATAGGCGGCAAGCACGGAGCATTTGAAGATGAGCGCGACATGTTTTCGGCATTCGCTGACGTTGTGGCGCGGCTGAAACCGCGGGCTTTCATCATTGAGAACGTGAAAGGCCTGACCCGTGGGACGTTCGCGAACTATGTTGCCTATATCGAGCATCGTGTCTCGATGCCGGAAGTATCTCAGAAAGCGGGAGAAACCTGGCAAGAACACTTGAAGAGGTTGGAAAGGGAGAAAACGTCCACCGGTGATCATGGGGTCCGATACAATGTAGCGCGCCAACTCTTTAATTCGGCGGACTACGGTGCTCCCCAAAAGCGGGAACGAGTATTTATCGTTGGCTTCCGCGAGGATCAGGACGTGCATTGGAATTTCCCGGATCCCACGCATAGTTTCGACGCACTGCTCCGTGCGCAGTGGATTGGCGGGGAGTACTGGGAAAGGCACAAAGTTTCGGTGAAAGCCCGAGGTTCAGTTCCCGCTCGCTTTAAAGCTCGCATCGAGAAACTCCGCGTACAGAACTCAAGCGATGGTCTTCTACCCTGGCAAACAGTACGAGATGCTCTTCAAACTCTCCCGGAACCGCGGTCCGACGGAAGGCAAGCTGCCGGTATTGCAAACCATCGTTTTCAGCCCGGCGCTCGCGTCTACAAGGGGCATACAGGGTCTCCGGTCGATCTGCCGTCCAAAGCTCTGAAAGCAGGAGATCACGGTGTTCCTGGCGGTGAAAACATGATGGTCAAACCCAACGGCGAAGCCCGGTACTTTACAGTTCGGGAATCCGCTCGTCTGCAAGGCTTCCCTGACGGTTATGTATTCCACGGTGCATGGAGTGAGACTATGCGTCAGCTCGGAAATGCCGTTCCTGTAATGCTTGCGCATTCGGTTGCTTCTAGCGTTGCGCTGAAGTTGTTAGAATCTGACTTGGCGCGGCTTGTAAAGCGCGGCGAGTTGCACTGATGAGTGACTACAATCCGTTCAATCCGTTAGATCGGGAAAATCTCGCCGCTTCGGTGGGCGAAGCTCTTCTTGAGAAGGAACCAGTCCGGCTCGGAGAGTTGGAAACATTCCTTGGGGCAGGGGTCTACGCAGTCTATTACACAGGTGAATTTGGACCTTATCGTCAGCTTTCCGATGCCAACAAAGAAGGGAAATGGCGCGCACCCATCTACGTGGGCAGTGCGATCCCGGCAGGAGGCCGTAAGGATGGAATGTCACCCAACACAAAGCCGAAACCATATCTTGAAAAACGGCTGAACGAGCACGCGGAAAGCATCCGGGCTGCGACCTCAACGTTGGATATCAATGACTTCCACTGCCGCCATCTCGTCGTAGAAGACATCTGGATACCGTTGGGTGAGAATTTGATGATTAGCCGGTTCTCACCGATCTGGAACACTCTGATCGACGGGTTTGGCAACCATGACCCTGGCAAAGGCCGATACAATGGTCTCCGGCCTCGGTGGGATGTGCTACACCCTGGACGAGGTTGGGCAGAGAAGTGTCGCGCACGGCCTGAAAATGCTGACACGATTGCCCGCGAGATCGAGGACTACCTACGAACCCGCCCGATTACCGTCCCAAGAAAACTCTTCGACAGAAGCACGTGACCAACTTCTGATGTGTCGAGGGAGGCAGGGCAATCGCATTTGGAAATCCAGGCCCTTCGCTGACGAACATAGCATGAATTTTTTGCTCTCTCGTTGCGTTTGTGGTCAGGTTTTGATGTTTTTCAACCTTGATGTGGCAGGACAAATCCAAATGCGATTGCCCTGTGTGTCGAGGAGGGAGGTATAGTCAGGTACGCCTGTGCAGACTGGGCATCCCCGGCCGCCGGTTCACATCGCGCCCCGCTTGCCTCCCGGCGGACCATCCCTGCATAAAACCGCAGACTGAACCGGACCGCCGCGCCGGTCTTCCTGACCGGAAACGCAGGGCTCGGGGCACCGGTCAGGACGGCGGGCAGGGCAGGGCTGTCCATGGTGTCGTTCCCGGCCTTGCCTGCGGTGGCGTTACAGGGCGGTCCTGTAGCGCCCTAGGGTTATTGAGACACTCGTGAAGCTTATGCGGCGGCCTGGATTTTGTCCATTGCGTCACATCTGAACTGGTTTGGCGAACGGTGTCCGTGCCGCTGGATCGGCCATTCTTCGTTGTAGTCCTCCTTGAACTTTTGCAGGGCGGCCTGGAGTTCCTCGATGGTGTCGAAAGTTCTGACCCGGAGCGGGTTTTCCTTCAGGGTTCGAATGAATCGCTCGGCGCGGCCGTTGCCTTCGGGAGCGCGGACAAAGGACGGCGAGGATTTCGCGCCCGGCCAGGCAATCCCGTTCTGGAAGTCGTGGCCGATGTACTGCGAGCCATAACACCTTCGGAATGATGCTGATTGAGAGGCTATGACCGCCTGCGCAGCCCCAAATAGCGCAGTTGTCAATCGCAGAGTAAAATGGGTCCATGTCGCGGCGTAAAAATGGGCCACTTCGGTTGATGTTTTGTGGCGCTTTTGCACGCGTGCTCGTCACAAAGCTGAAGCGTGCCAAAGCGCATGCTGGCCATAAGGCCAGCATTATTCTGACTGTGATTGCGGGCTGGTTATTTTCGGTTGTTGCGACTGTGTTTGAGCCGATAGCTTTCGCCATTCATCTCGAGGATGTGGACGTGATGGGTTAAACGATCGAGTAGCGCACCGGTCAGCCGCTCAGAGCCAAAGACTTCAGTCCATTCATCGAAGGGCAGGTTCGAGGTTATGATGATGGAGCCGCGTTCATAGCATTGGGATATGACCTCGAAGAGCAGCTCTGCGCCAGATTTGCTGAGCGGTACGAAGCCCAGTTCATCAATGATCAACAGGTTCTGGCTGGTCAGTTGCTTTTGAAGGCGCTGCAATCTCCGCTCATCTTGAGCCTCGATCAGATCATGGACTAATGCCGCAGCCGTTGTGAAGCGCACCTTCAGTCCTCTTTGACATGCAGCCAGCCCAAGTCCCAGGGCGATGTGTGTCTTGCCCGTGCCTGACGGGCCGAGCGCGATGATGTTCTCCCTGCGATTAACGTAATCGCATCGTGCCAGATCCATCGTCAGGGGCTTGTTCAAGCTTGGCATGATCTTGAAGTCAAAGCTATCCAAGCTCTTGGTGCTGGGGAACTTCGCCGCTTTGATGCGCCGTTCAATCATCCGGCGTTCGCGGTCGATCAATTCCATCTCACACAGCCGCGCCAGATAGTGGATGTGATCTTTGTTCTCTGCAGCACAGAGCTGCGCCTGTTTGGCATACTCGCCTTGGAACGTTGGCAGTCGCAGTTGTTTAAGATGATGCCGTAGAAGAATCCGAGGGGCTTCGGTCATGCCGCGGTCCTTCCCATCAAGCTCATGTAACTGGATGGGCGTGTTGTGCCGACATTGGCCTTGGGCAAGTATGGATAGAAGTCCAAATCCAATCGTGGTGGCCGCTTCTCAACCCGACACAGTACAAGGTGTTTTACGGCGTCATAGCCAATTGCACCCATATCTATTGCCTGCTGGATTGCGCCTTGCACAACATCCATTTCGAAGGTCTCCAAAAGGCGCAAGACTTGAACGTATTCTCGCTTGCCCGGCTTACCCATTCTGGCTTCAAGCAGTCGGTGCAGCGTGGCAAATACATCTGGCAAATGCCAACCCTGCAAAGGCGCGGCCTGATCCAGGGCACCCACCTTTTGTTCAAGCAGGGGCAAAAAGTGCAATGGGTCAAAGACCATATCCGCTGATGTGTAGGATCGTTTGTGCCGCGCAATAATCTCATTGCCGCAGCCGATGATAACCTCATGCACAAACCCACGCACATGAACATCGTGGTGCGCATAGGCTACTGGCACCGAGTAATCATTGCTGCGATAGCGCACCATTGAGATCGACGTTGCACGCGTGCTGACGTGATCGCAGGCTTCATATTCTGCGACGGGCAATCCCATCAGAGCATCCAAATCCGACATCAGGCGTGCGCCTATGGTTTGGGTGTGACCCCGCAACGTATCGGCCTGACGTGCTAAACACTTCTCTTCCAAATGTGCGTTCAGATCATCAAAGCTGTCATAGCGAGGTGCGGGAACCATGAAGTTGCGGCGGGTGTATCCAACCATGCCCTCAACGTTGCCTTTATCGTTCCCTCGCGCGGGTCTGCCAAACTTGTCATCAAACAAGTAATGCGACTGCAGTTCCGTAAACCGACGTGTGCGGATGCGCGTCTTATCCCCGAGTATCCGAGCCACGGCGATCTTGGTATTGTCGTAGAGAATGGATTGCGGAATGCCGCCAAAGAATGCAAAGGCGGACACATGGCCATCGCAAAACGCCTCGGTTGTCTCAGCTGGATATCCCTTCACAAACACCGCATCAGAATGTGGCAAGCTCATCACGAAGAAGTGGATCTTGCATTCCACGCCACCGATCACGCCCAGCGTCTCACCAAAATCAACCTGCGCATGGCCCGGCCGATGCGACAACGGCACAAACACCTCTTTGGTGCGCCGTTTTTGCTCGCGCACGTAATAGGTCACCGTGGTCAGGCTGCCGGCATATCCATGCTCATCGCGCAGCCGTTCAAAGATGCGCTTGGCCGTGTGTCGCTGCTTTTTGATCAGGGCTTTGTCTGTGCGCAGTATCTCATCGACCACACCAACATAACCATCAAGCGTTGGCCGCCGAGGCGCTTCCGACCGACGATACCCAGGCGGAAGTTCATGGCGCAGCATCTTCGCGATCGTCTTACGATCTTTGTTCTCTAATCTGTCAATGCGTGTTTCCTGAGTTTCCTGCTTTTGATGTCAGAGGTTGCCTTTGTTCTCTTCGAACTCTGAGGTTCATGATGGGGTTGGCTGGGTGTGGGTCGGCAATGTTGAAACCGCAATCATACCGTTGGTCTTGGCTGTTGCTACAGAATCGGCGCCGTGTCTCACGCCCTCCCTCGGGCATCGTCCCAGATGGGAACTTTGATTTAGGAATCCTCGTTGTCGCCTCGTAAGCCTTACGCGGACTGGAAGTCAGTTTTGTCTCGCATAATGGCATGAAGTATGATTGCCAGACGACGCGCCAGAGCCACTCGGGCCTTTCTCATCGTTGAGCGCGCACCGATTGCGAGGGCCCATGTCTTCAATTTGAGCGGAGCGGCATACCGCGTCAGCATCACATTGGCGGCCTCATAGAGAAGCGTTCTGACGCGCACGTCGCCCCGCTTTGAGATGCTGCCCGTGTAGTCGATTTCACCAGATTGATGCCGTCGCGGCACCAGTCCAAGATACGCCCCCACATCACGCGATTTCCTGAAACGCGACGGATCATCAATTGCTGCGGCAAAAGGCCAATGCTGTGATCGGACCGACCCCTGGTACCGTCATAAGGCGCTGGCAGACTTCGGATTTGCGGGTCATCTTTTTGATGTCGCCATCAATGGCTGCAACCGCCGCGAGGATTGCTTCGCGTGCTGCGAACAGTCCGCAAATTGCGGCATGGAGGCCAGGCACTCCATCGCTAACTTTTAGCGCCGCGTTTTTGAATGCCGGAGACAAAGCTCGTGGCAGCCGCACGCCGAAGACGACGACCAGACCGCGGATCTGATTGTCGAGCGTCACACGCTGTCCGACCAGCTTCTTGCGGGCTGCGATCAGCGACCGGATTGCGTGCGCTGACAGTGATTTGACATGGGTCGGCTTGTAGAATCCCGTCCGCGCCAGGTGTGCCAAACCGCGGGCATCATTGCGGTCCGTCTTGTGGCCGGCCAGAGATTTAAGGGCCTGATATGCTTGCCTGCTCTCGATGCAAACAACCGGGACACCAAGCTCCGTCAGCCCATGGTAAAGCATTGGTGCCATCCGTCCCGTTTCAAATACAACTTTGGCACATGGTGGTCCAGAAGCGAGGAAGTCAGCGATCGCTTTTGGTGTTGAGCTCGCTTTTCCTTCACGAATAAGGGCCCCTTCACGATCCAGAATGCAGATATGCGTCTCTTCCATGGACACATCCAAACCAGCAAAATATTCCATTGGTCAGTCTCCTTTTCAATTGCATGTGCATCCAGAATAACAGGGGTAACTGAGTGCTGATCCTGATTACGCCATGTTGAAAAACCGCGCCGCTTCTCGGCCAGACATACCGTCCTTCAAACAAGCACGGCGCACACGACTATAAATATCCACAGAATACATCTCCCGCCCTCCGAATAAACGAAGGGCACAAACTGGCGGACTTTTACTCCGCTACAACTGCGATATGCAGCCGCTTCTGTGGCCCAATATTGCTCCGCGTTTTACACGCAGCGGGTGGTCATAGCCGTACCTCAGGTCCCTACAGTGGTTTTGCAACAAACCACACCGCAAAGGAGACCGACTATGACCGACACGACTATTGCACAATCCGAGTATTGCACAATCCGAGCCTGTCTTGGTGGCTATTGATATCTCTAAAGCACGCCATGAAGTCCTGGTTGCCGTTCCTGGCAAGAAGCGCCGCCGCCGACTGACTGTTCTGAACCAACTGGCCGATTTCAACCGGTTGATCGTAAGTCTGTCAGAATACGGCCGTCCTGTCCGCGTGGCATTTGAAGCCACCGGTAATTACCACCGTGCCTTAGCTTATCATCTGGCAACAGCAGGTTTTGAGATGAAGCTGGTGTCGTCGGTGGCCCTGGCGCGGACCAGAGAAGCTCTCAACAACAGCTGGGACAAGAACGACCCAAAAGACGCCCGGGTCATCCTGCACATGATGGAGATCAGAAACGAGCGGTTTTACCACGATCCCCTCCTGCGTGGCACCAATGACATTCAGGAGTTGTCCAAAACCCACGATATCGTTTCCAAGTCGAAGACCGAGCTCCGGCACCGGGTGCTGACGCATTATCTGCCCTTATACTTCCCTGAAGCTGACCGCTTTCACCGCAGCTCGCGCAGCGACTGGTTCTTTGCCTTTCTGGAATGTTATCCGTCACCCCATTTTATCTCGGCCATGAGCAAGGACGCATTCATCGCAGACGCTTGGGCCGTCGTTGGCCGCAGGGTCGCAAAAGAGCGTTTACCTGCAGATATTTACGAGACCGCAAAGACATCTGTGGGGCTGCCCGTTGCCCCAGAATCCGATGCGATCAGGATGTTCCGCCTGATCCTTGGCGAAGGCCGAAGCCTGATCGCACAACGCAACGAGATTGAAGATCGTGCCGTCGCACTCCTCAAAGATCATCCCGACTATCAATTACTTACCTCGATCCCCGGGATCGGTCCCATCAACGCTTTGACCATCTTAGCCGAAGCAGGTGATTTACGCCGCTTCGGGCATCACCGGCAGTTCCTGAAGTTCTGCGGCATGGACCTCGCCACAATCCAATCCGGCACTTTCCGCAGCCAAACCAAGCTGTCAAAATACGGCAGCGCCCGCCTGCGCCGTACCCTCTGGATGGCCGGTCAGGTCGCCATCTTGCAGCGCGCCAACAGCTTTCGTGACAAGTTCGAGCGTTACATCGCCAAGGACCGTCACAACACCCATTTGCGCCGTAAGGCGTATACCGCAATCGCCGCAAAGATGGCCCGAACCGTTCATGGGATCATCAAACACGGCGAGCCATATCGTCCCTTTTTTGAGGGGTGATCGACAGCAGCGGGACCTTTCTCTGTAAGGCCGTGGAGGCGGTTTTTGACCTCGTAGATAATGTTCAGGCCTTCTGCTCAACGACCCAAAGAGCTCGTCTTAAGGACGGTGAGAGCCGCAAAAGCGTACTCTGTGTTTGTTATGGGAGAGACAGTTCGTTGACCAAAACGCCAAACTGAGACATGCTTCAAACGTGTCGAGACATCTCGATGCGACAATAACCTGATGCCAAATCAGCCGATCATTCCGCCCATAGGACGTTGTCATGGCGGATGGTCAGGCCAGGAGCCACATCCTTTCCGATGGCCCCGAAGCATTCGCGCACCCCCTGGCGGATCGGTCGAAGGGCCTCGAGGCGAGTACCCCGAATGGCGGCATGAATGCCGACGCAGCCCGCCGGGCAATGGTCAACCGCGATGAAGACGGCAACCTGGCGACCTGTGCCAGGAACGGTCCCCGTCATATCCGTGCCCCACATCTCATCGATGTTGTCCGGGATGATCGTGCCGTCATGGGTGAACTTCGTCCCTGTTTCCGGACACTGGGGTACTTTACCCCTGTCCATGAAAGGGGCACGAAATGGGACACCATCGACGGAACTATACGGACGAGTATAAGGCAGTGGCGGTTGAGCGGGTTTATGAACCGGGCGCGAC